>DLHO01000026.1:0-136452 GCA_002483265.1 Flavobacteriales bacterium UBA7666 | reverse complement strand
CGAATAACAGGGAAATCTTTCTTTGATTTAGCTTCGTGAATTTTAGTCAAAACATCATCTCCAAAACTCAAAGCTTCTTCAATTAATTTCTCAGTAACTTCTGTTTTAGATTCGTTATACAATTGGATTGAAAAACATTCATCAAGAACGTCGATGATCATCCCGTTCAATTGTTTTTTGATTAATCTCTTATTTGCCATTTTGATATTATTTTCGACAAATTTAAGGATTATTCACTGACTATTAATTAATTTCTGCTGTTGCGACACTAGATTGACAAATCAAGCACCAAAAAATCCGTAAATTTGTGCCGTGAATTATGCAATTGTAGATATCGAAACAACCGGCGGGTCAACTAAATCTTCCAAGATTACGGAAATCGCTATATACAAGCATGATGGACATCAGATAATTGATTCATTTTCGACCCTGGTGAACCCGGAAATGCCCATTCCTGAATTTATCTCCAGATTAACGGGAATTCACGACAGAATGGTGGTTGATGCACCCAAATTCTACGAAATAGCCAAACAAATCATTGAATTTACGGAAGATTGCATTTTTGTGGCTCATAATGTAGGCTTCGACTATGGAATCATTCGTCACGAGTTCAAATTATTGGGCTACGATTACCGTAAAGCACATTTATGTACCGTAAGAGCTTCCCGCTACGTGATTCCCAATCACGAATCATATAGTTTAGGTAAACTTACAAAAGCGTTAGGCATTAATTTGACTGACAGACACCGTGCAAAAGGTGATGCAGAGGCTACAGCCCATTTGTTCACTCTCTTACATCAAACAGATTCGAAAGGACTGCAAACATTTATTCAGGAAGAAGTTAATCCGAAAATACTGCATCCGAATCTGGATTTAGAAATATTGGAAGAAATCCCGAATAAGCCAGGCGTTTACAAGTTTTATAACGATACAAACCAATTGATTTATATTGGTAAAAGTAAACACATCAGAAAGCGGATTGAACAGCATTTGAAAAATTCAAAAACGCTCAAAGGTTCGGTAATGAGGCAGGAAATTGCCCGGATTGAATTTGAATTAACGGGTTCTGAATTGATAGCTTTACTCTTTGAATCGGAATTAATCAAAATACATAAACCTCATTACAATCGCGCACTTCGAAAAAGCAGCTTTACTTACGGTTTGTTCGATTACGAAGATCAGGCAGGATACTTGCAGCTTTACGTAGATAAAATAAGTAAAACATCCAGCGCACCTATTACGACCTTTACAACCAAACGCGAAGCAAATGAATACATTTTCAATTTGGTTGAAAAACATCAGTTATGTCAGAAGTTGTGCAGTTTGGAAAAAACGAGCGGAAGTTGTTTTGGTTATCAGGTGCGAAAATGCCACGGAGCTTGTGTTGGAGTTGAGACTCCTGAATCGTACAATTTGCGTGTAAGTGAATTGATCAATTTATTGACTTTTGACGACGATAATTTCTTTATTGTGGAAAATGGTCGGGACAAACGTGAAAAGAGCGTTATATGGATCGAAAATGGCTCTTATCGCGGTTTTGGTTTTGTTCCATATTATACATTAAAACAAGCTCATCGAAATTGGCTTCGATTTATTGATTTACATCCGGAAGATAAAGATGCAAGAACTATTCTGCGCTATTATCTGCGAAAAAACAGTGAGACCTTAAAAATTCCTTTCGGAGGATAATGGTTCAGTCCCCATAACTATCGGGGGAGAATGAGAATGAGTCCGCCATGGCGGAGAGAATGATGTTCTAATCCTTATTCTGTTTCTGTTTCTCATTCTGGGCTAAAGCCCCATCAATCTCTTCTTTGAATTAGAATATTCCCGACAAGTAACGCGAGAACAAGTGAAACGATAACTATCATGGCGTGCGTTTTACAAGTTAAATTGTTCAAAAAGTTCCAGTGGTTTAAAAATGTTGAACTTTTGAACTCTTTGAACCTTTTCTATTTTGATTGAACTTTATTTAAAAGGTTGTAAAAAACGGCATAAAAAAAAGCGGCTCATCTATTGAAGAGCCGCTTTTAACTAGTTAAGTATCTTTATTTCTTACTCTTAATCTTAAATGATTTCGTAAAGTCAACCAAGATTGGTGTAGCAACACACAAGGAAGAATATGTTCCGATCACAACACCAACCAATAGTGCGAATAAGAATCCTTTAATTGCAGGCCCACCAAAAATGAACATGATCAACAATACAACAAACAAGATCATCGACGTATTGAACGTACGACTCAAGGTCTTATTCAATGCATCATTAATTACTTCTTTCGCTTCGTGCTGATTCTTATCAAAGTTCAAGCTCTCCCGAATACGGTCAAATACAATCACGGTATCATTCATTGAGTAACCGATTACTGTTAGAATCGCTGCAATGAAGGCCTGATTCACATCTAAGCTGAATGGCAAGATTCCATGAAGTAATGAGAAAACAGAAAGTACAAATATCACGTCATGTGCCAATCCTAAGATTGCTCCCAATGAATACTGCCATTGACCGAAACGAATAAAGATGTATGCGAAAATTGCAATCAAAGCCAAGGTAATGGAAAGAGTTGCCGAAGACCACATCTCTTCAGAAACTGAAGCTGAGATCGAGCGGGTATCTGTTACCTGAATTTCTCCTGATTTCCCTTTGATTGTTTCAAATCCTTCTTTCATTTTATCTTCAACTTTTGAAGTTGCAGATGCATCAGCTAACAAATAGTTTGTAGTGATTTCAACGTTGTAAGAATTCGATTTATTCTTGATCTCTACATTCGATTTTTCACCGTTTGGTTCAATGAAAACAGATTCCATCGCTTTTCTGATCGTTTCAGTATCTGCAGGTTTCTCCATTTTCACACCAAATGTTCTACCTCCTGTAAATTCAACACTTTGTTTCAAACCTCTTGTTGCAAAAGCAGCAATTCCTAAGATTGTAACAGTAATTGAGAAGATGTAGAAATATTTACGCTTACCAATCCAATCGAAATGGAAGTTTGAGAACATGTTGTGTGTGTACTTCGTACTGAAAGATACTTTTCTTCCTTTTTCCAAAGAAGATGTAATGATCAACTTGGAAATAATGATTGCAGAGAAAACAGATGTGAAAATACCCACGATCAATGTAGTTGCAAAAGATTCAATCTCACCAGTTCCGAAGATCTTTAGGATCATTGCTACCAATAAGTGAGTTACGTTCGCATCGATAATGGAAGGTAATGCTTTGATGAAACCAATATTTACTGCTTCTTCCGCTGATTTTCCTGCGGCATTTTCTTCTTTAATACGTTCGAAGATCAAGATATTCGCATCGACCGCCGTACCAATTGTTAATACGATACCTGCGATACCTGCCAATGTCAATACAGCTCCGAAAGATGCCAAACAACCAAAGATCAGGATAACGTTTACAGCCAAAGCGATGTTTGCTACCAAACCTCCTTTTCCGTAATAGAAATACATGTAAATGAATACTGCAAGGAAAGCAAAAGCAAAAGAAACTAATCCAGCTTCTGAGTTTTCTTTACCAATTGTTGGCCCTACTTTCGTTTGTTGTTTAATCACACAAGGTGCAGGAAGTGATCCTCCGTTTAACAATCCGGATAAATCATCTGCTTCAGCGATACTGAAGTTACCAGAGATCTCAGTGCTTCCACCTTTAATCGCTTCGTTTACTACCGGTGCAGAATAAACTACATTATCCATTGTAATTGCAACCGAACGACCAACGTTTCGCTCTGTCATTTGCGCCCATTTCTGAGTACCGTCAATTGACATCGTTACACTTACCGTAGTTTGAAGGTTTTGCTGATTGAATGAACGAACTGCAGACTTCACATCTTCACCTCCAACCATAGCTTTTCCGCCTTCAGGAATTCTTACAGCATATAATACATATCCTTTTTTACCTTCACCAATGTCTTCCAGGTTAGCACCCCACATAAATTTAAGGTCTGCCGGAAATCCACTAATAATATCTGCACGCTTTAAAATCTCATCGATTTCATCTCTGTCTTCAGCATTTGCAGTTCCAAGTCCCATTCCCGGTGCTACTTTCAAGTAATCGAATAATGGTTTCTTTAATCCATTTCCTTTCAAAGAAAGTGGTTTAGCCGGAGCCGGTTTAGCTGCTACTTTTGTTGAATCATCAGAAACACCTGTCGTATCAATTGCAGTTTTCTTAATCTCAGCAGTTCTTGAAAGAACATTTGCATTAGACAAACCTTGTTGAATATTTGGGTCTTGCAACACATATGTTTCATAGAACTCCAAATTCGCTGTCGATTGTAGTTTTTTAGCAACTGTTGCCTCATCCTGAACCCCTGGAAGCTCAATATACAAGCGATTTTTACGTGATTCTTTTTGAATATTTGGTTGCGCAACACCAAATTGGTTGATACGCTTACTCATGATCTGTTCTACACCGTCCATTGAACTTGCAATCTTATCGTGGAAATAAGAAGCAACTTCTGCATTGGTAGAGTTATAAGACAATTCTTTTACTTCACCGATGTTCAACTGACGAACCAATTTGTCTGATCCATTCTTTTGCTCAAATTTCTCGATGAATAAATCAATGAAATCACCACCTTTTGTCGTGTGGATTTTATAAGCCTCATCAAATGGTGTCTGGAACTTCAAATCTCTTGAGCTACGTGCATATGATTTAACGAACGCAGGAACATCGATTTCCATTGTTACACTCATACCACCCACAAGATCCAAACCGAACGCCAATGAGCGTGCTTTAACATCTTTAAATTTAGATCCGATAACAGGATAAACAGCTTTTTCTGCTTTCTCTGATAAAACCTGGTTAATCATTGCTGCTTTAGCAAGTTCAAACGCTTCAGGCTTATTGAAATCGATGATAGTTCCATTAGATAAAGCAACTTTATTGCTATCCGTAGCAGCAGCTTTAACTTTTAAATCTTCAACTAGTCCTAGTGCCTCTCGTTCAGCATCGTTTTCAACGCCAATTGCTACCCAAGTAAATGATAATTGATATACACATACTCCAGTAAGCAAAATGGTTAAAAACCAGAAAAATCCTTTATTACGCATTTTGATTGATTGTATTTTAAGGTCGCAAATATATATACTTTAGGATAAAAATTGCCATGATTGTTGAAACCTGTGGAAAAAAAATCCCGATTCCGAGTAAAAATAGCTTGCGAACGGTGCTAAATTTTTAGTCTTTATTTCAAATCTTCAATAAAATCGAGCACTTTATCGGAAAAAGTCTCCCAGGAATTGGCTCTTTTGTATTTCTGAATTGCTTCAAAATAAAATTCTTTTGAGTTTCCTTCGAAATAAGCGCTAATTGCCTCAGAAATCGCTTTACTGGTAATTTCTTTTACAATTACTCCCGTTTCCCCGTCATGGATGGTTTCTTTCAATCCGCCAACATCTGTTGCAATGATTGGCAGGTCGAAATGATAGGAAATTGCCGTTATCCCACTTTGAGTAGCGCTTTTATAGGGCAAAACGCAAACATCGGAAGCCGAGAAAAAACTTGAAACTTCTGAATCTGAAATATAGTGATTGAATAGATGAACCCGATCCGAAATATTCGAATCATCCAATTGTTTCTGATACTTTTCGAAACTTCCGTATACTTCACCCGCAATAATCAAATGAAGCGATGGATCAACCGTTCTGAAGGCTTCAATTAACAAATCAAGACCTTTGTAATCGCGGATAAATCCAAAAAAGAGCACATATTTTCTTTCAGGATCTAATTTCAACTCCTTACAAGCATCCTCTTTTGTCTTAACCGCTCCAAAATGATCATATAAGGGATGATCCAATCGAATGTACTTTGCTTCCGGCTTGGAAATAAGTAAATCGTTCAAGACTTTATCGGACATGACTACAAAACCATCTACGTGTTTTAAAAAGAACTTGTTGAATGCCGTATCAAAAAAACGCTTTTCATGAGGAATCAGGTTATCCAGAATACAAATCGTTTTGGTATTCTTTTTCATTTTCTTCGAAACCCATCCCAAGGACGGAGCGAAAAAAGTCATCCAATACTTCATGATCAATACATCCGGGTTGAATTGATTGATCTTCTTAGCCGTTGAAGCATAGCTTACCGGATTAACCGTATCCAAAACCTGAATTGCAGGAACCTGATCAACCACGTCTTTTTCCGTTACATACTGTGTTTCTCCGGGAAATAAAATATTGGGATATTGTCTTTTGAAAGTAAAAGCCTTCACCTCATTTTTCTTTTCGAATGCTCGGTAAAGACTTGCATTAAACTGCGCAATTCCTCCTCTGAAAGGAAAAAAGGTTGATAGAAATGCTATTTTCATTTGATTAGATATATCTTCTGCTGATCGTTTCAACGATTTGCTCCGGCAATAAGTCATGCATACAAGATTCTCCTTTGATACAGGAGTTTCCATAATAACAAACACAGCCTTTGGAAGGCTCCACTATTTCTCCCCGACCATACAATTCAAATTCATGGCGGTTGAAAATATTATTCATTAAGATTAATTCCTTTTGAAGTGCCGTAGCAATATGCATCATCATCGAGACCTGAGTAACGATAATCTTGCAGCTGTCGGTTAGTGCAATAAACTCTTCCAATGAGAAATGTCCCGGATAGTAAACATTGGTTTTCTGAGCCATGATTGTGTTTTTATCATGCTCTAAACTTCCTCCCAGAAAAACAGGGAAGAATCCCAATTCTCTTAATTGCTCTGCTAAACTTTCCCAATAATCCATTGGCCACAAACGCGTATTCCAACGAGGACCGCAACCTGTATTGAGTCCAACAACTTGCTTTCCTGCTGCTAAATCTGTGATTGTTTCACTCCACTTACTTGTCAGTTCCTTATTCTTACGAATTAAATAAGGTTCCATATTGAACGATTGGTGACAAATCTCAAAGATCTCTTCCAAATAACTCTTCGTGTTCTTTTGAGATAAATCGTCAAAAAATCCGGTCATTATTTTATGCTCGGCTGCCGGTGTTGCAGGAACTATTTCTCCATTATTGAAAGCATAACCATACTTTTCAGATGCACTTGATTTGGTCAGCAACAAACAAGCCTCTAACTCTTTGTCCAGGTTGATAGCAATATCAAATTTGGAGTTTTCAATCAAAAACAAGGAAAATGCATCTGGTTTCAGTATCACATCAATATCATTCGATGGCAATACTTCCGGAGATTGTGTCAACCAGGTAATGTGGCAATTTGGATAAAGTTCTCTGTACTTGACGATCAAAGGAGTTGTTCGGATCACATCCCCCAAGGCCCCTAGTTTAATGATCAAAATCCGTTTGCTGATCGGAGTATAGTGATTGCAAGTGGGACAAACCGAACCATCCGTTTTGTTTGGTTTACATGGAATGTTCCCTCTAAAAAATGTACAATCTTGCTTAACTTCTGAAAATAGCATTACGAATGGTTTGCGGACAAAAGTAAAATTAATTTACGAATGGGAGTTCTTTAATTCCCCGAAGATATCAGGCGCATCTCCAATAAGTGTCCTTTCTTTACATTCGAGGGATTCCCGTTGATAATAATGAAGTCCTTAAAGTATTTGTGCACCAACCCTATTCCTCTGGCATATACTTCATACTTCCGGCGGGAATCAATAAATGAGGTAAAATCTTCCTGTTCAACAGTAACGGTAGATGGAAACGTATTATTTCCCAAAGCATAAGCTTGATGGATATTCGAATAATAACAGGCTAAAGGATCTAATGTATTGAAGGCATTCATATCCCATTCATCGTCTTCACTAGGCGCAAAGACCATTTTAATTACCCGGTTATTCTCTTCCACCAATTCCCCTCTTCCATTGTCGATAATGGTTGTCCAAACATCATGAATGGTCCAGGGTCCGTTTGAATTCGCACTGTAATAGCGTTCAAATTCCCGGGCTATTCGACCGGAATTATCCGTGATTGTATCTCCAATAACTGTTTTAATGAAATAATCGAACGTATCCCTTAGATTAATCTGCTGATCCACAACAACTTCATGCACGGAATAAATGGCATAATGACCTTCGTTTAAAGGAAAATAATCGTAATACATGTCAAATTCCTGATTTTTCTTACACGAATTGGTTGTAAGAAAAACAAGTATGCATGAAAAAGCAATTACTAAGATTCCAAATTTTCTAATCACGGATTGAAATTACAAAAAAAAGAGAATGGATAGAACCGTATTGTTCAAAAGGGAGATCTAATTGAAGAATTACCCGTTTGGATTGATTCCTTTAGCTTTGAGTTGCTTCAGATATTCTTCCAATTCTTTTCCTTCAATTCGTTTTCCATACCTGTAATACTGTTTCCCGGTTTCTTTTCCCGATTGGTCGTGGGCAGATTGCCATCCGTGCTGAATCCCTCCTTTAAAACGCTCTGTGATCATGACTTTACCGTTCGGATGATTGGTAACAGCTATTCCTTCTTTTTTTCCGTTGATGTAAGTCACTTTACTCTTAATCACGCCTGTATCAAAGTATTCAATCGCATCTCCGTTGATTACTCCCATTTTATAAGGTGTGACTTTAGCTACGATTACGCGTTTATCAGTCGGATCTTCAAATATGTAGTAAACCGTTTGATTTCCGTTCAATTTCCCTTTCGAGTAGCTTTCTTTCGTGCTCAATCTTCCGGAAGGACCGTAATATTCCCAAATGCTGTCTTTTTCCTGATTCCGGAAAATTCCTTTCGCCATCAAAACTCCATTTTCGTGATACATTACAGAAGAGGAACGACCCGTTTTTTCTTCGTGGGTTACAATAGCCTTTTTCTTTGTAGAAGGATAGAAATAGTAGAACGTCCCAACAGGTTTATCATCCTTAAACTGTCCTTTGTATTCAAAAGCGCGTGATTTGGGATAGGTTTTCTGCCATGCTCCCTGCTTTCTTCCTTGAGTATCTTTTTGATTAATCGTTTGGCTCCATGCACTTGAAGCAACAAAAAATAACGCAACAAAAATGATCCTAAATGCCATAGTCCAATAAATTTATAAACGATTCCAATGAATCACAAGTTAAATCAGCCGTTTCGTGTTCAGAAACACTTTTGTATCTGATAAACACGGTTTTCATTCCAAGTTTCCTGCCAAATTCGATATCTGAATCGGAATCACCAACCATAATCGATTTCTGAAAATCAATCAGTGGGAATTCCTGTTTCGCTAAAAGCGCCATTCCTGAATTCGGTTTTCTTAAATCTGAATTTTCAGAAGCTAAATTCGGAGCAAAATAATAGCGGTCAATGTGTCCGTTTTCAACTTCTAGTAATTCACTACAATAAGCATGAATTTCCGAAAGGTTACGCTCAGTCATGATTCCTTTACCAATTCCTTGTTGATTCGTAACTACAAAAACGTGCGAAAACAGCTTGTTTGCTTTAGAAATAGATTGAGCAACACCCGGCAATAAAATAAATTCATCCGTGCGTTTGACATAGTCATCCATGATTCGTTCATTGATCACTCCATCTCTATCCAGAAAGAGTGTCCATGATTCATCCAAATGCCAGTTTTTCATGAAAGGATTAGATTTCGGTTTCTATCAGGTAATGATTTCGTGTAGAGGAATTTCGGCCTACCAATTCAGCAAGGAAACCAGCTAAAAAGAATTGAACACCCATGATCATCACCGTAAGAGCAATAAAAAACTCGGTGCGATCTGCCAATTTGATTGCCGTTGAATGAATAAATAGTTTGTCAATTGCCAAATAGAAGGTAATTCCAAATCCAATAATGAAAAGCAAAACACCCATCGCTCCGAAAAAATGCATGGGTTTCTTACCGAATTTACCCATGAAAACTACGGTCATTAAATCAAGTGGTCCATTCAAAAAGCGATTTAAACCAAACTTGGTAGTTCCATATTTTCTGGCCTGATGAATCACCACCTTCTCTCCAATTTTGTTGAATCCTGAAAATTTAGCCAGTGGCGGGATGTAGCGATGCATATCACCATAAAGTTCAATACTTTTTACCACTGCATTTTTATATGCTTTTAGTCCGCAATTGAAATCATGTAAATGAATTCCTGTCATGCGACGAGCTGCCCAATTGTATAGTTTTGTTGGAATTGTTTTGGTAATCGGATCAAAACGTTTTTTCTTCCAGCCTGAAACAACATCAAAATCATCTTCTGTAATCATGCGGTGCAATTCCGGAAGTTCTTCCGGAGAATCCTGTAAATCAGCATCCATAGTCACAACAACTTTTCCTGAAGCTGCCTGAAAACCCGTATGTAACGCAGCAGATTTACCGTAATTGCGCTGAAATTTAATTCCACGAACATTCGAGTCAATCAACTTCAATGATTCAATGACTTTCCAGGAACCATCTTTACTCCCATCGTCAATGAAAATGACCTCATAAGATAATTTATGATCGTTCAATACACGCTTAATCCATGCATGTAGCTCCGGTAAAGATTCTACTTCATTAAATAAAGGGACGACTATTGATAATTCAAGTTGATTTTCCAACGTTTTAACTTTTGAACAAAAATAAGGAATCTATTGGATTGACAATGACTGCAACAGCTCATGATTCAACTCTTCATTCCCAAATTAATCGGAAACTACTCCCCCTGTTTTTTGATTTTGAATTACTTTTGCGCCAGATAATTAATTATAGACAATGACTAAACTGCACTTGATACCTAAATTAATCCGAATTAGTGTTCTGATTTTCCTTACTTCCTTTTTTTCATTCTCACAAAGAGACTTTAATAATTACCAAACACTTTTGTCTAAAGGGAATATGCCGGCAGATTTCAGTACACCGGTTTCTCAAAAGATTGCAAATGATCTGGCTTCCAATAAACTGACTTTTAAAACAAAAACAGACGCGCAAAAATATTTGAAAGAGATTCATGAGCGTTTGGATAATGTTTTATATTCAGGATCAGTTATTTATGGAGATGAAATATCTACCTATGTTCAACAAGTTGCGGCAAATTTGTTAAAAGACGATCCTGAACTATTCAAAGAATTGCGCTTTTACACCATTAAATCCAATGAGACAAATGCTTTTTCTACTTCTCCGGGAATTATTTTTGTAACCACCGGTTTAATTGCTCAATTGTCTTCTGAAGCTCAGCTGGCTTTTGTTTTATCTCATGAAATAGCCCATTACGAAAAAAAACACACGCACGAAGAATACCTGAACAGTCAAAAAGTAGGTGAGATTAAACGACGTGAACAAATTTTGAAGCTCAGTCAGTTTTCCAAAGAAAAAGAATTGGAAGCAGATCAATTGGCATTGAGCAGGTATCACAAAATGGGATATTCAAAAGAAGAATTGCTGGGTACTTTTGACGTTTTAATGTACTCTTATCTTCCATTTGATGAACTTACCTTTCCCAAAGACTATTTCAATACGGCATACATGTACATTCCGGAAGAAAGTTTCAATTATGAGATCAAACCTATTACGGCAGAAGAAGATTACAATGATACCTACAGTTCCCATCCGAACATCAAAAAACGGAAAGATGCTGTTCAAAAATCTGTTTCAGAATATACAAACTGGGGAAACGCTTCTTTCAAATTGGATGACAAATTGTTTTTCGAACTCCGAACGGTTTGCCGTCTGGAAAGTATCCGTCTGGATGTCATTGACGGAAACATGATAAGTGCTCTTTACTCCATCTTCCTGATGGAAAAAGAATTTCCCGGATCTTTTTATCTCGACAAAATGAAAGCAATTACCTGGTTGTCTTTACAACAGCAGGCATTCAAACTAGAAGGAGATTCGCAAAATTACAAAGTAGAAGGTGAATCTTCACTTTTATATAATTTCCTGCGTAGAGCCAATATCTTTGAAGCCGCAACTATCGGAATGCGGATCATTTATGACCTGCGCGCCAAACATCCCGGAGATACTTTTTTCGAAGATACTTACAAAAACTACCTGGATGGATTTGTGCAGTATTACAATGTAAGTTTAACTGCATATCAGCCTTTCACTTACCAACAAGCAGCCCAAAACGCATTGAATAAAGCAAATGATACAGTAGTTAAAAAGGAAACAACTAATCTTTCCGAAGGTTCTAAATACAGTCGAATTAAGGAAAAACGCACAACTATTCAGTCGTCTGCAGCTTTTGACTCTACAGAATTCTCTATCTACGCTATTTCGGACATTATTCGTGACAGTTCTTTTATTAGCGATTTCAAAACGATGAAAGCACACAATGATTCTGTAAAAGAGTCGGTTACCCTATTCAATTCACTGAGCAAACGTGAGCAGGAAAAGCTTTGGAAAACATACATTGCATCACTTTCCAAAGAAGAAGCAAGTTTCAAAAAAATCCTGATCGTTGAACCCATTATATCCCTTTCCTCCAAAAATGGAGTGGCAGAATGGGAAATTAAATCTGCTGAAAAAACATACCAAAAAACACTCGTTACTAATGCCCAAAAACTTGGATTCGAACCGGTTATCATGACCAAAGATTCCATTTTAAAAGGAACAACAGATGATTTCAACGAATACTCAACCTATCTCGCTTATATAGAGCAGATCAATAGCGCTAATAATGGCAATGATTGTTTTTCGATTGATTATGAATTAATAAACCAATTCACTGAGGCACGTGGAATCTCACAAATCCTTTTCACAAGAATCGATTATTCTTATTTTCCTGACTTTAATCCTATAGCCATTATTTTTGGGACAATTGTAGCTCCGCTCATCCCGTACATTTATTTTGTCTATATTCCACAGACTATCAAAGAAGGAAAAAACCTTACGATGTACTCCATGATGATTAACACCAAGAACGGAAAGAATTATTCCTACATCAAAAACAACATTCAAAAGAGTGCAGCTGTAGAAAATTATGCACCTTATTATAGAGATTTTTTTAATCTGATCAAGCAATTCTAACCTTCCTTTTTAGAGGATAAAAATTGCGGCAATTATAAAAATCACGATGATGACAATGTATTGCCATACATCTACAAAATACGGATAGAGTTTTTTATACGTTTTTTTGATTTTAGACATTCGGGTAATTTTTCGCTAAATTACTATTAAAAGTGCTCATCGCACATAATCGAATAATGCCATTTTGTCTGTTCAACTTTCCTGAAACTGTCTTTTTGTCTTGAAATTATTTGAAAACGGGATTTGGTTCAGGATTTGACAAACAGAAGCAAACGAATAAAAATGGATAGCAATCAATTTACTATAAAAACACAAGAAGTTATTCAGGCAGCTCAGGATTATGCTCAAACAGAAGGGCATCAGGCTATCGAGAATGCACACTTGTTGAAAGGGATTTTTCTCAAAGACGGAGATGTAGTTCCTTATTTATTAAAACAATCACAGGTAAATCCGAAAAACATAGAACTTGCATTGGATCGAATTCTGGAAAGTCAGAGCAAAGTTTCAGGCGGACAAATTTACCTTTCACCGAAAGCACAGGAAACACTGCAATTCGCATTGAAAATCGCAAAAGAAAATGGCGACGAATATGCTACCGTAGAAATGCTTCTGCTTGCTCTAATAGATTCAAAAGATCAAATCGGGCAATTATTACGTGATGCAAAACTCGATAAGAAAAAGGTTATAAAAGATATTATGGATTTAAGAAACGGAGAAAAAATCACTTCCAACCAACAGGAAGGAACATACAAATCATTGGAAAAATATGCCAAGAACCTGAATGAGTTAGCCAAAGAAGGGAAATTAGACCCGGTAATTGGCCGCGATGATGAGATTCGTCGTGTGCTTCAGATTCTAACAAGAAGAACCAAAAACAATCCAATTCTAATCGGTGAACCTGGAGTTGGTAAAACAGCTATCGCAGAAGGAATTGCACATCGGATTATTGACGGTGACGTTCCTGAAAACCTAAAGTCTAAGATCGTTTACAGTTTGGACATGGGTGCTTTGGTTGCAGGAGCAAAATACAAAGGTGAATTCGAAGAGCGCTTGAAATCAGTTGTAAAAGAAGTGACAAGTGCCGATGGCGAGATCATCTTATTCATTGACGAAATCCATACATTGGTTGGAGCCGGCGGTGGTGAAGGTGCAATGGACGCTGCAAACATTTTAAAACCTGCTTTGGCAAGGGGTGAATTGAGAGCTGTTGGAGCAACTACTTTAAATGAATACCAAAAGTATTTTGAGAAAGACAAAGCTTTAGTGCGTCGTTTTCAACCTGTTTTAGTAGACGAACCTGATACCGAAGATGCAATCTCAATCTTGCGCGGAATCAAGGATAAATACGAAAATCACCACAAAGTGTTGATCAAAGATGCGGCTATTATCGCAGCAGTTGAATTGTCCCAACGCTATATCACAGAACGTCATTTGCCTGATAAAGCAATTGATTTAATTGACGAGGCTGCTTCAAAACTTCGAATGGAAATCAATTCAAAACCGGAGGAATTGGATGAATTAGATCGTCGAATCATGCAGCTGGAAATTGAACGTGAAGCAATCAAACGTGAAAACGACACCAAAAAAGTAGAAGCTTTAGGTAAAGAATTATCCACACTTGAAGAGCAACGCAATGCCTTCAATGCAAAATGGCAAGCAGAAAAAGACATCGTTGACGGAGTTCAGAAAACAAAGGAAATGATCGAGCATTTGAAATTGGAAGCCGATCAGGCAGAACGTTCAGGTGATTATGGAAAAGTGGCTGAAATTCGTTACGGAAGAATTAAAGAAGCGGAGGTTCAACTGGAAGAAGCAAAGAAAAGGCTCATCGAAATGCAGGCAAATTCGAAGCTTATTAAGGAAGAAGTGGATGCAGAAGAAATTGCAGATGTGGTTTCAAAATGGACAGGAATTCCGGTCAATAAAATGATTGAAAGTGAAGTCTCGAAATTACTTCGTTTGGAAGATGAATTGGGGAAACGTGTTGTTGGTCAGGAAGAAGCAATTGAAGCAATTTCAGATGCCGTAAGAAGAAGCAGAGCCGGTTTACAAGACATGCGCAAACCAATTGGTTCGTTTATCTTCTTAGGCCCGACAGGTGTTGGTAAAACAGAACTTGCAAAAGCACTGGCTGATTTCTTATTCAACGATGAGAATGCCATGACACGAATTGATATGTCTGAATATCAGGAGAAACACAGCGTTAGCAGACTGGTTGGAGCGCCTCCGGGATACGTTGGATATGATGAAGGCGGACAATTAACGGAAGCTGTGCGAAGAAGACCCTACTCGATCGTTTTGCTGGATGAAATTGAAAAAGCACATCCGGACGTATTCAACATCTTGTTGCAAGTATTGGATGATGGCCGTTTGACGGACAACAAAGGAAGAACGGTGAATTTCAAGAATACGATCATCATTATGACTTCCAATATGGGTTCTCATTTGATCCAAGAAAGTTTCGAAGGAGTAAAAGAAGAAAACCTGCATGAGGCAATGGACAAAGCAAAATTCAAAGTGTTGGAATTGTTGAGACAAACCATCCGACCTGAGTTTTTGAACCGGATTGATGAAACGATCATCTTTACGCCTTTGAACAAGCGATATGTGAAGCAAATCGTGCAATTGCAGTTGGATCAGTTGAAAGTGATGCTGCTTGATAAAGGAATTAAAATGCACATGACCGAAGAAGCAAAAGCGCATTTGGTTGAAGCAGGATACGATCCTCATTTTGGAGCAAGACCCGTAAAACGCGTCATCCAAAAACAAGTACTGAATGAATTATCCAAATCACTATTAGCCGGAACATTAGACACTTCGCTGACTGTTGTGATGGATATTTTTGACGGAAAAATCATATTTAGAAAACCAATTTCTCAGGAGGAAGAAGAGTTCGCCGTGGCGAAAGAAGACTGAGGCTCTGTCTCACAAGACAGAAAAGCCGAAGGAAGAAAATTGATGCTAGAATATAATAAGTAGTAGTTTAGTTTTAGGTAAAAAAGCGAGAGTCCCGCCACGGAGCTCTCGCTTTTTTGTAGGAAAGTTTCTTATTTTTAGCCAAAATCTGTGAAATTTTATACTTTTAAAACAAAAACATGATCTCCCGCACTCTCTTTTTCCTTCTTTTTTTCCAGTGCACTTCACTTTTTTCCCAAATTTCTGATTCTGAAATGGAAACATTGAAAAACAAATGGCGGGTCGAATTGAGATCAAAAGGCCATGAATTGGCTCAAAAAACTCAGAGAGAAGAAGGTGTAAGTGATTTTTCAGACTCTATTCAACATGCATTTTTGGAAGATACCTTTGTGGTAGAAAATTTATTCAGCAAGCAATTACAAAAAGAATCTACTACACTTGGAATCAATAAAGCAAATCTGGCTTGTGCTTCCGAATATGAAATTCTGGCAGATAAATATTATGGGATTCTTTTGTCTAAAATGAAAACCGACGACAAGGAATCGCTTGTATCTTGGCAAAATTCGTGGAAATCAATGATGGAGAAAGAACGAGCCTTGATCGGCAAACTCATGCAAGAAGAATATAGTGGTGGTGGCAGCATTCAATCAATT
The DNA here is from genome assembly GCA_002483265.1 of Flavobacteriales bacterium UBA7666. GTDB lineage: Bacteria > Bacteroidota > Bacteroidia > Flavobacteriales_D > Crocinitomicaceae > Fluviicola. The sequence goes on along the minus strand of DLHO01000026.1, from coordinate 120,000 downwards.
ACGTATACCAAACGGTTAATGACCGCTCAAAAAGACCATTTATTGATCCTCATAGATTACCTAACACATTTAATTTAAGTTCATGAAAAACGTTTTGCTCATTTTTCTTTTTCTCGTATTCATTTCCAATCTCTCTAACGCACAACTGAGACCCGGCTACGATAAATCTGAAGCTACAGAATTATTGAAAGTTAATTTTCGCTTTGCAGACAGCACTGCGTGGGATTCCATGCCGGCTCCTGAACGCTTTGAATTTAAATACCGCTCAAAAACGTTGGGATTTGATAATAAATGGGATTATTGGGAAGATAAAGCCGGAGTTGGTGTTTTGTCTTTAAGAGGAACAACAGGAACATTTGCCAGTTGGGGAGCTAATTTTTATGCAGGAATGGTTCCTGCAAAAGGATGGATTAAAATCAGCGAAAAAGACACATTTTACTACGAACTTTCCAAAGATCCGAAAGCATTGGTTCACGTGGGTTGGACAACTGCATTGGGTTGTTTGTGGAAAGATATGGATTCCTTGCTTTTTGCTCAGATAGACCAAGGAAAAAAGGAGTTTTATATTACAGGACATAGTCAAGGTGGAGCTTTGGCTTATCTACTTACAGCGCATCTTTTGATCATGAAAGAAAATGGAATCATTCCAGCCGATGTTCAGTTCAAAACCTATTGCAGTGCAGCTCCAAAACCAGGGAATTTATACTTTGCCTATTACTATGAAAAAATGACTCAAAGCGGCTGGGCTTACAACACTGTAAATTCCTTAGACTGGGTTCCTGAATCACCATTTTCAGTGCAAACCGTCAATGATTTCAATAAAGTCAGTCCATTTAAGGATGCTAAAAAAGCAATTAAAAAGCTACCCTTTTTTCCAAGATTGGTGGTCAGACACATGTACAATAAAATGGACAAACCTTCCAAGAAAACTCAAAGGCGATTTGAAAAATATTTGGGTCAGAAATTAGGTAAATTAATGACTAAGAATTTAAAAGGTTTTGAACCTCCTCAATTAGCCAATTCAACGGCTTTTACGCGTTGCGGAAATTTCATTATCCTTTATCCTGATACGGAATATTATGCCAAGTTTCCGCAAGATCCGAAGGAGATTTTCATGAATCACATGCTGGAACCTTATTTGTTATTATTGGAAAAGTTACCGAAATAATACTATATTTGAGTAACACTATTTTATGACTCGTGAAACCTATTCACATTACCAGTAAAGCCTCTTTTTTAGCAGAAAAGTACGATCAGTTTTGAACTGAATGAATGATCAATACCTAATTGAAGGAATTGAGGTTTTCATTGTGTTTGTTATAGTTTCAATCGAACGGAATTATTTAAACTCAAATTAATTAGATTATGAAGGATTATCATCGATTTTCGGAAACTCAGAAATTCAGACAATGGTGGCTCTGGTTTCTTTTTGCTGGTATTAAAGGCGTAATGGGCTTTTTCATTGTGACACAAGTATTGTTTGGAAAACCTTTCGGGAGCAGTTTAGTAGATAATGCCTTATTGTTGATCGGATTTTTATTTATGCTCATTCTTTCCCTTTTATTTTTCATAATGAAGTTGGAAACACGAATCTCAGACACCGGTATTGCCGTCAGATTCTTTCCTATACAACTCAAATTCAGGAATTACAACTGGGAAGATATTGAAGAGGTTTATCTTCGTGAATACGCTCCATTGGCTGAATATGGAGGTTGGGGAATTCGCTACAGTCTTGTTGGAAAAGGGAGAGCATTCAACGTATCTGGAAGAACCGGCTTGCAATTGGTGTTCAAAGATGGACGAAAACTGTTGATCGGAACCTCCAAGCCCGATGATATCATGCAGGTTTTGACTGTTTTGGGAAAATGATCACTAATTATCAATTATGAATGGTTTAATTATCAAGAGGAATTTCCATTCTTGATAATTAATAATTGATAATTTTTTTCATTGAATTATCCGATCTTCACCGGAGTACCCAGAAATTTAGAATCTACACCAAAGATAATATCCCAAAACACTTTCATTCGAGCAAAACGCTCACGGACTTTTGTTTTAAAACCACCCATTTTGACAACATCCTGAGCGTTATATCCGTAAACTGTCATTCCAAAATGTTCTCCTAAATAGATTGCACGTTCGTTGTGAAAGCGTTGCGAAATGACAATGATTTCTTTCTGACCAAATACTTTCAAGGCGCGTTCCATCGAGTCAAGGGTTCTGAATCCTGCATAATCGAGGAAAATTCGGTTTGCCGGAACTCCTGCTGCAACTAAAGCATTTTTCATGTCAGTTGGCTCGTCATAAGTCGTAATGCTGTTATCTCCACTTACCAAAATGTATTTCACTTTTCCAGCGCGATACAATTCAACTGCAGCTTTAATGCGATAAGAAAAGTAGAGGTTGTCATTTCCTCTTTTGTTGGTTCTGGAAGTTCCTAATACCAAAGCAACCTTCACCTTCGGACAATCACTCACTTGATCGAATACTTTTCCTTCGGCATTGGATTCGATTGCCCAATTTGCTCCGAAGAACCAAAAAAGTCCGAAGATCAGACTAACAATAAGCGTTCGTTTAATGATTTTAGACCAGTTTCTTTTGCGTTTCATGAGATTCGATTGTGCTGTAAAATTAATCGAGAAACTTAACTAATTGGAGCTATTGAAAAAATAAACCGCAAAGAAAAATCAGTCGTAACTGCAGAAGATTGAACGGAGTCTAAAAAACATCACACGGAGGTCAAAGATTGCTTAGAAAGATGACTTCAACGGACGATAAATAAAACCTATGCTCGCATGCGCTTGGCATTTGCCCACAAATTTGGAGTCAACTCGTACAAAATATACGGATACTTTTTTCCCTGAATTTCTTTCATGAAATGCTCTTTTTCTTCCACTCCAAACCTGGAAGATGCTTTTTGAGAGCGAATATTTTCTTCTGCAATTTCAAAAATCACTTTATCAACGATCCGGAACGCATAATCAAGCACTAATTCTTTAATTGAAAAATTATAGCTTCCTCCCCAATGTGCCCGATCTAAAAACGTACCTCCCATTTTGATGGAGGAATCGTTCTCGTCAAAATCATAAAATCGGGTACTTCCAAATATTTTATTGGTTTCTTTATCGATGATTACCAAACTCATTCCTAAATCCAATGATTCTTCAAAAAAGATATCGTATTCTTCACGTTTATGTCTACTATATACCGGATGCTGTTCCCAAATCAATGGATCTGAAGCTACTTGATACAATTCTTCGTAGTCTGAGCGTTCCAACGGACGAAGAAGTACTAACTCATTCTCTAATTCTGGTTGCCATGAAACTGTTTTCATAATACATCGCTTTTCGTTATTATTAAGTTAATAACACAATGTTTGAAAACATACTTTTTTAAAGCTTTTTGTGATTTAAACAATGTTAAATTCACAAGAAAGGAATCAAATCCTTCTGCCAGCTTGACTTTCCCATTTTTCTTTCGTGAGGATATAAGTAATGTATGGAAACTTTTCTCCTTTCACATCCAACATAAAATGAGCGCCTTTTTCAACTCCCAGCTTACCGGTTCCTTTTTGCGATCTGAAATTTGTTTCCCCTATTTCGAAAATCACCCGATCCACGAACTGAAAAGCATAATCGAGTAATAGCTTTTTATGAGCAAAATTGTAATTTCCTCCCCAATAATTTCTGTCCAAGAACGAATAACCGATCTTTACAAGCCCATTTTCCAGGTCAAAATCATAGTAGCGCGAACTTCCAATAATGGTGTGTGTTTTTTTGTCTATGACCACAAAAGAATTCCCACTGACAAGAGCTTCTTCAAAAAATAGTTTGAACACTTCCGGCTTGTATCGGTCGAAAGAAGGATGCTGTTCCCAAAGTAATGGATCTGAAGCTACTTGGTATAATCCGTCATAATCGTCGCTTTTCAAAGGACGAAGTAGTACAAGTTCATTTTCTAATGTGGGTTGCCAGAAAGATCTATTCATAAAACCCAATTAAAACAATCCAAATAATTTCTTTCTCTTAACCGAATTCTCTCGATTGAGCTCCAATACATCTGTCAAACCTACACGCTCAAAGCCATCAAAAAGCGCTTCTGCCCCCTCTTTCATCTTCAGATTAACTTCTTCGGAATAAAGCGGATAAATGGTGTAAAAATGAATTGTTTTTTCCTTGTTAATTTTCAATTCCTGAAAAGCAGGATCGAATAGTATGGATGGCAACAACATCATTGTGTTCATCTTCGACTTACTTGAAAAAGGAGCTGGTGGATTTCCATTGGGGATTGTATGTCCATATCCCAGCCACGTATTATATTCATGCGGAAAACGAGATAATATTTTCAACCATCTTAAAGGCCAATAATTCTCTTCGTCATTAAAATCATCTTCAGACAGCTTCCAATCTGCAGGCAAACAAATACTCAACTCAGCATACTGAAACGCTTTCATTTCTTTTGGAGTAGTCATTGGTCTGTCACTCATTCCTGAAGTGACCAGGGTATGAAATGGTCTTTCTGCCGAAGGTTTTACCCAATGCAGGTCAATGTGAACCTGATCAGAGATCAATTCATGAAAAACCATGTCAATTTTACCAACATACTTCTCAATATGATTCGAAATTTCATCAATATTTCCCTCTCCGGAAGGAGCTTGGAATTCATTTCTGTCGTTTTCCTGGTATCTGTAGATCGATGATCCTGATTCTGATTTTTCCATGATTTTGGTATTTAGAGATTAAAAATAGGCTTATTTCGAATTGAATTGAAAATGTAGAATGGATAATTGAAAAGAAAAAACTGCTTCAACAGATCGATATTAAGTATTCGATAACTGACATCTTTTCAATTTAACGAACAATGAGATAAACAATCCCGGTAATTATGCCACCAACTATAGCCGTTTCTAGTGCAACAACTCCGGTTACAATCAATCCGATTTTCAAACTTTCCCTCCTTCGGTATTTGAAGTACTCTTTCTTTATCGGAGAATCAGGTAAGCTTTTCAATGCCTTTTTTACATCTCTTGAAATAGCAAAAGCACCGTCAAAAATAGCATACTTCTCATCGGGCAAGGCTTCTGCAAGTTCCAAGAACAGTTCCGGACGTTTTTCAGCAACAGCCTGCAGCATTTCATCTTGGTAACCAGAGTACCAATAATTAGTTAACGGACGACTTAAATAGTTGTTTTTCAATTCTTCCAATGTCAATGTATTCATTTTCTTATCAATGAAATCATTTAAGGAAACCAGTTTCTGATTTGTCTGTGATAAGCTGTCTTTTAATCTCTTATTTTCTTCGTTTGCAAGCACTTCAAATTCTTTAGGCACAGCTTGTTTAAAGGACAGTGAATCCCAAATGGAATAGCCTTCGCGGTAATAGTATTCTTCGAAAAGCGGGTAATTATTGCTGGTTTCATGAACTGTTTCCCGGTAAATAGTATTCCAATACGCATGATTGATTGCTTCATATATTTTGGAAGGATCGTCCAGTTTCTTCGCAACATAACTCCTGCGGTCTTTGACTTTCCCATTCTTTAAATCACATACCCGGAAATACTTATAATCGTAGGAAATGGCGTATTGACCATTTGAAAAAAGGATTCCCAAACTATCTAACTGGCTTTTGACTCTAGGAGTTGGATAAATCTCCCATTCCCGATAAACCATATTGTTGTACTTTGAAAGCCGGTAAAGAATACAAGTTTCTCCATCCAATTTAAAAGCATATTCTTTATCAAGGGTTTGGTAAAAAGTTCCGGTTTCTTGCGAAAAGCTTATTCCCTTAAGGAAAAAAAACAAAACGATCAGGTAATTTTTCATATTAAAGTAATACAATCGGTTAATTAATTGGTTCACTATTAGTTTTCGCCATCACCAAAATTTATACTCATAATTTAATATTCTGTAAGGCTTTTTCGGGTGGTGTTTGGGATCATTGTATTCCACCATTTTAGTTATCCGGTTTGATTCATCGTAGCTAAATACTTTTAACCACAGAAATGTTTTGTCGACTGTATTATAGGCGGTTTCTTCTATTTTCAACCCCTTCTTATTGTATTTGAAAGAATAGGTTCCTCCCAATTCTCCTGAACAGGTGTTTTTGATCTCATGATGTTGCTTATCGTATTCATAAAGAACCTTGGATTGAACGGTTGAATCAGGATTATAACGAACCCATTGTTTTGTATTTCCGTTACGATCGTATGCATATTCGTCCCAAAATTTAACCGAGCCATCTGCCTTAATACACAAGTCTTTGAAGTTGATTCCAGCTTTATTGTATTTCACATGAATAGTGAAGTCTAATTTTTCGTCCGGTGTATAGATCTCAATGCTTGAGATGCTGTCATTGTCGAGATAAAGAAACTTCGAAATGAAATTGACCTGACTATGCAAAATAGAAACATCTTTTACTTTTCGTCCTTTCGAGTCATATGTGTATTCACTTCCACTTTCTCCTCCAAGCAATTCAAAAATCAACTGTCCTTTGCGATTATAGCGCTTTTGTTCTAATGGGAAACGCCCCATTTCACCTTCGGATGTGGCTTCTGATTCAAAAACAAGAATTTCTTTGATTTTCTTTTCAGGTTTAGGTTGCGCTGAATTACATCCAATCAGAAAAGCAATTAATATCAGGTAGATGCCATTTTTCATTCATCCAATATTAGTATTTAATTCCGATTTTTCATCCAAATTGTTTCTTTATTGACATTGAGAGGAAGCTGCTTTTTGCGCTTGTATAACAGTGTGAGAATAATTGCCAACGCAATGGTTAGAATACGAAAGATATTTGCGTAAAATCCACCGAATGCATTATCAGAGACAGAGAAAATCATCCAAGCCAGATTCATAAAGAAATGCAGAAAGATTGGAATCCACAGGTTATAATTCCATTCAGCAAAGAGCCAAGCAAAGAGCACTGCTCCCATGAATGTAGTAGAAAAAACACCAATCAAAGTTGGCAGGTCATTGCTTTGATACAAATGCATTGCCGCAAATAGAAAAGCTCCTAACAAAATGGAAGGAATGAAACCCAGCTTTGTGAAACGAAATAATTGACCGAAAAGAAAACCACGAAAGATAAATTCTTCAAAGAATGCCGCTGCTACTCCAGTAATTAAAACTTCGTCTACTGTCAGATCTGTATTCGATGAAAAACAACAAGCGAAACCGATAAACATGGGAACCGTGCAAAGAAGTGGAAATGCTACTCCCTTGACAATTGAACGATTAAGTCCTAATGTAGTTTGACAACGTTTAAACTCATTGATAAAGGAAGCTCCTAAAACAATGGGTAATGAAACGATCAAATAAACAACCAAGTGACTGATCCCCAGACTTGGAACAAATCCATTTATCCAGACTCTAAGTTCTGAAAAATAAGCATTGGACAAAAAGAAATAGAGCCCGAAGGATAATAGCGTGATAACAATTACACTTAAGGATCTACTCATCTGTTTGCTTTTGGGTTTTAAGATGAGTTAAGTTACCTATTCCTTAGGAACTGGGCAACAATTTTAACGTTCTATGAATATTCCTTTAAATAAAGAAGCACTATTTAATTCGTCGTTAACACATTATTGACTTTGGTCAAAAACACAGATGTATCTGTCAATGGGCATTCCAAATGTTTACCGACATAAATCAGTGCTTCATGCTTGGCTGCACAATTAGCTTCCACCTTTTCATACATGAAAAAGGGAACTTCCTCATCTTCTTTGGAATGAATAAATAATACCGGAATCTTCGTTAGTTTTTTAATGTCTTCTTTTGCAGAATAAGGGGATGTGACAACCTTCTCGATCATTTCTTTTTGTTCCGCCGGAGAATACGCCGTAGCAATATCTGTGAAGGAAGAAATTGTTCCATCGAGAATCAATCCGTTGATTTTTGATTCGTTTGAAGCTGCCAAATGAGTTGCAATTTGCGTCCCCATAGAAGCGCCATACAAAAGGATCGCTGTGTTTTTAATTCCTTTTTGCTTCAAAGCGAAATCCAGTATTTTTTGTCCGTCGGATTCTATATTGAGATGTGTTGGTTTTCCGGTAGACTTTCCATATCCTCTGAAATCGACCATGAATACCTGAAAACCGTCTTCTACAAGAGGCTTTATCAATGGAATGTAGGTTGAAACATTTCCTCCCGCTCCGTGAAAGTAAATGATTGTTGCTTTTGGTTTTTCGACGTGAGTAATCAAATAAGCAGTAATTACATCCTCCTCTACTTTCTGAGTGAATGTCTTCACTTTCAAAGAGTCAATTTCTTTCCATTCGTGGGATGGATAATAAAATTTATCATCCATCTGAGCAGATGCCTGCATCGAAAACAGAAAAATCAGACCAGCGAAAAGTGTGTTTGCCGTTTTGAACATCGTATTATTTTTCAGGATTAGACAAATTACTTAACCAAAGTTACATCTTTGATGGAATCAAATTGAGGTTCCACTTTCCATTTTCCGGTTTTATCGATTAATCCCCATTTACCGCTAGATTTAGCTGCTGCATAGCCATTGTGAAAATCTCTTGTGTCTTCAAATTGCGGTTTAATAACCCATTGACCTTTTGCATCATAGAAACCTTTCAAAACACCTTTTTTTCCTTCCGCAAGTCCTTCTGAGAAATTCCCCCAGAATTCTGTATCTGTTACTTTCAGCGGAACTCCTTTACCATTTACATAGAACCATTCCTCACCGGTTCGAACCAGAGCCAATCCACTTTTTGCATCAAAATCTTTTGCTACGTCAAATTGAGCCCCTATGATCCACTTTCCTGTTTTGTCAATGTATCCTACTTTTTTATCGAATGTTTTGGCCCAAGCTAAACCATTGGTGAAATAACCGACACTTTCAAATTGAGCTGGTACAATTAATTCACCTTTCGGATTAACAAAACCAAACTTCTTATCTGTGGTTCTAATTGGTGCCAATCCTTCAGAAAAATCACGCACATCAATTGCAGGAGTAGCTATGACAGTTTCCTTTCCTTTTACATCTACAATTACGAACTGAGTTCCTTTCTTGACAGCCGCGAAACCTCCGTCGAAATCATTTACATCGTCATAAACAGCAGGAATTGCCATTTTCCCAATCTGATTCATATAGCCCCATTTTGAACCAATTTGAACCGGAATTAAATCATTTTGAAATCCTTTGACTCCAAAACCAAATACCTCCTTGATTTTAAATTTCGGTTCTTCTGTTTCTAAAACTTTATTCTTTAAGTCAATAAAGTGATACTGACGCTCTTTGGTGTTATACGTGATTGCTAATCCATTTGAACTAAATGGATGAGACTTATCATACTCTGCCGGAATAATCAATTTTCCATCAATTCCAGCATAACCCCAAGTTTTGGAATCCATCGGTTTTACCTGAACGATCAATGTTTGGGATTGAATTAAGAGTGCATTTACAACGAAAGCACCTAATGTGAATAGTCTTTGAATCATACTCCTGATTTTTAGTCATCTAAATATACAGAAAATCGACTACTTGTTTAATCCAAGAAAAGATTTATTACACCTAAAAAGATCTTATTCAAGGTGTTCAGCTACTTTGATCACATCAAATTTAGCTTCTACGATCCAATTTTCTGCTTGATCAATGATTCCCCATTTTCCATTGACTTTTACCGCAGCTTGTCCATTCATGAATTTCTTTGCATCCTCAAACTTTGGTTCTATCACCCATTTCCCTTCATTATTGAAAAATCCTCTCAAGCCATTTTTTTCACCTTGAGCCAAACCTTCCGAAAAATCCCAATAGGCATCTGATTCAACTATCAATGGCTGCCCCGTATGATTCACGTAGAACCATTGTCCATCCTTTCTTACACGAGCCATTCCACTCATTATTTCAAATGGTTTAACGACATCATACTCTGGTTGAACAGCCCAGCTTCCCGATCTGTCTATAAATCCAATTTTACCATTCTCCTCTCTAGCCCAAGCCAGATTATCGATGAAAAATCCTACGGCCGCAAAACGGGCAGGAATTACCAGATTACCTTCGAGATCAATGAATCCGAACTTTTTGTCCATGGTTTGAATGGAAGCCAAACCTTCAGAGAAATTGCGTACCGAAAAAGCCGGGGTTGCAGCCGTTATTTGCTTGCCTTCAGAATCAACTATCACAACCTGAAATTCATCACTCTTACTATTTGTCTGGGTTAAATAAACGGATGTTTGGGAAGTCGCTGCTAACGCATTTAAAATTAAAGCAACAGAAAAAACGATTTTTCTAGGATTCATGGTGATTTTTTAAGTTTCCGCAAAGATATTGAAATAGACCTGTTTCAATATTGAACGAGTCAATTATTTTTCAGGTATTCTAATTGCTCCGGCTCCATCTACAAGCCATTTCCCATTCATTTCTACCAATCGTACATTCACATTCTCACCGTTTTCTCCTTCAAGAATGATGATTGAATCGTCGGAAGATTTTTTAGAGCTGATCTTAAATCCGTCATCCGGATAATCCTGTGCGTCGAAAATCGGATCAAATCCCAATCCCATTTCAGGATCGTTCTCCCAGGCTTCTTTCATCATTTTTTTATAGTCCTTTTTGAAATCATCTGTCAATAGCTTCTGATTTTCGACCCACTTGCCGGCATCTTTCATCGCGTTACAATTTGCAACATAATCATTCAATACATCCAATGCGACTTGTGGATCTATTTCTATTTTTTCGAGAGAACTCTTAGTCGTTTCAACCGAAGTTTCACAAGAAAACAGGGAGGAAACAAGTAGTAAAAGCATTATTTTTTTCATAAAAAAGAATTGAAAATTGAGAATTGAAAAGTTTTTGGACTTATTTATACAAATCGATGCAGTCTTTTTTGATTCGTTTTATTTCGGGATCAGTTGCGAAAAAAGTTTCCGGGTCTTTTTCTATTCTTAGTCTATCAATGAGCTGGTCATTATTTTGAATTTCAAGTAGAATACACGTACTGACTACTTCCTTATTTTTGAATGCAGCAGCTGGCAATTGATCCTTCTCCGCCTCCATTTCTTCCAGAATGATCTTCTCAAAAAGTGGTTTATAGTACAATGAAAAATGATAATGATCCCGTTTTCTCATTGCTTCCGGATAGTTGTAACTTCCGACTGCAATTAGTGCCAAAGCAAAAAAGGTATAACACTGAAGCGCTCTTTTTAATGCAACCTCACTATTTTGTTTTCTCAAAACGAAGTACGGAATCAAACTCAAAGATCCTACAACAATGGTAACGGCAATCGTTCCACCAATCAGAATAAAGAGATAATCAGATTTGGGTGTATAGGGCTTCTCTGTTAAAATGGTCAGAAAACCTGCCGGAATGCTCAGTAGGAAAATGAATAGAATCCAGACGTAGAGTTTTAGTTTGTTCATTTCGGGATTAATTAGTTGTTTTCCAATTCTTTTCTAAGTTTTGCCGGAAGTTTCGCTTTAACCAATTCATAGGACTGCTTCAAATAGAATTCCCAATCTGCTCTTTTCATTCGGGTAATGTCATCGATGAGCACCCATTTGTATTTGGCAACATAGGGTGCAGGTTTAAATCCCGGCCGATTGGCTATTTCTTCGAACTCTTCGTCTTTCACTTTGAAGGAAGTCGAAACGGGCATTTCATCCAATCCAACAACACAGAACATTTTTAGTCCAACGGAAAACACGAGGTCGTGTCCCCATTTCACATCTTCCGTTACACTAGGAAAACTCTGACAGATGTTTCTTATCGTTTCAATATCCATTTGTTCAATTTCTGGATTGAAAGTAAACAAATATTGGACTTTACGGGTCAATTTGACTACTTAATTTCACTTTCCAGATCAGCCAAAGCTCCTCCGTTGAACGCTTTATACCCTTTCTCTTTCAACAAACTCACCGCTTTTACACTTCTTAGTCCATGGGAACAAACAGTGATGTACGTTTTCGTTTTATCCAGCGGAAGTTTATCTGCATGCAAGCGACTCAATTGCAGGTTGATTGATCCTTCAATATGTCCGGTTTTGTATTCACTTGGTGTTCGTACATCCAGAATAATTGCTCCCTGTTCTATTTTCTTTCCCAATCCTTTATCGAGATTCAAAAAGCGATAAGTGCGATAGCCGATGTAAATCAATAAAACGAATCCTAAAATAATTCCAATGGTTTTCATGCTATTTGTTGTTTGACGGATCGATTTTACTTAGGATTTTCTGATCAATGTAAAACGTTCCAAAAGGAATGATACAAGCTAAAAGCACTTTCCATGTGGTTGTCTTAAATTTCCATTCCTGCTCTACTCCAACACTCAAAGTATTGAAGATAAAAAGCAGAAACAAAGCTCCGTGAATGGTTCCCATTACTTTCGAAAACTCTGGAATGCCAAGTACATATTTTAAAGGCATTGCTACAAATAGCAGCAACAGCAGGGAAATTCCTTCGAGAAATCCGATAAGACGCAAGCGGCCAACTTTTGATTGAATAATTTGAAACATATTATCTGAAATAAGGTCTGTTTGATAACGGTGAAAATGGCCAAGGAATGGCAATAAAAATGAGGATAAAGGCAATAAAGAACCAAAGGAGCATGGTTTTGAACTTTTCAGAATCCGGTTCCATACGTTTTGCTTTTGCTGAACCAATAGTTAGTACGACAATTGCCAGAAGCATGATTAAAGCATGGACGAGTGAATAGAAAGTAACATCCCAATTTTGGAGCGCTTCTTTACTGTGTTTCCAAAAATATTTGATACTTGGGCTTTGGGTATACACCAAAATCCCGATGATTAATTGGACATGCGCAATTGTAGCCGTCCAATGTCTTACTGAATTGTCTGCTTTTGAAAAGGGTCTCTGAGATTTAAAACCTGTATAGGCGCGGTAAATTGCATAGATCAAACTGATCACTACAAACCATCTAGTTAACGAATGAAGAAATATGAGCGTTGAATACATCGAAAAAGTTTATCGATGCAAAAATAATTCAAAAACATACTAATTAGTATGTTTTGATAAATAAAATTAATTCAAGCTCTTTAAATAATTCTTAAGTTCTTTTAAATAAAGGACATACGATTCTTTTCCCTGATCCAGTTTACCCAAATTTCGCACACCCCAATATCCGGACATGACCATTAACGTAACTTGTCTTGCATTGACATCATTTCTCACGAATCCATTCAGTTTTCCATTTTCCAAGGCTCCAATCAGGGTTTCTTCCCATTGCTTCGTCAGTTCATTCAGTGCCTGACTGAAATCGACATTCCAGGGAGTCATTTCTTGTGTGAGATTGGAAGCAGGACAACCAAACTCGGGTTTTAAATACGGATTGTCAATCAGCAAGTGGTTCATCATTTCGTAAATGAATACCAATGGATTCCCTTGGTTTTGCAATGGGGCAATGAAACTTTCTGCCATGGTGGGTTTCAGGATCTCATTGATGATTGCCAGACCCATTTCATCTTTATTCTTGAAATGATAGTAGAAAGCTCCTTTTGTTACTTGAGTGGTCGCCAAAATATCATCAATACTGGTTGTTTGATATCCTTTGACGTAAATTAACTCAAATGCTTTTTGTAAAATGGTCAAGCGCGTTGCTTCCGCCTTTTTCATAAAGATACTACTTCCTGTTTTTTACAAAGGAATGAAAACTTTAGGGATCCGCAAGGATTGGCTCCCTGCAGATCGTCGTGATTTATCTTTCTTTCATCAATTTAGATCGTTGAACCTGATCATTTCCTACAAACTTCACCTCCACCGAGTAGGTTCCAGCGGACAGTTTTGTAATATCTATCTGATCTCCGCTTTCTACATTTTTCAGTTCTAAAACCGATTTCCCGTTCAGATCCAGAATGGAAACCTGCTCTGCAGCAGCATTATTTGCAAGCTGAATGGATGTTTCTGCCGGATTTGGAACAACCAAAGAGGTTTGATCCTGCAATTCAGTTACACTTAAGGGATTGGAAGGAGTCAATCGAAGAATTGGATGAGAGCCTGAATTTGTTGCAATATAGATTTCTTTGTTCGGGCCGATCGCAATATCTCTGAGTCGGCCAAAAAGCCCCTGGAAATACTGATCTTCATCAGTAACTGCCGTTCCTTGTGCATTCAGCTGCATTGCAACCACACGCTGTCCGTTCAAAGTGACCATTAATACGCGATTATCCCATTCCGGAAATCCCGGATTTTGGTAATAAACTAAATCAGAAGTGGCAATTGTTGGTGTCCAGACACGAATTGGTTCCTGATATAGACCTGTTGCGCAAGGCGTATCTTCAAATGTTTCGTCGCAAAAGCCATGAATTAAGGGCCAGCCATAATTTTTACCTATTTCCAGAATCTGAAGTTCGTCATCTGTGGAAGGTCCGTGTTCTGAAATGATAATTTTGCCATTTGGAAGTGCACAAATTCCCTGAGAATTCCGGTGTCCCATGGAATAGACGTACGAACCGGGAATTGGGTTATTTGCAGGAATGGATCCATCCATGTTTACGCGAAGGTATTTTCCTGAAAGCGAATTGGAATCTTGTGCCAATTGACTTTCGTAACATTCTCCGGTAGACATTAACAAGGTATTATCGGGAAGAAAATGCAAACGCGAACCATTGTGATTTGCCCAAGCCAAAATGTTGTCGATCAAAATAACGGGATTGACGAGGTTTGTTCCGTTGAAGGTGTATTTCACCAAGCGCTCTTTAAAAAAACCCTGATTGTCTTCCGGACCATAAGTATAGACAAAGAAAACTTCTGGTGTAACCGCGAAATTGGGATGTAAGGCTAAACCAAGCAAACCACTTTCACTAACAGCATGTACCTCATTTGTCAAATCTAGCACTACTGATTTTACTCCTGTGCTTAAGTTAATACGGCTTACTAACCCATCGCGCTCCGTAACCCACAAATGCGAGTTTCCTTCTACTTTGATTTCCCATGGAGTGGACACATCATCTGATAGTGTGTCTATATAAAGAGTTGTTGAGCCGATTACCTGTGTTTGTGAATGAACCATCGGAACAAGGACAAATGAACTAATAAAAAGTAATTTTTTGAATTCCATAACCGAAAATTTAGTTTATTGATTTTGAAGTTAGGGAAACTTAGTTCGGATTCAAAAAAACGGGAGTTAATAAATGGTAATTCCTAATTCCTAATTCCTAAATTCCTAATTCCTAAATTCCTAATTCCTAAATTCCTAATTATCTGCGGCGGCGGCAGGTGATCAGCGTTGGCGTAGGAACACGGATGGTCTTTATCGAAAGCAATGCTTTCTCTTCTCATTTATGTGAATGGCGGGTCGGGACAAGGGCAGTCAAAAGTTAAGGTGAAAAGCCCTTATTCCGAAGCTAAATAGTGCTGAAACCCAATAAAAACGCTTGTTAATTCCTTAACCTTTTCATACAGTATCCATACTCTATCCATACAGTACCTACGCTCTATCCACGCGTGAACATCCTTTGAAGGTTTTACGAGGACAATTTCGCACTGAAAAAACGTTACAAATGTGTGCAATTAATTGCGAATTAGAATTATTAGCGGGATTTATTCTTTGCGTCTGAGCTTTCGAAATGTTGGTCACAAAGGGTGGTTTCCCAGCCGTCGATGTAGGAATGACTTCCACTTTGACCACAGA
The DNA here is from genome assembly GCA_002483265.1 of Flavobacteriales bacterium UBA7666. GTDB lineage: Bacteria > Bacteroidota > Bacteroidia > Flavobacteriales_D > Crocinitomicaceae > Fluviicola. The sequence goes on along the minus strand of DLHO01000026.1, from coordinate 104,405 downwards.
TCTCGCACATTTTCTGACTGACTACTTCGATGCTGTTAACCAGTTCTTCAAATGCTTCGTCTTCTCCATGATAGCTCACTCTCAAACCTGCATATTTCGACCAAACTTCTCTTATTTCAACATGAGCCGGTTTGTTATCGTAGATTATATCAATCAGTGTCCACCAACCTTTATTGTCGATTTCTTCAAACCAACTTTTAACTTCTTCTCTGTTTGAAAAATCCATGTCTTTTTAATTATGTACTTCGCTGCGCCTATCTTACAGCTTTTGCGCAAGCATTCAGTATCCTTTTACGAGTTATTTAATTCAAGTTGAGGATTCCATGGTGGTTTAGATCTTAACTATGTGTATCTTTCTTTTGTCAGGGTCATGGTGTTTTTCATTAATTCCACCAAACAATCCTGATTAATATCTGACAGTTTTTTGACGTAGATACAGGCTTTCCCCATGGTGAATTTCCCCAAGTTTTTCAGAAACTCATCTTGTCCGGGTTCTCCGGTAGAAACATATAGGGAAATAGCTGCTTTTCTGGGGGAGAATCCTAATAATGGGGCATCTCCTTCGTGTCCGCTGGCGTACTTGTAATGATAGGTTCCAAAACCGATGATGCTTGGTCCCCACATTTTTGCTTTGAAACCTGAGACTTGTTCCATCAATTTGATGAGTTCGTGACTGTCTTTTCGTTTTTGCTCCGAATCAGTAAACTCTAAGATGAACTCGCTTACATCTTTTGTTGTTTCTGCTGTTTTTGTTTTTGCCATAACTATCAACCTATTCTAATTTTCTTCCCAATAAGAGATCTAATCTACACTTATTTTTCCTGCAGGCAGGAAACAATTTTTGCCACGAATTCACGAATTTAAGCTCGGTTAACACGCTCGCTTGTTTCATATATAAATCTATTCTATCCATCTTTCCTGCAAGCAGAAAAGACTTTCTTTTACCACAAATGCACAAATTTTCTGCTCGCCTACTCCCCAGCCGAATTTTATTTCAATCCATCTCTGCCGATGAAGCGTTGTTTACCGAGTAAGAAGTCAATTGCTTTGATTACGTTTCGATCTACACTTGCTTCCGTTTTCAAATTGGCAATATAGCGCACAATTTCATTCTGGAGAGAAGGCTGCAAATTGATAAATACTTCGTTTGCCTGAGAATTATCTTTTAATGCTTGTACCAATTTAGGATGTGAATGAATCGTTCGATCTGAAAGATCCAGTTCAATGCTTATTTCGACTTGCTCTCCGATTCTTTCCGGGGATTTCGGTAGCATTTTCGTATTGATGTACAACCTCCATTCACCTGCAAAACGCACCAATGTTTGCTGATAGGATTTCCCATTGATTATTCCTTTAATGGGAATAGGACCTTTGTCTTTTCCGAATTCGTGAAACAAGTTATTCAAAACGGGTTCCGGTACAAATACAAATGGATTGATTCCAATGATCTCTATTTTCGCGCTGAAGGATGCTACTTCTTGTGTCATATCTATAAATTTACATATTGTTCCAGAATATAAGTGACACTTTTTTCACGCAACGCTTATGCAGAAGCTTCAGTGAAGGCACAGATATCGCAGATAATAGGTTATTCAAAATCTGTGTCCACCCGACAGACGTTGATTTAAGAAATTATCCAAATTTGAGATAGTCCATACATTCAATTACGGACTAAAAATATCGATTATTGATTTTGTTTCCTAAAATTTGAAGGGGAAACTCCAATAGATTTGGAGAATAGACGGATGAAGTATTTATAATCTTCGTAGCCCAATTGAAAGGCAATTTCTTTGATACTTTTACTGGTATAACAAAGTAAGCGTTGTGATTCTCTGAAAACTTCCTGCTGAATAAAACTCGTGGTTGTGAAGCCTGTAATGGATTTCACCGTATCATTCAAATAACTCACACTAATATTCATTATTTCAGCGTATTCGGATGGTTTTTTCAACTCAATAAACCGTTCGCGAACCAACCTTTTAAAAGTCTTTACGATTTCGATACTTCTGGATGAATATGCTGAAATACGGTTGCTTTCCTGTAATTGAAACAAACTTGCTGTTTTGGAGAAAAATCCATTTACCAAGTGCCCGATGACCGGATTAGCTTCTGATGCTGCGGATCCTTGTTTTACCTCCGAGTCAATCAATTCGAACATGGAAGAAAACCACTGTTTTTGCTCTTCATCCAAACGAATGAATACCATATTAGAAAAAGATTCTTCTACCGATCCGGAGGTATCATTATGTATGAACTTGGGATCGAAGGCAAGAAGCCAGCCCTCAAATTTTGCATTTCCGGAGTTATTCAAATGGTGATGCATTTGGCCTGGATAGGAAATTAGCAATTCAGACCCGCTTAATTTCACCTCATTAAAATCAATTCCTAAATTAATCATTCCAGATTCTGCAAAGAAACAGGTGTAGTGATCATGTCTGTGTGGCAAAAATGCGGTCTCTATTTCCACAATGGAAATTAACTCATCGGTCATTCTATAGATCTCGATTCCACGCGTTTTCGCTGGTAATTGGATTAATTGAATCTGCTCATTATTCATTATTATTTCTGCTTATGAATAGAAATTTAAGTACTAAAGTTTAATCCACATCTCTTTTTCACGCAGATTATATAGATTGCGCAGATTTTAAAGGTAACATACTCAATCTACACCTTCGGTGCAGCTCGTTACTTTTCCCACAGAACTGTAGCAGACCTTCAGTCGCTACTTCTTAAAAGGAACGCAGATTTTCAACAGTAGTATGTTTCCTTTGTCAACGACTACGTTGATTTTAATATAGTATAAATATCCTATTTGTTATGACCAGAATCCCTGTGCAAGGATTCGTGCCCCCACTTGCGGATTTGCTTTCAACTTCTTTCTTAATTGCGACACCATCGGCGTATTTCCTGCAATACAAATAGATTCATAGTTAGCTAATTTTTTCGACATGAGCCATTCTTCCAATACCGATACATTGTGTTCATTTTCCCGGTACAAAAATTCAAACTCGGGATTTTCCTTTTGCAAATATTCCGGAATATGGAACGATTCATGAAGAAAAACCGCCACATCCATTGGAAATCTACCCTGATCTGTCAATTGTTTCAAACTCAAAACATGCCCCAAAGCACTCAAATCTACCATGCAGAGAATTCGTCCTTCTTTTAACGGGATTTGTGCCGCATGAACTGCACCGAGCAGAATTTCGTCGCCTGCTTTTATTTGCTGCGCCCAACGGCTTCCTGCTCCATCGTGTCCGGCTTCTACATACAATTTAAAGGTTCCTTTTCCGGTATCCCATGAAGAAGGTGTATAGTCCCGGTATTCCAAATCACCCACCCGGCATTTCACCCGGTGGATTGTTTTCCACTTTTCTGTTTGCAAGGTGGGAAAGTGAACTTCAATCTCTACCATGGAAGATGGATTCCAATACTTTACGTCAATTACCTTTGCGGAGCTGAGCATTTTATCAAATAACCCGGACATTGCTTTCTTTAGAACGTTTGCCATTTCTTTTTTCGTCAAAAGTAGCCACATAGCAAATGGCTTTTGTCCAACATAAAGTCTTTAAAGGTGGACGAATCACGCTTTTCATTAGTATTATGAGGTTAAATTTCAGCAACACTCAATAATCTATCTTTATCTTCTTACTTACCTTACAGCTTTCGCACTAATCAGCCGCGGCTGATTGCTGTGCGTCTTCACCCACTACGCGGCCTCTTTCCAAGGCGGAAAAAGTAAGCAAAAGAACTAGCCATGGCTGGTGAAGACGAGTATAATTTCATTGAAACGTAATACGAGGTAGCCTTTAACCAATTATAACTTCTAAGCAGTCTCCCGTTTCGGATTTATCCACGGAAAGGCGGGATCAGTATCCAAAATGCCAAATCACAAGATAACTATTTCTAATTTTCGAAAAGGTGTCTCCCGCAGATTTCGCAGATGACACAGATAAAAATGCATTGTAATTAGTTTCAGAGTGAAGACGCTTAAAACAATTAGAAGCTCTGGAGTAATTGGGCATTTCTCCGCTTTATAAATCTCTCTTTAGACAAAAGTCGTACTCACTCCATGAAGTAAGATTATATTTAGGGATAGAGCCAAATTCAATGATCAAGTGGATACCGAACGAACCAATAATTTACCCAACCACCTTTTATGATTCCAGCACTATTTTTTTGATGATGACAATCTGTCCCAAATGATAATGTGTATGTTCTACGATTCCGACGATATTCCGATAGTTTGTTCCATATTTTGGATCTACGAAATCTTCCGTGAGTTTTTCATCCGGTAATTTTTCTATGAGAATCGCCACTTTTTCAGCTTTCTCCCAAATAATTTGCTGGAATTCCTCCCATTCTTCTTTTGTTTTTGGGGCTTCCGAAATCCAACTCAACTCGTCCTTTCCATTCAAAACGTTGTCTTCCAAAACCGTTATGAGCACATCCAGATAATAGGCCACATGAAAAGTGATTGCAAAAATCGAATTCAATGAATGAACCTGAATTACGGCTTTGTCAAAAGGCACATCTGAAAGTACACTCTTTAAATCTACGGTACTCCAATTTCCTCCAAAATGGACATCTCTGAAATGTTTTGCCAGTTGTTTCACCATATTCATCTCAATCGTTTTTCAATTTATAGATTCAATTTTTCAGCTAAGAACAAGTATTGTTTTGGCAAATGGTGCTGCCAGATATTCGGATTCTCCGGATCGTTGCTATACCGTTTGAAATATTCCTCATCGGCATAAAGCACAATGGTATTTCCAGTTCTTACGTAGTAATTACTTTTATAATATTCCGGTGTTTCAAATCCGGGAATTTGCTTTTTCACGGCTTGTGAAACCATTTTACCCAAATATTTCTCGTAGTTCTTCTGCGCTTTTTTACTGGGTTTACTCATTTGATTGTAGACGTGTTTCAGTGCCACATTCTTCGGGAATTTCTGTTTTTTGATCATTGCTTTGGCTCCATGAAACGGATTGACTGCTGTAAAATCATCTACCGTTTGAACGGTAAAAGGTACGTCAGGAACCCAATCAACAGAGTTCACCACATTGTATGCCCAGCCACCTGCCGTCATGTGTTCATAATCGTAAGCATAATAGAGATTCCCGGGTTTTGGTCCTGCGCTACAATAGGTTTTGAAACAAATATCAGCCGGAAGTTTCCCTTGTTTTTTTAAACTTTCCAAATGCGAATTCAATAAAAAGGTAATTCCACCTCCCTGACTGTGACCTGTGACAATGAATTCTTTGATACCGGCTTTGTAGCATGAATCAATTTGAGGTTGGATTGTTTTTGACAGATAGGCCATTGCAACAAACCACCCAACATGAACAGCAGCATTGGGATTTTGAGAAAGCTCATATTGAAACTTAAAATCCTTATCGAGTTGAATTTCTCCTTTTGCAGGAATCATTGCAGCATATAAATTTGCTAAAAAACTAGCTTCTGTCTGAATACTTCCCTGAACAGAAATAATAGCCAATCGCTTCTGCTTGTGCACCCACAAATCCCAAATATTGTCGAAAGCTACGACCGGAGAACGGTAAACAAAGCGGTAGTCCTGAGGATATGGAACAGTTGTATCAGTTGTCCATTTATCTAAAGGAATATGGACTTTTTGATTTATTTTCAGTGTTTCAAGGTATTCTGCTTTTTCAAATCCTGGTTTCAAAATTTGTCCAAAAACAACATTGGAAGCAATCAGAATGAGCGTAATTAATTTCAGTTTCATGATACTAGTTTTTGTGGTTTCACTGGGTTTATCAGTAATCATCTCCAAAATATGTTAAATACGTTTTTGTCATGTTTATTTATACTCAGGTTTCCTGCAAGCAGAAAACAATCTTTTTCACCACTAATTCACGAATTCCAGCTCGGCTAATGCGCTCGCTTTTTTACGTCCGTATTGTCCTCTTTATCTGTGACCAATCGGAATGGGTCATTTCAAATTTCACTTCTCCTTTTCCATGCATTCCGATTTCTTTCCAGCCTGTCATCCGATAAAATGTTTCTGCCCTGGTTTTGGGAGAAGTTCCCAGCCAAACAGGCTCCTTTGTCTGTTCAAAATACCAATTCAACATCACATCATGTAATTTACGACCAATTCCCTGCTTTTCAAAATCAGGATGAACGAACAAAGCCCAGATATTGTGCTCTTTCAAATCAACGATGGAAAAACCTGTAATGCACTGATCTATCTCACAAACCCAGCCTTTTCCTCTCGAGGTCATAAACTCGACACAATCCTCGTCTGTTACCAAATTTGGATTAGAAAGCATGTTCTCTTTCACTGCATTTCGCACAACCTGAATCTGGGGAATATCTTCTATTTTCGCTTCTCTAATCATACCAGAGGAAAGTTTAAAGTTTAGAAGTGTAAATTGTAAAAATTCAAATAAAATACTGATTCTAAAAATAGTAAAACTTCCTTTTCACCTATCGAATAGTTGGTTACAAACTAATTCTATAGAAACTTAAACAATCTTTCTTTGTTGAGTCCGTATCCTCTTCTTCTGAAAAAAGATGCAGCGACGGTATTCGCACTCCAATGATCCAATTCTATTTTTTGAATGTTCAGTTCTTTTGCCAAACTTTCTATTTGATTCATGAGTAAGGTTCCTGCTCCTGTTTTTTCATATCCTTTCAGAACGCAGATCTGGTCGATGTAAATACTTTTGATATTGAAGTGAAAGGCATTTTCCTTAATCTCGCGAATAAAGCACAAAACGTAACCGATAGCTACCTCATCCTTTTTAGCAACATAACTTCTACAGGTTGGATCCTGCAGCAAATTTTCCATTGCTTCTTCCATTGCGTTTAATTCAAATGGTTTAAAGGTTTCCGGGTAAAGTCTGGCATGGAGATTTTGGACATCTTCTGCAAGTGATGCCAACAGCTTTGGATTTTTTGTTTCAACAATTGAGATCATGAGTCAAATTTACCAATCCCAAACTCCATTGTAACCACGAGTTTCAAATTTGGGTTCAACAGGGGCATATTGAACGGAAACCAAAATTGTATTGGATTTTTTATCGATTAGGGTATTTACCTGATAAGTTGATTGCAATTCAGCAGTGCGTTTTTCTTCAAAAATCTGTGCACCATTTACTTGCGTAACACACCCATGCTCCCAAACCTGCATTTTATCGTAGGCCAATTCTTGTACTGGTTGAAATTTGGAATAGGCTCCCAACAAAGGTTTGAAGGTTTCTTTAACTGTTACATTTCTGGAATACCAATACAAAAAACCATCGTATATTTTTGCCGGATCTGCTTTCTCTCCATCGAAATAAACGAATCTCGGAATACTATCTCCCTGATTGAAATAACGCTCTGAAATTCTAAGTGAATGATCGTGTTCACAATATGTTTCTTTGATAAAGGCATAATCATAGTTCAACTCGTCTATTCGTTTCGACAAGGTTGTACTGATCCTGTTTTCGAGGATGCTATCGAAATGAACGTGCTGTTCTTTTGGTAATAGTCTCAAATGATGAGCAGTCATTTCATCCATTACGACCGAAACTTTTTGCCCGTGCGCCAAAACAGAACAAACCAAAAACAGCAATAAGCTAACTCTTTGTTTCATGGGAATCAATTAGATTATAAAAGAATCAATCAAATATAACTTCATAAGTTCAATTCAAAGAAGCTAAATTTTCAAAAACCACTTACTTATAAAAGTTCAGTGCTTTCTGTAAAAGGGATTCAATTTGGTCAATGGGAAGATCTGCATTCGGGTCGATTAGAAATATCTTCATGCGCGAACGTTTTTCCTGCAGCATGAAGGGTTCATCAAAGAGTTTTCCTTCCACAAATCCGATGTAGGGCTGCCGGTGTTTTTTATGAGTCCAGAGATAACAGAACATTTTTCCTTTGTAACAGAAAAAAGGCATTCCGTATTTCAGTTCATGGGTAATATTTTGATCCTGAGTCAGAATAAAATCTCTCAAAGCAAGAAAGGTACTCTTGACCGGTTCTTCCTGTCTTAAATAATAATCTGTCAAGTCTTTCATCAAATTTTCCGCATTACTTCTTTACAGGGTTCTTCTCCCTTGAAAATGAATATGGAAGATCACCATCTACCAATTTACGATCCAATGCCGGAGTCGGAACCATCTTGAAATCCAAAGTGACTCCAGTTAACAATTCGCTGTGTTTCAAATACAATTTGGTATAGGGTCTCTTGTTAATCATTAGTGAGGAAACATATTTATTTTCAGCAGAATTTTCAGGTGCACTTAATAGGATGTGTTTTCCATTTTCCAGATGAATCACTACTTTTTTAAACAAAGGAGCTCCCAAAACATACTCATCAGTTGCCGGACACACCGGATAGAATCCCAAGGCTGAAAAAACGTACCAAGCAGAAGTCTGCCCATTGTCTTCATCTCCACAATAACCGTCCGGTGTTGGTTTGTACAGGCGATTCAATACTTCTCTTATCCAGTATTGTGATTTTGAAGAAGCGCCTGCGTAATTGTACAAATAGATCATGTGCTGGATAGGTTGGTTTCCATGCGCATATTGTCCCATATTTGCAATCTGCATTTCTTTGATTTCGTGAATCATTCCTTCATAATAACTATCATCATAAACCGGAGGAAGACTGAAAACAGAATCCAGTTTTGAAACGAAGCGCTCCTTTCCACCCATTAAATCGATCAATCCTTGCACATCATGAAAAACAGACCAGGTATAATGCCAGCTATTTCCTTCTGTAAACGCATCACCCCATTTGAAGGGATTGAATGGAGATTGAAATTGTCCGTCAGCATTCTTTCCACGCATCATTCCGGTAGAAGGATCAAATAGGTTCCGGTAATTCTGACAGCGCTTTGCATACAGATCAATTTCTTCCTGCGGACGATTCAATGCTTTGGCTAACTGATAGATTGCAAAATCGTCGTACGCATATTCTAATGTTCTGGCAGCATTTTCATTGATCTTTACATCGTATGGAACATAACCCAATTTGTTGTAATAATCGACTCCGAAACGACCGACGGCACTTATTGGACCTTCGTTATTTGCTCCATGCAGCAATGCTTCGTATAATTTTTCGATATCGTACCCACGCAGTCCTTTAATGTAAGCATCAGAAACAATGGAAGCAGAATTATTTCCGATCATGATATCGGCGAATCCGGGACTTGACCATTCAGGCAGAAAACCTCCTTCCAGGTAATCGTTGACCAGTCCTTCCTGCATTTCCTTGTTGATCTCCGGATAAACCAAATTCAGCAAAGGATAAAGTGCCCGAAAGGTATCCCAAAATCCAGTTCCACCAAACATTTTCCCCGGAAGTACTTTTCCGTTATATGGGCTCCAATGAACTTCCTTTCCTGCCGAATCAATCTCATAGAGTTTATTTGGGAAGAAAAGCGTTCGATACAAACACGAGTAGAACGTTTTCATTTGTTCCTCTGTTCCTCCTGAAACTTCAATTTTACCCAAGGTTTGATTCCAACGTAATTCCGCAGCTGTTCGAATAGCATTGAAATCTTTGGTTCCAACTTCACGCTGTAAATTCAATTCGGCTTGTTCGGGTGAAATGAAGGAAGATGCCACTTTCAACTGCACTTGTTCTCCTTTTTTTGTTTTAAAACCCACCACGATTCCAGAATGATTGGAAGTAGATTCTTCTTGTTTTCCAATTAGTTTCCCATCTGAAGCAATGGAATAGAATTCAATATCGTGATCCAAATAAATGACAAAGTAGTTTTTAAAATCCGTGAGTTTACCTCGTGCATAGCGTTTGGTGTAACCTATAATCTTACGCTCTTTTGGAAACACTTTTACAAATGAACCCCGGTCCAAGGCATCAATAACGACGAACGAACTATCACTTTTTGGAAATGTAAACCGAAATACTGCTGCGCGTTCTGTTGGAGTAATTTCAGTAGTCACATCACAATCTGCCAGATAAACACTGTAATAATGCGGCTTTGACACTTCAGATTTGTGTGAGAACCAACTTGCCCGTTCATTTTGGTCAAAAACTACCTTTCCACTTCCGGGCATTATGGCAAACTGACCGTAATCATTCATCCACGGAGAAGGCTGATGTGTTTGTTTGAATCCGCGCATTTGATCGGCACTGTATTGATACGCCCAGCCATCACCCATTACATTTGTTTGCGGAGTCCATAAGTTCATTCCCCAAGGCAATCCAATTGCGGGATAGGTGTTTCCATTGGAAAGTTCCATTTTGGAATCGGTTCCCATCAAGGGATTGACGTAATCAACCGGTTTTAATTGAGCTGTTGAAGCAAATGGAATGAGTAAAAAGAGAAAGTGTTTCATTGAGTTCTTCAAAATCAGATTACAAGATAGTTAATCTGAATTACGAATCATTCTCAACTCTACCATAATCTTCTATTTCCTACTTTTTGCCAAGGCAGAAAAAGTAGGCAAAACTGCCTTTCCCCAATTACAGCATTCAAGCGACCTTCCGGATAAATAGTAAGATCCGAAAACAATCTCGTTGAAAACTTGCGATATTCATCTCAGGTAATTGGGAAGGCGTCCGCGGTTAAAATCACTCGGAAGTTACTTGTCTCACTACCGAAAAAAACAATTACGGATTGCAGTTCAATCTATCTCTTCCCAGCCATCGGCTTGCGGATCGTATTTTGCAAATTCATCCGTGTCGGTGAATTCTGAAGCGGTCATCCCGATTTCAAAAACTCCTTCGCCGGTTGCAGAAAAATACAGGCAATTATCCGTCAATAAGGCACTCACTCCTTCATCATTGCTGAAACCATAATTAATTCCCAGATCTGACTCTGATTCGATGACATAATCGTATTGAGAAAGACGTTCTTTTAATTCGGCTTTCTGCTGATCTGTGAAGGGAAGTAAATTCTCCTCGTTTTCGAAGAAATCATCGGTTTCATTCAACCGGTGTTTTTCTTTGACTTCTTTTCTGAATAATTGAATATCGTAACTCATCGTATTTTCTTTTACTTCCTAATTTAGAATTAAATCCAAATCGTTAGCTATTCTTCTGCTTCAAAATATCCAAATAATGTACATTCGTCATGATACCCAATACATTTCCAAAAGGATCAACCACCGAAGCGGTTACAAAAGTTCCTTTTCCCTGACTATGATCGGTAATTGGTAAAAACTCGGTTGCTCCCATGGAAATCAAGCGATCCAATGTTCCTTTTAAATCATCTACATGCCAATGCACGATTGCCCCTGACGGATTCATTGAATACCCTTCCGGTGCGTAGTTTGCATCGATAATTCCTAGTTCCTGCTGGTAATCTCCGATACGGAATTCGGTGTAACCTGGAACATTGAAATACGGTTCAATTTCTAAAAATTCGGAATACCACTTTTTGGCTGCTGCATGATCTACTGCGTAAAAATTCACTGTTGCCAACCCTCTTAAAACTGCTGAATTACTCATGATCTTTGTTTTTAATTTGTTATATCCAGACATTCATCGTCCGGATTATGAATCAAAGGTAAGTGCACATTGTGACAGCCCTATGTCAGGGGTTTCAAAATGACGAATTAAACATTGTGATCAGCAACAGGATAGCACAATTACATTGAATGATTGAAGCATCAATCTAAGATTCGAGGCGTTCTAAAAAGGTTTGCAGTGAGAGAAGAATATTCTTTGCACTGTACCGGTCCAAATTCTCACAATCCAATTTTGTATGAAAAAGATAAGATGAGTAGAAAGGACTTACCGGTGTTATCCTTTCAATATCCAATATGGCATTATAGATATTGGCTTTTAATTCTTCGAAATTTTTTGTTTTCTCGTACAATTTTTCGTAACTTACTAATTGTGCGTTTATCACATCCTTAGTTTTCATATTTCAGTCTAAAGGGTTGGTAGTTAAACAAACTTATTAATCCAAATACAATTATAAAAAGCACATTAATGGTTGAGATCCTCCATTTGTTTTAGTGTCTGTGGTTTTGTTCTTATCCAACTTTTTGGATATCTCTGACGTGAAAATCGAATTCATAAATACAATTCGGATCAATTGAATAAACTGGTTTTATTTTTTCAAAACTAATAAATAAACACAATTGTGTTACATGTGAAATGTTAAATATTTCGATTTTGTCATTATTATGAATACCAAGTCATTCAATCAGACATTAGGACGGGAAATTAAGCGGATTAGGGAAGAAAAGGGAATCACCCAAGAAGAATTGGCTTCCAGAATGAATGTCAATGCTCAAAACATTTCCAGTTATGAGAGAGGTGAAAGATGTCCGTCGTTATTTTGGATGAACCGCTTATATACAGCCTTGGGGATTGATCCGGCAAAGTTCACAGATGAATTGTATCAAAAGCTGAATACTGAACCCATAGCTTCCAATATCACTGTTATTAATCCTATACCCAAAGAAATAAACACTCCGCTACCTAATGAGCTGATTGATCCTTTGTCTGAAGAACTGAACTAGCATTCTAACTTACCATTTTATCAAAATATTCTTTCAAAGTCATATTGTGTGGCTCAAATCGATCATTTTGAACCTGGAGACCTTTGATTCGGTCGAGCCGAAAAAAACGGAATTCCTTACGCAAACGACAATATGCCAGAAGCAGCCAGTTCTCATTTACTGTAAGTAAAGCAAAGGGCTCAACGAACCGTTCGCTTACTTTATCTGTATCTGCCTTTTGATAATTCAGTTTGATCAAATTGAAATTGGTGATTGCCAATTGAATTGGGGACAATTGATTACTCGTTCTGTCATAAGAGCTGTTTTGATCGATTGCAATACGATCTGATAAGAGATTAGCACCGTCTTTGGTACTTTCCCGAAGAACTGATTTTATTTTCGTTATCGCATCGGTGTAATCCTGAATGAAGGAAGCATCTTTGTTCTTTAGAACGAATTGTTCGGCCGTGATCAGGGCATTTGCCTCACGTTCGCTAAAGGTAACAGGCGGAATACGATACCCTTCCATCAGTGAATAGCCTTTCCCTTCTTCTGTAATAATTGGAACACCGGATTGCTCCAAGGCTCTGATATCTCGGTAAATGGTTCGAACGCTTACATCAAATTTGGCAGCAAGCGAAGTTGCAGTTACCAAACGCCGGGATTGCAGCTGCAAAAGAATTGCAGTTAAACGGGAAAGCCGCGATGTTTCGTTGTCGTTCATTTTTTTCTATTTAATTACACTAAGGTATTTTTAAATAATTTATCACTTCGGATTCAAAGGCTTTGAACCGTTTCAATGGGAAATCTCCACCGCGATTCTTCGCAAAGGAAGTATCCGAAAGCAACACTTCTATTTTTTTAAGTTGATAGTAACTCAATATCAGAAACTGGCGTTCTTTGATTTCGAAATGGATAGTTGGTTCGAAATCTTCAATTTCATCCCCAAAAGATTCATAAAAACCGTCTATTCGAATATTCAGAAAGTGTTGTCTATCCTTCAATCGTTCTATTTCAATCCGTTCACCTCCCGGTTCGCCAAACCAAAAAAACGTAACCACTCGTTCGCCTTTGATTAATTGAGAAAGTGCCTCCATAAAATCCCAGTACGGATCACCAAAAACATGCGTAATAGTTAATTCAATCACTTTATCATTCACGAGAATTCTGCAGGCACTCCAGCCATGCGGTTCAAGAGTTAACAGGAAATCTATTTCGTCAGACGCATTCATAAGTTACTGTTTATAGCTTGAATCCGGAATTAACTTCCAGCTTTCACAACCGGTGAAACTTTCGTTCCAATCAATTCGATGGCTTTCATCAACTTTTCATGAGACAATCCTGCGTCCATTTGAAAAGTAAAACGTGCAATTCCACCCAATGATTCGCTATGCCGCAGGATCTTCTCAGCTACTTCAGTCGGCTCTCCAACCAGTAAAGCTCCCATTTTTCCATTTTGAGCATCGAATCGTTCTTTAGTTACAGGAGGAAAACCACGTTCTTTCCCAATTTTGGTGAACATTCGCTCATAACCGGGATAGTAATCTGCAACAGCTTCTTCCTTGCTTGTCGCTACATATCCCAATGAATGTAATCCAACTTTTAACTGTTTTGGATCGTGACCTGCTTTTGACGCCGCTTCTTTGTATAAATCAATCAATGGTCTAAAGCGGTATGTTTCTCCACCAATTACGGCAACCATCAATGGCAATCCCAATTGTCCGGCGCGAACAAAAGAAGCCGGTGTTCCTCCAACTCCAAGCCAAACAGGGAGTTTATCTTGCAAAGGACGTGGATAAATAGCTTGATTATTCAATGCAGCACGGAATTTCCCGGACCAACTTACTACTTCATTTTGTTGAATTTGAAGTAACAAATCGAGTTTCTCTGCAAACAAAGCATCGTAATCGTTTAAATCTAGTCCAAACAAAGGATATGCTTCAATGAATGAGCCTCTTCCAACCACCATTTCTGCTCTTCCATTGGAAATCAAATCTAGGGTAGCGAAATTCTGAAAGACTCTTACCGGATCCGCAGCACTTAAAACCGTTACAGCGCTTGTTAATCGAATTTGTTTCGTTTTAGCAGCTGCAGCAGCAAGAATCATGGTTGGTGCCGAATCGAGGAATTCTTTCCGGTGGTGCTCACCAATTCCAAAAATGTCCAATCCAACCTGATCAGCCAATTCGATACGCTCTAATAATTCTTTAATTGCTTGCGCGTTGCTGATATTTTTGTCTGCCGGTACTGCAGCAAAACTGTCTATTCCTATTTCCATCTTAGCTTAAAGTTAATCATTTCTTACTTTTTGCCAAGGCTGAAAAAGTAAGCAAAACATCCTTTTCCCGATTACAGCGTTCAAGCAGTCTTCCAAACTTAAAAAAGGAAGAGCGGGTAACGATTTTCACTTCGAAGTTGGAATCTCTCTGTCGTGTAATCAGGGTTTTACACGCAGTTAGAAATGCCACAAATAAGTACATTCTTTCTCCTGAAAGAGAGAACCATTTATAAAGAATAACAATAAAAGAAATGGAATTCAGTTGTCAGAATTTATTCCCTACAGACGCTATGAATCTAAAAATCCTAATTTTGGAGGATGCGACGCTTGTTCCCGGTTCTATTCTTATTTGTTTGTTTGCACACTTTTGGACAAAACACCTCATTAAACACGTTCATTTCGTGGTTTTCCAAAGCGGATAAAGCAGCTGTTCAAAACTATTTCGACAGTCGCAGTTACCACTTGTTGGAGGAAAAAGATTCACTGGATTTCCATGTGCTTCATTATTCCCTTGTAAAAACAGAACAAGGGCTGCAGCTTCACTCCTACTTGCTTCTCAACGATTCTTTGCCAGAGTTTATTTCTTTTGAATCCTGTGATCACTCAGAACAGCAAGCTATTTTTAATCAGTTGAAAGCTTCCCGTTTTAAACTGCTAAACACAGATATCAACGGCAATTTCATCACTTCTACTTACGACAACGGCATCTTTTTAGTCCACGAGGATTACCAGGCAATTCCTAATCCGATCGGCAAAGGAGAAATTGCTTACTACCGCTATCGGATCATTCAAAAAAACGGAAGATTAGATACAATGAACGGAGAGAAAACAGTTCTGAACTCAGAGAACGGCTCTTCCTACATTAGCATTCGGGAAAACTATACAAACGGAGTGTTGGACGGAGAGCGAACCTTCTATTTCCCGAATGGAACAGTGAAACGCAAAGAAAACTATCGGGCAGGAAGATTGAATGGTCTAGCGAGTGATTTCAATAAAGAAGGAAAGTTGGTTCACAGCGCCACACACAGCTATCATTGGAAATACGGAATGGAAAAGTGGTACAATTCAGAAGGAAAGGTTGTCAAAACAATGCAATGGCAACGCGATCTTCCGGTTGGAATCCAAAAGCAAACCTTCAACGGAACCCTTATAGAAAGCATTCCCTATGTAAAAGGTGTAAAACAAGGCTTGGCAAAAGTTCCTGTTTACTTTGAAGAATTGGTAGACAGCGCCAATACGGAACCACTAGGGATTGAAACCGTGAATTATCAGAATAACCTAAAAACCGGAAAAGCAATTTGCACCCGTTTTGGATCCAATGACACTTTGTATACAGCATTTTACAAAGCCGGAAAATTGGATAGTACATACACCTGGTATCAGCAATCCATGCACTCGTATTACAAAAACATTCCACGCTACACTAAAAAATATGTAAATGGTTTAGAACATGGAACAGCTATTTATATAATAACTGCAGGACCATTGAAAGATTCGATTTACCAAACAGAATCGTACAACAATGGAAAGTTGGATGGATTGGTTGTTCAGTATTACAAAAAGAGCGAAGATAGATCTCCTGAATTCGCTCCCGGAGAATGGTATTCCAATTACTCTTTCGCAACTTATGCGATGGGAGTTCAGAATGGACCTTTCATTTTCAGGCAAGATTCTATGAATTACAGCAAAGGAACTTATTTGAATGGCCAATTGGAAGGATTAAACGAAACCGGAACGGTTCTCGGAGGAAAGTGGATTAAAACGTCCGGACATTATCAAAACGGACTAAAAACAGGTGAATGGACAAGCCAATACTTGACCGACAGTATCGTAATTACTGAACATTTTGACAGGAATCAAAAACACGGAAGTGTCACCAAAAGCATAAAGGGCTTTAAGACTGAAGAGCGTTTTTATATTCATGATACCCTTCAGCGGTTAAGATTCTATGAACGAAACGCTGATTACAGGTTTTACACCATTGATTTCAAAAAAAGTCATGATTCAGCACTTGTATTGGTAGAGACATACAAAGAAGATACGTTCGGTCTCCTTTCCTACACTTTCAAAATAAGTGAAAACTTAAATCAAGATACCATACTATCAAGACTTGTTAGTTCGATAGAAAACGATTCTGAAGCAACCCAATCTATGAACGGCTCATTTGTTTTGAACACGCCTGAGTATCAAAAAAACGGAAATTACCGAAATGGCAAACAAGATGGAATAATCCAGATCAAACATTCCGATGTTGAAATAGTGGAACGAATAACTTATGAGAATGGTTCAATCACAAATTACTCCTATTGTAAATTCAACTCATCTGAACCCTATTCGGGAGTGTTCATTTCGGCAACAAGTGGTGAGCAGATTTCGGTAAAAGACGGCTTGCGTCATGGCTGGTGTGTTGAATACGATGCATCAAAGAATGAGCTCAGAAAAACGAAGTATTCAAAGGGAATTCCCAAAAAACTCAAATGATGTCCCGATATTTATCTGGATCAAAATTCAAAAGTTAGAGTTACTCACTTTCATATTTACACTTTACCATTTCAGTATCCCCATCCCAGTCCTCCGGATCTTTGTATTTCAGGGTTAGTTTTTCTCCTGTTTCAAATTCAAGCGTAATTTCATTGTCTTTGCAATAAGCCGCTTTGATGATTTGACCTTCTACTTCAAACTTTTTCCCGTAATCGGGATAAATGTATGCTTCGTCATCTGTCTCAATTTCGCCCCAATTTTCCCATACTCCAAAACAGGATTCCAGAAAGTATTGCGACCAGCTGATTCCTTCCATTTTGATGTAGATCAGAATTGGGCCACTTTCCGGACTTTCAGAATCTTCTACTCCGATCAGTTGCTCCAGTTTCTTTCCTGAGGCACTTTTCACCTTAAAATTGATATCTTGGAACATGCGTCCTGCTGCTGGCTTGCTCATTGTTCTAATTGAAAATTGATAATCCCGAAGAGTCGGGACAAGTTGGACAATTGAAAAGATTTTTCGATCGTTTAAGCATATTTATTACCTGCGTCATAGGTTTCGATCACTTTGATCATTTCGTCGAGTTGTTTTCTTCCAAAATTGGGAAGCTCGCTGTAATTGGCAATTTTCACATAGGAATCCACATCTTTATTGGCTTTGATCTTCTTGATTTCTTCTTTCAATGCATCGAATTCTTTTTTGCCTTCCAACTGAATATACAAATTGGTGTAAACCTTATAACTACCCGAGTTTAATTGATCGAAATGTGAAGAGAACATCGCCAAATAATGATTGAAATACCCTTTTGGATAGGTTTCTTCGAGCTTCTCTGCAATGGCATAATCAAAGTGAAACTGGTATTCTGCCGACAAGCATTCGAAAATACAATTCGGAAGAAAGAAGATAGAGTGCTTCAATTTCGTTGCTTTCAATGACTCATTTACAATGACTTTATCTGCCGGAAAATCATTCCTCCAGCCGGAATTCGGCAATTCGTAAAATTTGCCCCATGGTAAGTCCTCATTTTTGAATCTGAATTTGCCGTTCTCATATTCTTCCTGGCTGATTGGTTCCAGTTTGTAGGCAAATACTTCTGAGAATTCCAGAGTTCCTCTATCTCCTGCGTCAATATGAACAAAAGCAGGATCTAAATCGAAGATCAGTTCCAGCGTATTCTCAGTTACTCTAATCTGAGGCTCGGAAGCAGTTGGAGCTGCGTTCCAATTCTTATTTAATTTGATGTATTTCATTTTTTTGAATAAAAATCAAAGACTGTTTTGGAAAGTTCCGCAATCAATTTTCGGGTGTCGTCGTAATTCTCTTCAGACTTACAAACGAAGACAGATAAAGCCAAATGGGTTCCATCCGGAAGGAAAATGATGCCCACATCATTGCATGCATCGGTTATATTTCCTCTTGTATCAGAAGTTCCTGTCTTGTGCGCCACAATGGTTCCTTCTGGAAGCAGTGCCTTGATTCTCGTTGGATCATTCGATGATTCAACCATCAGCTTCATCAAAAAGGTGTTACTGGAATCTGACAAGTACTTTTTTTGATATAATCCTTCTAGTAAATGCGTCATTTCCATTGGTGTGCTCCAATTGCTGTATTGAATTTTCCAATCTGCCCGCATTTCATGTTCTGTTGCCACAATCTCCATTCCGGTTATCCCGATTCCATGAATGTAGTTATTCACCGGTTTCGTACCTAAAGCCAGCTTGAAAAGAATGTCGCAGGCAATGTTGTCGCTTTGTGAAACGGAATAATTCATTAATTCAGCTATTGTGAGATCTACATTTCCCTCGGGGAATTTCTTCTTCAAGGGACTCCAGGTTTCGTCTAGCAAGTCCTTTTTTGTAACGTGATAGATTTGATCCAAAGTCAACTCTCCCTTATCTACCTGATTCAGTATTGCCAATCCCAAGGGAAACTTATAGACGCTCTGCATTGGGAAATGAAGTTCATTGTTTAACGCCAGCGTATCTCCATTCTCTATGTGAATTAATCCAAGTCCGACTGTTGCTCGGTATTTTTTCATTATTGCTTCCAACTGAAGTTTCAGCACCTTTTTTTCAATGGGATTTTGGGAAAAAGAGACATGCGCAGTTAGAAAAACTACTAAGAACAAGAGCAACAACTGAAATCTTTTCATCAAGACATTCATAAATTAGGAAACTTCAAAAAAACCGTGTACCAAATTAGGCAGAATTTTAACTAGTTGAGCTGTTGATCAATTGTTTTCGGCACTTTTCGTCTTAATACAATTGCAGTGATCAAAGTAAACAGAATTCCCATCGGAAGGATTTCCATGTAAGTCATTGCTGCTTTAAACAAAGGGTTTTGATACTGGATCATAAACTCCTTCATTTCAGCATCTTGTTTTGCTATAAATACCTCGCTTGCACCACTTTCAACCAGTTGATCATGCATCGATTTCGAATACGATTCCATCACCTGGGATCCTGTAGCATAATCATAAATCAACCAATTGATGACATAAATCGTAGACGCCAGAAGAGTTATTAAAATTCCAACTTTGAATGCTTTCCCAAAAGTAATGACTCCGCCATTGTATTTATCCCGGTAATTTTTCACTCCAACTACCAAAAAGATATTTGCAATAAACATGGATGTGTAACCAAGGATCATTCCCACCGTCATATCCAATCCGTGTGAGAAGACCACCATCGCAATCAATACCCAAACAGCAGTTATCAAACCACCAATCGTCCCATAAACCAATACATTTCTTTTCATATTTTCAATTTTAAGATTTCGACAAAAGTGAGGTTCTGCAACCTTTTCAGACTCATACTTTCGGGTGATTTTCGAAATTCATTGGAATGATTCCAACTCGCTTTGCTGCTTCAACGGCTTGGGTTCTCTTATTCACATCCAGTTTTTCAAACAGTTTCGAACTATGTGTTTTGATCGTATTCAAAGAAACAAATAAGCGTTCCGCAATTTCATTGTTGCTCAAACCCTGAGCGATCAATTCCAAAACTTCCAGTTCACGTTTACTGATTCCCAATTCTTCGAGGGCTTTTTCATTTCGCACGAAGTTTTCAGAAGGAGGAACATACACTGTTTTTTCGACCAGAACGGTTTTGGGTTTTGTCAACTGTTTTGCAAGCCAAATTCCAAGAATCATAAATACAATGGCAATTACAGCAACATACAATTCGGTTGCGTGACTAATGAACAATAGGCGAAATTCCAGCCAACGCATCAAAAAGAGCAATCCCGCGAGAGAAATCCCGTAAAGCAAAATGAGTTTATATGAACCGAACAGTTTTTGTAACATGATCTTATCTGAAAGGCAAAGATAGGGGAAATCGGTTGATTCATTCTACTCGTGTAAACCTGATTCGTTCATCCTTCGGATCTCTGACCCAACCAACGTGACTCTTTCTATAAGACGCACTCATTTCTTCAGATTGGTAACTAAAGGGCAGCATCCACAAGGATTTCTTATCTCTCCAAATGTATGCCATTTGGATGTTTTCTCGTTTCATGATTTCCAAAGTCCGGATAGAAAGTAACTCTTCATTAAACTGATTAGTTAATTCCGGAAAAATAATGTGGGCAAAATAGTAGGTAGAATCCCATTCACGATGATCAGGTGAATTGTATTCTCCGGAAACACACGTAATCGTTCGTGGGCTGCGGTCTACAATTTCATACTCTAATTCTACGGAACTATTCGTTGGGGTAAAATCGGTTTGTGCCAATAATGAAGTCGTCACAAAAGAGACTGCAAACAAAACAACCGTTTTCACTTTAAATTCCATTAATTCGGCTTATTTCTTTCATGAATTGACAAATAAACAGCGCTGAATATAAATCCGACAGCTAAAATTGCAAATCCTACTTGTGTCTTATGGTTGATAAACGTTACAAATGACATAATCCCAAAAAACAAGAGAATCAATTTAAGTCCTTTACCGAAGATAAATTCCGTGAAATCATTCAAAAAGTCTTTCATAGGTTCATTTTAAGAATAAAAACTCCACAAATTCCGGAGCCTTTGAGCAGCCTGAGGGGAAACCTCACCGGAAGTTTTAATGAGAATTCTTCCATCTGAAGCTTTTACGGCATAAATTAATCCGCGTTTCAAATCGGTTTCTTTGACCACGTCCGCACAATCTTCCATGAAACGGATATGTTCAATACCGCTGACGTTTTTAACCCGGGAATTCTTTACCTCGATGATGAATACAACATTCGAAGTCAATTTGTAAAATATGCGTTTTAGGAGCATGGAGTTAACTTAATTGAAGCACTAATTAACTCATTTATTTTCAAATTCGAGTTAAACGAACAACAAAATCAATGTTAAAACCAATCCTGCAAGTGAATACAATAATCCGGTTTTAAAGACTTTGGTTTTAGGTAAATACATCCAAAACGCAGAGAGTACAAAGAACAAAAGTGCCACTCCAAAGAAAATATTCAACCAATAAAGCGGATCATCTGTTGATGCTTTATGCAAATGCGTCATCTTATCCAGAATGTAAGGTAACTCCATCGATTTAAGATGTGCTACTCCTGTTTTCTTATTGTAATCACCGTTTTTGAAATAAATGAGGTCTCCCTCTTCTTTCTCAAATTGATACCTGCGCATGTCAAGTGCTTTGCCCAGGTTTTCATTTTTGACATTCGGCGCGATTTTCACTTCTTCAATATGTTCGCTTTTGAGAAAATCCGTGTCACGAAAGATCAATACAATTCCGCTGATTGCATAAACAGCCATGATTCCTGCAAGGAAAAAACCAAGGTATCTGTGAAGAACACGCATGGAGGGTTTTGAGTTATTCATGCGACAAAAATAATGATTCAATTGTCATATTGCTTCACTAAAACAAGTGATTTTATCACTAAAACTCTTCATCTACTAATTCTCTGTTGAGCATAGCTCCGGTAAGTGTTCCCGTTGCAACTGCACTCGCCACAGAGCGCATTTGAGTGGTATTATCTCCACAAGCATACACGCCGGGAACAGTCGTTTTTTGAAATGGATCAACTTCAATAAAACCTTGTTCTGTTATTGCACAACCCAATTTTTCAGGAAGATCCGAGTGCTGGACAAATGGTAATTTTGCATACATAGCTTTGAGTTCCACGGTGCTTCCGTCTTTAAAACGAAGGCGTTCCATGAATCCATTTATATGCTCAACCGTTTCAATCTCTTTTTCTACCAGATCAATTCTGTGTTCTTTTAATTTGGCTGTTTGCTCTTCCGTTAAGGTTGATTTTCCATTGGTGAATACGGTCAATTCTTTCGTCCAATTGCGGATAAGTTTTGAAAATTCGAATGCCATCTCTCCATTTGCCAGAATTCCGGTTTGTTCGTCCCTTACTTCGTACCCGTGGCAATACGGACAATGAATCATGGAAATTCCCCAGCATGCATCGGCTCCGTTAATTTCCGGCATAATATCTTTGACTCCGGTTGCAAAAACAAGTTTCTGTGCAAGAAAGATCTCTCCGCTTTCTGTGGTAATCTCAAACCCGAAATCCGTTTTCTCTCCATGTATTACCAATCCGGAATAAAATTCAACCGTTTTATAGTTCGCTACTTGTTCCCGTGCTTTGGATGCAATTGCTTGCGGAGTTTCGCCATCCTGTGTGATGAAATTGTGTGAATGAGGCGTCTGTGCGTTGCACGGTTTCCCACTGTCGATAATGAGTACTTGTCTTAATGCTCTTCCTAAGGCCATTCCTGCCGAAAGTCCGGAATAACTACCTCCGATAATGATTGCGTCGTAAATCTTGTTTGTCATGTTGCTGAAAGTTTGTTTGTAAGACAAATTTAAACTTTCATTTTATTAACGCAACAAAATTGCATTAATAAATTTAGAAATCGATAGATTTAATGAATTCAAATTTAAATTCCTTTGCAACGAAATAACTTTCTCCGATAATCAATACTTTCAAGTCATCATTCCATGCTTCATATTCACCAATCAAACTGGTTTTAATGTTATTTTCATTCAGACAAGCAGCATATTCAGACAAAATTGACTTAGGACCACAAGCAAATAAACCCGCTTCATAAGTGCAGAGATTCAACATCCCTTCAGGGGCATTTATTTTAAAGCCAAATCCCAAAGACTTCCAATAGCTTTTTTCAAACAATTTATATAAATCAATGAATAGTTTTTCAGCGTTTTCTGTCTTCCCTTTATAATAGAGTTCTCCCCAACCATCTTTCAATTCAATCAATAATGGATGTTCTGAATAAATTGCAAAAGTAGATTCTGAAACACCTTTATTTATAAAATGTTCCTTTTGAATTCCCGGTATATTCCCCTTCCAAAACTGAGTGGGTAATTCAGAATGAAAATATTCGATGCGAAAAGTGATTTCCAATTCCGAATTGGTATGAACCAACGAATCGATGACAATTACGCCATCTTCTTCTTCCATTAATTGCAATGCCTGACTTAATTTTTCCGGCAAGTCAACTTGCTTCACTTCGCACGCATTTTATTGTTCTTCGGATCGTGAGTAACTTCTGCAAGACCCAATTTCTCCATTAAAGGCGGAACATACATTCCAAATCGTCCGCGAAGTCCTTTTTTAAGTCCATACCAACCGCCAACAGGATTATTTTCTGAACGTCCCCAGGCTTCGATAGTTCCTTCCTTTGCAGGTTTTTGTTCATCAGCACTTCCCAAATCCATCCAATCGCCGTGTTTTTTCAGCATATTCTGAAGATCTGTTAAGCATCGGGCATCATAAAGCAAGGTTGTTTTGCCAACAACGCATACGATTACTTCTTTCCCATCCTTTTCATCTTTATACATTTCGTATTCGGACGACATTGGTGGTGTTTTTAATTTCCACGGATTATCCTTTGTTCCTTCAGTAGCCATACTCTATAATTGAAAATATACTATTCAATTCCGATAATTATCGGAGTGAAAGTATAAATATAGAATACTTGCAATTAAAAAGCTATTTGAGATCCGGAGTTCCTTCTCCTTCGTTCACAAATTTGGACAAACTTCCGATGTAATAAGTCCAGCCTTTCTGACAATCGGTGTAACACTCAATTGTTGGAACCAAACCATGGTGCGTAAATACGATCTGTGTTTTACCATCCTTTTCTGAAATATCGAAACTAATGGTTGTTCCTTCCCATTCCGTTTTGTCCTTTAAAAAATTGAGTTCACTTTTTGTTGTCAGCCAAACTACTTTCTTATTTGGAATCATTTCCACCAATCTATGAGTGGTGATATGTACATCTCCAAAACGAACGGTGAATTCGTCATTCACTTGCTTCGAATTTCCTTCCAGGTTTTCTGTCCACCATTTCGAAACTTCATTGATTCGATCAAAAGCTACTTTGGCAGACGTATCTGTGACTAATGTTAAGGTGAAATCTTGATTTTCCATGTTTTTAGGATTTTAAGACATCAGGATTCTAGATAATTTAAAATCCTGACACCTCTTAATGATTTAAAATCAATTGGTTAATTAAGCAAAATAAATTGTCCGGTATGGTAAGCCAAATGAGTTGTTCTGGTGACCAAGATGTTTAGTTTGTTTCGATGTGGCTCTTTCTCGAAATCTTCTGCAGAAACGGCCGTATGTTTTTGAAACCATTCATCGGCCTGTAAACTATTGATTTTCTGAGTTAGAAGTTCCGTTTGTTTACTCCAATACGCTCTCAACTCTTTGGCCGAAGGAATTTCACTGATTGCTCTGTCCGGTGACTTTATAAAAGGCTCAGCCAATTCAGGGTATTGTTTGTCTCCAAAGTTCAATAAAACTATCATGTCATCATGCACGGCTATCAAATGTCCCAATAAGTAGATTCCCCTGTTTTTGTTTGGAGCAATTTCTTTCTGCAATTGCTCGTCTGTCATGGAGTTTAGCGCCGTTTCAAAATTTTTGATTGAGCCATACCATCTGTCTAATGTCATTTTAACCATCGTCTGAGTTGCGTTCATTTCTTCTTTTTTAGTTTGTTATTACTTTCTCTCCGACAAACTTACAGTCTTAATCAGGAATAAAAAAGGTGTAAAAAAGACAATCTAACGGGTTGATTTGGACATGATGATTTCATACCTTTGTAAAAAAATCCAATGAAGCATTTGACGATCTTAGTTCCTGCCGGAGAAAATAACCTAAGCAGTATTGTCGGCACTTACAAACTATTCTCAAGGGCGAATGCTTACTGGAAAGAAAGAGGAAATGAAACGCTATTCAAAGTTGAGTTGGCTGGACTTTCCGATCAGGTAGATTTTTACGATGGTTTATTTTCAGTGAAACCACATACTTCTGTAACATCTATCTCAAAAACGAATCTGATCGTTATTCCTTCTTTGAATCATAATTACAGAGAAGCATTAGCGAATAATCAGGAACTTATCCCATGGATCGAGAAACAGTATAAGGAAGGTGCCGAGGTAGCAAGCATTTGCACAGGCGCATTTCTATTGGCTTCTTCCGGATTATTAGATGGAAAAAGTTGTTCAACACATTGGAGCGCTGCAGAAAACTTCAGAAACTTATTTCCAAAGGTAAATTTACAAACAGATCAATTGATTACAGACGAGCATGGAATCTACACCAATGGTGGCGCCTATTCTTTTCTCAATTTGATTATCTATTTAATTGAAAAATATTTTGACCGGGAAACTGCTATTTTCTGCTCCAAAGTTTTCCAAATAGAGCCCGATCGAAAAAGCCAATCCACATTTGCTATTTTCAGGGGTCAGAAACAACACAATGATGAAATTATAAAAGAGGTTCAAACCTATATGGAGGAGAACCTGCAGGAAAAAATTTCCATGGAGGAATTGTCTTCCAAATTTTCAGTAGGCAGAAGGAATTTCGATCGCAGATTTATCAAAGCAACAGGTAATACTCCTATCGAATATGTGCAGCGTGTAAAAATTGAATCTGCAAAAAAAGCGTTAGAAATCAGCCGCAAAACAGTGAATGAAATCATGTATGAGGTTGGCTATTCGGATGTAAAAGCTTTCCGTGAAGTTTTCCGGAAATTCACAGGGATGTCACCAATAGAATACAAAGGAAGATACAATAAGGATGGAGTATTTTTTTAATTATCCCGGTTTTACATTTTCGAATCGAGCAAATCATCAATCGAGTGCTCTTTATATTTCAAATGTTTGGCTGCGGCAGTTGCTGTTTTCAGGTTCATAATCAAAATCACCAGTCCACCAATTCGAATGGCCATAAAGATGTAGAGCATAAAGCCCCAAACGAATCCTCCCATCAAAGCCAGTAACGAAATCAAGAAACAAACACAGAATACGCCAAACCCTAAATAATCGGCAAAACTAATTTCTTCTTATCCCGCTATTTCTCTGTTTCCTGAGGTGCATATTCAACGATATCAATCCCAATTCCATTTGGATCCTGAATAGCAAAATGTCGGTCTCCCCAAGGTTCATCGCGAAGTTCAATCTTTATTTCGATTTTTTTCTTCTTTAGTTCCTGGTAAACTTTATCAACGTCATCTACTTCAATAGTCAGATACATTCCTTGTCCGGTAAATTGTTTTTGAAACAGCGCTTGCTGACTGGGATGATTTGGAAGTAAAAAACTGATTTCTGCACTTTTATCAGGAGTGTGCAATAATAAATAAAACTCGTTTTCAAAAGTCACTCCGAAACCTAATTTCTCCATATAGAAGGCTTTTGTATCTGCTATTTTATCGGTAACTATTCCTGCATTTAACTTCATCTTGCTTTGAGTTTTAGTATTTGAACTAACTTGTGAATGACCTGCTAAAGTTATCCCCAGGCCAATCATCATTAATACAATCTTTTTCATCTTGAATTGATTTATACGACAAAATAGGAAATTTACTTTTTCCTCTTAAAGAAAAAAGGAAGATATTTTGAGTTAATTTCACTCTATTTTCAAGAACCATTTAGCTAACAGCAATAAATGATATCCAGTACTTTGTTTTGTTTTTTTGAAAAGCCAATATATGTGATATCTTCTTCTGTAAGTCCAATGCAAAAGAGTGGTCTTTTTTCTTTCTTGCATTCAACGTACGTGTCGTAACTCTCAAAATCCTCCGGTTGTGATTGAGCGATAATCCCATACTCTTCAACCCGATCCAAATCAGTAAAAGAAGACTTATCCAAAACACCATTTGCCTGCTTCAGTACATACTTTTGCATTTGGGTTTCATTCTTTATGAACTCGAGATCGTATCCGTTAATCAGTTCATGAGTTCCAAATTTCTTCTCGTAGATCAAATTACCTTCATGCGTATAAATTCGGACTACAGATTCTGTACTATCGATATTTCCGGCAGGCATATAAAATGTAAACCGATCTTTCGATTTCAGGCTTGAAAAATTTGCCAGAACAGAATCATTAAACTCCTTTTTTAGGATCGTGTGATAATGATAGTATGGATCATCATCAGTTTCATCTGCTTTCAACTCATCCGGTAAATGGATCTCTTTTTCTACTTTTAGTGGAGCAGCTGTTTTATTTTCTTCCGTTGCTTCGGTTTTATTTCCATTATTAGAATTACAGGAAAACAGGAATAATCCAATAACTAAAAGGCTTGTTCCTCTATTCATCTTGCTGCTAATTCAATACCACTTTTCCATGAGGTGTGCTTTCCACAATTTCTTTGCGAAATCCCTGAATTCAGACGGAGCCTCATTGAATGCTTTGTCAAATTGATAATCTCCTCCCATAAATTCATCCTGGGAAGCTTTCACTTTTGTATGACCGCGCATGGCATATTTTTGTATTCCCTGATACATGATTATTTTCATATCCACAGGGCTCACATCACTTGTGCACGTTACAATGTACATTAACCAAACTTCACTTACTCCATCCTTGTTCAGATCCGTAACCTGAAAGGTGTTTTTGATGAAATTTGCTTCAATATCGAAGGGACATTCTTTGATAAAATCTGTGACTTTCCATGTTTGGCGGACACTATCTCCAAAAACCAAAAAGTGGTAGGCGTATAAAGCCGCATCTCTGTAATCTTCCGAATCACCTGATATGCTTTTCTTATCACCGGTTTCAGTGGTAATGACGATGTTATCTCCGGCATTATCCGTCCAACGGACAGCAGTTTTGATATTTCCTGAATAGCTTATGCTTTTTGGAATTTGGTTAGTCTCCAGATTGACAACTTCGGTTTTTCCTTGTGCAGAAGCAATCAGAGGACTTAAAATCAAGAATAACAGTACTTTTTTCATCTTGCCAATTTAGATTGACCAGACGAATATAACCCAAAAAAAGGATACAGATTCGACATCCATATCCTTTTGCATTCAAACGTTTAACACCTAAACTATGAACTTATGAAAAAGTTTTACTTTTTTACTATTCTAACATTTTGGATGTGATTCTCATTATTCAGCTGAAGCAAATAAATTCCGGCATCTAATTGATCCAATGATAAAGCCTGATTGCTTTCCAGGTAAAGCTCACGGATCAATTTTCCATTGAGGTCGCTCAGCGCTATCTGACCTTTGAAGTTTTCGATCGTCAATAAATCTTCTGCCGGGTTGGGATATACCTTGAATGTCTTTGAAAGTTCATTCATCCCTGCTACATTTTCATCTATTAAGGATAAATTGTCGACAGTCAAAAAGGAACTTATTCCATCATCCATGGAGATGTAATTCCCACTATTCGGACCTCTTCTCACTAAAGACGGATCTATTAAAATATGGATCGAATCAGGAATAATTATTGAATTTATGTACGAAATATTAGTGGTAAACAAGGTGTAACTAGCTGCTGCATTTAAATCCAAAATCCCCGTTCCAATAGTATCTCTGTGCATGGTTCCAGAATTCCATTTGGTCATAAACACGGAGATTTGTGCCACATCTGCAACGGTATCCGTTCCATCATCAATGCTGTTTTCCTCGTATTTGTAAAATCCTTTTAGAGCGCTTAGACGTGAAGTGTAAGGTTGCGACAGAATCGCCTGATCTTTCGTATAATAATACCAGGTACTTAGCTTCAAAGCATAATTTCCGTTTTGAGCATCTGTTGCGGGTGAATGGTAAAACAAACCAAAGTCAGAAGGTTCTGTAAGACCCGGAGTCAGTAAGAGCCAACTATCGGGACGGTTATTGAAAAGGGTCGTGGAATCCACCGGATTAATCCAGGTCTCAAAATCGAGATTCATTATCTGCGTATTTCCTGTGAGTGGTATCACTGCAAATGCAAACAGGAATAATTTGTGTTTCATCGTTTTCATAGTAAGATCATTTATAAGTGATTACAGCAAAGTTAAGTGCTTCATTATCAATTATTATTATGAAAAAGCCGTAAAGAGTTATGAATTTAAAGCATGAACTCTTCCTATTGATGTTGATTAAACTGCAAGGACTCTTGTAATTCCTTCGGAGTGAATCCGGTAGCGTTTTTGATAAACGCACTGAAATTGGCAGTATTGTCGAAGTTTAGCTCGTAAGCGATCTCTTTTAAAGATAGATCACTCACCACCATCATCCGTCTGATCTCTATGAGCAGTTCTTCATGAATTAATTTGAGTGGTGCTTTTCCCAAACACTTTTTGCATAAAGAAGTCAGTTTATCGGTGCTGTAATTCATCATTTCGGCATAATCAGAGACCTTTCTTTTCTCCTTTGCGTGTTCACTGAGGAGGGAAAGGAATTTACTG
Source organism: Flavobacteriales bacterium UBA7666 (assembly GCA_002483265.1). Taxonomy (GTDB): domain Bacteria; phylum Bacteroidota; class Bacteroidia; order Flavobacteriales_D; family Crocinitomicaceae; genus Fluviicola. Next base: position 74,552 of record DLHO01000026.1, on the reverse strand, counting down.
ACAAAATTGCTATCGTCCAGTTCAACTAAGTGATTGCTGTTTTCTATCAGTGTAATGAGAATGATTTCCAAATAACTGTATGCCTTGTGAATGGACAAATGATTCAAATCCGGAACCTGACATAATTCAAAAATCCGATTCGTAAGTGCATAAACGTGTGCAAATGACTCTGAATTCAGGTGAATCTGAGGATTTTGAAAATACAGGTGATGGTGCTTGATTGGAAAGATGAAATCAAAGATATTCTTGTGAAACTGAATCAATAATCCTTGAGCTGTATTGCGATTTAACAAATGAATTTGTCCGGGGTAAACGGTATACACTTCTTCTGCCCTCAATCCTGTTGGGGTAAAATCAATGAATTGATGCCCGTCTCCTTGCTTCACCAAAATGATCTCAAAGTAATCATGCCGGTGCGCACTATGAAAATCATAGGCATTCTGATAATCCAATGGTTCTATGACCAGAAGCTTATTTGGATGAGGAAAGGATATATTGCTCATTACCGGATTAAACTAGCTATTATTCGAATGAAATGCAACAATTTGGTTTTGGTTGGAATTTCATTTACTGGCAGAAAACGAATTTGCTAGTCGAAGAATTTAACTCTCAACATACAATTCCAATCGCGTTTTCTTACCGGGTTTTCTATGAACAATTATTTCAGACAAATCCAAATCCCCCAGATCATGTCCCCAAATCCCGTATTTGCCATTTGTGGCATTCCGATTAACCAAACCTTCCCGTTTTTCAATCGGCATTGTTTTTTCTTTTGCAGATGCTTCTTCTTCCTTATAAATACGTTGATATTCATTCTGAATCTTTAAGATCAATTCGGATCTTGTAAATCCAGATTTTTTATCTGATTTCAATTCAACGGTAACCGGGTTTTCAAGTGGATAATCAATTGTCAAATCAACCAAATTCTCTTTTAGAACGGTTTCGTCTTTTCCAATAAGCTGAGAAACCTCTTTATTCGCATCTTCAATAGAAATCCATGGAATAATTCCATCCGGAAACGATTTCAAATAGTCGGGATCCTCCGTTTTTATCTCAAAAAAAATCTCAATTATTTCTGGTACCTCAAGCAATTTTTCATCCAATGAAATATCCTGTGAATTCTGATTTTCTTCATTCTGTTGAACACATCCGAATAAAAAAACACTCAGTAGAACGATCTTGAAGCCAATTTTTATCATCTATAAAGTTTTAACGAACTTAAGAAAAAAGATCACGATCCAAGTTGAAAATCTTCTTCCAAAATAGCATAGAAGTAATTATCTACCCATTCTCCACGAATAGGCAATTTCTTTCTTTTTCTACCTTCCCGGATCATCCCTGCTTTTTCAAGAACTTTGATTGAACCGATGTTTTCAACGGCACAACCCGCTTCAACCCGATGAAGATTCAATTCTGAAAAGCAAAATTCCAATATGCATTTTAAGGCTTCGGTGCCATAACCTTTGTTCCAGAAATCCTTGTGGAGTTTGTACCAAACTTCTCCGGACCTGTAATTGGGTATTCCCAGGTTCTTCAAGCCAATTATTCCAATGAACTGATTGTCGGATTCAATTTTAAACGTGTAGCGGCTCCGTGGCTCAAGCTCCTGCATTCCGATCCAATCTGCCAATAACTGCTCTGTAACCTTAATACTCTCAGGAATTCCCATGGTATTGAATTCGTCTGTTTCAGGCAAAGAATGAAGCGCATGAATGTCATGAAGGTCTTTTAAATCCAATTCCTTCAGGATCAATCTTTCTGTATTCAGTGTCAGTTCGTTCATTCTGATTTACTTTTAGTAAAAAGCTTTTCTTAAATCTATCTTTTTTGTGGTTTTCCACGGTATCTCCCGCATCATTTCCAACTTGTTCTCTGCTACAAATTCAATAGTCTGAACATCTCCCAAATAATGAATGATGTAATCAAACTCGGAATAACTCCGTTCCCTTCTACCAGTCATAGTAAAATCCAATTTTCCATTAATTAGAATTTCAACGGCTTGTCCTATTTTCAACGAACACAATTTAAAATCTTTTCTCCATGGTCTTCCAATATGCAACTCATTATATCTTAAGAAGAGTTCTATTTCACCGGAAGGAGCAGTTTCAAGTGAGAAAATTTCAAAATGCCGGATCCGGTCTTCCTTATTAATTGCAATGAATTCAGGATATTGCTTCAACCAATTTTCAAGGTACCAATCAGGAAAATCCAGTTTTCTGACTTCTCTTTCCAAAACCGGTCTTCCACCCTTATCTGAATAACCGATAATATCCTGAATAATCAAAGTCCCGATTCTGTTACTATTAATCCTTTCTTTTTGATCAGCAGGTAATAGCAGTTTGTTGTTCTGAATTGTCCCCAAGCGGGAGGTCATCTGATCCTCCCATTCAAAAAAGGACTTCCTCAAATCAGGTGTGTAATCCGCTTTGAGAATTTGAGCGTGTTTTTTGAATATGTGAAAGACCTGAATCATCTTGTTTGTGACTTATTTATCAACGATTTCAAACGAATTGGAAATGATGTAGAGCTTCGATCCAAACTCCCAAAGTGGAGATTTACCAAAAGCAGTATGTCTCGTGATCAGAAACCGATAATAGCCTGGTCTTCGGGGCATTTTCACATTAAAAGTCATCGATTCACCCGGATTCAAAGGCTTGTCAAAACCTTCCAAACCTAATTTGGATCCTACCACCGAATTCATTCCGTCGATGCGCAAATTGATCAAACAAGGATCCTGATAATAGACAACTCCCATAATTCCGGGATCTTTTGAAATTAATTTCTTTTCGTACTCCTCTTTCTTTGATTTACTTAGATCCGGAAAAGCGTCAAAGTAACGTTTGCTGTCTTCATTCGCTTCATAGAAATACTGGATCTCTGAGCTATTGTTTGTAACGCTCAAAATGACTTCTTCTCCAAAGTGATATATTTTCCGATCTGTTCCAACTTTCACGGAGTCATCCGGTTCTTCAATAAAACCAGCATGCTGTGCTTTCAAAACTGAATCTATGCCATCTTTATCCAATTTTGAAGTTCCCGGAAAATCAATCGCGCTGAAATCAACAGCATATCCGCCAGAACAGGAAACAAGTCCAAATAAGCCAATAGCTGCTAATAAAAATAAGTATCTCATTACTTCGTAATTTTAGAATTTCTGCTACTTGTCTTTTCTATCCTTCTTTTTTTTCTTTGAATCCGAATCATCGAGTGCTTCCTCGATACTTTTACCGCCAAACATCTTTTTCACTGCATGCTGAATGACAAAATACAATTGAATTGATTCTCCATCTTCAAATTTCACTTCAAGAATATCAAGGAAATTGCCATTATTATCACTTCCGGAACCCATTGAACCGATTTTTTCACCTACAAATTTTGTAATGTAATCTTGTCCGTCTGCAGGGCCTAAAGCAAAAGTTGGAGTTTCTTTTTTAGTCCCATTTCCACTAAAATACATTGCTTCAAAAATCCTTCTGCCCTGGTATAAATAAAACTGAGCGCTGTCTTTAGACCCAAGTTTGCTGAATGAATACGATTTTTCAATCAGGACACTCACACTCAAAGGATGTGTTGCAAGAAACTTATTCGCTAGCTCAAGCCCTTCTGTAAACTTACCTTCACCATTTAATTTATACACCTCTCGCTCCTTCGTCAAATCATCATAAGGTTTATAATCCGGTTTATCTGTAAACCCTATTAACAAGGCCAAAACTTCATAATGAGTTAAGGTTGTATCATTAACTTTGAAACGTTTCAAAAGTTTATCATAAGAAAGATTATCGTCCTTGTCTTTTGTCTTTGCAAGGATATTCTTAAAGTCGGATTGGTAATTAAAGGTTTCCTGTCCAAAGGATATTTTGCTTACAATCATTAGCAGCAGTAAGCAGATAAAGGTCTTTTTCATGTTAGAAGTTGTTCAATTGATCGTGATATAAAATTAAATAATCTAAGCTATTTGAATTTCAAATTCTTAAAGAACTTTTCAATCTCTAGAAAATCCTCTTGATTTAAAGCAGAGGTTTGAAAAAAAACAGCATACTTCGGACCTAAATAACCAATTGTATTCAATTTGAATGTTTCGTTCTTGGTTTTACACTCTGCAATAAACTGGTAGACCTCCATTCCTGCAACAAAGGAAGTACCATCATGAATTACCTTTAAAATTTCAACTTTTGCCGGAGTCAGGTAAGTCATCAAATAATGAGTCATCAACTCCTGACTACTTTTAAAATTCCCATCGTTGGGAACTTGTTGAACCCAAATGTATGAATCACTAAAGATACTGTCGTTTCTAATTCCATCCTTTGTAAGGATCATTTTGAATGGGAAGCATTCCTCTTCCACTAATTTGAATTTATTGGGTGCTTTTTGCTCAAAAGCCAGAAAATTATTCCAGTTAATCTTTTTTGACTTATCCATTTTGATCGTCTTATACGAATCTATGATTTGTTTATAAAGCGTCTCATCTCCTCTCGTGAAAAGTGTGGAAAGAATTACATAAAAGGTGCTGTCCCCAAAAATGAACTGAACACCATCAGCATTCAAATTAGATCTTACTCGTATCACTTTCCCTGTGTAATTACCTACTTTCATTTCAAATTCCCGGGTGACTTCCAATCCTCGTTTCACATAGGCCGCCGAATCAATTTCCTTCATTTTGGTATCAAGTCCGGCCAAAGGAAATTCAATCACGGACAATTCATAACTGTCGGGTACGCTAATTACAGAATAATGGTTCGATAAACGGGCATCTTCAGTCGGTGGAACAACGGATAGCCTAGTACCAGATATTTCCACTCTTTTCTGAGCGATCGATTGATTTAAACTTAAAATAAGAAAAACAATTGGAAGAATTACTTTCATAATGATGGTCACAGATTGAATAGCAAAACTACAATAAGTTTGGAATTCGTTTCATGTTATTCCTCTAAAAAGACCGACCTGAAATACATCAAGCCGGTCTTTTATATTCAAAGTTGTTATTTTAAGCAATCTCAGTCACAAATTCCGTTTTAGGAACGCGAACCTTCTTCAGGCTTACCAACCAATCTCCTTCTGTATCTCTGTAACCGATCGGCAGAAATTAAAACCCATGATTGATACGCTTGCTATTTGAGGTCTTGAACACCGTAAAATGATTATTGAGGTGTAAGTTTATCTAAACTCATGGAATGGTGTCGTTTTATTGTTTCTATCACGCTGAAAAGCAAACCGGCGTTCCAATCATCCAAATAGTTATAGGTACAATTAAGTTCTGCCGGGTTTTCGATTGAAAAGAGTGCATAGTACGTATGATATTCCTGTGTTCCAAGAAGTTCCCATGGAATTACAATTTTCTTTTTATTTAAAATATTTTGAGATTCAATTGTAATGTCTCTATTCGTAATCTCAACACCGCAAATATGAACGGTTTCGCCTTTTGAAATTTGCTGATAATAAGCTGAGGCAATATCTGTTAAATGATGATCCCAGAGCGCTCTGATAATTTTACTGTATCGCTCATGCAATTCATTTTTCCTGTATCCGTATATCGATTTGAAACTGATTTTGATGACTCGATCCATCCAATCTTTTATGAAAATCTGATATTCTCTTCCTATAGTAAATGCGTACCCTCGAATCCACTTCATCCCAAACCGATATTCCGCAACATCGCGTTTATCAAAATGCAGCACTTTTTCAATCTCTTTTCCTACTGAATTTAATTGAATAGACTCTTTTGATATAATCAATTGTTTTGATGTACCTGCGATATTCGGTTTGTAAGTAATGTTCAATTCTTCTTTCAAGCTGCTATTTTTTGGTCTTCTGAAAATTTATAAGCGGCGCGCATTTCTAAATATGCCAACCCAAGGATGATGACTTTTTCCAATAGAAAATAAGTAATTCCCAAAACAGTGAGTTTTTCAAAATAATAAACCATGAAATAGGTTGTCAAACAGCAATAGAGAATATTTAAAGTCGCTATAACTTTCAAAAAAAGTGATTGTTTTCTCTTCACAAAAAAGAAACCGGAAAAAGAAGACAATCCGAGAAGGACTGAAACATAAACAAGTATTTCCAAAACCAATAGAGGCATGCCAAAAGCATTTTGTAATGGAATCAGGATTGCTGTTAAAAACAAAATAGTCAGACAAGCACCCAATGTATCAATCAGGAAAAGTCTTTTTGGGTTTGAACTTAATTTATCGAATAACTGCCCCATGTTTTTCTATTTGGAGATGATTTGTTCAATTAGTTCCAATCGTTTGACAATGAAACCCTTATTCAAGATTGTTCCTGGAGATATGTTCCAAGGAAGAACACCGTGATTATCAGCAAAGATCTGCGAAAAATCCTGAATAAAATCATCAATAAATACCATCTACCTGCTGGATTTCATAGCTCTGACAACTTTCAAACCCTTATCTTCCAGATAACGCTTGTATTCTTCACTTTCGGATCCATACAATGCCATTTTTCCTTCGCTGTTAAAATGAACTCCCCAACCATAACGTTTTGTTAGTGGTGAAGCTCTGAAACAAGCTTGTCCTTTGGAAAACAATTGTGCTTTGGCTTCCGCATATTCACTTTCAGTCAACTCATTTCTATCCGCAAAAACCTGAAACAACACCTCATCGGATGAGTATTTATACGGATTCTTACTGATCAGTTCAAACTGCCTGTTTGCTACACTTTTCGCATCGCCTTTTAACGGTGGCACACATCCGGTTCCTGAAGGACAATCGTCAGAAATCGCAATGAACGTATCGAAGTAATTGGTTGTATGAACTTTCATCTAACTAAGATAGGAATTTATGGTGTGGGAAACAATTGCTTAGGGCAGGATATATTTTCCAAAAAACACCAACCAAAAAAGATATCCTGCAATTCCTCCGGTCAATCCCGAAAAGATAAAAGTAAGTCGTTGTTTTGAAGGGACGAATTTAAAAACAACCAGTGCCAATATCAAAGATCCAATTAGTGCTGTCAGCGTCAAAATACTCCAGTCCGGAAGTCCCAAATAGTAAGCAATCCTCAGTTCGTCTCCACCCTGATTAAATTCCCCATTGATTAAATAACCACCAAGCCACGTAACCAAATTAGTAAGTTGTCGGAGCCAGAAAAGTGATACAAATACCAGGATCCATTGTTTTAATGAAAGTTTGTCAGCAGACTGAAAGTTCTTCCGGTTCAAAAAAAGTAAAACACATCCGATTGTTCCGGTCAATAAGGTTTGAATCGGCCCACCAAGTGTGACGAGAAACAATTTTCGCGGTGACTCCAATGAATTATCCTGAATATGAGTTGCTGCATAGTTTATTTTCATGTCATACCCCAGCCATTCTCCTACCAGAAAGTGACCCAACTCATGAGTTAAGGTTCCCAATATTGTAAATGCTATGAAAGCAAGAACCAGTTGTATGAAAAGTTTCCCTTTCATCCGGTTAAATCGAAGTGACCACCTGTTTCAAATGGTATTCCAAATGATCCACATAATCAATCATCAGGAATCTCAGATCTGAAATTTGTCCGTCGGGAAGTTCAATCTTATCATGCAGCGTGCTATCCGTTTGTTTCTCCATGATCCGTTCGATTCTCCGGTTGAGTGCCTGCCACAATTGAAGTAATTCGCTGATCTCTCCATGCTGATAATCACTTGCAATAACCAGTTCGTCCTGCTTGTACTTTCTGATCTTAAATGGTATTTCTCCGGAACCGATTTCAGTAAAACGTTGCAGATTATTGATACCTGAATCGATCAAATGCCCTAAAACTTCCTTCTTTGACCACTTTTCAGGAGCAGTTTTGTATTCCAGATCTGATTCTGAAGTTTGATTGAAATAATCCAATCCGGAGCTCACTAATTCGTTCAGACGTTTTGCTGTTTCTGTCATCTTTTAACGGGAAAGTGATAAATATAAACAATTAGTGTTTCCCTCCTATCACCCATTTTAAGTCCACAAAAACAGTTCGCGGTTTCGGTGGCCCGTAAACAAAATTACTGTCGCGGAATTTCGATGTATCAAAATCGCTTTGATAACTGTCTAACAGGTTTTGAACTCCAACTCCGATGCGAACAGTCTGTTCAAACTTGTGAATGTGAATTGCCCGTTCGGCTCTCAGCCCCAAATCCCAAAAAGAGTTGGCCTTAATTAGTTCATCGTGGTCCAATTCAGGTGCTCCTCCAAAGTGTGGAACCAACATGCTTCCGGTATAAACACAACTAATTGATCCGGACCAGGAACCTTCCGGGAAGATTGAAATCGTTGAAGAACCGTAAACATTCGGGGTTCGCAGAAAGGCTTTAATCGGTTCTACATCCAAAGACCATTGTTGTGCCTCCGTAAAGCGTGATTCCTGATAGGTTACATTCACATCTACCTGCAGGTATTTATCCCATCGGACGCGAACAGACTCACTTAAACCGCTGACTTCTGCATTGGAACCATTTGTTCTCAGAAGCAGGGTTTTGTTCGGATCATCATTCGGAATCTCGTTCAAAACGAAGGAATGGAGCAATTGAGTATGGAAACCGGTCAATTCGGAGGAATAAAGCATTTTCTTTCTTCTCCTGCTCCAATTTACCTGAGCAGAATAAGCATGTGACTTCTCGCTTTTCAAATCCTTATCTACGCGAATTTGAGAAATTCCACCGTTAGCAAATGCAATGTGCATATCGGTTTCAAAAACCTGGGGAGCTTTAAATCCATTTCCGTAAGACAAGCGGAATTGCCACTGACCATTCGGTTTAAATAAAATGGCTGCTCTGGGTGTTACAATCAAATTTTGGACTTTGGAATGACTCGTTGTTCTCACTCCCGCTACAAAAGACCATTTTTCTCCAATATCAAACTGATCCTGCAAAAATCCGGCAACCTGTGTGATGTTCTGATTGATCGAATAATCGTAGCCTCTGATCTCATCCTGAATGGCATCGTAATAATGTTCTATTCCACCGATTAATGTGGATTTGCTCTTTGCTCCTATTTTTTGAGCGAAGCTGAATTGAGCGCCTGACTGCAGTGTAACATTATTGGTCTTTCCCCAAGCTTCTGCATGATTCAAACCCGTGTAATGATGGCGGTTCGTTTTCTGGTATCCGGTATAAGCTTGAATATTCCACTTTTTATTGCGCGATTTCCAGGATGCTGAAAATTGACCGATGCTCGTAATTTGGTTTCTGAATTCACTTTGATCTGCCTGCTGCGGATCTCCGTTCCACAATTGACCTCCTTGCCGCTGTTCGTGAAGGATCCAAAAATCCGCATGCAATTCGATTGATCTGCCAATATTCTGAAACGCATTGATTCCAAGCAGTGAACTATTTATCCGCGGGATTTCAGTGAACCCATCCTTGTTTCGATCATACCCATCTCTGATTTTGTTCATTCCGGAGAATAGAAATCCGCTTTTTTTCGATTTTGAAACAAATGCTCCGTTCAATTGAACAGCTTGCTCAACCGGACCGTTCGGAATAAGGGAAAGTTTGTCAGAAACTTCAATGAAGTTGTATTCCGGATGCTTGGTGATAATATTGATTGTTCCGGCAATGGCATTCGAACCATAAAGAACAGATCCTCCGCCATTCACCACTTCAATGCGATCTACAATATTGGTTGGAATTTGCTCCAATCCATAAAGTCCCATCAAGGATGAGAATAAAGGTCTTCCGTTAATCAGAATCTGGGAATAAGAACCTCCTAAACCGTTCATTCTAACTTGTGTATAATTACACGTTTGGCAATTGGTTTCCATTCGAATCCCCGGAGAAAATTTAAGCACATCTGAAATAGAGGTTGCCGAAATGGCTCTAAAAAGCTTTTGATCTAAAGTAGAAACAGAAATAACACTATTCTTTTTTGATTGCGCAATTCTACTTCCTGTAATGGTTACTTCCTCAATTTCCTTCAGCGAATCGGGCAATAAGTGCAAAGTATCACTTGATTGATTTTGGGCTATAGAAATCGAAGCCCCACATAAAATTAGAATCAAAAAAAGATGTCTCACAAAATTTATTTTACACAAATATAAACTATTTTTTAGTCTTGTCTAAAATTTATTTTCAATTAAATTTAAAGATTGCGAAAACAAGATTTATTTCAAACAAGTGGAAAGAAAGTAGTAACTTGACTCTCAACTGAATGAAATGCTAAACTATCCCTGATTGGGTTAATCAATATTTGAACTATGAAAAAACGGTTTACATTTCTTCTAATCTGCATTATATGTGCATTTCAGGTTATTCCTCAACAAAACACTTTACAGGTTGTCGGCAAAAACTTAACGTCAGCTAACGGACAAACACTCATTATTCGCGGGGTTAATTATGGGTTGATCAATCAGGGAGACATCTCATTGGATGATGCGGCGGGTTATCAAAATTACATTGATGAAGTTGCAAATACCGGAGCAAATGCGGTTCGAATTCCATGGTACACAGACGGACAAAACTGGCGGGATATTCCCGGAACGGTTGACGGATATGTAACAAACGGACATTTAAGTAACATTATCGCATACTGTATTTCAAAAAAAATGATCCCGATTTTGAGTATTCATGATGATTCTTACATAACCTGCAAAGATAATTGGGCGTATTTTAACTCAACAGTGATGGATTTCTGGACGGATCCCGATGTTCTGGCACTTATTGAGGCCAATAAAGCTTATTTGATCATCAATTTAGCGAATGAATTTGACAAGGTACGTTGGGGAACTGATCCCCTAGCAACGGAGTTAAATACCTTTAAAACCAATTATTCGGCAGCGGTAACAACACTTCGTCAAGCCGGTGTACATGTTCCTATTATTATTGATGCTCCGGATTGCGGACAATCTTCCACCGAATTATTATCCGTTGCTGAAGAAATGAATCAAAACGATTCACGCCACAATCTCATTTTCTCCTCACATGCTTATTGGTATGGTTATGCCAGCACCTTAGCTCAGGTTCAAGCAAAACTGAACGAAGCTCAAAATACCAATGTCTGTTTTATTTTAGGAGAAGTTGCAACCAATCAGGATGGCGACAACGGTGAATGCGGACTAAATGACCTTTCTGCCTTGTATCCGATTATTCTCGATGAAGCCTGTTCAAGAAACATTGGCTGGCTGGCGTGGACATTTAGTTTGGATTGTTCTACCGCCCGACAAATGTCGCTTACCGGTTCTGCGTCGAACCTGACCACTTTTGGCAATGACATCATCAACAATGTCGATTATGGTTTAAAATCAACCAACGGATGTGGTGCCGTTCCAATTGATGGAACAGCTGGAATTATTTCAGAAAACATACAGGCTTTTACTATTGAACCAAATCCTGCGTCGGAAAGCATTGCAATTCATTCTGCTTTTTCGAATTGCACATTGATTATTCGAAATGCTTTGGGAGCAGCTGTTTGGACAGGAAATCATTCAGAAACATCTGAAATATCAGTGGGCGGGTTTAATTCCGGGCTTTATTTCGTAGAAATTGAAAATTCAGGCGAACGAATTGTTCAGAAACTCATTATTGAATAGAAAATACTTCACGAAAATTCTTCGTGTTCTTTGTGTGCCTCGTGGTATAATCGACCACTAAGATCACGAAGCACACGAGGATTTATACTAAAATCCTGAAGAAACTTCTATTAAGCAAACTCAGACAATTCGATCCAGCGCTCTGTTTTTTCGTCTATTTGTGAAACAATTTCACCCAGTTTCACTCCGGCTTCCATGAGTTTCTCATTGTCTGAAGTAGAATCAGATAATACGTTCGTCCACTTCGTTTTCTCTTCTTCCAAGCGTTCCAAATCTTTTTCTATTTGATCGAACTCACTCTTTTCCTTGAAGGATAACTTGCGTTTGTCTTTCGGGGTTTCTTCCGAGATCTGTTTTACCTTAACAACTTCAACCGGTTTATCATCCGTAGATTTTTCCTTTTTATAATCCGCTGCTGTTTGCTTTCTGAATTCGGTGTAATTTCCGATGATATCTTTGATTGCTCCTTGTCCTTCAAAAACAAATAAATGGTCTACCATTTTATCCATGAAGTAACGGTCATGCGAAACTACGATCAAACATCCTTCAAACGTTCTCAAATAGTCTTCCAAAACACTCATTACGAAGATGTCCAAATCATTCGTTGGCTCATCCAGAATCAAGAAATTCGGATTGGACATTAGAACGGTCATCAGTTTCAAACGTCTTTTTTCACCACCACTTAGTTTGTGTACAAAGTTGTAGTGCATGTGACGAGGAAATAGGAACTTCTCCAAAAATTGAGCTGCAGAAAGCTGTCGGCCTTTCTCTAAAGGAATAAACTCTGCGATATCGCGAATCACGTCGATCACCTTTTTGTCTTCGTCTACTTTGATCAATTCCTGACTGTAGTATCCAAAAACAACCGTTTCACCAGTAACAACCTTTCCTCTGTCAACTTCCTCTCGACTTTGAATCATATTCAAAAAAGTAGACTTGCCAGTTCCGTTATTTCCAACAATTCCTAAACGCTCTTTACGCTGGAAATTGTAGGAGAAATTATCCAAAATAATCTTGTCGCCGTATGTCTTACCGATTTTATGTAATTCGAGAATTTTAGAACCCAAACGTTCCATTTTAACCGGAATATCGATTTCATCATCATCAATTCGTTGGCTTGCAACTTTCTTTACATCCTGAAAACTGTCTACACGGGCTTTTTGTTTCGTGCCTCGTGCCTTTGGTTGTCTGCGGATCCAATCCAATTCTTTCTTAAAGGTATTTCGGGCCTTATCGATAGTAGATTGCAATTGTTCCTGACGTTCCGATTTTTTCTCCAGGTAATACGAGAAATTCCCTTTGTATTTATAGATCGTTTTATCTTCTAATTCATAAATCGTATCACAAACGACTTCTAAGAAATAACGGTCGTGAGTCACCATTAAGATCGTAGACTTTGATTTTGAAAGGTATTCTTCCAACCATTCGATCATGTCCAAATCCAAGTGATTTGTAGGCTCATCAAGGATTAGGAAATCTGCTTCAGCAACCAAAACCTGAGCAAGAGCAACGCGTTTCTTTTGTCCACCCGAAAGACTCCCTACTAATAAACTGGTATCATTGAGCTTCAGAACAGAAAGAATCTGATTCACTTTCACTTCCATGTCCCAAGCATTGAGCTCGGTTAATTCTTCGTAACATTCATGAATTGCTTCTTCGTTTCCTTCGCGAAGTGCTTGATTGTATTTTTTTACGATTTGCAATTCCGGTAGATCGTGTGAAAAAACGGCTTCTAAAATCGTATGCGAGTCATCCAATGTTTCTGTTTGCTGCATAAATGCCACACGAAGGTCATTTCGGTAAACAACACGTCCTGAATCAATTTGCTCAAGGTTCATCAAACAACGCAGCAAAGTGGTTTTACCATTTCCGTTTTTGGCTACAATAGCCACTTTGTCTCCCTGGTCAATTCCGAAGGTAATATCTGAGAAGATTACGCGATCTCCGAAGGATTTCGTCAGGTTTTCAACGGAAAGAAAATTCATGCTAGTTTTTGTTTTGAAGGTGCAAAGATAGTACTATAATTCCGAATGCCGAATTACGAATGAGAATGTGAATGTGAATGTGAATGTGAATAATTCAAAATGGAAAAATGTAGGGGCGAAAAATTTTTCTCCCCTACATTTTAATTTGAAATTTAATTCTATCTAAAAATATTATCTCAACCGGTTCAACGAATCAATCGTCTTCTTATCCTTTCTCACTCCTCTGATGCCAAGGAATACAAAAATGAATGCTGCTGCATGGAGGTAAAACACAATTCCGAAAGATAAATCTGTTGCAGGATCAGGGCATTTATCACATTGTGTTGAATGAACATTTGCTCCCAAAGCAATCCACGCTGAGCTTAACAAGTTTAGTACCAACAAAATCCATCCTAAGAAAATCTGGCGGTGACGCATTTTGAATGAAAAGATAATCATCAGTGAGAAAACAACCTGAATCAACGAAAGCATCCAAAAATCCAATTTTTCTCCTTTTCCAACAAAACCACCCTTTATTTGGTAGGCATTTGCATGGATATCTTCTATCTGATGAAAAGAAAATAAATCTGTTCCAAAAAGTGTTGTTGCAACCAAAAGAGCTGCAATTAAAAAATATACGGTTTGAATGCGTTGAATCATGTTTTCATTAATTTGATTTCAAAGTTATCATTTTTGATTCTATTCAATTCCATTAAACCACATTTTAATCAATGAGAATAGAACCTTTAAGTTTTTTTTTGAAAGTTTATGGAAAAAGAATTTAGCTTGCATCTTACTTGCCGACAACGAATTAGAAACCAAATGCAACTGCTATGAAAAAAATTGGAATTGAAACACCTTGCTCTGAAGATTGGAACAAAATGACTCCAACGGAAAAAGGAGCATTTTGTCAGAAATGTACCAAACAAGTACATGATTTCAGCAATCAATCAGTCAATGAGATCAAATTAACCCTTTTGGAATTAAGTGGTCAATCAGTTTGTGCACGAATGACTACTCGGCAAGAAGATGAATTAAATACTGAATTCAAAATCTGGCTTGCTCAGAAGAAACGCAATCCGCACCAACTTTTTATTGCAGCTTTATTGATTGTGTTTGGTCTCACTTTATTCAGCTGTGAAGATGAACGGGTTCAGCAGCAAATCGAATCCGTCCAGCAGATTGCCTACAACATTGCTTCCGATCAAACAACTAAATTGGAAAGTGCTCCGGCAAGTGAGATCACCATTGAGACTCCTCTACCACCTGAAATAATAGAAATGGCGGAGAGTTATATTATGGGTGCCTACACTATTCCTGTGGTCGTAGAAGCTCCGGTTCTGGAAAAAGTAGAGGATATCGAACAATATTATGTTTTAGGAGGAGGCAGTGCAATTACCACGCTTCAGCGTGAGTTTTTGGAACAAACAACTCCTGTGGAATTAGACGAAAACGGCATTCCTTACCCAACAGAATTCAAAGCACTTGCTTTTCCAAATCCTGCGATAGAAAGTACTACACTGGAAATTCAAGCACCGGAAAAAGAGCGGATGCAAATCAATTTATACGATACAAGCGGCAAACTGATCAGGGAAATCCATTCCGGAAAAATATCCAGAGGTACGTTTCGTCAATTGATCGATCTGAATGATTTAAACAGTGGTTTATATCTCATTGTTATTCAGTCTAAAGAATTTAAAGAAACCGTTCGGATCGTAAAGAATTAATTCAAAAGAAAACGGTCAGATTACAAACTGTAATCCGACCGCTAGCTGCTACCTAACCTAACTTACACTTAAACTAAAGCGTTAATCGAATCATAGTTAATGTGCTGCATACAGGATGTATGATCCCGAAACGTAAGAACCGGATACATAATCCCAAAAACCGTCCCAATCTCCGTTTGCTGGTAAGCTTCCATTTCCATCGCCATTGGTATCACCTCCATTTGCATCGTCCTTGTAAGAGGTGAATATAACTCCGGATCCCATATTGATATGATTATCTGCTCCTCTTGCAATTCCCAAACCTGGCATAAATTTGAGCACAACATCATTACCAATCGTTACATTGCGCACAGCTGCACTTCCACCACCGGTAAATCCACCCAATAAAACATAGGGCACTTCCGAAATAGTATAACTTGCCGCAACTCCAATTCCATCCCACATAAAAATTCCATTTCGGGTATTTTTTTCACTTGGATTTGCCGGATTATGGAAAATATTGTTCGGATTTACACTATAATCAAGGCTGCAATACAATGGTCTGTCGTTATCATAAAAGATGTTGTTTGTGAAAACCGATACACTCGGATCATTCATGTAACTTCCTCCATGAAACACATACGCTGATGAAGAAGAAGGATTGCTAAGAGTATGAGCAAACGTACAATGATCGAATGTAAATAAAGGCCCTGCAACTGAAATCACCACCGCATTATAATAACCGCTGTCGTTTCTTCCGGAGTACAAAATATCACAATACATAAACGAATTATTATTACCACCATTGAGATAAATATTCAGCCAATCTCCTTTTTGGGGTGATGTTGCGGTTCCGTCACCGTTTGAATCGCCGCAATAGCTGTCATCTTTTATAGAAGTAAAAGTAATATGCTGTGAAGCAGTTCCATTCGCGGTGATCTTCCCGGAATTAATGACCTCAAACTGACCATCCACATCCAGCTTAATAATAGCTCCCGGTTCGATTGTCAAAACAGAAGTAATCGTTACCTGACTGGTTACCAAATAAACATTTCCTGCTGTCCAGGTTGTTGGTGTCGAAATGGTAACACCAATAGAATTCGGGTTTACCTGAACCACATTGCAACCTGTCGGAACAGGAACAATAGGTTGAGGCTCGGGCTCAGGATTATTTTTTTTACAGGAAACAAACACCAACATCAGTGACAGGAAACACCACTTTACTACTCTCATTTTTCTCTTCATAATTAGTTATTTTAAGCAAAAGTAACTGGAGAAGAAGGGCTTGTCAATCAACCTTTTGGTTCATTTAATTGAAAATGGAGAATGTAAAAGTGCAAAGCAATTAAAAACTTTTCATTTTTACATTTTCAACTATTATCTATTTCCCATACAATTTATTTACTGCTTCGGTTTTGTTCTGAACCTGTAATTTTTCGTAAATGTGATTTAGATGGCGTTTTACCGTACTTAAAGTGATGTTCAGCTTATCCGCAATTTCTTTGTACAAATAGCCTTTACTCAATAAATCAAGTACTTCGCGCTCTCGTTTCGAGATCAACTGCAAAACAGGATTTTCGGTTCTATTGAAAGACTGCAATACTTTCCTGGCAATTTTGGGCGACATCGGACTTCCACCTTCATGTAATTCCAGAATAGCTTCTACAATCTTTTCCGGAGTAGTGTTTTTAAGAATATACCCCGTGGCACCGGCTTTCAAGGCTTCAAAAACCTGATCGTTATCTTCATAAATAGTGAACATGATAAATTGAATTTCAGAATCGATATTCTTTAATTCGGAAACACATTCGATACCATTCTTTCCCGGCAGATTGATATCCGTAATAACCACATTTGGTTTCAATTTCGGGATCTGTTCGATTGCTTCTTCAGCTGTTTCAAAGGAACGCATCCAATACAATCGCTCATCACTTTCAATAACAGAACGCAACCCTTGCTGAATATCAAGTATATCTTCTATGATGCAAACACTAATCATCTTAGTTACAAATTAAACGATTCGACATGTATTGTACAATGGAACAAACGGTTGATTTATGAAAAGGATCAGAGCAAACTTAAATAACTTACAAATCATGATTTTCAAACAGTCAAATTAGAACTGCAATTAAGTTTGCTAATTTGCTTACTAAAGCAAATTCATCACATCAATTACCCAAATCTGAAAGGAAACTCAAAAACCAATTCCACGCCATCTTCTCCATTGTTTATCCGCATTGTTCCATTCAATTTCCGAATTCGATCCTGCATGGTTTTCATCCCATTTCCGGATTTAGACTTTCCATCCCCATCTTTTTGAAATCCTTTACCGAAATCACGCACTAAAATCCGCATCTGTCCATCAGTCAAAACAAGTTGGATCAAGACTTTTTCGGTTTGTGCATGTTTTACAATATTGTGAAGAGCCTCTTTGAAAACCAGAAAGATCTGTCTCCTGATTTCTCCTGAAATTTGCTCATCTTCTACCAAATCATCCATTTCCATCTGAATGGCAATGTTATTGGCTTCGAAATACTCCATGGCATAATGTCGCAAGTAACTCAGCAGATCAAGCAAAGAATCATTCTCCACTCTCATTGCCCAAATCAATTCGCTCATATTCTTTACCAATTCCAATGAAGTTTCATTGATCCGATTAAGTTCTGCCTGATTTTCAATTTTACGCAACGCTTCCTTACTGAGATATGAAATCTTCGTAAGACCGCTCCCTAAATCATCGTGCATATCATAAGCAATGCGATCCCGTTCATTTTGAACCGCACGTTGTTTTTCGAGAATAGCGCGTTGTTTTTCAATTTTTCTCAAAAAATACATCCGTGTAAACAAGAAAATGATTACTGCACCTGCTAAAAAGAGAAAAGTCTTAAACCACCACGTGCGATACCAGGGAGTAGCAATTTCAAAATGGATTGGGTGCTTTAAATAAACCCAGTTTTTCATTCCTGGAATTTTTGCACGAAGTCGGAAAGTATAAACACCTGAAGGCAAAGACGGAAAGTTCACACGTGAATTTGTTCCTAATGAAACCCACGTTTCAGAACTTCCCTTTAATAAATAACTGCACTCTACCGGAGATCTCTTTAATGAATTAATCGCTGAAAATGTCAATTGGAGCGTGTTTTCAGTGGGAGAAAAATGATAATTATTCTCATCTTCAAGTCGCTGTTTCTGATTAGACACCCAAAATTCATCTATAAAAATTTTCAATCCGACGTGTTCCGTTTGCAGCAGTTTATCTGGAAAAAAGCGCAAAAGGTAATTATCGCATGAAATCCATAACATTCCTGTTTGCTCATCAAAATAAGAGGTTTGATCAAAATGTTCAGACGGAAAACCATTTTCAACACCGAAAAATTGAACTGTTTTTAAATCAGGCCCCAAACAAGCAAGTCCTTTTTTTGTTCCCACCCACAATCGACCACGATCATCGAAAACCAAATTATAAACGTAATTGGAAGGAATCCCCTGCTTTTTACCGAAAACACGTGTTCGTTTTGTGGAGATCATATAACAAACCAATCCACCTCCTTCAAATCCAATCCATACATTTCCTTTCTGATCAGTTGCCAAACCCAAAATGATGCTTTGATGTTGTTTTTCAAAAATCTTTCCGAAATCAACTTCTTCAAAGCGATTTTCTTTTCTAATCCAATGAGTTAATACTTGTGTTTTATTGCTGGAAAACCAAATATCTCCATTTGGCGTTTCTGAATAATTGGTGAAATACGATCCGGAAAATGATCCTTTTGCTCTCGAAAAATGGTTTATCTGCTTTGTTTTTGGGTTGAAACACACCAAGCCACCACCCGAATTCCCACTAAACCACCAATTTCCGGAACTGTGTCGAAACCCCAATGGAACAAGATCAGATTTTATGAAATAATCTTTTAAAAATGATAATCCCGTAACTTGATTCGATCGGATATCAACCAATTTCAGCGTTGTTCCTTTTCCTCCATGAATCAACTTCGAACCATCTCTGAAAACAAACCACGAATCCACCAATTGCTTTTTATGATAAGAATACAACTTATTATTCCGCTCATTAATCAGATAAACCCCATCGTAGTATTTCGTTGCGAGCAAGGTGTTTTTCGAAATCCTACATAGATTCATCAAGGGTTCATCAGCACTTAACTTCAGATCCCAATCATCAATCAAAGTGGTATTTCGATTCAATGTACTCACCCCTTTGTAAGTAGTGACCCATAAATTTTGAAACCGATCTATGAATAGATTGTTTGTTTGGTTGTCTATTATTGAAAAAGGAATCTGTGGATCATGCCGATAATTGGTTGCCTGGCGTGTAATTAAATTCAGATGAGAAATTCCACTATTTCCAGTCACCCAAACGTAATCTTTGCTGTTTTTATCTTGAATAATTTTATTGGGCAGGATACACATTTTTTCTCGAAGCATTTCCTGACTCCAGGAAAACAGGACGTTACCCTGATAATCAATCTGAAACAATCCCTTAAAATAATTTGTCAAATAGATCCAATGATGAACCTCATCTACATACAACAGATCATATCCCGTATTAAACAGATTGTCTAAGGGTAATTGGGTGTGAAAGGATTGAAATTTCTTTGTTTTAAAGTCAAACAGAAAGCGTTCGTTCGTGGAATTTATAAGACACTTAGAAGAACTAATCATTCTCATTTGAAGCCCAAAACTTTTTTTCTTAAGTGGAGGAATGATGGTTTGAATGATTTCTAACTGATTATTCAAGATGAACAGTGTATCAATGGAGGAAACGAGAATGCGGTTCTTATCCAGTCGATTGAAATCGAATGTATTCTTATTCTTTAAACTTTTGACAGGGGTTAAATTCTGGGAAACTGTATTAAGAAGGAATGCCTCCGAGTTCCCTAAGGTTACTAATAAGCGATTGGGAACACTTTCAAAAAACACCTTGGAATTATCCAATAGTTGTTTCTCTCCAAGCATTTCACTTGGGAAATAGGATTTAAAACCTGCTCCATCAAACCGATTGATTCCACCTTGTGTGGAAATCCAATAAAACCCACGACTATCCTGAGCAATTCCGGAGCAAACGGCTTCACATAAACCGTCCTTTACTCCATAATTAATGAATTGCCCCGTATTTGATTGTCCCCAAATACCGAACCAGGCATTGATAAAGAAAATCAGTATGTAATTTCTATTCAGCAAACCGTAGTTTTGATCATACAACCAAAACTACGGTTTTAGCAGTTCATTTTCAATGAATTCATGCAAAATCAATCATTCCTTCTGAGAACATCCCGATCCCGTTCATCTCTCAAAATCAAACGCAAAGATGTATCTCCTGTTATGTATCTCCAGGCCCAGTTAAAGAATACTGCAATTTTATTCCGGATACTGAGAATCAACATTAAGTGAAGAACCATCCAAACCATCCAGGCAAAATAACCCTGAAACTTGAAATTTGGCAATTCAACGACAGCTTTATGTTTTCCAACAGTTGCCATGGTTCCTTTGTCTTTGTATTCAAAGGGTGACATGTTTCCTCCTGACCAGCGAGCACGAAAGTTATTTGCCAACATTTTCCCCTGATTGATAGCTACATTCGCTAATTGTGGATGCCCTTGAGGATATTTCTCAGTTTCCATGTAGGAAATATCTCCAATAGCATAAACATTCGTGTAACCTGTAATCAATGAATGCCTGTCGACTGTGTAACGTGCTCTGACCATGGTTGCTTTTTCCAATCCCGGCAACACATTTCCCTGAACTCCGGCTGCCCAAATAACTGTTTGTGTAGGAATGACTTCTCCGTTCTTTAAAGCAAGACTGTGTCCGTCATAAGAAGAAACGACTGTTGAAGTTCTTACTTCCACTCCCATCTTCTCTAAATATCTTCGAGACCACATTCTGGATTTGTCGCTCATTGCATTCAGGGTATTCGGACTTCCTTCCAGCAAAATGATCTTCAATTTTGAGAAATCATAATTCGGGTAATCTCTTGGAAGGACTTTTGTTTTCATTTCCACTAAAGCACCTGAAAGCTCTACACCCGTTGGGCCAGCGCCAACAATCACCAAATTCATCAACTCATCTTTTTCCTGTTGATTATTCACAAACATGATTTTTTCAAACTTGGTAAGGATGGTGTTCCGAATATGAATTGTCTGCTGCGTTGACTTCATGGCCATCGTATACTTTTCCAGATTCTCATCTCCAAAGAAATTGGTTCTACACCCGGTTGCAATAATGAGTTCATCATAACTGATTTCCCCCATGGATGTTTCGATGAGATTATCTTCCGGACGCACGCGATTTACAGTCGCATACCGAAAATCCACATTCTTCCTTCGTCTGAAAATAGCCCTGAAAGGAAAGGAGATGCTTGAAGGTTCCAGACGTGCACTCGCCACCTGATAGAATAAGGGTTGAAACATGTGGTGGTTTTGTTTATCCACCAAGATTATTTCACAATCGGACTTAGCCAATTTACGAGCGAGATTCAATCCCGCGAAGCCACCACCTATGATGACTATTCTTTTTCGTTTCATGCCCCTTAATTTAACTATTTATAAGAAAACAAACAGCTGTTTTGCTCTTATTTTTCGTTAAAAAAAAGGAAGAATCGGATTCGTTTAGTGATACTTAAAGAACTGAATTTTCAATTTTTTAAAACTCACTGATTTTCCGCCAACTATAAACACGCATTGCACCGAATCGATATCTTTCCAACGGTGATCCGAAGTGACATCGACTTTAATAAACTCCCAATCTTTAATGTTTTTTGGTCTGGAGCTTACAATCACATCATCCATTCCAAGTTCGTTCCCTTCTTTGAAATACCTAGCAATGATATTCACATTTTCATCCGGTTTTCCTAAATAAAGATCCATAGAAACCTGAATACCAGCAAATGCATTGGAATGTACTAAAGAAGGATCATTCGATTTGGTAATACGCTTTCCAAAATCAAGTTTATTCGGATAAATCATCAAGGAATCACCTCCATAAATGCGATGATCTGATAAAGCCTTGCCTCTTGATGAAAACCCCATCAAAGTGCTCACCGATTGACTGTTCTGAGGAAGCGTATCAATTTTCGAAAAGAACATGAAATTCAAACGAGGGTCTTCCTTCAGGAATACTTTTTTCCACATCGGGTAATTCATGTAATCATAATGAATGATCCGTTTTCGATACTGAAACTCATAGGTTTGATAAACATATGCCGTGAAAACAATAAATGCCAGAATAAAAACCCGCCATAAACCGGATGCATAATGGATTAAAAAAGCAATTGGAATAATAAATACACCATAGAAATCAACCATTGGCCTGAAACCAAGAGAGCCTCCGTACCACCAACACCACCAGGAAGCCAAAACGTAAGTGGAAATAGCTGCAAAAATGAGCAATCCCGCAAATAAACGCTTGCTTTTGAAATACAGCATCACCAAACCGGGAAAAAATAACAGTAAGACCGGACTGTAAACAAACATTCCTTTTCTGAATCCAAATAAGGTATCAATAATATAAGGACTGTTCCAATTTGTAAATCCTTCATCCGAATAGCTGTTCAGTCGAATTTCTCCCATTTGAATGTAGAAGGAATACACTTGAACTAAAACCGGAATTCCAAATACAATCAGAGAAAGTAAAAGCACTTTCCACTGCTTGGTGAACAACGTTCTCAGTCGTTCAAGTAATTCTTTGTTCGTATTAAAAAAGAAAGGAATGAGTAATACGATTAAGAAATTTGTAGGCCGGATAATAAATGAAAGTCCTAGGAAAAATGCAAAAAAGATCAGGTTCCTCGCTTTGTTTTCCTGTTTCCATTTTAAGCCTTGAAGCAAGCATAAATTGATCGTTGCAAAGGAAAAAACATGTGAATAAGGAATGTCAAAATACACATAGAAACTTAAATTCGTTGCCACTGCAAGCGATATCACAGCTACATAACAGGAAAAATAATCCAGTTTTAACCTTCGAAGAAACAAGAACAGACAAATCAATCCGATCATTCCATAGAAGATCATTCCTGCATTGAGCCAGATTAAATAAGGCCAGCTGTATCCGTCCGTATCTTCACCAACTATGTTCGCGTGGGCATGGCCTATCAGGAAAAAAGGAGTTAAGCACTGCGCTGTTCCTGTAAAATACTTATTGTGATGTGTTCCGTCTTTATTTGCTGTAAGTCCATCTTCAAAACCTGCATCGGGGTATTTTTTACCAATGCTATCATTGAATTCGAATTTATTTCCTTCGTAGATGAACCATTCGGGTAGAAATGCATAATAACCGGCACCATCTGAAAAAATGGGAGTCGCCTCTTTCGCATTTGCATTTGTCCAGCCGTATCTTCTATCCGTTTTAGTACCAAATAAATAGGTCAATGAAAGAAATAGTAAGAAGATCATCCATTTCTTAGCCAATAATTTTTCCAAAGCTTGCTTCATACTATTGGTAAGCTTTTTGAATTAGGAGGTAATCCAGTATGACCAATGCTGCCATGGATTCTACAATTGGAACTGCTCTGGGAACAACACAAGGGTCGTGTCTTCCTTTTCCACTTAGAGACACTGCTTCAAAAGATTCATTGATTGTTTCCTGACTTTGCATTATGGTTGCTACCGGTTTAAATGCAACTCGGAAATCAATCGGCATTCCGTTTGAAATTCCTCCTTGAATTCCTCCGGAATAGTTTGTTTGTGTTTTCCCATCGGTTGTAAACAAGTCATTGTGTTCGGAACCTCTCATGGAGATGGAATCAAAACCGGAACCGATTTCAAAACCTTTCACAGCATTGATTGAAAGCATTGCTTTTCCCAATTCCGCATGCAACTTATCAAAAACAGGTTCTCCCAATCCAACAGGAACTCCGGCAATCACACAGCGAACGCTTCCACCAATTGTATCTCCTTCTTTTCTCACTTTGCGAATCAGTTCTTCCATTTGTGCCGCCAATTCTAACGAAGGAACACGCACAATAGTTGACTCACTGATCTCTTTCAGCCCGGAATTCCATTCTTCCTCCCATTTGAGTGAACCGATCTGATCCACAAAGGCATCGATGCGAATTCCTTGCTGAGCTAAAATTTGCTTGGCAATTGATCCGGCAACCACACGTGATACGGTTTCTCTTGCTGAAGAACGTCCGCCCCCACGGTGATCTCTGATCCCGTATTTTTGTTGGTAAGTAAAATCGGCATGTGAAGGTCTGAATGCTTTCTGAAGCTCATCGTAATCGTTCGATTTCTGATCTTCGTTTTCGACTAGAAAACCAATCGGTGTACCAAGTGTTTTCCCTTCAAAGATTCCGGATAGAAACTGAACCTGATCCGATTCTTTTCTTTGTGTTACAATGGCAGATTGTCCGGGTCTTCTTCGATCCAAATCTTTCTGCAATTCAATAAAATCTATTGAAAATCCAGCAGGAATCCCTTCCAGAATTCCACCAATGGCTTTACCATGTGATTCTCCAAAAGTGCTTAACCGAACTAAATTTCCGAAACTTGAACCTGCCATAATTTATCATTCCAAATGAGCTATCCAAAAGTAATCAATTGAAATTACGAATTGCGAATTGCGAATGCCGAATTGCACCCATTTGAAGAAAAACAGTTTTCATTTTGAAAATAAAACATTCGATTTGGAAGGAGGATTCAATTTGAAAACATCACCTGGCAATTTACTACTCCTGAAAATGCCTTGCTTTCCAATAGAAAAGCATTCTTTTCAGCTATTTCTCAAAAAATGGCAAGTATATTGAATCGATGATTCCACAAATCAAAAACACTGAAGTCATGAAAAATTCAATGAGATTTATCGCACGCATGTTTATGCTGTGTTTTGTGCTGAGTATCACAGGGAATTTATATGCACGTCCGCACTCACCACATCCTCCAAAAAAACACAAGTATTATTACTATCCAAGACAGAATGTTTATTACGATCCTGCAGACAACGTTTATTTTGTTTGGGAACGGACTTATTGGAAGCCTGTACCTCATCCAACGGGCGGATTCGTTTCTGTAGCTTATTCCAACTCTCCGCGATTTGAGTTATTGATAGCTTCAAACCGTCCTTACTATTACAATGTGGAGCATAGAAGAACTTATCATGAATACCGGGTCGTGAAACCTGCTCCTCACCAACAAGCAAGAGTTCGGGTTGAAAGCAGACCTAAACCAAATGTGAGTTTTCACCTGGAAATTAATTCAGAACCGCAACCTGTTTATGTGGAAGAACGCGTTATCGTTGTAAAAGAACGACCTCATCATGGACCTCCGCATAATCACGGACATGGTCACGGGAATGGCCATGGTCATGGTCATGGAAAAGGACACAGACATTAAAAGAAAAACGTCAGCCTAGGCTGACGTTTTTCTTTTAATTACATATTGTTTGTTCGGTTATCTTCAAAATCTCCCTTACTTCTTCCAATGTCGGAGCTTCGGCATAGGTCCTCAAAACAGGCTCTGTTCCGGATGCACGAATCATCATCCAGCGATTGGCGTCAAAGAAGAATTTCCATCCATCAATCGTTCCAACTTCTGCTACATGGTATTTTCCGAATGCTTTGTATTCATTATTACTGCACTTCGCAACGATTGCCTGCTTCATGTCTTCTGTAATATGTAAATCATTTCGCTCAAACTTAAATGCACCAACGATTTCGTAAACTTCGTCGATCAATTGATCCAGTGTTTTACCTGATTTCGCCATGTATTCCCAGATAATCAAGCCCATCCAAATTCCATCACGCTCCGGAATGTGACCTTTTACAGCGATTCCTCCAGATTCTTCTCCACCGATCAATACGTCTTCGTCAACCATGATTCCGGCAATATACTTGAATCCGATTTTCACGACTTGATATTCTAATCCGTAGTGCTCTGCCAATGTTTTCACACGCGGAGTTGTACTGAAAGCAGTAACTACTTTTCCTGTCATTCCTTTATTTGTCACTAAATAATGTAACAACAACAAAATAATATGGTGCGAATCGATGAACTCACCCTTTCCGTTATATAAACCAATTCGGTCTGCGTCACCGTCTGTTGCTAAAGCACAGTGAATATTTCCCTTTGCTAAGATGTATTGTTCTAATTCCTGTAAATTCTTCTGAATCGGTTCCGGTGCCTGACCATGGAAAGATGGATTGTAATCGCAATGTAGTAACTGAACATCCGGTAGAATGCGTCTGATCACGTTTTGCCCTGCACCATACATAGCATCATAAACCAGGTTCAATCCTGATTTGCGAATGGCTTCCAGGTCGAAATTTTTCTCAATATGCTGAACGTATCGTGTTTCAAAATCTACGATTTCCAGTTTTCCCGATTTCTCAAATTGACTTAAATCAACAGATGCATAGTCAAACGGAAGTGAGTCAGGAATAATATCTTCAATTTCCTGTACCAATTCTGGTGTTAAAGGACCTCCATAATGTGCTTTCAGCTTGTAACCATTGTATGACGGCGGATTGTGGCTTGCAGTTAAAATCACTCCCAATCCGCAACCCAATTGATTTGCAGCCAAAGAAATCATTGGTGTAGAAACAAAACCTTTCGACATCAATACCTCAATTCCTTCGTGCAATAACACTTTAGCAACAGTTTCAGCAAACAATTCACCTGCAAACCTACAGTCGTGACCCAATGCAATTTTCGAATTCCAGTCGGATTTTTTTAACCATTGCGCTGTTGCATATGCAACTCTCGCTACGTTTTCTACTGTAAATTCATCTGCGATGATTGCTCTCCAACCATCTGTTCCAAATTTTATTTTTGTTGCCAAATCAATTCTGTTTTATGTGCCTCCGCCAATGCTTTTGCGCAAATGTTGGGGTCAAATATAGTTAATGCGTTGTATTCAATGAGAAAAGGATGGTTAGAATTCGATTAAATACTTACTAAATCGATTATTCTTTAGTCCAGATCCGTGTATTGAGATTCAAATCTTCGATAATACCTGTCATCAGCTTCATCATATTAATGATGATCCGATAGTCTTCTTCTTTCAATAAACTCCCAAAAACAGATGGTTCAAACAAATCCATGTTGTTGAAAACAGCAATATAAACCTGATTGTTTCGGAATGAGATTGCCACCTTGAAATTGATCCGTTTGGTCATATCCAGCAATCTTTCCATCATGGAAGGTGTCAGAATATAACGGCATTCCTGTTCATCCGTGCTGTAAACTGCAAATTTCTTCTCGAATTCAGGATTTTCCAATTTAACCAAATCCCCTGGTCGACTTGGATTCCACTGTTGGAATTTACGTCCCAATTTTCCCAAATAGCGTTCCATTGTATCCACATCGATCATGGTTTCACCATGAAAGTTTTTGTGAAAATCGCTTACAAACAGCATTCCTTTGAAAATCGTATGCCAATGCTCCTGCCGTTGTCCCTTACCATTCGTTGTTACGGTCTTGTATTCCGTATGGATTTCACCGAAGGCAAAATCAGTAGCTTCAAACTTTCCTGAAATGGTGTCTTCTGCTTTGTAACGGTCGTATCGCTGTGTAAAGATGTGACTTTCCGTATACTTATCAATTAATTCTCTGTTCGGATCATAGTGTAGTCTTTCATCCACGAATTTCACAACAGCAGGAATTACCTTCCCTTTAAACTGCTCTTTGAAATGTTTATGAAAACGATTATAGCCTATTCCTACAACTATCCCTGAAGCGATCAGGATTACACCGGCCGCAATCAATGCTACAATCATGGAATCCGGGTTTACGATGTAAATCGTTAAAGGAATTCCAACAAAAAGAGCCAAACAAATAAAAAAACGCTTCCAAAATTTCTTCGTGAACGCTTTTCTTTCGGCTTCAAGAGCCCCCAAATCTCCGGCGATTAGGTCTGCCTGAAGTTGTGCAAAATTGATTTCCATGCCTTAGTCGTTGAATTTCAGGTATTCTTTCTTCTCCAGGTTGTTTCGCTTTGCAATAACAGACGATGGAAACTGAAGCACCGCATTATTGAAGATCTCAATGGACATATTGTATGTTCTTCTGGAAGCTGCCAATTGCTCTTCCATCTCGTTCATACTTCGCTGAAGCATCATGAATTGCTCACTTGCTTTCAAATCGGGATAGGCTTCTGCTTTAATCAAAAACTGACTGAATTGATTCTGTAAGTCATGATTGCTTTGCGCCAATGCTTCTGTATCTCTTGATCCGGATCTTAGAGCGGTTAATTTTTCCAACAAATCCTTTTCATGTGTCATATAACCACTTACACAAGAGGTCAATTGAGGAATCAGATCAAACCGTTTTTTGAGCATCACATCAACGGATGCAAAGGCATTTTCCACTTGGTTCTCTTTGGCAACCAATCCGTTCTTAATCACGATAATAGTAATAATGGGAACAAGAATCGCAACAGACAGGGAAATAATTAGAATCAATAGCATAGAGGTATTTTTTGCCGAAGATAATCAGACTCCAAAAAAAACACTCAGAAAGTCACTACGATTTTCATTTTTTTAGGTTTAATTGCTCTACCTGAACGAAATCAGCTTCTCAAATCTTAATGAATCTGGATAAAACCTTCCCTTCATCCGTATCCAAACTTAAAAAATAAAGTCCTGGCGTTAATTCGGAAACCTGAATTATCAGTTCCTTTGAGAAGGATGCTTGTTCCATGACTTGTATTCCATGAATATCATAAACGCTTAGTTTTCTGATAAACGAATCTTCTAATCGAACACTGATTTCATTTACCGCAGGATTGGGAACCAGTTCTAACCTCCCAGAAATAAGTTCATCCACCCCATTTGTCTGAGCATAACAATTGTCACAAGTCACAAATACCGGGTTGTTGTAAATGGGGTCTGTGGTGCAAAATTCCGGAAATGCATAAACTGCTGAAATGACATAGAAATCCGTAGGAATATTATATAAGACACCTCCCAAATCCCAAACACCCGTATTCACAGCACACAACCCGCGCTCATTCCAGACAAAATCCCAGTTGCCAGGAATATATCCAAATTGTGTATAATGACCGATTCCATTCAATTGCATGAAATGATGATAAACTCCATTATTCACTAATACAGAATCTTTACTCAATACCACCGCATCATAGAAAATACCTTCCGAATATAAGTTATGGATTGTATCAGTGGTATTTGCATCAAAATCCATCAACAGGTATTCGGATAAGGAATCAGCAACCACTCCCATTAATTTATTTCCTACCTGACGAATTGCAAAGGGTTGTCTGGAAGTAAAACCTGAATGGACACGGATATAATTATTTCCTAGCACTAAGGTGTCTTCATTAGGAGAAATGTCATACCCACTTTGATACCAATCGTTTCCACCGGTTGAAGCTAAAAACAAACAAAATGTGCAGGAATCGGGAACCAGTTGAACGGTTTGTGCTTGCGTCACACTTGACCCTACCCATCCGGTCAGAAAGATAAATAGAATCGTTTTCAGGTTCAATTTCATAGTTGTTATCTTTGGTTTCTAACGGTTAAAATACACTTTTCCGGTTTGATTCAAAAAGAAAAACCTATCTGCCTTGGCAAATAGGTTCTTACTATTATTGTTTCTTTAATTACTTCTTAAATTCCATGATCGTTTTCTCAATGATGGCAACACATTCCATCAATTGCGCTTCTGTCATAACCAAAGGTGGTGCAAAACGAATGATATTTCCATGAGTTGGTTTAGCCAACAAACCGTTATTTTTCAACTCAACACACAAGTTCCAGGCTGTTTTGCTGTCTTCCGTATCGTTTACAATGATTGCATTCAACAATCCTTTTCCACGAACTTTTAGAATCAAATCCGTTTTTTCGATAATGCGGTTCATCTCTGCACGGAATAGTTTCCCCAATCTTTCAGAATTCTCAGCCAAATTTTCGTCAGTAACTACTTCCAAAGCAGCAATAGCAACCTTAGCAGCCAAAGGATTCCCTCCGAAAGTAGAACCGTGTTGTCCAGGCTTGATCACCATCATGATATCATCGTTTGCAAAAACTGCAGAAACAGGATAAACACCACCTGAAATTGCTTTTCCAAGAATTAAAATATCCGGCTTCACATTTTCATGATCCACTGCTAATAATTTTCCGGTGCGTGCAATTCCTGTCTGAACTTCATCGGCAATAAACAAAATGTTGTTTTTGGAACACAACTCTTTTGCTCCGGCTAAATAACCATCATCCGGAACGTATACTCCTGCTTCCCCCTGAATTGGTTCCACTAGGAAACCGATTACATTCGGTTGTTTTGCTGCTTCAGCTAAGGCATCTAAATCATTATAAGGAATGCGTCTAAATCCGGGAGTAAACGGCCCGAAGTTCGTATTTGCATCCGGATCGCTGGAGAATGAAATAATGGTGGTTGTTCTTCCGTGGAAGTTTTGTTCACACACAATAATCTGTGCCTGGTTTTCTGCAACACCCTTCTTCTCATAACCCCATTTACGAGCTAATTTAATGGCTGTTTCTACTGCCTCGGCACCCGTATTCATTGGAAGTACTTTGTCAAAACCAAAATACTCGCTCACAAATTTCTCGTAAACACCCAATGTGTCATTATAGAAAGCACGGGAAGTTAAGGTCAGCGTTTGTGCCTGATCTGTTAGTGCTTTTACAATTTTCGGATGACAATGTCCTTGATTTACAGCTGAGTAAGCAGATAGAAAGTCAAAATACTTTTTTCCTTCTACGTCCCAAACATAAACTCCTTCTCCTTTTGCAAGAACGACTGGAAGCGGATGATAATTGTGCGCTCCATAACGATCTTCTAATTGCATCATTTCTTCCGATGACAATTTGTCTAATGTTACCATAATACTTCTTTTTTAAGCTACTTCACTCGTCACGGAGAGCAATCATCCTTTCCTCATTTGCAGTCGCAGGAGAGAAATCATCCTTGGGAAATACAAAGATAAATAAATATTCAGGTTAAAAAAAAGGAGAATACGCGTATAATGACAATCACCTTTCGCTTGAAGCAAGAATGTTTGTTCCGAAGTTAAAGTATGGATACCCCATGGATAAGGCATGGATAAAGCATAGATATAGCGATGATTGTACTAATTCTTAACATTTATAAAGGTTTCCAATCCTTTCATTTTGATTCATCCTGCATTCATCAGTTATGAGTGTCAGACCGTCTGCGGATTTATCAAAAACGAACACTTTTATTTCTTAACTTTGTAATACATTCAAATACAAAACACTTGAAAAAAGTTCAGTTTTCGAAGCCGCAGAGCGAATTCTTCTCCACACTGAGAAAATCGGTTCAGAATTATTTTGATGAAAATAAACTGGAAACTTCCGGGAATTGGAAATTGTATTTAAAGGCAGTTATTATCATTACAACCTACATCGCGATTTATCTGTCGATCATGTTGTTACCTATTCCGGGATATGTTGCACTGCTTTTATCCGCCCTATTGGGATTTGTTCAGGCATTGGTTGGTTTCAATATCATGCACGATGCGAACCACGAAGCTTTCTCAGGCAACAAAAATGTCAATTATTTCTTTGGCTTGTCCATGAATGCTTTGGGAAGTGATGCTTTCATGTGGAAACAAAAACACAATTTAGTACACCATACTTACACCAACATCGACGGAATTGACGATGACATTTCAAAGACTCCTTTTTTGCGCATGAGCGAAACACAACCTCGTTATAAAGCACATCGTTTTCAGCATATTTATTTGCCGTTCCTATATGGTATTTCTACTATTTACTGGGTTTTGGTAAAAGATTTCCAAGATTACATTATGGGTTCACGTTTCAATGTTGAAATTGGTAAAATGAAACCGATTGATCATGTTATGTTCTGGACAACACGTATCATTTACTTCGGTTTGTATTTGGTTCTTCCTTCATTTATTTGGGGAATCGGCTGGACTATTCTTGGGTTCACTTTCATGCACATGATGCTTGGCTTGACCATGTCTTTTGTATTCCAATTAGCTCACGTAGTAGAAAATGTGGAGTTTGAACATGCTGAAGGTGAATCTTTGATGGTTGAAAATGAATGGGCTGTTCATCAGTTAGCTACTACAAGTGATTTTGCGGTTGATAGCAAAGTAGTAAGCTGGTTAGTAGGCGGATTGAACTTTCAGGTGGAACACCATTTGTTCCCGCGTATTTCTCATGTTCATTATCCGGAGATCCAAAAGATCGTAGCAAAGACCTGTGCCGAATTTGGCGTGACTTATTATTCTTACGATAGCACCGGGCAGGCAATTTCTTCTCACTTCAGACATATGAAGCGATTAGGGCAAAAATCTTAAGATCTTTTTCTATTGTAATTCAGAATTCCACGGCATCTGAAAATACTGTTTTCCAAACCACAATTCGAAAGCAGGATCCAGAAATTCGTAAATTCCATTTTCATCTTTAATGATCATATCCCTTCCTTCCAGGATTAAACGATTTTTCGAAACGTTTCTTGGTGTTCCCAATGCATAGACACGCATAACTGCTGAAGCTGTGAGTTGTTTTTCCTTTTGATAAATAGCTTTTAACAGATTCACTTGCGTGGAGCTCATCCCTTCTATTTCACGCTGATATAAAGGTTGATTCGCAAAGATCAGTTCAGACAATGCATTTTGAATAATCTGTTTATCGACAATTCCTGATCGGCTTTGATTCCAAACGTAATGTGAAAGCTGCTGTACATACCAGGAATGATTTTTCATCAGTCTTGGAATAATTGTAGCCAGTTCTTTTGAGATCTGCTTGCCGGTTTTCTTAAAACTCGATTGAATAAACTTAACCCACGCCTCTTCTTTGATTTTGGGAAGCAGCATCAAATCCCCAAAACGGTAAAATGGTTTGGACGGATTATTGAAAATCTGTTCCAACATGTGTCTTTTACTCCCGAACAAACAATAAGAAACCAGCTTTTGACGCTGCCAGATTGCACGCATTTTCTTTTCCAAAGGTTCATAATCTACCAGATTGTTCAGGTTTTGAAACTCATCCAAACAAATGACCATTCGAATACCTTTCTCTTTCGCAATGCGTTCCGGAAGGTTCAGAATTTCATCGGCAAACTCACGTACTTTTTCGTGTTCGTATTTAATGGTGAAATCCAAATGCGGATTCACTCCTACATGAACCGTTGGAACCAAATTCGAAAGGAAACTCTTGGTATCATGCAGCCAATCTTCCCATTTCGTGGAAGTAGCTTTAATCACTTCACGCGTGAAGAGCTCAAAAAAGTCCATCTCACTATTGACAGTGAACAAATCGAGCAAAACGGTTTTGTATTTTTTATCTGATTTATTGATATCGATCAACACCCGTTCTACCAGGGAAGACTTCCCCCATCGACGTGGAGAGATCAGAATCGTATTGATTCCTCCCAGTAAATTTTGCTTCAGGCGATAGGCTTCCTCTTCGCGATTCGTATAGCCTTGCGCGCTTACCGTATTTCCAAAAATAAAGGGTGAATAGACTTCTTGCATACTTAAAGATACAACTTTTCTACCAAAGAGTATAATACCAAAAGGTATAACTTTCCGTCGCGGTGGACTCAGTTACCTTTTAATAGTATACCCAATTTATGATCTTCGTAAACAAAACCCATCACGGTGACTGAATGCTTGCGCAAGAGCTACAGCATAGGCGCAGCGGAGTCGAAGTCAAAAAAAAATCCTTCCGTAGCAACGAAAGGATTTTTCAATTATCTAAAACAATGTTGGCTGGTCATCCGGATCGTCCGGATCTTTAGTTAAATCCCATTCGATTGTTGGATTATCATCTCCTCCTTCTGAATCGGAGATCTCCGCATCACTATCTTCTGATTCGTTATCGATTTCCAATTCCAATGGTTCTTCATCCGGCCATGGTTCCGAACCTTCTATTTCGTGTGTTAAAACAACTTCCTTCACTTTCAACTTAGTCAATTGATTTCCTTGCGCTTTCATTCCTTTTATATCAATGAAATCAGACAAAGCAACTTCATTATCCGGAAGATTCTTCGTTTCTTTTAACAACTTGTTATAAATGATCCGAACAATCGGATTGAATGCAGTAGAAACACAATCCAAATAAGATCCTTCTGTTTCTGAAATATAGGAAACGCGCTTATCCGTCGTGATTTCACATGTAAATCGCTTCACATAATGCATTTCTTTCTCACCATCAAAATAAACGGCTGAAATTGGTCTGTCCGGAACCCATTTTTCAATGTGGATCATATCCTCATCGAAGTGGTTTGCCAGATCAAATGTAGAAAGACGGTAATCACCATTCTTATATAAAGTCAGAATGCGATCTTCTCCTTTGAATGAACCCAGAAATTTTCCTCTTCCTTCGTCATTTAATCTTCCAACAACAGTATCATACCAAATCTTACGCGCTGCAAGTGTTGAACCTCCAACTTCTTTCTGTGTGATCTTCTGAACGATTTCTTTCGTTACACGATTTCCGGCAGACTGACGACCTTTGATCAACAAATCGCCCAAATCAATATCAAAACGCAAACGTTTCAAATGTGGTCTTGGACGAAGCATCACTGTCACAACTTCCCGTTCTCCATTTGGATGGACTGAGAAATACAACAACTTAGATCCTTTGATTCCTCGTGTTAAATCGTATTCTGTATCACGTGTTACGGAGTTCACAAAGAAGCGTTTCATCATGGTTGATCCACCAGCACCATCCTGATACATGACGTGATAAATCGTTCGTTTATCACCTTTCTTCCAAACATCTGCATGGACAATTCCTTTACCTACAAATTTCTTCTCAGAAACTTTGGTCACAATGAATTTTCCGGTATCGAAGAAAATAATGATGTCATCAATTTCAGAACAATCGTTAACTGCTTCTGTCTTTTTCAAGCCCCAGCCAATGAATCCTTCTTCAATATCTACGTATAGCTTACGATTGGCAATAATTACTTTCGTAGCTGCAATGTTGTCAAAGACTTTCATCTCAGTTCGGCGCTCTTTACCTGCACCAAAACGTTTTTTCAGGTCTTTGAAATAATCAATTGCATATTCAACTAAATTCTGCAAGTGCTTCTTCACCTCTTCCATTTCAGCTTCCAGCTTGGCAATTACGTCATCTGCTTTATCTGAATCGAAACGTGTAATACGAATCATCGGAATTTGGGTCAACCGTTGTAAATCTTCATCTACGATCTCACGGATAAACTGCTTTTTAAATTTCTCAAAACGTTTATACATGTAATTGTACAAGCCTCCTTTATCCGAATAGAGCTTAAAGTCGATGTACATTTCTTCCCGAATGAAGATCTTCTCCAAGGTAGAAAAATGCCATTGTGACTCCAATTCCGCCAAGCGAATCTCCAATTCTCTTCGAAGTAGCGTAAGCGTATTATCTGTGTTGACTTTCAGGATTTCAGAAACGCCCATAAACCGTGGCGTATCTCCATCAATTACGGAAGCATTGGGTGAAATTGAAACTTCACAATCCGTAAAAGCATACAACGCATCAATGGTTTTATCAGGAGAAACACCGGGAGCCAAATGAATGACGATTTCTGCATCAGCAGCTGTATTGTCTTCAATTTTCTTGACTTTAATCTTCCCTTTGTCGTTGGCTTTAATGATACTTTCGATCAATGAAGTTGTTGTACTTCCGAAAGGAATTTCGTTGATCATCAAGGTTTTATTGTCGACCTTTTTAATCTTTGCACGAACACGAACTTTTCCACCTCTTAATCCATCGTTGTAGTTGGTAAAATCTGCCATTCCACCATTCAGGAAATCGGGGAAAATCTCGATCTTCTTTCCGCGCAAATGGTTAATCGATTGATCGATCAATTCAATGAAGTTGTGAGGAAGGATCTTACAAGCCATTCCAACCGCAATTCCTTCTGCCCCCTGAGCAAGTAGAATGGGGAATTTTACAGGTAAATTATCCGGTTCTTTATTTCGTCCATCATAACTCAAAAGCCACTTGGTAGTCTTTGGATTGAACACCACATGACTTGCAAATTTGGAAAGTCGTGCTTCGATATAACGCGGAGCTGCTGCCCCATCACCCGTTAGCGTATTCCCCCAGTTTCCCTGACAATCGATCAATAATTCTTTTTGTCCGAGTTGAACCAAGGCATCACCGATGGAAGCATCACCATGTGGGTGATATTTCATGGTATTTCCGATCACGTTCGCTACTTTGTTGTAACGTCCGTCATCCAATTCTTTCATTGAATGCAGGATTCTTCGCTGAACCGGTTTAAACCCATCATGCAAAGAAGGAACAGCGCGTTCCAAAATTACATAAGAGGCATAATCGAGGAACCAATTCTCATACAAACCACTCAGTGGAATAATATTTTCATCTACGTGTTTGTGATCATCCGATCCGAAAGAAGAACCTTCTTCACCACCATCATTATTCAAATCATCATTTTCCGGATCTACCGGTCCAATTTCGTCTTCACTCATATTAAGAAGCTTTTTCTATTGGTTCTGTATTTTCGTC
This sequence comes from Flavobacteriales bacterium UBA7666, assembly GCA_002483265.1. GTDB lineage: Bacteria > Bacteroidota > Bacteroidia > Flavobacteriales_D > Crocinitomicaceae > Fluviicola. Next base: position 37,935 of record DLHO01000026.1, on the reverse strand, counting down.
TTCTGGTTCGGAATCTTCCAAATCCACGTGCTTATCGTCGTCTTTTTCTACACGTAGATTCTCAATAATAAAATCCTGACGTTCCGGAGTATTTTTCCCCATGAAATAAGATAAAATCGAATCGATGGACGCATCTTTTGTCAAGAAAACAGGTTCTAAACGAATGTCATCACCAATAAAGTGCTTGAACTCATCCGGAGAAATCTCTCCCAATCCTTTAAATCGGGTTATTTCCGGATTTTTACCCAATTCAGAAATGGCAGCTCTGCGTTCTTCATCTGAATAACAGTAAATAGTCTTTTTCTTATTTCGAACGCGGAATAAAGGGGTTTGAAGCACGTAAACGTGGTTTCGCTTGACTAAATCCGGGAAAAACTGCAGGAAGAAAGTCAATAAAAGCAATCGGATGTGCATTCCATCGACATCGGCATCGGTTGCGATCACAATGTTGTTGTAACGCAAGTTATCCATGTCTTCTTCAATATCCAAAGCAGCCTGAATGAGGTTGAACTCTTCGTTCTCGTAAACCACTTTTTTGGTCAATCCGTAACAGTTCAAAGGCTTCCCACGCAACGAGAATACGGCTTGCGTATTTACATCCCGCGATTTTGTGATCGATCCACTCGCTGAATCTCCCTCCGTAATGAAGAGTGTAGTCATTTCGCGCTTTTCATCTTTGAGATCGGTCAGGTGACTTCTACAATCTCGCAATTTCTTGTTGTGTAAACTTGCTTTCTTCGCTCTGTCACGTGCCAATTTCCGGATTCCGGAAAGTTCTTTACGCTCGCGTTCGGATTGTTTGATCTTCTTTTCCAGAGTATCTGCAACATCGGGATGACGATGCAGGTAATTATCCAATTTATCCTTCAGAAAATCATTGATGAAGGCACGCATGGATTTTCCATCCGGTTCAATTTCCTGAGAACCTAATTTCGTTTTGGTTTGAGATTCAAATACCGGTTCGATTACCTTCACTGCGACCGCAGCAACAATTGACTGGCGAATATCTGAAGCATCGTAATCTTTTTTGTAGAAATCACGGATCACTTTCGCGATGGATTCTCTGAACGCACTTTGATGCGTTCCGCCTTGAGTTGTATGCTGACCATTTACGAAGGAATAGTAATCTTCACCATAGGTTTTTCCATGGGTAAATGCCACTTCAATGTCGTCGCCCTCCAAGTGAATAATCGGATACAACGGATCTCCATCCATGTTGTCTTCCAACAAATCTTTCAATCCGTCTTTCGACTGGTATTTTTCCCCATTGAAATAAATAGCTAATCCGCGGTTCAAATAGCAGTAATTCCAAAACATCTTAATCAAATAAGGCATTTTGAAAGCAAATTTCTTAAAGATCGACTCATCCGGAATGAATTCAAAATAAGTTCCGTTTACCTCATCTGTTTTTGATAATGGCAAATCTTCTTTTAATTCTCCCCTGGAAAAAACAACTTGTTTCTTCTCGCCTTCTCTCACGGAATACACCATGAAGTAATCGCTTAGCGCATTTACAGCCTTGGTTCCCACTCCGTTTAGTCCAACAGATTTCTTAAATGCTTTGGAATCGTATTTACCTCCTGTATTGATCTGAGAAACACATTCAATCACTTTTCCCAATGGAATGCCACGCCCGTAATCACGAACCGAGACTTTCCCATCCTTCACTTTGACATCGATGCGCTTTCCATTCCCCATGACAAATTCGTCAACGGAATTATCGACAATCTCCTTCACCAGAATATAGATTCCATCATCTGCAGAAGCTCCATCACCTAATTTCCCGATATACATACCAGGTCGCAGGCGAATATGCTCCTTCCAGTCCAGAGATCGTATATTATCTTCAGTATATTGATTTTCAGCCATAATAACGGATTCATTGCAAGTTACCAAAGATACTAAGGGAAAGCTTTATTTAAACCACGATTTGTTACGAGTTATGAACGATGTAAGGTTAATTTCGTGAGGAGAAATTATACCGTTTTTTGGGTATTGTTTAGAATCATTCTAAGTAATAATTTTACCCAAAATAAACAGTATGTGTCACTACAAAACGATCAGCAATAATTCTTTCGGATGTCTCATTCAATGCAAAAATTGTGAACAATTTCATTTAGGATTCGGCAATGTGGTGCTGATACTTTCCTACGAAGAATTCATTCGGTTTACAGATCAAGTACACAACATTCACTCAATGCATTACGAAGAAAAAAAAGAGACGGATGAAAAAATTTACATGCATACAGACAATTCCAAAATGGTTCTTGCCTTCACACATAAAGAATGGCTGAAACTGTATCAATTACTGGAAGAATCGCGTTTTATGCTATATGCCAATCAGTTAATTGAACCGGTTTAATTGTTCCGTTTCAACCAACCTCTTTTCCAGAAAACAAACACCAAAGCCGCTGTAATGAAGACCATGACTCCCCAAATCATGTAGTAACCATTGCGTGACTTCAATTCCGGCATGTTTTCGAAGTTCATTCCATAAACTCCAACAATAAAGGTCAGAGGAATGAAAATCGCACTGGTTACAGTCAGAACCTTCATGATTTCATTCATTCGCTGCCCCTGAATAGCATAGTACAAATTCGCCACACCATCCAGCATCTGCTTTTGCGATTCGATTTCGTCAATCAAACTATAACAGGTGTCTTTTAGCTCGCGGAAATAATGAATATTATCCTCAATAATCAATTCATTTTCCACCCGATCCAATTGCCCCATCAATTCCTTCATCGGGAAAACAATTTTTCGCAAATCAAGGAGTTTACGCTTCTCCCACTCTACTTTCCGAAGCACATCACTCTGTGGATTCCGAAGGACAATCTTGTCCAGTCGTTCAATATTGTTTGAGATCTCTCCAACTACTTCCGTGTAATTATCGATAATCGCTTCCAACATGCGAAACAGCAGGAAATCCGGACCTTTGTAACGCACCTTTCCCCGCTTGTGTTCGATACGTTCACGAACTGTAGGAAAGTGATCTGAAGGTTTTTCTTGAAATGAAATCAGGTAATTATCACCGATAATGAAACTGATTCGTTCCTTTGTTAAATCGTAATTATTCAATCCTTCTTTTGGAAGCGCGGAAACAATACTAAAAAACACATAATCTGTATATTCCTCTAATCGCGTTCGTTTGGTTTCTGCAAACAAATCTTCCTGAAGCAACTTATCAATGCATAATCTATCACACAACTGAATGATCGCTTCTTTGTTTTTCATCGAATGGAAATTCAACCAATAAGTCGAATTCATATCCTCAAACGGATTGAAGTGTTCTGCAAAATAATCCTCCGAATGCTTCTCCAGAGTAAAAACGTCCAGATTATACTTGTAAAGTTGTGCTGCTTCTGACATAAGACGAAAATAACACTTTTCCAATTACGAATGCCGTCCCGATAGCTATAGGGATACGAATTACGAATTATTTTAAAATCGACACCTTTCAATCAATCCATTCAACTGATAAAAAAGTATTTTAAACGGATCCGGAACAGAATTGTATCATTGAAAAAACAACCGCATGAAACAGATCTTCCTATTTCTATTTCTTCTGTCATTCATTTGCCAGGGACAAACAGACACCTTAGTTGTCGAAGTAATCTACGGCTCCAGACCCATTGACAAAAGTGAGAGAAGCTGGTTTGGAGGAAAGCTCGGCGGGCATATTGGTTTGAAAATCGGAAAAGACAGTGTGATGCATTTTGTTCCCGGCGGAAGAGTTGTTGCAACGAATGTAAACTCAGACACAGGAAGATATCTGATTTCGAGTAGCAGACGGTTTTACAACACCTTCCACTGTGACACCACAAAAACCTGTCGGATTTTTATTCCAATCACCCGGACTCAAAAGCAGCAATTATTGAATGATTCAAAGCCTTTTTTGAAGGAAGGCCCATATCCCTATGCTTTCTTTGGAATGCGATGTGCAGCTGCTTGCTATCATTTACTCTCCCTTGCCGACGTTACAAAAGACAGATCCAGAAGTAGCATGACTTGGAAATTCTTTTATCCGAGAAAATTGAGAAAATTTTTGTTCAAGGAAGCAAAAGCGAACCGATGGATGATTCAGGAAACACCGGGATCGACTAGACGGAAGTGGGACCACGACTGACTTCGACTCCGCTCAGTCACCGTGGACGAACAAAAAAATACTCAAAAGGACACTGAGCGGAGTCGAAGTGACATTTTCAATTCAACAGTTTCCGATACTTTTCGAATTCTTTTACGTTTGAAGAACGTTTAATTGCTGCGAGGACTTTTAGTTTTTCGTGTTTGGTTAAATGCCAGGAAAGACTGATTCGATCTTTTTGCAACTCTCTTAAATTCATATTTATCGTTTGGATAGGTACACGATACTTATCCGTGATCACTCGAAGCAATTCATCCTGATCATAATCTTGAATTCGTGGAAAATTGGTAAATACATTCGAAACCGGAGCCGTGAACTTATCAAAAAGCCCAAAAGGGTGGGTTTGCTCATTATACATGATCCGTTTATTATCACGAATCTGAAGGATCACTACACCGCTCGTATTTTTACTAATCCAAGATTCTAATCGCATCAACCACTGAATCGTGATTTTGGTTCCGAAATTATCCCTGGCGCCGGCATCCATCACTTGGATTTCAGGAACAGTGGGCAAACTGGTCATCGGAAGTACATATGGAAATGAAGCATTCATTCGCAAAGCAGAAGACAAACGCAATTTTTGCGAGTGCTGATTTTTCAATAGTAAATGAATATCAATATTCTCCTGAACACGATTGGTTTCCGGAGCAGGTGAAGCAGAATCCATCAAAAAGCTCAGACCAAGAGATGAGATCATAATCCGTCTTGCATCGTTTACAACTGTGGGCGTTAAAATCAAATTGGGAATAATTCCTTTCTTTTCAAATGCCCGGTAATATCTCAAGGGTTTATTCAGGCGCTGTCCGGTATTTTCATTCAAATCAGATTCAAAAGCCATAGCCCGATCATAACTGTATTCAGAATCTTCAAAGGAGGATTGATAACGGAAAAATAAATCATTTGTAGATGCCGCAAACGAGAGTTTATTGAGTAAGTCTTGTGAAATTTCCTCAAAGTATTTCTTGTCATTAAATTTCACTTTCTTGGTTTGATAATTTTCCAATAAAAGTGAGCGGTAATACGAAGCCCCAACCGTCCCTCCGGACGCACCTGTTATCATTGCTATGTGTTTCGACGATTTGAAATTACTAATTGAATCGCATACCCGAAGAACCTGAAAAACCCATGAAGCACTTCTGGAACCTCCACCAGAAGTATTTACAACAACTAATAAGGGCTTTTCTTCTCCGGTTTGCTTCTTCCAGTTTTCCAAATATGAAATGTAATTGTTGTAATCATCGGCACGAACCTTTCCATTCTTGCTCATTTCATAAATCGTCGAATCGGAATAAACAGCCGGTCGGTCATAGGACAGCCCATATGCCTGAGTCTGAAACTTGAATAGATCAACCGTTTTGGACAAATAATTCATCAAAAGGAAACACAAAATAAGGACCGGATAAGCCCAAACTCTTAACCAAGATAGAAGTGCACTCAATAACATCAATATAATTGTCATGAGTAAAACCACACTTACACCAGCAGGTACATCTAAAAACGTTTTTCCACCAAACAAACCAATCAGGATAAAGGTGAGAATTGTGGTGATCTCAAAAACAGTTGTGGAAATCCGATTCTGATCAAAAACGGATTGAAGTAAGGATTGGGCATAATGCTTTGTAGAACGGCATTGCTGAACTCTTAAACCTCTTCCAATATACCAATACAAGCGCTGTCTGTTAGTCCCTTTCACCCTGATTCGATTTCGCTTTCCGAAACGCATCCATCGTACAGTCCGAACCGATTTATCTTCATCGTAACGCTTCAACTCAAACAAATTCTTGTTGATCGGGAAGAAATAAAGCAGTGCAACTCCCACAAAAAGGAAAAAGCCTACTAAAAACCCGAAAACGAAAAGAAAAACATTCAACCAGGACTCAAACTCTTCCATGCGCTGAAAACGAACAACCCGGATGATAAAAAAGACAATGAAAGCTGTTGGAATGATGCTGTTATTGATACAAAACCGAACAAAGGGTTTGTTGACCATTGCCAGAAAGGGAAAGCGTGAAGCTAACCGCATGTAAGAATAAGAATGAAAAGCCATTGTCAATCCACCAAATGCAAAACCAATCAACAGGAATGAAAAAAAACTTGTGTCACCTTGATATTCGGGAGATAAAAACAAATAAGACAATCCGAAACCAACCCCAACTTTATCGGAGATTAGTAAAAAAAAGAAAACCCAATAGAAGAATCCCAGCAAATTATGCTTCAAATGATGAGCTAATAAGACGAAGGGAAAAAAAACCCTTAGGAATTGAATTGAATTGGAGGTAATATCTCGGAGTGCAGCCACAAACCCAATATTACGAATTAATGATGATGTTTTTGATACTCTTTCACAAAATCTGTCACCAAATATGTCAGAGTCTTCCCAACGATCATCTCATCCGTTTCATTTTTAGGAGCCGCTTCCGGCAAATGCAAGTAACATACTTGTTCAAGTGAAGCCATTTTCCGCACATAGATCCGAGCCTGATCAACTGTAACTCCTGAAGGGGTAAATGCACTTGAAGGCATGTATGCGATTGAATCCATATCTAACTCTACTCCCATCACAGTTTGAAAATGGGAATCGTAGACTTTATCGATATCAGCCTGAAATTTAAACGGCTTCTCTAACCAAGATTCATAAAAAGTGAAAAAGGCATTCATTTCATGCAGGTGATCCAAAATAAACTGATTGTTATAGGATTCATGCAAACCCAGAACAGAGTAATGCCCTAAAAATCCATATTCATATGCGTAGGAGAATGGATTTCCGGAGTGCCTTCCTTCCATTGCACGTGTATCTGCATGTGGATCTAAATTCACTACTGATATTGCCAAACTTTTAGATTCAGAAACTCCTTTGATAATTGGATACGCATTATTATGTCCACCACCAATTACGATTGGAATACCTCCACAATCCACCACCTCCTTCACCCAGATCGAAACCAAATAATCCAGATCGTCTACATGCATGTGAGAAATCGCGTCGATCGATTCTTTTGAATCAATAAATCCATGAATGCAGATTGAGTTTCCATTTAAAAACTGATTAGACTGAACTCCCAGAAAACGTGAAATAAAAGATTCAAAAGCGGCATGAGAACCACCTTTTCCGGCATTCAATCTTGGGCCAACATCCTCTTTAATTCCAAGAATGTGAAACTTCTTCTCTTTCCAGCTATCCGTCTTCCCTTCCGCCACAGCGGACGAGCGGTATAACACATTCTGTCCTATCCTAATTTCACCATCTCTTTCCGTGAGCCAAGCTTTCAAATGTGCCTCTTCAGGCAACTGTAATTTAAAGTAAGTCGATTCAAACATGGTGTTTTTCCATTAATTCAACAAAAGCGCTGGGAGGGGCAATCGGTCTCATATTTTCTTTCGAAACAAAAACCAAGGTAGTTTTCGCTTTGCTTATACATTCCTGCTTCTCGTTATAAAGTGTATATTCAAAAAACAAACGCGGACCTTTCAATTCTGTAATTGCAGTAACGATAGTTAATTCATCATCATACAAAGCCGGCTTGAAATAATCTACTTCAAAATGACTTACAGGTAGCATTACGCCACTTTCTTCCAATTCGCGGTAACTCATCCCAAGCGATCGCATCGCTTCTACCCTTCCAACTTCAAAATACGCCGCATAATTTCCGTAATAGCAATAGCCCATCTGATCCGTTTCACCATATCTCACACGCACCTTTGTTGGGAATTCAAATGAAGTTTTCATGAAATTTCAAGTTCTAAATAAATCCGGTTAAATGTCGTAACTATTTTTCAGATTTTGAGTTAGAAAATAAACGCATTAAAAAGTATATTTCGGCTATATTAATTCCGAGTTATCGGGATCGAAATTACTACCTTTGAAAGCAGACATTTTTTTCATTTAAATATAAAAATTTAACATTTAGCTATAAAATTTGGATATTCATCGAACAATCAGTCCGTTTTAAGATAATTAAAAGCATATGTTAAAGGATTACTTCAATACAAAGCAAAACTTTTCAAATAATCAACCCCCAAACGACTTTTTTTTTCACTTTTTTATGAGAATCTTTGTTCACTTAAAAATTCGAGGGCTTAACGCTTGAGCTGTGAATCTATTACGTCGATTATTTTTTTATTAACATATTATTATAAACATTTAAATACCCTGCTAAATGAGTGCCAACCATGACGCTATTTGGAATTCCTGTCTGAAAGTTATCAAAGATAATTTGCCAATCCAAGCTTATAAAACTTGGTTTGAACCGATTGTTCCGGTAAAGCTTGAAAACAACATTCTGACAATACAAGTTCCATCTCACTTTTTTTACGAATGGTTGGAAGAGCACTACATTACTTTATTGAAAAAGGTAATTAAAAAAGAGCTCGGCCAAGAAGGGCATTTGGAATACAGTATTGTTATGGAAAATTCTGCCAGCAATTCAAATCCTTACACGGTTAAACTTCCTGCTTCCAATAAGAAAGCGGTGAAGAATGCACCTGTAAACATGCCTTTGAACATTAGCGACAATCCGATCAAGAATCCATTTATCATTCCCGGATTAAAGAAGGTGAATGTTGATTCAAACTTGAATCCTGCATATTCATTCGAAAATTTCGTAGAGGGTGATTGTAACAGACTTGCTCGTTCTGCGGGTTATGCTGTAGCAAACAAACCAGGAGGAACAGCTTTCAATCCATTGTTAATTTATGGTGGAGTTGGATTGGGTAAAACGCATTTAGCTCATTCAATCGGTATTGGTGTTAAAAATCAATTCCCCAATAAAACGGTACTTTACGTAAGTTCTGAAAAGTTTGCGCATCAGTTTATTGACGCAGTTCGCAATCAAACAACGAATGATTTCATTCACTTTTATCAAATGATCGATGTTTTGATCATTGATGATGTTCAGTTCTTCTCCGGAAAAGAAAAAACGCAAGACGTATTCTTCCATATCTTCAACCATTTACACCAAAATGGAAAACAAATCATTTTAACATCGGATAAACCGCCTGTTGAAATGCAAGGAATGGAACAGCGTTTGTTGTCTCGTTTCAAATGGGGATTGTCTGCAGATCTTTCTACTCCGGATTTAGAAACACGTATTGCTATCATGGAGAAGAAAATGTATGGCAGTGGGATCGAACTTCCTCGTGAGGTTGTTGAATACTTGGCATACAGCATCAACACAAACATTCGTGAAATGGAAGGTGCAATGACTTCATTACTTGCTCAGGCTTCGTTGAACAAAAAAGCAATTACGCTTGATTTAGCGAAACAAATGATCGATAAGTTTGTGAAGAACACTGCTCGTGAGGTTTCTATCGATTATATCCAGAAAGTAGTTTGTGATTACTTTGACTTACCGATTGAAATGTTGAAATCAAAAACACGTAAGCGTGAGGTAGTTCAAGCTCGTCAGATTTCCATGTATTTCTCTAAGAAAATGACCAAATCGTCGTTGGCTAGTATTGGGGCTCATTGTGGTGGAAAAGATCACGCAACGGTACTACATGCTTGTAGAACGGTGATCAATCTTTCTGAAACGGACAAACAGTTCCGGGTTTACCTGGAAGATCTGGAAAAGAAATTGACTATTCAATAATATATCAGAATGGCTTCCCGAAACGGAGGCCATTTTTGTTCTATCCTCAAAGATATTCGGGAATTCGAAAATTTGGGTGTTCCCAAAGATACGAACAGATTTATATTTAATGATTTTAAAATCAATATATTAACAAAATAAAAGTCACGAAATTTAATCGTGAATTCTATTATCATCTAATCCCCTAATTGACATTCTTCGTACCTTTGCAACTCATGCAGGAAAGCAAATTCAAAACGATTACAGAACAAAGTGAAGGATTCTACAAAGAGAAAGGATCTAAGTTTCTGGCATTTGCTATTCCTTGTAAAACAGAGGAAGAAATAAAAGAGCACATCCAGCGCCTGCGAAAAGAACATCATCAGGCTGTGCATGTTTGTTCCGCTTTTCGTTTGGGTAGTGACAAGAAAAAATACCGAGCAAGTGATGACGGTGAACCCTCCAATTCTGCCGGAGCACCAATCCTTGGTCAAATCCAATCATTCGACCTTACCAATATTTTGATAGCCATTGTACGTTATTACGGCGGAGTGAATTTGGGTGTTGGCGGCTTGATAAATGCATACAGAACGGCAGCCAAAGAAGCATTGGAAAGTGCTGAGATCATCGAACAGGAAGATGAAATATTGATTACTTTATTTTACGATTACAATGAAATGCCGCAAGTAATGGGCATTTTAAAAAACAGTCCGGCAAAAATTACCAATCAGGATTTTCAGTTATCTTGTAAACTGAGTATCCAATTACCAGTTTCAGAAATGAACTTGTTGGAGCAATTTGCAGAATTAAACATCCTTCTACCAGAGGAAAAAAATATCAGAATAGAAAATCATGGAATTATCCAATAGTCAATTACTTCAGGATCTAATTAGCGTTCAAGGAGTCGCAAGTGATGAATCACGTATCAAGTCATTTATTAAAGAATATGTTCTTAAAAACTCCGGACAATGGAAATCAAAACCGCACATTATTGATGGAACCGGATTTCAGGATGCATTAATCCTTGTTTTCGGAAATCCACGAACAGCGGTTTACGCTCACATGGATACGATTGGTTATTCCGTAGTATATGAAAATGAATTGATTCGTGTTGGCGGACCGAAAAATATTGACGGAACAATTCTGGTAGGAAACGATTCGCAGGGCATTGTAGAAGGTGAATTAATGATCTTTGAAAACGAATACAATCAACAGCGTTTACAATTATCCAGCGAACGTACGATTGATCGTGGAACTCTACTTTCATTTAAGCCTAATTTCAAAGAAACGAAGGAATACATTCAATCTCCTTATTTGGATAATCGTCTGGGTGTTTATACCGCACTGCAATTGGCTGAAACAATGGAAAATGGAGCGATTGTATTTTCTACTTATGAAGAACACGGAGGAAACTCTGTTGGATCCTGTGCAAAATACTTGATGAATAACTACGATGTATTTCAAGCTTTGATTTGTGATATTACCTGGGTAACTCACGGTGTTATTCACAAAGGTGGAGTTGCGGTTTCCATGCGTGACAGTATGTTGCCAAGAAGAAAATACCTGAACAAGATCATTTCGATTGCGAACGATTCCGGAATAAAATTTCAGCTAGAAGTTGAATCTGCCGGCGGAAGTGACGGTTCTGTTCTTCAAAAATCAGATTTACCTATCGATTGGTGCTTCATTGGAGCTCCGGAAGACAATGTACATACTCCGAAAGAGAAAGTTTACAAGAAAGACATCGAATCTATGATCGAATTGTACCGCGTTTTGATGGATCAATTGTAATTAGCGAACTGCAAACGCTTCTTTGATTTCAATTGTTTGAAACTCTGAACAGGTTGTAGCATTCTGATCCAAAGCTTTAAACTTCAATTTTAAACGCAATTTATCGACCTGAAACTTGGGATCTAAATTTGTTGGAGTGTATTTGTGTTTCGTTTCACCAGAAAAAACCTGAATAACAAATCCACAATCCAGCATTTGGACTTCTCCAAGATAATAGCCTTCATTACTATAATCCGTTTTTTGAGGAGTTTCCACTTTTGGCTGTTCCTCCACCACTTTTTTAGGTGTGTGGCATGAAACCATCAATCCAAGAACCAATATTAAAGCTATTCGAATCATCTTCTATTTATTTTGTAATGCATTTTTTCCAGCAATTGCAGCAGTTGTCCATGCAGCTTGAAAATTAAAACCTCCGGTTACACCGTCAATATCTAGTGTCTCACCAGCAAAAAAGAGTCCGGAAATTTTCTTAGACTCCATCGTTTGCACATTGATTTCATTCAAATCGACTCCACCGGCAGTTACAAACTCCTCTTTAAAGGTTGTTTTCCCTTCCATGGAATACAAATCATTCACCAAAACTTCCACTAATTTATTTTGATGTCTTGCTGTCAATTCCGAACATTTGAACTGATTTGGAATCCCCGCTTTTTCCACAAGATAGTTCCATAATCTTGATTTTATGGCATAAAGTGGGGTATTTACAACTAATTTATTGGATTTTACAAATTGACTGATAACTTCCCGCACAACTTCCTGATTCTCTTCACCTGTCCAATTCACAGCAATTTGGGATTTATATGCTTTCGATTCGAAGATTCTGGCTCCAAAAGCGGATGATTTCAAAACTGCCGGACCACTCATTCCCCAATGTGTGATTAGTAATGGTCCATTGGAAGTCCATTTTTCTCCGATTATTTTGACCAATGCATTTTCCTGAACGATTCCCATCAATTCTTTGATCGGTTCGTTCGGCATATTGAAAGTAAATAACGATGGTACCGGAGGAACGATTTTCAGATTGAAGTCTTTCAATAATTCAAAGCCTGAAATTTTGGGCTGACCTCCTGTCGTAACAATGACTGATTTGGAGCAGAACGTCTCTTCCGGTGTTTGAACCTCAAATAATCCGGAGTCCAATTTTCTCACTGATTCAACCCGCTGATTCAGTAATAACTGAACCCCATTCTTCTTTAATTCATTCAAAAAGCAGTCGATGATTGTTTGAGAATCATTACTAACCGGAAAATAACATCCGTCCGGATACAATTTCAACGGAACATTTCTACTTTCCAACCACGCTTTCATATCAGTGCTTGAAAACTGATAGAAGGCTTTTTTAAGGAAACGCTCACCTCTTGGATAATGTTTGGATAGCTCTTCCGGTTCAGAAATCACGTTGGTCACATTACATCTTCCCCCACCTGAAATCTTGACTTTCGCTAAGGGTTTAGAACTTCTTTCCAGAATGGCAATTTTTGCATGCTTGAAGTTTTCAGAAGCTTTGATCGCCGAAAAACATCCGGCAGCTCCTGCTCCAATTACCAAAACATCCAATTCTTTCATGGCTCAAAGGTAATCACAAAAAAAGACCTCCAAATATTCAGGAGGTCTTTCATTTATTTATTCTAATTCTATTTCGAACATGATATCGTTATATAACGAAAACATGATATCATGTTTTCATCTTTTTTAGAGTTTTAAGGTCTTAATGTAAAATCTGAATATTCTTACGCACACTCTGTGTTCCCGAAATAATCTCTACAATATAAGATCCGGATTGAAGCGAAGAAGTATTCACAACCTCTTGATTTCCGTTCAACAATTTTGCAAACACCACTTTTCCATCCAGACTAATGATTCGAATTGATTCTGCTGTTCCATTTGAAACAACCAATTGCAATTCGTTATTTGCAGGATTCGGATAGATCGTGAATTCCATGTCCAAATCTATCAATCCCAAAGGACCATTGTCGACCTGAACCGCATGCTGATAAGTTGCATAGTTTTGTTTCGTTGCCGTAACAATTAAATAATCGTTTGTTGTCAAAGTCGGAATAGTAATTACTGCTTGTCCTCCGGAGGAAATAGCCCATCCCAAAAGCACGTTATTTTGAGAAATAGCCACCAAAGCACCATCCACATTGCAAGTTACTGTAATAGAAGTTGTATTCAGCAAAACATGTCCGGTATGCACAACAGTAATCGGTAATGTTTGCTTGTTTCTGAATTGTGCGGATGGATCTCCAAATAAAACCCAGGTTTGCATTACCTCTTCCCCACTTCCGGAAGGATATTCTTCCAACATCGACATTTGTGAGTTATAGAACAACCCACCCAAAGTCGTTTTATGGTTGCTCGGATAAGTTTCTGTGATAATCGCTGCCATTTCATCTTGCGTTTGCATCGGCTGAGCCCAAGCCATCAAAATAGATGAACCTGCTGCTGCAATTGCTCCTGATGGAGTTCCATTTTTTGTTGCTCTTGTCCAAGCTTCAGAAATACACGTTCCGGAAGTAAATGTACCGTTGTTACATGCAACAGAGATCACAAAAGGATATTTTCCATTGTTGGTAGCCTGATTCACGTGGGTACTTTGGAAATTTCCGGTTACACACAAATTCACATCACCATGTCCTGTGTAATTAAACAAACCGATTCCGCTACTTACGACAGGCAAAATTGTTCCCGAACTTGGACTTCCGGATGCATCTGAACCTCCATGAGATCCATCATAAAACTCAGATACTTCTGTATATCCATACCCCATCAAAACAGTACGAATATTTCTCAAATGTTGCCAATCCGGTTCGCCATCGTCACCAATACCATCACCTTCATCTGATCCTAAACCAATTGCTTTTTCCATCCAGTCACCCGCCATCGGATTTTTTTCATATTCCAACGTTCTGTTTACCATTGTAGTCACATTCGCTTCCGTACCGGAAAAACGACCGATGAACAACTCCGGATAATAATCTCCACCCGATAATTGTCCATAATAAGAATCAGAAAATAAGTTTTCACCACCCGACATACCGTAAGTATGTGCAGGAATATCATCGTGATCTCCAACCAATAAAACATAGGTTAATTCGGGATGTGCCGAATAATAATTTTGAATATAGGCATGAATATCTGTATCCGTTGTTCCTGCAGTTGTGGTTGAAACCAATTCGGAACGGATTCCTTTTTGATTTTTCCAATTTACCAAAGGGGTAATTTCTTCCATCAAAGTTGGAGCGGCAATAACCAACATGGTTCCACTTTCTTCCATTGGAGCATATTTCTCCGACTTTGGATTCAAAACGAACTTTTGCTGCGCTGATTGCATAATCGGATCTGATTGTCCGTTTAATTCATTCAATCCGGAAATTTCCGTGTTCTTTTTCACGTTTACATGGATATTCTTGTAAACAATCAATTGTTTTGTTACCGGGTTGTATTGGTATGGAGAAACCTCCACTACAGCACCTCGCATCGATCTCCAAATAAACGGAGTTTTCAAAGTTGCAACATCAGCCGGATAAAATGCATTTGCATTATAAGCCGAACCGAATGAATAAGCAACAGAACTCGGTTCTACATTTCGTTTGATGACTCCTTTTGAAGGTGCCACAAACACATTTTCATAGACTGTCACCTCATCAAAAGTGATTTCAATTTGGGGATTTCCTTTTTCCGGAAGCTGGATTGTTGTGTGAAATAAGGGAAGAGCCGGAGCTCCTTTTTCTTGCGATAGCACTTTGAATGATTTGGAGAAATCAATCATCATTTGCCCGTCAATTTCCTTGTATCCGAAGGGTTTTTCAACAATCTGCTGCATCAGCTTTATTGTTTTCGAATCTTCTGACTTTAAATGGAAACTTTGGGAAAGGGAAATAAATGATCCACCTAAAATGGAGCATAAGAGGAGAGTTTTTTTCATTTTTTTTGTTTTAGCTCTCACAATTTACTGATTCTTACGGAATATGATGAATAATTAACAAAAGAAAAAGGCCAAATGCAACTGCACTTAGCCTCTTTCCCTTAACCTGTAGATGTTAATAATTGATCCGTTATATCCCTTAACGCGAGAACTGGCAAAAGGTTTCAAAAAAAATCATTTTTTCGAAAAAGAAGAAAAACTGATCCAAATCACCTTTTCTTCGGATCGGTGTTTCTAACTTTGTGACATCTTCAAATTTGCAGCAAATGTTAGCGGGAAAAGGATCGAAATTATACAGTGTCTTTAAAATGAAATGTCCCAGATGTCAAGAAGGGGATTTCTTCATTTCTCATCCCTACTCTATGAAAAACATAGGTAAAACTCACAAATACTGTCCAAGCTGCGGATTGAAATACGAAAAAGAGATTGGATTCTACTATGGAGCCATGTATGTTTCCTATGGATTGGGAGTCGGGCTTTTTGTTGCTTGCTGGGTCAGTATCAATTTGTTTTTTCCAAATGCGAACGTATTTGTACAAATTGCAGTTATTTCCGGACTTTCCATTTTCTTGAGTCCTTATTTGTATGCGTTGTCGAAAATCATTTGGGCAAACCTTTTCTTTTCTTACGACCCAGATGCGATAAAGAACTTTCAAGCCTCAAAGAATAATTGAAAATGGCTAATTGACAATTGAAAAGAAGCTACACTTTCTCTACTTTTCATCCCGATAGCTATCGGGATTACATTCTCCATTAAATAAAGAATCCCCCAGCCGGCAAACTGAGGGATCACATTCATCCAAATTATGGATTAACCATAATTTGCCCTTCGGGTCGACGATTCACAATGTGAATGTCGGGATGACCCTGACATCAGCCAACAAGGCTGATCGTCATTAAATATTGGAACTCCAATATTTAATCCGGGTCAAACTACAAAACAATTATTGAAGGATGACATTTCGATCTTTCGGATATTTAATCTTAAACGAATAGGTAAATTTATCTGTGACTTTGGTTTTCAAATCAAGCGTCCAAGTTAGTTTCCCTGTCGTTTTATCATAATTTGCTTTACCCGTGTTGATCGCTTCTATAACGATTTCTCCGTTACTGGTTACAGGAATCTGATCCTCAATAACCAATTCGATTGTATTTGCTTTCAGATTTTTAACTGAAATTTCGTAAGCATATGTGCGTTCAATATCATTTCCGATCACTTTTTCTTTGTAATCTTTTTTCAAAAGAATGCGTTTTGCAATGATATTCGGATCTTTACCTAGACTCAACTTTAAGGTATCGTTCATGGTTGTCGGATCAATATAGGTTTCTCCGATATACGTTCCGTCAAAGAATATATTTGCACTGGCAGGAACAAGCTGCAGATCTTCTAACTTAAGTACTTCTGCCACTAAGAAAACTCCAGGATCAATTTTAGGAACGGTGTAGTAACGGTAATTTGCCGTCAGATCCAGATTTCTTACTAAAACCAAATGACTTTCATCATTGCTCTCAATCGTATAAGGCAAATCAATTTTATATTCTGCTGATAGAACCCGGTTGATCACCGTAGTGAAATTCGCTGCGGTTTCTCCTTCTATTTCCAACGCTTCGGAATCGGCAGTTGCTTTCTTATCGTATTTTACTGAAGGGGCTGCTGTTAAACCGTACGAATTCATCCGTCCATTTATAGCTTCAAAATTGTAATAATCCACATACCAAGGATGCAAATCCGGTTTGATCTTGTTTTGGTACGGATCATTTGTTGACAAGGTCAATTGCACGTCATTCCAGGATTCGCCTGTATTTTGCTGAATACTTGCCTTATATGCTAAATTCACTTTGCCCGAAGTAATTTCGCTTCGGATATCATACGAAGGAATCCAGGAAGCTCCGGAAGCCAAATAAGAAATAGCTAATTTTCCTGCAACTACTTCTTTTGATTGAAGCGTCACAATAATTCTGTGTATTGGACCTGTGGGAACTTTTGGAACATTCGATGACTGATAATTTTCAAGATCATTCATTCGATTATTCATATTCAACAAAGTTGCGTTCTTCCCTTTTATCCGTCTATTCAAAACTTGTAATTTCTTATTTATCTCATTCATCTTCAATTGATAATAATCCATTGCTTGCTTCAATAGTTGAATTGAATCATTCACTTTTCCCTGTCCGCGAATTGCTCCGTTATTGGACAAAATAGTTTTGGAAGTATTCAATACATCGATTTCATCCTGAATTTCTTTGATATCGAACAAGATTTCATTGATTGAATCCTGCAACAGGTTCATATCTTTTCGGATCTTCAGAGGAATTCCTTCCAACTTTATTTTTTCCGGTTCAGGATAATAAATCTGATATTTTGAATCGATTAAAACGACATTTCCGAAAGCTTTCACCTGCAAACTTTTCGGATCGATATTGGGACTTACCCCTTCAATGATCAGTTCCGTAATTCCGGGTTTCACATTGAAATTTGCTTTGCGATAAATCTGTGCACCGCTGGTGTAAACGGTTACTTCGCTGATGGAAGATTTAATAATCTCTTTGTCATTGGCTGCAAGTGAAAGGAAACTTGGGAGAATCGCCAATAGGAGAACAACTACTTTTTTCATAGGAATCAATTTTCCTTAAGTACTACCCAACTAACTTTTCGTTCAATAGAATTTTAACAAAAAGAAAAAGATGCATCCAAAATGGATGCATCTTACTGATAATCAGTTTATATTTTATACCACACAAAACACATAAGGAACATAGAATAAGACCAAAATATTCTTTGTGTGCTTCGCAGTGAAACTTTAAATCAGCGATTTGATCTCTCCGATAATTCGATCTGCCAAATCTGAAGCAGCTTGTGCATCTTTACTTTCCGTATAAACACGAATAATTGGTTCCGTATTACTTTTTCGAAGGTGAACCCATTCTTTACCGATATAGATTTTCACTCCGTCAACCGTATCTACTTCCTCGTTCTCATAGCGTTTTGCCATTTTTTCCAGAATCGCGTCAACATCAATTCCCGGAGTCAAATCGATCTTCTTCTTCGCCATTTCGTAATTCGGATAAGAAGCGCGAAGAGTCGTCATAGCCATTTTTTTATGAGCTAAATGCGACAAGAACAATGCAATTCCAACTAATGAATCTCTACCGTAATGCAAATCAGGATAAATAATTCCACCGTTTCCTTCTCCACCGATAACAGCATTGGTTTCTTTCATTTTCACCACCACATTGACCTCTCCAACAGCTGAAGCGTGATATTCACAACCAACTTCTTCTGTAATGTCTCTCAACGCTCTTGTAGAACTCAAATTGGAAACTGTTGCTCCTTTTCTTTTTGAAAGAATGTATTCCGAAACAGCAACCAAGGTGTATTCTTCGCCGAACATCGATCCATCTTCGTTCACCAAAGCCAACCGATCAACATCCGGATCAACCGTAATACCTACATGAGCTCCTTCAGAAACTACTCGTGCAGATAATTCTACCAAATGTTCTTTTAAAGGCTCCGGATTATGTGGAAAATGACCTGTAGGGTCGCAATACATTTCAATGATATCTGTGACTCCAATTCTACGAAGTAATTGTGGTACAGAAATTCCTCCTGTGGAATTCACCGCATCAACTACTACCTTGAAATTGGCATTTTTTATAGCTGGAATATCTACATCAGAAAGTTTACAAATTGCTTCAATATGTCTTTCAATTGCCTCTGTATCTTGGATTACTTTTCCCAAATCATCTACTTCAGCAAAGACAAAGCTTCCATCAGTAGCAATTTTCAGTAACAATTCTCCTTCAGCTCCGGAAATAAACTCTCCTTTGCTATTCAACAACTTCAAGGCATTCCATTGTTTCGGATTGTGAGAAGCTGTAAGGATAATTCCGCCACTGGCTTGATGATAAGGAACTGCCATTTCAACAGTTGGTGTTGTAGATAATCCCAGATCAATCACTTCAATTCCCAGTCCAACTAAAGTCTGAATTACGAGTGTTGAGATCATTTCACCTGAAAGACGTGCATCCCTTCCAACTACTACTTTCAACTTATCCGTATTTGAAACGGATTTTAACCAGGTTCCGTAAGCTGCAGCAAACTGAACTGCATCAATAGGCGTTAAATTATCTCCCGGTGAACCACCGATTGTTCCTCTGATTCCTGAAATAGATTTGATTAATGTCATCTTTTATAGATTAAAGACGAAATACAAGAGACAAAAGACAGATTCCGGTCTTTTGTCTAATGTCTTTGGTCTAATGTCCTTTCTTTAGTCCAATCATTCTCAAAACCGTCACAGCTGCTTCAACTCCTTTATTTCCGTGTTTTCCACCTGCGCGATCGATCGATTGCTGTTCGGTATTGTCTGTCAACAAACAAAAACCAACCGGTTTATTGTACTTTAATGTTACATCTACAATTCCCTGAGTTGTTCCTGAGCAAACAAAATCAAAATGCCTTGTTTCTCCCTGAATCACCACACCAATTGCAATAACTCCATCGATTTTTTCGTCTTGAGCGAGCCATTGTGCTCCAAGAGGCAATTCAAATGCTCCGGGAACTTGTTTCAAATGAATGTTTGATTCCTTTACTCCTGCATTTAGCAGTGTATCCATTGCTCCTTCCAAAAGCTTGGAAGTAATATGACCGTTCCATTCAGAAACAACAATGCCGATTGAAAAATCGGCACCGTTTGGAATTGTATCTTTATCGAACGCTGATAAGTTTTTTAAACTTGTAGCCACGTTTTCTAATTATTTATTGGATACTCTAGCAATGTATTTGTCAATCGCTTTTTGTTGACCGAACGAGTAGTAATCCTGATTAATTCTTTCGTAAAGCTCTTGCGCTTTCGTGTAATCTTTAATTTCTTCTGCAACCTGACCTGCTTTGAACAAATACGTTGGAGTTGTCCACTCGTTTTCATTCGCTTCTGCAGCATCAATGTACATTTCCATTGCATCTTTGTATTTACCCAGTTCGCTGTAGCAATCTCCTTGTAAACCAAATGCCATTGCAGGACCGTAAGTATCTTTCAAAGAAACACCATCTAACAATTTCAATGCTTTCTGGAAATCTCCTTTAGCCATATACTGACGTGCCAAAGTAAATTCAGCAACTTCTCCACCTTGATATCCATCATTCTTTTTAACGAACGGTTCCAACTCAGTGATTGCAGCATCTACTGAATCTTTCGCTGCTAAATTCAAGCCTCGGTAATAACCTTCATTTGCTTTTTGGTTAGCCGGAGCGTAAACAAATTGTTTATAAAGAATGTATCCAAGAATTCCGACAATTAATCCAATCGCTGCGAAAGTGATCAAACGAAGTCTTTTATTCTCCTTGAATTGACGTTTAATATCATTAAAATTGGTAGTTCCTGCCATTTGAAAAATTATTTAAGCGTTGCAAAAATAATCTTTTTTTCGAATTAGAAATTGAAACTTATTAAAAGGTGAATGTGAAGAAGGTTTTTTAGATGTAGGGGCGTAAAATTTTCCGCCCCTACATGCATCAATTTTCAATTTAAAATAAATACATACCTTTGCCCCTGTTTTAGGTTCGATTGTAAAACTTACAAAAGACAATAGGGAATTCGGTGTAAATCCGAGACTGTATCTGCAGCTGTAACTCTTATCAAACGGTCTTCATAAAAATCCACTGGTCGCCGCGGCGATTGGGAAGGAGAAGTAACCGGAGAGAAGTCAGAATACCTGCCTTGAACAAGATTGAATGAAGACTTCAGATTAAAGTCGAGTTCGAAATGGGGGATCCTTCTCTCAGTTTGTTCTTATTCTCTGATTTTTTCATTTGCTTTTTATCACTTTTAAATGCTTAAGGCAATGAAAAAAATGTTACTCGCAGTTAGTGTGTTCTGCATCCAATACACACAAGCACAAACTGTTGTTACTTTTGACGACTTAACTCTATCTCCCAATACGCATTGGGACGGTTCTGATTCTTCAGGCGGCTTTATTTCCGGAGGTGTCAATTTCGAAAACAGTTATTCCGGATATTGGTCCGGTGGTTTTATCTATTCCAATACAACCGATGTAACGACTGCCGGTTACACAAATGATTTCTCTGCCTTCACCGGAACAGGTGGAAACGGAAGTGCGAATTATGCAGTTAATTACGGGAGTTCAGCAATTGATTTCGGAACGGAAAAAGTAATCAGCAGTATCCAATTAACGAATACAACTTATGCTGCTATTTCCATGCGTGATGGAGATGCTTTCGGAAAGCAGTTTGGTTCGGTAAACGGTGCCGACGGGAATCCTGACGGAACGAACGGTGAAGACTGGTTCCGATTATTGATCGTTGGAAGAGATGCTCAAAGTAATGTAACGGATACGGCGATCGTGTACCTTGCAGATTTCCGTTATGTAAATAATTCGGATGATTATATTGTAGACGAATGGTTGACTATCGACATCACGATGCTTGGAGAAGTTCAATTCCTAGAGTTTGAATTGGAATCTTCCGACATTGGTACCTGGGGAATCAATACTCCTGCATACTTTGCATTGGACAATATTACTTTCGGAACTGCTTCTGTAAATGAGTTAAGTATCGCAAGTCAAGAAGTTTATCCAAATCCAAGTACGGGTAAATTCACTGTTAAATCTGCAAGCGGACAAATCAATGTATACGCTTTATCAGGTGAATTGATTTTATCTCAAACAACTAGCGGAGTTCAAGAGATTGATTTAAATTCGGTTCAATCGGGAACATACTTGATTGAAACAACTACTTCTGAAGGAATTGCAAGAACACGTATTAGTAAGATCTAATTGATTCTACGATTTTTCATACCAACCCTTTTGATTCTAGCCTCTTGTCCGGTTTTCGGGCAAGAGGCTAAATCCATTGAAGAAATTGTTATTTCGCCAAGTAACGATAAGGAAAATAGTATTCAGGTCGAATTGTCGAAGGATAAGATTCAAAACAAACTAGCTAACGATCTGGGACAGATATTAAGCTTACTTCCTGGACTCCAAATCAAAAACTACGGTGATGTTGGTGGATTAAAAACAGTTAGTTTTCGAAGTCTTGGTGCCGGTCACACGGCATTGGTACAAGATCATTCATCCGTTTCAACAACACAGAGCGGTCAGGCCGACTTGAGTTCTTTTCCTGTTGATTTTATTGAAAAACTGGAATTAATTACCCTTTCTCCTACCCGAACCCAAATCCCTATTCATGCAAAACTAGCCGGAGTAGTTGTCAACGTAGAATCTGTTCATTCTTACGTTGGAACAAACACACGAAACCTCATTTTGGGTCTTCAAGTCGGTTCATTCGATCAATATGAAGGATATCTGATGCTTCAAAAAATATCTAAGAAATGGGCAGGAACTTTAAGCGGAAAGATCAGATCATACGGAGGTTCTTATCCTTACACTTACCTCAACGGCAATACAAGGATCACAGACCGAAGAGAAAACAACAGTTTGTTGGAATACTTCGGAACCACGTCGGTACAATTTTCACCAAACCAACACCATCAATTCCAACTCCGGATTTCCGGAAATGAATATAAAAAGAACTTAGCCGGAGCCGTTATTTTTTATAACAGCAACACCGCACAATATTTAAATGGTTATGGCCTGAACGGATCATTCAACCATCAATTTAAAAAGAATCGCTGGAGTGTGTTTTCTTCCCTGAATTATCAAAAGAATAACTTGCAATACCTGGATTCAACTTATCTGAATTCACTTGGCTATCTCGATTCACGTTATTATTCCAGTCAATTCGACATGCAATCACAAGCAGCTTATTCCATTACCGAAAAACTCGAAATCCTTATTGGAAGTTCTTTGATCTCCGAAGAGTTGAAAGGAAAATCATTGGTTGGTAATCCTTATAGAAACACTTCTGAAAGCATTTTCGGAATCGAATGGAAAGCAGTTGGAAAGATCTTAGCTCAGGTTGGTGTACAAGGTATTTTTGAAAAGCGCGACACTGTCAGCCAAAACCAATGGAATTTATTACCCGCAGTTTCCTGGAGTTTTGATCTTGGAAGAAAAAATAGAATCGGGATTGTATACCGTTATACTTGCAGACAACCTTCTTTCAACGAATTGTATTATCAGCAAATAGGAAATACCAAACTCAGAACTGAAAAAGCGCACATTGCTTCTCTACGTTATGATTTGACACTTCCATTTAAAAAAGGAATCTCTCAAACGATGGTTCAACCTTTTTACTCCTATGTTTATGACAAAATTCTGGCCATTCCAACCAAGAATCTGTTTATCTGGAGTATTCAAAACATTGGAATATCAGATGCTGCAGGAATTGAGTTCACGCAATTCATTCAGAAAAAAATGCAACAACATACTTTGGGAATGCGAATCAATTACACATTCCAATACACACAAGATATCAGTGATCCGAACAATTCAACTTACAGACATATTTTAAGTTATTCCCCCTTGAATTCAGGAAGTATTGAGCTGGATTATTCCTGGAAAAAGTTGAGTTTTTTCGTCTTAACTTCTTATTTGGGAGAACGCTATGCTTTGAATCAAAATATTCCTTCAAATCTGCTAGAGGCTTATTTATTACTGGATGCAGGTGCCTCTTACACTCAAAAACTAAAGAATAGCGAACTAACTATCCGCTTGGTTGTCAATAACATAACCAACAAGCAATACAATTACATCAATTATTTTGTCATGCCGGGAACTCATTTTAATATCAGAATTCAATATGCACTATAAAATACTTCCAATACTCTTGATTGCTCTTCTTGCATTTTCCTGTAAAAAGAAAAAAGTAAGCGAGCCAGACGCTCCTCAAACACTTCATCATGGAATGTTGGTTTTAAATGAGGGGCTTTTTCAGCAAAACAATGCTTCATTGGGCTGGTTCAACTTTTCGGATAATTCTTACACCGGCAATTTCTTTGAGCAAAAAACAAATCGTTCATTAGGTGATACCGGGAATGACATGAAGAAATATGGCGGAAAGATTTATGTCATTGTAAATGTTTCCAGTACCTTGGAAATATTAGATGCTTCAACTGGAAACAGCATCAGTCAAATTTCAATGGTTGCAAACGGAACTCCGAAACAACCGCGATACATCACGTTTTACGGACCCAAAGCATATATTACTTGCTATGATGGCTACGTCGATGTCTTGGATACCGCTTCACTCAATATTACCAACCGCATTCCCGTTGGTGCAAATCCGGAAGGTCTTACCATCAGCAACGGAAAACTATTTGTAGCAAATTCAGGAGGATTAAACTTCCCGAATGTAGACAGCACTGTTTCCGTCATTGATCTGGGTAGTCTTCAGGAAATTACACGAATTGCCGTTGGGAAAAATCCGGGATCAATTCAAACTGATTCAAACGGAGATGTTTATGTCATTACACGTGGCAATTACGCATCCATTCCATCACGCATGCACCGCATTAATGCAAATACGAATACATTGGTACAATCATTCCCATTTGATGCAAGTGGAATTTCCCGCTTCAATACAAACTTTCTGATTTCTTACCACGATTTCAGTTCCGGAGATAATAAAATTGCACTCTTTGATCCGAATACCGAAACTATCATTTATCCCGAATACATTTCGACATCCGGAATTCAAACATTATACGGAGTTCAATATTCCGATATCACCAATAAAATTTACTGTCTGGATGCAAAGAACTATACTGTTACCGGACAGGTTCATGTATTTTCTCCAAACGGAGTTTTTGAAACAAGTTATAACGTGGGACTAAACCCAACAAGTATTTTAATCTATGAATAAGTTCATTTTCATCCTTTCATTATTTCCGGGCTTTTTACACGCTCAAAGTTTTCACCCTGCTGTTGGAACAGCCGGTACGAATGCAATCAAAAAAGACAGCTCGTGCTTTGTTTCCTGGGCAAGCGGAGGAACCGTTACAAGAGGTTTTTTGGATATTGCCGACACAACCATTCAGGCAAGTGGCTCCAATAGAGCAAGCTTTGGAAACCTGAATTTGGCATTGGGTCCGGCAACAGGTTCAGTTACAGATGTTCTTTCGTTGGGAGACAGCGGTGTTGCAACCTTAAGTTTCAATCAGTTTATCATGGACGGACCTGGCTATGATTTTGCCATTTTTGAGAATGGATTTATGAATGATTACATTGAAATGGCGCATGTAGAAGTCAGTTCGGATGGAATTCACTTTTTCCGATTTCCTTCTACAACAGAAGTTCCCTTAACAACACAATCTTCCAATGCTTCGTATACAGATTGTCGGATGATGGATAATTTGGCAGGGAAATACCGCATTGGCTATGGAACTCCTTTCGATTTAAGTGAACTTCCTAATGATCCGGATCTGAATAAATCTGCTGTTACATTGGTGCGCATTATTGATGCAATCGGAGCTATTTCGGGACATGTTACCACCGATCAATTCGGAACTATTATCAACGATCCGTATCCTACACCATTTGAATCCGGTGGTTTTGATTTAGAAGCAATCGGAATTATCAACGGAACACTCGGATTAACTGATTTAGAAGAATTAATGGTGAACGTTTTTCCAAATCCAACAACTGATCATATTCAAATCACCTTGGAAGGTGAAGCGAGTTTAGGCCTTTATTCTGCGGATGGAAGGTTGCTTTCGACAATCAATCACATGAACTCAACCACCCTTTCTTTGGATGAATTCGCTTCGGGGATTTACAATTTACTGATCATTCAAAATGGTAAGCAACAGAATTTGAGTATTCTAAAGAATTAAATATCAATTTTCAATTATTATTGAAAATATTGTATATATTTGATTCATGGAATTAGAGCAAGCCAAACAGCAATTTATTCAAACATGGGGAAACTTTGGTTCCCAATGGGGAATCAACCGTTCCATGGCGCAAGTTCACGCATTATTGATTGTAAGTGACAGTACGCTTTGCACGGAAGATATCATGGAAAAACTTTCTATCTCGAGAGGAAATGCCAACATGAATATTCGTGAGTTGGCAAATTGGAATCTAATCTACAAGGAAAGCATAGCAGGCGATCGCAAAGAGTATTTCCGTGCAGAAAAAGACATGTGGGAAGTCGCAAAACGCATTGTAAAAGAACGCAAACGAAGAGAACTGGAACCTTTGCAGCAACATTTAGCTGAACTTAAAAAAGTGGAGCAATCCTACGAATCAATCTCCTTTGTTGCCACTATTGAGAATATTGAACGCTTAGTCAGCCGATTAGATTCTTTGTCGGGCACCTTAATGAAAGCAGATGAACATGTGTTCTTTGGAAAAATATTGAATCTGTTCAAATAAAAGGTTAAACCCTTTTTTTGAATCGCATTTTCAAAATATATTGAAACTTTTGAATTAACAATAAATAAAAACATTATGAAAGCTATTTCACTCCTCTATGACGAAGATTGTCCGCTGTGTCGCTGGTATACAGGTGTCTTCGTAAAATATGGAATTCTTGAAGCAAGTGGAAGAATTTCTTACAATCAGTATGTCGTTCTTCATCCAAATGAAATCGATACAACTATTGCTCAAACAAAAATTGCTTGCATCAATCATCAAACAAATCAGGTTCTATATGGAATCGACGGTTTAGTAGCAATTCTTGGAAATCGATTTAAGATGATCCAAATCCTGGAAAATTTCAAACCCATTAATTGGCTTCTGAAATTGCTTTATCTATTCATTAGCTATAACAGACGAATCGTTGCTCCTGTTCCTAAAAGGAATATGGAATGTAACTGCGAACCCGCAAAATCTGTTCTTTGGAGAATAATCTTCATCAGTATGATGAGTTTTCTCACCTATTTGATCGTACACTGGTATTTTACAAATTTCCTTGCTGCTTATCTGGTGATGAATCCTGTTAACGATATCCTCTTATTACTTGCACAGATTCTGGTTCAATGGATTGCATTCATAACTTTCCGTCAAACAAACAGCTATGATTATTTGGGGCACCTGGTCTTTACATCTTTCCTCGGAGCACTTGTTCTTCTATTTTTTGGAATGGGTATCACACTCTTAAGCTTTACAGGAATTCAGATCGATTTTCTCGCTGTGGTCTGTTACGGAATAACCGTCGCGTTCATGTTCTTTGAGCACAAAAAACGTGTTGCCTTAAAAGAATGGAGCTGGAAGTTAAGTCTGAGCTGGATTCTCTTCCGAATTTGCATATATCCGCTTGTATTCCAACTTTAAATTTAATTTACCATGAAAAAAATCATTCTCTTCGCTGCAAATGGATTTATTGGAGAATCCATTATCACCTATGCAAATGAATATCAGAAAGATTATCAACTCATTGCTGTTTCGCGCAAACCCATTACCGATTTGCCTCTTCAAACACAGCAGGTTATCTGGGACGGAAAAACAAAAGGAGACTGGGCAAAACACCTAGAGGGTGCAGATCTGGTAATTAATCTTGCTGGAAAATCCGTTAATTGCAGATACACTGAAAAAAACAAAGCCGAAATTTTCGCTTCCAGACTAGATAGTACCCGAATCATTGGAGAAGCAATTCAGGATTGCGCGCAGAAGCCGGTTTGCTGGATTAACATTGCGAGTGCTACGATTTATGAACATTCTCTCGATCACCCCAACACAGAAGACGCCGGAATTATCGGAAAAGGATTTTCTGTAAATGTCTGCAGAGCCTGGGAGAAGGAGTTTTTTGCTTTCAAAGATCTTCCAACCAGACAAATTTTGCTGCGGTCTACCATCGTTTTGGGCAAGAATGGTGGTGTTTATCCCGTATTGAAAAAACTTGCACGTTTTGGTTTGGGAGGAAAAATGGGAATGGGCAATCAATTGATTAGCTGGATCCACATTCATGATTTTTGCAAAGCGCTTTTCTTTGTGTTCGAAAAAGAGCAATCTTCAGCTATTTATAATTTTGGAGCCCCCAATCCTGTTCGAAACAAAAACTTTCAACAAGAACTTCGTAAAAGCTTATCCATTCCTTACTTTATTAATCAACCCATTTGGATGTTAAAGCTAGGAGCCGCACTAATTGGAACGGAAACTGAATTAATTTTAAAAAGTCGGAATGTGTATCCACAAAATTTAATTAACGAATCATTTGCATTTGAGTTTCCAACTATCCAATCATGCTTAAATGACTTAAAATGATATGTTACTCAACAACCAATATCAAAGGATCAACTTTAAACCGGTTTCTCAACCATTGTTGTATCGTAAACGTTCCAGTGTTCTCAAAGATTCTGGAAATCAGCAACTACAATTGTCGAATTGTCTGTTGAAGTAGATTTTAGCTGTATAATTTTGTTCGCACTGTACGAAATGATAGAGGGATAAAGTGCTTTCAGCTCAGGACTTCGTCCGCCTGATTGTGCCGCAGATTGAATCGACGGACTACTGAACGTTTCAATTCTCCCAGTAAATCGCGTTGTTCCATAGTTTTCTTTTGCTAACAAGATAACACTATCAGGAAACCTTTGATGTTTTTTTTGCCATTTTAAGAAGAAAAACACCTGCTACACCTGCTACAAAAGAAGCTGTCAAAATTCCATATTTCGCCTGATCAATTAAAGCGGCTTCCGCAAATGCAAGACCTGTTACGAACAGAGACATGGTAAATCCAACACCTGCAAGAACCGCTACTCCGACTACATGCATCCAATTAGCTTTTTCAGGAAGATCAGAGATTTTGAATCGAACAGCAAGCCAGGTAAAGGAAAATACTCCGATGAATTTACCGGCAAGAAGCCCAATGATTATTCCAAGACTTACTGAGTTTCCGAGAGAAGCAAGAAAATTACCGTGAATGATCATTCCGGCATTCGATAATGCGAATAAAGGCATGATAACAAATGCAACCCATGGATGTAACTTGTCTTCAATTTTTTGTAGCGGTGTTTCTGCATCCAGACAAAGTTTCTTCATTTGCTTAATAGTATCGTGCTGTTCACTCGTTGTTAACGTACTATTCAGTGGAATTTGTTCTTCAAATTCTTCTAATTGTTTGTGGGTTTTACGTGCAAACTCCAGTTCGTCAATCTTAGTTCGTGCAGGAATAGTAAAAGCGACTAAAACTCCTGCAATCGTGGCGTGAACCCCCGAGAAAAGAAAACATACCCAAACGGCTATTCCTACGATAAGGTAGAAAAACACACTACGTATTCCCAAGAAGTTACCAAGTGATAGAAAAATCAACAATCCGAATGCAATCAAAAGTGGTACAAAAGCAATATGTGATGTATAAAAGAAAGCGATTACTAATACAGCTCCCAAATCATCAGCTACAGCAAGGGCAGAAAGAAACACCTTCACTGATGTAGGAATATTCTTCCCCGCCAATGACAATAATGCGAGCGCAAAGGCAATATCCGTTGCCATTGGTATTCCCCATCCCTTTGCTCCCGTCGAATTGATATTAATTACTGCATATATTAATGCAGGAACAATCATTCCGCCAAGTGCCGCTATCATCGGCAAGGAGGCTTTTTTTGCAGTGGATAATTCTCCTGCCATGAACTCACGTTTCAGTTCTAAACCGATCACGAAAAAGAACAACGCCATCAAACCATCATTAATCCATACATGCAGAGGATGACTAAAACTGTTCCCGTTTAGCTCTATGGAAAAAGTAGTTTCCCATAAATGATGATATGATTCAGACCACGGTGAATTCGCCCAAACGATAGCGATTACAACACTGATAAAAAGAACGATTCCTCCGGTAAATTCCTGATGTATAAAACGGTGTACAGGCTTTAAAAGCCTGTCAATAGGAGATTTTGTCATGCCGGATATTTTTAAATATTCAAACGTTAAATATACGCATAATTATCCCTGTTTAGCGGGAAAATCGGAATGTAAACACGAACTTAATTGGCTTGAATAAAACAGAAAAACCAGGTAAATAAGATAACCATCTATTTCTAAGCGATCAATATACAACAACAAAAAGTTGAAAGAATTCTCCCCAACAGCGATTTGTGGAAACAATAGCACTTCTTCATATCTCTGCATTTCATCACTGAACATTTGGCATCTGGCTAATTAGCAGACTTATTCACCACCTACAGCATCTTGTTAAAGAAAATTGCTGAAACAAAAAACAGTATGAAAGTGTATACAAAAAATCCAATCAGTGAAAAGTAGAATCGTCTTGACAATTGCTTGAATCTTTTCTGTTCATCAGCATCCATTTCCGAAAGAATTCTCTTCGTAGTCGGGGAACCTAAATCCAATTGATCAAAGCCATATTTTTTTTTCATGTCCTCCCGAAAAAATTTTGCCTTGAACACATTTATCAAAAGAATGACTGCCAGAATAATAATTGAAACAGTAGAAAACTTCATTTTTAATTCGAACTACAATAGTAAATACAAATTTAGTTTAATTGAAATGGGTAAACCAAAATATAATAAAAGTATTAATCCGATCGGTCAAATGATAGAATCTTTTGAAGAGATTTTCAATAATATAAATTCAATTAATCATTTTCCTCAATTAAAAGACTTCATCATTTTTTACACATATTGCTTAGTATCTATGGGTCTTTTTCTTAAAAAATCACCCGTCCGTAACTGATCCTTTTGAAAAAGTAAAACTATTTAATTTCAGTTTATGATTATTATTAAAGTCATATAAATAACACCTTTTTGCTGACGTAAATTCAATTCTGTTTATCTGAAAATCAACGGACATGTTTCGCTCTTTATTTCGGTAATCGTTACCAACAGCCCTGCCTAAATTTGCGCGAGTTTTTAAATCCCTATACTGGCGCAAGGTGTGTAATCTGAAGCTGTCCGCCGTTCTAGTCCGTGGTAACGGGGCTG
Organism: Flavobacteriales bacterium UBA7666; assembly: GCA_002483265.1. Lineage (GTDB taxonomy): Bacteria > Bacteroidota > Bacteroidia > Flavobacteriales_D > Crocinitomicaceae > Fluviicola. The sequence goes on along the minus strand of DLHO01000026.1, from coordinate 6,705 downwards.
ACTGCTTTGGTTCGGCTCGTGTCTGAAAAGCAGTAACACTAACCACCCCCATTCCATGAACTTTTCCTTTCAATCGCACCAAATCCCCATTCACCTCCTCATAAAATACAACCTGCAAACAGGTAATCTCTATTCCTTCCAATCGCTTCGTAGGAACGCGATTAATCGCCTCCGATCCTATATCCCGCTGCGCTGGATAACTTGTCCCGACACTTCGGGATCCTGATCCTGCGCCTGACTTGGAAACCAAGGTCATTTCTGAAGAATTTGTTTGATAAGATTTTTTTTCAAAATCAATAACACTTCGCACCAAAGTCAATCCCACATGCGTCGCCCCCTTCGGGAATCCCGACTCTAAAAGCTTGGCTCGTGCGAGTTTCAAACTCGTGTCATACTCACAGATCCCGGAAAAATGCTCAAACAATTCATACACCCTCATCCCCTCATTAAACTGGAAAATTCGTAACCACTTATTCGTCTCACGATCTCCCATCATGGTCTGGGGTTTGCGTTCGCCCCTTGCATGCTTGTTATCTGCTTGTTTCAGCGCCACCAGTTCCTTATTCAATCGGTTCACCATCGTTCCGTCCTTCACTTCATCCGCAAATTCACCAAAAGCATCTCGGATCAGTTTCCCTGCTTTTGAAACAGCCGTAAACTCAGAGCTTGCGTCTCTGGCCGCCGCATAGCGATCGTCTGTTTTGTATTGTTTGGAAGTAACACCTCCTGTTCTGCGCACCAAATAACCATGCACTCGATCGGCATAGAACGAATAATCGTCTATCCTGCCCTTAATCTGAAGTCCGATCTGCTTGGCCATAACAGTGATTTTAAACTAAGAATAAATTCTCTTACAGTAAGTTACGAAAAAAATCATACATTATTGTAGGAACGTGATGCTCCTGGCTGGCACGGGGTTTACAACCCGTAGCGACTGAGGCAGGAAGTCCGCTACGGCTTTAGCTCGTGCCCAATAGTTACTACGCAGATCAAACCTAGTTACCCCCGGTATAGAGCATACATCAAGCGTAGATACCCCACCTTTTAACTTACGAAGCTTGTAAAGCGAAGTAAGTTTTTGACCCATAGCGACTGAGGCACGAAGTCTGCTATCGGGTCTTTATTAAACCGAAGTGACTGAAAGTCTACTTCCGGTTTTACCATAGCGATCAAGCGCAGTGTGTCTGCTATTGGGTCTGACATCCTGAATATCTGCCCTTTAAATCCATACAGCTATAATACCTGTGTTATTTCTATTTGTTTTTTTAGACTTCTAACAAGATCACTTAAATTCATGATATTTTAACAGGAAATATTTGTTAAAACAAACATTTTTTCAAATTATATATACCTTCACGCAACGAATGAATTAATTATTTCGTTTTAGAATCAACGAATCAAATTTGAGATTATGAATAAAATAAAATTTTTAGTTAAACTGACATCGTTTTTTGTTGGGATGATGCTTTGCATAAGCAGTGCATTTTCTCAGGAAAGACTGCCTGTAGAAGCGATAACTCCAGAGTGGACTTTCTACAAAGAAGTAAAAGGAGTGAAGTTTTTCTTGAAAGAAGAGAAGGCTACTGTTATGGAAGGTAAACAACCACTTACATTCGTTTTGGTAAAATTAGAAAACACGAATGATAAGCCGGTGAAATTGATGTACAATTTGGCTGCACATTACAATGAAGGTTGTGTAAACTGTGGAAATAGTCAGGAAGCCAGAAAGCTCGTTGAGATTCCTGCAGGTCAAACAGTTGAAGGAAAATACGACTCAGGAAACTGTCCTACATCTGTATTGTTGTACAATCCAAACAACAAACTATCCTGGAAACCAGTCGCAATTGCTATTGAAAACCTAATTATAAACTTTTAAGTCATGAAGCATTTAATAATTACTCTTTTCGTAGCATTAATGGGATCTTTTAGTGCTTATGCTCAACCACAGCTCTGTTCAATTACAATCACACCTTCAGATACAACGATCTGTCCGGGTGATTCTGTTCATGTGGTTGCGGTTGCAAACCTGATCAATGCGAACCAGTCATTTAACTTCAATGGTGCCGTTTTACCTCCGGGATGGTCAGCAGCTGGTGCAACAACGTTTAGTGCACCATGTGGACCAAATCCAACAGGAACAGCATATTATTGGGCGTCGACAGCTGTGGGAACACCAAATATTACAACTGCTGCTTTTGATATCAGCTGCGGTGGTTTCATTACATTCGACATGGTTTATGCCGTTCAAGGTGGGGCATCCCCATGTGAAGGACCAGATGAAATGGATGAAGGAGTTGCACTGGAATATAGTAATGATGGTGGTGCTACATGGATAACTATCTTCTATTATGTACCGGATGGAACAACAACAACAACTATTTCAACAAGTTCAACCAGTGTTGCATTTGGTGCTACCCCATTTACTACTTGGAGTACGTTTAATGTTACGATTCCTCCTGGAGCTCAAACAACCAATACAATGTTCCGCTGGAATCAACCAAACTCTTCCGGTACATGTTGTGATAACTGGGGATTGGATAACATCTATATTAATGCAACAGGAGCTCCTTGTGGATCAACAGCTGTATTAGACTGGAACAACGGAATGGGAGATACAACAAACTATTGGGTTGTACCTTATAATGACACTACATTCACATGTGATGTTTACGATACAGCAGGAAACTACCAATGTACTTCTCTTCCTGTAACTATTCATTTGTATAATGATGTTTTGAATTACAACTTACAGGATTACGCATATTCTTACTGTCCAACAACAAACCCTTCAGTTCAGGTAACGAATATCGTTGGAGCAATTCCTCCATATTCAGTAAACTGGACAGATATTCCTAGCACAAACAACCCGCAGGTTTTATCAACAGGTGGCGCAGAGCACGATTCGATAACCTATCATGTAACAATAACGGATGGTTGTGGATTTAACAGGCAAGATAGTGTCATATTAGTCGTCAATAAACTACTCAATATCGATTCCCTGATTCCATATGATGCCAGTTCTTGTAATACCGATGGAGCCGTAGTTGCATATGTTTCAGGACTTACAGCTGTAAATAACCAACCAATGTATACATGGAACGGTCCGGGAGCAACAAACCCAAGCTTTATTAACTCTACAGTTTGGACAAACCGATCTCCGGGATGGTACTACTTTACCGTAAGTGATGATGTTTGTACAGATTCAGATAGTGTTCAGATTGGAATTAAAAATCCTCCTGTAGCAATTATCAACGCGAATCCTTTAGCAGGTTGTGCTCCTTTCAATGTAACGTTTGATAACAACAGTCAGAATTCGACACATTATTTATGGGATTTTGGTGATGGTACGGTTATTAACGTAAACGATTTGAATTCTCAAAACCATTCTTACTCAGGTAATGCTAATATCATGCTAGTTGCATATGACGCAAGTAACTGTTCGGACACAGCTTATGTAAGCGTTTCTGTTCAAACTTGTGGATGTACTGATCCATTAGCTGTAAACTACGATCCAACTGCGGTTGCAAATGATGGATCATGTAGCTATCCTGAACCGATCTTCACGATTCCAAATATCTTTACACCAAACGGTGACGGAGACAATGATTATTTTGAGTTCGTAGTTACAAACTATTCGAATGTTGATTTTGAAATCGTAAATCGTTGGGGAAATCCCATTTTCCAAGGCTCAGGTCTAAGCCCGAAATGGGATGGAAAAGTTGACGGTGTACTTTCTGCTGACGGAGTTTACTTCGTTACTTACAAAATCACAAGTGTAAAAGGAGACAAAGTGATCGAAGGACAAACTTTTGTTCATCTGATCAGATAATAGAAATAATTATTTTAGAAAAGCCCCCGGCAATAAATGTCGGGGGCTTTTTATTTTTATTTTTGGCTATCAGCTTTCATTCGCATAAACGATGTTTTTCATTCTTTCAAAAATATTGCTCTTTACTATCAGCCCATTCACCTGGTTGTTAGTTGCCTTGTATTTTGCCTTCTTTTCCAAAAAGAGTGTTCGGGCTAAAAGAGCCAAATACAGTGCTATATTTATTGCGCTGTTTTTCAGCAATACTTTTGTTTTTAAAGAATTCTGCAGGCAATGGGAAGTTTTTGGAACTCCTCCTTCGTCAGTCAAACACTATGATGTAGCAGTTGTGTTAACAGGAATGGCTGAATACAACAACGACCTGAAAGTTCTAAGTGCCAGAAGAGGGATTGATCGGATTTGGCAAACCATTTCGCTTTATAAATCCGGAAAAATTAACCGGATTTTGATTACCGGTGATCACGGATACATCATTGATAAAGGTCTGCACGAAGCTTCACAATTAAAAGAAACATTGGTGCATTGGGGAATTCCGGAGCATGTCATTATTACAGAAACAAAATCTAAAAACACCTACGAAAACGCTGTAGAATCGAAGAAAATTCTGGATCGTTTATTTCCAAATTCAAAAGCAATTCTCTTAGTAACTTCAGGAAAACACATGCGCCGAGCAAGAGCTTGTTTTAGTAAAATTGGAGTTCAGTGCGATACGTATTCAACGGATTTATATACCGGTCCCAAACGTTCTTATTCCATTGATGAAATACTCATTCCGGATGTTAGCACCATGAATGACTGGCATGGATTATTAAAAGAAATGTTCGGCTATGTTGCTTACGATATAACGGGAAAGATCTGATTTATTTTGTCCCCGCAGGTGCAGAATCAGCAGCATTCAATGGAACTTCCTTAGGTTTTACCTGCTCCCTATTGTATTTTGAGGCATTGCAGACTCCAATTATTGCCGGGGCAGGAAAAGCGAACCAACCGGCATAATCAAACCACTTCGCTTTCACCTTTAACGACTCAATTTTTTGCCGATCAAGAGAATCCTGAAAATTGAGGTATTGAAACGAATTTTTGCCACTGCTTTTTCTCACTCCTATTGTATCTGGAAAAGGATTGTACAGAAAATCCCATCCTTTTTTGTCGTAATAGGCCGAATCATTTTGAAATGATGAATTAATTCGATTAAAATATAAAAATCCTTCTCTGTTACAATCAACTTCCACCGGATGTGCATCGTGATTTCCTTTACTCATAATTGCCGGAAGACCAACTCGAATTAAGTAGGCAAATCCCATTCTTTTACTTTGAAGATAATGACCATATTCATGCTGAAAAATACGATTATTCGGATCAGGTGCACAATTCTTCTTTGCCAGAATATAGTTTCCAAAACAAATTCCTGTCCATCCAACATTCATGTTCAATAAGGTACTCCCATTCGGATAACTAACTGTGTTCACCTTGCATAAAATCGTATTATAGAAATGCGCCATGAAAAGCCCGATTCCTGTTTGTGGACCTTGATAAGTGAGTCTGGAACCTACTTCTAAAAAGCGCTTCCCGGATTTGGAATTGGTATCTGAAACAAATAATCCACCCCAAATTCGCGCATCATTCTTAGCACTTTGATTAGCTCTTTTCCATGCTGCTTTCCATCTTTTTTCCTTTGTTTTCGCAAGACCGGCAATAAAACCACTTACCCAAGAATCAATAATGAAAAAATCCGGATTGGTTGAAGAAGTCGTTGATGCATTGGAAGGCAAGATAAAAAGTACACATAAAAGTGCAAGAAATACAGATTTGAAGTGCTTTGCCAAACTTTTCATTTTCTATACTAACGAATGAAGGATTATTTTATGATATCAAACTTAAAAATAATGTAATTTAGATTGACATTTATTACTTGACTCGATGAAACAACTATTATTCTGCTTTTCAATCTGTTTAATTGCTGCTGCCTGCTCAAATAATCCCGAAAAAGAATCTGTGGTGGCAGATGATAAAGTCAAATCAGAAAAGGAAGCTGCAACCAACAAACCGGAAGAGATTGTTGATACGGTCCCTAAACGAAATCCGGTTGTACGTGACTTAACACCTGATCAACTCAAGAAATTGAATAAGCTTCTTCCAAAGAAGACTGCGGAATTAATGGTTTCTTATCTGAATGCACTTTCAACAGTCCAAACAGATGAAGATTTTGCACGTGTTTACCACGATGGGAAAAAGGTTTTTCAAGAGATCGAAAAAGCTGTTTCCACCAAGTTTCCTGACGGCTATTCGGGAATGGAAGCCATGAATTTCATCAATAAATCATTTGCATTGCGTTCTTCATGTGAAGCTGAATGTACCGAATTCGTTATGAATTACAGTTTCCTTGATTTGCAAAAACTAGCTAAATACACCAAAGGAACTGCTGATGACGACTTTATGGCTTTGAAAATTCTTGCGGAAGGTGAACAAGGAAGACACGAACCCGGATGGCTCAATTTCTTCGAACGAACCTGGGATTATGGAGGCGGATCTCTTCTTGGAGATAGCAACAACTTTAAATTCCTAAGCGGCTCATACAATGTGATCCAGAAGAGTGATTTATTCAAAAAAGACTTGCTAACCCTTCGCGAACGGGTGATCGACAATATGGAACATCGAATTTATATGTTTCCGAAACCAGTTGTATTAGCTGAAATAAACCGCATTTTAAAAACAAAAATCCTATCCTACCCGGAAGCACACCGAATCTTGCTTCTCAAACAATCGATTGAGAGAGACAAGGAAGAACCGGCTTTACAGTTTAACTGTTCAGATCCGGAATCAAATTGCGATTGGGGCGGATAAGTCAAAAAGTTCAAAGGGTTCAAAGGGTTCAA
>DLHO01000017.1 GCA_002483265.1 Flavobacteriales bacterium UBA7666 | reverse complement strand
CAAGCTTTTCTAAAACTTTTTTTTGACTAACCCTTTTTTCCTCTTTTCAATCTCTCCGTTTCCGTAGCGCCTATCGTTCTAAGCGGTGGCAAAGGTACCCACTTATTTTACTTTTACAAGCCTTTTTCAAGATTATTTCTTTCTTTTTTTCAAACTAATCCTTAACACACTGATAATAGTTAGGTTATAACAGCAAAAAAAATGGAAAAATTTTCAGGATTTAAGGTACAGCTCCTTCAATTGCCCTATAACCGGTGTACTTGAGCTTGAAAAAGATTTTAGTGTTTGATGCTCTTTTAGGATGTTTTCCAGTAAAACAGGGTTTAATAAGACATATTTACCCTCGGAAATTTTTAATTCTCCTGTATTATTTGTCTGATCAAAGACAATCATTCTTCCTTTTAAGGATCTGTATGATTCATTATATACCGTCAAAATTTGAAATAAAGCATAAGCCAACATCTCTTCGGCATCCAATTCTTCGCGTGTGGTATCATCAAATTGTAAATCGGAGAGTAATTTACCCATTCGTTTTTCTAAAGCTTTCTTTTCGGCTTTTGACATATTCCTATATATAGGACTTAATTCATTCAAATAATACTGATGATTCACATTGAACTTTATTGCATCAAGAGACAGCTTTTCTCTCAGCGCTCTTCTTAACCAAATGCGAAGTGAGATAGTAGTTAAAAGGATCAGGACAACCCCCACAACTTTTGCGGGCACAATCAATCCTTTATTTAATAATATAGGAACGGCAATTAGTAATAAAACTATTGGAATTAATAGCGCAAGAAAACGTTTCATAGTATATAAATCAAATCGGAATTTATTTCTTCTGTTCTCTGAATACTTTTAGCAACCAGGGAAGAAGTAAAATTAAAATCAATGTCGCCCCCATCATTAAATAAAAGTTCAACATGAAAAAAGAGGACTTATCATCATACTGATCCCAAAGTGATGCAATCACCCCACTTAATTTGTTTCCGATGGATGTAGAAATAAACCAAGCACCCATTAGCAATGCAGTTAATCGCGGAGGTGATAATTTTGAAACCATTGACAATCCAATTGGAGATAAACAGAGTTCTCCTATCGTAATTACACCATATGCTCCGAAGAACCACCATAAACTTGATTTAATCTCTCCATTCATTGATGCATTTGCTGCAGCAACCATGACCAAACAAGACAAGCCGGTAATGAACAAGCCTAAAACAAACTTTATTGGAATGGAAGGTTCCATACCCCGACGTCTTAAGAAACGAAATATTGCGACAATGAGCGGAGTAAGTACGATTACCCAAAATGGATTTACCGATTGAAAGATATTTGAATTAAATACCACAACTTCTTGTCCGGGTTTTAACTTATCAACCTTCTGGTAATTCTTAAAGTAACTTGGATACTGAATAGCCTTTTGAGTTCCAACTTTTCGGAATTGTTCATCTAGTACTTGAGTCGAATCTGTAGATTTCTCATACTTAATAGTTCCCGCAAGATACATTCCTTTCAAGCCCTTACTAACAGACTTAGGTACATCCCGATTTGTATAATTGTCGGCCCACGTATTTAAGACTGTTCCATTTTGTTTGAAGATTGCCCAAAAAGGAATTACCGCCAAACACACTACCAAAATTGCACTTACTACTCTTCGCTCATGCTTTGGCGCAGTAAATAGTACATACCCAAAAAAGAAGATTACCGGAATACATGCAAACAGAAATGCATCCGTCACGTCATCCTTCACCAAAAATGAATGTTCGTTTGTTGGTGATGGAACACCATTAATAAAGTACCCTATAATTGCAAACAGAACTGCCGGAACTACTACAATCATTAAATCGATCCACCATGGTTTTTCTCCGGGAGTAGCAACCTTCTTAACATCTCCGGATTTATAATGTTTATTCCCAATTAAGAAAACCACAACTCCGATAAACATTCCGACTCCGGCTCCAATAAAGGCCATCGAGTATCCGTATTTATTCATCAGGAATGCTGAAACAATATTGCAGACAAATGCTCCTACATTAATTCCCATATAAAAGATGTTGTATCCTTCATCCTTTTGATCGCGGTAATCGTCTGTATTGTATAAATTCCCAAGAAGTGTAGAGATATTGGGTTTGAACAATCCATTTCCAGCAATAACGAGAATCATTCCTGAATAAAGCATCGAAAACGAATGAATTCCCATCATACAATAACCGACTCCCATCATAATACCTCCCACAACAATAGGGAGACGATACCCCAAAATCCGATCCGCAAGGAGTCCTCCGATAAAAGGCGTAAAGAACACCAACGCAATGAATGTTCCGTACAAACTTGCCGATTCTGCTTCAGACATTTGAAATCCGTGGTCGACATCCTTTAAATAGAAAGTGAAAATTCCGATCATTAAGTAATAACCAAAACGTTCCCACATTTCTGTCAGGAATAAGTATGGAAGGGCTTTAGGATGTTTGCGTTGTTTCATATGTGGAAATTATTTCACGTCTTGCATTAATCTTTTCATCAAAGGATAAAGGGCTATCAAAATTACCCCGGCTATAATTGCATACCAAGCAAAATCATAATAACCATTTGTATACATTTCCATTTTCTCCATACCTGTGCTGCTCTCATCCGGAGAAATGCTTGCTCCAAACAATCCTGCAACGTATTGTCCATAAGCACTCGCAAGAAACCACATTCCCATCATAAATCCCTGCATTTTTTGCGGGGAAAGCTTTGTCATTAAACTCAATCCAATTGGAGATAAAAACAATTCACCAAAGGAAACTATCAGATAACCCAATGCTAATACATTCAAACTACCTTTCCCATCAGATGAAGCTCCGAAACGCATGGAGAAAAAGGTAAAGAAGGCTAATCCAAGAAATAAGAATCCAATTCCAAATTTCACGGTCGAATTAGGTTCGGTTTTTCTCTTTGCCATTGCAATTAAAAGTAATCCGACTATTGGAGCAAAAATGATGACAAACAACGAATTGATTGAATTGTTAACGCCATTCGGATCCATAGTTAAACCAACCAAGTCATGATCTACATTTGATTTAGCGAATAACGAAAGTGATCCTCCAGCTTGTTCGAAAATAGCCCAGAAAACTACAGAGAACAAAATGAACAAGAAGGCGGCCAACAACTTTTTATTCTCCTTCACATTATACTTGGTCATTTCGTAAACGAAATAGATTAAGCTAAATGGCCCGATTGTATACATGAAGTAATCCGTATAAACCGTATTTGAAACCATAATCATGATTAGAGGAACAATTGCCAGAGCAACAGCATAGGTTCCAAATTCCAAACCATTTCGTTTCGTTTTACTCGCATGAAGTAGAGGTGACAATCCAATAACTCCCAGCTTTTTCTTCGTCCATAAAAAAGTAATTAAACTGATCGCCATTGCAATACCCGAAGCTCCAAATGCATAATTCCAATGTAAATGTGAAGGAATCCAGCTTGTGAACATTTCTCCTTTTCCAATAGCAATGACGTAACCACCAATCATGGCTCCAATATTAATTCCGGAGTAGAACAACAAGAACCCAGCATCTCTTCGTGTATCATTCGTGCGATATAACTGGCCGACCATCGATGAAATATTCGGCTTGAAGAAACCAGTCCCAATAATATTGAATGTGATTCCCAGAAAAAACAATTTATGCGGGTCGATTGCCAATAAAACTGAACCGGTAATCATTAAAAGACCACCCCAAACAAGAGACTTGCGAAAACCGAGGATTTTATCAGCAAGCATTCCTCCAAGAAAAGTAAATGCATAAACGAAAGCCTGAATTGCCCCATATTGGAGATTACTCATTTTATCGGAAAAACCTAATTCAGTCGACATGAAATAAGCAAGCATACCTCGCATTCCATAGAAGCAGAATCGCTCCCACATTTCGCTAAAAAATAAGGCCCAAATCTGTTTAGGATATTTCCCCTTGAAGTCTTGAATGGAGGAAGATTCGATTGGAATAGCCGAATCTAAAATTTGTTCATCTGACATTATTTTCAGTTTAGGGTTTAAAACTAGTTGAATTTTCGAACAAAAAAAATCCCTTGGTCACATAACCAAGGGATTTCATGAATTATAATACTTTAATTATTTCACGCCGTGCATCATTTTACTCAATCGTCTTGATACAAGTAACATAATTATTCCTAATCCAATAACGAATAAAGCGATAGATGAAAAAATTGTAGCTGCACCTAGTTTTTCAACATAGGCTGCAATAAAGCCACCCAAAATATTGGCAACAAACGTAGATAACATCCAAACCCCCATTAGCATGGACGCTAATTTAATCGGAGCCAATTTAGTAACTACACTCAGACCAACCGGAGAAATACAAAGTTCTCCAATCGTATGAAAGAAATAAGTAACAATCAGAAACCAAAGTCCAGCTTTTTGAACAACATTTTCTTTTCCATCAATTATTTCCGTTTGTACTTTACCTGTCGCCATCAACATGAATAAAAATCCTATTCCTAATAATATCATACCCAAACTCATCTTAACAGGAGTTGACATTCTCGCACCTGTCTTTGATCCCCAAAACCATGCGAAAATTGGAGCCAATATCACAATGAACAATGGATTTACCGATTGAAACAATTCAGTTGAAATCGTCCAGCTACCAACTGTCCTGTCAATATATGAATCTGTATACAAAGTCATCGAAGATCCTGCTTGTTCAAATCCAGCCCAGAAGAAGATAATAAATGCAGTCAAGATAAAAATTACCGACATGCGCTGTTTTTCAATAGATGTCAATGGTGCGTTGATATTCTGAGCTGCAGCAGGCACTTCAACTTCATCAATTGGCCCCTCATCATTATTAACAACAATTGATTTGTTTGGTTTTTCACCGATCTCTAAAAGGTATTTTTTCGCTAACGAGTTAAAAATAATTTGTCCGATCATCATACCAATAGCTGCTGCTAAGAAACCATATTTATATCCGTAAGACATAATCATTTCTTTACCATCAGCTCCAATTCCTTTAGTTGCAAAAACATCATTACATAAAATTGCAACAACTATTGGTGCAAGCAATGCTCCCAAATTAATCCCCATGTAAAAAATGGAGAAAGCGGAATCTCTGCGAGCATCTCCTTGTCGGTATAAACGTCCCACTAAGGTTGAGATATTTGGTTTGAAAAATCCATTTCCAATTATCAATAACAATAATCCAATTGCTAAGCCCATTTGAGTATTAACAGCAAAAAGAGTTAATTGACCTAAAAACATGGTAATACCACCAATCGTAATAGCATTTCTCTGTCCGATAAACTTATCTGCTATCCAACCACCAATTATTGGAGTGAAATAAACAAACCCGGTAAAAAACCCATAAATTAATGCAGCAGAGTCTTTAGGTATTTCCAATCCATTCTCCATATACAACTTTGTCATATAAAGCATTAGGATAGCTCGCATTCCATAATAGGAAAAACGTTCCCACATTTCCGTGAAAAACAATAAATACAATCCTTTCGGATGTCCGAAAATCATTCCTTGTTTTTCTATTTCTGATATAACATCGCGTTGTGAACTCATCTTGATAGTTTAATTTTTTAGCGTCGGTGAAAATAGATAAAAAATGATTGATTGATTCAGATTGTTTTAAATTTAACTATTAGTATAATGCTTAATGTCTGATTTAGAGAACCTTTTCGATTCGCACACGCATCATTTTGATGCGAAAAATCGCGCTATTGTGCAGATTACCAAGTCTTCATTGGAGAATTTGCCCGTTTATTTTTCATTTGGAGTTCATCCGCAAGAAAGTCTTCGTGATTTATCTGAAATAGAAGAAACATTCCGAAAATTAAGGGAAATGAACGGTTTTTTGGCCATTGGCGAAATTGGTTTGGATAACCGCTACGATTCCTTCCAGAAGCAAGAAGAATTGTATGTATTTCAATTGAAAATCGCTGCAAAATTCCCTAAACCTGTCATTCTTCATTGTGTGAATTCATGGGACAGATGCCGTTTCTTGCATGAAAAGCATGCTCCGGAAACAATCCTTGTTTATCACGGCTTCAATAAAGCTTCCATCACTCAGCAAGTCTTGGATTATACCAAAAGTGTGATCAGCATCGGGGAATCTGTTTTAACGAATCATAAGCTTCAATCATGCATCAAGGAAATCCCCACGGATCGCTTATTACTTGAAACAGATACTGGTAATGGAAAACTGATTGATACCTATTGGATGGTCGCTGAGATAAAAAAGCTATCTTTGCACGCCCTAATCGAACAACTAGATCAAAACGCAAAAAGAATTTTTAACTATGAGTAAGTGGTTGGAGCGTACAGAGTTGATTCTTGGCCCAAAGGAAATGGACCGTTTGAAATCTGCTCATGTACTCATTGTTGGACTCGGAGGAATTGGATCTTTTGCAGGTGAATTTATTGCGCGTGCAGGAGTTGGAACCATCACAATTGTTGATGGAGATGCCTTCGATATAACAAATAAGAATAGACAATTAACAGCCCTTGATTCCACCATCGGGAAAAACAAAGCAGTTGTTTTAGGTGAACGAATCAAGGATATCAATCCGGATGTCAACCTGAATATTGTGGAAGAATTTGTGCTTCCGGAACGTGTTTGGGAATTATTGGATCAATACAAACCCACTTATGTAATGGATTGCATTGACAGTGTGACTCCAAAATTGGAATGGATCATTGCATGCAAAAGCAGAAAAATCAAAGTTATCACTCATTTGGGAGCCGGAGGGAAAGTGGATCCTAGTCGCGTTCATGTTGCCAAACTACCAGACAGCCATAATTGCAAACTCGGAGCTCATATTAAGAAAAGGCTCAAGAAAAAGAATGTTGGATTTGAAAAAATCAAATGTGTTTATTCATCCGAATTACAGCAAAAAGATTCCTTGAAAATGACAGATGGTTCGAATTATAAACGTTCGTTCTATGGAACAGTGAGCTACATGCCGGCCTTGTTTGGTTTAATGGGAGCAGCCGAAGTGATTCGCTACCTGACTAAAAAAGATGAAAAATCAAACTAGGATGAAATTCAAAGAAAAAAGTATATTCGCGTACCTCAAACTGAAAAAATGAAATTAAAATACTTGTTCAGCATTGCTGCACTAACTCTCTGCGTATCTAGTTGTGGAAACGATCCGGATCCATTAAATAAGGATCAATCCATCAATGGAGTTGTTGCCGGTCATGATGCGCATTCCTACTCCAATACAGACGAAATCCGAACGAAACACCTGGATCTTGAAATCGATGTTGATTTTGAAAAAAAGACCATCTATGGCGTTGCCCGTCACCAAATGCAGCGTTTACAAGATACGGACACTGCTATTTTTGATATCAACGGACCGGAAATTCAAAAAGTAACTTTGGGGAAAAAGGGGAATGAAAAAGAAACGGATTTCATTATCGGATCGATGCAGGAATTTATCGGTCAGCCCTTGAGTATCAAAATCGACAAGAATACAGAATACATCAATATCTATTATAAAACTACCGAAAACGCAGGTGCTTTGGATTGGATGGATCCTGAATTGACAGAAGGAAAAGAACATCCTTATTTATATACACAAGGTCAGGCAATTCTAACACGCACATGGATTCCTGTTCAAGGAACTCCTGCAAATCGAATTACTTACAGTGCTGATGTAACTGTTCCTTCGGAATTAATGGCCTTGATGAGCGCTTCCAATCCGCAGGTTAAAAATCCGGAAGGAAAATACCATTTCGAGATGAAGCAACCCATTCCTGTTTATCTGATTGCTCTAGCAGTTGGTAATCTGGAATACAAAAGTTTAGGTGAAAATTGCGGGGTTTACACGGAACCGGAGATGATTGACAAAGCCATTTGGGAATTCGAGGATCTTCCAAAAATGATCAAAGCAGCTGAAAGTTTATATGGACCTTACCAATGGGAGCAGTACGATGTCATCGTTTTACCTTATTCTTTTCCTTTCGGAGGAATGGAAAACCCACGCTTAACATTTGCTAATCCAACCCTAATTGCCGGAGACAGAAGTGCAGTTTCTGTTTTAGCTCATGAGTTGGCTCACTCCTGGTCCGGAAACCTGGTTACCAATGCAAGTTGGAATGATTTCTGGTTGAATGAAGGATTTACCGTGTATTTCGAGAATCGAATCATGGAGGAACTTTATGGAAAAGAAGTTGCCGATATGCTTGCTTTAATTGAATTTCAAGAGCTTCAAACAGAATTGGAAAGTTTAGACGAAGAAGACACACATCTGAAACTGAAGCTTTCAAAACGAAATCCGGACGACGGGATGACTTCTGTAGCTTATGTTAAAGGTGCATTTTTACTAAAAACTTTGGAGCGTGATTTCGGAAGACAACGCTTTGATGCATTCCTGAAAATGTATTTCAAAGACCATGCTTTCCAAACGTTGACAACAGAACAATTTAAAAAGTACCTGGAAGACAATTTGATCAACAAAACAGATATCAAATTCAATGTGGATGAATGGTTATACAAACCGGGATTACCTAAGAATTGTTATGCCGTTAGCTCACCTCGATTCGAGAAAATACAGGATCTTGCCCGCGAATTCGCAAGTGGAAAAGACATCTTCAAAAAGCCGATTAAGAAAAAAGGAAAAAAACAACTTCCTGCTTTAAGCCGCGATCAATATGTTCCGCAAGAATGGCAAGCATTTATTCGTGCTTTACCTAAAAAGATGGATCCGAAACGTTTGGCAATTATCGATGAGAAATTACATTTCAATAGCTGGGGAAATGCTGAAGTTGCAACAGAATGGTTTGTTCTTGGAATCAATTCAAACTACACAGAAATTCGTCCGGATATTGAAAAATTCATTTCAAAAGTAGGCCGAAGAAAATTCTTGCTGCCGATTTACACAGCTTTAAATGAAAATCCACAAAGTAAAAAATGGGGATTGGAAGTTTATAAACGTTACAGAGAAAATTACCATCCGGTTTCAGTTGCAACCGTGGATGATTTGTTGAAATACAAACCGTAAATTAATTGATAAACAGTAGGGGCGGAAAATTTTCCGCCCCTACTGTTTAGTACCAAATCAAATAATCCCCTTTCAACCACGAATAATCAAAAGGTGCTCTCGACTCCTAAAACGACCTCTTCTCCTATTTTATAAGCGTTCATCTTTGACTTAACAAATACAACAGTTATGTCACGCTTCATTATTCTTCTAACTCTCGCTTCCAGTTTACTGGCTGCCATCTTTGCATGTTCTAGCAATAAGATCCTTTCCGTGGATCCAAAATTCAGAAAATGGGTTTCCGGTTACACCTCCGGAATCATTTCCAATTCAGACAATATCGAGATTGAGCTCAAGAATCAATTGGATTCAACGAAACTCATTGAGCTTGGAATGAAATCCCGAATGGATGAAAAAATCCTGAAAGAGATCGTAGAGATCAGTCCGGAAATTGATGCAGACATTCAATGGGTTGATTACAGAACCATTCAGATTGTTCCTAAAAAAGCTTTGAGTTCGAATCAAATCTATACAGTAAGTATTGATCTGGAGGAAATCATGGATGTGGATGATGGATATGAAGAATTTAACTTTCAGTTTGCAACCAAACCGCAAAAGATCGACGTAACTGCCCCTAGCTTAATCGAATACGATTCATACAATCTGGAATGGTATTCCATGCGTGGAACGATTACCATGACGGATCATTTCGACACAACCAAATTGAAAGATCTAATCACTGTTAATCTGGGGAATGAAAAGAAGAAAGTACGCTTCGAGGAGAACTATGGAGAGAACGACTTCGTTTATATTGTGGACAGTATTAAGCGCTCTGCGAAAGAAGAAAAAATTACTGTAAATTGGAATGGCGATCCTATTTCCTCTTTCTCAAGTGGATCAACAAGTATCAAAGTTCCTGCACTGGGTGATTTTGATCTTAGTTCCTATAATGTAATGGATGAAGACGATCAAAGTATTCGTTTGACTTTCTCTGAACCATTATCCACCAATCAGGATCTGAACGGACTCATCGATTTGGAAGGGGTCTCAGGAGAAACTTTTTCGATCTACTACAATGAAGTAACAGTTTTCATTCCAAATCGGATTGAAGGAGAATACAAATTAAAAGTCAATTCCGGGATTAAAAACATCAAGAACTATGCGATGTTGAAAGGAACGGAGCGAACCCTATTGTTCACAGCTTCCAAACCCAAAGTACGCATTGTTGGAAGTGGCTCCATCCTGCCCGATTCAAAAGGATTGATCTTTCCATTTGAAACCATTGGTTTGAAATCTGTCACTGTCCGGATTATTAAAATCTACGAAGAAAACGTACATCATTTCTTACAGGTTAATGAATTGAATGATTCCGAAGCCATTTTCAGATTCGGGAAGAAAATTGCTGAAAAGAACATCTCACTTGGAGTAAAGAAAGAGGATAAAAGCGATTGGGCTTCCCATGTCTTGGATTTGGAGAAATGGATCCGACCTGAACCGGGAGCAATTTACCGTATTTCCATTAAGTTCGGAAAAAAAGATGCGTACTGTGATTGCCCTGTAAATCCGGAAGGTGAAACAACAGAAGAATCCTCCGAAAACGAAGTCCGAACAGAAGAATGGTCTGAGCGTCCGTGGCACTTGGATGATTGGGACGATGGTTACGAAGATTGGGGTGGTTATGGATCAGAAACTCCTTGCAGTTCCGACTATTATTACGGAAAAGCAGTTTCCAGAAACATTCTTGCTTCCAATATTGGTGTCATCTACAAATTGGATGCAAAGAAAGAAGCTCATGTCTTCTTAACAGATATGATTACCACACACCCCATTCCCAATGCTTCTGTTACATTCTATGATTATGCAAAACAAGTCATTGCTTCCGGAACAACCAATTCGGAAGGAATGTACACCAAAACACTTTCAGAAAAACCATTCTTACTGATTGCAAAATACGGAAAGCAGCGTGGTTATTTAAAAGTGAGTGACGGACATTCGAACTCTCTTTCGGAATTTGATGTGGAAGGTGAAGAAGTCCAGAATGGCCTGAAAGGATTCATCTATGCCGAACGTGGAGTTTGGAGACCGGGAGATTCTATTTACGTAAACTTCGTTCTTCGCGACTATGAGAAAAAACTGCCTTTGAATCATCCAGTGACATTCACATTGACTGATCCTTCTGGTTACGAAACGAGCAAAATCACCAAATCACAAGGAGTAAACGGACATTACGATTTCAGAACAGCAACACGCTACGATGCTAAAACCGGAATCTATACGGCACGTGTGATGGTTGGATCACGTGAGTTTACAAAATATTTGAAAGTGGAAACGGTGAAACCGAATCGCTTGAAATTGAAATTGACCGTTCCTAAAAGTTCGGATAGTTTGTTACAATTGGAATCGTATTGGCTTCATGGTGCTCCGGCGAAAAACTTACGGGCGACGGTAGATGTGGAATATCAATCCACCAAAACGGTTATTCCGGGCTTCCCGAAATTCGAATTTGACTCTCCGATTCGCAGAATCAACTCAGACAAAAACACCTTGTTTGATGACGATCTGGACGCAAATGGAAAGGCTTCATTCAAACAGGAAGTTAACTCTTTGTCCCAAGCTTCCGGAATGTTGAATGCCATTTATACGATGCGTGTATTTGAACAGGGGGGGAACTTTTCAATAGATCGGTTCTCACAATTGTACTCTCCATACAAGCAATACGTCGGATTTAGAACGCCCGACCTAGAAGCTGACAACTCGTTGATTTCAGGAAAGAAACACACTTTTGACGTGGTGATGGTAAATTCTTCCGGAGCATTATTGAAAAAACAATCCAAAATCCGCGTGAAGATTTACCGCATGGAATGGAGATGGTGGTACGAAAGTGGTGACGATGATTTGGGCAACTTCATGGCACGAAATGGAAACATGCTAGTTTACGATTCTATGCTAAACTGCTCCGACGGGAAAGGCGCATTCAAATTCGGACTTGGTGCAACAGATTACGGTAGATTCTTAGTAACTGTTACCGATGAAGAAGGTTTCCATCAATCCGGAAAAATCATCTCAATCGATGTTCCTTATTGGAGTCGTGGAAATCAGAAGAATAATGAATACGCTTCCATGTTGAATTTCTCTACTGACAAAAAAAGCTACGTGAAAGGAGAAATCGTGAAATTGAGTATTCCATCACCGGCCTCCGGAAAAGCATTGATTTCGGTTGAAACACGCACGAAGATTGTGAAGAAATTTTGGGTGAATACGACTAAAGGTGAAACGACTTGTTCATTCGAGACAACTGAAGACATGGCTCCAAATGCCTACGTTCACGTCAGTCTGATCCAGCCGCACAGCGCTACAACAAACGATTTACCCATTCGCATGTACGGAATAGTTCCGATCATTGTGGACGACCCGGCAACGCATCTTCACCCTGAAATTGCTGTTGCAAAAGAATGGAGACCCGAATCGACAGCAAAAGTCATGGTTTCTGAGAAAAACGGAAAAGGAATGACTTATACCTTAGCAATTGTAGATGAAGGATTGCTGGATTTGACGCGATTCAGCACGCCCAATCCTTGGAATACATTCTACGCAAAAGAAGCTTTAGGAATCAAAACCTGGGATATGTACAACTATGTAATCGGTGCTTACTCAGGAAACCTGAACCGCTTATTGAGCATTGGTGGAGACGGTTCCGCAGACGATGGTGCTGGCCCGAAAGCAAACCGGTTCAAGCCGATGGTACATTTCTTAGGACCATTTGTTTTGCCAGCGGGTTCATCTAAAACACATCAAGTGGAATTACCAACTTACATTGGATCAGTTCGTGTTATGGTTGTAGCTCATTCGGCAACCGCTTTTGGAAATTCAGAAGAAACGGTAACTATTAAAAAACCGTTGATGGTATTAGGAACTTTACCACGTGTAATCGGACCGAGTGAAACCATTCAATTGCCTGTTGATGTTTTTGCAATGAAAGACAATATCAAAAATGTAGATGTTCAGGTAACTTGTAATGACTTGTTGGCTGTAAATGGTGCTAACAATCAAGGAATCAAATTTGCAGCTGAAGGAGATCAGATCGTGAATTTTGAATTGAAGGTCGCAAATAAATTGGGAATTGCGAAAATCAAGATCTTTGCAAAATCAGGTACAGAAACGGCAACACAGGAATTTGAAGTAGATGTTCGAAGTCCGAATCCGAAGGTATTGGAAAGTGAAACTAAAATCATTGAACCTGGTTCATCGGTTAGTTTTAATATGGAACAAGACGGAATCAACGGTTCTCACTCCTATTCTTTGGAAACCAGTCAATTCAGTTCCATTAATCTAAGTGGGAGAATGAGTGAATTGATCAATTATCCGCATGGTTGTATTGAGCAAACTACTTCAGCAGTATTTCCACAGCTTTTTGCAATGGATATTATGCAATTCAGTGAGAAGGAAAAAAAGGAAATGTCGACCAATATCAAAGCCGCATTGATTAAATATCAAAGCTTTCAGCAGTATGAGGGTGGTTTTGCCTACTGGCCTGGAAATCGGGAAGCCAGTGATTGGGGATCTAACTATGCCGGACATTTCATGATTGAAGCCGAACAGCATGGATTTACTTTGCCGGCCAATTTGAAGTCGCGTTGGATCGATTACCAAAAAAACGAAGCAAATAATTGGACTACGGATTCCTATTCGGGTTATTCTAATTACGCAGAAGAATCACATCAACTCATTCAGGCGTATCGTTTGTACACGCTCGCTTTGGCAGGAAAACCTGAATTAGGCGCAATGAACCGTTTGAAAGAAAATGGAAAATTGGGAGTTACTGCAAAATGGAGATTGGCTGCTGCTTATTATTTGGCAGGACAGAAAGATATGGCAAAGCAAATGACCCGTAACTTAAGTTTCACTCCGGCATCTTATCGCGAGTATGGTTATTCCTATGGTTCAACATTAAGAGACAAGGCAATGAATCTGGAGGCAGGATTAATGATCGATTCAAAATCTACGGATCAGCCGGAAAAGGAAATCGCAGATGTTTTGAAATCGAACCAATGGTTGAGTACGCAAGAGGCCGGTTATTGTATTCTTGCCTTAACAAGCGGAAAAATTAAAAACAATGGACCCCTTCAATTTGAAGTAAATTCTGAAAAAATAACCTCAACCAAATGCATGACAACGAAGAATTATTCGGAAGCTGATGGTTCTAAACTGAAACGCTTAGCGGTTCGAAATACTTCATCGAAAAAGTTGTATGTGACTTTCTGTACTACCAAAGTTCCACAAATTGGTAAAGAGAAAAAGATTCGAAGCAATCTGGATATGACCATAACTTACACCAATTTATCCGGAGTTTCAATTGATCCTTCCAAAATTACACAGGGAACAGATTTCATTATGGAAGTCAAGCTGAAGAACCCGACAAAAGATCAATTCTATCGCGAAATGGCTTTGAATCAAATTATGCCGAGCGGCTGGGAAATTCACAATGCACGGTTGTATGATGAAGAAAGTACACCAAATATTGATTATCAGGATTACCGGGATGATCGGGTTTACAGTTATTTCAAGCTCGCTCCGAATGAAACGAAGGTTTTCAAAATCCAGCTAAACGCTTCTTATTTGGGGAGATTTTACTTACCTGCAGTATTCTCGGAAGCCATGTACGATCACGCAGTGAATGCTCAGGAAAAAGGCAGATGGGTCGAAGTGACTAAAATTATAAAACAACCTAAATCATCCTAATAATTAATCAGAACTGCCCGTTAATCAGCGGGCAGTTTTTTATCAATAAAAAACTCAATGAATTAAAAACCAAATAATTAACTTTAAATCTGTTCGTATCTTTGGGAACACCCGAATTCGCGAATTCTCAAATTCGGAAGGATGATTTCGTTTTTCCTTTGGCCTCTTCATTGCATAAAAGCGCCTCGTTTCGTAACTTGTAGTAAAAAATACATGAAAACGCTCGAAGAATGGTTTGCAGAATATTCGGTTAGTCACCAAAATAGTACCAACAAAAAAATTCATTATATCTGCGTTCCGGCAATTTTCTTTTCGGTCATCGGGCTTTTAATGAGTATTCCAAACCGCGGATTGATCAGTTTGGTGCATTCGAATAACTTTCTCTATGTTAATTGGGCGGTTGCAGCACTCATTCCGGTTTTGTATTTCTACTTGCGTCTATCGTTGAGAATGACATTTTACATTCTGATTTTTTCAATAGTTTGTGTAATCGGGAATTTCTACTTGGCCAAAACTGGACCTTTGTGGCTGAGTTCACTGATTATTTTCGCTGTCGCCTGGGTCGGACAATTCTACGGACACAAACTAGAAGGAAAGAAACCATCATTCCTCAAGGATTTGCAATTTCTATTGATTGGTCCTGCGTGGATTTTGGATAATTGGTTTAATTCGAAGCAAATTCGTAATTCGTAATTCGTATCCCGATAGCTATCGGGACGTAATTCGTTATAGCTGTTCCAACATTTTCACCACATCTGCGCGTTTTCGGGTCGAAACAGGAATCATTTTTCCATCCGACATAATCAAATGTCCTCCTTCCACTTTCACAAACTCCTGAATCATTTTTGTATTCACCAAATGTGATTGATGCACACGGAAAAAGCCCAATTCACCCAAAATATCTTCAAAATCCTTTAAGGTTCTCGAAACAACAATGCGCTTTGAATTCGTGAAAAAGAACTCCGTATAATTTACATTACTTTCACAACGAATGATATCGGCAATCTGTACAATATGAATTTTATCGTGTGCATGTAAAGCCAAACGTTCTTGCACTTTATTGCTTTGCTTCAACGATTCGTTCAATAAACGGTAATTGTCTTGCTCGTTGTGATTGTGATTCCGAAACTTCTTTAATGCTTCTGTGAGTTCATCCGGATCTACCGGCTTCAGTAAATAATCAATCGCCGCATAACGAAACGCCTTAATTGCATGTGCATCGCTAGCCGTTATGAAAATGATTTTGAACGGAATCTCGGGCAGTATGTCCAATAAATCAAAACCCGATCCATCTTGCATTTGAATATCCAAAAACAAAATATCGATCTTGGTAACCTTCAGCAATTTTGCACCTTCCACTACTCCGGAAGCTTCACCAACCACTTCAATATCCGGCGCATACACTTCCAGATCCTTTCTGAATGTAATCCGCGCTTGCTCGATATCATCAATAATTACTGCTTTGATCATTTACAATGGTATAAAAAGTTGAACTTCCGTTCCGATAACATTTCCGTCGTCGTCATACAAATCTACAATTCTTACTTCATGTCCGTTCGAATTGGTGCTCAATAAATCCAATCTTTCTTTGGTCACATTAAAACCTCTCGAAACATGCTGCGGCTCATTACTAGCCTCTTGATTTTTTCCGGCTGCTTCCCTGCCAATTCCATTATCGCGAATCACACAGGTAATTCCATCATTTTCTTCTCTGAAACAGCAGGTGATTTTTCCGGTTCGGGAATCTTTCGCATCGTATTTAAATCCGTGTTTGATTGCATTTTCAACGAAAGGCTGAATGAGCATGGGAGGAATCTGAATAAAATTCAATTCAGTTTCTAAATCTACAATAATCTCATACTCGAAACGGTTTCCATTACAAAATTGCTCTATCAACAGGTAATTTTCCAAGGTGGATATTTCTTCCTCTAAAGAAATCGTCGTATTTCGTGAGTTATCCAAAATCTGACGCATGAGTCTGGAGAATTTTGCCAGATAGTAACGCGCTTTCGTTTCATTTTCCGTACCAATTAAGCCCTGAATCGAATTCAACGCATTGAAAATGAAGTGCGGATTCATTTGTAAACGCAAGGCTTTTTGTTCCAATTCCAATAAATTCCGTGCAAATTCTGCATCTTTCTGTGCTTGTTTCGCTTTTCTTCGAATCCGAACAGTTTGAATCCGGATAATGAACCAGATAAACAATCCGCCAACAATCACCTCCAATAAAATGAACCAGGTTGTCAGCCAAAAAGGTCGTGCAATTGTAAATGAAAAACATTCCGGATTCGGATTGATGAATCCGTCTTCGTTGCGTGACCGTAATAAAAAAGTGTACTTTCCGGGCGACATATTGGAATAAACGATCCGTTGCTCTTTTGTCCAAGGCGACCATTTATTCTCAAACCCACCCATTTTCCAGGAATATTCTACCCCTTCAGGGTTCTTCAGATTGATTCCTTTAAATAAGAAACTTAAATGATTTTGATCGTAGGGTAAATGAAGCGTTTTATAACTACTCCAAGGCAGAATTACATCGTTGAATTTTGTCTGTGAAAGCGATTCGTAAAACAACTGTACATCCAAAATACTTAGTATTGGTGCTGTTCGATTGACCTGCAAATTCGACAAATTGTAACAGCTTGCCCCATTAATTGTTCCGAACCAAATTTTTCCATCACGGTCTTTCCAAACACTATTCTGGCAAGTTTCCACTCCCAAAAAGCCATCACTTTTTCCGTAATGTTTAATACTCTTGATCTGGTTCGTTTCATTCAAATCCAAGATGTCCAATCCTGATTCGGAACCCACAATGAGATTCTGATTCGCATCAAAAACCATGAGGTATACATTCGAAGAATGCATTCCCGATTCAATGCTGATTTTCTTGAGCACTTTCAGTTTCGGGCCGTATTCGATGCAATTGATTCCTGCACCTGCTGTTCCAACCCAAATCCTGCCTTTTGAATCTTCAATAATCGTACGCACTGCATCCGCACTCAATCCGGAATCCTTTGTCAGAATCTTAGTGCTTCGAGTTTGCGGATTGTAGCAAGCTAAACCAGCCGATTCAGCGCCATACCAAACCAATCCTCTGGAATCAACAAAAACAGAAGTCAAGCGCATGTGCAAAAGTCCTTCGTCGAAGGAGATACGTTCAACCTTTGCTCCTTGTTCTGAAATGCAAATCAACCCGGAACCGGAAGTTGCAACCCAAATCCGACCCTGCTTGTCTTTCGACATTTGTCGAACATAGTATTTTCGCGTTTCGTCTAGCCAGGAAAATCCTCCTGCTGAAAGCATTCCTATTCCCTGACCTTCCGTTCCAAAATACATCAGACTATCATCGTCCTCAATAATAGCTTTTACTTTGATCGCTTCAAATCCATTTTCGACGTTCAACTGACTAAACGATCCATTATCATAAACGCTCACACCATTTTGAGAAGTTCCGAACCACAATTTATTACTTCGATCTCTGTAAATGGAATAAATGAAATTCCCGCCCAAACCAGCAGAAACAGAATAATGCGAAAATAATTTTCCCGCAAACTGAGAAACTCCACCTCCGGAAGTTCCAATCCACAAATCACCCCAATTGTCTTTGATAATCGAACGGACATGGTTATTACCTAATCCATTTTTCTCACTGTAATTGGTAAATTCTTTTGTTTTTTGGTCGTATTGAATCAATCCGGCATTCAATGTGGCTATCCAACAGACATTCGCTTCATCAAAGAATAGATCGAATACCGTTTGCTTATACAATTCGTGGTTTAGGTCTACCCGGTAATAATCTTTTCGATTGTAAACATAGGCTCCATCCCCATAAGTTCCAATCCAGATTTTTCCGTTTTGGTCCTCTTTTAAGCACGTAATCGCATTTCTCATCACACGAGCCCGCTTGCCGTGATTGATCAATATTCGTTTATTTCCTTTTTTTTCAGATGACAAAAGTCCTGTACCCGTTCCCATCCAAATGATTCCTTTCGAATCCACAAAAATGGCGTTAACCGTTCCATCATCTATTCCCAAGATCTGATTCATGGAAATCAGTGAATCTCCTTTTACGGTAAAAACTCCGTGATTTGTAGCCATCCACAATTTTTCTTCCGAATCCAGAGTTAAACCAAATACCGCGAAGTGATTTCCGTATTTGGGATGTTTATAGGTGCGAATCTTCTTTCCATTGTAAGATGAAAGCCCATCATTGGTTCCAATCCATAAAATATGTTTGCTATCTTCTTTTAACGAATAAATATAATTATTGACTAAACCTTGTCTGTCGGTAAACGACTCAAAATTCTGACCATCAAAACGAGACAATCCACCACCACGCGTTCCAAACCACAAATATCCTTTGTGATCCTGAATGACGCTGTAAACCTGTGATTGTCCCAAACCATTCTCTACCGAAAAATTCCGAAAACTAGCCAATTGGGAGAATCCATGATTCACCGAAATCAAGAAAAAAAAGAAGAGTAAAAGTTGGTTTTTCCGCATGAATTTCTAAGAATCTTGTATTGTTGAAATTACTAAAACTCTGTAAATAGTTGCTTTTTAAATAATCAAAAAGGATCAGCGCTTTTCATTTCGAATGCAACGAATAATAAAGTGATCAGAATCCATCCGTTTTGACACATTACTTTCAGTAAAAAAACGATGAAAGAAAGACTTTTTTGGTTGAAAGAGCAATACCGCTGGAAAAAGCGTGCGATTAAACGCGTTTTATTCTATTCTTTCTTGATTTGGTATATTCAAGCCTTACCTTCTTCGTTATTCAACGATCCTTATTCCACAGTTTTAGTGGGGAAAAACGGAAAACTACTTGGCGCTCATATTGCAAAAGATGGTCAGTGGCGTTTTCCTCCTAGTAATAAAACACCGCATAAAATTGCTGTTTGCCTCGTTACATTTGAGGATAAGAATTTCTACTATCATCCTGGCGCGAGTATAAAAGGGATCTGTAGGGCATTTTACCAAAATATTACCCGCGGAAAAATTGTGAGCGGTGGAAGTACCATTACCCAACAAGTGATTCGTTTGATGCGGAAAAATCCTTCTCGAACCTATTCCGAAAAGATGCATGAAATTATTCTTGCAACCCGGTTGGAGTTCAGTTATTCAAAAGAAGAAATTCTCAATCTCTATACAGCAAACGCTCCTTTCGGAAACAATGTAGTTGGGATTGATGCAGCATCCTGGCGCTATTTTGGTCGCGCACCTGAAAATCTAAGCTGGGCTGAGAGCGCTACTTTAGCAGTTCTGCCCAATGCACCGGGTCTTATTTATCCCGGAAAAAATCACAAAAGCTTATTAAGAAAACGGAATCGCCTGTTGAAAATGCTTTACGAACAAGGTAAAATCGACAAATTGAATTATTACCTTGCGTTGGAAGAACCACTTCCTGACAAACCTCTTCCACTTCCTCAGGAAGCACCGCATTTATTGCAACGCTGTATTTTGCACGGTCAAAAAGAACAATTGATTCGGTCTACATTGGACGAAGAAATCCAAACTATGGTCAATAACGAAACAGAACAATATGCGCTGCGAATGAACGAATACGGGGTTTTTAATGCAGCAGTTCTAATCACTTCTGTTGAAACCGGAGAAGTTGTCGCTTATAAAGGAAACCTGAATCATACAGATGATAATCATGCTTTTGATGTGGATTGTATTCAAGCTCCAAGAAGTACGGGAAGTATTTTAAAGCCTTTACTGTATGCCAAATCCATGGAATCAGGCTTAATTACTCCCAAACAATTATTGTGCGATTTCCCTTCTCGTTTTGGAACCTTTGCTCCGAATAATTTCAATCGTCAGTTTTCCGGAGCAATTCCAGCCAATAAAGCTTTATCCAAAAGTTTGAATATTCCGATGGTCTTTCTTTTAAGGGAATACGGTCAGGCGAAATTCCACAACGATTTGAAACAATTCGGTTTTCGAAATATGAATAAACACTCCAGTCATTACGGTTTGTCCTTGATTTTGGGAGGAGCAGAAGCTTCCGTTTGGGAAATCAACGCCTGTTACAATTCCATGGCTCAGCACCTTCAAAATTCAGATCCTTCAAGGATTCATTATACCGGAACAACAGAAAAAGCTCCAAGGCTGAATCTAAATAAAGCGTGTATTTATTCCACCTTCGATGCGTTGATCGATGTTAACAGACCAGATGAAGAAAATAACTGGCGCGCTTTTGAATCTTCACAGAAAATCTCTTGGAAAACGGGAACGAGTTTCGGATTCAGAGACGCTTGGGCAGTTGGTGTTACATCAAAATATGTCGTTTCCGTTTGGGTGGGAAATGCAGATGGAGAAGGAAGACCTGGTTTAACTGGCGTAAAAGCTGCTGCACCTTTGTTATTTTCCATTTTCAGGAATTTAGATTCTCCTCAAAAATGGTTTTCGAAACCTCTAAATGAACTAACACGAACTGAAATTTGCACTGAAAGTGGTCAGATCTCCAATCGCAATTGTGAACACACCCATTTTGAGTACATCCCAAGCAGTTGTTTAATCAGCAAAAACTGCAGCTATCACCAATTGGTTCACTTAAATCACGAAGAAACTTTCCGGGTGAATGCGGATTGTGAAACGAATAGCAATATGAAACATAAGGCTTGGTTTATACTGCCCCCGAGTATGGAAAAATATTACGTTCAGCAAAATCCCAACTATCACTCCGTTCCCCCCTTTGATCCGAAATGTACGTCGAACAAACCCGAAAACATCATGAGTTTCATTTATCCGAAACGACAAACCAAGATTTACATTCCACGTGAGTTAAACGGTTTAAGGGGTAAAGCCATTTTTGAAATTGCACATACGAGACAAAACAGCATTCTTTATTGGCATATTGATGAAGAATTTGTGGGAACAACTTCAGATATTCATCAGATTGCTGTTCAACCGGAAAAAGGTAAGCACAAAGTGACAGTAGTAGATGAAACAGGTGTGTTATTAACAGAAACCTTTGAGGTACTCTGATTCTCATCCGCTTAAAACTACTGTTCAATCCATGAAAGGTACAGTTAAGATTTTTTAAGGATTTTAATTACAACTATCCACTTTTTGTTGCGTTAATTGATAAAGAAACAACACGCTAAAACTTGTCACTCATGAACGGTACAACAATCAATCAACTGGAAACATACAAAGCAATCGAAGCTGTTTGTGTGCAAAATCATACATGTTGGACAAATGTTAAAGAATTTCGTGGTCCTTTTTCACGATTCGCTTTAAAAGTAGCGCAGTTGGATTTATTGACAGAAAACGACAATTCTTCATTGAATCCACGTTTGGAGTATTTGATCAAAGAGATCGAACAAATTCTCAAAGTACATTTCGACCGTTATTTTGACTATTTACAGCAAAAGAATAGCGAATTATATCAGGTTTACAATCGCATTCGGAGAAGCAACTAATTGGTTTTTACCTATCAAATTTTGTAGCGCAGGGTTGTTAGGTAAACCATGCTTCTTCCGATTATTTCGAATATAATTGATGGTGTTTAGTAATTGATCCGAATTGCGAATCACTTTACAATGGTACTTCTGGGTCCAAAAAGGGATTGATTTATCCTTTAATGTTCTCGGTTCGTATTTTCCGTTCGTCGCGTCAAGGGGATTAATCCCCTTGGCCGCGCGATACGCGTTACACGTACGAGCAGTCCGTCCCTTTATGCGATGCATAATCTTCGAAACCTCATCCTCTTCGCAGCAAACCAACAAATGCATGTGGTCCCGACAAAGATTCATTGCAATCACTGCGAAATCCAATTCATCCGACAGATAAAATACTTCCTGTGCAATGAGTGTTTCTTCCTCCATACTCATATAATAAACATCCGGATAAGGAAGTGTTCCGTGAAACCTTCTTTCACGAGCTTTATAAATTAGCATTCTATTGGATGTTCGACTATCGTGGAGATTGGTTGTCAAATGAAAATAAGCTTGATGCTTCATACAAGAACAATTACTTTCTTATATAAGCTAAGAAAAAAGTTCGCTTGAAACAAAAAAGATTGAAACTTTCGTCTCAACCTTTCCCATTTTTAAAATTTCATCAATCCGAATTGTTCCGTTTTCCGGTTCATAAAATAGATTAACATTTCATTTTTATCTTCGCTTTTCACAAAATAATTAGGAATTGAAAAAAGTGGCTGTACATCCGGTCTCAACATAATCTGACGATTACTCTCCCCCGATTTCAAGTCAATATCAACTTTGATAAATCCACATTTTTTGTTTTTATAAAAACATGTTTCGACCTTTTCAGGATTCAAAAAGTTTCCGTCTGGTCCATAGTTCTTTAAATTATCATTGAAAAACAAATAGTATTTCCCTCCGGAAGTATATCCCGCCAAAGAAGAAGCCATTCCTCCATCATTTACAGAATATTGATGCTTCGGAATTTTTACGAGCCACTCCGGCTCACCATCATTCATAATTTTAAACGCGCAAGCATCGTTATAATAATATGTTGTCGATGTTCTAGTCGAAACCCCACTGGAAGTCTGAGAAGTTGTAGTAACCGTTTTTTCAGAGTATTCTTCTCCCAAAACAACCAAACCACCATCTGCATCCAGGAAATAATCACGTATATACTCAATCTTCATACCGGTATTCGGAGTACAATACACTCTTTTCACTTCTTTTTCAGTATCCAAATTGATATTAATATATGTATATCCTCTTCCACTACCCTCTGAAAAAGCTCCCAATAGAATCAATTGATTGTCATTTGTTACTGACATATTAAAGCTAAATTGAGCTTTACCTTGTGTATCAATATTCAATTCAGTTTCTTTCCCATCTTTAAAATGCTTAATCCGGTAAGTTTCGATCTTATCTGTTTCCTTTCCTTTTTCGTTTTGCTGATAAACGGCCAATGCAATTAGATATTCTCCTTTGTTGGTGAGCATGGAACTTGAAACATTGGCACTTGTTTCATATTCTCCTTCTTGCACCAAACCGAAATCCGAATTAAGTACTTTATACACTAATCGGTCTTCCTCTGATTTCTTTCCTTTCTTCATGTATTCAAAAAGAATGAACTCTTTGTTTTGAGAAATCATGTAGCTAAAAAAACCACGTTGTCTTTTCTTTTCTTCGACCTCAAACTCTGCAATCAATGCCGGCTCAGAAACAGGTTTACATTGTTCATCATACACCTGATAGTAAATACTGGTGGTTGTTTTTTCAGTATTTGATAAGATCACGATTGGTTTTCCATTTAAACAAGTGGTTCCAAAAATTTCACCCTTTCCGCCAGTAGGTATATCCCGTTTAATTTTCTCCTCAGCAACTTTTGTCATGTTTTCGAAACGAGTGAGTTTGTAATCTACCAAACTCATATAAAGCGCTGTCTTGATATAGGAAGTGGTATAGAAATCTCCGCCATCGTCTGAAATCAAATCCGGGAATTCAGATCCTTTATTAGGAATTCCCATTTCAATGGTTTGGGCAAATAGTTTGGTGCTAAATAAAGCACAAACCAGAAGTAGTAATTTAAACGTTCTCATATTAGGATTGATTATAATTGGCGCGAATATAAGGTTCTTTTATTTAATCTCTTTAAAGCAAAAGCTTCTTTTCATGATAAAACAAAAATCAAAGCACAAAAAAGAGGGATAGTTATTACCCCTCTTCCATCTCTATTTTTCAGGTTCTTTACTGCATCAACTGAACCAATTTAATACGCTCAATACTCCCATCGAAACCAATAGTTTCCAAAATGTAAACTCCATCCGGAAGAGTCATGCTCGAAAATGCTGATTTGACATCTAAATCTTCACCGTTCACCTCCTTAATCAAAGTTCCGCTCTGGCTATAAATGCGCATTGTTTTAATTTTCAGTGCATCCAGGCTGAAATTACAAGTCGTCATATCGAAGGTCGTTTTTTCGCCATTAATATCCACTTCGGTTAAACGATAATAGTTTGTTCCAATAACCGGTTGGTTGTCATAGAAAAAGTAATCTGTTGGTGTAGCGCTTTCCCCTTGTGCTTTCGAGTGGATCAATGGAAAAAAATTGTCCCCATCCTCGCTCTTCTCCAAAATAAAATAATCACTGTTTTTTTCTGTAAGCGTTGTCCATGCAACCGCCAAAGCGCGCTCGTCTTGTTTACAAAAAAAATCTTTCAATTCTACCGACAATGGCGTACAGTTCAATGAGGCACCACCAGTTAAGTTCCAATCCAAAGTAAATCCTGCAGCTGTAGGTGACCACTGATTGACCATCAGGAAATAGATTTGTCCTGCTGTAACCGGCAAGGTACTAACCCATGCATCTCCGGTTACATCCTCCGATACATCTACGGCACCATTTCCAAGTCCTGTATTATTAGCATTTGCTGCGTAAGAACAACGAATCGGGCTTCCTAAAGCTCCACATGTGGCACCCGGACCATAAAGCGCAAAATCATAATCATCTGCATTGTTTGTAGGATCTATTATCAATCCCAGTGTTCCACTATTTGCAACTTGAAATTTATACCAGCTGGAATATACTTCTCCTCCGGCTCCGGTGCATCCTACACACGACTCGGACGCCAATCCTGGACCGGATACGGTTGTAGAGAATGGTGAGTCTGCACAAATCTGAACAGCATTCGAACAATCCTGGTTTGATATCCCCGTTGGTCCTCCCGCACACGCCACACATGAAAGTGTTGCTGCCCATCCCCCCAACTGAACACTTCCGTCTGTAGTATGACGAAAGGTCAAACATCCACTTGGAGATGTAGAAGTAATTGTTCCCGGCGAGGTTGTACAATTATTATACAAAGCAGGTGAGTTTTGTGCCGGCCCATTCAAAATCTGCAGGTAATCACAACAACTTCCAGGACCAGTACAAAGAAAATAGGTATCGTTCATACTAAATGCAGTGAAAGTTGCCCTCACGCACATTCCTGCGGTACTAGGGCAAAATGTACGATAAATAGCATTAATATTCGCGGCATAATTCCCTCCTGCACCACCATTATCATAGTAGGTTCCTGAACAAGTATTCACCATACAAGCACCAGCATAAGTACTTGAAATCCCTATAGTAGGATGTGTGTATGTCTGAGCCAGCAACATACCAGGTGCCAGCATCAAAAGGATAAACAGAATTCTCATGATTTAGTGCTTGTTTTGTTGACACTTAACATCCGAATATAGCACGATGGTGTAGTTACTCGCAGGATCAAAAATCTCTACATCAACTTCGCGTGCACGCTGAGCTGTCAGTTCAACATAAGGGATCAGTAATAGGCGATTGCTATCAGGCTGTGGAACATCCTTGATTTCGTATTCAACACCTAATAACTGCTGAACAGGATATTCCAATGGGATTTGTTGCTTACTCGTTTGCGCTTGTGCCTGAAGAGAACAAACGGACAGCAAAATAAACGCAAGTGTTTTCATAATAAGTTGTAGTTTGACTCAAAAATACGCAATCAACTTGATATGAGACACTTAAACGCTATTTTTTTTTATTCCAACTCATTATTTTCTATTCCTTCGAAGCGAAATATCAGAACTAAAACGTTTTTCTTAAGACTTCAAAAAAAAGAGGTACCCGTCTCAACGAATACCTCTTCCTCTTTTTTTCTTTGAATTTTTAATTCAGACTTGCCAGTTTTTCTTCCAAAATGGCAATTTTCTGTAAAGCATCTGCCTCTTTTTTACGTTCACTAGCCAAAACTTGTTCTGGTGCTCCGTTCACGAATTTTTCGTTACTCAATTTTCCTTGAACACTTTTCAAAAAGCCTTTGGTATAATTCAACTCTTCTTCCATCTTTTCCTTTTCCGCAGAGACATCAATTGCTTCTCCGAAAGGAATAAAATATTCATTGGACTGTACCAGAAATGAATTTGCATTCGAAACTTTTTCGGTTGTATATTCCATCAAAGAAAGATTCCCCATCTTCAGAATTACCGAATCAAACGAAGCATCCAATTCCATGTTCTTTTTCACGAATAACTCAATGCGAACTTTATTTGCAATATTGTTCTTCTTGCGAATATTACGAATATTGATCACCACTTCTTCAGCTAATCCAAACTGCTTCAAAACAGCAGAATCAAATGCTTCAACGGCAGGCCATTTTGCAATGATGATATCTTCACCTTCTTTACGCTCTCTCAATAAGTGCCACAATTCTTCAGCAACAAAAGGAGTGAACGGCTGCAACAAACACAACAATTTTTCAAAGAAAACAATGGTTTGATCCAAAGTTGCCTGATCAATTG
Organism: Flavobacteriales bacterium UBA7666; assembly: GCA_002483265.1. Taxonomy (GTDB): domain Bacteria; phylum Bacteroidota; class Bacteroidia; order Flavobacteriales_D; family Crocinitomicaceae; genus Fluviicola. Next base: position 40,468 of record DLHO01000017.1, on the reverse strand, counting down.
GTTGTTCATACCCAGGTTTAATCATTTCCAAATACCATGCGCAGAAATCATCCCAAACCAACTTGTAAATTGCCATCAATGCTTCAGAAATCTTGAATTTCCCCATCAACTCATTGATGTTTTCCAATTCCTGATTGAAGCGTGCATTAAACCATTCGATTGCTTTGATTGACGCTTTTGGTTGTTCGATTGGTTTTACTTCCCAACCCATCACCAAACGCGCGGCATTCCAAATTTTATTGGTGAAGTTTCTTCCCTGCTCACACTGACTGCTGTCAAAAGGCAAATCGTTTCCAGCCGGAGAAGAAATCAAAATTCCTAAACGAACACCGTCCGCTCCGTATTTCTCAATTAACTCAATCGGATCCGGAGAGTTCCCTAGTGACTTGGACATCTTACGCCCCAGTTTATCGCGAACAATTCCTGTATAATATACATTTCTGAATGGCAATTCACCCATGTATTCATATCCTGCAATGATCATACGTGCTACCCAGAAGAACATGATCTCCGGAGCCGTTACCAAATCATTGGTCGGATAGTAATACTTGATCTCTTTATTTCCAGGCTGAGTCAATCCGTTGAAAACAGAAATTGGCCATAACCAGGAGGAGAACCACGTATCCAATACATCTTCGTCTTGCTTCAAGTCAGTCGCTGAAATTGCTTTTCCCGCTTTTCTGGAAGCGAATATAATTGCCTCTTCAACTGTCTTTGCAATAACAAAATCTTCCGAACCTTCACCGTAGTACCATGCAGGAATGCGATGTCCCCACCAAAGCTGACGGGAAATACACCAATCCTTTACATTTTCCATCCAATGACGGTAAGTATTCTTGAATTTATCCGGATGAAACGAAATGTTTCCATTCATTACGTTTTCCAAAGCCGGTTGAGCCAATTCTTTCATGGAGACAAACCATTGCAAGGACAAACGTGGTTCAATTACACAATTTGTACGCTCAGAATAACCGATCTTATTAATATGATCCTCTACTTTTACTAAGTAACCTTTATCATCCAATTCTTTCGCAATTTCCTTCCGAACATCGAAACGATCCATTCCTGCATAATGCAAGCCATTTTCGTTTACAATTCCGTTATCGTGGAAAATATCGATGGTTTCTAAATCGTATTTTTTACCCAATTCGTAGTCATTCACATCGTGAGCAGGTGTTACTTTCAAACATCCTGTTCCGAATTCCATTTCTACATATTCGTCACAAATAATAGGAACTGTGCGATTTGCAATCGGAACAATCGCATGCTTTCCATGCAAATGCTTGTAACGCTCATCATCCGGGTGAATACAAATTGCCGAGTCGCCCAAAATTGTTTCGGGACGTGTTGTTGCAATTGTTAACCACTGATCTTCAGTTCCAGCTACTTTATAGCGAACGTGAAACAGTTTCGAGTTTACTTCTTTGTGAATTACTTCTTCATCAGAAAGTGCCGTGCGAGCTTCTGGATCCCAGTTGATCATACGAACACCGCGATAAATCTTTCCTTTATTGAATAGATCAATAAATACATCAATTACCGAATCGGAATACTCAGGATCCATTGTAAAGGAAGTTCTTTCCCAATCACAAGAAGCACCTAACTTCTTTAATTGCTGCAAGATTACACCTCCATATTTTTCTTTCCAGGCAAAAGCATGTTTCAAAAACTCATCGCGGGAAAGATCTGATTTCTTGATTCCTTCCTCACGCAATTTCTGAACTACTTTCGCTTCAGTAGCAATGGATGCATGATCGGTTCCGGGAACCCAACACGCATTTTTTCCTTCCATTCGCGCCTTGCGAACCAGTACGTCCTGAATAGTATTGTTCAACATGTGTCCCATGTGCAAGACACCCGTTACATTTGGCGGAGGAATGACGACAGTAAAAGGCTCACGATCATCTGGTTCTGAATGAAAGTAACCCTTAGCCATCCAATGGCTGTACCATCGTTCTTCTGCTGAACGGGGTTCGTACGTTTTTGGAATTTCCATGTTGCTTTTTTATTATGTTGTTCTTTTTAAGTTGCAAAGGTACTAAAACGGGGCAATTTATCAAGGTGGAAATAGGTCATTTTCACTATTTTTATGCCGACTGAGCTATTGGTTTTCCATCATTACTACCACACTAATCCGTTGCGGCGGATTTTAACTCAATCTTCAAAAGCTATCGCTTTTTCTTCTACATTTGTTCAAACGACCCTATGAAAAAAGCCTTGAAGATAATTGCTGCTGGCCTTCGAATTTGCTTTGAAATCCTTTTTGCTTTGATCGCTATTTACATCCTGATCTTTCTTGCTGTTTCTCCTTTCGTAGTGCAAGCTGAAAAAACAACTGATCCAAAAACGGAAATCATTTATATTTCAACGAATGGAATTCATTCGGATGTCATTCTACCGATTCACCACCCACTAATGGATTGGAAGAAAACATTAAACATGGAAAAAGCTTTATCGGTTGATACATTTCAAACACATTTAAAGTTTGGTTGGGGCGACAAGAATTTCTTTATGAGAACCAAAGAATGGAGCGATATGGAGGTGGGAGTTGTTTTGAATACGGTATTTGGGAGAGGTCCCGGTGCCATGCATTTAATTTTGTGTACTCCAAAAGATTTGGCGAAGTCGGGTTTGGTCGAACTGAAACTAAGCAAAAAGCAATATCAAAAGTTATGTGCTTTTATCAAATGTAGTTTTCAGTTTGAAAAGGGTAAAGCGAAGGTCATCGAAAACCATCCTTATGGAACATATGATTTCTTCTACGATTCAAGTATTGAGTACAATATGACTTACACATGTAATACCTGGACGAATAACGCATTAAAGCGAGGTGGACAAAAAGCATGTGTATGGACTCCATTCAAAGGAGCCATTTTTTCGAAATACCTGGATTAATCTTCTACAGGTCAATGAAATCAGTCGGTTCGCAATATTGCGAATTGGCAATATTACATTTTTTGTAATAGATTATCACTAAATACGGATAAACATCCCGCATAGGCAGGACAAGTTGTATCTATTTACAAGCAAAATCAAACATTCAGTATCACATATACCAATCTCTCAAATCAAAAAAGCCCCAATCCGTATGAACGAATCAGGGCTCTATTATTTCTTTCCGTTGCCATTAGATTTCCCGGAATTCCCTTTTCCATTCCCTTTTCCACTACCTCCACCGGTACCATTTCCTTTGGAATTTCCTTTCGATTTATCCTTTGCCTTTCCTTTCAATGCATGGAATTCAGCTGAACCGGGTTTAATTCCCAATTCTTTTGCCATTACACCCCAGCCTTTTGATTTACTCGTCTTATAAACAGTAATCACATCTTCGATGGGTTTTCTCGTGAGATTCGAAATCTCAAATGCCATATATGCATCTCCGGCATTCATTCCTGCTTTAAAACAAGTCTCTACTTTAGGAACAGTAACATTGAACGTTTTAGCCAAATTTGCTTTGAAAAAAGTCATATCCTTGTTCGCGTCTGTATTCACAATCTTCAGGCTTGCATCCAATTCTACATCTCCCGAGTTGTAATTTTGTCCCAAAGCAATTCCTGAAACCAGCATCAATGCTAAAAAAATAGTTTTCTTCATAATAGTTGTTTTTGAATAGTAAGTATACACTTTTTATGCCGTTTTTAATTCAACCGCTGCAATCCAATCCGTTTTCTGGCTTCATCAATTTCTACTACACGCACTTCCACATGTTCATGCAATGAGATAAACTGAGTAGGATCTTCCACATAAACATCCGCCAATTGCGATTTATGGATTAATCCGTTTTCCTTAATTCCAATATTAACGAAAGCTCCAAAATTGGTAACATTCGTTACAATTCCGGTAAGGATCATCCCTTCTTTTAAATCTGAAATGGTGCGGATTCGACTATCAAATTCCAACACTTTTGCTTGCTTTCTCGGATCCCGACCAGGTTTCTTTAATTCTTTAATGATATCCGTAAATGTAAAGGAATCGATCTCAGAAAAATCGGACTGTTTCACCTCTTTCAATTTGGCTTCATTTCCAATCAGGTCTTTCAATTCGACTCCTAACTTTTTGACAATTTGATTCACAAATTTGTAGCTTTCCGGGTGAACAGACGAATTATCTAATGGGTTTTCACCATCGCGAACACGCAAAAATCCTGCAGCTTGTTCGTATGCTTTATCTCCTAATCGTTTTACTTTTTTGAGTTCTTCGCGCGATTTAATTCCGCCGTTTTCCGTTCTGTAAGCAACGATGTTTTCAGCCAGACCTAAACCGAGACCGGAGACGTAACTCAATAAATAAGGTGAGGCCGTATTTAGATCAACCCCAACAGCATTTACGGCAGAAACCACCACGTCATCCAATGCATCTTTCAAAGAAGTTTGATTCACTTCGTGCTGGTATTGACCAACACCAACTGATTTCGCGTCAATTTTCACTAATTCAGCCAAAGGATCCATCAATCGGCGACCAATTGAAACCGCTCCGCGAACGGTTACATCGTAATCCGGGAATTCTTTTCGCGCTATCGGACTTGCTGAATAAATAGAAGCCCCATCTTCACGTACCACATAAACGTCCAGATCTCTGTCAAAACGAATGTGTTTGATGAACGATTCTGTTTCTCTTCCTGCCGTGCCGTCACCGATGGCAATTGCTTCCATTTTATACGATTGAACCAACTGGAAAATTTTAGCCGAAGCTTTGTCTTTTTCGTTTTGTGGTGCGTGCGGATAGATCGTCACATTCGTCAATAGATTTCCATGTTCATCCAAACAAACCACTTTACAGCCTGTTCTGAAACCCGGATCAATTGCCAAGGTGCGCTTATTTCCAACGGGGGGAGCGAGCAATAACTGTTTCAGGTTGGTTGAAAAAACGGAAATTGCTTCTTTATCTGCTTTCTCTTTAGCTTGAGCGAGTAATTCATTTTCCAAAGAAGAACACATCAATCGGGAATACGATTCTTTACAAGCTTTTGCTACTAAATCTCCACATTCATCATCTGTCTTCACAAAGAATCGCTCCAAAGATTCCAAAGCGTCGTCTTTTTCAGGTTGCGCTTTTAAGGATAAAATCCCTTCTCTTTCTGCACGGATAATTGCCAGAAAACGGTGGGAAGCTGTTTTGTAAAGCGGTTCGGAAAAATCAAAGTAATCACGGTATTTTGCTCCTTCTTCCTCTTTTCCTTTCACCAGTTTGGAAGCGAAAATTGCTTTGCGTTGAAACAAGGTACGAACACGACCACGAGCAATTGCATTCTCATTAATCCATTCTGCCATAATATCCACAGCACCCTGAATTGCCATATCTTCATCTACCACATCGCCTTTCAGGAAGCGTTCGGCCATTTGTTCCGGATCTCCTCCGCGCTGCGACATAATCATGCGCGCCAACGGCTCCAAACCTAATTTCTTCGCTTTATCGCCTTTGGTTTGACGTTTCTGTTTATATGGCAAATAAATATCCTCTAATACAATCGAGTCAAAACAAGTCAACACTTTTGTTTTCAATTCATCCGTCAATTTTCCTTGTTCTTCAATTGAAGCAACAATCGTTTGCTGACGGGAAATGAGTTCGTCATACTTTTTAGCTAAATCTCTGACCTGAGCAATTTGGACCTCATCCAAACCACCCGTCATCTCTTTTCTGTATCTTGAAATGAATGGAACAGTTGCTCCTCCCTCCAATAATCCAATGGTATTTTGAATTGCCTTTTCTTTTAATCCTGAGGCATTTAGTACGAATTCATTTTTTTGCATAGACACAAATATAAAAGTTCAGAAAAACTCTCCGTAAAACATCTTGAAAAAGAACTTCACAATTCTGTTTGTTACTCATTCAAATCCGCCATTAACATAATTAACTTCAGACTTTTACAACCTTTGTTTTTTTTGAGAGTCTTTCTATAAAACTAGTTACTATGAAAAAATTTTACACGCTCTTATCCTTAATCTGTTTAGCTCATTTGACAAGTTTCGGTCAAACTACAGGTTATACTTTCTATGCCGATACATCCTATGGATGCCAAACAACAATTGGTGTTCAAATGACAATCGGTACTTTACCTGAAACCGGAGGAGTTTTATCTGTAGATTGGGGTGATGGAAACACCACTACCTACAATTACTCAACTACTGCCGGAAATATCACGCAGTACACGCAAGTAATGCATGGGTATACACTTCCCGGAAGTTATAACGTACTATTCAATATTTACAGCGGAACAGCCGGAGCAAATGTAGACGCAGGTCAAACACTTGCAGTTAATGCACAAGGAGCTTCTAACTGCGGTTATTTGTGGATTTACACGATGCAGACCGCTCCTTCTGTCAACTACGTAAATGTTCCGTATCAATTTACGGATGTAAACGGAACGGTGACAGTTTTGTTACCTTCAACGAGCCCTGGAACAGTAACGGTTTATACCGGTTTAAATCCTGCGAATGCACCATACACCGCTCAAATCGATCCGAATTGGTTAGCTTTAAATGGGTTGATTCAAACGAGTCCGAATTTTACCATCACTTCATTCAATCCGAACGGGATGGCAAACAATCCACAGCAAACAATGACGGTTAGTTGCAGCACACCAAGTCCGAATCCTGATTTTGGAGTAAGCTATGGCTGGGGCTCAAACTTTGTTGCGCCTTTACAAACGGGTCATCTGTATTTGAATATTTGCAATTATGCATGTTCGGATACTTCGGATGTTTCTGTCTCACTTCAAATGCCCGGGAACTTTATTCCAAATACAACTGGACTTACAAATCCGGTAGTAGTTGGAAATATCTTAACGTTTGACATTTTAGGTCTTTCAGATTGTCAATACATTCACATTCCGTTTACTTTCCCAGGAAATACGCCTGCCGGAACTCCATATTGTTTTCAGCTAGCTTTATCAAATCCAAACGATTCCTATTTAGCAAATAACATGGACACAATCTGCGGTGTAGTACTTAATTCATATGACCCGAATGAGAAATTGGTTGATCAGCCAACGAATATCGATCCGAACAGTGTCCAAGAATTCGAATATGTGATTCATTTCCAAAATGATGGAAACTATGATGCAATGGATGTGGTAGTTCAGGATACGATTGCTGCGAACTTAGATCTTTCCACATTTAAATATGTCGGAGCAAAACACGGAGTTGCAACTTCCATCGATCCGACTACACGCGTTGTCACGTTCTCATTCAACGACATTAATCTGGGACAAAGCGCTGTTGATTTAGATGCATCACAAGGTTTCGTTATCTATTCAATTTCTGAAAATCCAGGTTTATCAGTTGGTTCAGTAATCGAAAACACGGCTTACATCTATTTCGATTTCAATCCGGCGATCATTACCAATACAACGTATAATATCAATCAAATCCCATTGGGATTGAATGAATCGAAAACGGAATTGATTAACATGTATCCAAATCCTGCTGAAGATAAAATTCAATTTAGCGGTGCTGCAGTAACTGAAATTTCCATTTATGATCTGACTGGAAAATTGGTTTTGGAAGCGAAGAACATTTTAAACAATGAAGTTCCTGTGAATGCCATTCAAACGGGAATTTATCAGGTTGTTTTGAAAACTGAAAACAGTATTTCCACTCAAAAATTAGTGATCAAAAAATAGATTTTAAAACCTCCTTTTTTGAGTCCGATTTCGTCATTGAAGTCGGACTTTTTCATGTTAACTTATTGTAAATCCTTGGTTCAACCCATTCGGTTTCCCTATCTTAGCTATCCAACTTTTAATTTTAGACGGTTTGAGATATTGGATTTTTGGAATATTGGCATGTGGTTTTTTAGTGAGTTTTCAACTTCAAAACCCATTCACACAAACAGGTAATGCAAGTTATTACTCGAACAAATTTCAAGGTAGAAGAACGGCTTCAGGAGCAACTTATCACAAAGACAGCATGTATTGTGCACACAAATCTTTGAAGTACGGAACGGTTCTGAAAGTTACCAACCTGAAAAATGATTCCATCATCATTGTAAAGGTTGTTGACAGAATGGGGAAATCTTCTCCGCATATCATTGATCTAAGTATGGCAGGCGCACAGAAATTGAATTTTGTCCGAAATGGAATTACAAAAGTGAAAGTCGAAGAAATTATTCCAACCCCTGTTGCGAAAGCAGACTAATAGATCCCTCGTTACTGTCGCACTGACGCTTGTTGTAACTCAGTCTTCAAAAGCTATCGCTTTTTCTTCTACTTTTACTTCATGTTTGAAGATCTGATTGTCGTTGATTGCTCTACTGTTTTGGCAGGCCCGTCTGTAGGTACTTTTTTTGCAGAATTGGGTGCACGGGTGACAAAAATTGAAAACCCGGCAATTCCGGATGTTACCAGAAGCTGGAAATTGGCTTCGGAAGACAAAAACGCTGCTGTTTCAGCGTACTTTGCATCCGTAAATTACCACAAACAATACTTAAAACTTGATTTCAAGGACGAGGCTCAGCTCACTCAATTGATCGATCTAATTAAAAATGCAGACATTCTTCTCAGCAACTTCAAAAAGGGAGATGCAGAAAAATTTGGTTTAAGTGATTCCTATTTACAGTCCGTCAATCCAAAATTAATTATCGGGAAAATTTCAGGTTTTGGTTCAGAAAGTGATCGTGTGGCTTATGATTTAATCCTTCAGGCAGAAACGGGTTTTATGTCCATGAACGGAACCTCTGAATCCGGACCGGTGAAAATGCCGGTTGCCCTGATAGATGTGTTGGCTGCACACCAGTTGAAAGAAGGAATTCTTACAGCTCTGTTACAACGAACGAAAACTGGAAAAGGATCAGTAGTATCTGTTTCATTGTACGATGCAGCTATTGCTTCTCTGGCAAATCAGGCCTCTAATTATTTAATGGAGGAGCACGTTCCACAAAGAATCGGTAGTTTGCATCCGAATATTGCACCATACGGTGAACTATTTAGTACCCATGATGGAAAAATAATCACTTTTGCTATTGGCAGCAATAAACATTTTCAGCTACTTTGCCAGTTTCTTGATCTTCCCGATTTACCCTCAGACACACGTTTTTCTGAAAATGTGGAACGGGTAAAAAACAGAACCGAACTTCAGGAGATTATTCAGAAAATCATTTCACGTTGCGATGCAGATGATCTGATGGAATTTATGCATACTCATTTTGTACCCGCAGGTATTATCCGCAATCTGGAAGAGGTCTTTGAAGATTCAGCCAGCCAGCACTTAGTTCGAACAGAAACAATCGAAAATACAGAAACCTTACGGGTATCACAAATTGCTTTTCAATTGAAACCATGATAGAAGTTACAATTCCAAAATCAACAAAAGAATGGAACGCTTATTATGATCTCCGCTACCGGATTTTAAGAGAGCCTTTAGGAAAAGAAAGAGGTTCCGAGAAAAATGAAGGTGACGAAGCAGGAATTCATTTCGCATTGTACGAAAACACCCAATTAATTGCCGTTGCACGTTTAGATCGTGTGGATGTATCCATTTGTCAGGCGCGTTTTGTAGCTGTCGAATCTCACTTGCAAGGGAAGGGTTACGGCAGAAGTATCATGACTGCTTTAGAAAATCAAGCTGTTGGTTTGGGATATCAGAAATTGATTCTTCATGCACGCGATTATGCACTTCCTTTCTACGAAAAACTGGGGTATACCTTGGTTGGACCTTCTTACAAGTTATTCGATGTCTTACAACATTTTGAAATGTTCAAGGTTCTAACGCATAGAGAATGAAACACAAATTTTCATTCCGTTAGTTCCGTCAATATCTAGGTTACCATTCAAGTGTTCCACCATTCCACGAATAATTTCAACACCGCTTCCTGCTAATTCACGATTCTCCTTGACGCCTTTTCCATTATCAGAAATTTCCAATACACCTTTCGGGCCTTGCATTTGAAAATCGATGCGAATAACTCCAATCTCATTTTCTCCAAAAGCGTGTTTATACGAATTCAGAACGGCCTCATTGATAATAATTCCAATAGACATAGCTAGGGAACTTTTCACTTCACAACTGTCAATGCTTGTCAACAATTGCAATTGCTTCTGAGGGAAAGAAAGGCTCTCACGTAAACTTTGTACCAACTTGTTTATGTACTGATTCAATGAAATACGCAAATTCTTGGAATTCTCTGTCAGCATTTCGTGTAAACTCAAAATACTTTGAACACGGTTTACAGAATCCAGCATCAAATTTTTGTGATAAGAATCTCTTGCTTTACTAACCTGAATATTTAACAGGCTTGTAGTAATCTTCAAGTTGTTTACAATGCGGTGATTTGTTTCAATCAACAAGCGTTTTTGCTGACGTAAAGCCGCTTCCAATTCTTGTTGAGCTAATTTCCGCTTGTGTGTTTCAACTGCCAAAGAAACCATTTGTGCCGCAATCAATCCGAACTTCTGATCATTTAAAGACCAATTCCGGGTCTGTTTTACTTGCTCAAAACAAATAACACCAATAATTTCTCCTTCAGACCGCAATGGAATATCCATTACCGAAACAATCCCATTGGGTACCAAATACGCATCATTCAACTCCGAAGTATAAGGTGATGTTTGAGCATTGGCAGCCAATATGATTTTTTCCGTTTCGAAAAGCATAAAATAGGTAGGCATTTCAATAACTGGCAAAGATTCCTGAGGAATCATTTTACCTACCCGTGTGTCATAATTTCCGATACACTCAATATGCTCATGAGAATCATCAAAAAGCCACGCATTTACCCGCGTCACTCCAACTGCCTTGGAAGACATTTCAAGAATTTCGTAGATTGCATCGTAAAGCTTTCCGCTTCTAATTTTCTTCGATTTGGAAAGTAATTCGATTGTTAAGGTCTTACGCAATAAATCCCTTCTTTTTCGTTCGATTTGGGTTGCATCAACCAAACTTCCAAGTACGACATATTCATTTTCATCCACTTTCCAGGCCGCCATGCGCATCCGGGCATTAAAAACTCCTCCCCTGACTCGTTTTAGAATCACTTGTAGATCCATGTAACGTGATGTATTCAAATCCCTCAGGAAATGATCTATGCGCTCATGCTCATAGGTTAAATGATCAAAAATGGTAGTCCCGATTAATGTCTCTTGTCCCAGTAATTTTTCCAGATCAAAAGATGCATGAAGAATCCTTCCGTTTTGGTCAAAGATAACCAGGCTCTCATCCATTCCTGAGATTAACTTACGAAGAGTAGAAAGAATATCTTGTTGTGCCATAGCAGTTTACAATGGTCAAATGTAATCGATTTTTTCTTACCCGGGTGACAATCAATACTAAGTTTTTAGTAAATTTATCGTACGTTGTATTACAATGAGTAAAATGCTGTTTTATGGATAAATTCAAGTAATTTAACGACATATCAATTAAATAAATTCAAACCGTTTAAATGATCAAAAAAGCTTAAACTAAAAAGATCATTGAACTTTTGAGCCCATTGAACGATTTAAACTTTCCACTCAACAAAACTTTATTATGCTTGCATAGTATTAATTTATTTTTTATCTTAGGGGCAAGAAACGAACTTAAAAACAATATAGAATTATGTCACAAGCTATCAAAGGCGGAGAATTCATCATCCGCGATGTTACTCATCAGGAAATATTTACTCCGGAAGAATGGTCGGAGGAGCAACGTATGATTGCTCAAACTTGTGATGATTTTATTGAACAAGAAATTACTCCACTTTTAGAACGCATTGATAAAATGGAAGAAGGATTAATGCCTTCATTGATTCAAAAAGCAGGTGAATTGGGAATGCTTGGTCTATCTGTTCCGGAAGACTTAGGCGGAATGGGTGTTGATTTCAAAACGTCGCTTTTAGCAACTGAACGTTTAGGAAAAGGTCACTCCTTCTCTGTTGCGTATGGAGCCCATACCGGAATTGGTACTTTGCCTTTATTGTATTACGGAAATGCTGAACAAAAAGCGAAATATATTCCAAAACTGGCTAGTGGTGACTGGAAAGCAGCTTATTGTTTAACAGAACCAAGTGCAGGATCGGATGCGAATTCCGGAAAAACAAAAGCGGTTCTTACACCTGATGGAAAACACTATGTTTTAAATGGACAGAAGATGTGGATTACCAATGGTGGATTCGCAAACCTATTTACTGTCTTTGCAAAGATTGATGACGATAAAAACCTTTCAGCATTCTTGGTTGAAGCGGATTCAGAAGGGATCAGTTTAAATCCGGAAGAAAAGAAAATGGGAATCAAAGGCTCATCAACTCGTCAAGTATTCTTTAATAACGTGAAAGTACCTGTTGAAAACATGCTTTCAGAACGGGAAAATGGCTTTAAAATCGCATTGAACATTCTAAACATTGGACGGATCAAATTGGCTGCCGGTGTTTTGGGAGGTGCAAAACAAACCATTACGGAATCCATTCGTTACGCAAATGAGCGCGAGCAGTTTGGAAGAAATATTTCAAAATATGGAGCAATCCGCTTCAAAATCGCAGAACAGGGAATCCGGACTTATGTAGTCGAATCTGCGATTTACCGTGCAGGTCAGAACATTGATGATGCAATTCAGGCATATGTTGCCGAAGGAATGGAAAAAGGCCCGGCTACTTTAAAAGGAATTGAACAATTCGCTCCTGAATGTGCAATCCTGAAAGTTGCCGGATCTGAATGTTTGGATTATGTGGCGGACGAAGGAGTTCAAATCTTCGGTGGAATGGGTTATTCTGCAGAATCTTCTGTTGAAAGAGGTTACCGTGATTCACGCATCAACCGCATTTTTGAAGGAACAAATGAAATCAACCGCTTATTGATCGTTGATATGGTATTGCGCCGTGCAATGAAAGGCGAATTGGATTTAATGGGTCCGGCAATGAAAGTTGCATCTGAATTAATGAGTATTCCGGAAATGACTGAATTAGGTTCTCATCCATTAGCTTCCCAGAGACAAGCACTTTCCGGATTCAAGAAAACAATTTTAATGGTTGCAGGTTCCGCAGTGCAAAAGCTGATGCAAACCATGTCAAAAGAACAAGAGATTTTGATGAACATTGCAGATATCGCTATTTGGGTTTATCAGGCTGAATCTGTTCTATTGCGTGTAGAGAAATTGATCGAAACACAAGGAGAAGCTGCGGCTGCAATTCCGATTTCAATTGTAAAAACATACTTCTACGATGTGGCAGAATTGATCGATAAGGCTGCTAAAGATGCAATCTACAGTTTCGCTGAAGGAGATGAATCACGCATGATGGTAACCGGAGTAAAACGTTTCACGAAAATTGACCCGATCAATCCGAAAAACGAAAGACAAACAATTGCTCAATACTTAATTGACAAGAACGCATATACTTTATAATCCTTTCCCAATCCGCGATCGTGGATAGGATTCAGGTAGAACACTAATAGGAAGCCATTCGTTATTTGACGGATGGTTTTCTGTTTTTCAACCATTGCTAAGCGCTCAATCAAACTTTGATTTCATCCATCCTGAACAACTTTCAATAACAATTCGTTTTTTCAGTCAACTAATATTGAATATCTTCGCGGCTCTAGTACTTATAATTATGAAAAAACACATCCTATTCATTGTCTCTTTTCTGAGCTTTTTTAGTTTTTCTCAAACCTATTATCTCGAAGATTTCGACGGGATTCCGGGACCAACTGCTGGTGGAGCAGGAACATATACATTCGCTCCGGGATTCTTGCTAAGAAACGTAGATAACCGAACACCTAGTGCAACAGTATCCTATGTCAATGAAGCTTGGGAACGAAGAGAAGATTTTCAAAATAATGTGGTGGATTCTGTTGCCTTCAGTAATTCATTCTATTCTCCCGTTGGGGATGCAAATGATTTCATGTGGACACCCGCCCAAACAATTCTTCCAAACACAACACTTTTTTGGAATGCGAAAGCATACGACCCGGCGTATCCTGATGGATATGAAGTCAGAATAATGACTGTTGCTCCAACAGGTGGTACCGGAGCTATTGGGAACCAGCTGACCTCTTCTACCGTTGTTTTCTCAACTGCGGCTGAAAACTCCACATGGACAAATCATTCTGTTCCGCTAAGTGCATACACCGGACAAACGGTTTACATTGGCTTTAGAAATAATTCCAACGATAAATTTATTCTTGTAATTGATGACATCGAATTACGTGTGATCAACAACTTTGACCTGGAAGTAATCACCCCAACTCAAAATCCTTACACAATAGCTCCGGCTAATCAATTGACTACTCCTCAGAATTTCAAACTGGAAGCTGTTATCCACAATCAAGGATTACAGGCCATGACCAATGTTGTAATGGGTTGTCAGATTATCAAAGATGGAGTATTGGAAACTACAGTTATGAGCAGCTCCATTCCATCACTGGCATCGGGAGCTACTTCTGCATCTCTGACTGCAAGTTATACCCCAACTTCAAATGGTGTCTATACTTTCAAGTATTTTCCCATTGCCACAGAATCTGATATGAACACTGTGAATGACACCATTCTATCTACACTTCCCATTACTGTTACTGATGCTGAAATGGCTCGAGATAATGGAGTAATCGTGGGTCAACTTGGAATTGGAGTTGGTGAAGGATATTTAGGTCAGGTGTTCAATATTGAAAACACCACTTCACTAACCGATGTAAAAGTTTATTTTACCAGAGGCTATACCGGAAAGAAACTCGCAACCGCAATCTTTACTACCAATGGTCTTGGCGTTCCAACAACCTTTTTCGCATCAACAGATACACTTCTTTATATTGATGACAGTGCAAGAATGTATACCCTTCCAATACATGGAGGTCCGTTAACCCTTGCTCCCGGAAAATATGGTTTCATGCAAATCGAATTTGATTCTACTTTGGCTGTCGCACAAACATCTGCCATTTTTCAAACGAATTCTGTCTTTGTAAAATGGCCGGCAAATGGACCGAATTTTAGCGCAATGGAAACTTTCCCAACCAACTTTCAAAAATCATTCATTATCCGACCTCAATTTGATATTTGTTTCGGTGAAATTGGCGGAGTTCTTTCCAATTCAACAAATTCAACTTGTGAACTGGCAAATGGTGACGCTGAACTAACTTTAAATCCGGGTTATTCGGTAGCATGGGAAGACGCATCCACAAATCCGGTTATTACGGGTTTAAGTGAAGGTTACCATACCTACACTATTTCAAATGGAGATTGTTCATTCATTGATTCCGTTGAAATCACAACAACATTGAATCCGGATGCTACCATATTATCTGCAACAAACCCACTTTGCATTGGTGATTCGGGCGAAATTGAAATTGATCTTCAAAACGGTCAGGCACCTTATACTGTGAGCTGGAATATTGCCGGTGATTCAACCGTATTATTGGCTCCTGCAGGTACGTATACTGCAACAATTACGGATGCCAACAATTGTACAACGACTATTTCAAGTACCTTGACTGATCCAACTCCGATTATTGCTAATCCGACCAGTACAACCAGTACTTGTTCTACATGTCCTGACGGAAGTGCCAGCGTTTCTCCAACGGGCGGCTCAGCTCCCTATTCCTATCTTTGGAGTGATGGTAATACAACAAATTCAATTACGAATGCGCTTCCGGGTACGTATACCATTACTATTACAGATGCAAACGGATGTGAAACAACGGAATCGGTTACCATCAACTTCTCTTCTCTTGGAATTGACGAATTAGTACAATTCGGAGTAACAGTTTATCCAAACCCAATGACTGATTTCATTAAGATTGAGTCGACAAAACAGGTAGTTGAGCGTGTCGAATTAATTGATAACTCTGGTCGTTTAGTACTGGAAAGCACAATTAATAGCAATACCGGAACACTTGAAACAAAACAATTAGCGAAAGGTAATTACCAGTTGATTGTAAGAACAGGTGGGCAGGTTTTCAAAGTTCAGATCGTCAAATAAATTCAAAACAAATAGACACAAAAAAGCCCCGACAATATGTCGGGGCTTTTTCATTTATCGATCAGTTGCTGCTGATCTCCTATTTCAAATATTTATCTTTCATATCCTGGAAGGTCAAGTTTTCACCCCCAACAGAAATTGTACGTAAATCTAAAGCTACCAATAAACGATTAACAACATTTAAATTTGAATCTTCATTCTTCAACAAAGTAACTTTTAAGACATCCGTTGATTCATTGAATGCCACTGAAAAGTAGTCTTTATAATAGCCTTTTACAGCTTCGACTTTTTCAGCAGTAATCGATTCCGGAACTGAAAATTCATATACTCCGCTTGATTTTCCTGTTTTCAATTGAGTTTCACTAATTGAAGCAGAATTTTGACTAAAAGCAAAAGAACTTGCCAAAGACAAAACGAACATCATTACTAACTTTTTCATAATTCTATAACAGTTTATAAGTAGACGTAATAAAAAACCTAAAGGTTGTTTGTGATAAATATACAATTATTTTAATAACATTTGCTTTATGCAATTATTAGACCATTTTGATGAAACAAAGCTGGAAGCAGGCTGTGATGAAGCTGGAAGAGGCTGTCTTGCTGGCCCTGTTGTTTGTGCTTCGGTAATACTTCCAACAGGCTTCTCACATCACTTACTGAATGATTCTAAACAGATTTCGGAAAAAAGTAGAAATTTATTACGCCCGATCATTGAACAAGAAGCACTTGCATTTTCTGTACAGTTCCTGCAACCCAACGAAATTGCCGAATTGAATATTCTAAAAGCCTCATTAACGGGCATGCATCGTGCGGCAATGGCTTTAAAAGTGAGACCGGAATTGTTACTCATTGATGGAAACAAAACATTGCTTTCAAATGAAATCCCTTCTATTGCTATTATCAAAGGAGACGGCAAGTACAAGAATATCGCAGCCGCTTCCATCCTTGCAAAAACCTATCGGGATGAATACATGGAACGTCTTCATGAAGAGTTCCCACATTATCATTGGAACGTAAACAAGGGTTATCCCACCAAAGTTCATCGGGAAGCAATCGAAATTCACGGCGCCTGCATTCACCACCGTCCCGGATTTAACCTTCTTGGAAAGGGACAATTATCACTATTTATGGAGTAAACACTCCTCTGTTAACTACTTCATGAGAAAGATGCGAACGGAGCCGAACGAAGCATTATTTTTGATGAATAGTCAGGTATTATGCTCAATCGTTCAATAATTAGTTTTCTGGTAATCTGTTCCTTGGGTTGGATTAGTTACGTTGGTTTCACTCTTGTAGAAGGTTCAAGTGCTCCCCCAACTCCGGAAAACACATTTTCTCAAGAGGATGACACCATTATTGTAGTTCACAAACCACTTGAAATTGATTACAACAGCCCCATTGTCTCTTCACTTCAAAAAAGCCCTTTCTTTGCTACGCTGTTGAATCAACCTGAACGAATTCAACATTTCTACTTTTCCACAAATCGGGATTTGGTGTTATTGGAACGAAGTAAACCATGGACCAGTGAAATTGTGAAGAGTTATGTTGCAAGGCTTTCATTATCATCGAGTATTTCGACCCAAAAACACATTTCTTTATCCAACAACTGGAAAGGTGAATTCCATGGAAAATTCTTAGTGCTTTATCTTACAGACTGGCAGCCCGATTCAAAAAGTGTTGTTTCCTGGAAATATTTAGATCGTAAAAGCAGTTTATCACTGGTTTATAAAACTACCGACAAAACTTACGAAATAGAAGATTCGTACTTCATTTCAAGTCACAATGCCAAATACATTACTCACACAGGAAGTAAGGCGCTACCACTGGTAAATGATCAGGAATTGTTTCAAGAACTCATTCCTGCCGATTTTGATTCCTATACTTTTTACGAAAAAAACTACTTGCTTTCGAAGTTTCCGGGTAAGTCAATTTTATACGAATGGCTTAATTTTGGTTTAGCCCTTGTTGTGAATCAGAAAGACAGCTGTTTGATCACAGATTATAAGCCAGGACAAGATCCATTGGCGATTCTGAACGAATTGGATCGTGTGGAACTGTCCGACAAACAAAAACAAGCAACATTGAAAGGATATTATTTCCCTTTCCTTCATGCAAACAAGAAGATTTATTTAGAAATTTTCAATAATAGTGTGCTTATTTCAAACTCGCAGCAAAGTATCAATCGCATGATCGGTAATTATGAAACAGGTGCAACTTTGGAGCAATCCACCATGCTGAAATTCAAATTATTCAGCAACAGTCCGCAAAAAGTTTCCTATCGAAATTTTGATCGGAATCAGCAAATTACAATGAGTCGACTGACTGGTGCAAATCATAGTACGGTACAACTTTTAAACGAGGAACAATCTGACTCAGACGCTGATTCGAAAGAATTACCTAAACTAAATCCCCTACGTTTAGACGATAATCTCCGCAGTATAAATCCAATTCCGGGTTCAAACAACCTACTTGCCATTACCCAGTCAAACACCCTTTACTTAGTTGGCAATAAACAAATTCTCTGGAATAAAAATCTAGAAGCTGAACCCATTGGAAACCCCATTTTCATTGGTAATGGAATTTTCCTAAGCACGAAAAACGGAATTCAGGGCTTTGACAGATCCGGAAATAACCTGGCTGGTTTTCCAATCGTTTGCACGAACGTTACAAGTAATCTATTCTCTTATTATTGGAACGGAAAAGACTTCATTTCTTTCGTTGCAGACGGACAGGTTCAGGGATTTGGAACGAATGGAAAACTGAGCTTCAAAGTTGGCGTGAACGGGAATTTGCAAAAAGATGCACAATTGGTCGTTCAGGGAAAGAAAGGCGAGTTAATTGCTCATATCTGCACGAATTCCAATTGGTCCAGTATTTCTATCAAACGAAAACGAGTGATCAAATCGCAAAATTTAAGCGAGGGAGAATGGCATCTGGTAAAAGTAAATGGAACTATTAGTTTGCTGGGACTAGCTAAAAAACAATTCGTTCGCTTGACTGAAAATGGGACTAAAGCGATGTTGGTCGGGAATGTTTCTTCCATTCTAAATACCCAAAACTTTGGAGACGAGCAGCTTTTCTTCTTAAATCAGCAAAATACCATTTACGTCATCAGCGGAACAGGAACCATTTTAGGCCAGTTCAACGCTACTGTCACCAATATTGATGATGCCTCATTGATTAAATTGCCAAATGGTAAAACTGTCGTTGGAATAATAGATGGAATTGCCAATAATTGTTATATTTATACAATACGTGGAAATGAATTAAATAAAGAAAGCTACGAAGGCTCTAATAAAATTGTCTTCCAAAGACAAGCCGATGGAACGATTTTGTTAGTTTCGCAAGCAAATGGCTATTTAATTCGTTATCCATTGAACTATTAATAAGACTACTTATGAAGAAACAGTTACGTAAATTAACTTTCTTAGCTCTTTCATGTTTTACTACTATTACTGCATTCTCTCAAAATTATTTGGGCGTACACAGTAGTAACTATGCTGGAGTTATGGGATTAGACGTACAGCCTGCCAGTTTTGTTGACGGAAGATTTATCGTCGATATCAATCTGGCAAGTGCGAACGTCGGGGCTTGGCAAAATGCCAAGTATTTTAAAACAGATGTGATGCCGAAATGGTGGTTGAAATCTTTTAAGAAAGATACCATGTGGATGCAACCCGACAGTACCTTGTACGATCGTGCCATTTTTGATTTATATGACTACAACAAAACAGGGATTAAAACAAGAGGGGTTTATTTGAATTATCAAATCGACATCTTGAATTTTGCATTCCACATCAATCCCAAAATTGCAATTGGTTTCGCTGCTAAAAGCAGAATGATCACAAACGTAGATGATATCGATCCAAAATTGGCCAAATTGGCACAAGAAGGATTGGATTTCGCTACTCTGTGGAATCTCCAGTTAAAAGACAAATTGGTTACTACAAACATGATGGCATGGAATGAATATGGCATCAACTATGGTCAGGTAGTAATGGATAAAGGAGCACATTTCCTGAAAGTCGGTGGTCGTGTTAAATTATTACAGGGAGTTGCTTCCGCTTATGCTTACACAGATGAGTTGGATTACGAACTCCTAAACAAGGATACTGCGACAACCTTAGTTGGAAACTTCAAATACGGTTACTCTGATAACCTGGATGAGGATATGAAAAACTTCCGTGCAAAGGACTTTTTCAAGTCGTCATCAAAACTCGGATTTGGCTTGGATCTGGGTGTTGTTTACGAATGGCGTCCAAAATACAAACAGTACAAGTATGAAATGGATGGTGAAACAGATCTTTGGATGCGCAATGAAAACAAATACGAATTGCGTGCAGGAGTTTCCGTTTTAGATATCGGTGGTATGAAATTTACGAAAGGTGGTCACAGCCGTGATTTCTCCGTAAATACAAGCACTCTTGACTTACGCATTTTTGATAAAGCAACATCTTTTGCTTCTTTCGATTCAATTATTGATAGTTTGATTACAAATGATGCAGGTTGGAACTCGAATGAGGGAGTTGGTGAATCTTATTATATGAACACTCCAACAGCTTTGAATATCCAATTGGATTACCATATCTGGAAATGGTTCTACATCAACGCAACTGGTAATATTAACATGATTAGTAAGAAAAATCCTTCTCGTGTTAAAACTCCAAACCAATTCGCAATTACTCCAAGCTTTGATTATGCATGGTTTGGATTATACGTACCAATATCCGTGAATAATTACTCCGGTTGGAAAGCAGGTATCGCTTCCAGACTCGGACCAATTACAGTTGGTGTAGTTGATTTCAACTCGCTTTTTGCAAGAGGAAAAGTACGTGGAACAGAATTTTTCGTTGGACTTCGCCTTCCGATTCTTTATACGAAACCGGATGATAAAGACGGTGATAAAGTTTCCGATAAGAAAGATGAATGTGTGGATACTCCGGGAGTTTGGGCATTCAAAGGTTGTCCTGATACAGACGGTGACGGAATTAAAGACGTAGAAGATTTATGTCCTGAAACTCCGGGATTGTTAGAATTCCAGGGATGTCCTGACCGTGATGGAGATAAAATTCCTGATAAAGATGACGCTTGTCCGGACTTGGCTGGTTTAGCAGCTTACAGAGGATGTCCTGATACAGATGAAGATGGAATTATTGATCCGAACGACAGTTGTCCAACAGTGAAAGGGTTACCTGCATTCAACGGTTGTCCTGACAGAGATGGTGATGGAATTCAGGATTCTGAAGATTTATGTCCGGATCTTCCTGGTCCATTGGCTTACCAAGGATGTCCTGATACGGATAACGACGGATTATTCGATAATGTGGATAAATGTCCTACAATCTACGGTTCGAAAGAAAACGACGGTTGTCCTTGGCCAGATACAGATGGTGACGGATTATACGATAAAGATGATGATTGTCCGACAATACCAGGTGTAATTGAAAACCGTGGTTGTCCTAAGATCGCGAAAGAAGAACAAGAAATCTTGAATACTGCATTTGAGAACTTAGAGTTCCAATCAGGTAAAGCAATCATTCTTGCAACTTCGTTCAAATCATTGGATGACTTAGCAGCATTGTTAATCAAAAAACCAGAGTGGAAATTACAAATCGCTGGTCACACAGATAACAAAGGTGATGCTAAGAAAAACATGACCCTTTCTAAAAACCGTGCTGAAGCAGTTAAAAAATACTTAGCTAGCAAAGGTGTAGATGCAACTCGATTGAAACCAGAATGGTATGGTCAAACTAAACCAATCGCAACGAATGCAACACCAGAAGGTCGTCAGAAAAACAGACGTGTAGAAATGAATGTGATCTTCCAATAGGATATCATAAATGATAAAAAAATGGGTGTCCGCTGCGGTGGACACCCATTTTTGTTTTATATAAAATCGGGTGATCTTCTCGAAAGTGTAAAATCAATTGTAATAGATTTTATACAATGAAAAGTTCAAGTACCGATGCAATATAGATAGAGTATGGATAGAGCATAGATACTGTATGGATACAGTATGAAAAGGTTAAGGATTTAACACCCCGTTTCTCTATGAAATCAACATCTTTTAGTTCGTTTGAATATATTTTAGACTAGATACAAACACAAAACCACTGGAATCTAAGCCAACCCAATTTCCCAAAAGTGTAAAGTAATTAAGAAAAACAATTCGTAATTCGTATCCCGATAGCTATCGGGACGTAATTCGTAATTATTTACCCAAAACCTCCTTCCGATGAGCCAATCCCCAATAATGCAATTCTTCGATCACTTTCTCCAATGATTTTCCATGGTTCGTAATCGTATACTGCACCGTTGGTGGAAATGTATCGAACACTTCCCGTGTGATCAGCTTATTGAATTCAAGTAATTTCAATTCCCGCGACAAAGTCTTGTCCGTAATTCCGGAAACTACTCTACTCAGTTCTTTGAATCTTTTCGGCTCCTCAGACAAAGCAAATAGAATTAATAGTTTCCATCTTCCCTCCACTGCTTCGAGTGCATCCTTTATTGATAAAATATTCTTAGGGCATCCTCCTGTTGACAACATAACTCTTTTTTTCCATTACTTCCCGATTGGATAGTGCTATCCAAATGGAAAGTGCTTTCGTTTGGATAGCAAACCTACATACTTTTATCCGGGAATTAAAATCAGAACACACAATGAAAAAAACAATGCACATTTTACTTTGGATCGCACAGATCCTTCTTGGACTTACTTTAATCTGGGCAGCATATGCCAAATTAGCCCAGCCAATCGACCAACTGGAAGCCATGTGGCCATGGACAGGATCTGTTTCACCTGCATTTGTCAGATTAACCGGTGTAATTGATTTATTGGGAGCTTTGGGAGTACTCCTTCCAACTCTGTTCCGTTTCAAACCGATCTTAACACCAATTGCAGCAACCGGAATCGTATTACTGATGATCAGTGCAAGTGTTTTTCACATCTGTCGTGGCGAAGCTTCACAGATTGGATTCAACATCATATTCGGAGTAATTGCAGCTTTCGTTGCTTATGGAAGGTTTAAACTGGCTCCGACCCCATCGAAATAAAAAAATGTGATTATGAAAAAACAGTAGGCACGCGATTAATCGCGTGCCTACTGTTTTTATTTTCGTTTGTGTTTACTTCAACAAATTCACATGCCCCACATACTCGTGATGCTTGTCTTTATTTCGTTCCTTGATGTTAATTTTCCAGGTATAAACACCTTCTTTACACAATTGTCCAATGTAAGTTCCATCCCAGCCCATTTCTACATCGTGAGATTCAAAGATTACTTCTCCCCAACGGTCATAGATTGACAAGGTATAATTTTGTCCGTCAAATCCGGAACTGAATACCGGGAAGAAGACATTGTTAAACTCATCACCATCCGGAGTAAAGGCATTCGGTACATAGAAGATCAATTCATCAATCACAGAAACTACAGCAACTGCAATGTCTTCACAACCTGCCGCATTCGTTGCATGCAAAATAACGTGATAAACACCCGGAGTATTCTCGTAAGTATGAGTCGGGCTTACAGTTGTAGATGTTGTTCCATCACCGAATTCCCAAACATACGATGTTGCATTTGTCGACGTATTCGTAAAATGGAATACCGGGTTCAGAATGGATTGCTCGTAAATATTCACTCCGAAAGAAGCATTCACTTGTGGAGAAATAGTAACCATGTCAGCATGTGTAACTGTACCGGTACAACCGTTCACATCCGTAACAGTCAAAGTTACATCATACGTTCCTGCTGCGTTGTATTGTTGAGTAACCGAGCCGCAGCCAACCTGCGTTCCTACCCCTTCAAATGTCCAGACACAATTAACTGAAGTCGGACTGTTATGTGTAAACGTAATAGAAACCGGCGCACATCCTCCCGATACACTGCTGGTAAAATCAACAGGTAAACCAGTATATGCTACAGTGACCGGCTCAACATCAGAACATCCGGCTGCATTTCTGAGACGAATATAATAGGTTCCGGCCGTCGTAACAGCATTCGGATTTGCAAGCGGAATAGTACAGGCTGCATCCGTAAAATATTCAAGTGTTCCGGTTCCTGAATTAATCGTAACGATTCCCGGAGCTGTTAAGTCGACTGTTGCCGAACAATCTGCCGTTGGATTCGTAACCGTAATCTGTGGACCTGGTACTACCGTAACCGAAGCAGTGATAGTAGAATTACAGCCTACCAAAGATGTCAGCGTACATTGATAAGTAAACGTTCCTGTCGTTGTCGGTGTAATGGATAAAGTATTGGATGTTCCGAGTACCGTTCCGGGTGCAGAAGTTTCCACCCAAGAATAACCCGCGGCACCAACCGGTGCCGTTAAGGTGGATGTTTGGAATTGACAAACATCAGGTGGTGAAATGATATCCATTGGCGCACAAGTCGCATCCAGATAAGCATATGCATAATGCGCACCCTGAGAACAATCACCGACAGTAAATCGAATCGTAATACATGAACCGATGTAAGGAGTTAAATCCAACATGACCGGTGTCCAGTTTTTCCAAAACACACCCGAATTACCAATTTGAGTAAACCCCGGGATTCCCGGACCACCCGTTACCAATAGATTACCACAGGCTATCGGGTTCCCGAAACAATCCTGTGCGTCAATTTGAAAGTAAGGTTGCTCCTCGTCTAAATGTGGTACTGTATCTGTTGATATTCCATCACCGTCAAGATCTTCAATGGTATAAGCATTTTGCAATACTGCAGCATAATAATAGGTAAACAAGGCATTGGAAGATGTTACCTGAAATTTCTGCTCAATCCTGGAACCACCATATGCACCGTTCGGACCATCTCCCAAACGAATGGAATTCGCATTTCCGGGAATTAACGGACAAACCTGGTTGATAGGAGCTTGGATATCCACTCCTCCGGTTGTAATATCGTGTTGACCCGAGTTCATCGTAAAGAACATCGGTGTATAAATTGGAGTTAAATCTCCGGTTGAGCCGATCCGCATAGAGTGCCCCCAGGATCCCTGCCATCCACTGGCAGAACCTGAATCAAAACCAATATTCGTACATGCAGGCTGAGTAGGAGCTACAGGTTCTGCTGGAACAACATTAGTAATCTGGATCGCATAATCAAATCCGGTGAAATTTGCGTTATCAATCCAAAAATAATAACACTCCCCCGGTACCGGGTCAAAGAAAGCTCCCATGGTGCCGGAATTATCCCCGGCTACTTGTGTTATCGCTACTACATCCAGGGTTGTTGCATTATAAATCACAATCTGCGGATATACCGGATTTGCCAGACCTCCGGGAGTAAAGCTGATCGTTGTCCAAATAGTAGCACTGGAAGTAGCACAATAGTAATAAAACCAATCTGGCCCGTCGTCAAATGCTGATGTAAGATCATCGAAATCATTGGTTGCAAACACTGTTGAACCCAAAGCATTAAATGGAAGTGTAATGGGGGAAAAACTAGCAGTTATATCGTCATCACCACCTTGTGAGAAGGTTGAAAGACTTAGGAGTAAGAATATAGGCAATAGGAGAAAACTCCTAAAAATATTTTTTTTCATAACGAAGAGAGGTGGTATTCTATTTAATTTGATTTTGAATTTTTGTAGATATATAACATTTCCATCCGTTCAATAAACAAATGGATATTCTGATGAGTAGTAATATGTTTGAACTGGATAGAAATATCTTGCCCGTTAACATCAACTTGCGCAACAGCATTCAAGGATTCCATATAGGATTCCAATTCAGCTAAAACGTTAGTTTCAAGAGGTGAATTTAAGTGATAAACGATGGTAGAAGACCCTACTCCCGACACATTGGGATTCGCATACTCATGATCGTCATGTGTTTCAGACTGTTGACTATACGCAGTAAATCCAGAAAAAAAGAATAACGCAGTAGTAAAGCACAAACAGTTAATGAAATTCTTGTTCATTAAAAGATTAATTTAGTTCAGTTTGCAAAGTTGACGAAATAAAAGCTTGCTGGTTGTCTTTTTTTTTAAATTAATCCTTTTTTAACATTCATCAGCTAATGCAATTACAGGTAATACATAGACAAATCCTGCCTTGCATCCGAAGGAAAATCAACTATTTAAGTTTCAATAATTCGAAAGGACACTGAGCGAAGTCGAAGTGCGTAATTCGTAATTATTTCAAAAGGTTCACATGTCCCACATACTCGTGATGCTTGTCTTTATTTCGTTCCTTAATCGTGATTTTCCAGGTATAAACACCTTCTTTACACAATTCTCCGATATACGTTCCATCCCAACCAAAGTCTACATTGTGAGATTCGAAGATTACTTCTCCCCAACGATCAAAAATCAACAGCGTATAATTCTGTCCATCGAATCCGGAACTAAATACCGGAAAGAAAACATTGTTAAACTCATCTCCATCAGGAGTGAAGGCATTCGGCACATAAAAGATCAATTCATCAATCACTGAAACTACAGCAACTGCACTGTCCCTGCAACCCGCAGCATTTGTTGCGTATAAAGTAATGTGATACACTCCGGGTTGATCATCATAGGTATGTGTTGGGCTTGTTTGAGTGGATGTATTCCCGTCCCCGAATTCCCAGAAATAAGAAGTTGCATTGGTTGAAGTATTCGTAAAATGGAATACCGGATTCAAAATAGATTGTTCGTAAACATTCACTCCGAAAGATGCATTCACCTCCGGATAGATTGTAATCATATCTGTATTTGTCAATGAATTCATACAACCAAGCGCATCCGTAATGGTCAATGTAACATCAAAAACACCTGCTGATCCATATTGCTGAGTAACTGATCCGCAACCAACCTGCGTTCCTCCACCTTCAAATGTCCAAAGACAATTCACTGAATTCGGACTTGTATTGGTAAAGGTGATCGAAACCGGCGCACAACCATCAATCGCATCGCTGGTAAAAGAAATCAGCGGTAAAGGATTAATCGTAACTGAAACAACATCAGTAGACTCACAGCCTAACGCATTTGTGACCGTAACTGTATATTGAGTTGTTCCTGCATTTGCCGTGCTCACAGTCGGATTTGAAATTGCTGCATTACTTAAACCGGTCGTCGGGTTCCATGAATAAGTATTTCCGGCAACCGATGGGGAGCCTATTTGATTCCCTGTCAATGAGTTGATACACAAACTAATATCTGTCCCCGCATTAGCCGATGGATTATTACTAACACCTATGGTAAATGTTACACTTGATCCCGAACAACCGTTTAATGTTGGAATAACTGTTACAGTTCCGTTAATTGGCGCTATTCCTGCATTTACCGCAGTGAATGTTGGAATATTACCAGATCCGCTCGCTCCTAAGCCAATAGCTGTATTCGAGTTTGTCCACGCATAAGTTGCTCCTGTTGGATTGGATGTAAATACCGGAATAAGTACATTATCTCCCGGACATACAATCATGTTCGCAACCGGGCTCATAACCGGAATCGGATTAACTGTGATTGTAATTGATCCGGTAAGTGTATTGCTGCAAGATGCCGGTGCGGCCGATTGAGCGGAAACCAGAGTATAAGTCGTTGTAGTATTCAATACCCCGGTATTCACCGTTGCAGTACCGGCAGCGTTCAGAACCACGTTTGAATTCGCCGCTCCGTTGGAATAAACAACCGTTGCATTCGGTGTTCCCGAAATAGTGAATGTTGTTGAAGTACCCGCACAAATAGTAGAAGCCCCTGCAATTGTTGCGGTTGGTAATGCATTTACTGTAACTACTGCTGTTTGAGAACAACCATTACTATTTGTATAAGTGATCGTTGTTGTTCCGGCCGAAACTCCTGTTACCAAACCGGTATTCGAAATCGTTGCTATGGCAGTATTGGAAGAGGTCCAGGGAGTCGTTGCAGTTGCAGTCGGAGAACCAGTCAATTGAGTTGTTAATCCGGCACACACATTTAAGTTTCCTGTAATGGTAGGAAGTGGATTGATTGTCACCACCGCCGTACTTTGACAAGAAGATGAATTGGTAAATGTAATGGTTGTCGTTCCTGCTGAAACACCGGTTACAAGTCCTGTATTTGAAACAGTGGCAACGGCTGGATTAGAAGAAGTCCAAGGATTCGTAGCATTTGGGGTTCCCGTTGCAGATAATTGTGTCGTTGCTCCAATACAAGCATTGAGTGTTCCTCCTATTGCAGGATTTCCTACCACGTTTAAAACTAATGTATTCGAGCAACCATTACTGTTTGTATAAGTGATTGTTGTTGATCCAACTGAGACTCCTGTAACTAATCCGGTATTTGAAACGGTAGCAACAGCAGTATTGGAAGAAACCCACGGAGTTGTTGCATTCGCAGTTCCAGAACCAGTCAACTGAGTTGAACCACCAAGACAAACATCCGATCCTGTAACTGTTGGTAATGGATTTACCGTTACAACCTTAGAATCCAAACATCCGCTTGAATTGGTATATGTGATTGTGGTTGTTCCCGCAGTAAGTGAGGTAACCAATCCTGTATTCGAAACGGTAGCAACAGCAGTATTAGAAGAAACCCATGGGGTTGTTACAGCAGGAGTTCCTGTTCCACTCAATTGAGTAGTAGCTCCAATACAAATAACTAAGTTTCCGGAAATAGTCGCGCCGGAAGTAATTGTTACGGCTTGTGTTGCAATACATCCGTCGGAGTTTGTATAGGTAATCGTACTTGTTCCCGGTGTTACCCCCATTACCAAACCTGTTGACGAAATCGTTGCTACAGCCGTGTTCGATGATAACCATGGGGTTGCTGCAGGAGTTCCACTTCCCGTTAATTGGGTAGTAGATCCGGCACAAGCAGTAAATGTTCCTCCAATTGTTGGAGTAGGATTAACGGTAATAATTGCATTACCGGTTTGATTCTGAGAACAGGTTGTAGCGCTCAAAACACTCACTAAACTATAGGTGAAAATTCCTGTAGTTCCAGTGGGCGCTGTAACTGTTGCTGTTGATCCTGCCCCACTACTCACTGTTTGGTTCGCTCCTCCGTTGATCGTATATGTAAATGTATAAGGTGCTGTTCCATTGGCTCCTGTGAATGTAATCGTTGGTGCAGCTCCATTCTGACAAACGGTCGTTGTTCCTGCTATGGTTGCTGTTGGCAAAGAGTTTATTGTAACTACAGCTGAACCTGTTTGGTTTTGTGAACAACCCATTGCACTGGTTACACTCACTAAGTTATAAGTAAATGTTCCCGAAGTTGCTGTTGGAGCGGTAACTGTTGCTGTCGTCCCTGCGCCACTACTCACAGTTTGATTCGCCCCACCATTGATGTTATAAGTAAACATATAAGGCGCTGTTCCATTCGCTCCTGTAAAAGTAATGGTTGGGGCAGTTCCGTTTTGACAAAGTGTTGTTGTTCCTGCAATAGTTGCTGTGGGCAACGGATTTACTGTTATAATCGCTGAACCGGTTTGGTTTTGTGAACAAGTCGTAGCAGCTGAAATACTTACTAAATTATAAGTAAAAGTTCCCGCTGTTCCTGTTGGCGCTGTAATTGTTGCAGTTGAGCCCGCCCCACTACTCACTGTTTGGTTCGCTCCCCCATTGATGTTATAAGTGAAGGTATAAGGTGCTGTTCCATTTGCTCCGGTAAAGGTAATCGTTGGTGCAGCAGCATTCTGACAAACCGTTGTAGTTCCGGTTATGGTTGCTGTTGGCAACGGATTCACCGTAATAATTGTAGAACCGGTTTGGTTTTGTGAACATCCCATTGCACTGGTCACACTCACTAAATTGTAAGTAAATGTTCCCGAAGTTGCCGTTGGAGCCGTAACGGTGGCTGTTGTTCCAGCACCACTGCTTACTGTTTGGTTGGCGCCTCCATTGATGTTATAAGTAAAGGTATAAGGCGCTGTTCCATTCGCTCCTGTAAATGTTATTGTCGGTGCAGCAGCATTCTGACAAACAGATGTCGTTCCGGAAATAGTAGCTGTTGGAAGAGGATTTACGGTCACAATTGCCGAACCTGTTTGATTTTGCGAACACCCCATTGCACTCGTCACACTTACTAAATTGTAAGTAAATGTTCCGGTGGTTGCAGTTGGAACTGTAATCGTTGCTGTTGTTCCTGCTCCACTGCCGATCGTTTGGTTTGCCCCTCCGTTAATGTTATAAGTAAACGTATATGGTGCTGTTCCATTCGCTCCTGTAAAAGTAATGGTTGGGGCAGCAGCATTCTGACAAACGGTTGTTGTCCCTGCAATAGTTGCTGTTGGAAGTGGGTTAACTGTAATAATTACATTATCTGTTGAAGTACAACCACCGGTTCCACTTGTTCCCGTTAAAGTATAGGTTGTAGTAACAGTTGGCGTGACTGTTGGTGAAAGTGTGGTTGAATTGGTCATATTCGTAAGTGGTGACCAAGCAAAAGTCGCTCCGGGACTAAATGAATTGAAAGTGATAGACCAGTCCAGAATCATTCCCGCATCCCCGGCAAAATTATCCGAAACTACCAAGTTCCATGTTCCGTTTACACTACATGCATTCAATGCTGTAAAGGCTTGCTCAGGAGAGAAATTTCCATTAAATGGCGCTACTCCTCCAATAATTGATATTCCTGTCGGTGTGAAACATGTATTTGTATAGTTATCGCCATCTAGTCCGTTGCTGGTTGATAAATTCAGTAATGTTCCGTTTGGACATTGCAGATAGATTTGTAAATCTTCATCCCAGGTATGCGTGAGATTCATACATACAGAAACAATCGGCAAAACACCCGGAGTTTGCGGATTCACTCCGGAAACTGTAATCGGAGAAGAAACCGAAGAAACTCCATCCGGAACTACAAAATCTGCCGTATTCGTAAAAGTCATTGGCGTTGTACTCGAAGTCGGTGTTACAGTACTTGTCAAATTCACACTGCCTCCCGGACAAATAGACTGATTCGCCGTAATAACATTTGTAGCTGGAGTGGTATTTACTACAACCGTAACGGGTTCAACTTCAGAACAGCCATTCGCATTTAAAATTTGAATGTAATACGTTCCACTAGCTGAAACAGCATTTGGTGAAGCGATCGGAACCGTACACGCAGCATCCGAAAAATATCCAATTGTTCCTGTCCCGGAATTTATTGTAACAACACTTGCACTCGTCAAGTCAACAGTTCCCGGCGAACAAACTGCCGGCGGATTAGTAACCGTTATTTGAGGCGTCGGAAGAACCGTAACAGAAGAAGTCAATGTTGAATTACATCCCGTCACTGAAGTCATGGTACACTGATAGTTGAAAGTACCCGTTGTTGTTGGTGTAATTGATAAAGTATTCGTTGTACTTAAAACTGTTCCAGGAGCAGCCGTATTTACCCAAGAGTAAGTAGCAGCACCTGTTGGAGCAGTTAATGTTGAGGTTTGAAACTGACAAATATTCGGCGGAGCAACAATACTCATTGGTGCACAAGTTGCATCCAAATAAGCATATGCATAATGGGCTCCAATGGAACAATCCCCAACCGTAAATCGCATTGTTACACAAGAACCGATATACGGAGTTAAGTCCAGCATCACTGCCGTCCAATCTTTCCAATAGGTTCCTGAAGTTCCAATTTGAGTAAATCCGGGAATTCCCGGGCCTCCGGTAACCAATAAATTTCCACAAGCGATCGGAACACCAGCACAATTCAATGCATCAATCTTAAAATAAGGCTGTTCCTGATCTGTATGCGCCGTAGATCCAGAAGCCCCGCCATCCTGGATAACCAGGGCGTAATAATAAGTGAAGAGTGCATTGGAAGCCGTAACCTGAAATTTTTGTTCAATACTTGCTCCTCCGTAAGCTCCGTTAGGTCCGTCTCCAATTGCTAAAGAATTGGTGTTTCCGGGTATTTGCGGGCAAACTTTTTGTATCGGAGCCTGCAAATCCAAGCCGGGAGTTGTAACCGTATGATGACCTCCTGTTGTGTTGTAAAAAATAGGCGTATAAGTTGGAGTTGGTTGTGGAAATATCCCGGTTTGCATAGAATGACCCCAAGAACCTAACCAACCAGCAGTTGAACCGGCATCAAAACCAATATTGGTACAAGCCGGCTGTGTTGGATTAGCTGGGTGAACAGGAACCGTATTTGAAATCTGAATGTTATAATTAAATCCCGGAGGTCCACTTACGCCATCGTTATCCACAACAAAGTAATAACATTGACCTGCTAAAGGTGTAAATGGAATTCCGTAAGTTCCGGAAACATCACCAAAAATCTGAGTTTGTCCCAACAAAGTTCCAATCCCATCCAAAACTGTAATCGATGGCATCACCGGATTTGCCAATCCACCCGGAGTAAATGTGATCGTAACCCAAAGAGTAGCATTTGTTGGCGCACAGTAGTAATAATACCAGTCCGGACCATCATCGAAAGTTGTTCCTGCCGCATTGTAATTATTTGCAGCTGAAGTTGTTGATCCTGAAGCATTCAGCGGCACAGAAATCGGAACTGCAGTCGCACCTGCCTGTGTGTCCGCTCCTTGAGAAAAAACGGAAAAACCTAAAAGTGAGAATAGAGGTAAAAGGATATAACCCCAAAAAATAGTTGTTTTCATACTGGAGAGAGTAGTATTAAATTTTATCTTGTTTTTGGATTTCTATTGATGTATAGCATCTCCATCCGTTGAATAAACAGATAGATCATTTCATTTGTGGTAGATTCCTTGAACTCAATGGAAATATCCAGTCCACTCACTTCCACTTGAGTGATTGCATTCATGGATTCCAGATAATTTTCTAGTTCATCTAAAATAGTAGTTTCCAAAGAGGACGTTAAATGATATACGATTGTAGGGGATCCAACTCCCGTAACATGCGGATTTGAATAAACAGCATCTTCGTGTTTTTCAATCTGTTGGCCATAACTATTGAACGCGGAAAAAAGAGAGAGCGTAGTAGTAAAGCACAAACAGTTAATGAAAGTCTTCTTCATTAAAAGCGTATTTTAGTTCTTGACAAATGTGACGAAAAAAAGTCTAGCTAGTTGTCTCTTTTTCAATTAAATTCTATTTTTTAACAGTTTATTTTAAATTTTATGTGTGATAATTCACATTAAAAACGCGCTATTCGTCTTTATTTTCAAGGCATTCGTCGAAATAGGATCAGCATAATCAAACAAATTGTAATTTCGTGATATGATAGAAAAAATCATTCAAAAAAGACTAAATCGTTGGTTGTTAAGTATTTTATCCGGAATTCTTTTAATTGTTTCATTTCCTGAAACAGGAAGCTTGACCCCATTAACCTTTGTAGCATGGATTCCTTTGCTATTGGTTGAGTCCTGGTTTCACACGAAACGTAAGGCATTCAGTCTTTTTCTTCAGGCTTATTTGACCTTTTTCATTTATAACATCGGTACTACCTGGTGGGTTTACTACGCTAGTCCGGAAGGAGCTTACATGGCTTTCTTTGCGAATAGTTTATTAATGGCGCTGGCATTCTTATTCTACCATTTATTGAAACGGAAATTGGGTTCAAAATGGAACGGGCCGATTCTTATTTGTGTTTGGCTGAGCTTTGAATTTTTGCATTTTCATTGGGAATTATCGTGGCCGTGGTTGACCTTAGGAAATGTTTTTGCTCCAAGAGCTTCCTGGGTACAATGGTATTCTATTACCGGAGTTTTGGGCGGATCACTTTGGATTTTAGTCATGAACCTGATCTTCTACAAGTTGATTCTTCAGCCCAAAAAAATTATCAAAAACACCTACTTTATTTCTTCAGTACTCCTTCTGATTATTCCTTTAAGTTTCTCATGGATTCTTTATTTTTCGAAAAACACGCAGGGAACTCCATACAATGTGGCCATCATTCAACCCAATATTGACCCTTACGGAGAAAAATTCGTTCTGGGAAATGAAGAACAACTGAAAT
The DNA here is from genome assembly GCA_002483265.1 of Flavobacteriales bacterium UBA7666. Taxonomy (GTDB): domain Bacteria; phylum Bacteroidota; class Bacteroidia; order Flavobacteriales_D; family Crocinitomicaceae; genus Fluviicola. Next base: position 6,762 of record DLHO01000017.1, on the reverse strand, counting down.
CGATATTGGATCAGGCGGATCAGGCTATTTCCAAAGAAACTCAATTGGTCATTGCTCCGGAAACGTCTCTTTATCCAACTTCCAAGATTTACGAAAAAGGTTTACGCAAAGAAATCTTCTTCCATGTAATCAACGAACATCGTGCGAAATGGGCTAATGCAGGTTTATTAATCGGAGCTTCTACCTTTCAGGTATTCGACCACAAAAACTCTTCTGCAAGCAAATTCATTCCCCAACTCAATGCCTATGTAGAAGATTATAATTCCTCCGTTCTTTTCGACAATACACCGAATCCCAAAATCATTCATAAATCCAAGTTGGTCTTGGGAGTAGAAAAAATTCCGTTTGTAGGAATGTTTCCGTTTCTGGAAGAATTGGCTGTTGAAATGGAAGGTGGTTCAGGAAGTTTAGGAACAGAAACAGAGCCCAAAATATTTGAAAAGAACCGGGTGAAATTCTCTTCTGTGGTTTGTTATGAATCTATTTACGGAGGATTTTTAGCGAAACAGGCAAAAAACGGCTCTCAATTTATTGCAATCATTACCAATGATGGTTGGTGGAAAGACACTCCCGGCTACAAACAGCACTTTCAATTCGCGCGCTTGAGAGCAATCGAAAACAACAAATATGTGGTACGATCAGCAAACACCGGTAAATCGGGAATTATTTCAAACCGCGGAGATGTACTGAAGGAAACAAAATGGTGGGTAAAAGATCAATTCAATTACACCATTCAATTAAACTCCAAACAAACACTCTATCAGGTTCTTGGAGATTTCATCGGATACTTTGCATTAGTCGGAGTTGGTATGTTCGTCATTTTACGGATCATCCGCATTTTCGAAAGAAGAGACCGCAAAATGGCGAGGGAAGAAGGAAGATCGAAAAAATAACCAGTCAATTAACTACTCGAATGTCAGAAACCCATACTTATCCCGTTTGTTTGATGCAGCAAAAATGACTTGGCGCGTTTTGTAATTGACACAGGAAAGCTTCAGACAAACAAAGGCCTCAATTGCATCATAAGATGAAAACAAACTACGCTGTGTTTCCCCATTTTCAAGATTAACAGTAGCTTTCGCCAAACAATATTCCTTATACCTCAACGAATTGGTGAATGAGATCCGTGTACCCAGATAAGTCCCAATAGGATCGTAATTCTGAATATGATCGTTAAAGAACAAAACCAAATTTCCCTTGCTGGCATAACTTATCAAGGAAGAAAACTGACCATAATCATTTACAGATTCCTGCTTCTTGGGAATTTTTCGAAACCAATTGAGTTCTCCCGCTTTTGAAATCGAATATACAATACAATCGTTGTAATTGTAATAGTTGGTTACCTGATTCATGCCTCTCGAATCGGTTGTGTTCAGCTCGTAAATGTAATATTGCTCCGCCAGAACATTAATTGATCCGTCGGGAAGTAAAATAACATTCCGGAAAGCATAGTTAAGCAATTCCCCGTTGATATTCTGATAACTGTAGATATCGTCCGACTGCGGGTTTTCCTGTTCCAGAATTTCGGTTGGAAACGTCAAAAACTTTGGCACCTCAATTTTATTGGAATGAAGTGAGAAAGAAGAATAAAAAATCCCCTTAGCACCTTTAGAGTCTTCATCTCCCCAGGTTCCCGTTACTATTGCAGTTGAATCCGTTGAATTGATTACAAAATTATAGACTTTCCGCTGCTCCAAATCCAGTTCATACATTCTCAATGAATCTCCCGGACTCATATGGATCAAGACTGATTTATCTACCTGTCCGAAATCTTTCCAAACACTGTAATATGCTTTAGAGAAAACGGATACTCCTAAAAAATAATCTCCTTTATCCGTTAAATGCCTTGCTTCTACCGCTGAAAGTTTTGAATCATAAGGTATTTCATATTCTCCCTCACGCACAGAAATCATTTGTTCATTCAGAATATTATATCCGAAGCGATCATACGTTTCTTTCTTTGCCGGAATCAAATAATCTACAACTAAAAAATTGCTTGTTGGCGAAACTTTAGTAGTTACCAAAACATTTCTGCTCCAACCTTTTGGAATCACGTAAGAAGCAACAACCAAGGGCGGGCCAAAAGGATCAACATCATCATCGTATTCCTGTAAATACAGCGTAACAGAGGCTCCAACTTTGTCAGAAAACAGACCAAACAGTCGATTAGAGAACAGAAACATGTCTTCCAGAGTCACCATTTTCTGGTCAATTCTGGGTTCAATTCTTTTGGCAAAAATCTCTTTTCCATTATCAAAACGGGAAATTTTAGCCGACGGCATCAATGACCCATTCCCATAATGAAATGTAAAAAAAGTTCCGTTGTCTTTTGGTAAAATAGAAATTGTATTGACTCGGGCCAGATTCTCCGGACCCCAATCAATTTGAGGCGCTACTTGCCCCCAAAAGAAATTACTCAGTAACAGAAAAAAAATGAGTTGAATAAATCGCAAGGCTTTTTTTCTGTAATATAATAAAAGATTCCTTATACGAGCTTAACCCCCGTATAATTTGAAGGAGTGATTTTCTTTAAGCGCTCTTTCATAGAATCTTCCACAGCTAAGGTGTCAATAAAATCATGAACAGTTTGCTGTGTCACTTTCTCATTTTTACGAGTCAACCCTTTCAACGCTTCGTATGGTTTTGGGAATCCGATACTTCTTAAAATAGTTTGAATTGCTTCCGCTACAACAGCCCAATTGTCTTCCAGATCTTGTTGAATCGCTTGTTCATTTAAAAGTAATTTCTTCAAACCTGCAATCGTAGCTTTAAAGGAGATCAATGAATGCGCAAGCGGCATTCCAATCGCTCTTAAAACAGTAGAATCTGTCAAGTCGCGTTGTAATCTGGAAACCGGTAACTTTGCCGCCAAGTGTTCATACAAAGCATTCGCAATTCCAATATTTCCTTCAGAATTTTCAAAATCAATCGGATTAACTTTATGTGGCATTGCTGAAGAACCTACTTCTCCTTCTTTCAATTTCTGTTTGAAATATTCCATTGAAATATACGTCCACATATCACGATCCAAATCCAAAATGATGGTATTGATGCGTTTCAAACAGTCAAATAAATTAGCTAATTGATCGTAATTCTCGATCTGCGTTGTTAATTGGCTTCTTGTCAATCCCAATTGCTCATTCACAAATTTATTCGAGAAAGCTACCCAATCCGTTTCAGGAAAAGCAACCTGATGTGCATTGAAATTTCCTGTTGCTCCACCAAATTTAGCCGCATAAGGAATAGTTTTCAAAATCTCCAATTGTGTTTCCAAACGGTAAACGAAAACTCCTACTTCTTTTCCTAAAATTGTCGGAGAAGCCGGTTGACCATGTGTTCTTGCCAATAAAGCAATTCCGGACCAATCTTTCGTATATCCTTTCAAAACTTCAATCAATTCATTCAGGGAAGGAATATAAACCTCACTTACAGCCTCCTTCAAACTCAAAGGAATGGAAGTATTATTAATATCCTGAGATGTCAAACCGAAATGAATGAATTCCAAATAGTTCTCCAATCCCAGATTTTGCATTTTATCTTTCAGGAAATACTCAACCGCTTTTACATCGTGGTTGGTTGTTTTCTCAATATCCTTGATCGCTAAGGCATCTGCTTCAGAAAAACCCGTAACGATCTCTCTCAATTTTGGAAAAATTGATGTGGAAACATCTTTTAAAGGACCAATTCCGGCTTCAACCAAAGCAATGAAGTATTCAACCTCCACATGAACTCTGTATTTGATCAATCCGAATTCGGAAAAATAAGGAGCCAATTCGCTAACTTTTGAGCGGTAACGTCCATCTACCGGACTAATTGCTGTTAACGATGTGAGAGACATTGAATTACTCATAGGTTCATTTTTGAAAGATGCAAAGATAAGTCTTTATAATTGAAAATTCAGAATTGAGAATTGAAAAGGGGTTTCCACTTTTGAGAACGAGTTATCTCTTCTTATCAATTTTCCATTTTAAATTTTCAATTCTTTGTTAATAGATTCTTTTGGTTCAACGAAAAAAATCATCCGTGTTTATTAAATTTGACAATGCGATTCATCAAGAACCTCTTAATTGGTTACAAAGCTTACATCAAAGCATTTCGCTTAATCATTGATTACAAGTTGTATTTCTATATTATTTTCCCTGCTATATTGATGTTGGGAATTTATCAGATTGGTTTCATGATCCATTTGCATGAACCCAAAGCAACAGCCACAAGCATGAATGGTATTATTTGGTATCTTATCAAGCTGCTATTTGAAATTTTGATTGCTACAACTCTGATGCGCTTCGCAAAATATCTGGTAGTAATTCTTCTGGCTCCTTTATTTTCAAAAATCTCCCAGAAAGTGGAATTTATTTTAACCGGAAATCGCTACCGGTTCAATTTTGCTCAATTAGTCAACGATATCAAGCGCGGACTAAAGATCGGAGTTCGAAATATCATGTGGGAAGTGTTCTTTTTCACTGTTATTTTTCTGGTCGGAGTGATAGGCTGGGGAGATTTTAGTGTCAGTCCCGTAAGACACGTACTTTTCTTTATCAGCTTCTACTACTATGGTTTTTCATTCATGGATTACATTCACGAGCGCTTACAGATGAATGTTCAGGAAAGTACACAGCTTGCGCGTGAGAATCGCGGAATTGCGCTTTCGATCGGATCTGTTTACTCCATTTTAATCTGGAATTTCATAGACCTAAACACCTTATTTGACTGGTCGGGTTTTAGTGCTGATCCGGGACAATTCATGCTCACTTTCATTACCAATCTGGGACTTTGGTTCTGCGCATCTTTCGCTCCGATCTGGGCCATTGTAGCCGCAACCATTGCCATGCATGATTTGCTGGATTTGAAATCAAGATCCAAAAACGAGTTTGCAGAAAACACGATGAATTAATTCAAAATTAAAAATGCAAAATTCAAAAGATTGGGTCGTAATCCTTAATTTCTTTTGCATTTTGAATTCTACATTTTGAATTTTTATCATTACTTTGTCTTCGAATTATACAACATCTACATATGAAAATCCTATTTGGAACTTTGTTATTACTACTATGTGCAACTAAATCATTCGCTTTTACTTCTATCTCAAAGGATAGTGTAACAGGAATTATTGATAAATCGGCCGCTTTGATTAAGATCGATCAGGGAAAACAATTGGTTGGAGAAAACAAAATTCGTGAAGCTTTGTTGGTGTTCCGTGAAGCTGCAATAAAAGACCCGAATTCATGGAAAGCTTCTTTCTGGATCTCTTTCTGTCATTACCGTTTAAAGAATTTTGGTTACGCAAAGCAATATGGCTTGGATGCCATTGCAAAAGGGCCAGATGATGTGGATCCGGAAGTATACGACATTTTGGGTGTAGCTTGTCACAACATGAATGAGTTGGATGCTGCTGAAGAGTATTTTCAATTGGCATCAACACATCTTTCCAAGGCAAGAGCAAAAGAATTAAACACCGAAAATAAATTAGCTTCCGTTCAATTTGCAAAACAAAATAAAGGAACTGCAAACTTAAGAATGCCTTTAATGGGTGATGTCAATTCCGGATACAACGATTATTCTCCGGTTTTTACCGCTGATGGAAAACGCATTTATTTTACTTCCAGAAGAGCAAATACAACCGGAGGAATGATGAACCCGGATGATCAGGAATATTTCGAAGATGTTTATACCGGTATTTGGAATGAAAAAATGTTGAAATACGACAGTATTAATAATAACGTTGAGCGTATCAACGGACCGGGATTTGAATCCATGTCATGGCTTTCAAAAGATGGTTTGCATGCTATCGTGACTATTAACAATACCGCAACTGCTGCAAAGAAAACAACCGGTTCATCCGATATCGCTGAAGTGGAATTTACTAAAAAAGGGAAATGGAATGTTCCGAAAGTGATCTCAAACAAATCGATCAACACCAGTTTCTTTGAAGGCTCTGCAACGGTAACTGCTGATGGAAATACTATGTATTTTGTGTCTGACAGAAAAGGCGATAAGCGCTCTACAGATATTTACGTTGTTCAACGCAACGGAAAATCCTGGGGAGAAGCAAAAATTTTGAGCGATAGTGTAAATACCATTATGCGTGAAACCACTCCTTACATTTCACCAGACGGAAGATTCTTATTCTTCAGTTCTGAAGGACATGTTGGAATGGGTGGTTTGGATGTCTTTGTTTCTGAAAACACTGGAACAGGCTGGACAAAAGCAAAAAACCTGGGGGCATTGGTAAACTCAGTAAACGACGACACACACTTTGTTATCTATAAAGAATTAGGAAAAGCTTATTTAAGCGGATTGACAATAAACGAGAAGAAAAGTAGTATTGATATTTATGACATTGATTTAAGCAAATTGATTTTACCAGTAAAACTTTAATCTCCAATTGAACGAATTGAACACATAAACGTACCTAGCTGGGTACGTTTTTTTTTACCTATAACTATGAACAAATTAATATTGATCTTACTACTTCTACCAGTTCTGGGTTGGAGTCAGAAAGAAACCAAGGCTGAGGCCTCTATCCAGAAAGTAACCATTTTCAAGGAAGGAGCTCAGGTAGAACACTCCAAAGAACTGAATCTGGGCATAGGAAAACAAGTCGTAATTTTCCAGAAAATGACCGATTTCCTGGATCCAAGTTCCATTCAATTGAAATGCTCTGAAGGCGCAACCATCCTGAGTGTTCGTACGCGGAAGAACTTTGATGATAAAACCATTGCGGAAAACGAGTTAAACGAAAAGAACGACCGCAAAAAGGTA
>DLHO01000013.1:3070-3815 GCA_002483265.1 Flavobacteriales bacterium UBA7666 | reverse complement strand
AATCTCATTGTATTGCTTCATTAAGGGCGTTTCCGCCGGATCTTTTTCTTTTTTTGACACGTGAATCTATTTGGTTCAGGTCAAAAATACGAAGCGAACTTTGAGTTTAAGGAATTTTAGGGCTACTAGTTTTCAACATACCTTGAACAGATGGATTCCTTGTCAGTATTTAATAAAGCGCTGAAACTGTTTTGTGCCGTTTTTCTCGAGTACTAAGATATAATTTCCTCTTTCCAGTTGTGAAATATCGATGACCTTCTTTTCATCTGAAAATAATAGCACACGTCGTCCGGAAGTTTCGTAGATCTCCAATTGGTTGTAATGGGAATCATTCAGTATCAAGAGATCATTCACGGGATTTGTTTGAATAAGTGAATTGTCCTCAAGAATCGTTTCTGAAACTCCACCAGTCTCGCACCAAGTTATAGTAATCACATACTTGGCTGTGTCGACCGGACAGCTTGTGTCGGATACATGATAGAAGTAATTATACTGTCCCGGAAAGATCAATGAAATGGCTGTGTTGGTCATGGTGTCACCTGCCGGATCAATAAATACACCATTCGTATCAGCATCACTTGATCGCAATTCGGCAACATCAAACGGTTCATACCTGCAATATGTCACAACCGTATCTTGTCCTGCACTCGGACATTGTCCAAAGATAAAGCTGGAAGAAGCAAGGGATAAGATGAGTGTAAAGATCGTTTTCATGAAGCTTGGAATGGGTGATTTATTACATCTC
>DLHO01000013.1:2434-2899 GCA_002483265.1 Flavobacteriales bacterium UBA7666 | reverse complement strand
CATTCGCAGTCTGAATAACATCGGTTCTTTTTTTCGCACGGCAGATGCTTTCAATGTAGAGAAAGTCTATTTGTGTGGAATTACGGCACAGCCGCCACATCGTGAAATTCACAAAACAGCATTAGGAGCCACGGAAACCATCGAGTGGGAATACCGGAAAGATATCGATGAACTGGTTTCTGAATTGAAACAGGATGGAGTTGCAGTCTGCAGCATTGAACAGGCCGAAAAAACGGTTTTGCTTCACGAGATTCATACCTTGAAAGATCAAAAATTTGCATTGGTTTTTGGAAATGAGGTGGATGGTGTAGATCAATCCGTAATAGATTCATCCGACTATATCATTGAAATTCCTCAATTTGGAACCAAGCACAGTTTAAACGTTTCTGTTTGTGCAGGAATTGTTTTGTGGGAGTTCGCTAAAAAGCACATTTCTTAGAGAATTGAAAATGTAAAATTGAGAAT
>DLHO01000013.1:2171-2366 GCA_002483265.1 Flavobacteriales bacterium UBA7666 | reverse complement strand
TATTTCTGCTCTTCCTTTTCAATTTTCCCATTCTCCATTTTCAATTAGAACTACTCTACAATCGGTTCGTAAAGCCCATAAGTCAGTGGATTGTCCTTTCTGTAGATCACTTGGAATGAAACAATCTTCACTGGTTTTTTATCGCGGTTCCAAAGATATGTATTCAGAAAAGGTTTTTCGAATTTCTTGTATTTC
>DLHO01000013.1:1800-2073 GCA_002483265.1 Flavobacteriales bacterium UBA7666 | reverse complement strand
GAAGTATATTTAATGATCGAATCGCCGGATTGAATGTTCAATACCAATAGCGGATCTTGTTTCAAATCAGAAAGTTTCAGTTTTACCACTACATCAATCAAATCTGAAGGCTTTTTCACTAATTCATTCAGTGGTTTGGAATAACCCGGCCCCCATTCTTCGTCTTGCAGAAAGTGATAAGTTCCGTCATACCATTTCCCCGGATTGTATCCGTTGAACAGGCTTTTATTCTTTTCGATATCTGCTATCGGTTTTTCGCTCGGTTTCCCTTTT
>DLHO01000013.1:1217-1751 GCA_002483265.1 Flavobacteriales bacterium UBA7666 | reverse complement strand
GTTTCCCTTTTGTTAGTAAAAGGGTTGATGCGGAGAAATAATTCTTCTGCCAAATGATATTCGGATACTTTTGGAGGATAATTGCCCGATAAGTTGGAGGCAAGGAAGAAGTAGCGGCCAAATAAAAATGGTCGTACCCTGATTTTTTTTCGAGCAGCAATTCCAGGTCTTTCTCCGTAAACTCAGGAACGGTTATGAATAAATGCGGTTCCGGAATAGTCAGTTCGCCTTTTTCCACATAAAAGCGCGTTTTTGGTTCGTCTGAAAAAATGAGTGTAAAACCGGGTTTAGGTCCTGTTTTATATACCATATCAATACCGGTAAACAAGTGCTTGAACGGTGTCTTGTAAAACACGGTATAATGCTGGCGTTGGAAAATCAATACATAACTGCTCAGCGTTGTAATGATCACAACCAAAATGAGGTTCATTGATTTGCTTTGCTCCTTTGCCCAGCCAAACAAGAAAATAAGTAAGAAAGGGTAGGCAAAAATCAGAACAGAAGTTTGCAGTACAGGCGCAACGCTGATGGAAT
>DLHO01000013.1:0-1150 GCA_002483265.1 Flavobacteriales bacterium UBA7666 | reverse complement strand
ATAAACAGAAAAGAATAAAATTCCTGAAAAAAGAACCGCTCTGGAACTATGTCTTATGGTTTGCCCTGAAATACGCGTCCAAATAATGACAATAGCATAAACGATGAATAAAACCGAAGAGAATTGAAAAATATACTCGATGTAATGGGGCAGGAATGAAGGTTCAGGTTTACCCAACCAGCCTGATAATCCACCCATTTTGAGTTGTGCGGAAAGAATGGTAAAATGAGGAGCATATAAAACAACTGCTGCTAAACAAAGGAGTAAATATTTCCACAAAAAATCTCGGAATGTATAGATGATTCCAAACAATCCGATTAATCCTGCTGTGAGCATGCTGAAATGATGATTGTAAGCACAAAGCGCCGCTGCAATAGGAAACCAAATCAGGTGTTTGCGGGCGTAGTTCTTAAAGAAGACAATTTCCCCCCAATGATAAGCGAATAGTAAAGTGAAAAAGAATCCGGAAGTGTAAGGTCGTGCAATTTGGCTATACATCAATGGATACTGACTCGTTGCAATAATGGCTGCTACGATCAGACCAACAGTTACATTGGACCAGCGCTTTCCAATTTTGTAAGCAAAATAAACACCGCCAACTCCGGAAAGGATAAACGGCAGTTTCACAATCCATTCTGCAGTTCCGAATAAATTGGTCCAATAATAAAGAAAAACCTGAACGAAAGCGGGATGACCGTCTACTTTTACACCTTTCGCAATCAGTTCGCTGAATGAATCAAATCGTGTGCGAAGCAACCCGCTTAATTCGTCGTGTGTATACGGAATGGAAAACAGGCCGTAACATCTCAGAATAAGTGCAAGTAAAAGGATTCCAATGATGATGAAATGTTCTTTTACGAAACCTGAAAACCCCTTTTTATCTGATTGAATCACTTGGATGCTTTTAACAAAAATAGCAAAGCTTCCCGATTATTAGTTTTAAGCCTGAATTTCTAATCGGGAATGAGGGTGATTTACCATTTTTTAGCGATGACTATCTAAGAAACAATCGTTATTTTTGTGCCTTCGCTAAAGCTACTGCATAAGCGTTGCAACACTTTTAATAGGAATAATGATTGAAACTGATATAATTATAATTGGTGCAGGTCCGGTTGGACTTTTCACCGTATTTGAAGCCGGATTATTGAAA
>DLHO01000011.1:9737-121167 GCA_002483265.1 Flavobacteriales bacterium UBA7666 | reverse complement strand
CCTTTCTCCTTCTACTTGCCAGGCATTTATTAACAGTTGTACCCCTTCCTCTTGTGAGTTGAGGGGCATCACATTAATGGTTGTAGGGTCGTCGATTGACAGTTGTAGGGTAACACATGAATGGTTGACACCCTTTCTCCTTCTACTTGACGGGTATTTTTTAACAGATGTATCCCTTCCTCTTGCGAGTTGTGGGGTATCACGTGAAGAGTTGAGGGGTTGTCGATCAAGAGGTGAAGGGCCGCACACTGAGGGTTGAGTGGTATTTCTTAGGAATTTGACCATTAACTCTTCTTTTGTTTAACCGAATCTATTGGTTGACTATTTTTTCATCGAATTGCAACTTTTTATTCTCCCCCAAGCTGGCGCGAGTACCTGTCCCGACAATTCAGACTCAAACTCGTACCCATAAATGTTATTTCTTTTAATAAACCTTATAATTATCCGGTATTTTTGGAAATTTCTATCCATTTTTATGTGTTTGTATGAAACCATAAATCTTCAGCAGAAAAACTTTCAGTATTAAATTCAGCATTTAATTGACCAGCATCAATTTTCAATTCCTTATTATGAAGACTACTAACTTCAATAAAATAAATGAAATTATATTTTGTTTGAATTTGTTTAAAATTTTCTAAAGACTTCGATGAAATTAATACTAGTGGATACTTATTCCATACATAAGCAATTGTATCCTCACCAAGTAAAATAGTCGCCCAATTTTCTTCTCCTTCCCAAAATGAGATTTCAAATCCGTTGCTTTTTAATTCTTCCAATATGGAGTAAAATAATTCTACACTCCAAATCACTTCTGTAGAATTAGCCTCTTTAATGATGTTTGTAATATCTTTCATAAAAACATTTTTGCTCCCCCAAGTTAGCGCGAGTACTTGTCCCTCCACTTCGGGATCAGACTCGTGCCAGTATCAATCGCATTCCGTTTCATCACTAGTTAAAATTATCAAAAAACATCTGATTTCTCACTTTTGAGCAAATCAACCCCAGAAATAAATCTTCACTACCGCCAATAACATACCTAATGATTTCGAATAGCAAATGGTTCGTCGATTCAAGCGCTTCAAATGAGTTCTTAAATTCAGGTTTTGGCGTTCAATGTGATTAATTCCTCTATTTCTGGTGGAGTGAATCTCTTTTGGGATGAGTTTTTTGTAAATGTTTAGTTTATCGGTAATGATTTGTTTCGCATTTGCTAAGAGTAAAGTCGAAATGATCTTTTTCAGATTGATTTCAGTCCTTTTTCCAACAACGAAGCCGATTACTTCTTTGGTTTTCGGGTTGAAGGAATAAGCAATACAAGTTCGATTGTTCTTGTTTCCAACGTAGGTAAATAATTCATCCACCTGATATATTTGCCCAAATTGAATAACGGAAGATCTATTAACAGATCTTCCAATTTTTAAAATTCTTCGAATTACCGTTGAGGGAGAAATAGCCAGTATTCTTCCAATACTTCTCATTCCACAACCCTCTTTGATCAATAGAGAAATTTCATGATCCTCAATAGTTTTTGAGCGATATTTATAGTGTTTGCGTTGGTACTTCAAACAACTTTTACATTGATAGATTTGAACATTATTTTGCTTTCCTTTTTGAATACAGGTTTTGTTACAATATCGGCAGTTCATTTAGGTGATGTTTGATAACACGTAGAACGTATTTATTGCATTTGGAGTGTTCACAACAATCTAAAATAAGACAGGTGAGGGATATCCCTCACCTGTCTTTAATATTTTGATCTGAACTTATCCTTGATAATTAATTAGTTACCGACTTTAATTTTTCAAAAGTGATGATTGATAACACTACCCATGCTGAAGCAATTGTCACAACAACATAAACTATCAATAGTTTTTTCATCATTTTTTAACCAGCACCTTTTGGCACTCCTCCATTATCTCCTTCGTTATCGGTATTCGGTATATTGGGGCCCTTAAACTTGTCACTCTTTAACACGCTCAAACGTTCCTTTATTTGATTCAATAACTTTAAATCCAGCCGTTTTCTCTAATAAGCCTTTGGAATAAGATCCTTCAAGGTATTTCTTTGAATCTTTGATTTCAGATTTTGCTACATTATACTCAATCCTGATCTCACCAAAATCATAAATAATAGAATCTTCAATAACACTGGAGTATAGAAATTTAGCCATATCCAGATTAATTTGTCGAACACTATCTTTATTTTTCTCCAAGAGATCAAATGGGCAATCCATTTGAACAATATAGGATGAACAACCTTGGCATACATATCCAATTATTGGAGCGTCAAACTTAATATTGGTATAATTCATTTTTTTCAAACTATCCTGAAAATTAAGCTCCTTATTCGTTAAAGGATTATCCTTTAAATTTTTAAGATATTCTCTTTGAGAAGCAGTCTTACCATCTCCAATACAAGAAGTAATAAAAACAACAATGCTGCAATACACTATTTTCATAATCATCCTTTATTATTTTCCGGAGTTTCAGTATTTCCTCCTTTTTCAATATCACTGTCTAAGATATCAATTTCTTCGTATTTCAGATAAACAGATTTACCAGATTTACTTGGTTCATTTTTAAGTTTATGATCAAGTACCTCAATAAATTTCCATGGCTCCTTAAAAGTTTTCGTATCGTAATGAAAATCCCAGTCTCCTCCGTGCTTATAAGTCCAAGGGTGCATTTTTTCGAGATCAGAACTTACTACACCAAATCGTTTGACTCCTGGTATTTGGTATCCGCCAGTTGCGATTGAATTTGGATCAGCTTGTGACAAAGTAAAATCCCCCACATAGTTTAATTGAGTTCTTTTCAATTTTTTACTATTTTCTGATATGACAATGGCATCAGCATCACAAGCAGACATATGCACTATTTCTCCTTTTTTTAATAAAGCCGCAATTTTAGGATGTTTCATTAATTCGGAGATCATGCCTTCTGCAACTGCTGCTCCCATACTATGAGTAACTATGTTTAGTTCTTTTAAGTCAAGATTTGGATTTTCCTCCATTTCTTTAAGGAGTTCTTTAGCAACTATTTTACCCATCTCTATTCCCGTAAGTTGTCTTTCAGGCGCAGTAGAAAGCATACTTGGTCCAGTACCATTTAAAAAAATCTCTCCGTCGTCTTTAAAATATGTATGTGCAGCATCAATGAATTGATTTGGGTCATCTTTGCTTTCTGACCAATATGGTCTAAGGGGTTTAATATCATCAAACGGTCCTTGATACACCCCATATATATATCCATTAACAAAAATTGTAAAATTTCCATCAGGATCTTTTGCCATGATTGGCGTGTTAAGGGCATAACAATATGGCGTAGTACTTGGATATTTTGCCTTCAACGGATCCAAAGACAACCAACGTCCTAAACGCGGATCATACTGCCTGTTTCCAAAGTCATAGCTGTTTCCGTTTCCTTTGGTTTCCAGATCATTTTCTTTACCTGTATAACCATAACGATACTTATCGCTATTCGCACCTCTTCCCGGCATCTGCATTCCAAACGGATAATAGTCACTGCTCATCTTCAGCGTTGCCTCATAAATGTGGTCTTCCACCAATTCAAAATGATCAATGTAATAAACCCCGGTACTTCCGGTTACTTGTGAAACGGTAATGGTTGTTGTACCTGTGACACCTGAGGTAAATCCGATCGTGTTCTGCTGGGCATTCACCAGGGTAATAGGTGAGCCGCCCCCAATCACTACTTTCAGATCGGAGCTGCTTCCTTTATCAGTGCGCAGACGCAGAATATAGCGTTTGTTGTTAGAAGTGGTAAACGTTTTATTTGCGTTGCTCCCAGTTGTTGTAGGCGCAACCTGCAGCATCGCAATTCCCGGGTTCAATGTCGCATTCAATGAAGACCAGCCCTCATAGGAAGCAAAGAAGGTTGCACGTACAAGCGTTGCACGCGGGATCTTCCGGTCATTCACCACCGCATTCACATTTCCTAAGTAGTTTGTGATCTCGTAGCGCATTTCTCCGCTTTTATGCACCGAAGTATTCGTAGGTGCATATGGTACTGCTCCGTTATTCCACAAGGAAACCGGGTGCTCAATCATTCCCAATCGGGATGCTCCGTAGATATGCAGTTCGTTCAAATCTGCTTTTACAGTAGTTGTTCCCAATATTAAATCATAAACCGCCAATACCTGTCCGTTAGCATCGTAGCTGTAATAGCTGTATTTCCAGGTATTGCTTGCCTGGATCACATTGGAGATCCGCGGTTTCTCTATTTTCAATACCCGCTGCCCAAATGGGTTATAGATAAATTCCATTTGCGGTGCATTCGGTTTAGCCGTAGAGCGCTCAATCTTCTGAACTTTCTTGTCCCCGGAACGCCAGGTAATGGTCTGGATCCCTTCGGCTGCATCGGAGGTCAATTGACCCAATGCATCGTAGCCGTAGTTCCCGGCAGACTGCCCGTCGATATCGTCATAATTAGCTGTGGCTCCCACTGCGTCTGTCACATAATTCAACCGGTTCCACGGAATGGTTCCGGGAGCGGTCATATTATAGCTTAGGTTGTCCATTGTCAGCTGCGGAACAGTAGTTCCGTTGCGCATCAAAGTTTTCAGATTCCCGTTGCGGTCATACGAATAGGTGCTTTTATAATCGTTTGCGCCAACGAGGCTTGGGCTCCAGCTATTAGTTCCCGCCAGAGTGGGGGAGCTGGAATAGACATCCATGCTCAACAGGCGGTTCAGCTGGTCGTATTTGTAAGCACTTCCCATGGTCTCCATTCCAACAATAGAGGTTACGAGGTTTCGAATATTCCCGTTGTACAAACCGGGAGAACCATTTGTAAACATGGAGCCGGTATAAGTGGCTTCAAAACCGGTTCCCGCTGCAATGGATTTGTAATCATTGGCAAAGTATCCGATCGTATAGGCTGAAACGTCAATGGCACTTTCCAGGTGTTCCTGGTTGTTGGCACTGAAATACCCGAATCCGCCGTCTTTCCCCACATCGCGGGTATTGTTCAGCGTGGAGGAGTTCATTCCTTTTATCCAGCCGTTGATCGTATAGACGTAATCCATGGATTGCACCTTGTTTTGTCCCAATTCCACACGCGCCATCGGGCCATAATCGTAATAATGGTATTTCGCATGGCGGTCGCTGTGCACCTTATCTGTAGAGGTAGCTGCTTCACGCAGACGGTTCAGTTTATCGTATTTGTAAGCATGCGTGATCTGGTCTGCTTTGTCTTTTTGGTAAACCACCTTGTTCACGTTTCCGCTCACCAATTCGTACTCGTATTGGGTAGATTTGTTGGTTTGTCCAACTACTACCAGCATCGGCACATCCTGGATCTGTTCCTTCACATTTCCGTGAATATCGTAGGAATAGTGAATCGCTGTTTCGTAATCCGTTTGCCAGTTCGTAGCTCCCGAAACACTTTGGAAATACAAGACACTTGCCACGCGCAAACGCAGGTTGTCCTGTGTTCCGGTCGCAAATTTGGTCTGTACGGCTGCACTTAGCGGTTTGTCGTATTGCGTCACCGTTACTTCTGTTCGCGTACCGCTGGTTGCCCAGGCTTTAAATGCTGTGCCGTAATCGTTGACTTTCAATTCCGTAGCTTCATTTGGCGCAGCCAATTTCACTGTTTGACCGGCTTGCACAGGTCGTCCCTGGTCATCAAAGAGCACATAGGAATATTTATTCACCGCAACTTGTGCCGGGTTTTGAGATGCCACCAGACGTCCGTAACGGTCATACCAGAAGTTCGTAGCACCAAGCAAAGCTGGGTTGGCAGCATCCCGCTGGTCTGGATTCGTGGTTTTCACCAGCTGGTTGTAAGAGTTGTAATTGTAAGTGGTCACATAATCATGCGCAGGCTTAATGCTTGCCGTAGCAGACGGATAGGAACCGGAATTAATGACAGCTTCCCGTGCCGTTTTAACAAGCGGACTGTTAGCCGAAGGCAGTTTGTGAACTCCTTGCGGAGCAACGGTACGTGCCAGGTTTCCGGCTTGGTCGTAGTAGAACAAGGTATACTGGTAAGAGGTAAATCCACCGGCAATCGATTCATGCTCCGTACTGAAAGCCGCCGCACAGGTCGTTTTATAGCTTTCTGCAAATGCCAGGTAGCTTTCCTGGATGGTATGTTCGTAATCAGAAACAGCACTCGCCATTAGTTGGTTTAATTCCGGTTGGAAACACGGTGAATACGGAATCGCAAACGGATCGTAGCACAGCGTTTGTCCGGTAGTATCACAATGGCAGATTTCTGCAGCCAAACAAGAGGAAGTTCCTTCCAGTTCAGCATAAGTGCGGACCCCGCAGTCATAGTAGGAAACGGTGCAGGTAAAGTCGGTATGTTCACCACAAGTGGTATCCGGCACTTGGAAATCTTCAAAGGAAACGATATCTGCAAATCCAAATGTTGCTCCCGGAGGAAGTGTCAGCTGGAAATTGCACGACGTATATCCCGTTCCGGTGTATGTCATCGTTAAAGTACTTCCGCTCAAATTGGAATTCAGGATATTTCCTTGTCCGTGATCTTTTAACTCTCCTTGTTCGTAAACAATGTTCTGTACGTTTAAATCTAGGTTACTGATCGAGTTCGATAACTGACCGCGCATCGCCAATAAACTGGTTTGGAGAATCCACTCACTCAATAAGGGATTGTCCACACAATACGGATTATCCGGTGTAGCATGACAACGGCTGATGAAATCGATGTAATCGTAAGCCATCAGGTTGAAGTCATATGTGCGGTTAAAGTAATTGGTCAGAACAGTTTGGTAAGTCGTAGTTTGCTCAAATTCTTCCAGGTTGTCCACATCTTCTAATTGAGAGATCAACACCGTAATTCCTGCACCTAGTTGCGCGCAATCAATACAGCTCACCCCTTTGTCACAAGAAATAGTCGCGGCAATAGCAAGTCCGGAGTTAATTAATGCTTCATTTGCACCGGGCTCCCAAACATTTTCTGTCTGGTATTTGGAACATTCACACAAGATCTGGTCTACATCCTCAATAAACTCTCCGGTAAAATGGGCAATCCATTCTTCCAGGTTGTCTACATCTGCAGGAACAGTGCTGTGAGCAATCGCATATTGATAGTCTCGGGCATGATCAAAATAGTAATTACATCCGCAGGTATCCAACGGAGCCGATACAGCAGTTTCCGATCCCGGAAGCAACTCTTCATAAGGCCCGGGAACAGAGATCAAGAGATCAGTGCATAAAGAAGTTTGGAAATCCGAACCAAAATAGTCCACAAGTACATCATTGATGGTAACATTCACTGATCCCGGAGGAGCCGTACTGGAACCCATCGGGTGCAGATCTGAACATCCTGCCATACACAAATCAATCAAATCCTGACGTAAACCGGTGGTATCATTTCCCGCAAAATCACATCCGGACAGGTCCGCCAACCATTCATCTGCAAAGTCTTCACAGGATGTCTGGCAATTATCCATCATCATTTCATGGTATACGTCTGCAGGACTTCCTGTACCCAATATTGGCCCATACATGAGGGTATTCACAAAATTGGGAACTTTCCCTGCC
Source organism: Flavobacteriales bacterium UBA7666 (assembly GCA_002483265.1). Classification (GTDB taxonomy): domain Bacteria; phylum Bacteroidota; class Bacteroidia; order Flavobacteriales_D; family Crocinitomicaceae; genus Fluviicola. The sequence continues at coordinate 113,636 of DLHO01000011.1, read as the reverse complement.
AGTAAAGCATTAGGAGGGGAACAAGTTGTGGGATTTACTCCGATACATGCACTTGCCGGGCAATTGGCATGGGCATAAGCTTCCTGTGCCATGAGTACATAAGTGCTTTTCAGTTCCAGGTATAAATCACGGAAGGTAAGCCAGATTTGGTCTTCGTTACATTCGTCACAGGAATCAATACAAGCCATAGGAGGCGTTGTCGGAGCACAGTTATTAGTCAGATAAATGGTATACTGCCACAAGGAAAGCGGAATATCACTGATTCCCCATGGATCTCCGTCAATAGTAATGTAATGCGCCAGATGAGCATTCATCGAATCTTCATAGGTTGAGTGGGCAGGGTCAGAAAAGAAGGGATCCAGAATCCCTGTGTGGTTTTGAAGGTCTGTTTGAAAATTTTTACAGGTAGAGCGGGCAAGCCCGTTACTATTGTCTACTTCTTGCAAAGGTTCAAAGTAATTCCCATCCATCGCAACATCGTATTCAATGATGTTCATCATGGCCGCATTGTAATCCTGCGAAGCGCTGTCTGCAATACAAAACTGCAAATGGCAGTATTCCGGGTGAATCGACAGGAACAATTCTGCCCATTCCGGTCTGAAATTTTGGATGAAATATGCCAATCCCTGAGAAGTTACACTAGCAGTTACATTCACTCCATTCTCATCCAGATACTGTCCACCCAATGGTGGTGTTTGCCAGTCAATAGTAGTAAGATAGGCATTCGATCCATAGGGTGTTAAAATAGACCAGGGATCAGTAGAAGAATAGGAAGTTCCCGTGGTTACAACGTACTTGGCATATTGTCCTCCCGGTCGTAAGTCGGCAAGCATGGCTTCCCGGTAACCGTCACAAGGTCCGGCTTCTTCTTCGTCCAGATCAATAACAACCGGTTCACAATCACTGAAGGGTTCGTTGGTATAATAATTATTGAAAATAGCACTTAAGGGGCTGATACAGGTATTGTTTTCCAAATACAAACACCAGTATTCATCAATAGATGCCTGGTTAACGCTCAGTTTCTTTGAAATCCGGTAGTTTTGTTTGGTCAGGAATAGGTCAATCTTGATGTTATCAAATTCTCCTCCGTTGCAGATCAGGTCAAACGTTTCACCGTTGATTTGAATGATGCTGTCAAACACCGTATCGGAACATTCGTCCAGAATGCGAAGTTCCAGGTCGTAAACACAATCAAAACAGATCTCCGAAGGAAGACAAATACTGTGATACTCAGCAGGAGTGAAACCATACTCAAAAGTATAATCACCCGGAGTGGAAATATACTGGGAAATCAATACTTCTGCAGACGGGTAAGAGAGGTCAACATTTTGTGGATCTCCCGGTGTTAATAAGGGAAAGGTTTCTTCAACAACCACATTGTCTTCAAGAGAAGCCACATTCGTAGGACTGGTTCCTTCAGTATAAGAAGCCACAACACGTCCGGCCATATCCATATACTGTACATATACCTGTCCGTTCGGGTCTATTGTGATTAATTTCTCATAATGATTATAATCACCTACTTCTATTCCGAACAACACATTTAATTCCGTTTCATTTGGTGAAGCATAGACATACTGGGTTTCTTTTCCGCTGCCCATTTTAAGGTCCGGTCCTGCCGCACTTACTTTATCAATACGACCGGTAAAATCGTTCTTGTAAGTCACCCGCGAAAACGGAAATCCTTCTGCATTCGGGATCATGGCGTTTGCACCGTCCTGATTGGTATTGGAGGCCGAATAATATTTTCCGGCACCTTCTGTGGTCAGAAATCCACGGGAATTAGCCGGACAGCTGCCTTGAACCAAATCAAAATACTGGTATTGATAACTCGGCGCACCTGCTATATCAGCCCGGTTGAAATTGGGAAAATGATGCAGGTAGTCATTTGAAACCGGGGTAGGCATATCCGAAACAGCCGGTCGTCCCAATTCGTCATAGTAAATGTTGGAGATAATGACCTGGCCGTTTTCCGGATTTAAACCAACCTGTTGGCGGCCTCTTCCCAATCCGTCACTGAATGAAAGTCCTTCCATCCGTTTTCCACCTTCAGTAAAAGCAACCTGGTGGCTCCAGTTCATCTGCAAGTCATATTCTGTATTGATGTCCAATACATTGGTTGGATTAGTAGCAACTAAACTGCTTACAGTCCCGCTTTCCACCGTATTCCAAACACCGTTATCAAGCTCACTGAAATTCGTTCCCTTTTTTCCAATTGCCCGGATCCGGTAAAGAAAGTATCCTTTATCGTAAATTTTCGGAAGACGGTAATAGCTATTGGTCACATCAACCCGTGTGGAATTCAGGTAAAAATTATACTTCAGCTGATTGGTCGGTTTATAGGTTGATGCATCCGTAAGCGTATACTTATTGACATGAACGTACTCAATCTCATAAAACTCAGCTCCGGGAACTACACTCCAATTGATTTCCAGGTTATTGGATGTGGCAGTAATAGCTGATGTAACCGCAGTTTGATTATTGAATACATAATAACGTTCGATATCGATTCCTGTTTCCAGATAGATATATTCCTTGTTGTAAGCACCCGTTCCGGAGGCCGACAAGATCTTTACTTTTACAAAATGTGCATTGGAAAAAGTAACGGTATTCAGATCGGAAATCGTATTATTTCCGTTCGCATCGTAGTTTACAGTCAAAGTCTGTGTTATTGTACCCACTGTATAAGGACCGCTTGCTCCCCAGGCCTGATAATCAATCTGCACCTGAACGGATGCACTAAAAGTCGCTGTGTGGACAAAATCCGGTCGTACTCCCAGGCGCACATAATTCGATACTTTCTGGTTCGTAAACAAGCTAGGCCAGCTGGAATTGCCAAACATATCCCAGTAATGGGAATCGTAAGTACTATAAGTTGCATTGACCGCAATGGAATTCCCTTCCAGTCGATTCACATAGTTTTCCTGACCTCCAAACGCAAAACTTGCTGAAAGGAAAGCCATTAACAGGATATATAATTGTGTTTTCATGTTGATCAGATGAGTTAGCTTAGTCGTTGTAATGAATTTTTCCACCTTGTTCACGTTCCATAACGGTCTTAATTCCCTCTTCCGTTTCTACTTTTACACGAACCAATTCCAGGTTCTCGTCGTAGTTATAGAACGTAGTGTAATTATACCCGTCGTGCGTAGCGAGCGGCAATAAGGTAACCGGATCATAGACCACGGTTGTCATGCCCGCAAGGAACGGATGAACGCGCACATCATCAAAGTATACAGGAGAACTTCCTGAATTACTGAGCGAGATTGAAATAGTGGTATAGCCTGCCGGAATAGCGAAGGGCTCTGATTCTACCCGAACCCATCCGTCAATTTCTTTTCCGTTTGTCATAGCCGGGTTAATGGCTGGTCCGCCACCCGTAACATCTACTTTGATGGCAGCAATCGAAGTCCCTTTCCTGATCCATCCTCCCACAACATAATCTTTTCCGCTGGTAGGTTTAAATGGAGGAATACATACACACGTATTTGCAACGAAAATATCTGCACCCGTAACTCCATTTGGTTGAGCATTACACGCTGTTACAACCGCCCTGCTCAAGACAGCAGTTGCTCCCTGATTTACTTTCAGGGAATACAAACCACTGTGTTTTTGTTCAGTACTTTGAGTAATGTTTGCATTGACTGCTGCCATAAAACTGAAATGATAGTTTCCGACATCAAAAGTTGGCAGTGATCCACTTGAGTAATAGGTATAATCCTCAAATCCATCAAAACCGATGTCTTGTTTATGCGCATTAACTGCCTGGGCAACCGGCATTAACTCCAGTTTGTTGCTGTATCCGTGAACCACTGCTGAAGGAATATTCAATTGATCCACCCCTTCCTGCGGAACACCATATTCGTTGTATAATCGAGCTTCACCCATACGACGCCAGTTTCCTAAAGAGGGAATGGTTTTCCACTTTTTCACGTTATCAGCAGCATCAAAACTGTAATAAGGAGTGTATTCCGTATAAGCCCCGTCAAAACGGATTCCGTGATCATGCGTATTGTTGATCCGTTCACTTTGCCAGGACAATTGTGCATCCAGTACCAAATCTCCCATCACACCATATTTATATGGATTGATTGTAGAACCTGGCGCAACCTGGTTGTTCTTTTCTTTATCCACAGGAGGTGTTCCACAACGTACATTGTGTTTATCTCTGTAGGTAATAGCCGAAGCTGAAAGGATCTCAGAAACAGGGAAAACAAATGGGGCAGCCGGAGCCACCGAAATTGCTTTTTTCGTAACGGCATTCTGCATACTTTCCCCCAGTCTGTTAGATCGGTTTGTAGTTACCAGTTTAATCGAGTAAGAGGCACTTGTTATCGCAGGTGAGGTGCCACCGGTAGTGTTAATCAATTTCAGGGATAACTGACCGGTTGAAATCACTGTTGCCGGAATCGTAGTGGTCGGTGTTGCTACATTTGTCAGGAGTACTTCATCTCCCGGAGCAAACAACTCTTCCAAATCACCGGAAGCAATGGTAAAGGTATTTCCTGAAGCAGTCCCCGTATAACTTGTAATCGTAGAACTATTCTGAATTTCCCGTAATCCCGGATGATACCAATGTGACGGATAAGAGAATTGATACAGTTTGTCATTGAACTCGTCTTTTAAACTGCTTGCAAGTGTGGCTCCTGAGTATTTATCATAAATTAAATTCTCAGCCGTGTTTTGTGAATTCAGGTTAATCGTTTCCACACTTTTTACACGGGCATAATAATTCATGTGCTTCACAAGGGAGTAAGAATAAAAAGCGCGGTCGCTATTATTCCAGGTGTAGTAAGGGGAGAAGGATAAATAAGGTGGTGTAAAGGTGATACCAATACCCAGACCTCCGATATGAAAACGGGTAAAATCTTCCACAGCGCGTTGTTCGGTATGGATATCATATTCCATTGCAACCGGATAATTTCTGAGATCTCCCTTTCTATCCAGCATCGGTACTGTTTCGTACTTGCCATAGTAGGTATATTTGGTCGAGAATAGTGTGTTTCCATCGCCGTCCAGGGTTCTGAACTCGATCGGCTTTCCATGAAAATCATTCGTAACTAATAAAAATCCTTCTGTGAATCCATAAAAATCAAGGCCTTTGGCTCCCAGAAATTTACCAATGGAACGTTTGTTGGTGAATAGACTCTTATGTCCGCCGTCTTCTGCTCCTATCTCGGTAGCGTGTTCCTTTGTTGCGTAGTCTTTTTCCTTGAATGTGTGGTAGGTTGAAATGGATTTTCCTTTATTGGAAGAGCCATTGAAGGTAACCTGTACTTCGCTGTAGCCTATATTCGGATTCGGGTAAACCGGTCTGAAAATAGGTAAGACATGAAATCGGGTCTCATCTACAAATTTCTCTTTGATATTTACATACGTATCCCAGGCGTAATGTACGTTCTCATCCAGTATTTGAACCGGTTCAAATGTAGCAACTCCTTTACTTTCCCCGGTTCTCGGATCTCCGTAGAAGTAATCCCAACTGTAGGTACTGGTATATTCTGCAGATAGTGTATTCCAGTTGTCAGAATAAGTAATATTTGTAACGCGGGCAACTCCTCCAATTTTGAAGTTATCCGGTTCATACAATTTCAATAGTGTTTTTGAAGGGATCAATTTAGCCGCGTAATGAGCTTCCTCAATCATATACTTATAAATCAAAGTCCCGAAAAGAACGCGTTTATCCATGTCGCCGGCTATGTCCTCCTCACAAGTGCTGCATGCCCCATAGATTTTATCAGGTAAATTTTGCCGCGCATAATCCAATGCTACACGTTGAATAGGATGAATCAGTGTTCCATGATTCGCCCACTTTTTTGCACGTTTGTCATTGGCCTCCATTTCAGAGATATCAAACAACTTCAAAACTGCAAACCCAAATTTTCTACTGCCATCCGGGGCAGGAGGCATGGCGCCGATCACATTATTATCATTATCTAAAGGAAGGAACATCGGGATTAATTCTTCCACATCGGGTTTAATTTGAACCCGAGCTTTAATGAACAATTCCGTCAGTTGACTTCCGTTGTATGGGTCTCTGAAATACTTTTTACGAACTTCTTCTGTGGCTTCTGCCTGTGTAAGACCGGATCCTAGCTGCTGATCCAGTTTAAAAATCACTACATTCCTATAAAAAGTAACATTACTGGAGTTCAGCAAAAATTCATCTGAAAGACCCGTTACACCATCCCAGGTAGAACTAAGCATTGGATACAATTCCTGTTCTGTCATCATTCCTTCAATCGTGAATTGGCGCATGGCACGTTTGTCCTGAACATAGGCATAATGATCACTGTCATAACTTACCGCAAGTTCACCTCCTGCGGGCAGTTTGATGGATGTTAATTTCCATGCAGAGCCGCGGGCAATAGATTCTGCCGCCAATCCAACAGAGTATTTATTATGTGTATACGGATAAATATCATTCGGAAGCGGGGCGTTATTTGCCTGGTAGCATCCCCAACCATCTATATTTTGGTAACTGAAAGGAGGATTGGAAGCTGAATAATCAAAAGAATAATCACTCAAACCGGATTCCTCCGATTTAGCTCCCATTACACGAATACCTTTCAATGTTAGTTTTCCGGATTCAGCAGCAACACCGCCATAAGTTTCCAGGTTTCCTGCAAAATTCTGACACAAGGTATATTCATAATCAAACTGAACGGTTTGAAGGGCAGATGCATTTATCCCGTTCTTATAGTAATCATCCCGGTTGTAAAGGATGATCTTATCCAGTTTTTGCAATTTCTTTAAAGTTGAACTCGGTGAGGCATCCACAAAACCATTTTCATCGGCCTGTAACCCATCCTTTCGATTACTTAAAATGAATACCGCAATGAGGTTTCTACCTTCTACGCTATGCGCATACCACAGTTCTTTTTCACCATAGGAATATGCTCCGATGTCGTCTAAATTGGTTCCCATAAATCCGGGAATGTTGTAGGCCTTTGGAGCAGTTGCAGAAGTTCCGCTGATCGGAAGCCGCCATTTATAGGTATCTGCATACCGTGAGTAGTTGATTTTATGATAAGCTCCTACATCATCCAAAGAGGGACCATCAAGGGTGCGATCTACATAATCCGGCCCCAATACCTGGGTCAGCAAAAAGGAATGTGCGTAGGATGGAACCTTTGTTCTATTGAAATAATTGGATCTTCCACGGGTATTCCCAATAGAATTATCTGCAGAAGGGCCACTGGCAGTGTATTCCAAAGTAGCCCCGGTATTGGTAAGTCCTCCGGAAGAAAAGCTCACTTCTCCGCTGTAATTATTGTAAGCAGGAACACCGTATACATTTTTCACACCACTTTCATCAACTATTTCAATCGCCGAGATATGATTACTCTTGCGTAAGCCTCCAACACGAGGAATATTTAATCCCGCGTAGTTTTGAATCGCAATAGAACTGATAGCTGATGCAATGATCGGTTTAATAGATGTCGCCCTGATCGGTTTTGCATTTTGCGCGTTTAGGGCAGTAGTGGATTTTACAACACCATTAATTGTATTTCCAACTTCAATTTCTTTGTTTACTTCATCAACCAGGTAAGAAGACAAATTGGTACCACCCATATAGTCCCAGGCTCCCATTTCTGTTGGTGTTGTTTCACCCAAAGCTTTAAAATAGGTTGTTTTATCAAAGTTGTCTCCGTTGACTTCAGAAACGAAACCTAAATACCCGCTATTGGAGCCGTGATCCCAGGTAGAATTATATTCCGTATCTACTTCCTGTTTACCAAGACCTAAACTGATTTGTAACATGATTGTCTTTTTAATCAGTACACCAATCCCTAAATTTACAACGTCCGGTGAAAGAATACTTCCAAGAACATTTGCCAGTATATCCGGCATCTTTTCGTAGAACTCAGACAACTGGGAATCCTCAAGACTGTTATGCTGTGATTTGATCACCGGGTCGTAATAAGTTCCGTAATCCGTTCTGTTTGCACGGAAAGAACCACTTTGCGTTGGCGAATTATAGTAGAATAAGTCAAATGTTTGAAAAGAGCCCGGAAGATGCTTCATTTCCACAGAATACTCTCCGTCATTGGTGCGCTGATAATCCATCAGGGGCAATCTTTCCCCACCGAAATTATTGCGCTTTCCGGAATGTAAGTATCCAATTGCTGATTGGGAATAAGTATATCGGTTGGCAATAGTATTGACCTTGTTATTGTATTTTTGGGCTAAGAATCCTGCCTGAATAGCAACTCCTCCCGGAGCAATGCCAACGAATGCATCGAAATTAAATTGAAAGCTGCTCGATGAATTTCCCATGGATATAGAGGGAACAATGGTTTGTGTTCCGTAAGGAGCGGAAGAAGAATGAGAAAAACTGAAGTTTCGAATCTTACTAACCGAATAACCCGCAGACCAATCGGTTAGACCTTCTCTTGAATGAGAATTAACTCCGAAATTTAATCCGATCACACTTGCTCCATAACTTTGATTGATGCCGGAACCCCTCTTAGTATCTTTTGAATAACCCAGACCAAAGTTCAAGCCCAAAAGCCCACCTTGATCACTAGGAGAACCCCCGATCTTTTCCTTGTCTTTACTTAAGTCGAACCTTATCTGAAGTCCAAAATCCCGGGTATGTCCCAAACCTAGTAAATTACTGGTGTATTTTCCACCTAAGAGGGTTAATTGTAAAGATGGAGTAAAAATTACACCGCCTCCACCTGCACCAAATCCATAAGATAATGATAAATATCCTCCCAACTTTCTGCCGCTAAGATCTTCATCCAGCTGAGCTTCCGTTTTTTCAATCTGATCTGTTCCGTTAAACTCATCTGGCATTCCTCTCATTTCACGGGAAACGGAACCAACATTCAAATCCCAGCCAAGACCAACCCAGGAAGATTCCGAGTTCATAGTAACATTTGAATTATAAGACAAAACGATCGGGAAACCTTCTACATCCATTACGGGAAGTGAATAGGTAAAATCACCGGTGAATTTATCTACTAATCCGTCTGTTGAGTTCAATGAAAAACCGGAAGATTCCGTTTGTCCCGGACCACCCAACAATTTTTGTACTTCCAGCGCAGACTCTGATTGTGAAACATGCGGAGTCCGATCCAATTTGATCTTAGGAAACGTCCGGAATGAAACCGGATCTGTCTTCTTTTCACGAAAAACAGAGCGTTTTTTTAACTCACTATCCACATGAGCCAAAGAAGCAGCCAATTCTTTTAGAAACCCGGCACTGATCGATTCACCGGAAGAAGTGAAGTACATGCTTTCTTTTAACTCCGATGCGTAAACAACTGGAGCTGAGATTTGAGAAATGATTCCAACAAGTAAGAATATGCTGAGATTTCTCAAAATCGATTTTTTGCGATTGATGAACATATGTCAGGTGATTAATTGTAATATTTAAATTTGATATAGGATTTTTCTCCCTTACTAGTTGTAAGTTCCAGTACATAGTCATTTCCAATAACTAAAGAATAGGTACTCAAATCAAGTAAGTGTTGGTTGTAATCGAATTCCAAGACCTTGGCTGGTAACAATGCAGCACCGATAATAGTTCCGTCGTTGTTAATTCCGGCTTTAATTTGATAGGTAGTCGCATCATAAAGAATCAATTTGGCAAAACGACCTGCTTTTTGATCGTAATCTTCGTTAAACTGAACCTTTAATTTTCCTTGAATGGTTCGAACGAAAGAACCGTCTAGCGCATCTTTAAAACGGGAATAGGACGTAAAGTCGCAGGTGTTATTCACCCAACTGACTTTAAATGCAACGATTGGTTTATTGGTGTTATCAGAAGACTCGTAGCTCTGTTTGGTGCTCGTTGAGCCCACTACAATTGGATTCAAATAAGATAATAAACTTAAATCTATTCCGTAATTGGCTAAATTGTTAGTTTTCCAGGAATTAAAGAAATCATTCAATTCCAGAGTCGTGTTTCCGTTTCCCGCAGGCATATTAGGCAGGTTTAGAGATAATGTACCTAAAGCAGGCCTGATTCCATAAGATACTCCGGTTTCTTTCCAATTGGAAGTTACTTGAGTTAATTTGGAAGTATTGGGTCTTTCCAGCGGATTGTGCCCAAGCCCATATAGGGTCATTTTGGCTTCATTTATTTCTAGGGCAGGGTCAATCCATAACCTAAATCGAATCAGAGATGATACACTAAACCAATTACTACCGAAACTTACTTGTTCAGCAGAATTCACGTTACTGTTCCATGAATTGCCTTGACTGTAATTAGTTACGGTAAGGCCACTTCCTATAGTACCATTTGTAATGGAAGCATCGTCAATATAGTCTGGACCAGAATTAAATGAAATATCGACCATTTCACATTTTGAACCAATCAAAAATGCCTGAAAAAGATCATCCCCTGCTGTGGTACCTGAGGATTTCAAACCATACCAGCCATAAGGTTTTGCAGTAAGATTGATACTTGTTGCACCGCTGATTATACCTGAAGCATTATACCATTGGTAAGTTCGGGTTGCAGAAGAACCAAGCAGGATTGTTGGTGAAATGGAGCCGTTGGAGAGGCCGTTTGAAGCATGTACAATTGTTGCTGCAGAAACATAAGCTGGTGTATAGTAATAAATTTCCAGTTGTGGCCTGGAAGCAGAAGAATGAACATTCTTTGAGTAATAAACAGTTGTTAGAGTTGCTGAACTTTCTGAACTACGCTTCATTCTCCAGCCAAAGTTAGGAACCCGCCCGTCAACCATTGCTTGTACGTGGTCTTTTACATTAAATTCCCGTTTACCTGATACTAAACTTGAGACACCTACAGTAGTTAATATTCCATTGTTAGCAATTCCTGATGAATGATTGAGGGTTGTCTGTGACCAAGTGGTGTTACAGGCATCCAGATTTAATTCTGTAGAGTTTGTAACAACAATGTTTTCCGTTCCGCTTGGCGTAAATCGCATAGTGGCAGACACAATTACTGAATTTGCCGGTATGGAACTTAAATCAAATTTGAGGAAAATTCGATAGTAAGCCAATGTCCCCGTTACATAAACATTACTTGATAAAGCCGTATAATTAATAGCCGTTGGATTGCCTGAATCTGTAAATGAGTTTTCTGTTGCAAATAAATTAACGGAAGAAACAGATTGACTATACCCGATGAGGGCACTAAAAAATGCGAATAGAAGCAGAATGCGTTTCATTATAAATTTGATTTAGTTAGTGAATATGTTTTCGACAGATTCAATTGTGGCAGAGTAGAATAAGATACTAAATGTACCAATTCCATATGGCAGTCTTTCATAAGAAAATTGTAATAAATTGCTTTAAGTTTAATTTAGATGTCTGAGATGATTTAGGCACTGAAATTGGTAACAAAAGTAATGAAGGTTTTCAAAATCCAATCATTTTGTTAAAATATTCCGATTTAATAATAATGTGATAACTTCTGAAATTTTAATATTCTTTTATCCGTTTAGTTTCACAAAATTAGTCTGGAAGCACGTAAGCTATTTACGAGGTATAGTTATTCTCTTAAGAATCTTGGGATCTTCAAATGATTTAGTAGCGATAATCTAATTCTTTACAAAACGAATGGTTGAATTGTAGCCTTGGGTATTTTGAAGACTCAAGAAATACACTCCACTGCTCAAATCTTCTACATGGATAATAGGGTTTGAAGTTTCAGTTGCTCTCCAGGTTTTTCCTTGTAGATCAGTAATTTGATAATTGAAAAGTGTTCCAACTGGAATTCCATTAATAGAGATTGAACTAGTACTTGGATTTGGAGAAACAACTAAATTTGTTGCCGAAGACAGTTCATCTGCTCCCAAAATTGGAGTTGATTTTGCAAGGCGAGAAAAAGTCGTTTGGAATCCTGCCGTAAATTCTCCGGCAACGATTAAATCACCGTTATTTGTAAGTATTGCAGAATGAACAGGGTGATTGAACCAACCGGCAGAAGTTGCTATTCCTTCAGAGATGGAATAATTAAAGGCTCCACTTCCCGCAATCATATCAGACCCATTCTCGATACCTTGCAATTTACCAACTACCTTCAATTGATTCAAATCAGTTGTATGATGTTCTATGTCATAAATCCGTAATGGATTAGCATCAGGCCAAAGTTGGATGAGCGATAATGCAGATCCATTCGTTAATTGGGATAATAACACTTTACTATGACCAGGGGTATTTGTAGCAGCGCCTCCAACATAGATGTTCGTTCCAATTATTTTAGTGGCATAAACTGTATCCGGAATATTCGAAAGGTAAACTTGCCATCCCACCCCGATTGTTGAACTGATTACATTTTGTGAATTTAAAACAAATGGGGTACTTGCATGAACAGTAACCTGATTAAAATTCCCACCAAAAACATACTTTAGATATGCGACATCAATACTGTAAATTGGACCATCGGTTGAACAAGTCAGATACCAATTTGCAGCGTTATTTTTTAACAATTCAAAAGTGCCGGTTTCAGTTTTAATAGAAACATATGTATCAAAATTGTAACTATCTGCTGCAAGAATTTCACAATTACTTTTACCTGGAATAGCAACAAATTCCCAATCCAAACTCACTTCATTCCAAATCGCAATTGGATAACTCATTCCCAGATGGTCAAATTTTCCATATACAGTGATTTCATCTTGTCCGGTTCTTTCAATTTCATTCACTATTCCATCTATACCGGCACCTAAGCAAGACAAATTTCCATTCACATATTGTCCTACATTCAAACAAGGAAGGTTGTCTAATTGAGTAAAACTACCCGCAAGGACAAATTTGTTTTCATCTCCGTTAATTTTAGAAATAGTACCATTAGCCCCATTTCCAATAGCATAATAAGGTGTGTCATCAGCATATGTAGGTTGGATCAATGCTAATTCATTCACCTCAAACCCGAATTGTTTTGCCCAGGCAAGTAATTCCTTCGATTGAATTTCTTTTACATAAGCATAATTCTGTGTTTCAGATATACTTTGTGCAATGTTGCCAAAGCCAGATGCCTTAAGCAGATAACCAACTGCACAATGAGTTCCCAAATGGTCTATGAAATAGGGTTGTCTATGCGAATGATATAAATTAATCGGAAATACTTTCTCAAGAGCGTAGTTATGCAGAACATCCAATAATGCAGTTCTATTTTGAATTTGCTCTTGCGAATACTGTTCATTCTCCGAACTTCTCAATATTTTTTCAACTTGTAATAAGTGAAACTGAATGCGATCTAAGTCATTTTCAAACGAAATTTTTTCATTAAGAATGGACAAGTTATAATTTACCCATTCTTTGTTTACTTCCGTTAAATGATTGGATATGTTCGTTGTTTCAAATGGTGAAACAGTAGCTAGCGCCGGCATGTTCAACCCAACAAAAAGAGCAACTAGTGATAGTAGTTGTTTCATAAATTGTAATTTATCGGTTATTGGCCAAACATACAACATATTGAAACACTAAGCAAGTATAAAATAGTGAAAAAGCATTACCGTAAACGACCTTTAAAAGGGTCTTATTTATCTATATATCAAATACTTCTGCCGTGTCTTCAAAAACGATTGAATCCCCGTTTTCCAGGTTTCCTTGATCTCTTTGGCACCCAATCCTGCTTTTAGCTGCGAACGAAGTTGCGTGGTTCCTGCCAGACGGTCAAAAAAGTTCCGCTGATTGATAAAGTCCACACTGTCTTCCAATTGATCGCGCGCATTGATCAACCAATTCAGGTTAATCTCATACATGCGTTTGTTTTGACTAGCTCTTAAATCGTAGCCATTGCACGTGTTGTTTTGCCACAAAGGATCTTTGGCTCCGGTGGTGGGCATTGGAACAAAGGTAAATCCGGTATTCCGGAAGCTTGGATGTCCGTAGAGTTCAAAAGGGCGTTCGGTTCCCCTTCCGATACTTACCGTGGTGGCTTCGAAAAAACACAAACTCGGATACAGGTTAATTGCCAGGTCTGTGCGGAGATTCGGAGAAGGAGGAATGGCGATCTCAAATTTCGTTTTGTGCGTGTAATTGCGGCAGGGAACAATATACATTTGGCAAGTTACATTGTTGTGCAGCCAAAATTCACCGTTGACCATTAAAGCATATTCACCGATGGTCATTCCATAAACGATCGGAACGGGGTGCATACCAATGAAAGAAGTTTGGTCCTTTTCCAAAAGAGGTCCGTCCACGTAATGCGCATTCGGATTCGGACGATCCAATACAATCAATGCTTTATTGTTTTCGGCACAAGCCTCCATGACATAATGCAAAGTAGAAATGTAGGTGTAAAAACGAACACCAACATCCTGAATATCAAACAACACGATATCAACGTCCCACAATTGATCTGCACGTGGTTTTTTATTACTTCCGTAAAGCGATACGATGGGTAAACCCGTAACTGGATCTTTGTGACTCCATACTTTTTCACCGGCATCGGCAGTTCCTCTGAATCCGTGTTCCGGAGCAAATACTTTCTGAATTTGGATCCCAAGAGACAGTAAAGTATCCACCAAATGGTCTTCACCCAAAAGAGAAGATTGATTCGCCACAATAGCAACTCTTTTGCCTCTTAATGAATCCAGATAAAGATCCATTCGGGCATTTCCCAGCTGCAAATTCGGTAGTCTTTCCACTCCATAAGCGTCGTACTTGATCTCATCATCGATGGGTTGGATGACAGGATATTCCTTGGTTTTGCCTTGATTTGAATCAGTTGTAGGAGGCGGAAGCAGCTTTTTATTTGTGGCACATGAAGCCAGGAAAAGCAAAATAATACTTTTCAACGCCAAAAGCTTTATGTACTTTCGTATTCGCATGAGTAATAATTGGAATTATATCTATTTCATAGCTAAAAAACTTCAACGTAAACAAGCTGTTACGGATGACTCATTGCAAGGCAATAAAAAAGCAGCAAAACCAATTACGAGAATTGCTATTTTGAGTATTTCGCTGGCAATGATTGTAAACATCGTCACAATTGCAGTGGTTGAAGGGTTCCAACAAGAAGTGAGCCGTAAAGTTATAGGTTTTGGTTCACATATCTCCATTCAGAAGTCAGGAGAAATTTCCTTGATGGAATCTGCACCCTTAATGAAGAGCCAAAAGTTCGAAGAAGCATTGAGTCGAATTGAGGGTGTAACTCATGTTCAATCAGTTGCTTATAAACCAGCGCTGCTTCAGTCGCGCGGAGATGTGGAGCAAAAAGAGATTCTCGGAGTTGTTTTAAAAGGTGTTGATAAAAATTACGATTGGTCTTTTTTTAAATCTTATCTGAAAGAAGGAAAACTTCCGGCATTCAAAGATCTGGCTTCTACTGAGATATTGATTTCCAGACGCATTGCAAACGATCTGCACTACAAATTGGGTGATACAATCAATGCCTATTTCGTAAAACAGAAACCCATTCAGCGCCAGTTTCAGGTCGTGGGAATTTATGAAACAGGGTTGGAAGATTTTGATAAGGAATTGGTTTTTTGTTACCTGCCGCAGGTTCAGCAATTGAATGATTGGGGAATCAGTGCCGAACTAATCGTTGAAGATTCACTCTATTTTGGAAATTTGATCGTCCGCGCCCAGGTTTCAGGAGGAAATGGAAATTACCGCTACGATTGGGGAGAAGGGTATGAAGATACGCCCGTCATTGCAATTTATCCGCAAAAAGATACCACCATTCGATTGATTGTTGCGGATTACTGGACGTTCCTCGATGAACCAACCGGCAATTTGGACAATCCAAAAAGTGAGACCACCATTCCGGATACAACCTGGCTGCAAATCAAGGTAAGAGGAGATAAATTGGGAACCAGTTCATTTACACTGGATTCAGAGGGAAACCTGAAAAAGCGTTTTCTAAGCCGCGACGGTTTGCACTACGAAGTAAAAGCAGGTGCAAAAACAGTTGATTTAGAGTTTTTCCCCGGACATGGTTCCTATCAGGAGTATGTGGGATCGTATGAGTTGAGTGTAGCCGATTTCTCGGACATCGAAAACCAAAAGAGGAAGATTGAAAAAGCGGTAGAGTTCAATCCGGATTTTAGACAGCAGGTGAAAGTGAACAGCATCAAGGATAATCAGCACGATCTGTTTGTGTGGTTAAGTTTCCTGGATGTGAATTTAGCCATTGTACTGATTCTCATGTTGATCATCGGAATTGTAAACATGGGTTCTGCACTACTTGTGTTGATCCTGGTTCGAACCAATTTCATCGGGATTTTAAAGGCAATGGGAGCAAGTAACCTCTTTGTTCGAAAAGTGTTTATAGTCCACGCCGGACAGCTTATTCTGAAAGGAATGATCTGGGGAAATGCCATCGGAATCGGGCTTTGCTGGCTGCAATATCAGTTTCATATTATTCCCTTAGATCCCAAAGTGTATTATTTAAATACCGTTCCGATTGAATTCAGTATTTGGAAGATTGTTTCATTGAATATTATCACATTGAAAGCATGTCTTGTTGTGCTATTTATTGCTTCTTTTTTGATTAGCAGAATAAATCCGGCAAAATCGATTCGATTCAAATAAGCAGTTTAATCGATAATTCACCCCTTTCGGGATAATTTAGCATGCTAAGCAGGATAATTCCTTATTTTTGAGTGACTATAAAAACATGAGAAATTCTTTTTTATTTGCTTTTTTGATCTGCTTCAGTTTCCAGGGATTCGGTCAGAGAAATGTGCGCGACAGCGCAATTGCTACTCCATGGGTTGCATTGCACTATGGATTGAATGCACCCGGTGGAGATTTGAAAGAACGCTTCGGAGCGATCAATCATATCGGAGCAATGGCCGGTTACAAGACTTCCAAAAATTGGGTTTATGGTATAGATGGAAACTTCATGTTTGGAAACAGAGTGAAAACCGAAGGAATGTTTACCAACCTGATCGATTCTCACGGTTATATCAATGATGTGAATGGAGACGTGGCAATAGTAGTGGTAAATATGCGCGGCTTTAATGCAAATGCAATGGTCGGGAAAGTATTCCCGGTGCTTAGCCCCAATAAAAACTCCGGATTATATGTCCATGCAGGACTGGGTTACATGCAATATAAAATTCGGATTGAAACACAAGATCAGGTCGTTCCTACTTTGGAATTAAAATACAGAAAAGGGTATGACCGCTATACAACCGGATTGAATTTTCATCAATTTGCAGGGTATGCCTTCATGGCGAACCAGGGATTTGTGAACTTCTACGCCGGATTTTATATCCAGGAAGGGTTAACTTATAATAGAAGAGAAGTGTTTTTTGATCAACCGGATGTTCCCGTTTCTAAAGCACAAAGATTAGATTTACAATATGGATTTAAAGTTGGTTGGTTTGTTCCTGTCTATAAGCGCAAACCGAAAGACTATTATTTTGAGTAAATGAGATTATTCTACGGATTTGGGATTCGGGCTTTTTATGCAGTCATGTGGCTGGCATCGTGGTTTCATCCCAAAGCAAAAAAATGGATTCTTGGGAGACGTATTCCACTAAATACATTTCCGGTTCCGGACAATAAACAAGTTGTTTGGTTTCATTGTGCGTCTTTGGGTGAATTCGATCAGGGTCTTCCAGTAATGAATGCCTATAAGGAAGCCTTTCCCGAATCCTTTCTGATTGTTACATTCTTCAGTCCTTCCGGAATGGAATTTTACTCGAAAAGAGAACATCAGGTAGATCTGGCTCTTTATTTACCACTCGATACAAAGATCAAAGCCCGTAAATTTGTTGATCACTTCAATCCGCAAATGGTATTCTTCGTCAAATACGAATTTTGGTACAATCATTTGAAATGTGCCAGAAGAAACGGCGCCAAAATTTACGGAGTAAGTAGTTTGTTCAGACCAAGTCATAGATTCTTTAAATGGTATGGCGGCTTTTTCAGAAAGGCACTGCATCTGTTTGACCATTTCTATGCGCAGGATCAGCGTTCAAAAGATTTGCTGAACAGCATTGGAATCGATCAGGTCACAGTTACCGGAGATACGCGTTATGATCGCATGCTTGAAGTGAAATCCAAAAGCAAGGAAAATGAGATTATCCGCAATTTTGTGGAAGAAAAACGGACGCTTATTTTAGGAAGTTCCTGGACAATTGATGAAGAAATACTGGTTCCGGCCTTATTTGAATTGCGTCAGAAATTTAAGATCATCATTGCCCCGCATGATATTTCAGAGAAGCATATTGAACAAATTTCTGCAGAGTTTGATCACGAGGTGGAACGCTATACCAATTTTCAGAATTTAGGGAAAGACATCCTTATTCTGGACACAATAGGTCAGTTGACCAATGCGTATCAATATGCCGATCTGGCTTACATTGGTGGAGGGTTTACCGGGAAATTGCACAACATTCTGGAACCAGGAGCATTTGGTATTCCGATCTTTTTCGGGCCGAAATTCGCACGTTTTCCGGAGGCTCAATTGTTTCTTGATCACGAAGTAGCTTTTACCATTGAAGATAGTTTCAGTTTTGAGAAAGCAGTGGAAGAAGCACTCGGAAAAAGGGCTCAAATCAATGAGAAATTGACTGAGATTTTTGCTCGAAATCAGGGTGCAGCAAAAAAAATCATTAGCTCATTAAGTTAAAAACCAAATAGGCACATAGCACACATAGAAGATAGGTGAGCTATGTTTGTATAGGGAATAACCTGATTGAATGGGGTGTTGATGATTTTTTCACACGATTCACCTCAATGTCTTTTAGAAACACTAAAAAACTAAGTGACCTATGTTTCTATGTGGAACAAATACAGGATTAAAAATTGAATTCAAGAAACTGATTATCAACATTTTATAAATCAACAATGGATTTAGGGTAAGAATAATGGTAATATTGTACTCCCAACGTTTTCTTAGGGTTCTAAATAATCCTTTAAGCTCCATCAGATTCCCATTTGAGGGTGCGAAAGTGCTTCTATTGCTCAAATATAAGCAAATTTTCAATTGGTAATTTCTAACATTCTACTGTATCAAATAAGCTCTACGAAGTAACACACAACTTCGTAGAGTTTAGTGATTTCGTTTTCTTACTTCCCCATCAAATTGTTCCTCGGTCATACAACAATTAATTATGATCTTACCACTTCCACAAAAGCATAAATCTCTCTTGGAGAGATATGATGTTTTTACTATAAAATCAGGATCATTCAGTTCTCCGATTTCAAGCCCTTTCTCTTTTGCTGCTTTTTCAAATTCATCAATTTTTTTCTTAGCTCTTTCCAGTTCTTTGTCAGATATTGTTCGATTCCATTGCTTATGTTCAGGATAACCAAAGTATTCTTTCCATAATTCAGCTGTTAATGACCCTTCGAGAATTGGCGGTTCTGACTTAAACTCACGAACCTCTTCAATAGTTAAACCCTCTAAGTATTTTAAGATATTGCTCAAATCGACTTTTAATTCTGCCCCAGTATAGAACTTTTGATAAGATCGTAATAACAAGGGTGCAAGGTTTTTGTGCAACTTGTCATTGGACGTGAAAATGTTTCCGAACGGCATATAATACAAATATTCAAGATCTACTTTGTTCGTTGGACGCGTTGTTATAAGTCCGCTGGCTAAACCGTAGGAGAAAATAGTATCAACACGGAAACAATGAAAGGCGTATGGAGCAAAAGTTGAAATTTGGGGACGTCCTTGAATCATCCACCGGTTCATTACCTCCATTCCATTGATAGAGCTCACTTTATAATTTTGAAGTAAAATCATCAAAAAATGTTGTTGACCAAAAGGAGTGGATAAAAATTCTGTTACTTTTTGATCTAAGGTTTTGAAGTCTTTTATTCCCGAAACATCCAGTGTTAGCTTGCTTTTTAAGTTGACCAATATGTCTTCTTGAGTTGTGTGTGCACGCCACAATGCTGATAATTCTTTATCTGCTTCCGAAAACTTTCCGTCTTTCCATTTGTAAACGGACTTTTCTTCCAGCGTTTGATCAATCACAAGCCCTTTTTGTCCACTAGAAGATTGAACCGCTTTTTGCATTCGGACATTTGGTCTTCCGTCTAACGATGATCCTTTTCCCATCAAATCATTTTGCACCAAGTCTAAATAAAGATCGTTCACAATAATCTCTACTGGAAAAAGTTTATTTGCGAAGTCTTTGACACGTTCTTCAGGTGGCGGTTTTCCCTCTGTCACTTCTTTTTTAAGATCACCCAAAATCTCCATTATGAGTATAGGCGTTACGTTGTGCTTATAGTAACAACTTAGCCTATAGAGTTCCATGAAGCTTAACGATTGAAAGGTAGATTTGTCAATAATAATTGTAATGCCCATTTGAAATTGTACTGTTTTTCCTTTGTCATAAAGAATTGACTGTCTGGAGTATCTTTTGAAAGTTTCTATCTGAAGAAATATGATGAATAGAATTCATTTCGACAACTTTCTCCTTTACTTCCGCACTTCTCAATCCTTTTTTCTCCATAAGTGTCTTCAACTCTGAAAAAGCGAGTGCCTTTTCTTTGTAATTTCTAACCCGCTCCAAATTCTCAGGGGTCTCGACATTAAAACTCCTCTGATCTTCAATATGCTTTTCGATTCCATTTTTCGATCCTAGAATCCAACTCTCGGCATTTTTCTCAATATCGGAATTATACATTAAGACATCCAGGATTTCGATGTCCATTCTTCGGAATAAACTTGAAACGTTATTATCTGCTCTCGGAATTATGGTCAGCATCGTTTTTCGATCCAATGGCAAATGAATCATGTTTGTTTTTTCAAAAGGATTAATTTCCTTTTTGAAATACTCTTCCTCATCATAATCAGGACTAGTCGGGTCTACAAATGCCCGAATAATTACCGGATTATCAGATGTTATGAATTCACTGTCATCGACGATATGATAAACTGAAATGTCATCCATTAATTTGCTTTGCACAAGGTTTTCATAGTCCTGTAGATGTTGGATTAGAAACCTAATTCTATTGTGTTCTTTTCTTTCTTTGATGATTTCTTCTACTTCATTTCTATTCACTTTCAGTTCTTCTCCAAGAAAAGAAATAATCACCTCGTCCTTGGTAGTGTTTTCAAATGCGTGTTTGATTTGTCGCTCGAAGAAATTGTTTTGAATGTTTAGAAATTTAGGCGTTCTAAAGTAAAGGCTTAATGCCGTAGTAATGATTTTTAATCGTGTTTCAAAATCAATAGTTCTAACATTTGGGTCCTTAATGAGTGTATATACTGTGGGGAAAACACTGTCTACTTTATCTGCATAAAAGTGTTCAACATCAAAATTCTTTTCTCCATCATTTGTAGGAATGGTATATAGATTTCTTTCAATACAAATGTCTTTTGTGCTTAGTCTGACTATTTGTTGAGAATCGTGCCTTTTACCATGGATGAAGTATTTACCTTCCATAGATTCCGAGAAATTGTTAAGGTAACTTCTTGGAATAAAATGTTGTCTTACCGGCTTACTCATTATCGGAAGGATCAATAACGTTGAACTCTATAGCAATATCTTTAACCATTTCGTAAACCAAAAACACATCGGTGCTGATTAGTTTTTTCTGCGAAAGCGGATACATTGTATAAAAGAAAAGATCATCCGTAATCAATACAGAGTTAGGGAATTCTTGAACCATGGCAGCTTGATTTATTAAGTACCGACCTAACTCATTCTCAATTGTATTCCCTGTAGTTGCATCATCCATAATGTCTAATAAGCTTGCAGGATTAATGATCTCACACTTTTCATTGATCCAGGCAATTAAGTGATCGTAATATTCTTTATCCAAAACATAGTCTTCATGATGAACCATTCCAAGAGGTTCGTTTCGGTATGAGTTGATCAGTACCATAATGAAACTTGGGATTTTGAACTTATTTTTAAAAGTGTATTTCCCTTCTTTTTCTAAGATATAAAAGTGAAGTAATGAGGTGAAATCCAATATAAAATCATATTCCTGGAAAAAGTCTAAAAGCGGAAATGCTTTCGGGTCCATTTTGAGCAATCCGTTTTTTTCATAGACTAACTTGTAGTAGACATGAATTAAATTCTCTCTTAGTTCGGAAGTGGAAAATGCCAGTTGGGAAAATAGAATTTTTTGTGAATAGTATTCTTCGTACACGTTGTATGGATTCTCATTCGGAAGCCCTGCAATTTGATGAATAATGTCCAATGGTGATCCGTCTTCTTCAATGTTAAAAGACTGCATACCAAGCCCAGATTGTGGATTCTTGGTTTCCTCAATGATTTCCATCTTTAGAGCTAAGTATTTATTGCAAATGATGCCTATTTTATATGAGTCAACAATGTTCCCAAGTGGTCTTTTGATCTCAATAACATCATTTGTTTTATGTCCAAGAAGCTGTTTTGAAAATTCATCGTTGGGCTCAATTATTTTGACAAAACCTTCATCTTTTCCATTGATCTTGTAAAACACATAGCAACCTTCTTCAACTTCATCAAAAGTCACAAAAAAATCATCCCAAGGCAATTTCAAAAATGACATGAAAAACATTGTTCTCGCCTGTTTATTGTCTTTTTCTTTTGCCCAATAATAGCAGAGTTCCATACCTTCTTTGTGAAATTTAAACTGGAGTAAAATATTCGCAACTTGAAGTGCAGTAACGGCATTTTGATAGTTGAACTTCGCCAATGTTTTTACATAATTCTCAATTTCATCTGTAGAATTCAAATGGAAACAAGAAATTGCCAGGTAAAGCATGAATAGCTCATCTTGGTCATGCGAAATGGCATACTTACAGATATCTAAACATTCTCCCCAATCGCTAATTAGCGTTCGTTTTTGAATTTCAAGTTTTGTGAATGCCGAATTATACGGAAGATTATTTCTCCAATGCTTTAACCATTTCAACAATTTATGATTGTTAGCCTTGGCATAATGTAGTGCCCAGATATAGTTAGATATCTCAAAAGCTGAAAGAAATTGATCTTCTTTGAGTTCAACTATAGTAATACATTCGTCAAAATTCTTGTTTAGGAAAAAAGCGTCTTGCAAATAATGACTTATGCTAATTTCAGATTTCAATATAACATCCTTATTCGCTAATAGCCATTCCGTATATTCTTCTTTAGGACCTGAAACATATAAATCTCGGTATATCTTGATAAATTCAAAATACTGTGGAACTTCTACCGAAATGTTAGAAAGTTTGTCAAGATCAATATCTTTTGCCTTGTCATGAACAGCTAAAACCCCAACCATTCGCAGGATTTCTTCGGTTGCCAAAGAATCTATTTTTTCCAGTAGCTTGATTCTTCTATTAGCTGTAGTAGCATATGATTCAATATCATCAGCACGATAATGGCAGTAGAGCAACAGACTAATGCTATTGGGAGTTTCTTGACTCATTCCATTCAATATTTGGATCGCTTCATCAATTTTATCGGATTGTTGTAAAACATTTGAAAGAATCAGACTCAGAAGTTCATCATTGTTATTATTTTGATTGTATAACCTCTGAAGTTCAAAAACAGCGGCGTCGTCTTTTGAAATTAAGTAACCGGTGAAAACCCGGAAAAAATCAATTTGAACATAGTATTCCGTGATTTCGGAATTTTGAAGGAGCTTCATAAAACTATCCAAAAGATTATGCGTGCTAATCAAGAGTCGGTTATTATCATAGTCAATTGTATTGAATAGTATTTTGAATTCTCGCAAGAATCGAGTAATAGCAACTTCAGCGATGTATAGATTGTTCTTATAGTTTTGGTGTGTGGATTCGAGTAGAGTTAACACGACACCATCTTGAATTAACTGTGGGTGACTAGTTACTAAATTGTTGAACTGCTCTTTGTTTCTAACATTCAAGTGAATGATTCGATTGAAATCTCGATTGCCAGACACAATTTTAGACACAGAATTCATTCCTTCAGCAATGCTGTCAGGCTTCAATAACACGTTAATCGCATTGGCAAATTCATTTAACGAGTTGGTTGAAAGAATATCATTGACAAGAACTTGTGCCTTATCGTATTCTTCCGTCATGTAATAAGAGATACAAGCCCGTTCTTTTACAACGTCTTTTATCGAATTGAGTTCATAAGCGATGATGAAACATTTATATGCATCGGTTACACGGTTTTTTATCATTTCAAGACACAAACCTTTCAAGTATGCAATTTCTGATCTTAGAATTGAATTGCTAGATAAATTACTGTCATTCAATCTCGTTTCTAAGGCTTCAACTAGCTTTAATGCTGTTTTGGGTTTGTATTCGTTTAGTAGGTTTTTGTAGAGTTGAATTTGTTTGAACCATTCATCTTTCAGCGGACTATTATCTTTTAATATTTCCTTAATTTCTTGAAGGTCTTGGCTGGAAGCTCCTTCATAAAAATCACCCTGTACTTGAATTATCTTGGAGTTACTGATCTGCGAGTTCTTTATTGAATTTTCAGGTTTTTTCGGAGCATCTATTAATTGGCTAATAATGTTATAAATCAGACCGATTAGTACTACAATTAACCCGACTAAAATGTTACTCTGACCAAATATGGTTAGGTAAAAGTCTTTGCCGAAAAAATAAAGGCAGACTACCTGTATCAATGAAGGAATAGCCATTAAGCCGAGACCCGCACTGACAATTATTCGAGTAATTATATTGTATGATTTTGGTGTAAGTGATTTCCAAATAATGGCTAGTTTTTCTACAGTAGTAATGTTCATGCTTAAATAATTGAAATCTTGTTTTATCAAAGGATATGCCAATGGCAAGAACAACTGACATGCTGACTAATTGTCATTGCAACAGCGTGTTATGTACTGACAATATGTTTTTTTACGATTCTTTTGGCAAAAGATCGTCCCAGGTATTAATGCCTGTTTTTACTTTCGAAATTTGTTCAGTTGAGTTGACAATCATTCCACAGATCAAGCAAATTCCATAAATCAATTCCCAGTGCGGTATTTGCTTATTGATGATGTCCATATTCTCTTTGTCGTTTGGAAAATCTGCTAGTACTTTATTTTTTTCCTCATCTGAATAGCCTGCATTTTTCAAAGTGTGCGCTATTTTACCAATTTTCATGGTCACAAGCATTCTTGTTGCTGCATTTCTAATTACAATTGGAGTATCGCTTCCCAGATCGTAAACAAACTCCATTTTTTGTTGAAGCTCAAATAAATCAAATGGTAAAGAACTGTGTGCAGCATCGTTTCGAACTTTTCGAAGTGCATTCAAACTATCTCTCAATGTCTTACTAATTAGCCGAAAAGCAAATGCTAATTCAATCTTAGCAGAAAAGGAACTTAAATGACCTGGATAATTTAAAAGCCTTTCTCTCTCTTTTTTTGAAATTTCATCCGGAAGAGTAATTTCTATTAACTCTGTAAGAAAATCATCAGCGTGCGCCGTTGCAATTAGAATTGCACCACGGCCAGATTCCTCTAATAGATTTTCAAGTAAGACATTAAATAGTTCTTTGATTTTTGGATGTTCGAATATGTACATCTTGTTTTGGTAGTAAATAGTGGAAGTGGTCTAGTAAAGCTAATTGCGGTTCTATTCTTATTTCGTTGAAATCAATAATTCTCGTACATCAACATCTAAAGCTTCTGCAACCTCAAATAAAGTTTCAATAGTTGGTTGCATTTGGTTTGTACACCATTTGGAAACCGTTGTTCGGTTCTTACCCAAAGCTTCTGCCAACCAATTGTTCGTTTTACCTTGTTCAGCTAAGACAGCTTTGATACGATTCTGTGCTTTTTTATCCATTTATTATGCTCTATAGATAGAATTTGAGGAAAAATAAGCATAATTCAACAATCGAAAAATAACGTCTTTTAGCTTAAAACGGTTCTTTTGAATATAAATAATCGTATTAATTTGTGTTAAAAGCATAAAATGAATATTTTTAAGCAAAATTTACAACTCATGCAGAAAAAAACTCCAAAAAAGGTAATCATTCAATTGATAAAAGACGATTTAAGACACCAACATACCGTTTTAGGTTTGAACCTATTGGGGTTCGATCACGATAATGGAATGTTGGATATTTCCCGTTCCGTTTTCTCTCTAATGGAACTGAATTTGAATGATAGGCGATTGGACCACCTAACCGACGAGTATAATGACCGAGCGCATCACGTAACCGAATTTGCCTTTAATGATAAAGAATCTTTTGAGCGGTTGGCAACTGGGATTTATGACTGGTTGGCTTTGGAACGCAAAAAGTACTGGAAGCAATTGAGTAAATCCTGATATTCAGAAATGCCGTTCACATCATTTTTTGCTACTTGCCCTACTCATAGTGGTGCAACTGGATTTTTTTCCTGACAAAACCCGAATTTTGAGTAATAAAAATCTATTTGCCCCATTGAGAGTGGTGCATCTAACTTTTTATTGTGCTTTGAAAAGCTCTCATTTGAATAAAATCATAACTGCCCACCAAAAGGTGGGCAACTAATTTTTTATTATGGGTTGAAGCCAATTTTGACCGAATAAAATCGTAACTGCCCACCAAATAGTGGGCAACTAATTTTTTATTCTATTTCAAAAAGTTCTTTTCAAATTTAATGCACCGATTGATTCCTTTTTGTGGAACTAATCCTCTTCTTTTTTTACTTCAATTTGTTCCACATTCTGAACTATTGCATTTTCTTTTTTCCAGTTATCCTGTTCTTTACTCAAAAAGTCTTTTTCGGCAATGTATTTCTTCTTATAAGTTCTAAAATGTCGAAATAATAATTTCAAATCATAAGTATCAACAAAAAGGGTTATGTTCTCTTTATACAAATCCTCTCTCTGCTTATCTGAAGTAAATAATTTAGTCAAATCTTTGGTTTCACCTAATTGTGGAAGGTTTTTTTCACTAAGACACTCATTCATTTGCCGTTTGGCAAGTGTATAAGATTCTAGTCGCTCTTTGATCTTCGAAGCCAACGATTCCTTATTCGGTAATAAGAATTCACTTGTGAAGTTTTTGATTTCTTCTTCAAGACTCAATTTCATTTGTGGGGTCAAACTCTCAACAGCCTGAAAAAACTCTCCGAACATACTCAACTCAGCAAAATCAATTTCATTTTTGCGCCGAATTGTTCGGGAAACTTTAACAGATGGTTTCTTAGCTTCAGAAAACAGCTTCACTACATCATTCAGATCCGTAAGTAAATCGAACGCTAATAGTTTCATGTCATCCAACAAACCGCCATGAGCAAACCTATTTCGGTAAGTTGGAAGAGCATATTCATAATAATCGAGGTTCTTTTCGTTATCTCTGAACCAAGATCTTACTTCCCTTACTTTAGCAGACAACGCATTCCTTCCTGTAGTTTTTGTCTTTTCCGATTCGATCATTTCTGAAAATAAACCCTCTACTTGTGGAAGTGCAATTGCATAAAATGCCAACCATTCTTCCGCAAGGAAAAAGCGTTTCATTTCTTTGAAAATTGCTATCCTAGCTTTTGAAACAGGCAGGTGAATCAAATTATTATCAATACTGTTCAAGGTTTGTTCTACACTCCGAATTTTAAAGTATTCATCATAAAATTTGGCTTTGTCTGAATTATAAAGCTTCCTAAATTCGATGTATTGATCCATCGTAATGTTGCTCATTATTAACCGATGTGTAGAACAATCTATTTTTCGGTAATCATAGTTACGTCCAAATAGAGTTCTTCCATAGTCATAAGGTCGATGATTCAGGTTAAACAGGTTATTGAGGGCGCTGAACCATTTGCCTTTTTGTTGCATGGCTTTTTGCAAGGCATAGTCATACATTCCCTTCAAATAATAATTAAGAATAGCTTGTCTTTCTATCAAACAACGATTGTAGAAATGCGTTTTCAGAATTCCTTCCGTTGTGTTCAATTTTCCTTCTGCAAAAAGCGTTTTTATTTCAGGCAATGATTCATAATGTTCTATCAACTTATTGAAATCTTCCAAATCGGATTCTACTTTACCACGAATCTTTTTTAATTCTAAATACGGCAGCTCTACGATTCCAATAATGTAATGGCTAAAATTGTAAAGTGGGCTTTCAACTTCACCTACGGTTATTTCGCCTGTAGTTAGATCTTCAATCGTTACTTCTGGTATATTGTCAAATCCAAAATGTTCCAATA
The DNA here is from genome assembly GCA_002483265.1 of Flavobacteriales bacterium UBA7666. Classification (GTDB taxonomy): domain Bacteria; phylum Bacteroidota; class Bacteroidia; order Flavobacteriales_D; family Crocinitomicaceae; genus Fluviicola. Next base: position 85,673 of record DLHO01000011.1, on the reverse strand, counting down.
CAATCAGAATATTCTCATTTATAGAATCTTCATTAAACTCAACATCTTTGGTCTGTTCTATTACCCTTAGTGCTTCAAAGTAGACTAATTCGAGGGATTGGAATTCAAATACTCTTTTTCCAAGCACTTTCAGAAGTTTGTTTTGAAAAAGATAGGAATCTCTAAATGTCTTTTTAAAATCGTTTAAGTCAATTAATTGATCGGAATCTTGTGATTTTTTACTCATGCTTAAATGTAAGCAATCCATTAAAAAGTAAACTTAGTCTAGTCGGATCTTTCGATTCGTCAAGTCGGAAAGTAAACTTCGTCGAAATCAAACCGACTCGAAACCGACTCAAATCCAAGGGACTATAAAATTGGCAACCATTCGTCGATTGAAAAGAAAACTAGTCTACTCGGAAAGTTAAATTAGTCACGTCGGAATGAAAGATTTGTCGAAATCAATTCGAGTAGGATTCGACTCGAAACCGACTAACTCTAAAAACTGAAATCAATTCGTCTATAGAAATGAAAAGTTAATCCAGTCGGAAAGTAAGATTGGGCTAGTCGAAAAGAAAGATTTGTCGAAATGGATTCGAGTAAAATTCGACTCAAACCGACTTCAAATGGAGTCGGGGGTAAAGAACCGCCGTGATTCGTCTATCGAAAATTAAAGTTGGGCAAGTCGGATAGTCGAAAAGAAGTCGGCTCTAAAATGCGAATGGAGTAAGACAGGCGTCATTACTCCATTCACTATCAACCTAACCTAACCACCTAAATCGGTTCAAAGGTATTGTGTTTTTCTTAAAAATTCAAACGTGTTTCACTTGATTAAGCCGTTTTAAGTGTGTTTATGTAACATGGTGTAAAGTGGTGTAATGTTGCAATACAATGGTGTAAAGTACAACTTACCATGGTGTAGAATGGGTTTTTACTCGGTTTCAAAAGAATAACCTGATTCTCGCCTCATACATCATATGAAGTTAGCTAATGCAAACATGGAGTTAGCTAGTACAACTTAGGATTTTACTGAGTTTCATGATTTTTACCTGATGGTGTATGATTTCGCCTAATGAATGCGTTATAAGGTTATGAAAGCAAATCAATCACCTGAAGAGCTGTTTTTAAAAGCCTATTCACGGTTTTACCAATCGTTGAAACATCGGTATTTATGGAGCGTAGATAAAGCAACTGATAAAGGCTACGCAAGCGATTATTTTAGACGTACGTTGTTCCTGGAAAACCAAAACATTCCACGTTATTCGGTGTTTTATCATTCATTGGTTTCCACGTTCAGACATCATCAAAAATTGGGTGAAACGAACTCTTTAGAATTGACTCTTGCTAGTATTTCGACAATTCAAGAAATGGCAGCAACGATTATCGAGCAAACGATGATTATTCAGTTATCTATATCGGACCGGCTATATCAATTGAATTGGCTATATCTTCAAGCGATCGAAGAGAAAAACATTTCCATTTTAGAATTGATAGACACTGAACAAAGATTGTTGAAATACAGCCATGAGAAGGTTGTTTTGCTTTTGGCAATGGATCAGGCAACGAAGGAACTAACCAAAGAATTTTTTGAGAAGCAGGAAAGTTCAGAAGAACAAATTTCGGACGAGAATCTTTCAATAGATCAGCAATCTTACTCACCCAAATTCACCCGTTCTCAACAGGTTTTGATTGCTTATTACATTTCGCAGTTAATTGGTGTGAAGCACAAAAAAAACGTCAGTAAATGTGCCGATGCGCTTCATTCATTTTTGGGGATTCCGTATACTCAAATCACGAACTCGGAATTGTACAAAAAACTACTCCACCCATTGACATTTTCAAGTGAAAAAGCAACACTTCAAAATCTACTGGTTATTCGATCCTTTTTCGAGAGTTTAGGTTCTGTTTCCACAACAGCTTTGATTGATTTCGATATTGAAAAAGTTAAAAAGACACTCGAATAATCGCTATTTCTTATCTTTTTCTGACTTGAATCGGGGAAAAATCTAACCTTTTGATAGAAGATTTATAGCATGTTTTACAACTGGAAACGTCAGATAACACAACACCTGATATGAAAATTAAAACCATATAAATCTCTTTACTAATTCGAAAAAAAAGAGTAAAATCAAAGATTACAATTAGGTGTGGATGATTCTCCATTAAGTTTATAAAGTCACAGGAGTTGGTTTCAATAGTTGCTTATAAATCGTTATCTGCTACTTTGAATATTATAGGGTCTCCTGTCATTCCCAAAAAGGATCTGTGAGATTATCGACAAATTTGCTATCAGAATGAAACAGTTGTATTTGTTCCAATTGTTCTTTGGTTGCTGCTTTTTGAATTTCATTGAACAGCACCCGTTCTTCAAAACGAATATGCTTTTCCAGTTCTTCTTCAATCAAATTAATGGATTTATGAATGTCATTTCCATTTTCAAAAAGTCGTTTCAATCTTCTGTGTTCGGCAAGGGTTTGCTTAACAAGTTCATTTTGGTTGCCGAGAATGGGGAAAAGTAGTTTTTCTTCTATTTCAAAGTGTTGTCTCAAATGATTGTTCCAAAACCAATCCACATACCTTTTTATCCGTTCCGTTGCAATGTTTCGTTTGATACCTTGTCTGATTTTCCAGCAGAGCAATAAACCGTGATGATGATCACGACTTAATGCTTTTAGTGCATCTTCCCTTTTAATAGGTTCAGGCATTTGTTAATTGTTTTTCAAGTTCAATAGCTTTAGGAAACAGCATGTTATTCTCCAAATGAATGTGTAGGTGTAGATCCTGTTCGAACTCTTTTAACAATGCGAAAGTTACCCTATAGGTGTTGCAGGCATCTTGTGGTGGAGTGTAATTATTGCTTAGTGTTTCTATTTTTCTGAATCTTTCCCCTTCTGTGGTGTGTTCATTCATCATCATTTGAATAGGGTTTTCCACAGTACCAAAGTGAGGTGTATCCGGTACTGTGTTTTCTTGTTTTGCTTTTGCCATTTTTCTTACAAAAGGGAACAAAACAAGCTCTTCTTTTTTCATATGCGTTGCCAACTCACCAGCGGCAGCATTAAAATGCTCATTGATTTCAAACAATTCCGGATGACGTTCTCCGTGAACTCGACATATCTTATCGAGATAAGGTTTTATTTCCTGTGTTTTTTCTTCCACATAGCGATGATGCTTTTTCTCTATATAATCAGCCAATAAATCAATTGGCCAGGATTTATAGTCGGTTGTTCCCTCTGAGGATACTTGATTAATGGAGTTTAGATCTGTTACAACCAATTTTGAGTCTAAATTTTTAGCAACGCAAGCGTCTTCAATGGTTCGGTTTCCCTGACAGCAAAAGTCAATGCCATATTTTTTAAAAACGGCTGCTGCGCGGTAGTCTTGTGCTACCAATTCTCCTATGATGTTGTTTTCTTGAAAATTCATAATGATGTGTTTTTAAATTTTATTCCCCCAATTGTTTATTTCTTCGTTACTCCAGAGTGTTGGGAAAAATCTTCGCTGTTGAAACTTAGGATGTAAGTACTTTTTCCATTCGCTTCCACCTGTAGCCGCTTTGCTTTCACCTTTCAAATCGAGATAATGTTGAGCTGTTTCCAAATGAACCAACGGCCAGGCAACATTGTATAAATAGTCAAACTCCTTCAGTTTCGCTTTTAATGCTTCGGAGCAATTCCCCATTTTCAATACCTGATCTTCTATTGTCTTACCCTTTGTTTTGTTTGCTAAAGCAATTAACCGGTCTAAATATTTTTCCTCAAATTGACGGAGAGTCAGCGATTTTTTACCTGTTTTCCTGTTTAATCCTGCATCTTTCCAATAGACATGCTCAAAATATTCATCGGTAGAAGGGACGTCTGAAAGTCTTTTTCGACCTTCTTCGTTTATTAGATTTTCAAGACGAGTACAATAAATCTCTATCAAACGAAATGTTACTGACTGAAACCCGCTAGCAGGAGTTAAGGTGCTGCGAAACGTATTGTAATCATCATAGTCCATTCCGTATTTCATTACATCGAATGAACCAATGAGCATATTGGTGTATCTGTTCAAGCGATTTAATTTTTCTATCCATACGCTTTCTTCAAAAGGTTCGTACACGAGTTGTTTAATTTCGTGAACCATCATTTTTAGAAATAATTCTGTTACCTGATGATACATAATGAAGATTTCTTCATCTTTAAAATTAGTTCTCGGCTTTTGTAAGGAAAAGAGTGTGTCCACTTCTATATAATCCCAATAATTTATGGGTTTGGCGTGTAGCAATCCTTTCAAGTAAGTTTCGGAGTTTTCTCCTAATTCCTGATATTTTTCATCAATATCATTGATTAATTTGTCCTTATTCATATTGCTGTGTTTTTAAAAAGTGCTAACCCAAAAGTGGAAAGGCATATTGTTTTAATGAACTCCATACCAACATAGTAGAAATGCAAGTTGGAAGATGGTGGGGTTTGCCCTTGAATGTACAATCTTGCTCTCGCATCCAGTGCGGGTAAGAGCCAAAAAGTTTGAATAAGTAACAGGGCAAAAGGAATAATAATAAATAGATTCTGCCATTTCCAAAGCTCGGTGGAGCCTGACCAAATTATATTGGTGATGATAACTAAGGCAAAAATCCATTCTACTTTGTTAAGTGCGTTAAAGACCAATCGTCCAATACCTAAACCCAATGGCAATGTAATTCCGGGTGCGCGAAATTTAAGCCAGGCTTCCATAAAGCTAATGGCGCAAACAAATCCAATCCAAAGAAAGGTTGCGATGACAGCTACAGCTATGGGCATTTTCACAATAATCATATCAATGGTGTTGCAGAGTTATTTCTGTAGTATTCAATTTTGGAATGGAACATTTCTGCCATCCTCTGTCCTTGCCACTTGGCTCTTGTAGCTTTTTCGCCTTCAAACAGGGAATCTACTGTTTCATTGAAAATGTGTAACCATTGTTCAAAATGGGTAGCATCTACAGGAAGTTTGGCATGAGGAAGAAAGGGACTACCGAAATAAGTATGTTCGTTCAACAAAACAGTTTGCCAAAAACGATACATCTTTTCCAGGTGTGCTGTCCAATGGTCTTCAATTTTATTGTTGAAAATATCTTTTAACTTTTCGTCTTTGCGAATTTTTCCATAGAAAGTATCCACCATTAATTTGATGTCGTTGATATTTTTTATATCGTTCTTTATTGCCATTCCATTATAAACTAAAATTTGTAATCAAATAAAAGGCTGCCCATCCCAAAAAAGCAATTAGCAATATCCACAACCAATTAGGTACGCTTTGCGGTGTTTCACTTCCTTCAATAATAAATTTCTTCTGATTGCCTTTATCGTAAGCGTTTATCATTAATGGAACCGTGCCATCAACAACGCTGTTTTCGCTGATTCCTTCGATTGAAATAGCGGGCCCATTGCGAACAATAAATTTAATCTTGCGAATTCCTTCTCGACCTGTTGGCGATTTGCTGACGATTTTCAAAGTGTGCTCACCATCGGTTAATTTTCTTGTATCTAGTTCAAATTGCACGGGTGCAACTAATTCTGCAATTGGGTCTAAACCATCATCTACAAAGAGTATTATTTTACTTTTATCTTCTTGCATATCATTAATTACTTAAGATTGATTGTTTAATGTGTTGGGTATTCTTCTCTCCGGGTTTAATCAAATATTTTACTGAATAAATAAGGGTTAAAACCGCGATGACTGTAATGACGGCTATTATTACCCAATCCCAATTACTTTGTGGGCCTGCACCATGGGTTAAACCTTGTGTGATTTTTGGTTGCTGTTTTTCGCATACTGGACAGGCCATAATGGTTTGTGAGAGCAATACAATTAAGAGTGTTAAAAATGACGTTACTTTCATTGCTCTATTTTTTAGTTGTTATTTTTATAAAATCCATTATTTTTTTCACTTCTTCAGTTGTTACCTTTTTTGCATTGTTTCCCCAACTTGTTCTTTCGTGATTGATAATGGCTGTTACTTCTTCAGGTGTTAGGTTATTATCTGTCCCAACGGCGTTCATTGTGGCATATTCTGGTCTTGGGTCGTATCCCAACATTATAATATTCACGTACAACTCAAGATTATCACCTAACACAATGGGACTTCCTTTTAATGGAGGAAACGCGCCTTTTAATCCTTCACCGTTGGCTTGATGACAACTCATACAATTGTTAGTGTACAATAATTTACCATCAGGGAGGTTTAACGTGCTTCCTTTTTTACCTGTCGGCGCTTCCTTTTTCTTGTACAAAAATTCCATTGGGGCCTTTCCATTAGGCAATGGTGTTTGTTTAAGACTTTGAATGTATGCCACTAAGTTGAGTGCTTCCTGGCTCGCAATTATTTTTCCATTGATCCCTTTTCTGTATGCATCAGGTACAACTACTTCCACTTCATTCTTACCTACTTTATTTTTAATCTGGAACAGCCATGGATAGGCAGGCATTATGGATTTTCCTACCACTGCTCTTGGTTGATAGAGGTGCAATAAATTCCATGCCATACTTGGTTGTCGTGCCCCGATATTGGTCAAATCGGGGCCTGTTCTTTCAGTTCCCATTAATGTGGCGGTGTTTCGCCAAAAATCCGTTCTTGTAATGCCAGCATAATCAGCAGCAATACCGGGTCTGTTACCCCATATTTTATCCATGTCCACATTTCGAACTTGTTGGGTATGGCAGGCGACACAACCGTTGGCAATAAAACTTTTTTTGCCCAAGTAGGCTTGTTCACTTAGTGGTTCGTAATTGGGTAGTGGAGCATTATTCTTCTGATTATTGATTGCAGGACGAATTGCTACAATTAACGTCAACCCAACAAAGAGACCTAATGCCGTTCTGAATAATTTTTTATGATTATCGAAAAATTCCATTTCGTATATATTAATTAGTTTGTGCTTGTGTATCCAATTCTTGTTTCGCCTTTAAAATATCGATTGGTGATGTCGGTACTGTTATTTTATCTTTTCGTTTCACCATCACATAGAAGTTATAGGCAAACAAAATATGGGAAAGCCACATTAATGAACCACCAATAGCACGCCATAGCCAATAAGGAGCCATCAGTTCGACACTTTCAATAAATGATTTTGTACCTTCCATCCACATCAACCCCCTTAGCGTTGAGCCATACATTAATGGAAATGTGTAAAACAGTAAGCCAATTAATGCCAACCAAAAATGAGCTCCAACGGTTATTTGTGGCGGTTCTTTACCAGTAAGTCTTGGGACTATGGTGTAAATAAATCCCCACAACATAAAACAGATAATACCATACATTGTTAAGTGTGAATGTGCCACGGTAAAATCTGTAAAATGCCAAACAAGATTGGTGAAGCGAAAGGCTTCGGCTGTTCCTTGTAATGAACCTGTGAAATAAAATATGATCCCAATCAAATAGAACGGAAGCGTGTAACTACCAGAGAGTTTATGCCACGACCCCTTAAAAGTCATCAAGAAATTTGTTGTTCCTGCAACAACCGGTATTATCATTCCTGCACTCCCTACAATTGCTACTGTTTGCAACCACCAGGGAATGGCGCTGAAAATAAAGTGATGCGTCCCAATTAAAGTATAGAAAAGAATTTGAGCCCAAAACGCCAAAATACCCAAGCTATAAGAATATATAGGCTTGTTTAATTGCTGTGGTAAAAAATAATACATCAATCCAAGATTGAAAAGCATAAACCACATTCCCACACCTTGGTGCATATAATAGCCTTGCACAACGGTTTCACCCAGACCAGTTTGCCAGCTTGGCCAATAGGCAACAACTGCTATTACCAGCAAAAACATCATTGCTGAAATAATGTACCAGTTAGAGACATAAATTTCTTTGGTTGTTCTTTTGGCAATGGTTTTGAAAAAGTTTCTTAAAGAAATGAAGACTCCAATACCAAACAAGGCCATTACGGGCCAAATATATTCTCTGTATTCGCCACCTCCATTGTTTATGCCAGCCATTAAAAACAAACTTCCCAATACCACGGAAACATTAATTAGTATAAGAGAACGATATCCTGTTCTTATACTTGCTATTGGCACATTACTCACTCTTGGTATTACATAGTAAGCCAAGCCCATCATTGCCAGGGATGCCCATCCCCAAAAAACAGCATTAGTATGCACGGGACGTAATCTTCCAAAACTCAACCAACTGTAATGATCAACATCAGGAGCAACAAATTTTATCCCTAAATATTCTCCTACGGTAGTTCCAAATAGCAACCAAAATGTTGCACAGCCTAAATACCATATAATGAGTTTGGAGAGTTCAGGTTCAATATAAGGACGTGGTTGACTTTTTTTCTTTTGTTCAATAAACCGAAGCGTTTCAACCGTACTAATATTATCAATTAAACCTTTATTATCAACAGGTTGAGTTTTCCCTGATAATTCATTATTTGACAAGGCAAATTCAAGTGCTCTTTTTCTTTGTTCTAGTTTTTCAACTTCTATGGGAGTTAAGTCCTTTACATAATTATTGAACCTCTCCTGTTCTTTTTTTTCGAGGTAATTTTTGATAATGGCCTTAGCCTTAACAATTGCCAAAATAGAAGCCACAATTATCGGTAGGGCAATGAGCAATAGGGTTATAATAATTCCCCATTCGTTAAATATATTTTTTGTTCCCATTTTTATTTATATTGGATAAAATTGTCCACTATTTGATTAAATTTTTTTTATCGTTTCAAAAAGGAAAATCCCTTTTCGTAGTCCACTGCCAACGACAGAACTGTTGTTGTTTCAAGCATCTTTTTAAGTTGATCTCTTATCATCTTAAATTGATTGTGTACGGGACAAGGCATTTTTTCATTACACTTTTTTAGTCCTAAACCACAACCATTGTAAATACTTTCTCCATCAATAGCGAATACAATTGAACCGAGTTTAACTTTTTCAAGTTCCTTTTTACCCATTGAGAAGCCACCGGTAGGACCTTTATCAGAGTTAATAATGTTATTGCGTGATAATTTTTGTAAAATTTTGGAAGTATAGGCTGCAGGCGAATCTATCGCTTCTGCAACGTCCTTTAAACTCACTTTTCTGTCTATAAGCGATTGCTCAGCAATGAAGATTGATGCTCTAATGCCATATTCACAAGCTTTTGAAAACATTTCTTTACTTTTTACTGAGCAAATATAAGTATTAATTCAATAATGGATGACAATGTCCACTAATATTTTAATGGAGAAATAATTCACTCTTTTGAGGTTTCCTGTGAGCATTGTACGATTTGAAAACAAACCAAATTTGCTAATGTGGAATTAAAATAATGTAACTCGGTTTAGGCTTCAAGCACTGTTCCGTGCTCAAAACTCATACTCATCCCTGAAAAGAAAAAAGCATAGTAGAAGGTTTGGTTAGAATGAGGTACACGAAAGGAGGGATTACATATCCTTATCGGTTCAGCCCATACATAGAATCCCGTTATGCTAACTTAGAATACATCTTTTTCATGAACTCTTGCGGGGAAACTTCTAACTTTTTGATAGAAGATTTGGAGCGTGTATTGCAACTAGAAACGTTAGACAATTTGCAATAATGGAAAAGGAGGTTTAATCAAATGATTTCACCTCCCTTTTTGTATGTAACTCAAAACTATTATCAAGATGTCATGTATCTCACAAACTCCTCTTTTCTTGTAGGATCAAGGAATTCACCCGAATATTCAGCAGTTATAGTACTACTGGAAATATCCTTGACACCACGCGAAGAAACGCACAAATGAGTTGCATCAATTACCACAGCCACACTTTCCGTTTTTAAGATCATTTTTAATTCGTTTGCTATTTGTATAGTCAAACGCTCCTGTACCTGTGGTCTTTGCGAAAAATACTGTACAATCCTGTTTAGTTTGGATAATCCAATCACTTTTCCCGAAGAAATATAACCAATATGCGCTTTTCCAATAATTGGAACAAAGTGGTGTTCACAGTTCGAATACAGAACGATATTCTTTTCCACTAGCATTTGACTGTATTTGTACTTATTTTCAAAAAGTGCAATAGTTGGTTTATTGGAAGGATTCAGTCCGCTAAAAATCTCTTTGACATACATTTGCGCTACCCGCGAAGGTGTTCCATTCAAACTGTCGTCCTTCAGATCAAGACCAAGTGTGAGCATTATTTCCCTGAAATGCTCGGAAATGATAGCAATCTTCTCTGTATCGCTTAAATCAAACGCATCGGGTCGTATCGGTGTTTCAAGAGATGTTCCGATATGATTTTCTCCTAGTTCGTCTTCAAGAAGAATAGTATCATTCTCCACTGTACTCGACGTAGTTCCGTTCTGTTTCATATAATATGATTGTTAACTTTTTATCTGTTTCTATTCGCGGTTGAAGGATTTCATAAATAACTGCTGCAATATGCTCAACGGTCGGATTCAGTTTCGAGAATGCTTTTGTGTCCAGATTGAGATTTTTGTGATCAAATTGTTCGATGACATCCTTTTCAACCCAATCTTTCAGGATTTTTGTGTCTATTACATATCCTGTTTCAAGGTTGACTTCTCCTGTTATTTTCACGATCAATTCATAATTGTGTCCGTGATAATTTGGGTTGTTACACTTCCCGAAAACCTCCTTGTTCTTTTCATCTGACCATTGCTCATTATGCAGCCGATGCGCTGCATTGAAATGAAACTTTCGAAATATTGCGGCTCTCATTGTTCAATAACAATCAGGGAATCAGGCACTCCCAAGTCTTTCAAATTACTAACAATATCACTCGTAAACTGATCTGGTCCGCAGATATAATAATAGGATGCCAAATCTATATAATCACTCAACAGTTGTCTGTCAATTCGTTTTCCAGATATTGAACCCGAAGGATTAGAAATGATATCAAGATAATGTTCTCCCAATAGATCTTTCAACTCTTGATGTAACACAATATCTTCTGTTATTTTATTTCCAAATAACAAAGTATTACCTAAAAGTTTATCCTCTTCTTTAAGTTGCCGCAGAATAGCAATGAACGGAGTAATTCCAGCACCACCTGCAATAAAGACACCCGATCCTTTGTAACCGATTGTGCCAAATACTTCATGAAGAATCAATTCATCACCAATCTTCAAATTCTCCAGTTTTTCAGTTATCCCATCATGTCCCTTATAAATTTTGATGATGAATTCAAGGTAATCGACTGTATTAAGACAAGTGAATGTGAATGGTCTTAATTCAGTTTCCAAACCAATTGAATTGATAGCCAAAACCGTTGCCTGCCCAGGAATAAAATAATACTCTGCTGGCTTCTCTACACGGAAACGTTTTACATTATGAGTAACGAAATCCGCGGCAAGAATTTTCACGATGTGTTTCTCCATTATTTGCCAGTTTTAATTTCAGGGATAGAAGAAAGACGTGCAAGTGAAAAAGCACCTATTGCCATTGCAATATCTCTCACTGCTACATCAATGAATTGACCACCAGCAAGTAATGTCAGTGCGATGAGAACTAACCATGCCCCCACAACAATAGCACCTTTCTGTGGTTTTATCAAAACAAATATTCCTGCAATGATCTCAATAACCCCGACAATTATCATGAAGGTTTTTCCGCTAAAAGGCAACATTCCTTCCAAAGATGGATTCAGGTACTTTTGCCAGTCTGTTAGTAAATTTGTGAATTTGTCAAGTCCTGCAACAATGGGGATCAGGCCGTAGCTGAATTTTAATACTGTCTGAACTTGTTTAACTGTCTTAATTGTAGTTTCCATGAATTTTTGATTTATGTTTATTGGTTAGAGATAACCTGAGCGGGAAACGTTACAAAATTTATTTCATCCTATTTTGTAACGTTTTTAAAGCTGTAATACTCTAATTGATATAATAATTTGCTTCAATGAATTCAATAAGACCGATAGATTACGAATTACTAAAAGATGAAGAAATCGTTGATTTGATTTTAAAGGGAGAAACGACATTGTACGAACTACTGATTCGCAAATTCAATCTCCGTCTTTATCGAATAAGTATGTCGATTGTTAATGATGATATGGAGGCTGAAGATGTAATGCAAACAGCTTATATCAATGCTTACCTGCAACTGGCAAACTTTCAGAACAAATCCAGTTTCGGAACATGGTTGACGCGAATTGTAATCAATGAAAGTCTGCTCTATAAGAAAAAACAAGCAAAGCGTGAACAATTGATAATCAACAGTTCGGAAAAAGATCATCAGACAGAGAACAATCCATTAAAAGAACTTATGAATCAGGAATTGAAAACACTATTGGAAAAGGCGGTTTCCGATTTGCCAGAAAAGTACAGGCTTGTATTTGTAATGCGGGAAGTTGAAGAATTGAGTACACAGGAAACAATGGATATTCTTCAATTGAGCGAATCGAATGTAAAGGTCCGTTTGAACCGTGCTAAGGAAATGTTGCGTAATGATTTGAGTACCTATTATAAATCAGAACAAGTGTTCGCTTTCGATCTTGTCCGATGTGATCGGATTGTGAACTTTGTCATGAGCAAGATTGCCGATTATCATGGCAAAAAAAATCCAGGATTGCGCGGAACAATTTAAAAATCTAAGATTCAATAAATAATAACTGCCCATCATTTGGTGGGCAGTTATTATTTATTGTTTTTGTGACCTCAAGCGGGGAAACTTTTAACTTTTTGATGGAGTATTTGGAGCGGGTATTGCAACTTGAAACGATTGAAAAACATGGTTTTTCATTGAGATTGGAGGTATAATGTTTTGTGGCTTGCCGAAGGCGTTTTTTTCAGCACAACACTTGATAGGAAGCACACAGTTCAAATCAGCACAAATTTTCATACGAAGAACGTCTGCCCCCATTATGCCAAACCGCTGTTAGTGGCTGTGGCTTTTGTCGTTCGAGGTTGTGAAGTCGTTGTCCGCTGTGGAGTTTGCTGTCGAGTTAAGATGGTGTCGGCTGTGTGGTAGCGGTTTTAAAAATTTTAGAAGGGAAGGGAATTTTAATTTTTTTTTTTAGGTGGGAGAGGTGTAAGCTCTTTTGCAGTTTTTGGATTGTGCGTTGGCTTGTGCGAATTGCAAATGTGCTTACACCTGTGTGATGGCTTAACTATCTTACATATAAATCACTTTTACACTTATTGATTTGTTTTCTTTTAACTCGAAACTTGCTTTTGAAAAGTTAGGTCTGTTTGTTAAACCAATAGATTGAAAATTTGAGAAACCTATACCTTCTTTCGGCAAAATTAATCCTTTGTCAATTTTGCCATTTTTATTTTCATCGTGTAAAATGTTAACTGCATATTTTCCTAATGGAATATTCTTAAAAGTTATTGATGATGATCCATTCACGATTTCTCCTTTTACAATTTTGTAATAGTTTTCATAATCTTCGTCAGGAATTGAGCCATCTTTGTTATACAATGCAAATTGAACTACTCCTTTTGAGTTCCGTAGATTTTTCACTTTTATTGTTAAGGAATAAGTATCTGAATTGGGATTTACAAATGAATAAAGCGTAAGTGATAATGTAAATGCGAATAGTGTTATGATTGTTGTTTTCATTTCAATTATTTTTTGCGATTTATTTTTTCTTTCGCTGTGTCAACTAAAGAATAGACCATTGGCACTAAAAACACAGTCAAAATTAATGAAGAAAGAAGTCCGCCAATGATTACCCAAGCAAGACCATTTTTCCATTCTGCTGCTGTTCCTGTTGCCATTGCAATGGGAAGCATACCAACAACCATTGAAAGCGTTGTCATTAGGATTGGTCGCATACGACCTTTTCCTGCAATGATTAATGCTTCTTTGAAATGTTTGCCTTCAGCTTTTAATTGATTGGTAAAATCTACAATTAGAATAGCATTTTTTACCACTAAGCCCATTAGCATAATTAAACCGAGTAAGGCGAACAAACTCAAATTGCTTAACGACAAATTCAATGCGAAAAATGCCCCAATTGCTGCTACTGGAATAGAAAACAATACTACAAATGGATAAATAAAACTGTCGTAAAGTGCTACCATAATCAGGTATATCAGTAAAAACGAAATCAACAATACTGAACCCAATGCTCCAAAACTATCATTCTGTCTTTTGATGTCGCTTCCCCAAGTCATTTGTATTCCGTTTGGCAATGGATTTTCTTTTAGATAAGCTACTACATCGTCTGCTACAGTTCCTGATGGTCTGCCTAAAGCATCTGATGTGAGTGTAACTGCTGGTTGGCGGTCTTTACGTTCTAATAGTGACGGAGAATTGTCTTGCTCTACGCTTGCAAATTGTGAAACTTCAACTGGTATTCCCATTGGGTTAATGATTGAAAGTTGTTGAACATCTTCAAAGTTTTGTCGGTTAAATTCGTCTAACCAAATTCTTACAGGATATTCTGTTCCGTTCTCAGTAAGCGTTGCATCTTCATTACCTGTAAATGCAGTTCTTAGGTTCAATCCAACATAAGCGGTTGTTAAACCTAATCGTTGCATTTTATCTTTGTCTGGAATTATTTTGTATTCGGGACTACCTGCTTCAACGGACAAGCGAACATTATCTGCTCCGGGAATTTTTTCAATTACCGATTTCAATTCATCACCCGTTTTCATCACCAAATCCAAATTGCTACCGCTTAACGTAATTTCAATTGGTGCAGAACGTGGAATTAAACCCAATGCTGCCATTGAATAATTGATACTCGGAAATTTTGACTTTAGTTCTTCCCGAAGATTTTTCATAAATGTTTCGGTAGGTAAATTATCCAATTCTTTTTTTGATTTTAATTGAATAGTGAATTCCGTTTTATTTGCTGAACCTACACCCAAACTTCCAATCCCAGTGCTTGGTCCGCCAATGTTGCTGAACACCGTTGCTACTTCGGGTTGTTGAATAATGCATGTTTCAATCTTTTGAGCAATTAAATTGTTTTGATGTAGAGATGTGGACTTATCAAATTCTATTGCCATTCTAAATTTTCCTTGATCGCCTGTTGATATTAATTCTTTACCAATAATTCCTTGTTTCATAATACCTAAAGTCATTGCAAAAAGCACAATAACGACACCTGTAAAAGCTAATTTATGGCTCAATACCCATTCTAATCTTCGACCATACCATTCATTGAAAATTTCTAACTGAATTTCAAACCATAGTAAAAAGCGATTGAAAAAATTGGTCGGTTGTAAGTCTTCTTTTTTACCGATACGAGAAGCCATCCAAGGCGTTAAAGTAAAACCAACCAATAAACTAGTGAGGGTGGAAGTTACTACCACAACCGAAAACTGCTTGAGCATATCAGCAACAAACACTTGTAGAAAAAGAATAGGCAAGAAAACCACAACATCAACCAAGGTGATGGATAATGCAGCAAAGCCAATTTCCATTCTGCCATCCATTGCAGCAGATCGTTTGTCTTTTCCTTTATCTAAGTGCTTTTGAATGTTTTCTAAAACTACGGTAGCATCATCTACCAAAATACCAATGATTAAAGACATTGCAAGCAAGGTCATTAAGTTTAAGGTGTAACCCAAAAGCCACATCACAGCGAATGCGGTAACTAAAGATGTTGGAATAGCTACCAAAACGATTAAAGAATTTCTAAAACTTCGCAGAAATAAAAGCATTACCAACGACACCAATAACACCGCTAAGATTAAATCGAAAACAACGGAGTTAACGGCTGCAATCGTGTTATCGGTGCTATCGTCTGCAATAACAAATTTCACACCCGAACTGGCATTTTGTTGTTCGATAGATTGAAATTTCTCCCGAACTGCTTTTGAAACATCTACTGCGTTTGCATCTCCTTGTTTTTTCAACATTAAACCAATGCCGTTTTTACCATTGTAGCGACTGATTGAAGTCGTTTCTTTTATACCGTCAATAACATCTGCTATGTCTTTTACATAAACTGGACTTCCTAAAACTGGCATTGCCACCTGAACATTTTTAATATTCTCAATAGATGCGAATTTACCCGTTAAACGAACTGAATTACTTTCCTTCTCAGTTTGCACCTTTCCAGCAGGTAAGTCTAAGCCAGAACGATTAATTGCTTCAACAACCTGAACCATTGAAATTTTATACAATTTCAGTTTGTCCTGATTTATTTTTACTTGTATTTCTCTTTCCTCTCCACCTAAAACAGTAATCTCTGCAACGCCTTTTATTTGTTGTATTTGTGGCAGATAATCATCTTTCATTTTCTGATAAAACTTGGTGGCGGACATATCACTTGTTGCACTGATTGACATTATCGGCAAATCATTTGGCGAAACTTTACTCATTACAGGACTTAAAATATCCTGTGGTAAATCTTTGCGAATGTTGTCAATGTAGCGTTGTGCGTCTTGCATTGACTTATCCAAATCTGTTCCATATTTGAGATTGGTAATGATGATAGAAGCATTGGGCAATGACTTTGTAACCAAGTAATCTACACCCTCCAAGTTGGATAAAGCATCTTCGATTTTTCGTGAAACGGATGTTTCTACTTCGTTTGGTTCGGCACCAGGGTAAACCGTTTTAATTACAACTACGGGCTGGTTAAAGTCGGGCATTAACTCGTAACTCAAATTTTTATACCCGATAAATCCTAATAATGTAAATACGCTGAAAAGCACTATTATCAGCGAAGGACGTTTGATTGATATTTCTGTAATATTCATTTTCGCTGATTTTATTTAACAGTTACATTTGCCCCATCAAAAAGATTGATGAAGCCATTCGTTACAATTACATCACCTTCATTTAATCCATTTGAAACAACTGCTTTGTTTTGTGTCTTTTTTGAAATAGTGATGTTTTGCAAAATTGCTTTGCCATTTTTCACAACATAAACCTGTGGTTGGTTGTCAGTTCCTTGTATGGCAGATGACGGTATGATAATTCCCTTTCCAGACGTTTCACTTTTAAGTAAAACTTTACCAAACATTCCTGATTTTATTTTCAAGTCCGATGTGTTATTTACCGTAAACTGAACAGGAAAACTACTGCCCATATTAGCTTTACTGCCAATCATAGTAGTTTTTCCAGTCAATAAAATTTCAGAATAAGCATCTGCCGAAAGAGAAAAGCTTTGATTTAATTTGAACTGGCTTAAATCTTTTTCGGGAACATTTACGGTGAATTTTAAAGTTGTAATGTCCGTTATTTGGAGCAATGGAACGCCCGGTGCAGCAAAAGCTCCTTCTTCACTTAATTTTGCTGTAACAACTCCATTAAAAGGTGCTTTGATTGTGGTTTTGTTTATCTGCTCCAACAAAGTTGCTTTCTGAACTTTTGCAGATTTCAAACCTAACTCCGCCTTTTCTAATTGAACTCCTTGAATGGCATCTGCTTTAGCTAAAATGGTATAGCGGTTTACATCTGCTTCCAATCCTTCTATTTGCACTTCAATAGTTTGCAGTTGCAATTTCAGCAATGAATTGTCCAGCTGAATTAAAGTTTGACCTTTACTTACAACGCTTCCAGCATCAACTAAAATGGTGTTGATTTTCCCTTGTAATTCGGCACTTATTTTGGTTTCCTTGTTGGGCTCAAATGTGCCTGAATAAGAAAATTCTGTATTCACATTTTCAAGTTGCAATGTATCTACTTGAACATTTATAGCTTGTTCTTTATCGTATTGATACACTTTACTCTGCGTAATTTCCTTATTTGTTTTCAACTTAATTACCACAATGGCAATTATCGCCAACGGTATGATGACGTATAGCACTTTTTTTAGAATTGATGATTTTGTATTCATTGTGACAATTATTTGATGATTGAAATATTTCCAGTTAGTTTTTTAAGTTCTAAATCTGCTTTTAGGTAATCAATTACAGCAGACAGATAAATTTGTTGTGCTTCACGTAAAGCGTTGTCTGCAAGTAAAATATCTGTTAAACTTGCCGTTCCTTGTTTTTGTTGAAGAACGGTTTGCTCATAGATTGTTTGTGCCAATTGGATTTGTTCGGTTGTGGTTTCTACTGTTTTTTTAGCGACTTCTCTTTGTAGCTTGGCATTTTCAACTTGCATATTGTTTTGTTCGGTAAGCATTCCAAATTGAAGGTCATTGTTTCGGAGTTCAAGTGTTTTCTGATTTATTTTTCGAATCGTAACAGTTCCGTTAAATAGCGGATAAGATAATTGAACACCTGCAAAACCAATCGGATAAAAATCAAGGAAAGAACTAGGTTGTCCGTTATAACCAAAGCCAGTTGTTCCATACATTCCAATCAGATTTAGCGAAGGCAAATACCTTGATTTATTGAGTGTGTTGAGTTCACTCGACAATAAGCGGTTTTGAGTTTTTATGATACGAATATCTAAAGTGGATGCAGGAGTGTATTCATTTGTGTTTTGATATTGAATGTTTGGTTCAATTTGCAGATTTTGTTCAATAGAAATACCCATAGCAAATTTCAGAGCATTTAAAACTTGCTCGTACTTGCTTTTGATGGTTTCTTTTTGGGTGGTTAATTGTGATACTTGCAATTTCACCTTGCTTACATCTGTTCCTTTGGCAAGCAGTTGTTCATTGAGCAATTGCATATTTTTTAGAATACTTTCTGCATTAACCAGATTACTGTCAATAAAAGCCAACTGATGATGCAGAATTTGTGCATTATAATACAGATTGGAAATTTCAAAATAGATTTGCTCCTCCGTTTTTTGATACTGCAAGTCAGTCAATTCCAAAGCAATTTTAGTTGTTTGAATAGCTCCATAAACTTGTGGACTATACAATGGGATTGAAAGTTGCAAGTTGGCATTGATGTTGTGCGGAACACCAAACTGTGCTGCTCTAAACTCTCCTTCGGGAGCAATAGGGGTTAAAGCATTAAGCGGCAATAGCTGATAGGGCAGGTTTGTGAAATATTTATAATCCGCATTGGCTGTTACTTTTGGAATTAAATTGGCTTTGGCTTCTTTTTCTCTTTGCTCACCAATAGCCATATTGTTTCTACTCATTTGCAGGTTTTTGTTATGAATCTGTGCCGTGTCGATGCATTGTTGCAAAGTCCAAGTTTGTGCCTGAGCAGGTTGAAATCCTATTATTATAAATAATAGAAAAAAACATTGTTTGTGAATATTCGCTAACTTCATTGGTTAAATTTTTTTATTTCAATAAGACTAGTTGAGATTCTACCGAAGCATAAAGCCAATGTTTTACATTGGGAGTAATATCCACATAATCGCCTGATTCCAAGTTAATTTCCTTTTCTGTTTCATCTTTGTAGGTTACAAAACCAGTTATGCAAAGCAATAAAGCAGGAGTTTTGGAGATGTGTTCTTTAAGTGTGCCTTTTTGTTGCAATTGAATAGCAGTTGCAGTTCCAAGTTCACCCTTAAATAGGCTAATTGCCGAGACTTCTTTGTCCAGACTGTGTAATTCGTTTAATTTTTTCATTGGAAAGATTGATTAAATGTTTGGAAAGATGATTGGATATTTTCAAATTGTTTTGAAGCTTCAGTTTCGTCTTTGGCTTCTGAAAGTTCTTTTACCAAATCAATGTAGGGCAATAACCACTTATGCAGTTCATCGTGTGCTTTGCCTTTCATTGTGCAATTAGAAGTAAGTAAATCAATGTTGGATTGTAATTTTTCAGATAATGATTTGTAATCTTTTTGCTCAACCTTAGCAAAGGAAATAACATCGTTTTCCATATTGCGAATATGAGTTATCATATTGGCATCAACTTTCCATTTTTCTCCATTGTTAAGTTCGATGGTTTGTATTTCAGCGTTGTGCTGATGTTCTTCGTGAGTAACGGTTTCGGTTTGCTCTTTTGATTTTTCGTTAGAAGTATTGCCACAACTGAAAAGGAACAAACTGATTACTGGAATTAAAATTGTTATCTTCTTCATAATTTCTTTTTTGTAATTGTGAAATATGCAATGATTGCAAATACAAGGGTCACGGAAATTCTAAAAATCATTGCACCGATGGTTTTGGTTTCATAAATACCACCTGAACTTGCGTGAATTTTAAGACCGACAAAAGCTGTTATTAGAATAAGTGTTGAAATTCCTAAAAGCGAAGTAGTCCATTTCTTGTCTTTAATAAACCCATAAGCAGCGAATAGGTAAAGAATGCTACTGATGAAGTTTGACCAAACCACAAACAGAACATAATTGCCCTCTTTGGCTCTAATACCAAACAAATCAAATATTACAGATGTGCTTAAAAACAAAGTAAGCAAGCCAAACCCGGTTAGAAAAATTGCTAATAAATAGGGAAGTAATTTTTTCATAACGTTTTAGTTTTTATAAGCGTTAAAACTGCCTGTATCATATTATCTCCATTTCTACTAATATCAAATTGAAAATTTGCAACTCTCCATTTAAACATCTGCAACCTGAAAGTTCCCATTACAATATGGATCAACTCTTCGGAAGTTATTGAATTGGTAAATATTTTCTTTTGTTGACCTTCCAAAATTATGGGCATCAAGTGTTTCATTTTTACCGCCATAATTTTCAGTATGGTTTCATTAATGCGTTGGCTTTCTTCCATTAGTCCATCAGAAAATACCGCCACTACAAAGTGAGGGTTCTTTTTAAAGAATGAAAATTGATTTTGAAACAGTGTTTTAAATTTTTCTTCAGGTGATTGCTCAATAGAAATTGCATTAGAATAGCGTTCGTCCATATTCTTAACAAGATATTCGAGTAAGGCAATAATTATTTCTTCCTTACTTGTAAAGTGCCTGTAAATGGCACTTTCAGAAAATTTCATTTCCTTAGCAAGGTTCTTAATGGTTAAACCGCTAATTCCAGAAGTAGTAAGTATTTTTCCTGCCGCTTCTATAATTTCAAATTGTCTGTCAGATATGGTTGCTATCATTTCAAATGCATGTTAGTGAGTATTCACTCTGTAAAAGTAATTGATTTATATTCACACTTGCAAGTTTTTTTGAGAATACTTTAAAATATGACGAAATAATTTGGTGCGGTGGGTGATTGGCTCTTTTGGGGTTTGTACGTGTGTCGGCTTGAGTGAAAGGGGTAAACCTCAAATGTGCCAATGTGGGGAGGCTAAAATTATTTTTTAAAATGTGCGTTGGGAAAATTTTTAAGCCCTTTGCGTTGGTTTGAATGTCGATAAATTGGTCAAGTCGTTGTCGAGTTACAGTAAAATTGTCTACCGAGTTTTTGTCGCCCGAAAGTAAGGTTAGAAGTCAAAAGTCTGGTCGTTTTGGTGTTCACCCGATGGTTGCACTGTTGTCTTTTAGGCTTGCTTATAACGGTTTGCGGCTTGGCGAAGGTGGCGATTTTACAATTAAACTTTCATACGAAGCACACACTTCAAACTTACGAAAAACTGTCACACGATGCCTAAACCGCCACTTTTTCCAAACCGCTGTTAGGTGCTGCCCTTCTTCTGTCTGTCAGATGGGGCGGGGAAACAGGCTCTTGGCAAGGCTTAGATTGTGCGGTGGGTTGTGTGGACTTGCCATGTGCCTGTTTAGAAAGAATTGTCGGGAATTTTCTTACAATAAGTTTACGACTCGTTCCACAGGTCGGACAATTATGGCTTTGTTGCCTTTGACCACAATAGGTTGTTCAATAAGTTTGGGATATTGAAGCATAATGTCAATCCAAATGGTGAGCATTTTATCAGAGTGACCTCGTCAGGATTAAAGATCCTCTCGTATTGTTCATAATGAGCATGGAACCCACCATTCCGCCGTGGCGGAATGGCCAGGGTTTTCATTTCAGTTGCTTACAAAAGCACAGCTTTTGACACAATCAAAAATGAAAAACCCGTTTCATCCAAGATGAAACGGGTTCCTTTCGTGACCTTTTAAGGATTCAAATGTTAAAAGTTAGAAAACGTTAATTTTTTGGAGTACCCCAATATTTTTTAGTTTTTAATTTCTGTTGTATTCTTGTATAAGGCTTTGCCCAATATGGAGAGCGAACCACCCCGAAATATTTGCAAATACTATTTGAATGTGTACACAAGAGCTAAAAATTATTTGTAAAATTGAAGTCAAAAAACGAATATCACGGAGCTTGAAAATAGGCATTTCACACCCTTTGAATCTCGTTGATTTAAAACATACGAAACAACCATCTTAACACCTTAAATCATGGAAACAGTGGTTAGACTCGCTATCGAAAGAATGAGCGAGGAAATTGAACGGTTGAAACAAACCGTCGGAGAACAACAAAAGCGCATTTCTGAATTAGAAAGAAACAGAAATCGTAGTACAACAATTGTTGAACCGAGCACACCTAAAAGCGATGATGAGTTGCTCAATAACGAGCAAGTTAAACGCATCTTGAAAATTGGAAAAAACTCGTTAATCAAACTCGTACGTGATGGCGTTCTTGTTGTCATTCGGATCAATGAACGAACCGTTCGTTTTTCTCGTAGTGCAATCATGGATTACATCCAGCAAAAGCAACAATCATCCACCTTGTAACCACCAAAAAAGTGACCTCAAAATTGGGGTCACTTTAATTCGAACTTCATAAATTTAGGTTATGAAATTCCCTTTTGGAAAATATCAAGAAAATGAAGTCGACTATGTATTAATCTTTGATAGACCATACTGTGCATGGGTATTAAGGCAAGATAATATCAAAAGAAAATTTGTGGAATTTTGTTCGGTTCTGCAAGAGAAGCTGGAATCTTCTGCAAATGAAGAACGGTTAAAAGTTTTAATTTCAGTAATGCCTTTCGGCAAATATGAAGATGAAGAATTTGAGGATTTTATTCTTGATGATTCGTATTGCAAATGGCTTTTGAAAACCCCGTCATTCGAGTTGGAATATCCAGAGCATAGAGCATATTTACAACAGTTGTATGATTTAGTTTACACCAATCAAGCAGATTCGAAATTTCTGACTTTTTATGTACTATTTTTTAAAAACACTTGCTACATGAAGGTTGGAAGAACTACTATGTACATTGTAAAAAGAATTTACGGATATGCAGGGGTATCCACCATTTATCGCAATGATAATATTGATCTTGAAAAATCCTTTATTGTCCGAACAAACTATAAAAGCATCGAGAAGGATGTTCTAAATAAGTTTGCAAAATCTCGCTTAGATTCTCAATCGGAACGTCTATTCTTAGAAGTAGAAAACGATCTTAAAGAGTATGTTAATTCTCTCGTTCAGAACAAAACCAGATTCAATTTTTCAATCAAATCGCTATCGGAATACATTCCATTTTCAGATGGATTCACCTTTCGTGATTCATTCACACTAAAGATTAACCAGTTTTTGGATTTTGAACATCTCTACTTAGAGTATTTGAAAAAAAACGGATTGCACATCAAGTACAACCCGTTTCAAGTTCAATCGTTGAATTAAACCAAATTTATTGGGAAATCGTCCAGTTTATCTTCGGTGTAAATTCGAAGTATTTTAACGAGAAGTGCAGCGTTATCGACCAATGAAATTTTATTGTATTTGAAAATCTCACTACTACCCAATCCTTTAAAATCCGATTCAATCGCAGAATTGGTATGTCCGGTTATTTTACTCAATACTGTAATCGGAATGTAACTCATTAAATTGGTCACAAACGATCTCCGTCCAATATGCGAACTAATCAGTTGAAACAGCTTACTAGTGGTAAGTTCTTTCTTTCCGAAAGAGTTAGTATAGGAGAGGGTAATTTCATCATTTAAATCAACCTTTTCAGCAATTGTCCGAGCTAGTGAGTTAAATTTTTGCATTGCCATTGGTTCTGCGATCCCTCCATTAGCGTCAAATGCTTCCTGTAACGGTTTTAGAATCGGTACAACTATCTCCGTATCGGTTTTGGTGGTCAAATAGCGTGCATAGTTAAATGTTACGTTATTCTTTGAATATGTGTATTCGGGTTTAATCTTATGTACATCTGAATATCTGCACCCTGTAAAAAGCAATGTGAGTAAAATGAGTTTTGCGTTTGCTAGTTCTTTCGTTGGGGGTTGATAACCGATAATCTTTTCAATCTGTGAAAATTCGAGATAAATTTTCTCTTCCGTAACAGAACGTAATTTATCCGTAGTTCTAAGCTCTTTCGTCGGGTTAAACACATTCACTTTATACTTCCGAGCAATTCTGTTCAATACAGCTTTAAACGCTTTATAGTAATGCGTAACAGAATTGATACGAGTACAACGCTCCCGAATAGTATTCATAAAACCAATGTACAGTTCTTCGTTTAGGTCGCTACTATACAATTGCTTTCCGATTTTGGTTTCAAATTCGCCCAATCGATTCGCTAAAACTTGATAACAGTTTTTCGTTCCCGTTTTGATTCCATTTTCCTTTAGGATTTCATTTTCAATGAAATCTACCAATCGAACACGGGTTACAATTGCTTGCTGTTCTCTTTTCTTGATTTTAAAATCTAATTCTTGTTTCAAACGATTTGGTGTTACTGTTTCGTTTGCGCTTAGATAATTGAAAATATCCGTAGCTTGCTTTTCGAGTTGCAACAATACAGCACGTTTGGTTTTATTCTTGGGTAGCTTTTCTAACTCATCCCAATCAGATTTGTTAACTTTAATTCCTGTGTAATATTTGAGTGGTTTATACACATAACTTTGCTTCAATGCGTCGAACTCTTTGTACCCAAAGTTCATAACTGCTAATACTGGGATTTCTCCTTCAACCCCAGTTTTAAGTGCGAAATTGATCTTTAATTTCATGGTGTTCCGTTTAATGGTTGATCAAACATATAAGGAATAACCCGCAGTTTGGGTACTAAAAAGGGTGTGAATATTGAGCTTCTGACCCCCAATTCCTCTAGTTTCCTCTATGTTCCTTCCCATACAACGAAGCCCCTGTATCCTTTATTGTGGTTGGGTTACAGGGGTTCTAAAGGATTTTAAAGATTTTAGGAATTGTTCCTATGTGGTTTACTAAAATGGATCTTAAAAGTTTGGACTTAAATCGTGCGTTTTGTAGAAATCTTCAATGTATTTTACAGCTTCGTCAGCAGTATCAACGATTGTAAGGAAACGCATATCTTCAGCAGCAATATTGTGTTCTTTTTCCAGCATTACTTTTTGAACCCATTCAACTAGTCCTGTCCAGTAGTCACTTCCAACCAAAACGACTGGTCTTTTAGTGATTTTTTTTGTCTGAATTAAGGTAATCGCTTCAAATAATTCATCCATTGTTCCAAATCCACCAGGTAGAACCACAAATCCCTGAGAATATTTCACAAAAATGACTTTACGGACGAAGAAATAGTCAAAATTCATCAAACTTCCTCTATCAACATATTTATTGTGAAATTGTTCGAAAGGCAGATCGATGTTTAATCCAACGGATTTCCCACCACCTTGATGCGCACCCTTGTTTCCAGCCTCCATAATTCCGGGACCCCCACCTGTGATTACCCCATAACCGGATTTTGCTAATTTTTCACCGATTTCTACACTTAATTGGTAGTATTTGTTCTCTTCTTTGGTTCTTGCTGATCCGAAAATCGAGATACATGGACCGATTCGCGCCATTCGTTCATAACCTTCAACAAATTCAGACATGATTTTGAAAATTGCCCAGCTATCGTTTGTTTTTATTTCGTTCCAGTCCTTACGTATTGCGTTCATCTGATTGCTTTAAGTGGCGAAAATGCCATTTCAGTAAAATTAGAGCTCTTGACCAAGGATAAAGCAGGATGTGTTTATTAATTATGAACGTAGGTTCGTTTATAAGGCCATTTTGTTATAAAAATGACAAAAAATGGAATTGATAAAATAGAACTAGTAGGATAGTTAAAATATTGATTTACAAGTGTTTGAATTAGCACGTTTTTCGATGAATTTATTGCTTTTATCGACGATTCATTAAATTTAAACGTTAAAAATTTGGAAGTTGTTAAATTTTTTTATAACGTTGATGAACCTTATTACGACTATTTTATACTAGCTAAACTTTCAACGTTTACATCTTGTTGGGGTACGAGTAAGTAAGGCATTAAAACTAAAAATATGACCATTATTTACTCGAATCGAGCTAGGATTATTATGTCCTTACTTTTCTGCTCCTTTTTCATTGCGACCTCCACGGCACAATGTCCCGGATCAAACACAGGATACATCAATGCTCAAGTAAGCTTAAACAATGCCGCAGGAGGAACAGATCCCTGGAACAACCCCGGCAATGCATTAACTGATAATAACAGTTATGCTACCATGTCAAATGCCGCATTGTTAATCGGTGGAACTGTCAGGAGTTCCAACTTCCTTGTTTTAAGAAATTTGAATCTAAACATTCCGGTAAATGCCCAAATTTGTGGTGTACAGGTAGAAGTCAGAAAAGCAAGTTCTGATAATAGTGGTTCGAACTGGACGCGGGATTTGGATATTCGATTGCTAAAGAACAATCAGATTACAGGTACAAATCATGCGAATACCGGAGTTAACTGGCCAACCACTGAAACGGCCTTTACCTATGGTACCAATGCTGATTTGTGGGGAACAACCCTAAACGGAATGGAGGTCAGCAGCAATGGTTTTGGTGTAGCAATTTCCATTGAATCCCGAGCTGCCGGTCTGCTTCTTCCAACGGTTATTTCTTACATTGATGCCGTTCGAATTCGTGTTTATTACTATGTTCCAACAAGTGATTCGGACAATGACGGAATTCCGGATGTTGCAGATATCGACTGGGATGGTGATGGTGTAGCGAACAACGCAGAATTACTGCCTTGTACTGCAACGTCCACTTTGCCTCTAACAGCTCAGTCAGATCCTACCTTGTATTTCCCAACTATTTCAGGTGTTTGGGCAAATACCATTACAAGAAATACATCAGGTGCCGGAGTAGTTAATTTCAATATTTCTGAGAATTTCTCAGCGGTTTCCGGTTTGGAGATTTACACAGAACAAGACGTAGCAGCAGCGATTGATCAATCGATTCAGGTTATGAGGTTTAGCCAGCCGGTTAGTAATCTATCCTTCAAATTACAGGATATTGATATTGCGGTCGGACAATTTCAGGATAGAATTACGGTAAATGCCTATTCATTCGGACAATTGTATCAGCTCACCGCAGCAGATTATACCATAGGATACGGAAATTTCAACATGTATAGTGGAAGCAACAGATTCCTCGGGTTAGTTGCAATGGATAATACCGAGTTGAATGGGACGATTACTGTAAACCTTCCGGTTTTGGTGGATTCGGTTCGATTTGTTTATGATAACATGGATGCCGCTCTGGGAAATCAGGGATATGGGATCGGTGAAATTAAGTTCTGTTCTCCGATTGCCTCTTCTCAGGATTTTGACAACGATGGAAAACCGGATTGGAAAGATCAGGATTCAGACAATGATGGAATTTTGGATTTACATGAATATCAAACGTCTGCCGGATTTATTCCTCCAACAGGAGTGGATTCAGATGGTGATGGATTAGATAATGCGTACGATGTTAGTACAGGAGGAACGCTAATAGTTCCGGTTAATACCGATGGCACGGATAATCCCGATTACATCGATTTGGATTCAGACAATGACGGATTCTCTGATCAGTTAGAAGGTAATGACGCGAATCACAATTGTGTGGCCGACTTCAATTTATTGAATATTGATACCGACAATGATGGGTTAGACAATGCTTACGATCCGAATAATGGTGGAACAACTGCTCCGAGACAAGACACGGATGGTGATGGACTTCCGGATTGGAGAGAAAATACGGTTCCAACAACTGCTGCGGCTGGAAATGACCAAAGTGGTTGTGGAGCAACCTATACAATGACAGCAAATGTGCCTGTTTCAGGTCAAGGCTATTGGTCGGTTGTATCAGGAGCAGGTTCATTTTCCAATATCAATCTTGCGAATGCAACGGTATCCGGTTTGAATACCGGTACCAATACCTATAACTGGTTGATCTACACAGATGGTTGTCACTCTTCTTCGGATCAGATATCAATCAATCAAAGCACTGCTGTTTCAACTCCAAGTGCAATGAGTAACGGCCCATTGTGTGAAGGAGCTACTTTGAATTTGACAACACCAGCCGTTCCAACAGCAAGTTATTCCTGGACAGGACCGAATGGTTTTACAAGTTCACTACAAAATCCTTCCATTCCGAATATTACAAGTGCCGATGCGGGAATGTACAGTATTACAATTTCAGTTTCAGGTTGTAGTTCTTCGGCTGGAAGTACTTCAGTGGTTGTTAACCCTGCCCCGATTGCTCCTGCAATTTCAAGTAATTCACCGGTGTGTCAGGGTTCTCCGATTAACTTAACTGCACCACTGGTTACCGGAACCTATCAATGGTCCGGACCGGGAAGTTTTGGATCCTCAGCACAAAATCCAACGATTGCGTCTGCTGCTTTAAGTAATGCAGGAACCTATTCGTTACAAGTCACAGTTGGTGGCTGTACTTCTATTACGGCAAGTACAACGAATGTGATAGTGAATCCAACACCAACTGCTGCTACGGCATCCAGTAACTCACCGGTTTGTCAGAATACAAGTATCAACTTAACCGCAACTACTGTTTCAGGAGCAACTTATTCCTGGACAGGTCCAAATGGATTCTCAAGTACAGATCAGAACCCGATTATACCCAATGCACAAGCTGCCGATGCCGGTTCTTATTCGGTGACAACGATTGTAAATGGATGTAGCTCGTCTGCAAATTCAACTTTGGTTGTGATTAATCCAAGTACAACCATTGCTTTAGGAACTGTTACGAATCCGACTACTTGTTCATCAACAGATGGAAGTATTCAGGTTACAGGAGCTGCAACAGGGAATTTGATGTGGACAGGCACTTCTTCAGGAAGTCAAATGGGAGTAACACTTCCGGCAACGGTTCCAAATTTGGGTTCCGGATCTTATACGATTACTTTGGCACTGGCTTCAGGATGTTCATCAAATGCTTTAGCACAAACACTAAGCGGCCCTGCTGCTCCGGCAACTCCCATGATTACACCGGGTGGTCCAACCACATTCTGTTCAGGAGGTTCAGTTACCTTAACTTCTTCAGCGGCTACTACTTATTTGTGGTCGACAGGAGAAACAACCCAATCAATTAGTGTTTCTTCTGCCGGTTCTTATACCGTAACGGTCGGAAATGGATCAGGCTGTGTGGCAACATCTTCAGCAACATCAGTAACGATAAACCCTTCACCAAGTGTTCCTATCATTACACCCGGAGGACCAACCACATTTTGTACTGGAGGATCAGTTACCTTAACTTCTTCAGCAGCAGCAGGAAATACCTGGTCAACTGCGGAAACAACGCAGGCAATTACGGTTTCTACTTCCGGAACATATACCGTATCCGTATCTAATGGAACGTGTAGTTCAACAAGTGCTGGAACAATTGTAACAGTAACTGCACCACCGGCAACTCCAACAATTACGCCGGGAGGCCCAACCACTTTCTGTGCAGGAGGTTCAGTAACACTAACTTCATCTGCACCAACAGGAAATACCTGGTCAACGATGGAAACAACGAATGCGATCACGGTTTCTACAAGTGGTTCGTATACGGTAAGTGTTGGATCAGGAAGTTGTACTGCTACAAGTACACCAACGATGATAACGGTGAATCCTGTACCAACAGCGACTATTACGCCCGGAGGACCAACCTCATTCTGTGCAGGAGGATCAGTCACTTTAACGGCATCTCCTGGAACTAGTTATTTATGGTCTAACGGATTAACAACACAATCCATTACGGCATCTACTTCCGGTTCTTATACTGTAACAGTTACAACCAGTGGGTGTAGCGCTACAAGTCCGGCAACTGTTGTTACAGTGAGTACAATTCCATCTTCGCCAACCATTACACCAAGCGGACCAACAACTTTCTGTTTGGGTGATTCCGTAACATTGACTTCGTCAATTGGAGGTTCTTATATGTGGTCTAATGGAGAAACAACTCCGGCAATTGTAGTCCATAATTCAGGTTCTTATACCGTGACGATTACGACAAGTGGTTGTTCAGCTTCAAGTGCATCAACAGCTGTCATAGTAAATCCGGCTCCTGCAACACCTTCAATAACAGTTGTTGGCCCAAGCAATTTCTGTGCTGGTGATTCGGTACAACTAGTTTCATCCTCAGCTTCAAGTTATTTATGGTCTAGTGGAGAAACAACCCAATCTATTTGGGTAGATGCAACAGGAAGTTTTACAGTCACAGTAACAAATGGAGTCTGTAGTTCTCAGCCGTCTTCTCCGGTTTCATTAACTATGATTGATTGTAATATTGATACGGATGGTGACGGATTGACGGATTTTGAGGAGGTAACAAATACCGGTACAGATCCAAACAACCCGGATACAGATGGGGATGGTTACAATGATGGTAATGAGGTGAATTTTGGTTCTGATCCATTAAATCCATGTGACCCGAATCCTTCAAATCCTGTTTGTGATCAGGATGGAGATGGATTAACAAATGCGGAAGAAGGAACTGCAGGAACAAATCCTACTAATCCGGATACGGATGGTGATGGAGTCTTAGACGGAGAAGAAGTGGATGGAGTGGATGATCCTTCTACGACCTACGTTGTAACAGGAACTTCAGACCCTTTAGATCCGTGTGATCCGATCAATACAAGTCCGGCTTGTGATACAGATGGAGATGGATTGAATAATGGAGATGAAGCTACAAACGGCACAGATCCTACTAATCCGGATACGGATGGAGATGGATTCAATGATGGATACGAAGTAACTTCCGGAACTGATCCATTGGATCCGTGTGATCCGAATACGATGAGCGTTGCTTGTGATGTGGATGGAGACGGATTAACAAATGGAGAAGAAGGAACTGCCGGAACAAACCCAAATAATCCGGATACGGATGGCGATGGAGTTTTAGACGGAGAAGAAGTTCAAGGAGTGGACGATCCTTCAACGCCATACGTTCCAACGGGAACTTCCGATCCACTTGATCCATGTGATCCGCTTCCAACAAGTGTTGCTTGCGACGGTGATGGTGATGGAGTTTCAGATGACGATGAAGCAACGAACGGTACAAACCCGAATGATCCGGATACGGATGGTGATGGAGTCTTAGACGGAGAAGAAGTTTATGGAACGGATAATCCTTCTACACCATATGTTCCAACAGGAACTTCCGATCCACTTGATCCATGTGACCCACTGCCAAATTCAGTGGCGTGTGACTCTGGTACTAGTGGATCTGAAAGTATTGATGTTCCTGAAGGATTCTCTCCGAACGGTGATAACTCCAATGAAACGCTGATCATTCCACATCTGGCGGATTATCCTGATCACGTGTTCAAAGTGTTCAATCGCTGGGGAATGGAGGTTTTCAAAGCAAGCCCTTACAACAATGATTGGGACGGAACAATGCAAGGTAAAATGGCCGTTGGAAAAGACGTATTGCCGGAAGGTACTTACTTCTACATCCTTGATCTGGGCAATGATAAAGTAGTTAAAGGTTACATCTACATAACAAGGTAGAAAAAAGCGCAGCTTAAAAAAGAGAAGAAATGAAAAATAGATTCATACTCATAGCAGTAATTGTTTTAGGATTAAATCAATTATATGCACAACAGGAAGCAGCATATACGCACTATATGTACAATACATTAGTGATAAATCCTGCATATGCCGGAAGTAGAGATGCACTTACATTTACAGCATTGGGAAGATTCCAATGGGTTGGATTTAAAGGTGCACCAACTACACAAACGTTTACAGTTCATACACCAATTGCAAAAAAGAATATTGGGCTTGGATTGAGTTTTACGAATGATAAAATTGGCCCTACCAACAACACTTCGGTAGATGTGGACTTTGCATATCGTTTGAAATTGTCTTCGAAGGCTCGTTTGTGTTTCGGGATCAAGGGTGGATTTAACAGCTTTTCTGCGGAAGTCAAATCCATTACTTTAACAGACCCCTCGGATGCCGCGTTTATGGAAAATAGAAGAGGAAAAATGCTCCCTAGTTTGGGAGCAGGGATCTACTTCCAACTTCCTAATTTTTATGTAGGAGCGTCCGTTCCATCCATTCTGGAAAATAATTTATTTGCAACAGGAAGTAGTAATTCAATGGATGTCTCCAAAGAAAGAAGACATTACTACTTCATTGCGGGTGCGGTATTTAACATTTCACCTTCCGTGAAGTTCAAACCTACTTTATTAGGGAAATTGGTTCAAAATGCGCCTTTCCAGATAGATGTAACAGGAACATTTATGTTAAGGGAATTAATTGATCTTGGAATCATGTACCGAACCGGAGATGGTGTAGGTGCATTGGTTGGCGTTCATATTTCCAAACAACTTCTTTTCGGATATTCTTTTGATTGGTCGACAGGAGTTCGAACTGGGAAGTTTAACGGAGGAAGCCATGAGATCATGTTACGTTATGATCTACTCTTTAATAATGATGGAAAAATTAAGTCACCTAGATACTTCTAATATGAAAAGAATACTATTATTTGCTGTTTCATGCATCCTTATTGGTGGGGTGTCAGCACAGGAAAAAAATGAAATTATCGGAACGAATCAATTGAATGAGTACAATTATTTCGCATCGGTTAATACGCTTGAAAAAGTGAAGGATAAGGATGCCGGAGTACTTCGGAAATTGGCGGAAGGTTATGATATGATTGGGAATTACCCGAATGCAGAAGCTTGTTATGCTACTGTTTGCAAGCGGGCAGACCGCATTCCGAATGATCATCTGGAATATGCACGCATGTTGATGAAGAATCAAAAATATGCGGAAGCAGAAACGCAATTGAAGATTTATTCGCAATTGAATCCGAAAGACAGTGAAATGGGTCGTTTCGAATTGCTGAATGAATCATTGGAAAAGTATACAGCTCAGTCGGTTACCATGAAGGTCCAAAATGCTCCGTTTAACACCGAACAAGAGGATTTTGGGCCGGTAATCTATAATGGGAAACTGATTTTTACTTCTTCCAGAAAAAGTAACGATGTTGTGAACCGCAAATGGCTGGGCAATCGCCTGTCGTTTCTGGATCTCTATGTTGCAGATATCAACCCGTCAGATAACAGCGTGACGAATATACAGCCGATCCCAAGCAAAAAGGTCAACAAGAAATACCATGAAGGTCCGGTAGCATTTTCCCCGGATGGAAAACAAGCATTTATCACGCGCAATAATTATGGGGAGAAAGCTATTGACGGAACACGTCATTTCTCTTTGTACGTTTCCAATCTGGTTGGAGAGACTTGGTCTGAGCCCGAACCGGTTGTATTTAACAGCAACGATTACAGTGTGGGACATGCAACGTTGTCTCCTGATGGAAAAATGCTGTTTTTTGCTTCCGATATGCCCGGAGGGAAAGGTGGTGTGGACATTTACCGCTCTCGTTGGCAGGATGGAAACTGGTCGATTCCGGAAAATATGGCTTCCATCAATACGAGCAGCAACGAGATGTTTCCCTTCTTCCATGAATCCGGAGTTTTCTTTTTCTGCTCTGAAGGTTATCCCGGTTACGGGGGACTGGATGTATTCATAGGACAGTATAAGGATGATGATTTTAAACAACTCCGAAATGTGGGTGCACCTTTTAATTCTTCCGGGGATGATTTTTCGGTTTGGATGAATAAAGATGGGCTAACAGGAATGCTCTCATCAAACAGAGCGGGAGGAAAAGGAAACGATGATCTGTATACCTTTTCGATGGAAAAACCATTTGCTTTCGCACGCAACATCCATATTTTAGCCAAAGATGAGAAAGGAAACAAGCTTTCGGGTGTATTGGTCAAAGTCAAGGATAGTTCCGGAAAAGAACTTGCCACACTCACTACCGATGCGAATGCAGAAGCGATTTACGAAAGTTCAGAAACCGGAGTTTTCAAATTTGACGGAACGAAAAAAGACTATTTTGAATCACAGGGAAGCGCGGTTCTAACCGATGACTCGCCGGAATCGCTCAATGCGGAACTGGTTTTGGAAAAAGATCCCGGCTTTATGCTTTTGGTGCAGGTGCTTGACAAGAAATCAAGTACTGTTTTGGATAGCGTGAAAGTTACGTTGATCAATAATATGACAGGGAAAGAGGAAGTTTACTATACGAATAAGGAAGGTGCAATCAAACGACCGATTTATGACAAAAAGCTGAACGATCGTGTTTCATACAATATTCGCATGGAGAAAACCGGTTATTTACCAAGAGGAACGACTTACAACAAAGAGTTAACAGCTCCCGGAGTTTATGATGTTTCGAAAGACCTTTCCTTAAAGCTGGAAAAAATGGAAGTAGGAACGGATTTGGCGAAAGCAATCGATTTGAAACCTATCTATTTTGATTTGGCGAAGTACGATATTCGTCCGGATGCAGCTGTGGAATTGGATAAAATCGTGGCAATTATGAACGAGTTTCCAACGATGGTTGTTGAGCTTGGTTCACATACCGATTGTAGAGGAACTGCACTTAAGAATTTGGAATTGTCTCAAAAAAGAGCAGATGCTTCTGCAAATTACATCAAAGCAAAAATTAAAGATCCGTACCGTATTGCAGGAAAAGGATACGGGGAAACAAAAATCTTAAATGGTTGTACCTGTGAAGGTCCAAAAAAACAACCGAAATATACGGAAGCGCAGCATTCAGTGAACCGTAGAACAGAATTCCTGGTAGTGAAGATTTAATACCTCTTCACCAAATTAAAAAAGGCATTTGTCAACTAACAGGTGCCTTTTTGCTTATATAACAAACACGATTTCGTGTAATAATTTACTCTACAATTAACTGCAAAAGAAACAAAGAACGCAAAGAGAAGAAATATCTATCTCTTTATTCTCAGAGGACTTTGCGGTTAATAAGAGGATCCAAAAAAATTGTACTGATAAAAATAAATGTGAAATTTAAAGCTATAAACATCAAAATATGTGAATTTATTAATGCTTAATCATTGTTGATATATCAATTGTACTTGATTTAACAATCAAGTAGTTAACAATTTGTTGAATCGTTGTAGTATTGAAGCAAACCTGAAAATTGATTTTTTAGACCCTTGTGAGGGTGTTTTTTATGTACTACATTCGTTGAGTAAGCTTTTTAAGGTGATGATGAATGGGGGGATTTGATTTGCTAAATAGCGCAAATCAATGAAAAAGATACGAGTAAACATGCTGTTCGCAAAATGAAACATGCATGAATCAAAGACGCTCTTACGCAAGAGTTGTTAGGTTAAGTTGTAGTAGAAAAACCCATCGAACTATGTTCGATGGGTTTCTTTTTATACACTACTTTCTAATGGAAGATTCTTGGTCTCTGGAAGTCGTTCTTCGTTTTTATTTCTTCTTTAATTCTTTTCTCAATTTATCCATGTGATCGATTTCCATTTTCAGGTAATTGGCCGTATGAGAGACATCTGTATATTTTTTGATGATTTCTTCCGGAGTTCCTGTACAGATGATGTTTCCACCGCCTCGTCCACCTTCCGGCCCAACATCAATGATGTGATCTGCCACTTTTACAATATCCAGATTGTGTTCGATCACCAAAACGGTATTTCCGTCATCCACCAATCGTTGAAGGACTTCAATCAACATGCGGATATCCTCAAAATGCAAGCCGGTACTTGGTTCATCAAGAATATAAATCGTGTTTCCGGTTCCGCGTTTGGTTAATTCTCCGGCCAGTTTGATTCGTTGAGCTTCACCACCACTTACTGTTGTGGAAGGCTGCCCCAATTTGATATAACCCAATCCGACCGAATTCAAGGTCTCTAAAACCCGGTGAATTTTTGGAATACTTTCAAAGAAAACCACCGCGTCTTCGATGGTCATTTCCAATACGTCATTGATGGATTTTCCTTTGAAGCGAACTTCCAGTGTTTCGCGGTTGTAACGTTTTCCATTACAGGTTTCACATTCCACATAGACATCCGGTAAGAAGTTCATTTCAATGACTTTTAACCCGCCGCCGCCGCAAGTATCACAGCGCCCACCAGCTACATTGAATGAGAATCTTCCAGCTTTGTAACCTCGGATTTGTGCCTCCGGAAGTGCTGCAAACAAGGAACGGATCTCTGTGAACACATTCGTATAGGTTGCAGGATTACTTCGCGGAGTTCTTCCAATCGGACTTTGGTCGATCTCGATTACTTTATCTAAATGTTCCAATCCTTCAATTTTCTTGTAAGGCATTGGTTTCTTTACACCGTTGTAAATATGTGCGTTCAGAATAGGGTAGAGCGTGTGGTTTATCAGGGTTGATTTTCCACTTCCGGAAACGCCGGTTACACAAGTCAATGTTCCAAGTGGAATCGTCAAATCGACATTCTGTAAGTTATTTCCGGATGCACCTTTCAAAACCAGTTTTTTGCCATTCCCTTTTCTGCGTTTTTTCGGGATTTCAATTTCCAATTCACCGCGTAAGTATTTTGTGGTAATTGAATCCGTTGAAATGAGTTGGTCAAAAGGAGCTGCGTTGACAATCTCTCCACCATGAACACCTGCGCCAGGCCCAATATCCACTACAAAATCTGCAGCTTCCATCATTTCGCGGTCGTGTTCCACTACAATTACTGAGTTTCCTCCGTCGCGCAGTCGTTTCAGGGAATTGATCAGACGTGTATTGTCTCTTTGGTGTAACCCGATACTTGGTTCGTCCAAAATGTATAATACATTCATTAGTTCAGATCCGATTTGAGTAGCCAAACGAATCCGTTGTGCTTCTCCGCCGGATAAACTTCGTGCAGAACGGTGTAAGGTTAAATATTCCAGTCCCACTTCCAGAATGAAGCGTACACGTGCACGAATTTCTTTTAAGATTTCTGTTCCGATAACCTGTTGCTCATTATTCAATGAACTTTCAATATCTTCTAACCAAGTTGCTAATTCCTGAATATCCAATGTTGCAACTTCTCCCAGTGTTTTTTCATTCACTTTGAAATGAAGTGCTTCTTTTTTCAAGCGTGCACCATGGCATTCAGGACAAGTAATTTTATTCATAAAACTTTGTGCCCAGCGCTGAATTCCCGCTGTACTTTCCTCTGCATGTCGTGCCATAAAGTTTCCGAGTCCTTCAAATTGAATGGTCGTTTCTTTGGCACTTTGTTCCAATCCCTCATTTCCATTTAGAATCACATGAACTAACTCATCCGGAAGATCTTCGATTGGGGTATTGATGGTAAATCCTTCCTGTTGAAGAAATGATTCGATTCGTTCAAAAAACCAGTTGCGTTTGTATTCTCCAATTGGAGCCAATCCGCCTTTTTTAATGCTTAATTTCGGATTTGGAATTACTTTTTCGCGGTCAATCTCTGAAATTTCACCTAATCCAACACACGTAGGACAAGCTCCGTATGGTGAGTTGAATGAGAATAAATTCGGTTCCGGTTCCGGATAGGAAATACCGGTTGTAGGACACATCAACAAGCGGGAAAAATGACGCACCACGTTGGTTTCAAAATCCTGAATCATCATGCTCTTTCCTCCATGCTTCATGGCAGTTGTGATAGAATCGTACAAGCGCTTGCGATCGTCGTTTTTGATTTGGATTCGATCAACCACAATCTCAATATCGTGGATTTTGTAGCGATCCAGTCGCATTCCCTTTTCGATTTCCTGAATTTCGCCGTCAATTCGAACCTTGGAATATCCCATTTTCCCGATTTGTTCGAACAATTCTCTGTAATGACCTTTTCTTCCTTTAATCTTGGGAGCAAGGATTAATACTTTCTTTCCGTCAAATTGTTCAATAATCAAATCTGTGATCTGATCGTCTGAATATTTGACCATTTGCTCTCCGGTTTCGTAAGAATATGCTGTTCCGATCCGCGCATAGAGCAAACGCATAAAATCGTAGATTTCAGTAATCGTGCCAACCGTAGATCGAGGACTTCTTGAAACTGTTTTTTGTTCGATCGAGATTACGGGACTCAGACCATTGATCTTGTCCACGTCCGGGCGTTCCATTCCGCCAAGAAATTGCCTGGCATAAGATGAAAATGTTTCAATATATCTTCGCTGACCTTCGGCGAAAATGGTGTCAAATGCAAGTGAAGATTTTCCACTTCCACTTAAACCTGTAAAAACAACGAGTTTATCTCTTGGGATCTCTAAATGGACATCTTTTAAATTGTGTTCTCTGGCTCCGTAAACTTCAATTTTTTTTGTTTGTTCGTCAAGACTCATGTCAGAATGTGTGTAATCTTTATTTTAATATAAATTGATTTGAACTGCCTGGGTTTTTTGTTGAGAAAACTTCAAATCACTAGCCTTTTATATGAAATGCTACTTATACTCACCATAAGGTTTCAGATTTTCAGATGCTGCAGGCAAGATCAAGGTAAATTTTTGTCCTCCTTTTATGGTCAACTTTGTTGTTTTCAACCAGGGATTTAATTTACGAAGAATTTTAATATTAAAGCCTTGATCATTTGCCCAAAGTGCCAGATTTGGAATGGTTTCTTCCACAATTACTCTTTGAATGTGGAATGGTTCGTATAATTCCATTTTATCGGGGTAAAAGCCATAAGCTTCCGGGTTCTCATAAATAAGCTTCGTTGCTAACAATCGGAAAACATATCTTCCGGTTTCACTGTTTTGATAGGTATCGAAATAATGTTCCGTTTTTTGCCATTCCATGTCTTCCAGAACACCGCCAACACCGCGATTATAAGACGCGGTGGTCATTACCCAATCATTTAATGTTCTTTGTGCATCTTTCAAATAACGGCAAGCAGCGTGTGTACTTTTTTCAATGTTCAGGCGCTCATCAATCTCTGCATTCATTTCCAGATCATACAACTTGGCTGTTGCGGGCATAAATTGCCAAAATCCCTGCGCGCCAACAGGTGAAATGGCTTGCTGTAGATTACTCTCAATGATTGCTAAATACTTAAAGTCATTCGGAACTCCTTCTTCTTTCAGAATGCGTTCAATTTCCGGGAAATAGCGATTCGCTCTTTTTACTGCTCCAATCCAGGCGCTTTGATAATACGCTGTCATGAGAACCTCCCGATCCAGACGTTCACGCAGATCTTCATCCTGAAGATTGATTGTAGTACCGGCAAATTCCATACTTTGAGGTAAATCCGGAAAAACAACAGCTGATGCTGCAAGCACTTCTTGGCGCTTAGCTTCTTTTTTTTTCTGTATTGTTTCGTTTTGGCAAGCAGCCAAAAATCCAACAACTAATAAAAGGAATATCTTGTTCATGCAATGCAATTAAAGCACTACAAAATTACGCAATCTACTTCTTGTGAATAAGTGTGTTACGGTATAAAACAAAAAATACTGCAAAAAAGTAGCTTGTGAGGAAAAATGCCATCCACGGATTTCCCATTTTTGCGAATACTACAGCGAGAATCGTTACCAAAGTTGCCATCAAACCAATTCCAAGAAAAACGATCCAGACTTGTCTGTCATTCAACCCGGAATAAACCAAATGATGCGTTGTATGATCTTTTCCGCCTACCATTGGAGATTTTCCTTTTCGCAAGCGATTGATCACAACCGTCAAGGTATCTGAAATTGCGGGTGTAAAGGCAATCAACGTAATTGCCCCACCTGTTAAGGGACTCAGATGAGTAGTGTTTCCGATGTTCCATAATTCATGGATTGAAAAAAATGCAACAAATAACCCGATGAACTGACTTCCGGCATCACCCATAAATAATTTGGACGGATAAATATTGTACCCTAAAAACCCAATGATTGCACCAATTTGAATCAACATAGTCAGTGTCCAGATATTCATGTTCCAATCGAACAAAATGACATTACTGGCCAAACAGGAAATAAGCAGGAACAAGGCGGTGGTGCCAGTAATTCCATCCATATTATCCAACATGTTTAAGGAATTCATCATCGCTACTACCCACGTGACAGTAATCAGGTAATTGACCCAAGTGATCTCGGTGATTTCAATAACATTATTGGTGTAGACGAAAATGACTCCGCAAAGAATCTGAACAAACAATTTCATGAAAGGCTTGGTATTATAGGCATCGTCTGTCAAACCCATGATGAACGAAATGGTTCCGGCTGTCATCAATCCCACAAATTGTCGGTTTTGAAAAATGTTTTCATTGCTGAAAATGATGGAGTAGGCGACCGTTCCGAAAAAGAAAGCTACAAAAAAGCCTATTCCTCCTAAAGAAGGTTTTGATTCGTTTGCCCATCGCACGGTTACGTCGTTCTTATTGCGAATTCCCAAACTTTGAGAAAAGCGCAAAAGGATTCCATTAGAAACGTAGCTCATGATGATTCCCATGATCAGGAACCCAATACAGGCCAAAGTTATTTCATACGTCATCTTAACCTATTCAAATGGAGTAATAAAATCTGCCAAAAGGACTCCGGATTTATCTTTTGCAGATAAAATCGGATTAGTTTCTTCCCAATGAATGTTTAACGCAGGATCATTCCAAAGGATGCTTCCTTCACTGGAAGGATTGTACCAATTGGTGCATTTATATTGAAAAATAGTATTGTCTTCTAAAGTCACAAAACCATGCGCAAATCCTTCCGGAATGTATGCTTGTGTTTTGTTTTCTTCACTTAAAATGAAAGAAACGTGTTGACCATAAGTTGGTGAGCTTTTGCGGATATCCAGAGCAACATCCAATACACTTCCCTTAATAACCCGAACCAATTTCCCTTGAGCGTGAGGCGGAGCCTGAAAATGAAGGCCACGCAATACGCCTTTAGCAGATTTGGATTCGTTATCTTGAACGAAAGTAATTTCCGAACCGATAAAATCATTGAATTTTTGTTGGTGAAAAGATTCAAAGAAGTAGCCTCTGTCATCTCCAAAAACAGTGGGCTGCATCAATATTACATCAGCAATTGCTGTACGTTTAAATTCCATTTATTTCTTCGGTTTTAATTCTTCTATTTCCTTCAGCTTACCTGTCTTTTCAGACATAGCTTCAGTCTTCAGGAGCTTCGCTATCCGTAATGCTTAGCTTTTTGTGAAAGCTGCATTCCGTCTTCAGGAGCTTCGCTACTTCTTCTTCTTCTTTTTATCCTCTTCATCATAATAGCCGTATCCATAGCCGTAACCATATCCATAACCATATTTCCCCTTGAAGGCTTTCGTACCGTTCAAAATAATATTCAAGTGCGTAATCTGATTCATTTCAAATAATTCGCGTACTCTTCCTGCAAAAATACGTTTGGAGTAATGTGCTTTGAATATGTAGATCGGAACGTCTGCTTTTGCCAGAATTTGAACTCCATCCGTAACCAAACCAACGGGTGGATTATCAATAATCACCACATCGTATTTTGATTTCAGGGCTTCCAGTATTTCAAAAAACGAATCGCTGAGAATCAATTCCGAAGGATTCGGAGGAATAGGTCCTGCACTAATGAAATCCAGATTTTCAATTTCTGAATGTCGGATGCACTCGTCCAGGTTTGCTTGTTTGATGATCAGGTTACTGATTCCTTTATCATTTGGAACATTCAAGCCCAAGTGTACTTTTGGTTTCCTTAAATCCAGATCAATTACGATAGTTTTCTTTCCTGAAAGTGCAATGATTCCTGCTAAATTCAATGCGACGAATGTTTTTCCTTCCCCCGAAATCGAAGAAGAAATGGCAATAACCCGTGCGTTGGAATTAACGAAACTGAGATTCGTTCGAATGTTGCGCATGGATTCCGCCAAAATGGATTTCGGATTGTTGTGGATCATCAGTTGGCTGAACTCAGAACTTTCTTTCAATTGCGGAATATTACCCAGGATCGTTATTTTGTCCGGCAACAACTGTTTTAGATCTTCAACCGTGTTGATCTCATTGAACGTGATGTACTTGAAGAATAATAAGGCAAAACCAAAAATAAAACCGACAAAAACGAAACCTGCATACACCAGTTTTCGATTCGGACTAACCGGAACAGTGTTCAGAGAAGCCTCGTTTAATACCCGGTTGCTGGAAGTATATCCTGCATTTGAAATGGAATACATGACCTTCTTCTCGGTTAGAAGCGTGTAGTATTTTTCGTTCAGATCCTGTAGCGACTTTAATCGGTTGTACTCCATTTTCTTCTGTGGAAGCTTCAGGTATTCGTCATCAATTGATCCGATTTTCCCGTTGATAGTTTTAATTTGTGCCCGGATCCGTTCCTGAATGACTTCAACACTTCTTCTGATGGATTGAATTTTGGACTGAATTCGTGAATTCAGGTTTTTCAATTCCGAATTGTTTTCAGTGACATTTGTCAGGAGTTCTTCTTTTCGTTCAAGTAAGGTATTTAGATCCGTAATTTGTTTGGTTAATGATAATTCAAAGCTTTTCCCAAGCATTTCCGGGATCAGACGGTAAATATCCAGACGGTTGGGTTCCGATTTTAATTTTGAATTGACGATTTTCAAGGTCGCCATTTCATTCTCCAGTTCAAAAAGCATGTCCTGGAATTTATCCATGCTACTAGCTAATGAACCTCCCGTATTTTCCGGATCTGTCAAATGCGATTTTCGCTGATAATCTGTCAGACTATCCTTCGAATCTTTCAATTCTCCTGAAATAGAATCCAACTGCAATTGAATGAAGGAAAGAATATTGTCTGCACTCTTCCGCTTCATTTCCTCGTCGTAATTGAAAAAAGTGGTAGCTACCGATTGAATAATGTCTTTACACAAATCCGGATTATTGCCATTGTATTTGAGTTCAATCGTTTTTGCATTGACGTCGACAGGATTTACTTCCAGATTCGCAATCAAACGGGAAGCCAGTGTTTTTTGATTATTAAAAGTGAAATAAAGTCGATTTGCTTCATCATCTTGTCTTAAAATATCCCAGTTCTCTACTTTGAATGCAATATTGAAATGCTTGGCACGAATGGTCTTATTTACATTGGAAACCTTTGAATAAGTTTGATTATTTGCTGTATAAGTGAGTTTTACCTGATGATTATCCATCGTTTCTACCCAAATCGGAACATCGCATAAACTGCTGTCCCGAAGAGCGTAAGGAATTATTGTGAAGGTACTTTGATGGTATTTTTCCTCCGTAAGTATTTTCCCTTCTGCGAAGATGGAAACATTCATATTCATTTTCGAAATGGCCATTTCAAAAAGAAGTTGTGATCGGAGTAATTCTATTTCAGTTGAAATGTCATTGCTTTTATTGATATTTTCCAGTTCAAGAAGTTCCTTTCCCTGATCTTTTTCAACCAGCTGAATGATCATGGTTGAATCGTAAACCGGCTTCGTGTATCTCAGATAGAAAAATGCGATACTCATAAAAAACAAGATCAACATCAAAACCCACCACCAATAGCGGCGCAGAATTACACTCACGATGATCGGATTGTAATCTTTGTTTATAAATATGGATGAGTTTGGATTATTCACGTTATTTCAATGTTGAGAATACAGTAATGATTACCAGAGCGCTGGAAACAAGGGAAACGATCGGCGCAACCACTTTTAAAGTTTCCTGTCCAGCCTGTTCTTTTGGTTCAATGTAAATATAATCGTTGGCCTGAATGATCATGTCTGCATATTGAAGGTTTTCAATCTTCGATAAATCCACTATATACATGGTTCGAATATTATTGACTACCCGCATGATCTTGACCTTACTTGCTTTTCCCCGTTCGGCAATCCCGCCCGCAAGTGCGATTGCTTCCATGAGTGTGGTATTGTTGTTTTGCAGCGGGATTACTTTTGCGGCACTTCCGTTTCCTGGAAATACAATAACGCGTTGATTGGTCAGTTTTACTTGAACAAAGGGTTTGTTGTAGCCGTTCTTTTGTTCGAACAAATGAGCCAGTGTATCTTCACATTGTTTCACAGTAAATCCTGCAACCAGCGTAGATCCAAGAATAGGCAAATCTGCTTTTCCGTCAGGTCTTACCACATATTCGATTTCTGCTTTTGCAATGGATTCCTTATTCATTCCAGCCATTTCGTTCACAATTCGCTCTCCTTCATTGGTGTAGAGCATAAATGTGAATTTGTC
The DNA here is from genome assembly GCA_002483265.1 of Flavobacteriales bacterium UBA7666. GTDB lineage: Bacteria > Bacteroidota > Bacteroidia > Flavobacteriales_D > Crocinitomicaceae > Fluviicola. The sequence continues at coordinate 41,905 of DLHO01000011.1, read as the reverse complement.
GTCTCTTGAGATTTTGTACTCCGCTGAAGGTTTTAAAGGAATACTATCCTTGACTTCTTTAACTCCTTTGGGAGTTCGGAACATGAGATTACTATTGATCCCACAAGATTGTATCAGGAACAAACCAATAAGTAAGGAAAATAGTAAGCCTTTATTTTGCATTTTTTCTAGTCTTTTCAATTAGTTCAGCGTAATAATTTTCCATGTTTTTCACCAAGGTAGTGTAATGGAATTTATCTCTTACGAAGTTCCAGCCATTTTGTGACATTTTCCTGCGAATTTCTTTATTTTCGATCAACAGTTGTAGTTTTTCACTGAATGATTGGGGATCTTTTTTGGGAACAACAAAACCGGTTTCTCCTTCATCCAAAATATCTTTTACGCCACCTACATCTGTTGAAATAACGGGAACTCCGCTTGCCTGCGCTTCAATTAAACTCACCGGTGTTCCTTCATTGTCCGAGCTTAAACAAATGATGTCCATTCCGGCATTAAAAGTTGCAATATCTTTTATCCAACTAGTCAGTTCGACCTTCAAACCGTATTTTTTCTCCAGTTCTTTTGCCCGTTGTTCGATGGATGTTTTTTCTTGTCCGTCACCCACAATGAAATAGCGCGCCTTAATTCCTTTCTCAGCAAGCATTTCAACCACATCTAAAAAAAGTGAATGATTTTTGATCGGAGCTAATCTCCCAACGATTGCAATAGCGACTTCTTCCTCATTCAGATTCCATCGTTGTCTGGTTTCTATTCTTTTTTCCGTTAGATTTTCCTGAAATTTCATCAGATCAAAGCCAAGTGGGATGACTTTTATTTTATCGGATTGGCAGATTCTGTGAATCGAGCTCAATTCTTCTTTCTGTATGGGGCTGATTGCAACAATTCCTGTGGAAAGTTTTGCTAATCTTCGTTCAATTAGTTTGTAAATCAGTGTTTTTGTTTTTCCAAAATAGGAATGAAAAACATGTCCATGAAAAGTATGTACTATTATCGGAACACCGCATGATTTTGCTGCTTTTCGGCCTAAAGCTCCTGCTTTCGCTGCGTGAGTATGCACAATATCCGGTTGAAATTCGGTAATGATTTGTTTAATCTTGCGATAAGCTTCCCGATCTGAGCGGAAGTTGGGAATTCGTTTCATTTCGGGAATTAGTAAGGGTTTTACCCCGTACTCTTCCAGAATATGCAGCGAATCTGATTCATCCTTTTCAGGTAAGCCTCCAACCAATAACGTTTCATAGTCTTCCGAGATGAATTTCGTTAAGAAAGTAGCATTATAAGTTGGTCCACCAATATTGAATCGATTAATGATTCTCAGCACTTTTGGCATTAATAGTTCAAAGTTTAAAAAGTTCAAAAGTTCAACCGGAATTGAAAATGGAAAATTGAGAAGCACGGAATTGTAATCTGCGGTAGCGAACTTTATATCAAAAGCAATTCTTGAACTGCCCAAACGTTTGTTCGCGTCGAAAAACAGTGTTTTCTCTTCTTTTAAATTTTACATTCTCAATTTTCAATTGAAGGTTATCAAAGTTAAGTATAATCTAGCTAAAACCTTTTGCAAAATGATAATTGGAACAGGTGAAATGGAAACTTTCCTAATCGAACTGTTCAAAAGTTTTTAAGTGGCCGAAATTTTGCAAGGGGAGAAAGCAGAACTTTATGGTATGATTCATTTCAAGCTGATGTTACGTGTTTTTTCGATTGGATTAATCTCTGTTATTGCGGGAAGTTTTAGTTTTTCTCAGAATTCGATTCAAACAGCAATCGATGCATTTTCTTCCAATGCCTATTTTTCGAATGCATCTATCAGTTTTATGGCGATGGATTGCTCAACGGGTCAAATACTGGCATCTAAAAACCCTTCACTTGCGCTGCCACCTGCTTCAACCACTAAATTATTTGCAACTGCAACTGCTTTTCAGTTATTGGGAAAGAATTATGCTCCTCAAACTCGCATTTACTTGGATGGAGAATTGTCAAAAGATGGGATTCTCAATGGTAATTTGTGGATCAGAGGAGGAGGAGATGTAGCTCTTGGAAGCCGTTACTACAATGGAGATGGAAGGGAAGATGAATTTATGGAAAAATGGGTGGATACGCTGGTGAAACTGGGGATCAAAAAAATCAATGGTGCAATTGTAGCGGATGCCTCTGAATTTGGATATGAAGGAGCCCCTGATGGCTGGAATTGGGGCGATATGGGGAATTATTATGGAGCTGGTGCTTCCGGACTTCCGATTTACGATAATATGCTCCGTTACCATTTTCAAGTTGGTGCAAAAAGCGGAACCAAGACAACTTTTTTGGCAACCACTCCAGTTGTTGAAGGATTGAAATTCGCCAATTACATTCAAACCGGCGGTTCAGGAGATAATTCCTATATCTATGGAGCTCCTTATTCAATGGATCGTTTTGGAACGGGAACCTTGGGAGCTGGTCAGGGAAGATTTACTGTAAAAGGAAGTTTGCCGGATCCTGAATTGACATTTTCTCAGGAATTCACGCGGGTTTTGAAAGCAAAAGGTATTGAAGTCAAAGAGACCGCTCTTGGAGCACGTAGTTTAAGTATTGTCTCGGCAAGTACCCGATATGCTGCCATGAAATTGTTCTTTACTCATAAAGGAAAAACATTGAATTCCATTGTCTGGTGGACGAACATGAAATCGGTAAATCTCTTTGCTGAAGAAGTTTTATGTTGGGTAGGATACGGAACTTCCGGTAATGGTTCAATAGACAACAGTATTGCACGCATGATGAATTATTGGTCGGGGAAAATCAACACCATCGGATTATATATCACGGACGGTTCCGGATTGTCGAGAAGCAATGCCATTTCGGCGAATCATTTTTGTGAGATGTTGAAATACATGACAACTGCTAAAGAATTTGATGCCTTTTATGCGACTCTGCCAGTAGCCGGAGTTTCCGGAACGCTTTCATCGGTTTGTAAGAACCAGCCCGGGGAAGGAAAGATCCATGCTAAAAGTGGAACGATGAAGCGAATCAAAGCGTATTCCGGTTATGCGGAAACAAAATCCGGAAAGAAAGTATGTTTTTCGCTGATTATCAACAATTTCAATTGCTCTTCCGAATACACGGTAGAACAAATGGAAAAGGTCTTTAATACGATTGTTCTTTCGGAGTAATGTGAACAACATAGATACATAGGTCACATAGTCTTTCGTATTTTTAAAAGAAATTGAGGAGGATGGTGTGGTTAAAAACCTTCAACATTCTATTGAATCAGTTTATTCCCTATACGAACATAGGTCGTTACATAGTTTTTTATAAGCCTGGAAAGAGCATAACTAACCGATCTTCTATATGTGCTATGTATCTATGTGGTTCAATAATAGACAGCTATTTCGTATGAAATGCAAACCCTCCGCCAATATTCACCAGTTGGATATTTTGAGTGGTTTTGATAGGAGCCAACTCATAAGATCTCAAGTAAGCCTGATATTTCGATCCCGAATAATCAACAAATACCTGAAAGGATAAAATGTCTTTTATCAGACTGAAATTAAACTTGGCGCCAAAAACATAGGCAAAAGAGAATTCTGCATCGTATTTGAAATTATCTGTGAATAGAATACTCGTTCCCGTAGTATCATAAACAGTCAGGTCAAACCCTTTGAATGAGTTGTAAAGTACCCCAACCTGAGCTGAAATTCCAATACTAAGAAAGGATGCGGCTTTGAAATCATAACCTAATCCGACAGTGGTTAAAAAAGGTTTGTGTTTTCCTCCTATCACTTCGGTTTTACGGCCTAAATTTTCAGTAAATGCTTTTGCAATTGCATCCTGATTCAATGGAACCCAAGAGTAGGTGGAATGAGAAATGAACGAAAGACCGTTTTTAAAAGTGCTTTTAGAATCGAGATATAGTCCCCAGCCAGCTCGTGCAAAACCACCTTTTTCTAAATCGGTAGAACCAAAGTCGCCAACAGGCATGGAATACATCGCACCCAATGAAGTTGTTTTTTTTGCGCCGTCAAAAGGATTTTTGAACTTTAAGCCTCCTTCCTGAGCAACTGAGTAATTAGATAAAAGTGCTGTAAACAGTACAGCTTGAATGATGTGTCTTTTCTTCATAACAGTGATTTTGATACTCGAATGTAATTACTTTTTAGCTAAATAAAGAACTTGAAAACATGCTTTCTTCAATTCACGGCTTTTATTAATTTTGTAGGAATAGACTATTTTAAGTAATCTCCATAGATTAAGCACGTGAAAAAAATTCAAATGGTTGACCTGGCTACTCAGTACCAGGCAATAAAATCCGATATAGATTCAGCAATTCAGGAAGTTTTAGATTCGTCTGTTTTCATAGGCGGACCAATTGTTCAGCGTTTTCAAAAATCGTTGGAAGCGTATTTGAATGTCAAGCATGTGATCCCTTGTGCAAACGGAACGGATGCTTTACAAATCGCGATGATGGCTTTGGAACTGAAACCGGGTGATGAGGTCATTACTCCTTCATTCACTTATATTGCAACAACGGAAGTAATTGCATTGCTAGGATTGACGCCTGTTTTTGTAGATGTGGATCCAAAGACTTTCTGCTTAGACCCTGCAAAAATTGAAGCGGCTATTACCTCCAAAACGAAAGCAATTGTTCCGGTTCATTTATACGGACAAGCCTCTGACATGGATGCTATTATGAAGATTGCGAAGAAACACAAGTTGTTCGTGATCGAAGACAATGCTCAGGGAATTGGGTCGGATTACTATTCTCAAACAGGTGAAACAAGTAAACTGGGAACGATTGGTGATATTGGTTGCACCAGCTTTTTCCCATCAAAAAACTTGGGTTGTTATGGAGATGGTGGAGCAATTTTCACCAACAACGATGAATTGGCTTCCCAACTGAGAATGGTCGCAAATCACGGTCAAAAAGTAAAATACCAACACGATGTGGTAGGATGCAATTCGCGTTTGGATGCAATTCAGGCGGGAATTTTAAATGTAAAACTTCCAAAATTGGATGAATACATTGCTGCACGAATCAAAGTAGCAGATTTTTACGACCGCGTTCTGGGAGCATCTGATAAAATTGAAACTCCGCACAGAGATGGAAAATCCAAACACGTATTCCACCAATATACCGTTCAACTGAAAGGTGTCGACAGAGATGCATTACAGGATTATTTGGCTTCAAAGGAAATTCCTTCGATGATCTATTATCCTACTCCTGCACATAAACAAGGAATGTTTAAATCATTCAATTTGGGAGATTTGGATCTTCCTGTAACGGATGAATTAACGAAAAACGTAATCTCATTCCCCATTCATACAGAAATGACAGAAGAACAGCAAACATTCATTTGTTCTGAAATTCTCAACTTCGTAAACGCGAATTAAATCATGAAAAAAATTGCTGTTGTTGGAACCGGTTATGTAGGTTTAGTAACCGGAACTTGTTTTGCTGAAACCGGGAATCAAGTCATTTGTGTAGACATTGATAGTAAAAAAGTAGAACGCATGCGCAATGGGGAAGTTCCCATTTACGAACCGCATCTGGATGTGCTTTTTGAACGAAATATTAAAGCAAACCGCTTATCCTTTACCACCAATCTCGAAGAAGGGATTAAAGATGCTGAGATTATCTTTTTGGCTTTGCCAACTCCTCCGGGAGAAGATGGTTCAGCTGATCTGAGATACATTTTGGGTGTTGCAGATGATTTGGGTAAATTGTTGAAGGATTACAAAGTAATTGTAGATAAAAGCACCGTTCCTGTTGGAACCGCTGAGAAAGTACATGCTGCGATTGCAAAAAATGCGACTGTTGATTTTGATGTGGTTTCTAACCCGGAATTCTTAAGAGAAGGATTTGCGGTAGATGATTTTATGAAACCTGACAGGGTTGTTTTAGGCACTTCTTCCGAACGCGCTGAGCGAATCATGGAGCAGTTATACAAACCATTCGTCCGTCAGGGAAATCCGATCATTTTTATGGATGAAAAGTCTGCAGAGTTGACCAAATATGCTGCAAATGCGTTCTTGGCAACCAAGATTACCTTCATGAATGAAATTGCGAATTTCTGTGAATTGGTGGGCGCTGATGTAGATAAAGTCCGCATTGGAATTGGTTCGGATGAACGTATTGGAAAACGCTTTTTGTTTCCCGGAATCGGTTACGGAGGCTCTTGCTTCCCGAAAGATGTTCAGGCATTGGTAAATTCCGGACGTGAAAATCAGTTCTCATTTGAGATCCTGAAAGCTGTTATGGAAGTGAATGAATCTCAGAAAACAGTACTTTTTCCAAAAATGAAGAACTTCTTCCGAGGAGATCTTTCCGGAAAGAAGATTGCTTTGTGGGGCTTGGCTTTCAAACCGGATACGGATGATATTCGCGAAGCACCGGCTTTGTACCTAATTGATGAATTGGTAAAGGCTGGAGCAAAAGTTACGGCATACGACCCGGAAGCAATGGAAAATGTGAAAGGTGAAGTTGGAGATAAAATTTCATTCGCAGAAAATGAATACGAAGCATTGAAAGGTGCAGATGCTTTGTTGATCTGCACCGAATGGGGTGTTTTCAGAAACCCGGATTTTGATAAAATGAAGTCTTTGATGAAAGATTCCGTTATCTTCGATGGAAGAAACTTGTTTGAGATTTCTGAAATGAATGAAAAGGGCTTTTATTATAGCTCAATTGGTAGATCCGTAGTATCGAAATAACATGAGTACAGGCAGAAAACGCATATTGATTACCGGTGCAGCCGGATTTTTAGGATCTCATTTGTGTGATCGTTTTATAAAAGATGATTACCATGTTATAGCAATGGATAATCTCATTACCGGACGCTTAAAGAATATTGAGCACTTGTTTCATTTAGAAAATTTTGAATTCTATAATCACGATGTAAGCAAGTTTATTCATGTTTCAGGTAATCTGGATTATATTCTTCATTTCGCTTCGCCTGCAAGCCCGATTGATTACTTAAAAATCCCGATTCAGACATTGAAAGTCGGTTCCTTGGGAATTCACAATTGTTTGGGATTGGCACGTGTGAAAAATGCACGTGTTTTGATTGCAAGTACCTCTGAAATTTATGGTGATCCAACTGTTCATCCACAAACGGAAGAATACTGGGGAAATGTCAATCCGGTTGGTCCAAGAGGCGTTTACGATGAAGCGAAACGTTTTCAGGAAGCAATTACAATGGCGTACCATACCTTTCACGGAGTTGAAACGCGCATTGTGCGCATTTTTAATACTTACGGACCACGTATGCGTTTGAATGACGGACGTGTTCTTCCTGCATTTATCGGACAGGCACTTCGCGGAGAAGATCTGACTATTTTTGGTGATGGTTCTCAAACACGTTCGTTTTGTTATGTTGATGATTTAGTGGAAGGAATTGTCCGCTTATTACACAGTGATTGTTCGGATCCGATTAACATTGGAAATCCGGATGAGATTACGATTAGTCAGTTTGCAGAAGAAATCATCAAATTGACAGGTACAACGCAGAAAGTAATTTACAAAGACCTGCCGGTTGATGATCCGAAACAACGTCAGCCCGATATTACGAAAGCACGTAAGTTATTGAACTGGGAACCGAAGATTGATCGGGCAGAAGGTTTGAAACGAACGTATGCTTATTTTAAGAGTTTAACCAAGGAAGAATTGTACCAATCAGATCACATTGATTTTGAGAAGTACATCGTACGTTAATATTAATTGACAATTGACAATTGAAAAGTGAAAAAGTCGCTGAGTTCGAAAGAGGAAAGTCCCTCTTAAAATCTTATCAATTCTCCATTGTTCATTTTCCATTTAAAAGATGAATTATTTTGCACACGAAACAGCCGTAGTTGATACCGGTTGCACTATTGGTGATGGAACCAAAATCTGGCACTTTTCGCACATCATGCCCAATTGCACGATCGGTGAGAAATGCAATATCGGACAGAACGTCGTGGTTTCCCCGGAAGTCATTTTGGGAAACAATGTCAAAATCCAGAATAACGTATCGATCTATACCGGCGTTATCTGTGAAGACGACGTATTTCTGGGGCCATCCATGGTTTTTACCAATGTCATGAATCCGCGTTCAGCCGTAAACAGAAGAGATCAGTATTCCAAAACAGTGGTAAGAAAAGGTGCGTCCATTGGTGCAAATGCAACGATCGTTTGTGGAAATGATATCGGTGAATATGCATTTATCGGAGCGGGATCAGTTGTGACGAAGGAAGTTCCGGCATATGCATTGGTAGTAGGAAATCCGGCACGACAAATTGGATGGATGAGTGCTTTTGGGCATCGCTTAACATTTGATGAGCAGGGGATTGCGGTTTGTCCTGAAAGCAATGAACGTTATCAGTTGACAGACAATCGGGTAAAAGCCATCTAAACAGCGCGCGTTTAAACGGCAAATTTCATTACTTTTGCGCCTCAAATCGTGACCAAAAGTTAGTGATTATATCAAACCAATGAATATGATACCAGAAAATCAGAAAGTAAAGTTTGCCATTCTTGGAAGTGGACATATCGGAAAAAGACATGCTGAAATGGTTCGAAGAGATCCGGAAGCAGAGTTAGTTGCGATGATCGATGTTCGTTCAATTGAAGAATGTGCTGCAGCAGATTTTAATGTTCCTTTCTTTACTACATTGGAAGACTTGCTTGCTTCAGGTATCGAGTTTGATGTGTTGAATGTGTGTACTCCGAATGGATTGCACGCAGAACAAGCTTTGGCAGGATTGAAAAATAAAAAGCATGTGGTAGTGGAAAAACCAATGGGTTTAACCAAAGATCAGTGCGAAAAAGTCATTTTTAAATCACTGCAGCAATCCAAACAGGTTTTTTGCGTGATGCAAAACCGCTACTCACCGCCAAGTGAGTGGATCAAAAATCTCATCGAAAGCAAAGTGCTGGGTGATATTTTCATGGTGCAATTGAATTGTTATTGGAACCGCGATGAGCGCTATTACAAAGCCGGAGGTTGGAAAGGAACCAAAGATTTGGACGGAGGAACCTTATTTACGCAGTTTTCGCACTTCATAGATATCATGTATTGGTTGTTTGGAGATATCGACAATATTCAAGGGAAATTTGCCGATTTTACACATAAGGATTCAACAGATTTTGAAGATTCAGGCTTTGTGAGCTTTGACTTCGTTGACGGTGGAATGGGATGTATCAATTATTCTACAGCTGTTGCGGATAAGAATTTAGAAAGTTCAATGACGATCGTTGGAAGAAACGGAAGTGTGAAAATCGGTGGTCAGTATATGAATGAAGTGGAAGTTTGTAATATTCCGGGTTATGAAATGCCCGAATTAGCGCCAACCAATCCGGGGAATGATTATGGAGCTTACAAAGGTTCCGCAGCAAATCATCATTTTGTGATCACAAACGTCATCGATACATTGAAAGGAAGAACTTCTGCTACAACTAATGCTTTGGAAGGATTGAAAGTAGTGGAGATTATTGAACGTATTTATAAGGTAAGAAATGAGCAGCTTAATTTACAATAAATTAGTAGCGAAAGAAGCTAAACTTGCAGTTATTGGTCTGGGCTATGTAGGGCTTCCGATTGCATTGGAATTTGCAAAAAAGATTCAGGTTGTTGGATTCGACATCAATCAAACGCGTGTAGATATGATGCGCAATAAGAAAGATCCCAGCAATGAATTAGCTTCCAGCGATTTTGACAACTGTGATATTCATTTTACAGCAGATATCAATGATCTGAAAGATGTTCAATTCTATATTATTGCAGTTCCAACTCCAATTGACGATGCAAATCTTCCGGATCTGCGTCCCTTGCTAGGTGCTTCCAAAACAGTTGCGCAGGTGTTGAAAAAAGGAGATTACGTTGTTTTTGAATCAACAGTATATCCGGGATGTACGGAAGAAGATTGTATTCCGGTTTTGGAAGAAATCTCCGGATTGAAATTCAGAGAAGATTTCAAAGTAGGTTATTCACCAGAGCGAATCAATCCGGGAGACAAAGAACACACGCTTCAAAATGTGGTAAAAGTAGTTTCCGGATGTTGTGAAGAATCTTTGGAAGAAATCGCAAAGACTTACGAATTGGTTGTTAGCGCAGGAGTTCATCGTGCTGCTTCCATTAAAGTTGCCGAAGCTGCCAAAATTATTGAAAATACACAACGTGACGTAAATATTGCTTTGATCAACGAATTGTCGATCATCTTTAATCGTTTAGGAATTAATACCTATGACGTTTTGGAAGCAGCAGGTACAAAATGGAATTTCCTACGATTTTCCCCGGGATTAGTAGGTGGACATTGTATTGGTGTTGATCCGTACTATTTAACTCACAAAGCACAGCAAGCCGGTTATCATGCCAAGATCATCAACAGTGGTCGATACGTGAATGATTCCATGGGCTTCTACATCGGAAAACAAACCACAAAGAAAATCATTGCTCAGGGGAAACATATCCAGCAAGCGAAGGTTTTGGTGATGGGAGCAACTTTCAAGGAAGACGTTTCCGATATCCGCAATTCCAAAGTAATTGATGTGGTAAACGAACTAAAGTCCTTCCAGGTGAAAGTGGATTTGGTAGATCCGCACGCTTCTTCTGAAGAAATGGAACACGAATACGGAGTTCGTTTGGTTGAAATAGGAAAAAACTACGATGCAATTATCGTAGCAGTAAACCATAAAGACTACAAAAACCTGGACGAAAATTATTTCAAGTCCCTGATGAAAGACAATCAAGGGGTTTTCGTGGATATAAAAGGAATCTATAAAGGAAAAATCAAAGACTTAGAATATTGGAGTTTATAGGTCGAAATGAATGATCTGTTCCGTTTAGGTGGAAAATTCATTAAAACCCGATTTCTTTTGTGAAAATAAAAACGGCTTGTCCGTTTTTTTTCGTTTTGTCCCGCTTTTGTCCCAGTAATATAAAGCAACGTTCATCTACTTTTGAAGTTTATCATTCTATAAAGTACAGAACAATGATATTCAAAAGTCTCTCCAAATCAATTAAACTCTGGTTCTTCATTACTGTGGGAATTCCTTTCACTGGTTTTTCCCAATGCAACTGGACTTCTGTTTTCTATGACTCCTATGAGTACACGACTGTTATTCCTTATATTCTTCCCGGAGCCACTTATCAAAATACACCTCAAACCTATGCTGGTTGTGTGAGAACAGGCACCAGGGGGATGTACCTAAACATTACTAATGGCTTTATTGGAGCCCTTTATTTGCAACCATTCACAGATGTGTGTGTGGGTCAAAATTACCGCTTCAGTTTTTCTACTCGAGATGCTTTTGTTAGTACAAATAATCTTACGATTAACGTAAAAAATGCTTCGGGAACTATCATTGTTAGCCAAAATGTGATTAATAATAGTGTTTGGAATGATATCACCATGGCATCCTTTATCGCTCCAACGTCTACTGTTTACTTTGAAATTATTACGAATACCGTTGGTGGTCCAGGTAATGATATTGGATTTGATGATCTAAGATTGTCGCAATGTCAACCAGTGCCTTTGGTGTTTAATCAAACGGCATGTATTGGTTCTAGCGGAATTGATCTCTATTCTTTGTTCTCGACGAGTTTATCTCAAAGCGGAATTTGGGCTGGGCCTTCTACTTTAACAAATGGGTATTTGGGAACATATACTCCGGGAACAAATACCAATGGTTTGTATACCTATACGATCGATGGCGCAGCCGGATGTGCCGATTCAAGTGCGCAGGTAACAGTTTCCTATGTAAACACACCGAACCTGAACCCGATTGCCAATGTTCAGGCTTGTCAATCGTATGTATTGCCGGCAATTGCAGGTTCAAATCTTTCAGGAAATGAAAAATACTATTCCGGTCCCGGAGGAACGGGAACAGTATTTAATGCAGGACAAACCATTACAACATCTCAAACACTCTATGCTTATGGTGGAATTACAGGTTGTTCTGACGAGGAATCATTCACCATTACAATTTCTCAACCCTCATCAGCTGGATTTGATAACGGTGCTTATTATTGTGGTCCTGGTCCGGTGATAAACATGAATAGCTTTTTATCTGCAGGTGCTTCACCAGCTGGAACGTGGACTGAAACAACCATTCCAGTTTCGGGAAATTTTAACTCGGGAACGAATACCTTCAATACCAATGGTCTTTCACCCGGAACGTTCACATTCAACTATCAGTCGCCTGCAAATGGAGCTTGTGCAGTAGATAATGCCGTGTTTTCCATTTCTATTGGAAATATTCCTTCTGTAAATTTGGGTCCGGATACAACTTTGTGTATAGGCCAAACAATTACATTGAATGCTGCAGCATCTGGTCCGTATGATTCTTACATATGGAATAATAATTCCACAGCGTCAACCAGATTTGTTACAAGCGCCGGAACGTATAGTGTAAAAGTTGGAAAGCTTGGAAGCAATCAAATAGTGAATGGCGATTTTGAATCAGGGAATACCGGATTTACGACTGTCTATACAGTTGGAACAGGAGGAACTTGGGGTTTGGTATCCAATCCCGGAACTTATGCCATTACTACTTCGCCATTTTTAGCACACAGTCATTTTACACCATGTACGGATCACACAACAGCACCCGGAACTCAAATGATGGTTGTAAATGGGTCAGGAACACCAGGAGTAAATGTATGGTGTCAAAATGTACCAGTTCAAGCCAACACAGATTATCAATTTGGGTCTTGGGTCTCCAATGCTTTGAATGAAATCAATGTTGCTCAATTGCAATTTACCATTAACGGAAATTTATTAGGCCCAGTATTCTCTACGTCAACAATCGGTTGTTCGTGGCAGCAATATTTTCAGGTTTGGAATTCAGGATTAAACAGTTCTGCGCAAATTTGCATTGTCAATCAGAATACAAATGCTGGAGGAAATGACTTTATTTTGGATGACATTACATTCAAACCGATTTGTTATTCATACGATACGGTAGTTGTTACTTACAGTACTTTCCCAGTAGTGAATTTAGGCCCTGATACAACAATCTGTGAGGGATCAACTTTGGTTCTGGATGCACTAAATCCGGGTTGTACTTATTTGTGGACAGGCGGATCAACCGATCAAACCTTAGATGTCACCACTTCAGGAACGTACCAGTTAAACGTTGAAAATGCGGCGCAATGTGCGAAAACAGATACAATTGTGGTTTCTTTTGAAGACCAGAAACGTGCAGGAAACGACAGCCTGGCGGTTTGGTGTGAGACAAATGGGGTAGTGGACCTCAATAATTTACTTTCGGCCGGAAGTACAGCCGGTGGAACCTGGTTTGATGTGAATGGCGGACTTGCCGGAAGTTTAACACCTGCCGGAGCATTAACCGTAAACGGAGCAATCGGTACAAGCTCACTGGAATATGTGGTTTACGGAACTTTTTGTCCGAATGATACCAGCAGCTTCCAGGTTCGCGTAAACAGTCAGCCGATCGGTGTAAATCCAACCAGTTTACACGTATGTAACACCACCGGATCAACCGTCGATCTGGATCAATATACCCTTGGATCTTTTCAGACATTAACGCCGTTCTGGACGGAAACTTCGGGGTTCCCAACCAACCAGTTTGATGCGCCAACAGGTGTTCTCGACTTATCGCTTTTGGCAAACGGAAACTATGAATTCTCCTACGTGCTTCCAGCCGATTCGATGTGTGTGAATGATACCGTTAAAGTGACCATTCAGATCACAGAGAACCCGATCATAACCTTTTCTTCAGACGTGATCAAAGGATGTTTCCCCTTGGATGTGGAGTTTACCAATGAAAGCATTGCAAATCCGGGATCTGTTGTAACCTGGGATTTGGGAGATGGAACTACGTCTTCGAATACGGCAATCGTCAATCACCAATACACCGGAATTGATTGCTTTGATGTAACATTGACCATCACCGCAGATAATTTGTGTACAAGTACTCAAACACTCACAGATATGATTTGCGTGGATCCTTTGCCGGTTGCGAGTTTCAGTGCCAATCCACAACAAGTTTTCTCTTTTGATCCAACGACCTCTTTTGATAACACATCCGTATTGAACCAGGAGAATTTCTGGAACTTTGATGATGGCACTACTTCCGAAGAAGTAAATCCTACACATCAATTCCCGATAGGACAAGTTGGAAATTATAACGTGGAATTGATCGTAATCTCAGATCAGGGTTGTAGAGATACCACTTATCGAATTGTAATGGTGAATGACCAATTGCTGTACTACGTTCCGAATACCTTTACACCGGATGGAGATCAGCACAATAATGTTTTCCTCCCGATCATGACAGCCGGTTTTTCTGCGGAATCTTATGAGTTCTATGTCTACAACCGCTGGGGCGAATTGATTTTCGAATCCCACGATATACGTACCGGTTGGGACGGAACATATTCCGGCAGAATGTCACAAGTTGGAATCTATACCTGGGTGATTCGTTTTAAGGACGATGACAACGACGAGAAGCATGAAATTTCGGGCCATGTGAATTTGATGAAGTAAGAGAAAGCGCAGCTTTTGATATTTGAACTAGCGTTAGTGCAGTTGTAAATAAGATTTGTTTTATACAACCAATCCATCCGCGTTATTCGTCTATTGATCTTAGAAAGCAATTTTCCTATTTCTCTAAACCGGAAATAGTTTACATTTGTATCATTACACCCTATACTGAGACACATTGAAACAAATTTGCTATACGCTAATCTCGCTCTTCTCTTGCGTTCTGGCTTCAAACGCTTTTGGAGCGAAGTTGCGAGCGGATCAGGGTGTTGCAAAGATTATTACTCAACATGATTCCAAAGGAACGTCTTATGTGAAGCTCTTTGAAGAGTTCCACGGATCGGATTTTTCCGACAATGCTGAATGGAACCGTTTCCTGAAAAGATTATGTAAGACAGACAAAGTTGCTGAAACGGATGAATATCCGGAATTGTGTTTTGAAATTGGTAAGAGATTAGGTGCCGGACAAAAGCGCCGGGAAGCCTATTATTTCTTATACATCACTTTGCGGGAGGAAAAAGATGTTTATACATCTAAAAAACCGTATCTAGCACTTTTTCACGAAACACTAGGTCAGGTGTACTATTTCTTCAGACGGTTTGATCTCTCCGAAAAACACCTCAAAATTTCCCTGCATCATCCGAGTATTTCCGAGAAAGACAAGATTACAGTTTACAACACGCTCAGTTTGATCTACCGGGACAAAGCCGATAATAAAACATCTGAGTTTTACCTTCAAAAAGCATACAATCAGGCAGTAAAGTTGAAAAATGAAGCCTGGACTGGAATTTTGTCCGGGAACCTCGGCTATATTGCATTGACAAAGAAAGATCACAAAAACGCCAGGAAATTGATTGAGTTTGACTATCAGGTAAGTACCAAAAGCCACCAGACAGACAGCCAGATCAATGCCCTGGCTTTATTGATCGAGCTGGATCTGATGGAGAATAAACTGGCACAATCGAGTTTAAAAATGAAAGTCTTTGACAGTTTGATGCAGAATGAAACAAATCCACAGCTGTGGGGAGCACTTTATCGAACGAAGATTACCTATTATGAGAAGCTGGGCCAGTATGAAAAAGCACTGGAAAGTTTCCGGAAGTTTATTTCCTATAAGAAGATCAATGAAGAAAAAAGACAATTCCTGAACATTCAAAATGCTGAATTCCAGATTGAGTTTGAGCGGAAACAAGGAGAAAATACCATTTACAAAGAAAAGAAGAAGACGGATGACCTGATCATTCTGGGGCTTTTTGTAATCTGTCTCATTTTAGGATTGACCAGTTTCATTATTATCAAACAAATTCAACGGAAACGAAAGCAAGATAAAGAGCTACTGACCCTGCGCGCCCAAAAAATGGAAGATGAATTGCATGCTACAGAACGGGAAATGCGTGCTTTACTTTCAACGATGTTTGATAAAAACAAAGTAATCTTTGAATTGCAGGAACAAGTAGAATCTTTTGAGAAAAATCAACACTCCAGAACGGATTCCGAGAAGGAAACCATGCTCAATGATCTGCAGTCTTTTTCATTGCTGACAGAAAATGATTGGATCGAGTTCAAGAGACTCTTCGAAAAATTGAATCCGGGCTTTTTTGATTTCTTTCACGAGAAATTTCCGGAGATAACGGCAGCTGAAATTCGTTTGGCGGCATTAATTAAGCTGAATTTGTCGAATTTGGAGATGGCAAGAACCCTTGCAATTTCTCCCGACTCGGTTCGAAAGACTAATCTAAGACTCCGGAAAAAGTTGAACATCGAATCTTTGGATGATTTAACTCGCTTTGTAAAGGGGATTTAGTTCAATTTATCAAGCTTCAAAAGCCCTGCTGTTAAGCATTTCACAGAAAGTGGTTTGTCCCTTTTTTGTCTCACTAATCATTTAGTAAAAATAATGCGTTCTTCATAAGTTAGCCTAAAATTAAACTTATCATAATCTTATGAAGAAACTTACAACTTTAAAAATGAGGAATCTAAAGATTTCAAGAAATCTCGCACTGGGAATCTTGATGTCGATGGGTTCTTTGCTTTCTTTTGCGCAGACGTTAACTACCACTTTGGCAACGGGAACAACTACATCGGTAAACGTACCGATTCATGGAAACTACGATTATTCGTACTCTCAACAAATTTACCTGTCAACTGATTTCAATGCAGCTGTAGCAGGCCAGCCAAATTACATTACAAAAGTTCGCTTTTTCAATGTTACAGGATCTCTTGCGTCTGGAAATAACTGGACAATATACATGGGGAATACTGCGACAGCTTCTTTTGCAAGTAACAGCGCTTGGATCCCTGTTGGAAGCTTAACACAAGTGTTTTCGGGAACTTTACCGACTCCGGCAGCTAATTCATGGGTTGAAATTACATTGACTACTCCTTTTCTTTGGGATGGTGTAAGTAATGTGGTTTTAGCTGTGGATGAGAATACTCCCGGATTCGTTAATTTAACATGGCGTAAGCACGATACAGGAGCGAACAGATCTTTATACATCAGTAAAGATGGTTCTGATGTTGATCCAGCTGCTCCAGCGGGAACAAATAACGCACGATTCAGCTATGTTCCTCAAACTCAATTTGTACATGAACCATCAGTAGCTTGTTCTGCAGCACCAAATCACGCTACGGCGGTTTCATCTCTTTCAACAACTTGTTCCAATTCTCCTGTACCGGTCAATTTTACTTTGACAGGAACTCCGTTTGTTACAGGTCTTGGTTTTCAATGGCAGTATAATAACGGTTCTGGTTGGTTGGATTATCCAACAGGAACAGCAGCTGCGTATTCTGCTTTTCCAACTGAAACAATTAATGTAAGAGCAATCACTACTTGTATTGCTACCAGTGCTGCGGATACGTCAGAAGAAGCTTCTGTGAGCGTAAACCTTGCACCAACACTTTCTACGAACGAAACATCGGTTGCTTATTGTTCAGGAGCCCCGGTAACAATTATTGCAGCGGGAACTTCCACATATGCATGGACACCTGTAACAGGATTGAATGTTGCAAATAATGATACTGTTATCGCAAGTCCTGCGAATCCTACAACATATACATTAATCGGTACGGATGTGAATGGTTGTAAAGATACTACCACTGTTTTCGTAACGCCTCTTAATAAAGTTCAAAAGGTGGCAGCTTATGCTCCAACAACACTTTGTACTCCCGGAACTCCTGTAACAATTACTTCAGCGGCTTCGCCGGCAGTAATTTTCGGAGGAAGCACCTATGAATACCGTTTTGTGGATGCAAATGGTGCGGTTCTTCAAAACTGGGGAACAAGCAATACTTACAACTTTACACCTGCAGCTGATAGTGTGTATAAAGTATATTCTGATTTCAGATCCAATACTTGTCCGGATGCAATTGATTCTATTTTAACTTCGGTTGTTGTTGGATTCGGATCGGATGTTGCGGTAATTGATTATGACTGTATCAATTTAGGAGGTACTGTAACTTTGAATTCAATCTTCGGACAATTCAACAGTGAAACGGTTTATACGAACCCATTTGCCGCTTTAAGCGACGTAACACCATCAGTGGTTACCTTAAGCGGAAATGCTTCAATCACAGCAGGAAGAGCAGTTCTAACTCCTTCTGCAACAAGTATGAATGGTTCCGTTACAATCAACGACCCGGCTTTCCATACAGGATTGAACAATGCAATGACAGTTTCCTTTAAAATGACAGCTGATTTACCGGTTGGACCATTTGGTACAGGTGGAGCTGACGGAATTTCATATTCTTTCGGTAACGATGTTGGAACTGCAGGAAATCAAAACGGAACAGGTTCTAAATTGAGACTTTCTTTCGATGCTGCTGATAACAGCCCGAATATTGCAGGAATTTATCTGGGATACAATGTAACAGGTACACTTTCACCTGCTGGTGCAGGAACATTGGTTCACGTTGGAAATATCGCTTTATGGAAGATCAGACAAGATGTGCCGGTTGTGTTGACAATCGATCCGAATGGAAAAGCAAGTTTAACAGTTGACGGAACACTGGTATTCCAGAATATCCAAATGCCTGCTGCATACATGACTGCAAATACTACAGGATGGAAGCACGTATTCGGTGCTGCTACTGGTGGTGATGGTATGAGACAAGCAATTAAGGATGTATTGATTACAGCTCCATCATTGGATTTTGCATTGGTTAATGAGAATGCAGCTCCAACAGGATGGCAGTCAGCTAGTGTGTTTACAAACATTCAACCGGGAACTTATGATGTATGGATCAGCAGCAACGGATCTACATCTTGTGCGAAACTTATTGAAACAGTGGAAATTGTAAATACAAACCCATTGGTTCTTTTAGGAAACGATACAACGATCTGTGAAGGTGAAACGATCACATTGGATGCTGGAAATGCAGGTGCTTCTTACGTTTGGAGTAACTCTCAAATTACAACACAAACGCGTGTAGTAACTCAGGCAGGTCCATACGTTGTAAACGTTACTGCTGCAAACGGATGTGTTGGAGTAGGATCGATTAACGTAGATGTACTAGATGCTCCAACAGCTTCAACAATTTTTGTAGTGAATAACATGCCGACGTATACTTTCACGATTTTGAATCCGCAAAATGCGAATCAATATTCATGGGATTTCGGCGACGGAACAACGATTGCAAATGCTCCGGGAACAGTTTCCCATACGTATTTGACTGCTGGTCCGAGACAGGTGTCGGTTACATTAACCAATGAGTGTGGAACTGAAACAGTAATTACAACTATCGTAGTATCCAGTACTGCTGATGTTGCAACAAATACAATTGAAGGGTTGAATGTATATCCAAATCCTGCAAGCGAGCGTGTAGTGGTTGAATTGCCAACTTCAGGAACAGGTTCTGTATTCAATACCACAGGATCTTTGGTAACAACAATCGACAGCTTTACTGCTAAAACAGAAGTATCTGTTAGCGACTGGACACCGGGAGTTTATTTCCTTCATATCCAAAGCGAAGAAAAAACAAGCATCATTAAATTGGTGGTAGAATAATATACGAATTAAACGCAGTTATCGAATTTATGTAGTAATTGTTCGGTAATTTTTTAGGTATAATATCAGTTTTAAAGGGTGGTCCGTCAGTTGACGGATTCACCCTTTTTTAGTTTTGTTTTAATCTTTGTTTTTGGTTTTTTTGAACCTATCATTGACCTCATTCTTGAAACCAGTTCCTAAAATCTCGTTGATTAATATGAGAGAGATTTTTACCAGTTAAAAAGTATTCGAATTGAAGATGACCTGACGATGCTTTGTAGCGGAATTTCCTCAGAATTCTCGACGGTTTCCATCCAATACACTTAAATCTGACAGAAATTTAATTGTCGGACTTTTGTCCGTTTCTTTTTCCTGCTGAAAGACCTGTATTTCCGTATGTTAGCGAAAAATTAAACTATTGTAGTCACATGAATAAACTTGCTTTTAACAAAATGCGTAGGGGGACATTTGGATTTGTATTGACCATGACATCTTTTTTTGCTTCTGCTCAAACTACAGTTACCGTAGGGACAGGTACAAGCACAACAAACAATGCTCCGGTCAACGCAACAAATGCCTTTCATTACTCTCAATGTATTTATACAGCAGCAAATATAACTGCTGCCGGAGGGAATGGAATGGGTACGATCTCTAAAATCCGTTATTACTATAATAATGGAACATCTACGGCTAATTCAACTGGTTGGACAGTATACCTTGGTCATACTAACAAAGTGAATTTTACTTCAAATACAGATTGGATTTCTGCAGCCGGGTTAACTACTTGTTTTTCTGGAACGGTAACTTTTCCAGCGGCAGGTAACTGGATGGAAATAACTTTAACAACACCATTTCAATGGAATGGCATCGACAATATCGTGGTTGGAATTGATGAAAATCAGGCAGGTACCGGATCAGGAGTGTTTTGGAGATACTCCAATTATGGAAGTGATAACAGAACCATTTTTTATGGTAATGCCTCGACAAATCCAGATCCGTTGTCACCTCCAACAGCTACTTCACGCGGAACCTGGGCTCCGAATATTCAGTTCGAATGGGCCGCTGCTCCCGCATGTTCCGGGCTTCCATCTCATGCTACATCGTTTGTGAACAATTCTTCAATTTGTCCGGGACAAGTTGTTAGTTTTGGTTTGACAGGAGGTTCATTCGCTACTGGTTTGGGATACCAATGGCAATACAACGATGGTTCTGGGTGGGCCGATTATGCCACAGGAACGAGTGCTGCCTTTTCAACTTCACTTGCACAAACAGTGAATGTTCGTGCAATTACTACATGTATTAGTACAAGTGCTACAGATACTTCTGAAGAGTCTTCTGTGACTGTAAATCCGATTCCAAGTCTTACTGTAAATACACAGGAGATTGCTTTTTGTGCTGGGGATAACGTGCAATTAGTTGTAGCAGATGTAAGTCCTACAACATCTTTTAACTGGGCTCCGGCAACGGGATTGAATGTAACTAATAATGATACGGTAGCAGCTAATCCAACCAACGTAACGACTTATACCGTTACGGGAACAAATTCGTTCGGTTGTTCGTCGACTGCAACTGCTTCTGTTTATCCATTGGCTCAGGTAACTCGAACCGCAACATATTTACCAAATGAAATTTGTGAACCAGGTTCACCGGTTGCTATTTCAACTACTGTTGCTCCTGCATTGATTGAAGGAGGCTCTTCCTATGAATACCAGTTTTTGACTAGTACAGGAGTTGTCTTGCAATCATGGAACTCTTCAAATACACTCAATTTCATTCCTGGGGCAGACAGTATTTATACAATCTATTATGAGGTTAGAAGTAACGGATGTTCGGATCAAGTTGATTCATTACCACTTAATGTAGTTGTAGGTTTCGGAGCTACTGTAAATGTGGTGGGTTATGATTGTAATAATTTGGGAGGAACTGTTTCTTTGAACAATGCTTTTGGTCAGACAAACACAGAGACTGTTTATACAAATCCATTAGCAGATCCTGTTAATGATATTGCAAACATTACGTTTAACGGAGGTGCGGCAATTACCGGTGGACGAGGAGTTATCACTCCATCAGCAACAGGTATCGCAGGAGCCTCAATTGTTATTAACGATCCGGCATTTCATACAGGATCAAACAATGCAATGTCTGTTTCATTTAAAATGAGTGCAGATCAAGCAATTAACACATTTGGTACTGGTGGAGCAGATGGTATTAGTTATTCATTTGCAGATGATATTGCACTCAATGGAAACCAAAACGGAAGCGGATCCAATTTACGTTTAGTATTTGATGCTGCGGGAAATAGCCCGAATGCAGTTGGAATTTACTTGGTATATGGAAATACAAATGGCGTAGGGGTAAATTCTGTTACACCTACTGCAGGATCAACACTGTACTATGTTAATAATACTTCTTCATGGAAATTGAAAACAGATGTTCAGGTTGTTCTGACAATTGATGTGGCTGGAAAAGCAAGTTTAACTTTAGATGGGGTGACTATTTTTTCCGGAATTCAAATGCCGGCTGCATATATGAATGCAAATACCTCTACATGGAAGCATGCATTTAGTGCAGCAACAGGTGGAGATGCATTACGCCAGGCAGTTTCGGATGTGACAATGACTGCAACAAGCATGAGTTTAGCTTTAGTTCCGGAAAATCAAACACCGGTTACCTGGCAAACAGGAGGAATATTTACCAATATTCAACCTGGAACATACGATGTATGGATGAGTAAAGATGGTTCTGTTTCATGCGCTAAAAAGATCGAAACAATTGAAATTGAAAACTTAAATCCACTGGTTTTCTTAGGAAACGATACAACAATCTGTGAAGGTGAATCACTGGTGTTAGATGCCGGGAATTCCGGTTCTGCTTATGTTTGGAACAGCTCTCAGTTGACCACTCAAACAAGAGAAGTAACGCAGGCTGGTAATTATATTGTGATTGTTACAAATGCAGACGGATGTGTTGGTATCGGATCGATTGATGTAGGTGTGAATGATATCCCGACAGCAAGCAGTTCAATGTATGTTGTGAATAATATGCCAAATTATACTTTCACCGTGTTGAATCCTCAAAATGTGGATTCTTACTCCTGGAATTTCGGAGACGGATCTACTTTGAACAATGCTCCTTCAACAGCAAGTCATACTTATACTGCTGCAGGACCTTACATGGTTACGGCAACCTTGACCAATGAGTGTGGGTCAGAAACAGTTATTCATACGGTTGTAGTAACAAGTACAGCAGGAATTGAGGAGAATGGCATCGAAGGATTAAGCGTTTATCCGAATCCTGCTTCAGATAAAGTAACTATTTCAATCCCTGAAACAACTCCTGTATCAGCTACGGTTTATTCAGCAACAGGAACTTTGGTTGCAAGCGTTGAAAAATTAACTGCTCAGACAGAATTGTCCGTTCAGGAATGGACTCCCGGAGTTTACTTCGTTCGTGTTCAAAGTGAAAGCAAAACAAGCACCATTAAATTGGTGATTCAATAATAACTAGAAAAATAAATGCAGGCAGGAATTGTACTTGCCTGCATTTTATCATCTCTCATTTTAATCTCCATTAGATGAAACTATTAACCGTTTCCTCCCTTTTCCTGGCTTTTATTTCAAATTATTTCACGGGACTTGCTCAGTGTAACTGGACTCAGATTTACCAAGAATCGTATGAGTACACCACTGCGATCCCTTATTTACTTCCGGGAACGACCTACCAGAATACACCTCAAACTTATGCTGGCTGTGTTCGCACAGGGACTTCCGGAATGTATATGAACATTGTGGATGGATACATAGGAATGCTTTATTCTCACCCGTTTACAGATGTTTGTATTGGTCAACAGTACCGGTTTTCATTTTCAACAAGAGATGCCTGGACAAGTACAAATGATCTAACCATTCAAGTGAAAGATAATCTTGGAAATGTTTTGGTCACTCAAAATGTCATCAACGGAAGTACATGGAATGATATAACGATGCTTGCTTTTACAGCTCCTACGAATTCGATTGTTTTTGAAATTAGTACGAATACTTTTGGAACAGGAGGAAATGATGTTGGTTTTGACGATTTAAGGCTTTTCCAATGTCAGCCAACTCCGCTTAACTCTTCGGTTACGGAATGCGTTTCAACCAATTCTCTTGATTTGTATTCCGATATCACCTCGCTTTCAGTAAATGGTGTTTGGACTGGTCCGACTGCTCTTGCAAATGGTTATTTGGGAACATTTACCGTTGGAACAAATTCCAATGGAACCTATCATTACACGATCGATGGCGCACCTGGCTGTGCAGATTCGGTAGCAACTATTCAGGTAGCTTTTATCCAAACACCTACCTTAAATCCGATCCAGGATGTTACAACCTGTACTTCTTATATTCTACCTGCAATTTCAGGAACGAATTTAAGTGGAAATCAACGTTATTATACTGGTTCCAATGGAACAGGCACTGCATACTTACCAGGTGCAACGATTACAAGCCCTCAAACATTATTCGCCTATGATGGAGCAGTTGGTTGCTCCGACCAAGTCTCATTTACCGTCACTTTTATACCGCCTCCAGTTATCACTGTTAGCTCAAATGACACCGTTTGTACAGGAGAAACTGCAATCTTTACAGTCTCTTCGACAACAGCTAATATGACGTATGTCTGGAATCCTGGAAATCTTACAGGTAGTACAATTTCTGTCGTTCCTACTTCATCAACGGTTTATTCCGTTATTGGAACCAATAGTTTCGGATGCAGTTCAAACATTGTATCTACCGTTGCAATTGTGAGACCTGCTCCTGTTCTTACTTTACAAGTTTCTGATGATACGATTTGCCTTGGTGACCAAGTTCAGTTGATGGTAGTTTCGTCTGTTAGTGGGACAAGCTGTTTATGGAACGATGGAAGCATACAACCAGTCAGAGTAGTTTCTCCAACAGTTAGCAGTGTGTTTACAGTCATTGGAACATCACCGAATGGTTGTACGGATACTGAAACTGGCTCCGTTACGGTGATTCCTGCATTGGAAGTTTCCATTTCCGGAACTTCGGACTTTTGTGAAGGAACGTCGACAATACTTTCTGTTTCAGGAAATTTACCTGAAATGACCTTTACATGGACTCCATCTGGTAATACAGGTCAAGTTTTTGTTGTGAATGATTCAAATGCAGGTTGGATTTTTGTAGAGGGATCTTACAACGGTTGCCTGAGCGGAAGAGATTCTGTTTTAACCATGACTTTGCCAAATCCACAGATTATTGTTCCAAACAATTTTCAGGTTTGTCCCGGAGAACCGGTTGTTGCGAGTGTCAGCTCAGATTTGCCGAACAGTACTTTTGTGTGGAACCCTGGAAACTTGACCGGATCCGTGAATACGCTTTATTCAAATGAAACAACAACCTATTATGTATATGCTCAAAATGGTTCCTGTATTTCAGAAACAGATTCATTTGTAGTCGATTTGTCCTTAGCATGTTTCGTGGAGGTACCAAATGTTTTCACACCGAATGGAGATCACATTAACGATTATTTTTCATTGGTTTCTTATGCAGGAATCAGTTCATTGGAAATTGATATTGCAAATCGTTGGGGAAATTTGGTTCGTTCATTTAGTAAGCCAGATTTCAAATGGGATGGAAAAGATACAGCTGGAAAAGAAATGGCTGAAGGAGTTTATTTTTATCGGATGAAGGTTGTTTTGAGTTCTGGAGAGGAACTTGAAAAACAAGGGTTCATTGAAGTTTTTCGTTAGTGAATAATTAGCGGATTTAGTTTTTTGTTAGATACCCTCACCAATAGAATGCGGCTTTAGGGTCGCATTCTTTTTTTCTCATTGCTAGCGCAAGCATCATGTTTGTGCCGAATTTTTAGTTCAGTTCCCTATTAGATCAATTTCTAGAACATTCTGGTCGCCAATAGTTTTTCGCACTACTATATTTCCATTCAAGCGGTTTCCTAATAATTCGGCATTCGTAATTCGGATCCCGATAATTATCGGGACGTAATTAATTAACTTCAATTCCCATGATACAAACATCATCTACCTGTTCGAAAGTTCGCCTTCCATTCCGTGAAGTAGTTTTCGATCTCTCATTCTTTTTTCTGATACCGGTAAATTGGTTATTTTTACTCTTTGTATGACAGCACAGAAACAGATACTGGTAACGGGCGGCGCAGGATTCATAGGATCTCATTTGGTTCGCCTATTGGTAAATAAATATCCGTCTTATCACATTGTGACTTTTGATTCCCTGACTTATGCGGGAAATTTGGCCAATTTGAAAGATATAATTGAAGCAAAAAATCACACCTTTTTCAAAGGAGATATCACTTCTGAACAAGATGTGAAAGAGGCATTTGAGAAACATCAGATCACGGATGTCATTCATTTGGCAGCTGAATCTCATGTGGATCGGTCAATTGAAGGACCAATGGAATTCGTGCACACCAATGTGGTTGGAACGGTTAACCTGATGAACCAGGCCAGAGCTTATTGGAATACCCTGGAAGGTCATATTTTTTACCACGTTTCTACGGATGAAGTTTTTGGGTCATTGGGTGAAGAAGGATTTTTCACGGAAACTACTTCTTATGATCCGAGAAGTCCATATTCTGCGTCGAAAGCTGCTTCAGATCACTTTGTTTCGGCTTATTATCATACCTACGGTTTTCCGGTAAAACGATCGAATTGTTCCAATAATTACGGAAGCAATCACCATCCTGAGAAGTTAATTCCACTGATGATCAATAATATTCTGAACAAAAAACCATTGCCCGTTTATGGGGAAGGAATCAACGTACGGGATTGGTTATGGGTAGAGGATCATGCACGTGCAATTGATGTGATTTTTCACCAGGGAGCAATAGGTTGCAACTACAACATTGGCGGTTGGAATGAATGGAGAAACATTGATTTGATCCACGAACTCTGCCAGATTATGGATCAGGAGTTGAACCGAAAAGCAGGAGAAAGTGCCGAATTGATTACCTACGTAAAAGACCGTGCTGGTCATGATTTGCGTTATGCGATTGATGCCACTAAGTTGTTCGAAGAATTGGGCTGGAAACCAAGTATTACGTTTGAAGAAGGTCTTAGAAATACGGTCATTTGGTATTTGAATAATCAGGATTGGGTGCAGGAAGTCACTTCCGGAGCTTATCAGGATTATTATAAAAACATGTACAACCAGCGTTAGAATGGGATTTTTTGGCATGTTTAATAAACAAAAGAAGGAAGCTGCCAATTTGGGCGGAACTTTACTCGTTGATATTCACAGCCATTTAATTCCCGGAATTGATGACGGAGCTCCAACGATGGATCACACGATCGGAATGCTCCGAAAGTTTGAAGAACTGGGTTACCAAAAATTAATCCTGACTCCACATGTCATGTCGGGAGTTTACGATAACACTTCTGAGATCATTTTGAAGAAGCTGGAGGAGGTGAGAAAAATCACTCAGGATCTGGGGTTAAAACTCCAACTGGAAGCTTCTGCAGAATACTATTTTGACGAAACGCTTTTTGAGCGAATTCGCAACAAGGATTTACTGCCGTTTCATGGAAATCACATCCTGTTTGAGTTTTCATTCCGGAATCAACCTTCCCAAATAGAAGAGATTGTCTTCCACTTGAAATCGGCTGGTTATCAACCTATTTTGGCGCATTTTGAGCGCTACATGTATTTCCATCCCTCCATTGAAGTTGCGCGGTCGTTGCGCGAACGAGGCTGTTATATCCAAGTCAACTTAAATTCATTTACCGGACATTACGGCCCGGATGTGAAGAACCAAGCTATTCGTTTGTTAAAAGCAGGGTTGATCGACATTTTGGGAAGTGATTGCCATCGGATTCAACACCTGGAGCTGTTGGAAAACTCCTTAAAAGAATCGGTTTTCCATCAATTACTGGAACTAAAAGTCAAAAACTCCCTGTTTCTATAAAGGAGCAGATTCCCAATCATTCTATTTGTTAAATTTTCTTTGGAAAGTTCAATTTTTTAAGTTAATTTTTCACTTGATCTCGTGAGTGAACGGGATGATTTCAATAGAAATAATTACTACTTGTAAAAACACCACTATGGAAAATTATCTTGGGATGGGCGTGGGAATCATTGCGATTATAAGCGCTTTTTTAGTTCGTTCAGCATTTCTTTTCAAAACTTCATTGAGTATCGCCATCATTTGTTTAATCATCGCGTTGACCAATGGATTTGAACAAGATCCTTCACTGGAAATGATCTGTTTTACCTTGATCGGAATGATTGGGTTGGGATATGTGATTTCCCTACTTCCCGAAAAGGTCAGAATGGTAGCTCCTTATTTTGTGGGCTTATTAGCGCTAATACCCATTGGCGCCAAGGCAAATTATCAGGGCTTTGAGGTGAACTGGACATTGGAAGTTGCTGCGTTTGCAATTATTGGTTCCATTATTCCGTTTTTTGCTAAAATAAAGGATTGGTTTGCCGTACGTTGGTTTGGCGCAGATAAAGCAGAATTCAGTACGGCGGTTTCGCTTGTTTACATGGGAATTTTTGTCCTTGCGGCCTCGTTCGTTGCTTCCACTTTTGGAGTAATATTGTTGGCAACAGGATTTTTTGCTGCTAATTTGGGATTGCGCTCCAATAATGGATTGCAACTCGGGATTTTGCTTTTCGCCGTTGCCTGGATTTTCTTTTCCCTGAATTCATTGGATGGAATCTCGGATTCACTTCAGAAAGGAAATCTATGGATGGGAATTTTGGCTGGTTTGGGCTCTCTGTGGGCTTGTAAATCTATTAAACGTGAGAAAGCACGTATTTTTCTAAGCTTATTTCTTCCGCTATTGATCATTGGTATTCTGGTGAGTTTCGGATTGATCAACGAAAACTTTGGCGGAATGCCGACTTACCTGGGTGCGATTATCGGAACATCGTTGGCATTGGCATTGATTGAGCTGCCGGAAACCGAAAAACCTTTCCACGGAATGTTGTTGCCGCTTATTTTGATCGGTTTTACCAATCCGGTAGATACTTGCCTGCAACGGGAAAAATTGAAGATTGAGACCCTTTTGAAGAATTCGGATAGTAAGTCCGACCAATCATCTGAGAAAGAAGATGTCATGGATATTCCTGCAATTGCCTTAGAGGATGGAGATGCCGGAGCTTGGAAAAGTGTAGCAGCGAATTCGAAACTGGAGTTTGAAGTGGGACCGAGTAGCGCAAGAACTTCCGGAGCAATCAAAGATTTTAGTGTGGATCTTCAACTGGATAAAGCGGGTGTTTTGAGAAGCTTGAATGTTGAAATGAAGAGTGGTAGTTTGACGACCTTCAACGATATTCGTGATGAATCCGTATTGAGTGATGAGTTTATTGAAAGTGAAAAGTATCCCAAAATAACGTTCCAATCACGTAAAATTGAAAAAGTAGGGGAGGATTATAAAATTACGGGCGATCTGGAATTTGTTGGAGTGAAAGCAGAGACCACATTGCATCTGCGTTTTGTTTCAAAAGTCACCAAAGACGGAAGTGAAGTGTTGGTTTTCGTTGGTAAATCGGTTGTAGACAGAACAAAACACAACATGACTTCGGATTCTAAAATCGGAGATCAGGTGGATGTAACGTTTGAAGTTGCCGTAGTCCGATAAATAGAAATTACAGATTGATCTGAAATTGTAAAGACAGAAAGTTGTATTTTTCCCGTGTGAAAGTGCTTCTTTTCTGTCTTTTTTTTGTTGCCTTCGGTGTTTCTGCCCAACTATCAGATACCACATGGAATAAGCGATCTTATTGGGTTGCCGGAACAGATCTGGCATTGGGTGGTGGAAGTGTAGCCTTACTTTCGGCCGTTTGGTACAAGGAATATCCGAAATCGAAGTTCCACACTTTTAATGATTCGAACGAATGGCTTTACATGGATAAGTTAGGGCATGCATACACGGCCTATAAATTATCAATGGTCAATTATGCCGCCTGGCGTTGGGCAAGAATGCCTAAACGAAAAGCAGCCATCCTCTCAGGTGGAATTGCATGGACCTACCAGCTTTCGGTAGAAGTTTTGGATGGTTTCAGTGCAGAATGGGGATTTTCCTGGGCAGATCTCACTGCAAATACAGCAGGAGCGGGTTTGTTCATCGGGCAGCAATTAGGTTGGGACGAACAGCGTTTCCAGCTCAAATTCGGATACAAGCCATCGCCTTATGCGGCAATCCGGCCCAATACGCTGGGCTCCAATTTCTCTGAACGATTATTAAAGGATTACAATGCGCAAAGTTATTGGTTGTGTGTGGCGCCGGGAACTTTTTTCAAGGAATCGAAATTTCCGAAATGGATCCAGATCGGTTTTGGTTACAGTATCGATGCAAAACTGAATGGTGATTCAAATACCTATACCGATTTGAATACGGGGAAAACCTACTTTGCCAAACAAGAATATGCTATTTCTCTGGATTTGGACTGGTCGCAGCTTCCCATTAAGAAACCGTGGTTAAAAAAGCTGTTAAAACCCTTGAACACCATTAAAATACCTTTGCCTGCTGTGTTTTGGAGAAATGGAGTCTGTTACTTCGGAATGTTTTAAGTATGTTCACTTTATTTTCAGAGCGCATTAAACTTTACACATTCAGTTCGCTCTAATATCAGAAACTAATACACAACAAATGAAAATTCTTTTCTCGCTGCTTTTTATTTCCCCCTTTCTGGTTGCAGCTCAATATTCGGATCCGAACATCGGAAAACCTACTTCTGGCTATGGTTCAGATGGAACATTTACGGTAGCTTCGGAGTCCTTTAATAATGACCATTACAACGGACAAAACATTGTTGTTTTTCACCCGCAAGAAATTAGCACACCCGTCCCGACCATATTTTATTCACATGGCTACGGCGGAAATAATCCCATTTACATCAAAGGATTAACCGATTTTGTAGCCAAAAAAGGATACGCACTGGTTTTTGTGCCTTATCAAACCTTGGGAGTTACTGTTTTGGAGCGCTATGAAAATTTGTTGGACGGCTTCCGAAAAGCTGCGCGTGATTATCCAAATATTATTGATACTACAAGAGCAGCCTTTATGGGGCATTCTTTTGGTGGTGGAGCTTCATTTGGAAATGCGTTCACCTGTTTTACGGAAAATAATTGGGGAAGCAACGGCCGGTTTATCTATGTTTCAGCACAATGGTATTCCTATAATATCGACCAAAATCAACTGCAGAACTTTCCCAATGATGTGAAGTTGATTACTGAGATCTATGAGAGCGATTCTACGAATGACCACCGTCTGGCAGCAGACATTTTTAGAAATATTTCCATTTCAAATGCGGAAAAAGATTTTCTGGTTCTTCAGAGAGATACGGTTGGCGGTTATGTTTATCCGGCTGATCACAATACTCCTAATACAGTTATTGCACTGAATGCACACGATTATTATGGAATTTACCGTCTTCTGGATGCTTTGGCAGATTACGTCTGGAATGGAAATGTGGCTGCGAAGGATGTTTGTCTTGGCAATGGTTCTACGGCTCAGGTCACGCTTCCTGCGGGGTTGAAACCGATTCTTCAAACTGATTCACCAGATATTACGCGACCAATGGCAAGCTATCAGTTTCCGTGCGATTCGACGATTAATTTGAGAATCGGTTATTGTGATCTTTTAAATTCAGTGAGTGAAGGACAATTAACTGGTTGGGATATCTTCCCGAATCCGATTAAGAACTCGTTTGATGTAAGAACGGATTTAGAATTAACCGAAATTCATCTGTTGGATGTTTCAGGTCATAATTTACCTGTCCAATACTGTAAAACAAATTTTGGTTATCAATTGGAAATAGGTAACTTGTCTGATGGTGTGTATTTACTCCAGACGAATTTGGGAACTGCCCGATTGATAAAATATGGAAACTGATACTAAACTTTTTCAAATTGAAAGTCCGAATGGGACAATAAGAGGGAATTTCGTCTCCTGTGGGGCTGATTCTCCGATCGTGTTGATGGCTTGTGGTCACAATGGATTTTATCATTTTGGAATGTTCCCTACTATTCTAAAGATTTTTGCTGAACATGGAATCTCGTCCCTGTCATTTAATTATACCCATTGCGGCATTTCAGATGAAGGGGATTATTTCGATGATCTGGAAAAATACAAAGCCAATTGCCGTAGATTGGAAGTGGAAGATTTGACGTTTGTGGCGAAAGAAATTATGACCAACAGTTTATTTCATAAACCCAAACAATTGTTTCTTCTGGGACATAGCATGGGCGGTTTCTCAGCGATGTTTGCTACTCAATCCATTCAAAAATCCGGAATCAAACTTTCCGGAATTATCCTGTTGAATTCATTGCGTACTTTGAATACGAAAACGCTTGAGATCATGCAAGAATGGGAAGCAAACGGAGTTTATTTCAAACCAAATATGCGGACGAAACAACATTTACCTCAAGGTTCTGAATTTCTGGCCGAAACATTGGCAAGCGAGACAACCTGGAACATGCAGAAGGTTGTAGAAGCACTTACAATTCCATGTTTTGTTGCACATGCAGTAGATGATGAGGCGGTTCCTTTTGAACATGGTCGAACCATTTTCTTCTGGGTGTATAAAAACAATTCCCAAAATGCATTTCTACCTATTCCGCATGCCGGACATACTTTAAACACAACGCATCCTATGAAACGGAGTTCACCCGAATTGCAGTTTTTCTGTGATCAGGTGATTGATTGGATTCAAAATTTATAAACCTGTAGGCACGCGATTAATC
>DLHO01000011.1:0-9679 GCA_002483265.1 Flavobacteriales bacterium UBA7666 | reverse complement strand
GATTAATCGCGTGCCTACAGGTTTTGTTTTATATTTTCTTAAAAATCACTGTGGCAATGTGCCCGCCGAATCCAAAGGTATTACTCATCGCATAGGTGATTTCTTTTTGTTTTCCTTTTTCCAATGGGAAATCGAATAAGTCTTTGAAATCAGGTTCGATCTCTGTTGTATTGATTGTTGGGGGAACAATGGAGTCCTGAATTCCAAGGATACAAGCAATTGCTTCCACTGCTCCTGCAGCTCCCAATAAGTGGCCTGTCATGGATTTCGTTCCGGAAACACTCAAGGATTGTCTTTCTCCGAATACACGTCTCAAAGCAATCAATTCGCTGTTATCTCCCTGCGAAGTAGAAGTTGCGTGCATATTGACGTAATCAATTTGATCCGGAGTAATTTCCGCATCGCGAAGCGCTTCCTCCATTCCCAAAACAGCACCGTCACCTTCCGGATGGGTTCCTGTTAAGTGATAAGCATCTGCTGCCATTCCACCACCAACAACTTCTGCATAGATTTTTGCTCCACGTGCAACAGCATGTTCGTATTCCTCCAAAATAAGTGCTGCAGCTCCTTCACCCATTACAAAACCATCACGCGTCACGTCGAAGGGACGGGAAGCAGTCTCAGGAGAATCATTGCGTTTAGACAAAGCCTGTGCAGAGGAGAATCCACCCATTGCTGATTCAGTAATTGCTGCTTCGGAACCACCGGTTATAATCATGTTTGCTTTTCCCCACTTGATATAGTTAAACGCATCGATCATTGCTGTATTGGAAGTTGCACAAGCAGAAACCGCACAGTAATTGATTCCGCGAAGACCATATTCCATCGAAATGATCCCCGAAGCAATATCTACTAAAATTCGGGGAATGAAGTAAGGAGTGAAACGCGGTGTTCCGTCTCCGGCAGAATATTCTTTCATCTGATCCTGGAATGTTTGGATTCCTCCATTTCCTGAACCCCAGATAACTCCGATACGGTCTCTGTTCAATTCCTCAAAATTGATTCCTGCATCTGCCACAGCTTCGCGAACCGCGACCAATGCGTATTGAGAGAAGGGATCGTATTTTCGAATTTCTTTTACATCAAAATGATCTGCGGCGTTATATCCTTTCACTTCACAAGCAAAAGTTGTTTTGAATTTTGATGTGTCAAATTTGGTAATGGGTCCGGCACCGCTTTTACCTGTTTTTATGTTGTTCCAAAAATCAGGAACGTTATTTCCGATTGGCGTAAGGGCTCCCAAACCGGTAATTACAACTCTTCTTGTCATAATAAATGTGTTTCGATTAATGTAAATTTATCTAAATAGAATTGAAAATTGACAATGGACAATTGAAAAGAAAAGAGCTTTTGAAATCAGGGAAATTCCCCTTATCAATTTTCAATTCTCCATTTTCAACGTTATAAAAAACCAAGCTCCAGTTTTGCTTCTTCACTCATCATATCCTTGTCCCATGGCGGGTCGAATACAATATGAACATGCGCTTCGTTTACTCCTTCAACACTTTCTACCTTCTCTTTCACATCTTTTGGAAGCGATTCCGCAACCGGACAATTCGGAGAAGTCAGTGTCATATCAATTTCAACGACGCCTTCTTTTGAGATTCGAACTTCGTAGATTAACCCCAATTCGTAAATATCAACAGGAATCTCCGGGTCAAATATCGTTTTTAGTATGTCAACTATTTTGTCTTCTAAATGTTCCATCTTATTTTGCTAATGAGGACAATGCCAGTATTTTGATTTTTTTAACCATGCTCACTAAACCGTTTGCACGAGTGGGTGAAAGATGTTCTTGTAGTCCGATGTCTGAAATGAAGTGAAGATCACTTTTCACAATGTCTTCGGGTGTTTCGTTGTCTAAAACGCGGATTAGTAAACCAATAATTCCTTTGGTAATGATTGCGTCGGAATCTGCCGTTAATTTCATTTTGTCGTTTTCAATTGATGCGTCGAGCCAAACTCTGCTCTGGCAGCCTTCAATCAAGCGATCTTCCGTTTTTTTATCAGGATCAATTAAGGGCAATTCTTTTCCAAGTTCAATGATGTATTCGTATTTCTCCATCCAGTCATCGTAGATGGCAAAATCGTCAATGATTTCTTGTTGTTTTTGTTCGATATTCATATTGTGCTCCTAACTCAGCATAGAAATGCTTTTCTCTACGGCTGCTATAAATTGGTCTATTTCTTCTCGTGTATTATAAAAGGCAAAGGACGCGCGGACAGTTCCCGGAATCTGGTAAAAATCCATTAACGGTTGCGTGCAATGATGTCCAGTTCTTACGGCAATCCCCTGTTTGTCCAGAAGTGTTCCGATATCAAAAGGATGAATTCCATCAACGGCAAAAGAAACCACGGAGGTTTTATTTTTCGCTGTTCCTATTAATTTAATGTTCTCGAATGTTTCCAGCATTTCCTGAGCATATTCTGTCAGATCGCGCTCGTATTCTTCCAGTTCTTTCGGGTCGAATTGATTTAAGTAATTCAATGCGGTTCCCAAACAAATTCCTCCGGCAATGTGAGGCGTTCCGGCTTCAAATTTAAAAGGCAGTTCGTTGTAAGTAGTGCGCTCAAAAGTTACTTTCGAGATCATATCTCCACCACCTTGGTAGGGAGGCATTTCGTCTAAAATTGCTTCCTTTCCGTATAAAACTCCGATTCCGGTAGGACCGAAAACTTTGTGACCCGAGAAAACAAAAAAGTCGCAGTTCATTGCCTGCATATCTACTTTGGTATGTTGTACACTTTGAGCCCCGTCGATCAAAACTTTTGCTCCTACAGCATGCGCTGCTTCAATGATTTGTTCCACCGGATTGATGGTTCCCAAACTATTTGAAATATGTGTTACTGCAACCAATTTCGTTTTCGAAGAAAGCATGTTCTGGTAATCTTCCAGGATCAACTCACCTCGTTTATTGATTGGAATGACTTTTAAGATCAGTTTTTTGCGTTCAGCAAGCATTTGCCAGGGAACAATGTTTGAATGGTGCTCCATGGCAGAAATGATGATTTCATCTCCGGCGCTTAATAATTCTCCAAAAGAATTTGCAACGAGGTTAATTCCGTCCGTTGTTCCTTTCGTGAAAATGATTTCCTCCTTTTTACCCGCATTGATAAAACGACGGATCGTTTCGCGTGCCTCTTCGTATTCGGAAGTTGCTTTCTGGCTTAAATGATGGACTCCACGGTGAATATTTGCATTGTCCATGCTGTAATACTGGTTAATTGCATCCAAAACCATTTGCGGTTTTTGAGATGTTGCGCCATTGTCAAAGTAGATGAGGTTTTTTCCGTATACCTGCTGGCGTAGGGCAGGGAAGTCCTGACGGATCTCACGCACACTCATTTTTCTTGTTGATGCATTTTCCATGATACAAAGATAGTTAAATGCTATTTGTACAGGTTCTAAATAAGATTAATTTCCAACCTTTTTATTTTAGCTGTATCTTAGCTTTAAAATGATTACAAATGAGGGCATTATACCTATTACTGATATTAGTTGTTGTTGGAACAGGTTGTGAGAAATACAACTTGAAGCAGCCTGCATATCTTGGTGTGAACTGGAGATTTGCGTCTACGTGCAATAATCAGGGTAATTATACCATAAACAAAGGGTTCTTTTACTCGAAGGAATTTGTTATTTCTGGTATCCGTGAAAAAGGATCTCCTGTTGAAATAACGAAAAGTCTGCCTGAACAACTTCAAAAAATACAATTTTCAACTCAGAATGACCTTGGAATTTCACTGGATGTCCCAATGGGAGATTATACCGAGTTTACTCTGAAAGCTTTAATGGACAAAACGAATACCCCCTGTTTGAGATTGGAAGGGACTTATATAAAGGGTAACCTGACTTATCCTTTGATTATTGAATGGTCGAATTTAGATGATTTGAGTTTTAAAGTGCAAAATCCATTTTTTCTGAAAAAGAAGAAAGATTATAAAATCTATATTGGATTTGATGTGAACAAACTATTAAACATTTCATCCAGTTATCTTTTATCCCCTCCTATATTTAATGAGAATGGAGTAGAAACTGTTGTGATCAAAAATAATGCCGGTCAAGGTCAAGCATTTTATGATGCTGTGACTGCACAATTACAAAATGCTTTGGTAATAACAGTAGAATAATGTCTGCAGAATATAAAGATATCATCGAAGGGTGTGCAAATTGGGAACGATCTGCACAGGAGCGGTTGTATCGTCTTTTCTCAAAGGATTTGTTCAAGGTGTGCAAGTTATATGGTGCGGACACACAGGATGCGGAAGATATGTTGCACGATGCCTACATGCACATTTATAAAAACATTGGTTCCTATACCTTCACTGGATCATTTGAAGGTTGGCTGCGCAGAGTTACTGTGAATTGCTGTCTTCAAACCCTGCGAAAAAGAAAGAATTTTACCCAATTGGGAGATATTCCTTATCTGGATGCAGAAGAAAACGAATTGGAAACAGGAATTCCGTTTGCAAAAGTATTGGAAGAAATCAACTTGCTGCCTACAAAAGCAGGTTTGGTACTCAAATTATACGCTTTGGAAGGATGGTCACATTCTGAAATCGCAGAAGAATTGGAAATTTCAGTTGGAACTTCCAAATCACAATTAAACTATGCACGTTCCGTGTTAAAACAAAAATTGGTTTCTTAAGAAATGTCTCTGGAAAAACGAAATAATACCAACCGGGAGTTTAAGTCTCTTCAAAATTCCTTCGGGCAGTGGGAGCCGGGTGAGCCGTCTGCTGATGTTTGGGAGAATTTGGAAGCGGATTTGGCTGTTTCTGCCGTTTGGGATCGTTTGGACGAAACATTGGAAGCAAACGGAAGTTCTGCAGATAAAGCTTTGGTTGACTCGTATGAAAATTGGTCGCCAAATAATTCCGGAGACGGTTGGTCTAAATTGGAAGAACAACTTTCCAGAGAACGCGTTTGGACGCGATTGAATACGACTTTGAGCTACCCAATTACCACACGTATTCCGTGGATGAAAATGGCAGCTGCGTCTATTTTATTCGTTTTCCTTGCTTTCTATACGGATCAGTTTACAAACTCGAATGTAGAGAAATCAGATGCCGGTATTTTCCTTGCTGAGGGAACTGATTCCGATTCAGAGAATAAAGAGCGTCAGATTGCTTCTGTAAATGAGAACAACAACAATGCTCCTGTTGAGGAAGTAACTAATTCGGCGACTAATAAAGTAAATACACCGAACGCGAACGCTCAGAAAATAGTGGTAGCGAATGAACCAAATGGATTAAATAAACCGGTTCAGAATCAGGAAAATGGTTTAGAAAATAGAGAGTCCAATTCGAATCAAAATGGGGCTCAGAATAATACAGCTCAAAATACTTCCAATGGAGTGAAGGAGGAACCAACGAATGTAAACCAAGATGATTTGGCAGATTGGAATGAATTGGGTCGAAAAGAAATTGCTTCCGTTCCGGGAGTTATTGAAGACTTTACATTCCTACCTTACAAACCAGCATTCAGACCGAAGTTCAGTGTCTTGGTTGGTGGTCAGTTTGCCTTTATTAATGAGAAAAACAGAAGTGCATTCTCCAGTTCGCTTCCTTCCATGGGAATTGCCGCAGATGTGCAGTATCACGCATACGTAAGAAATTTGAGATTTACGCAAAATCTTGGGTTTAGTCAGTACGCGCAGTCAAACGGAAGTTATGTGAATGGCCGTTATACGAATTCCAATCAGAAATTGAATACGATCCATTTGATGTCTTCTATCGGGTATACCTTTAAAGGTGTAACCATTTCCGGAGGAATTACCGTCAATCGTTTGTTGAACGGGTATGAGGAGAATAGAACAGCCATTACGAATGTGTACAATTCTAAAAAATTACAAATCGGTGCAGCGGCAGGAGTGGATTACCATTTCACACCGTTTAAAAATAGAACAGCACTTGGTTTAGGAATTCAGTATCAGTTTGTTTCCAGACTGAAAAGTGAGAATACGGTATTCAATGATATACAAGGAGTGAAGCTCCAGATAAAATATTCATTTTAATTTCCAACCTTTTAAAAGATGCTGCATCTAAAGGGGTAGAAAGATATTTATTTCGTTGTCAACTTCTCCAAAGGAGTTTGAAAAATTACTACAACTCAAACGATAACGAAATAGTCGAGGCAAGGTAGAACTGGCTTGAATAAAAGAGTCCCGCATATGTGGGACTCTTTTTTTTACCCATAAAGAGGTACTGTGAATTTATCTCCCGCTGATTACGCTGATTTTTTTACCATAAATGAGTAAACAAGAGGGAGCGTATCAGTCACCACAATTCCAGTAATGGAATGTATTTCCTAAATCTATATGAAAAAGGTATTTTGAGCGCAAACTCGAAATTAGTGAGATAACAGTTGTTTTCTTTTTGGAAATAGTTTATTGAAAGTCCGTTCGCTTTAGTGAATGGACTTTTTTATTACTCTAACTTAAATCTGCGGAATCCGCGGGAGACACTTTGAGTATTAGACAGCAAGCTATTTTTTCACAGCGAACAACAAGAATTCTTTATTTCCGTCTCCGCCAATAATCGGAGAGTCAATAATTCCTGTTACTTCAAAGTGAGAATCGGCAGCTGCTTTTTGGATGCGTTGCAAAATCCCCGGATAATTTACAGCGCTTTTCACAACTCCACTCTTATTTAGCAGACGCTTTTCCAATTCAAATTGCGGTTTGATCAAAGCAACCAAACTTCCACCTTCTTTGACAAAAGAACCGGTGAAGGGAAGTACTTTTTCCAGTGAGATGAATGAAACATCGATTACCATTCCATCAACAGGTTCCGGAATATGAGCTGTTGTTAATTCCCGGATATGCGTTTTTTCAATATTGGTGATAGCAGGATTCGTGCGGATGCGTTCATGCAATTGTCCGTGACCAACATCTACGCAAAATACATGTTTCGCACCTTTACTTAAAAGAACTTCTGTGAAACCGCCGGTAGAAGCTCCCAGATCAATAAACGTAAGATCCGAAACGGAGATTTGGAAATGCTCAATGGCTTTTAGTAATTTCAAAGCACCTCTGGAAACCCAGGTCAATTCTTCGTTTAAAAGTAAAATCTTGGAATCGATGGGGATTTTCTTTCCGGGTTTTTCTACGGAAATACCGTTTACCAATACGTCGCCGTTTTTGATCAATTCTTCACCACGTGTTCGGGAGGTTACTAAGCCTCGATCGACTAATATTTTATCCAAACGTTCTTCCATGCTGCAAAGTTAATGTAAATAATTACGTCCCGATAGCTATCGGGATCCTAATTCCGAATGCTGAATTGGAGGTGTGTTTTTAAGGATTATTTAACTGTAAAATTAAAATCTGAAAACTGAATGAATTTTATTTCACAAATCGGACGGCCATTTCACCTAATTCCAATAAAATCAATGGTATAGGCAACTAATTGCCGCATTTATACGTCTAGTTTTTTAGGTAATTTGAAAGCGTTAATTATCTTTGTTTCACATTAATCGGACACTACAATGAAACTACTAACTGGTGTGCTCCTACTGGCAATATTCCTGCCTCTGGGTTCTAATGCACAGATTTTTTATTCAAATGGTGCTTTGATTTCCATTTCTGCCGGAGCATTGGTGCATATAAATGGCGGTGCTGAATTGGCACAAACAACAACCTTGACAAACCAAGGCTCTACAACAATCACGAAGAATTCTACTTTTCCGGATCCGGGAACATTTAAAATCGGGAACAACGCTTCAGTAAGCGGAGACGGATTTTACCTGGTTGAGCAGGATTGGGTGAATAATGGAATTTTCAACTTTGGAACTTCAACGGTTACTTTATTCGGAAATACCCAACAATTTATTACCTCCACAAACGGAGTTTCTACGGTTTTTAATAACCTGATTCTCACAGGAGCAGGAGTTGGAACTGACAGAAAAAAAACCTTGCAAGGTGTAAATGCATCTACTGGTGCATCCGGAGTTCTTCAGCTAAATGACAGAGAATTGGAAACCCAAACAAACACTTTTTTTGTGTTGAATCCTGCTGTTGCGGCAATTACTTATTCCAATGTATTTGGATCTGAAGGGTTTGTGAGCAGTTTGGAACCGGGAACACTTTCACGGATCACCAATT
Organism: Flavobacteriales bacterium UBA7666; assembly: GCA_002483265.1. Classification (GTDB taxonomy): domain Bacteria; phylum Bacteroidota; class Bacteroidia; order Flavobacteriales_D; family Crocinitomicaceae; genus Fluviicola. Next base: position 1,574 of record DLHO01000011.1, on the reverse strand, counting down.
TCGCAAGCACTTATTTATTTCCAACGGGTTCAAGTGCAGGAACACTGCGTTTCCGCCCTGTTGAATTGACTCCTCAAACAAACCTCGGGGCAGAATATACGGTTCGTTTCAATAATTATGATTCGAATACGGATGCATTTGACCGCGCAGAGAACGATGGGAATATGTGTGCTCTAAATCCAGCATACTATCATTCAATTGAGCGTTTAATCGGTTCTGCGCCTACAGACATTCGCTTGTTTTATGTCATTGCAGATGATGGTGATTGGACGGGAATGGCTCATTGGAGAACTGCAAGTTCCGATTGGAATGATATGGTTGCGAACACTTCCGCTATAAATGGAGGATTTACAACCAGAACGAAAGCAGCGTGGAATTTTACAAATCCGGGATTTCCATATATTTTGTCAACAGCAAGACCAGGCTCTCCGGCGCTAAATTGCCCGGCTGTCTGTGAGAACTCCTTTAATAACGTATTTTCCGTAAACGGAGGATCAGGAAATTTTCAATGGACTTTTCCTTCAAACGGTACGATAACTTCAGGACAAGGTACATCGAGTGTCTTTGTTGACTGGACAACTGGCAGCGGTGAAATATCGGTTGTGGATTTGGGGTCAAATGGCTGCAGTTCTCAACCGGGAACGTGTACGCCTGCAATTAATCCATCACCTGCCGCACAATTTACCTATACGGAAGAAGGAACAAATTATAGTTTTACGGACGAAACTTCAGGTGCAATCACCTCTTGGAACTGGTCTTTCGGAGACGGACAAGGTTCTACCAATCAAAATCCGGTGCATACTTATGAAGATAACGGAGATTCCTATCTGGTAATTTTACAAGTCACTGCTGCGAATGGTTGTATGGGAAGCCTTACACAAATCATCGAAATCTTTCAGGATATTACTGTACCGAACATTATCACGCCAAATAATGATGGGACAAATGACTTTTTCTTAATCAAAACAGCGGGAATTAAATCTTATGACCTTGTCATCGTTAACCGATGGGGGAATACCGTTTTCGTGTCGAGTGATCCAACCATCATGTGGGATGGGAAAAGTGATGGAAAACCAGTTGATGAAGGAGTTTATTTCTATAAACTAAAAGCTTCATCCGCTTCAAAAGAATACAATTATCAAGGTAACGTAACAGTTATCAGAAACTAATCAAAAAGTACTATGCAACAAAAACAGAACTTTATTGCAGCTATCGCTTTCGTCTTTGGATTAAATGCGGTTTATGCTCAAAACAATGTCGGAATTGGGACTACTACACCAAATTCGAACGCAATTTTGGAAATGCAATCAACTAATCAGGGGGTATTAGTTCCAAGAATGACAACGGTTCAACGAAATGCCATTGCTTTACCCACGGAAGGATTGCTGGTTTATGATATTGATGTGAATTGTTTCTTCTTTTACGAAAGCAGTTCTACCTCATGGCAAAACTTGTGTAATGCGGGTGGAGTAGGTCCGGCAGGTCCTCAAGGCCCGGCTGGTCCAGCCGGAGCTACTGGTGCAGCTGGGCCAGCAGGCCCAGCAGGAGCTAACGGAACAAATGGTATTGATGGA
>DLHO01000002.1:36503-48858 GCA_002483265.1 Flavobacteriales bacterium UBA7666 | reverse complement strand
CCTCAGTCTTCACTAGCTATCGCTAGTTCTTATCCATTCGTACAATCTTGGGAGAAAATGTCCCAATCGTTTCCACCAATTCCTGCTGATTCGCCATGACGTGATGGATGTTTTTGTATGCCATCGGACTTTCGTCTACTGCGCCTCCAATTAAACTTACATCGGCATTGCTCAGGGTTTTCAGCATCTCACTTTTGGTAAATCTGCTCTTACATTCGGAACGTGAAAACACGCGTCCTGCTCCATGTGAAGCAGAATTTAAGCTGGAAGCATTTCCGAGTCCCCGTACAATGAATCCGGGAGCTGTCATACTACCGGGAATCATTCCCAATTCGCCTTTCCCTGCCGGTGTTGCACCTTTCCGATGCACAATGCACTCTTTGCCATTCACGAGTTCTTTCCATGCAAAATTGTGGTGGTTCTCTATCGTCATCAACATGCGGAGCCCCAACTTTTTGGTCAATCGTGCGTGAATATCATCGTGACAAGCTTTTGCATATTCACCAGCTAAGTTCATGGCATTCCAATACTCTTGTCCATCGTGCGTGTTCAGGTTTAACCAAGCCAAATGCTGCACTTGTCTTGGAAGCGGACATTGCTTAATAGCCAATTGCGTGTATTGTTTTGCAATTGCAGCACCTAATCCGCGTGATCCACTGTGGCTTAGCAAAGCGAAATACTCTCCCGGAGGAACACCTGCATCCAAAGCAGTAATGCTAACTGTTCCGAATTCTACAAAATGATTTCCTCCGCCGGAAGTTCCCAATTGCTGGTAAGCCTTTCCTTTGAGCTTTCTCAGGAATGGAATTTCGCGAAACAGGGTACTTTCCATGATGGAATGATCGTGTTTGACTTTGTGTGTTTCGTACATTCCAAACTTGGTATGTTCCGAAAGTAAATTCTGCAATTGATGCGTTTTTCCGTTGAAAAATGACGCCGGTGCATCAAAAATGCTCAGTGACATTCTACATCCGATATCGACACCTACCCCGTAAGGAATGACTGCATTGTCTGTAGCCAAAACTCCTCCGATAGGCAAGCCGTAACCGTAATGTGCATCGGGCATCAAAGCTCCCTGAACTGAAACCGGCAATTTCAATGCCTGATAAAACTGATGTTTTGTTTTGTCATCGATTTCATTTTCTCCGTAGATCAAAAACGGTGAACGTTCGATCTTCAATTCGTTGAATTTCACTTCAACCGGTGCAACCAATCCTTCTGCAACCTTGCCCCAAACTCCATCTCCGATGTATTCATCCGGAGCGTAAAGCAATTCGGACAATTCACTCAATACGCGGTCTTTACTTTCTCTTTTTTTATATCTGCTGATCAACCCTAAGGCGATGTTTACAGAGTTGTCATTGGGGAAGCCTATCTTCAATAGGTCTTTTCCCTTTATCTTATTTCCCATGATATTTGTTTCCGGGGACATTTCTAAAACATCAAACTCATCATTACTTGAAAATTTCCAATGCATCATTTGCCTCAGCAGACTCAGCATCGTAAATTTTCAAAAGCCTCGATTTTGAAGTTTTATAACTGTCCGATCCATTGAACTGAATAAAACCAGTTCAATTCTTTAAAAAATTTTTGATTAACCCATTCGGGTCAAAAAGAGATTTCGGGAAATTTTGAGATAAAAAAAAATCCGAAACCTCTAAGAGCTTCGGATTTTCATATAAATGATTGTTAGAATCGTTACTGGAAAACCCAAAGCATGAGCGCACTAGCCTCTAGACCAGTTGGAGCTCCTAATGTTGTATGTAATTTGAACATTGCTTTGGTTTTAAAATTGTTACTACTTGTTTTCGTCGACATCACTTGCGTCATAGCTTTAGCGACAGCACAAAGTTAACGCAAAAAAAACGAGACGGTTGTCACACGAGTGAAAAAAAAGTTTTAGGCTGAGATCTTATTACGTAGTAATAAAAAAATTGCGAATTACCAATTGCGAATTGCGAATGACTATTATAACTCGATTTTCACCTGATAAATCTTAGTCAACCCATTCTCGTTTTAGCTGACTTAGTTCTGAAATTATTTTTTGTAATAGAAAGTTGCATTTTCAACAATTAAAGCCCAATTAGAATTTTTATAATTATCCACTTTTAGATTATCGAAAATTTGTTTTGATCCAGATATAGTTATAGTATACTGATTTTTATTGTTGAAATTTTTATCATCCAATTCATATGACATTCCAAACTTGTTTTGATCGGGTTCTATTTTTTCAATTAAGGGTTTTAAATAATCCATGACTGCCTGTGGATTATTAAATACATTGTTTTTCGGAAATTCTATTTCAAAACTCCCTTCATATCTAAATATCGGTCTGGAAGAATATAAAAAGTTGGGGTTTTGCTTTTGAGAACTCAAGAACTTTTCAAATTCTTCCATGCTTTTAAAATTCAGGCCTTTGCGGGTATATTTCAACGAATGATATTTTTCCCGCCAAGAGTTTAATTGGTCTAAATCGAATTGGTATGAATACCCATTATTAGCAAAAACTCTTTTATACTTAGGAACAACATTCAAAGACGTAATATCTTGATAATCTTGAATCAAGTGTATTTCAATTGATTCTTGAGAATGAATATTGTAAACCTTTTCTCCATATTCTATTCCGGAGATAAAATTCTTGATTTCATCTGGCTTCTCAATAATAAAATTAAAATCTTTTCCATTCTCATCAAGAAAATCGCCATATGCAACGATTTTAGTGGAATCATCCACCTTCTCAATTGCGAAAAATTTAGGCACATCTCCTTCAATAAAAAAACTAAACGATCCAAAGCCGAGAAATATGAATGCAAAGTGGATTATTTTCATTTCGTATTATTAATCATCATTCATTAAGCGATTGGTAAATATACGAATAAGTAATCTCTACAATTTGATCTTCACCTGATAAATTTTACTCAATCCGTTCGCATTTTGGTTCACGTAATTTTGAAATTCGTCTACGTTTTTGAAGTCTTTCGATTGAAGCAAATTGCGTTTGCTTGTGAAATATAACGTCTGTGTTTTTTCGTCATAGAACGGACAATATTCCATGAACTTGGTATTGATAATTGCACCCAAATTTTGAGCTTTCTGCCATGCTCCATTTGAGTCTTTTTTAGCCATGTACAAATCACCGCTTCCGTAGCCTCCTTCTGCATTGTATTTGGTGTAAATCAGAAAACGTTCGTCACTCGAAATGAAGGCGTTGAACTCAAATCCGGAACTATTGATATTGTCATTCAAAATCACCGGAGAAGCATACTTTTTGCCATTCCAGGCACAGAAATAAATATCGTCTTTTCCTTTTCCGGTTGGAACATCCATGGTGAAGTACAGGTTGTTGTTTTTACTCAAAGTCGGATAGAATTCATTGTTGTCCGAATTCACGTTTTTCCCCAAGTTTATCGGCTGCGACCATGGATCAGAATAACCTTTTCTTTCTACGTACCACAGATCGAAATTCTTCGCACTCTCTTTTGCTTCTTTTAAGGGCTTATCCGACGCAAAATAAAGTCGTAAGCCATCATCTGAAAGGAAAGCTTCCATGTAACTGTTTTCGTCGCAAAACGGCAGGATTTCGGGTTCTCCCCAACTCGTATTCACTTTTCGGATACTAGCTAATTGTGAAATTGCCCCATCCGGACTTTGGATGGTAAAAAAGGCTTCCGCTCCATCTTTAGAAATGCAGAAATCGCGCACATTCAAAAATTGATTGAGTTTTTTATCGAATAACGAAACCAAGGAATCCTGAGAGAACGAAAAATTGGTTAGGAAGAGGATACAAAGTAGTTTGAATCGCAGCATGGTAATGAATTGTAAACACGAATGTAGTTAAATCGTTGATCCCAAAGTTGTCAAAAAGAGTACGATCTTCCTGTTTGGTTATTTCCTGATAGTTATCTGGATTCTAATATTGCGAATAGCCATTATCCATGAGGATTTCCATTCAATTTACGATGCCTGTTTTAATTATCCGTTACCCATCAAAACGAGTACGGAAAATCGCAACTGATAACACAAACACAACTGATATCTTTGACTCAAACTTATTGTTGCCATGATAAACTTACTAAAAAGCAAAATTCAAGAGCTCATTGTCAGTGAAAGCTCGGTGGATTATCCGGGAAGTATTTCTCTTCCGTTGGAACTTGTTGAAGCAGCGAGGCTTCACGAATTCGAGCAAGTTTTCGTCAACAACAAGACTACAGGAGAACGAATCAGTACCTATGTTGTGATCAGTAAACATCACGGATTTGTCAGTTTAAACGGAGCGGCTTCACATCACTTCAAAAAAGGAGATTGCATTCACGTACTGAGTTACCGATTGGTCAATGAAGAAGATGTAAAACATTTCAGGCCAACTTTGATTCGAGCAAATATCAATAACGAAGTCGTCGAAGTTGTTCCTTATTCCATTTGATTATGTTTATCCTTATTCTCATTATTGGAAGTCTCCTCCTTGGCTACCTTTTTCTTAGGTATTGGCTTCTATGGAGTATTTCTATTCGTCGAATCTCATTTGAATCTGTTCAGAATCTACAATCCCGCTTGAAAGATCCACTGGTACAGGCAGAGCGAAGTTTGAGAAAGGCTGCCTTTTCGGAAGTCAACATGGGTCATACAGCAGCTTTTTACACAGACGAGGACATGCACAGTTCTTTCGATTTTATTGTTGTCCTGGATCGAAAAACAAAAACTCCTTTACTTTCAAGTAGATCTTATACGGATCAATCACTTATTCGCAAACAGCTGCAAGCACATGAAGCGACTGATTACCTAACACTTTCGTTCGTTCCCAATGAAAAATATGTTCTTTTAGATCGTTTGTCTGGCAATTTATCTCATCCACTTTTCACCAAAATGCGTCAAAAAGTGTTCATGGTTTATTATATACATGTTCTGAAATTTTATCCGAAACACCACATCATTCTGATGGCACGGTCAAGTCCGGATGAACGATTAGTTACCAAATACTTGCGGCTTGGTTTTCATGTTGTTGGAAAGCAAAAACACAACCAGGTAGATCATTGGATTGTATTCCTGCCTATAAAGAATCGTGCACAGGTATTAAGTCAAAGTGCCAAACAATATGTCTTATTTAAACTATTTTCCCGGTGATGATAAACAAACTAAAAGCAACATTCATTTTAATGCGCTGGTTTCATGAATTGGTCGTAATGATTCCCTTTATTGCGTTGTATTTAAGCACTTGCTATTTGGGGAAATTTAAAATCGAATCTTCCTTATCCGGTATGCTTTTACTCTGCTTTGTTATTCAGTTGCTGATTGCTGCCGGATGTGTTTTGAATGATATCCGAGACAGGGATATTGATGCCGTAAACAAACCTAATACGCGAATTATCGGGCGAATCTATAGTCTGAAACAGAGTTATTTGCTATTTATTACCCTTATGTCACTTGTCTTTATCCTAAGTATTCTATTGACCTGTTTCTATTTCCCGGATTGGTGGTGGATCTCGATAACAGTAGTTCTTTTCTCTTTCGTATATAATTTGTGGCTCAAACGAACTCCTCTATTCGGAAACCTGCTCATGGCGGCTATGACTGCTTGCATTGCTTTAGTCATTAAAATGTATTTATGGAATGATCTGCTTACCTTGAACAACGAAAAATTAAATCTCTTATTCGATTTATTTGCACTCATTTCATTCTCAATCATTGTTCCTCGCGAGTTAAGTCTTGACATTTCTGATTTACAAGGAGATTTAAGTGATGATTGTTATACTCTTCCGGCTAAAATTGGTGAGCAGAACAGTAAGTGGGTGATTGTACTTTTACTCATATTATTCATCTTAAGCGGAATTTGGATCTCAACCTTTCACCCATATCAAGGCATTACATTTACAGTAGGTTCTATATTGCTGATCGTCTACATGTTCTGGCTCTTTCGTTGCAAAGAGCGCATTGATTATATTCGGGCAGGTCGTTTTCTGTGGGTAATTATGATTGGGATGTTCTTGCTCGCAACTTATTTTACGTTCTAAATCCATGATTCCACAGAGTTTTTCATTATTCTCATCCGTTTACTTCCGTGTTCCTGCGTCAACGCTGATCGCATGCCGACTTAGCGATGGCGTAAGCGTTCTGTGGGAGAAAATAACACATCATTATTTTAGGATACAAATAGCGGGAAAATAAAAATCCCTGATCTCAAAGAAACCAGGGATTTAAAAATTATGATTCGTTTTGACTTACGCCAATACTTCTTTTACTTTATCTGCTGCTTCTTGCAACAATACTGCTGAATGTACATTCAATCCTGAATCATCAATGATTTTCTTTGCTTCAACAGCGTTTGTTCCTTGCAAACGTACAATGATCGGAACTGGAATGTTTCCAATACTTTTGTAAGCATCAACAACACCTTGTGCTACACGGTCACAACGAACGATACCACCAAAGATATTGATCAAAATTGCTTTTACATTCGGATCTTTCAAGATGATGTGGAATGCTTTTTCAACACGCTCAGCATTTGCTGTTCCACCAACATCCAAGAAGTTTGCAGGGCTACCACCTGAATATTTGATAATATCCATCGTTGCCATTGCAAGACCAGCACCGTTTACCATACAAGCAACGTTTCCGTCTAATTTCACGAAGTTCAATCCTGCTGCATCAGCTTCAACATCCAATGGATCTTCTTCCAATGTATCACGCATCGCTACGTAATCCGGGTGACGGAATAAACCGTTTCCATCCAAGGTTACTTTCGCATCAACTGCAATGATTTTATTATCTGAAGTTTTCAATACCGGGTTGATCTCAAACATTGCAGCGTCACATCCTTCGTAAGCGCTATACAAGTTAACAACGAATTTCGTCATTTGCTTGAAAGCTTCACCTGACAAACCAAGGTTGAAAGCGATTTTACGAGCTTGGAATCCTTGAATTCCTACACGTGGGTCAATTTCTTCCTTGAAAATCAAATGCGGTGTATCGTGAGCAACTGTTTCAATATCCATTCCTCCTTCTGTAGAATACATGATTGTGTTACGACCTCTTTCGCGATCCAACAAAACAGACATGTAAAACTCTTCTACTTCAGCCTCACCCGGGTAGTAAACGTCCTCAGCAAGCAATACTTTGCTAACTAATTTCCCTACACCATTTGTTTGAGCTGTTTCAAGGTGACCACCAAGGATTCCTTTTACTTTTTCTTCAACCTGATCAATTCCTTTTGCAAGAACTACACCATGAGAACCAGTTTCTTCAACGACACCTTTTCCGCGTCCTCCAGCATGGATTTGTGCTTTAACCACATACCAACCTGTTCCGGTTTCTTCTGTCAATTTTTTAGCTGCAGCAACTGCATCTTCTACTTTTTCTACAACAACTCCGCGTTGGATTGCCACGCCGTATTTTTGTAAAATTGTTTTTCCTTGATATTCGTGTAAGTTCATGACAACTTTTTAAATTTTTTGGTGCGCTAAAGGTAAACATTAAATTCTTTCGCACGTCAAAGAAATGTGGAATTATCCATATCTTTTTAATGAATTAATTTCAGTAAATATTCCATTCGAAACGGAAAGAAAAACACTTTAATTTTCACAATTAATCTTGACTATTGTTATTTATAAAACAATTCTTTACATTTGCCTTATGAATAAACATATGCATAGCTGCACTTATTATTATCAGTTTCTAAATTCAGGAACCGAATAAGTCGTTGTGTAAACTTTATAGCTGAAAAGCCCGGTTCTTATGAATCGGGCTTTTTTATTTAATTTTTTTTGAAATGAAACAGGAATTTAAAAAGTACACCAAGGAAGATCTTGCAGTTTGGTCGCTGTTATTTAAGCGGCAAGTAAAGAATTTGAAGCAATTGGCTTGTTCTGATTACCTGGAATCATTGGATCGCATGCGGGAAGTATTGAATCCAGATGAATTACCGGATTTTGAACAAATTAATGGTTGGTTCAAAAAGAGCACCGGCTGGGAAATCTATTGTGTTCCGGGATTGATTGATGTGGCGGATTTTTTCGATCTGTTGGCGGAAAAGAAATTTCCTTCCTCTACCTGGCTGCGTTCAAAAGACAAGTTGGATTATTTAGAAGAGCCGGATATGTTTCACGATATTTTCGGACATGTTCCCCTACTTTCAAATCCTACTTACTCCAACTTCGTTCATGAATTTGGAAAATTAGGAAAACAGCATAAAGGGAATCATCAACTTGTTACGGAACTGCAACGTTTATATTGGTTTACTATCGAATTTGGACTTGTTTTCGAAAATGGAAAACCACGGATTTTCGGAGCGGGAATTATTTCTTCTTTTCACGAATCCATTTCAAGTCTTTCCGGAAAAGAGGTCACGCATATTCCGTTTGAACTGGATTCCATTATACAAACGGACTTTTGCACCAGTGAATTGCAGCAAACTTATTTTGTAATCGATCACCTGGAACAATTAGAAACAGCAGTAACAAATCTTTCAACTAATTTTAAACATGAATTGGAACATTCTAGCGAATCAATTTAGAACAGTCGTTCACTTCGCAAATCAAACAGAATTAGCGCTCTTTCTGGTACAAATTGCGCAATTGGCAGATCAATTGGATCATCATCCTGATTTGACGATCAGGCACTGCAGTGAATTGAGTATTGCGGTGTATTCACATGATCAACAAAAAATCACCAAGCGTGATCATCAGTTGGTTAAAGGAATTACTGAGTTATACGAAAACCGGAGAGTCGAAAAGAATGAATGATTTTTTTTTACGAAGTACCAAAGGTTTTTTCACCCGAAATTGTCTGTAGTGTAAATCAAGAAAAAACAGAACGATGAAAAAACATTTCTTATTATTTGCACTATTAGGCGCAACATCTTTAGTAAACGCGCAATCATTTCCGAATGGAGGTTTTGAAACATGGATCGACTATTCGTTTTATGAAGATCCGCAATATTGGTCTGGTATGAACGCTATGAGTATGCTTGGAGCCTCTCCCACAGCAGTCAAATCTACAGATGCTCATTCCGGTAGTTATGCATTAAAACTGGTGACAAGTGTGAGCGATATTGGCGGAGACGGCGAAATGGATACTTTGCCCGGAATTATCCAATTAGGAAACATGGATATGATGAGTGGAACAGGAACTACAGGTGCTGCTTTTACTCATCGACCGGATTCCCTGATCGGTTGGTACAAATTAATTTCAACAGACAATACGCCCTTTCAATTGGTATTTACTTCAACTAAATGGGATGTTGCAGCGCAAAGTGCTGAAACAATCGGAGTTGCTAATTACGAAGGGAATAGCAGTTCAAACTACGTTCGATTCAGCATTCCAATTACTTATGCAGAAAGCGTCAATCCGGATAGCATCCAGGTTTACATTGCTAATTCTGCCGAGGGATCCGGTGCGGGGAACCAATTATTTATAGATGATTTAAGTTTTGTAACTAACAATACAACAACAGGAATTGAAGAGCGAAGCGCTCAAATCCGCATGTATCCCAACCCTGTAAACACACTTCTCACCATACAAAGTGATCAACCGATCCAACGTATTTTAGTGAAAGACCTTCAGGGGAAACAACTTTTCGAAAAGATCGGCACCGTAGAAATCTATCAGGTAGAAACAAGCAATTTGGCAGCAGGCACCTATTTCTGTGAACTTTACTTTTCAAATGGCTCATCCGAACGATTGAAATTCATCCGACAATAAGCACCCCAAAAAGCACCCCGCTCGCAACAGAAAGACTCTCAAAATGAGGGTCTTTTTTTTGTTCCTCACTTTTAATGAAAAAAAACAATTTTTCTTTCATTTTTCCCGAATTCGACCAAAGGATTTTGACTTGAAAATTGTCTGGTAAATAAGAACAACTAAAATTAAATATCATGAAACGAATAATCACAAAGACACGCATTTTTACAGGAGCTATTTTACTGTCAACTACAGTAACTTCAGCTCAAGAAACCCCTTCAAAAATGAGCAATTATCTGGAAGTTTCTTACGGACCTCAAACCACGTTCAATTTTCAGGCTTTAACAAACACAAACAGTGATCAGGATCAATTTGAATTCAACCAGTTTAATTCCTTAGGAACTTTCGGTCTTCGTTACGACCATTTATTGAATCCGGGATTCAGTTTAGGAATTGATTTTTACTTCCTGCAACGTAAATCCAGCGGAACAATGACTGAGTTTAACACCGGGATTCAAAGCGGTGCCGAATACATCATCAATCGCTTTAAAACTCAAATACGTCTGGCATACCACTTCCCTATTTCGAATCCAAATTTAGATGTGTATCTGGGAGGAGGTGTTGGAATCAATAATCAAACAAGAAAATTGCTTATTAATGGTGAAGCAACCGCCAGAGATGAATACCCATCGAATCTGAATATACCAGTTTCATTGAGAACTTATGCAGGACTGCGTTATTCCTTCGCCAATCATTTTGGTGCAAATGCGGAACTGGGAATTGGAGGTCCGCTGTTAACTATCGGTTTTCATTATAGATTCTAAAACCTATTTTATTATCAACTAATTCCGCTGTAAATTTGGCGGAATTAGTTTTTTTTGAAAAAAAACACGGTTGACCAAAGGTTTTTGATTTGACAATTGTTTAGTCATTGAAACCTCATCGTTGAGTAAAGCATATGAAAACAACACAACAGTATTCTTTTTGGAAATTTACACTTTTAACCTTGGTGCTTATACCGGTAATTGGTTGTGCACAGGTAGTTGACAGCACATTTAAAAAGTTTAATCTTTCTGCAGGATATGGATTGATCAGTTATTTCGACTCCCCTAATCAGGAAGTAACGTACTATTACCCCAGTGATACTGTCAGTAATACGATGTCTTCTCAAACAGATATTGTAGTTACGGATGTGAAAATCAAACCGATTTACCTCCGTTTTGATTACAAATGGAATCAAAAAAACAGCATTGGCTTCATGGCAATATACAATGGCTATCGAGCTTCCGGTACGCGAACAGATTCTATTTGGAATGGCAACTCATCAACGTACGATGTTTCCAGCAATGGTATATTTTACAGTATGCACCGTTTGCGTTTTCAAGTGGTTTATACCCGTCATTTTTTTGTGGATCGACCAAGAGTGAACACGTATTTCTACACATCATTAGGAATTAATCTAAAATTCAACAAGTTTAAAGAAGAAAACCAGGAAGGATCGCCAAATGACTCAGGTTTTGATCTTTCACGTGGTTTTCCAATTTCCAGCAGACTGTGCTATGGGTTGCGCTATAACTTTAGTGAAAGCATGAGTTTGTTCACTGAAGTTGGGCTTGGAGGTCCGTTTTTATCGATCGGTCTAACAGCTAAATTTTAATACAACTTAAAAACGTATCCCTTGGAAAGCGAATTGATCAAACGTTGTATTAAAGAAGATAGAAGGGCGCAGGAACTCTTCTATAAGCAATGCTATGCCAAATTTATTGGTACAGCATACCGCTATGCGAATGGAAAGGAACAAGCAGTTCATTATTTCAACCTGGGTTTTGTGAACATCTTGCTCAACTTAAAACAATACAATCAGGATAATCCCTTTGATTATTGGGCAAAGCGTGTACTCATCAATACTATTTTGAATGAACTGAAGAAGGAAAAACGCGAGCAGGAACGCGTTCAACCCATGGAAGATATTTCTCAATACTCTCAAACCTCCTGGGATACTGAAGTGGATGAAGTATTACAGGAAAAGATTGAATTGATCAGGGAGAAAGCCAATTTATTGCCTCCTATGACTAAAAGTGTATTCAATTTATATGCTATTGACGGCTATAAACATCATGAAATTGCCAGTTTACTAGATATCAATGAAAATACCAGTATGTGGCACTATTCGGATGCGAAGAAGAAATTGCGAAAAATGTTAGACCTCAATTAAGGTGAACGATGAAAGATTTTAACAATACAGAAGATTATCCGATTCCGGAAGGATTGGAATTCAACGAAAGCTACATGCAGGATGCGTTTGCATTGTACGATGCTGAAAAACAAAAACGCAAACGCCGTCTGTTGATTTGGTGGATTTTCTCATCCGCAGGTTTTGCGATGGTATTATTCGTAGGGATTTATTTCTTCACACAAGGACTACCTTCAGATGCTGACAATAAGCGGCAATTTACTGAAAACACTAGTTCAGCCAGAACAAAATTGAATACTAAAACAACTACAAAAGATAACATAAGCGGAAAGCGGTCTATGGAAACAGATGACGTTAAAAAAACGTTTGCTACTGATGAAAAAGGAGTGACTAGTAAAATCGGTACTATTCCAATACCCACTAGATCCCATCAAAACAGTAAAATAAAGAGTGCATACACCAAAGCACCCAACAACAACAACAACAACA
>DLHO01000002.1:0-36331 GCA_002483265.1 Flavobacteriales bacterium UBA7666 | reverse complement strand
ACAACAACAACAACAACAATAGAGGAGCAACTACCATTCTCGATACTTCCACCGATGTCAATTCGGGTGTGGCCATCCATAACATAGCGAAGCCTCAGAGACGGATTGAGAACACAAGACAGAATCCACATAGCTATCAGGACGAATTGACAGAAAAACCAGTCCCCGATTCGATCGAGGTAACCGATTTTACAGTTTTACCATTGAAACCCGCATTGTTAGCTTTTGCAAAAGACACAACGCTCAATTCCATCAATACGCAAAATTACCCAAGTCAAGTGCAGCCGAGTACTGATTTGCGCAAAAACCACGTGTACTTCAATTTGGGAGTGAATACCTTGTTTGGTATGAAAGAATTACAAAACCGTGTCACATTCAGAGAAAGTATTGGTATTTCCTACAATTATCGGATCAAACCGAAATTAGCGATCGGAGCAGGTTTAGAATACCACTCTATCTCAAGAATCTCTTACAAACGAAAGGTTGGTGACACAACAAATTCTGACAATACAACTACGATTCTGAATAAAACGACCCTGAATTACATCAGTTTATCTCCTCAAATAAGTTATCAACTGGGTGAAAAACACCAATTGACTGCAGGTTTCGGAATTGAATACTTACTGACAGATCCGGGAGAACATTATGAAATTCAGAATTACACTTCTGAGAGCAATAGTAGAACCAACAGTAAATTATATTACAGCACATTCAATCGCTTCAACTTCTCAGCTTCAATTGGATATTCGTATCAATTCAGCAGATTCATGTCTGCTCATGCTTTGTACCATTTCGGCTTCACGGATATCACAAAAAACAATACGTTCAATGATACTTTTGATAGAAATAGCAGGTTGCAATTGATGTTAAAAATCAAATTGTATTGACATAAAAAAGGCTACTCTAAATTGGTAGCCTTTTTTAATATTTAATTAGATTATTTAATGAGCATGTAATTTCCAAGTGGAGGTAATCTCTCTTGAAGCAGCATTTTTGTTTGTTTTCTCAGTCAAATCATTCCAAACTTGTCCGATTCCTGCTTCCAAAGCTGCTTTTTCATCTTTAAACATCTCCCACATTACTGTTGGATCCTGGAAATAGTGTTTTACGAAATTGGTATCGAAGTCTCCTGATTGAAATGCAGGGTGCATCATAACAAACTTTCCAAAATCCAAGGTTGTTTTCAATCCGGAAATCTGGTAATTGTTGATTGCAACGATCATTTTTTCAATTGCTTCTTCTCTGTTTTCTGCCCAAACAACCAACTTGGCGATCATTGGATCGTAATAGATTGGAACTTCCATTCCTTCTTCGAAAGCATCATCCACACGCGCCATGTCTTTTCGTGGTCTGCGGTATCTGTTCAATGTCCCTATATCCGGAATAAATCCGTTCAAGGTATCTTCGGCATAGACACGTACTTCAATCGAATGTCCGTGAATGCTTAATTCATCTTGTAATTTGGGTAAACGCTCTCCACGTGCAACACGAACCTGCCATTCAACTAAATCCGTTCCTGTAATTTCTTCCGTAACCGGATGCTCCACCTGCAAACGGGTATTCATTTCCAGGAAATAGAAATTCAATTCGGCATCCAATAAGAACTCAACTGTTCCTGCGCCTTCGTAATTACATGCTTTACAAACAGCAACTGCAGCTTCACCCATTTTCTTACGCAATTCAGGAGTTAAAACAGCAGATGGAGCTTCTTCAATCACTTTTTGATGACGACGCTGAATGGAACATTCACGCTCAAATAAGTAAACGGTATTTCCCATTTGATCGGCAAAAACCTGAATTTCAATGTGACGTGGTTTTGTAACGAATTTTTCAATAAAAACGGCATCATCTCCAAAAGAAGAACGTGCTTCACTTTGAGCCATTTTCATTTGCTCTTCAAACTCTCCTACGTTTTCAACTAAACGCATTCCTTTTCCACCACCTCCGGCAGAAGCTTTGATCAAGATCGGAAAACCGACTTCCGCAGCAATTTTTTTAGCAGCTTCAACATCTGTAATTGCTTCGTCAACTCCGGGAACCAAGGGAACATTGTAATTCTTCACAGCTTGCTTCGCCGAAAGTTTATCTCCCATGATTTCCATTGCTTCCGGAGAAGGCCCGATAAATTTAATTCCTGCTTCTTTTACCTTTCGGGCAAAACCAGCATTTTCAGACAAGAAACCATATCCGGGATGAATTCCTTCAACTCCTAATTCCTTGCAATATTTTAAGATCACATCTTGTTGCAAATAAGACTCTGATGATGGAGATTTCCCAACATAAACCGCTTCATCTGCTTCCAAAACATGTGGAGCATTAGCATCTGCATCAGAATAGATTGCTACCGTAGCAATATTCATTTTCTTCAATGAGCGAATGACTCTTCGAGCTATCTCTCCTCTATTTGCAATTAAAACTTTTTTCATAGACAATTTCAATGGCGGTAAAAATAATTAAAGTGCAATTAATGACCTATAAAGATCCGAATACTTTCCTAACAAAATACAGAAATTAAGGGGTTGGAGCCGGTTCTGTAGCAGGTGTATTGTTTTCCTCCTCCTTTTTCTCTACCTGAATAGCAGGTGACTGACCCGGAATAAAATCTACCGGAACACGATTTTTGCGTTTGGAATTGTTCACCTTGTTCTTCTTTCTGAACAAGTTAGCGAAAAACTCAATAATCCGTGATTCGGAGATATTGTTGAATGACTCTTCATAATGCAAACCAATCCCCTGAGTAAACTCTCCCTTATCCTTGTTACTTAAAATTCCCTTGTCATTCGATTCATTAAAAATCGATACCCGGAATGTTCCGTCATCATTGATCAGATACTCCAAGTTAAAACTACCAATCAATGAGCTCTGTGTGCTTCCGGTAGTCGTATTATTGGAAACTCCAAGAGAGGTTTTCAATACAATATTTTGTTTTGCTCCGTAGGCCCGCTGTAATCCCAACTGAAAATTCTTGTCGCCGGTCAGTGAATTATCATTATAACCCACATTGATTTTCACATCTTTTGATAACTGATCAAAAGCAGCATTTAGCTGCTGTGTAATAACTTCCGCAACTCCTCCGTAACTTCCGTTCCCTCCTGTTCCCTGGAATCGATTGAATGCAAGTAGTGCGAAAAATTGCTTTTGCAGTTCGTCTTTATCCGATCGGATTTTACTCAATACTGCTTTCCCCGATTCACTCACATTCGGAACTTCTATATCTAACGTAATCGAAGGATTTGAAAGCGTTTGACCGATATTTAACACACAATGAACCTCGGATTTTGTCTCTGCCGAACCACCAATTTGGTCTTTGTTCAATTCATCCAAACTTGCATTTACTTTGTAATATGCCTTGATATCCAGATTCGCTTCATCCGGTCGGCCTGTCCAGGTAATACTACTTCCCTGTGAGATTTGGAACAGCTTTTTCAATGGGTTCAAAACAAACAAGTACTGTCCGCTGCTGATAATATATTGCCCTGACATCGCAACGTGCTTCTGTTGATCAATAGACAATTGAATATTTCCCCGGCCGGTTGCCTCAATTTCTTCACCTGTCTGATTGTTCAGGATCAATTTAATCTTTGCATCAGGTGTGGCTTCAATATCCAACTTTAGATCAACACCTGTTAAATCAATTTGCTTGTCTCCGGCAATTGAATCGGTATTGAAATCAATGAAATCAAATTCACTGATCTCTTTCGCTCCATACATCGGTAAATTCACTTCCGTCCCTTTTTCAGTTTTTGCACTGACATTGATCTCGGTATTTCCTTTTTCGATCAGAATACTCGCCATTCCGGTAGCATATGCTTTTCCATAGTATATCGCTCCTTCTTTATCCCCTGTATTAAGAACCATGAATTTTTTAGGTGGGCTCAACGGCCTTTTACTGATCGGATCTCTGAAGCCACCGACAGATTCATCAAAATGAATATCAAAACCCAAAGAAAAGTCCTTGAAATTGTCGTGGAATATGGTAGCAATAGCGTAAGCAGTATTTCCTTCATCGTCTAAAACAGGAAAGGCTCCGTAAATACCGTCGTTTTCCCCATCGAATTTGAGCGGTCCGCCCAAACTGTAATGTGTTCCCAAAATCCCAACTCTTAAACCGCCCTTCTTTAGCTGTAAATTTCCTGTAATTTCGGGTTCTTCAATACTTCCCTTTGCCTGAATAACTCCTTTAAGTGTTCCCGAAATATCTGAAATCACATCCGGATCCAAAAATGCATTTGCAAAGGACAAATTCATATCCTTGAATTCAAGGTCAAAATTGATGTTATCCTCCTTTTTCATTGGCAGATAATACCCGTTGAAATCAAAGGTTTGAAGGTCTTTGTACTTTAAATCTCCATTCAGGATGATTTTTTTCTCCAGGTCAATCCAGATTCCATTGACATGTACATCACCTACTTCTTGTCCTTCCAGGAAGAAGTCATTTAAAATAAAGTCTCCATCTACTTTAATATCTGTAAATGGTGTTGCTAAACGAGCTGTACCATCCAAACTTCCTTCCATCTTTACTCCGACTCCCAGAAGTGAGGAGAATTCCTCCACATGCAATTCATGCGCATTGATCGTTAAATAATCTTCCGGATTTTCTGATAAAACACCATTAACAGCCAAATATTGGTTGTCGCGTTC
Source organism: Flavobacteriales bacterium UBA7666 (assembly GCA_002483265.1). GTDB lineage: Bacteria > Bacteroidota > Bacteroidia > Flavobacteriales_D > Crocinitomicaceae > Fluviicola. The sequence goes on along the minus strand of DLHO01000002.1, from coordinate 31,690 downwards.
CAACATCAAATGCTTGATCTCAAAGTGCTTTTTCTTGTAGACCATCTGTCCCGTATTCATGATCTCCCACTTATTGTTCTTCACTGAGAAATAAGAAGGTTTCACCTGAATATCGAATTCTCCTTCTTCACGCACATCGACGACAAAATCAAAATCGGAAGTATTCGGCACATCTTTATTCCAGATCAAATCTGTTTTGTAAATATTTTTAGTTCCATCCATTGTGAGCTGAATATTCTCTACATCTAAGGAATCGCGTAATTGAGTCTTGTCTGCTGTTAAAGTCAATGTTCCATTACCTTGTGTAAACTCCTGATGCAAAACAACATTTGTCAAATAAGCATCACTCTTCTCATTCATCAGCTTTTCATAGCTTATCTTGGAAGATTGAATATCCAACATTTGATGGTGAATTCTTGAATCGAGCTGAACTTTTACAACAGTTCCGTAAGCAATTTCTAATTTCGGAGCGAAAATATCCAGAAAATCCTGCGAATTCTTAATCGTCGCATTCATTTCAAAATTATCTTTCGATTCCATTCCTTTAGGAAACTTCTGCGGAGAAAAATAGGAAGGGAATGCATCAGAAAGACCGTTGTTTATAGCAATCGGAATGGTCTTGAAATTGATCTTCCCTGTTAAATCAGCATCTAGAATATCACTTCTCAATTCAAAGCGGTCACTTGCCGGATTTCGTTCAATGTAAAGGCTCAATTCCGATAAAGCCATCTCTTTCCCTTTCTCTATGAATTCGATCCCATTTGCATTGATCAATCCTTCGTAGGTTTCAAGCGAATTACCTTTCAAATCCAGGTCTAGATTCCCAACGAATGAAGACTCGGGATCCTTGGTGAAATTCAGAAGTCCCAGATTTGCTTTTTCAATCTGAACTTTGAAGTCAAAATGCTGTATTTTGGAGACATCGATCAATCCATTAAATGCGAGTTTCAGGTTCGGATCATTCACTATTAGATCTGCATCCAGAATGTTCTTGATAAACGAACCATTGGTAACCGAAATATTTGAATAGGTATAATCGTTGAATCTAAATTTGGTAACCTCTCCCTCCAATGTCTCCAAGCGGATCATATCTTTTTGACCAACGATTCCACTTAAATAAACCTGACCTGTAACATTCCCAAAATTGGAATTATCTAAGAATTTAGCCAAATTAAAACTATCAACTACGATATCATAGCGCTCCCCAGCAGTTCTGTTAAACTCATAACCACCTTCCTTCAGTTTCGTAAACGTAATTTCATTATCCAATTGCACGGAGCCAAGTACCGATTGCAGTTTATCACTTTTCAGGAAGAATTTATCTACAGAACCTCTCATGGTGGTATTCCGAACTTCGGTATACTGAAGCCTGTCGATCATTTCATCAAAATCCAAACGTCTTCTTCCCACATCTTTTGGAAGTTTAATTTTTTCGATATCTGAGAAGTCAATTAATGCATAATCAATGCGCTCATTAAAGTTTGAAGCAGAAAGATTCCTGAAATCAGGTAGGGAATAGTTTCCACGAACAACACTTCGGGTACCAAAACGCAAATCCAAATTGTCAATTTTCAGGTCTTTTACTTTTTTGGTAACTGTTGCACTCAATGAAACAACTTCATTCATTCCTTCCAGCGCTGTTCCAAATTGAGAAACATCCCAAAAACTTACTCGCGAAGAATCGATTACCGCATCAAACGCCACACTATCTACAAAATCATTGAATCCCTTTAGAGAACTCATCAACATATTCAGTTTGGACGCATAAATAGTTGAACGGGAAGTATTGATCTCTACGTTGCTCAGTAAAACTCCTTTATCCGGATTTATAATTGCATTTGCGAACAAGCGTTTCAGCCAAAAGCCCGACTTTTCCTGAGTTTGCAAATGGCTTACCTGAAAAGCAATAACACCCTTTTCTTCCTTGAATTTGGTAATATGAAGAATGACATCGTTAAACTTCAAATGGTCGTAATCCATTCCATAGGTGTTCCTTCCCTTTCGATTGTCATCATAAGAAATAGTAACCCACTCAATATCCACATTTTCAATGGTTACTTTGGGAGGATCTGATTTTGGTTTCTTGGATTTTTTTCCGGAGAAATAATCTGCAATAAATTCGTAGTTGTAATCTCCGGTAATCGTATCGCGCTCTATTCCAACTCTTCCTTTCAAAAGTCCCACGCTCTTCAGATTGATATAATCTCCTCCTAAATCAAAATTCTTTACACGAACCATTATTTGATTCAGCGAAGCCAGGGTATCTCCGTGAAGATCCCGAACAAAAATGTCTTTCAAATAAATTTTATCGAAGAAAACAATGTCGATCTTTCCAATGCGCAACTCGGTGTTCAATTCTTTAGATAAAAAATTAGTTGCGAGCGTTCCCAAATAGGTCTGAAACTGGCTTGTACGAATGGCAAACGCAAAAAGAATGAGCACCAAAAGCACCCATTCAAAAGAAATCCCTACTATTCTACCTAGTATTTTGAGTACTTTTGCCATGTATTATATACAAATTTAACAAAGTTGAGCCAACAATCGTTAGTAATTCTAGGAATTGAGTCATCTTGTGATGATACTTCCGCTGCTATTCTCAAAGATGATACCATTTTATCCAATGTTACGGCTAGCCAAGCTATTCATGAGCAATATGGTGGCGTAGTCCCTGAATTAGCCTCGCGTGCGCATCAACAAAACATTATCCCTGTAGTTGATGCAGCCTTAAAAAAGGCGGCTCTTACTCTTAAAGATATTGATTTAATTGCATTTACACAAGGTCCCGGATTGATGGGTTCATTGGTAGTTGGAACCGCTTTTGCCAAATCATTAAGTCTTGCATTGAACAAACCAATGGTTGCAGTTCATCATATGCACGCCCACATTTTAGCACATTTCATCAATGAAGGAGTTCCGGTTCCGGGATTTCCATTTATCTGTATGACGGTTTCCGGTGGACATACCCAATTGGTTCGTGTGGACTCTCCTGTCGAAATGATTGTTTTAGGAACTACAATTGATGATGCTGCGGGAGAAGCTTTTGACAAAACAGCAAAAATCTTAGGTTTTCCTTATCCGGGTGGCCCTTTAATAGACAAATATGCAAAAGAGGGAAACTCTAAAGCCTTTTCCTTTGCGAAACCCCAAGTTGACGGATATAATTTCAGCTTCAGCGGTTTAAAAACTTCGGTTCTTTATTTCATTCAGAAGGAAGTTGCCAAAAACCCGGATTTCATTGAGGAGAATAAAGCTGACCTTTGCGCATCCATTCAGGCTACCATATTGGAAATTCTTTTCAAGCAGCTTCGAAAAGTTTCTGCTGACACGGGAATCAAAGATATTGCTATTGCGGGCGGAGTTTCTGCCAATTCAGGATTGCGCGCAAAGTTGATCGAGGAAGGAAGTAAATGGGGGTGGAATGTATTTATTCCCAAATTTGAATATTGTACTGATAATGCCGCAATGATTGCAATAGCTGGGAAATTTTTGGCTAAAAACAAGCAATTTGCCCAACAGGATATTAGCGCAAACGCACGCTTACCATTTGTGAGAACATGAAGAAAGTTGAACTACCGAAGGCATTCGTTGAACGCGTAAGCAAGGACCCGTTTTTAGGAGAACCCTTACTTCAAGCCTTGAATGAAGAGCAACCGATTGCTATTCGGATCAATTCATCCAAAGGAGTTTCCGTTTTTTCGGAATTGGAAGAAATTCCGTGGTCAAAGAATGGCTTTTACCTTCCTGAACGACCGATTTTTACATTGGATCCACATTTTCATGGTGGCAGATATTATCCACAAGAAGCAGGTTCACAATTTATCGATTGCATTTTAAGACAACTCAAGTTTCCTGGTGAACCCGTAATACTAGATTTGTGTGCTGCGCCTGGTGGAAAAAGCACGCTTATCGCTGATTTTTTAAATGGTGACGGATTGCTTTTAGCAAATGAAGTCATTCAAAACAGATCGAAAATATTAAAGGAAAATCTAACCAAATGGGGAGCTAAAAACAGCTTGGTGAGTAACAATGATCCATCGGATTTTGAAGGGCTGAAAAGTATATTTGATTGCATTTTGATCGATGCTCCGTGTTCCGGAGAAGGCATGTTTCGCAAGGATCAAGATGCTCGAAATGAATGGTCGGTGGAATCCGTAAATCTATGCGCAGCGCGTCAAAGACGAATCGTGATGGATGTTTGGGATTCATTGAAACCACAAGGTTTTTTGATTTATTCGACCTGTACATTCAATTCGCAAGAAAACGAAGACAATGTGCGTTGGATTCTGGAGCAAACTGATTCTAAAATTCATTCACTGGAAATTCCATTTGCAAAAGAAGGAAGAGATGGAATTGGTCATTATGCGCTTCCATCTGAATTGAAAACAGAAGGATTTTATGTGGTTGTCATCCAGAAATTGGGAGAAGAACGCACACAGAAAAACAAATCAAAGAAAAAAAGTACGCTTACACGACTAAAGCCAGAAGCTTGGTACAGTGAATGGATTGGTGACTCGAAATCGGAGTTCATTCAATGGAATAATTATGTATTTGCTATTCCGGCCGGATCAAGTGAATTGGTGGAACTGCTTCATTCCAATTTGAGAATCATCAAACTGGGAACAGAATTGGGTGAAATTTCCCGAAAAGGATTAATCCCCAATGAAGCTCTGGTACTAGATTCATCTATTTTATCAGATCACATTCCGGATATTTCTTTAACCCGTGAACAAGCGCTGCATTACCTGAAAGGTGAAACATTTAATCTGGAAGGAAAACACGGATTTAACACCGTTTCATTTGAAGGAACAAAATTGGGATGGATCAAACATTTGGGAAATCGATTCAACAATCTTTTTCCGAAGGAATGGCGAATCCGAATGCGAATTGATTAACGTTTCGGACGAAAAAATTCCATTTTCCCTTTCTTCAGATCTCCCATAAAAATACTGGATTCACCCAGCTTTCTACCAAATCTCCCTGTATTCTGATGCAGTAATACTAACTCCCCGTTCGCTTTGACTTCTTTTACAACTGCAAAATGCTTTTCCATTTCTTCGAAATACTTTTGCCCGTTTTGCACTCCACCAAACTTCACACCTTTAAAAGCGATAATATCTCCGGGAGAAACACATTGTTTTTTGTAATCGTAAGAAGTTCCGAAAACATCATAACCATTCCATTCGGCATGCGTCTCGTTTAAAGCAATACTAAGAACATCCCAGCATTCGCCCCTTAAAATTTTCTGTCCCACGTACGGTTTTAAAACTTTCAATATCTCTGAATTCAATGCCGGAACTGAATCACAACTTTGAATTTTTTGTGTCTTGCCATGGAAAGAAAACACGAGAGCAAATACCAGAATGCTTAAATATTTCATGTTGTTTGTGCTATTGATAGTATAACGCATAAATATAGAAAAGTTAAAATGCAATTTGATATTGGAGCACCAACATATTCTTCCGCATTGTTTGAATGGCATCTCCGAGTGAGTTGTTTTCAAAAACAGGCCTGTTTTGCAGCCCCAAAGACAACTTGGAACCGTGAGTTCCATGAATCAACCAGTTAAGTCCGGCTTCAAACATCACAGACGGATCTTTTAAGGCTTGAAACTGTGAATATTGAAGTTCTAAATAAGGCATCAAAGTTCCATTATCAGCAGCAAACAGATCGTCTTTTAATTTATATCCTATTTGTGCAAACAGAATGTTTCCCGTTCCCATCATCGGGTAATTTACTCCAGCGCCATTCAATGTTCCATCTGAATTGATTCCATTTGCCGGGTTCATTCCATTGAGCATGCGAACATAATTTTTACCGTAATTAAAATTATTGTAAGCAACATATGCATTTAGTGCTGCTCCTTTTTTACCTAGCGGAAGATCCAAAAAGACATCCACTCCAAGCAGTAATAAGCTTGTTCGGCTTGTATCTCCCAAATCAGTTGTGTGCCACATAGCTTGATTTTGCTGCACCCAACCAAAACCTACATTCAACAATTTCTTTTTCCCTAAATAAGTTCCGCTCATGTAAGGATTAGGAGTTGTTTCCTTATCCAAAAATTGCCAGAATAAATAACCGGAAGTTTGAGCACGTGGAGCTTCCGTATTAAAATTTGAATTGGAACTGATCGGAGGAATCGCAATTACGCTGTTTTTAACGGACATTGGTCTGGATAGTGCAATCCGATAATTCAATCGTGCAATTTCGCCTTTTAAATAGAGTGACAGCTTTCGTCCGAACTGATCGTTCACACCATTGGTCGCTTGTTGGTAGATAGGAGCATCCAGTCCCATAATATTCGCAATTGCAGGTGAAGAAAAACGGGAAACTCCTCCCCATCCTGTCAATCCTCCTCCAATTTGAAGTTGTTTAACGATTTTGAGCTCTGTTACCGCGTCATGCAAAAATGCTCCTGTATGTCTTGGCTGCAGGGAACTGAAATTATTTTGTCCGAACTGGGTATAGAAATAAATGCGATTCGTTAACTGACCAAAAACCTGAATTCGCCATCTTCTGATCCCAACATCTCCATAGCTCGATTTCGGCGTTCCATCGATGGTTGTTCCTGGATTAAACTCAGAATAACGTGCCCAAGTTTGAGCTAAAAATGTCCCTTTAATATAGCTCGTTCCTGATTTATTCAAATTCAGTTTCAATTCGGGAATTATAATCCTGCTTGAATCTTTTGTTTGAGCATTTATTCCAGTTGAGATTGCTAGCAAAAGGAATATTACAAGTACGTTTTTCATCATTATTATGTTTTACAACTTCGATTTCACTAAGAAAACAACCGTTTATTAAAAGCAAACAAAAATAAGCATGAGAAGAGAGCGTTCGACTCTGAAACAAAATAATCTTTTGACAGATTCATTTTAAAAGCAAAACCCCGGCGATAAATGCCGGGGTTTCACGTATAATTAAAGTAGTCGGTAATACTTATCTGAAAATATTAATCGCTCCGTTAAAGGTTTTCTTGGTATCTGAATAAATATCTTTCACACGAGCGATCCATGAATAAGCTCCGGCCTGAACAACCTTACCGTTGTAGGTTCCGTCCCAAGCTGCATTTGGATCGTGTGTTTCCCAGATAACTTCTCCCCAACGATCAAAAATCATCAATTCAAAATTATATTCATCAATTCCAGAAACAAAGAATTTCCATGTTTGATTGAATTCATCTCCATCAGGTGTAAACGCATTCGGAGCGTAGAAAATAATATCACTGTTCACCGATAATACTCGTTCTATGGTATCAACACATCCTTCTGCCGTCTCAACGATCAATTGAATGGTATAAGTTGCTACAACTCCTTCCGGATAATGGAATGTCGGATTTTGGTAGGTACTGTTGTTTGGATTTGATCCGACAGAACTCCAAGTCCAATTCACCACACCCGGACTTGATTTATCTTGCATTTTCACAACCGTTTCAAAGATTGTTGTAGGATTCGCCGACATGGTGAAATCTGCCACCGGATTCGCAATTATATTTGCTATTCCCGGGAATGTATTCGTTGTTACGCAACCCCGAACGGAAGTTGTTACAACGCTAATTGTATAAATTCCTGCAGATGTATACGTATATGTGAGGTTTGAATCTCCATAGAAGACACCCATATCACCATTTCCAAAATCAACCACCACAGAATCAACTTCATCATCGTGATCATTATTCAAGGCATTCAGGAAAATCATATCTCCGGGCAAACAAGAATACGGTTTGTTAGCTTGATAAATCGGAACAATTGGTGTTGGGAAATTGATCGTCATACAAGAATCCGTGCGCGGTGAACCACATGTTTCGGTCAATTCAACGCAATATTGAGTTGCTGTTGTTGCCGGATCAACGGTGATTGAAGTTCCAGTACCAATTACCACTCCATTTTCCTTCCAGGTAAATGTATAGAACAAAGGTCCGTTACCACCGGTTCCCTGCACATTTAAAACAATAGATGCTTCAGGACAGATGATTGTATCTGGTGTCAAATTCGTAATCTTCAATGCTGTCGGTTCACCAATAGTCGTTGTCGTCGTAATCACACAGTTATTTGCATCTGTAATTGTTACGGTATGTGTTCCTGCGAACAAATCATTTGCCAGTGGCCCTGTAGAAGCTGAGCCGGACCAAGAATACGTATACGGAGCTGTTCCTGCTACCACATTGATTTCCACGATTCCATCATTCATACTATTACAAGTCACGTCTTGTTGGTTGATGATTGTTGACACCATTCCCGGAATTTCAGAAACAATGACTTCAACCGTATCTGTACAGCCTGAAGATTGAGATGTAGAAACCACACAATGATAGGTTCCAGCAATTAGACCCGTTGCAGTCTGTGTTGTTTGTCCACCGGCATCATACCAATTATAGGAAACAACACCTAGCGGAGGAGTCATAGTTGCTGTTGCAGTACCATCATTTCCACCAGGACAACTTACTAAAGTGGAAGACCCACTGAATGTTGCATTCGTATTTGGAACGTTGACGTTGACGTTGACACCACAACCCATCGCATCTGTGATATGCACAGTATATGGTCCGGAAATTAAATTAGTAGCCGTCTGTGTTGTCTGGCCTCCCGGAGTCCAGGTATAAGTAAATGGTGCTAAACCTTGGGTAGGTGTTACTGTTGCAGAACCAACACCTCCGAAACAATAATCCGTTACCGCAGTTGCTGTACCTGACACCACTTGTCTCGTAATAAATGTAGTATCACTCACACCTCCAACTGCCGCATTACAAGCTGCCGCAGTCAAATAGTATCCGGTGGTTCCGGCAGGAACCGTTGTGATATTCAAAACGCCGTTATTGTAAGGCCATAATCCTCCGGCTGTACTAGTCCATTGAATACTGTTATTTGATGTCGAAGTAACTGTGTAATAAGGAACAGTTGCCACTGCATAATTGGAGGTGTTATTCGGTGCGATAGGTGTAAATCTTTTCCCATCCTGATTCGCATTCCAAACACTGTTATTTCTTCCCGGCGTGATTGTAGCAACAGTTCCTGCTGCATTTTCAACCCCTTGAATAGCCAAACCTCCGTTCCAGGTTGCACAGTTTGGTTTTTGACCAATCATCATATCAATGATGTTGCTTGATTCATAAAACACAATTGCTCCGTAGTAACACGTATTTGGACATTGGAAAGCATTCACACTTTCAAACAACACAACGAACTTTCTGTTTGGTGCGGTTCCAATAGTTTGATACTTAATCGGCCCGATTGGTGCTTGGGAAGGATTAATATCAGAATAAAAGAGCATTGCAGAGTTTCTTGCTGCTGTTAATGTAGTGTTAGGAAGTGTTCCCATACCAACCAAACTCCAGGTACAACCTGTATTTGCATTACCTGCTGTAAAGCTTATCAGACCATTTGATCCGATCACGCAATTGGTATAATTCGTACCATAAAAATTGAACCCGAACCCCATTGGGATAATTGCCGAAAACATGTCATCCGGCAATTGGGGAATAGTTATTGCATTATCTAAAGTAATTCCCGACCCTAAAATCGGTCCTCCACCTGAACAATTTGTGATCTGAACCGTTTGACCGGCACAAACTGTTGCATCCTGCCCAAGACACAATGTTACCTGAGCATTTAATACACTGTTTGAAAGAAACAACAACGTACATATTAAAATTATCTTCTTCATAATCACCTTATTGTATTGCTTTTAAAACGAAATTTTTAAGTCTAGGTTGCTTGAAATACGGATAAAAGAAAAAAAACAACGAATAAGTTACCTAAACAATGAAATAACCACATAATTATTTCATCATCAGATCATTGAGACCTAACTTTTCAAGCAAAAAAAAATCCCGATCCACCTAAGCGGATCGGGATTCCCTGATCTATATATTAATGTAGTTGGTATTTACTTAATGATATTAATTGCTCCGTTAAAGACTTTTTTGTTATCCCAGTAAAGATCCTTTACACGAGCCACCCAAGTATAAGCTCCTTCTTTAACAGGCGTGCCATTGTAGGTTCCATCCCATGAAGAGTTTACATCATGTGTTTCCCAAACCACTTCTCCCCAACGATTGAAGATCATTAATTCGAAATCGAATTCATCAATTCCTGCAACATAGAATTTCCATGTTTGATTGAATTCATCTCCATCAGGTGTAAACGCATTCGGAGCATAGAAAATAATATCGCTGTTTACAGTCAAAACTCGTGTAACTGTGTCAACACAACCTTCCGGAGTTTCAACAATCAGCTGAATCGGATAAGTTGCCACAATTCCTTCCGGGAAATGGAATGTCGGATTTTGATACGTGCTGTTGTTCGGATCAGAACCAGGTGAAGACCAAGTCCAGTTCACAACAGTCGGACTAGATTTATCTTGCATTTTCACTACTGTTTCAAAGAAAGTAGTAGGATTTGCAGACATGGTAAAATCAGCTACCGGATTTGCAATCACATTTGCAATTCCAGGATATGATGCTGTTGTTACACAACCCAATTCTGAAATTACAGTTACATCAATGGTATAAATTCCTGCTGCCGTGTAGATATAGTGAATGCTGTCATTCCCATAAACCACACTCTCATCACCATTCCCCAATTCAACCAATACTGAATCGATCGGATCATCGTTATCAATAGAATTCGGATCTAAGTAGAAGATTAAATCTCCTGGCAGACAAGAATACGGTTTGTTCGCAGTGTAAACAGGTGCAAGCGATGTCGGGAAATTGATCATCATACACGTATCAGTACTTGGAGAACCGCATACTTCCGTCAGTTCTACACAATATTGAGTAGCTGTAGCCAAGGGATCTACGACAATCGAAGTTCCTGTTCCAATTACCACTCCATTTTCTTTCCATGTAAAGGTATAATTCGAATTTGCAGGACCATTACCTCCAACACCATTCACACTGATTGTTGTTGAAGCTTCCGGACAGATAATTTGATCTGGTGTTACATAAGTAATTTGTAATGCCGTAGGTTGAGTTAAAGTTTCGCTCTCAGTAATGATACAACCCAGTGCATCTGTTACGGTTACTGTACTCATTCCTACAAACAAATCACTTGCCGTAGCAGAAGTTGAAGCTGAATGATCCCAAGAATAACTGTAAGGAGGAGTTCCCTGAGTAACAGCAACTGTTAAAGCTCCGTTATTTGATGCGTGACAAGACACAGGAGTAATATTAGAGAAATTAGCTAGCATTCCAGGGATTTCTGTTACTGTAACGTTTACAGTTCCTGTACATCCAATAGTAGAAGTAATGACACAAGAATAAGCTCCTGCTGATAATCCTGTTGCAGTCTGAGTTGACTGAGCAGAAGGATCATTCCAAGCATAAGATAATGTTCCAACTACCGGCGCCATGTTTGCCGTTGCAGTACCATCTGCACCACCCGGACATGAAACAACAGTTGTTGTAGCGGAATAAGCAACAGGATTTGCTCCAACTGTTACCGTTACGTTTCCTGTACATCCATTCGACAATGTAACTGCACAAATATATGTTCCCGGAAGAAGTCCGGTTGCTGTTTTGGTAGTTTGTGCTGCTGGGTCATTCCAAAGATAGGTCGCTGTAACCCCTGCACTTGAAGGGTTACCCGGAATATTATGGTTTGCTGTAGCAGTACCGTTATGTCCCATTGGACAAGAAGCATTCGTGGTAGTTCCACTAAAAGTTGCATTGATGTTTGTAACAGTAACCGTTGCTGTAGTCGGAGGGACAGGTAGTCCATTCGCCGGATTATTGCTTGAAGTTACAGTTACTGTATATGTTCCCGGAGCAACGTTGTTTACTGTTTGAGTTGTTGGGTTACCGGGAATATTCCAGGAATAACCATAAGGAGCAACACCACCCGCAGGGGTAACTGTTACAGAACCCGTTGCCTGATTGCAGGTAGCAGGTGTTTGTGAAGCAGTAGCATTGAAACTAATCCCGTTACAATTAACAGTTCCCGTTGATGGACTTCCCGCATTCGGCTGCAAACTGATTGTTCCCGGAGATCCATTAAAGTTCGTTACTAATAAAATGTAAACTTGTCCGGCAACTGCACCGGAAATATCCACATACTCAGTAGCAGAAGCAGAATAAGAACAATCTACCGTAGGAGTACCAGGTCCGATCGGACAACCGGCAGCAACGCTAGAATATGGTCCGTACAATGCGAAATCCACATCAATACCAGCTCCACCAGCTGTTGTTTGTGTTAATGTCAAGTGAATGCTTCCGTTGGATCCGATTGAAAATGCCAACCAGTTTGCATTAGGAGTTGAACCTAAGCATTGAAAACTTCCCATACTCGCAACACCTGTGTTACTTGAGTAAGAACCAGCAGTTGAACATCCTGCCTGGCCACAGTTTGCACCGGGTGCAAGTTGTGCAAAAGCATTCAAGTTCAGAAATATTCCCAGCGAAAGCAAGGCTTTTTTAATTGTTTTCATAATAAAAATCTCTTAGTAAATTGGGGTTAGATTGAATATTCAGCAGCATATCCGACAATAGTACCGTTTAACGATTGAAGCAAAGTTTGGAATTCTTCTTTCGTTAATACTGCTTGTGATTCTAAAACCAACGAGGTTCCGTCTTCACTTAATACAAAGGAAAAAACTCGGGAATCATTTGTTAATAATGTTTCCAAAGCAGATTTTTGAGAAATACCAATTCCTGTAAGCCCAATAACATGATGTGTTCTAACACCTGACAGGATATCGATACCAGAGATTTTGTTCTGATTCATGTGGTTTTGAACTTCAGAGCTTGACAAGTCATAGATTTTCTCATAGACTTGACCAAAGGATTTGAAGGCCAAAAAGACCGTGCTGAATGCGATTAGTAGTAAATATTTCTTCATTATTAGATTATTGTAATACATGCAAAAGACGAAATTATTAAGAATAGGTTGTCTCCTCCTTTTCTAAATATTATCAATACCCTGTTTTCAAGAAACAAAATGGGTCTCACACCGATTAATTTCAGATTACTTATAATGTTCTATAAAATTCCCGCTTCATTTTTAAAATTAATTACATTTGCCCCAAGTAAAACAAAAGCATTTAATAATATGTCAAGTAAATATCAAGCACAGATTGACGCTTTTATGGAAAAAGTAAAGGCTACCAACGGTCATGAAACAGAATTTTTGCAAGCTGTTCACGAAGTTGCTGAAGCAGTTATTCCTTTTATGGAAGAAAATCCGAAATACAAAACTGCAAAAATTTTGGATCGCATTGTTGAGCCGGAAAGAACGATTTTATTCCGAGTTCCTTGGTTAGATGACAAAGGTGAGATTCAAGTAAACCGTGGTTACCGTGTAGAATTTAACTCTGCAATCGGTCCATACAAAGGCGGACTTCGTTTCCACCCTTCTGTGAATCTTTCTATCTTGAAATTCTTAGGATTTGAGCAAATCTTCAAAAACTCATTAACTACTCTTCCAATGGGAGGTGGTAAAGGTGGTTCTGATTTTGATCCTAAAGGAAAGTCAGATAACGAAGTAATGAAATTCTGTCAATCATTTATGACTGAGCTTTCTCGTCATATTGGTGCTGACACAGATGTACCTGCCGGAGATATCGGTGTAGGTGGTCGTGAGATCGGTTACATGTTCGGTCAATACAAACGTATTCGTAACGAATTTACGGGTGTATTAACAGGAAAAGCTCGTAACTGGGGTGGATCTTTGATCCGTCCGGAAGCAACTGGTTATGGAACTGTTTATTTCGCAAAAGAAATGTTGGCTACTAAAGACGATTCTTTCTTAGGTAAAACGGTTGTGGTTTCCGGTTCAGGAAACGTAGCTCAATACGCTTGTGAAAAAGCTACTCAATTGGGTGGTAAAGTAGTTACTCTTTCAGATTCATCCGGATACATCTATGATGCTGAAGGTATCGATGCTGGGAAATTGGCTTTCGTAATGGAATTGAAAAACGTTAAGCGTGGTCGTATCGAAGAGTATGTGAAACAATATTCATCTGCAAAATTCGTAGCTGGAAAACGTCCTTGGGAAGTAAAAGCTGACATCGCATTGCCTTGTGCTACTCAAAATGAATTGAACGGTGATGAGGCAAAAGCTTTGATCGCAAACGGAGTAATCTGTGTTGCTGAAGGAGCAAACATGCCAACTACACCAGAAGGTATTGCTGCATTCCAAGCTGCTAATGTATTGTTCTCTCCAGGAAAAGCGTCTAACGCAGGTGGAGTTGCAACATCTGGTTTGGAAATGTCTCAAAACTCTTTACGTTTAAGTTGGACAGCTGAAGAAGTTGACGCAAAATTACACAGTATCATGGTTTCTATCCACGAAGCTTGTGTGAAATACGGTAAAGATGCTAAAGGAAATGTTGACTACGTGAGAGGTGCAAATATTGCAGGTTTCGTGAAAGTGGCTGATTCTATGATTGACCAAGGTTTGGTATAATCGAAAAAATAAGTTTCTGAAAAACCGCTCTGAGTAATCCGAGCGGTTTTTTTATGTCCAAAAGATAACTTCGACTCCGCTGCGGCTATGCTGTAGCTCTTGCGCAAGCATTCAGTCACCTTTTGGGTTTTTAATTTTTGAATTTTGAATTTTACATTTTGAATTTAAAGTACATTTGCGTGCGAGATTCAATATGGAGAAAGAAAAAACAAAACGATTGATCGATTTCGATCGAACAGGCTTTGACAACGAAGAACTTGTCACCATTTATAAAGCGATTGCAAAACCGCGCTTAATCGAGGAAAAAATGCTTATTCTGCTTCGTCAGGGGAAAATTACCAAGTGGTTTTCCGGTTGGGGTCAGGAAGGTATTTCTGTAGGATCTGCCTATGCAATGAAAGAAGAAGAATTCATTCTTCCGATGCATCGTAATTTGGGCGTATTTACTACACGTGGAATTCCTTTGAGTCGTCTTTTCGCTCAATTTCAGGGAAAAATGTCGGGCTTTACCAAAGGTCGTGACCGTTCTTTTCACTTTGGGACAAAGGATTACAACATTGTCGGGATGATTTCTCACCTGGGGCCACAACTTGGAATCGCAGATGGAATTGCACTGGCAAATAAATTAAAAGGAAACAATAACGCTACTATCGTATTTACCGGAGACGGTGGTGCATCAGAAGGTGATTTTCATGAATCATTGAACGTTGCAGCAGTTTGGGATCTTCCCGTAATCTTTGCGATCGAAAATAATTGCTGGGGCTTATCCACTCCAAGCAGTGAGCAATTCCGCTGTAAACAATTTATCGATAAAGGAATTGGTTACGGAATGGATGCTTTTCAGGTAGATGGAAACAACATTTTGGATGTCATTCGAACAGTGCGAAAAATTGCTGATTCAATTCGTCAAAAACCAAGACCTTTCTTATTGGAATGCATGACTTTCAGAATGCGTGGTCACGAAGAAGCTTCCGGAACAAAATATTATCCTGACGGAATTCAGGACGAATGGGCGAAAAAAGATCCTGTTTCGAATTACGAAATGTACTTATTGGAACAGGGAGTTCTGACAGAAGAACTGATCGCTCAAATTCAACAGGAAATTAAGGACGAAATCCAAAACGGATTGGAAATTGCATTTGCAGAAAGCCCGATCGAAGCAGATCTTCAAAGAGAGTTGGACGACGTTTATGCTCCGTTCACACAAACTGTGATTAATCCGGTAAGTGATACAAAAACTGAAAAACGCTTCATTGACGCAGTTTCCGATTCTTTGAGAGAAAGTATGGTTCGCTATCCGGAATTGGTGATTATGGGACAGGATATTGCTGAATATGGAGGTGCTTTTAAAGTGACGGAAGGTTTCGTAGAACAATTCGGTAAAGGACGCGTTCGCAATACTCCGATCTGTGAATCAGCCATTGTTGGAGCAGGATTAGGACTATCCATTGCCGGAATGAAAGCGATTGTGGAAATGCAGTTTGCAGATTTCGTGACTTGCGGATTCAATCAGATTATAAATAATTTAGCTAAAATACATTGGAGATGGGGGCAAAATGCTGACGTTGTAGTTCGCATGCCTACCGGAGCAAACACTGCTGCCGGACCTTTCCACAGTCAAAGTAACGAAGCATGGTTCTTCCATACTCCCGGATTAAAAGTGGTTTATCCTGCTTTCCCTGGTGATGCGAAAGGATTATTGAATGCAGCGATTGAAGATCCGAATCCGGTTTTGTTCTTTGAACACAAATTTTTGTACAGAAGTATTCGCGAAGATATTCACGACGATTATTACACGACTGAAATTGGAAAGGCGGGGTATGTTCGTAAAGGTGATGATTTAACGATTATTACTTACGGATTGGGAGTTCACTGGGCAATGGAAGTATTGGATGCTCATCCGGAAATTTCCGCAAACTTAGTTGACTTAAAAACATTGCTTCCACTGGATACGGAAACGATATACGATGCGGTTCGCCAAACAGGAAAAGTGATTGTATTGCACGAAGATTGCATGACAGGTGGAATCGGCGGAGAATTGGTGGCATTGATCAATGAGAATTGTTTTGATGCGTTAGATGCTCCGGTTAAGCGAGTTGCTTCTCTAGACACACCTGTGCCGTTTGCAGTAGCGTTGGAAAAACAATTCCTTCCCGCAGAGCGATTCAAACAGGCATTGATTGAGTTGTACGAATTTTAATAAATAGCATAATCCTGTGGGCACGCGATTGATCGCGTGCCCACATTTTTTTGGATGATATAAAACAAATAAAAGAGGCGTTCCAAATGGAACGCCTCTTTTATAATAAATCAATTTGATTTTAATCTTTTACGACTGTATACCCAGGATACTTTGATTTATCAAACACAAACTTACTGTCTTCGATAGCTGGATTTGAAGTGAATTTTGTCATTGTAAATGTTGAAACGGTTCCGTCATTTGATTTTAGGATTGCCTTTTTCAACTCATTATCCTCTTTCGAAATATAGATTACGATCGTATGATAATTTGCTTTCTTCGGGTTCTTAGGATACAAATAGATCGTATGAACCTTTTCGCCATTCAATGTTTCCTCTTTCTCGTATTTACTTTTGAATCCGGTTTCCCAAATAGTCATCAATTTTTTTGGATTGATCGATTCCTCATCATCGCTTGCAGCATCTGTTTCGTAAACTGTTTTCTCTTCTTTTACGATACTCCAGGATTTGATTCCGTTTGAGATCAATGTTGTTTCACCGTAAGTTGCACTGAATTTATCTCCTTTCACCCATCCTTTTCCGGACATGTTTGAGTTCGTTCCATTTGTGCTGTTTTTGATTGTTGCGCTAAATTCCACGTAGAATGTTTTCAGCCCTTTTATTTTCGCAGAAACTTTATCAAGAATTCCGTCCGCTTTAGCATCCTGACTAAAAGCCAATGTACTACCTAATAAAGTTAAGCAAATAAGTAAGTATTTCATGTTTCACAATTTTCTGTGCAAATATCAGAAATTGTGCCAAGAATCATGTTACATAATTGAAAAATTAAAATTTAGAATTGAAAAGTTAAATAAGAAAACCAGTCTGATGGACATTTTTCCTTTCATAGAACAGGATTTTCCTCTTCTCATCCCGATAGCCATCGGGATTCCATTATCAATTTTTAATTGATTCCCTTTGAGCGCAAAAATTCTTCCAAACTTTCCAGATCACCAAAAAGCACTTCACGTGCCTTACTTCCCTGGAATGGACCAATAATTCCGTATCCTTCCAACTGATCTACAATTCGACCGGCTCTGTTATATCCCAGTTTCAATTTGCGCTGCAATAAGGAAGCAGACCCTTGGTTGTTGATCACTACGATTCGCGCAGCATCTGCAAACATGGAATCGATTTCATCTAAATCCATATCCGTATCGTTCCCACCATTTTCCCCAACATACTCGGGAAGAATCAATGCTTCAGGATAAGCTCTCTGCTCTCCAATGAACCTACAAATTGCTTCTACCTCAGGAGTATCTGCAAAACCACATTGTACACGAATTAAATCCTGACCAAGAGAAATCAACATATCTCCACGACCAATTAATTGATCTGCACCGGAAGAATCCAAGATCGTACGTGAATCGATTTTAGAAAGTACACGGAATGCAATTCGGGCAGGGAAGTTGGCTTTGATCATCCCGGTAATTACATTTACTGAAGGTCTTTGAGTTGCTACAATTAGGTGAATTCCGATTGCGCGGGCTAATTGTGCCAAACGTGCAATTGGGTGTTCTACTTCTTTTCCTGCCGTCATGATCAAATCTGCAAACTCATCAATCAAAACCACAATGTATGGCAAATAGCGATGTCCTTTTTCCGGATTTAACTTACGGGCAATAAACTTAGCATTGTACTCCTTGATCGTACGAACTTCTGCTACTTTCAATAACTCATAGCGATTATCCATTTCAATACATAAGGAATTCAATGTATTGACCACTTTCGAAGTATCTGTGATAATTGCATCTTCTTCTCCCGGAAGTTTTGCTAAGTAATGGCGCTCAATGCGATTGTATAGTGTTAGTTCTACTTTTTTAGGATCGACCAGTACAAATTTAACCTGTGATGGATGCTTCTTATACAAAATAGAAACTAAAATAGCATTCAACCCAACAGATTTACCTTGTCCGGTTGCTCCTGCCACCAATAAGTGAGGTGCTTTTGTTAAGTCAAATGTATAGGTCTCATTGGTAATCGTTTTCCCCATAACGATCGGCAATTCAAAATCTGAATTCTGGAATTTTTCCGATGCGATCAATGATTTCATGGAAACCATATCCGGAGTACTATTCGGGACTTCAATACCAATCGTTCCTTTACCCGGAATCGGCGCAATGATACGAATTCCCAAAGCAGATAAGCTCAGTGCAATATCGTCTTCCAGATTCTTGATTTTCGAGATACGAACTCCCGGAGCAGGTACAATTTCATATAAAGTAACCGTTGGCCCTACAGTGGCTTTGATCTTCGCAATATCGATCTTGTAATGAGAAAGTGTCTCTACAATTTTATTCTTGTTATCCTCTAATTCCTGTTTATTGATTGAAACCTGTCCGTTTCCGTATTCTTTCAATAAATCAATTGGAGGAAGCATGTATCCTGAAAGGTCCAACGTAGGATCGTAATCACCGTATTCTTGTCTGATCGAATTGAATTCATCATCCGAAAGTGTTGCATCTGTTTTGGCAATACTTACTTTGAAATCGCTTTCTTCATCGTCGTCGTCCTCTTCTTCAATTATTTCCTCCTGAACAGGGTCGCCTTGATAATTATTGGGATCTGGCTCTGCTGTTTTTTCTGCTCCTGATTGAATCACAATAAAGCTTTCTTCTTCCCCATCTCCGTAAGATTCATCTTCTTCCTCTTCTTCATCAAAATTGACTTCTGCGGCATCTTGTTCCGCACGAATCTGGTCTTCTCTAATCGTGTTCACCACATGAATATCCGTCATGTTTGCAGGAAGGGGTTGATCGTCTTCAAAAAACGATTCCTTCGCTCCTTTTGCTTTATTCCACCAAGACATGATATCTGCATTGAATAAAACAACCAAAACAATCCACAAAAGTGCAACGATCGCTATGAAACTCCCGAAACTTCCAATGGTCAAACGCAGCCATTGATTAATTGAAAAACCGAAGGTTCCTCCCAGGTAATCAATGTGTTCTACGAAATAACCGAAGAAAATTGAACTCCAAACCATGAACAAAACGGCAACAGCTATGGAGCGTCTGATTGGAAGAAGTAAAATATTCAACATCCATTTAAAACCAATAAGGAAGATGATGAATGAAATAGCAAAAGAAGAAACTCCAAACCAGCGATACATGAATAAATGAGCCATCCATGCCCCAAACTTACCCAGCCAGTTTTCTACCGGCTCAGGATTACTGTCAAAAAGAAAACCAAACAGAGTAGTATCCAGCACACGATCCTGATCTGAAGTCCAGGTGAAAAAATAGGAAAAACAAGAAAGGAAGGTGAAAAAAGAAAATAGCACCATCCCAATCCCCAGGATTGTTTTGAATCTTTTTTTATCAAAGCGGCTCGACAAACGATCTAACAACGCATTATCGGAAGGCTTACGTTCTTTTGTAGGCTTCCCTTTCGGTTCTTTTTTCGTATTTTCTTCTGCTGCTTGCTCGCTTTTCTGCCTGTATTCGTTTTCCAATGCCATTCTTCACGAAGTATCCTACGAAGATAACGACATAAGCAGGTTTTAGTTACCGGCGATTGATTTAACTATAAACAAACTACTGTTCATTATTTGAATAGAAGGCTCTCATGAATTCTTCGAAGCTGATCCGCTTATAATCCGAAGGAATCCCAAACAAATCGCGATTCACTTGCTCATCCTTTTTTTCAATCAATTCATAATGGATCAAACCGTCTTGAGAAGGAATATAATAATCCAAAGCAAGGCCTTTTATTTCCGGATAAACCTGCAGGTATTTATTTCCCAGTTTCTTGGAGAAATAGCAATAAAAACCCTCTGTATTTTCATCTTTCACCAAATACTTCTGCCCTTTTTGTCCGGCTATTTTTTTGGAGCCCATTTTTTTCTTAACCGTATAGCTTTTTGGAATTGAATCTGCTTTTTTAGACAAATCTGTTTGAATAGCATATTTATTCCCATCCAGTTCCAGCAAAAGATAGGCTTTATTCATGCTCATATTCCGGATGTAGACCTGAACGCCAAATTGCTCTGTTTCAGTTTCCACACGCACAACCGTATCATTTGTGTAAAGGGTTACATTCCAGGATTTCCATACCTTATTCGTGTCCGGAGCCATGACACTTGCTTTGTACTTCAGAACACCTGAAAAAGGTTTTTGAGAAAGTCCGGAAAACGCAGTAAACAGGATGATGCTGAAAGCACAAAGAAATCGATTCATATTACTCAAATGTTGCAAATAGATTATTCATTTTTTGATTGTACTCGTCA
Organism: Flavobacteriales bacterium UBA7666; assembly: GCA_002483265.1. Taxonomy (GTDB): domain Bacteria; phylum Bacteroidota; class Bacteroidia; order Flavobacteriales_D; family Crocinitomicaceae; genus Fluviicola. The sequence continues at coordinate 10,825 of DLHO01000002.1, read as the reverse complement.
TAACTGATCGAGGTACCTTTTGCCGGCAAAGTAAACAAAGGTTTTTTAGACTCATCCGCTTTGGGTATAAACTTCGTTGCTTTGTAATCCATTCGAATTCCAAAACGGTCAACGGAATAAGCCAACAAAACTCCGGGAACTTCTTTAAACGTATTGTACCAATTCGGATTTTTCAATTCAATTTCTTCGGTATACCAAAGCGTGATCACATCTTTTTGATCCTTCTTACTTACAGCAAGTGCTTTCTTCACATTGAATCCAGCCAGGGTATCTGTTTCATCTGTAAACCGGATATCGTATTTTGTTTGATCGTTTAGCATTTTCTGAATCTCGTTCGGCGATAATTTCGTTTTGAATGCTTCTTCACCGTATTGGAAATAAATGTCCATTTGCTTTTTGTTACAGTCAAACAGCAAAATATTTTGAAAATTTCCACGACTGATGTCGTTTCGTACGATTCCGTTTTTAAAGCTTATTTCAATTTCTTTCGGCAAGATATTATACAAGAAAATATTCTTCTTATGATTCGGATAATCTGCCGAATAGATAATCGTTCCCTCGTTTATGACCTCCTTTTTAGAAGTACATGAACACAACAGAAGAATGCAAATTCCAATGAAAACGGATGAATGCTTTACCAACATATAAGATCTTTAATACGAACTTAATACGGCAAATTGTTGAAAAGGTTTCGAGAGCTTGCATAACTTAAAATAGTCAGACTAAACCAAATATGTATTTTTGCGGTATTAACACTATGTTATGCATCGGAAAATTGAAATCATTGTAAACAACTCAGAACTGGCAGCAGGTACCAGAGGCGCATCTTTAGGCCCTGGAGCTATCATGACTGCCGCAAGAAAAGCAAACAATCCTTATTTCGGATTATACCCGCTTCATCCTTTGCCTGATTACAATCGATTTTTAGATCAAAAGAATGAAACTGAGTTTGCAAAAAACCTACTTGGTTACCAGCTTGTATTTGAATCCGTTGCAGAAAAAACGAAGGAAATCCTGAACAAAGGAGCTTTCCCGCTTATTCTTGCCGGAGATCACGGTTCTGCTGCAGGAACAATTGCAGGAATCAAGGCTGCCTTCCCGGAAAAGCGCTTAGGAGTTGTTTGGGTTGACGCACATGGAGATTTGCATTCGCCTTACACTACTCCATCCGGAAATATTCATGGAATGCCTTTGAGTTTGTCACTTGGAAATGACAATTTGGGATACCAACGCAATACGCCTTCCGAGAAAACAACCAATATCTGGAATGAGCTTAAAAATAAATACACCGGCACCTTTAAGCTAAATGCTTCGGATTTGGTCTTTATTGGGGTTCGGGATACTGAATACGAGGAGAACCAATTGATTGCCGAGAATACTATTACCAATCATACGGTCGAATTTGTTCGGAAAGAAGGTGCTCAAGTGATTGTTCAGCGGGTTTTAGAGCAATTGGAATCTTGCGATATGATTTATGTTTCTTTCGATGTGGATTCAATGGATCCTGAAATTACTTCTTTCGGAACCGGAACTCCTGTTGGCAACGGTATTTTCCCTGAAGAAGCAGAAGAAATATTAACTTTGCTGGCTCAGAATCCTAAAACGGTGTGTATCGAATTTGTAGAGGTAAATCCGTGTCTGGATAATAAAATAAATACAATGGCAGAAACTGCGTTTTCTTTATTGGAAGCAGTGACAGTCGCTTTAAACAATTGAGAAGTGAGAATTGAAAAGAGGAGTCCTGACTATTGGAGTCAAGAGTTAAGACCCTCAAGGAACAATTATTCTAAACTTTTCAATTATCCATTTTCAATTAATAAATTAAATAAACAGTCCTAATGGAAGATTTAATCAAGTCAGCAATCATTGAAAAATCAAATCAAATTCTTGGTTTTGAATGTTCTGACTCGCTAATTCAGTTTCAAAAAACAAAAAAAGAATTCGAAGGAGATACCACTTTGGTATTGTTTCCTTTGATGAAACTTGCAGGAAAAGCTCCGCAGGAAATTGGAAAAGTGATTGGCGATTTTTTAAGGGACGATATTCGCTGTGTGAGTACATATTCTGTTATTGGAGGATTCTTAAATTTGAGTTTCCCAAATGATTATTGGACACAGCAATTGCATGAAATCGATTCAAATGCAAACTTCGGAATGGCGGAAAAGAACTCTAAATCAGAGATTATGGTTGAGTATTCTTCTCCGAACACTAACAAACCATTGCATTTAGGGCATTTACGCAACAACTTTTTAGGATATTCTGTTGCTCAAATTTTAGATGCATATGGTCATCGTGTGATCAAAACTCAGATCATTAATGATCGTGGAATTCATATTTGTAAAAGTATGCTTGCCTGGCAGAAATTTTCACCGCTTAATGAAAAAGGAGAACGTGAAAACCCAGGAAACACTGGTTTGAAAGGTGATAAACTGGTTGGAAAATACTATGTAGAATTTGACAAGCGATTCAATGCTGAAGCAAGAGAAATTATAGCTGAATGGAATGCCGGAAAATTGGACGGATATTCTGAGGCAACGATTGCTAAATACCATGAATTTACAGAAGCAAAAGCTGGTAAAGACGAAAAAGCAATTGCAGGTTTGGACGATAAGATCAAAGAACTGGCTAAAAATGAAACTTCTATTTTACGCGAAGCCAAAGATTTGTTGGTTCGTTGGGAAGGAAGAGATCCGGAAGTGTATTTGCTTTGGACAACTATGAATGGCTGGGTTTATGACGGATTCAATAAAACCTATGAAAAAATGGGGGTTGATTTTGATCGTTTGTATTACGAATCCGACACCTTTATTCTTGGAAAAGATTTGGTAAATGAGGGCTTAAACAAAGGCGTTTTCTACAAAAAAGAAGATGGTTCTGTTTGGATTGATTTGACCGGTGATGGATTAGATCATAAATTACTCCTACGTTCAGATGGAACCTCTGTTTACATGACTCAGGATTTAGGAACTGCAGTGGATCGTTTCAATGATTATCCGGAATTGACCGGAATTATTTATACTGTAGGTAATGAACAGGATTATCACTTCAAGGTACTTTTCCTCATTTTAGAAAAACTAGGATATTCCTGGGCAAAATCGTGCTTCCACTTATCTTATGGAATGGTGGACTTACCTTCCGGAAAAATGAAGTCGCGTGAAGGAACTGTTGTTGATGCAGATGATTTGATGGATGAAGTTATTGAAAGTGCCAAAGAAATGACATCAGAGCGCGGGCATTTGGAAGGAATGAGTGATTCAGACCGTGAGACTTTGTACAAGACAATCGGTATGGGTGGATTGAAGTATTATTTATTGAAAGTTGACCCGAAGAAACGCATGATGTTCAACCCAGCGGAATCTATTGAATTGAATGGCCATACAGGTCCGTTCATTCAGTATGCTCATGCACGTATTCAATCACTTCTTGGAAAAGCCAATAATTTTAAATTGGATATGGATACTGAACTTGGAGCTTCAGAGAAAGAAATCATCAAGCAATTGATTTTATATCCATCTGTAATTGAGGAAGCTGCGAAAACATACACTCCGTCTACAGTTGCTAATTACACATATGAATTGGTAAAATTGTTTAATCAATTCTACCAAAATGTAATGATCCTGAGTGAAACGGATGAAAAGCAAAAAGCTTTGCGTTTAACGGTGACTCAGAATGTTGCTAAGGTAATTAAGAGTTCGATGAATCTTTTGGGAATTACTGTTCCAAATAAAATGTGATGAACAGGCTTTGCCTGTTCAAATTGCGAATTACGAATGCCTAATTACGAATTGAGGTTTATGGGTTAGTAGAGTGATTTGAATTCTAAATAGAAATGTAATAAATGAAAGGGGTTCCGCACTAGCAGAACCCCTTTTTTACTCTAACGATCAGTCAAAGACCGATGTCAATTGCACATTCGATTTTTCCCAATGTGTAATATCTATTAAACCTTTCCGCCTGTAATCAAGCGGGCTATTACTATAATGACGACTGCTCCAACCGTGGCGGTTAATAGAACTCCCCAAATATTATCGGGGGCAAAAATATGCAGTAACCCGAATAACCAAGCCCCCACAATACCTCCCAAAATCCCTAAGATGATATTAAAGAATATTCCACCTCTGGAACTGTCCATAATCGCGCCTGCTAACCAGCCTGCGATACCTCCAATAATTAATGCCCATAACCAACTCATAACTTCAATTTTAGATGTGAACCAGTAGAAATGTAACTAAAAGAGATGAGTTATAAAAGGGTTTTAGCATCTGTTAACAGAAGTGTGTTCAATAACTCAAATAGCTTTAAAATCCCACAACACACTATTACTAACTCTTATTACTCTCCCTACTTTTTTCCAAGGCAAAAAAAGTAGGCAAAAATGCCTTTTCCCAATTACAGCATTCAGAAAACCTCCCATTCTTGACCGATTCAAGGAAAGAAGGGATCAGGATCCCAAATGACAAGCACTTTCCAAATCGGTTACCAGAATGGGAAATTTTCGTTTCCATACCATAAACTTGAGGACGGGTAACGACTTTCATGAATAAACTAAGATTTCCTTATCGTGTAATTGGGACTTTGTCCGCCCAAAAACACCCTCAACAGGTAATAATCTTTATCCCGAGGGCTGATTCATAAGATATGAAACCGAGGAATAACAAGCTAAGCGTGAGTTGTGGTTTGAGTACGGGGGATCATTATTTGGAGCTTCCCAAAAAGGCGTACATGAGGATGTTTGCTCCCATTTGAAGTGCTTGCTTCCGTTTTTCTTCCGAATCATTGTGAACAGCCTGATCTTCCCAACCATCGCTTAAATCGGTTTCAAAAGTATACAAGCAAACTAATCTTCCTTCAATGATAATCCCAAAGGCTTGCGGTCTCTTCCCGTCATGCTCGTGAATCTTCGGTAAGCCATTAAAATCGTATTTCTGATGAAAAACAGGATGTGAAAACGGAAGCTCTACTAATGAATTATTCGGAAAGACTTTCTTCAGTTCTTCGCGGATAAATTTATCCATTCCGTAATTATCGTCTATGTGTAAAAAGCCTCCTCCAACAAGGTAATTACGCAGGTTTTCAGCTTCTGTCAATGAGAAAACTACGTTTCCATGTCCTGTCATGTGAATGAAGGGATACAAACTCAATTCCGGACTTCCAACATCGACATAAGGAGCTTCTTTCGAGATGGTAGTACCCAGATTTGCATTACAAAACTGAGCCAGATTTGGCAACGCAGTTGGATTCGCATAATAATCTCCACCTCCACTGTATTTTAGAAATGCAATTTGATAACTTCCCTGAGCAAAAGTAAATGAGCTCACAAAAAAGGCGGTGATTATAATTAATGCTTTCATTCTATTTAACTGTTAATGGCTAAAACACAAGCAACCATTCCGGCTGTTTCTGTTCTTAATCGCGATTCTCCCAAATGTACTGCTTCGTAACCATGTTTCAAAGCAAGTTCTAGTTCCGATTCGCTGAAATCGCCTTCGGGGCCAATAAGGATTCGAAACGGATGAACTAACTGATTGACCGATTTCTTAGATCCTTCCATACAATGTGCCAATCCACCATTCGGGTTATTCACCACAAAATCCGTGAAATTCTGAAGTTCTTCGATTTCCAATAAAAAATCATGCTGTGCCTGTTTCATTGCTGAAATGGCAACCCGTTGCAAGCGATCCAATTTTAATTGAACGCGTTCTGATCGTTCACAATTCAAAAAAGTCAATTTCGTTGCACCAATCTCTACAATTTTTTCGACCATCCATTCCATGCGATCTAAATTCTTCGTCGGAGCAATGGCTAAATGGAATCCGAGTTCTTTTCTGGTTTTCACTTCCTTCGAAACAACTTTCACCAAACATTTCTTCGGGTGTGCATCTACAATTTCCGCTGTTATGATCAACCCTAAGCCATTCAAAAGCAAAAACTGATCTCCGTTCTCGTGGCGCAAAACCCGCACAATGTGTTTGGATTCTTCTTCCGGAAGGTGAAATGTTTCCGAATCGGGAATTTGTAAAAGGAAAAAGCGTCTCATTAATTGAGTATTTGAACCAACATTTCTTTCAACAACTGACCATCAGAAGTAGAGCTGTTCCCTACTCCTTTTGCTTTCAAATCGTAATTATGTAGAATCTCCACATTGCGAGCTAAAATCTTGGGTGGATAATTCGGGCAATTGCGGATCAATTCTTTTGCAACAAAGGGATGTAATCCAACTGAAGACGCTATTGCATCCGGAGATTTATTCGGTGCGAAATGAACCCGCATCATGTTGGTGAACAATTTGAAAACGGATGGAATGACTACAATAATGGAATGGTCTTTTGGGTTCTTTTCAAAATAATCTGCAATTTGAAAAGCTTTTAATGAGTCCCGAATTGCAATGGCGTTTACCAATTCAAAGACGTTGTAGTCCTTTGAAATACCGATATTCTCTTCGATATGTATATCTGAAATCTTGGTTCCTTTTTCAAGGACGATCTTTAGTTTATCCAATTCATTGACAATGCGGGACAAATCATTTCCAAGAAACTCTCCCAATAAAGCAGCGGCTTTGGATGTGATTTCATATCCTTCAGAACGAACATAAGTTGCAATCCATTCCGTGAGGTTATAATCCTTGACTTTCTCTGATTTGAAATTGACTCCGACACTTGCTATGTCTTTGGTAAACTTGCGCTTTCCATCTAAAGCTTTGTATTTATGTCCGATAACCAGGATGTTGCTTTCTACTAAATTCGGAAGCAATTTATCCAGCTCGTAAATGTCTTTCATGTCTTGCGCTTCACGAACAATGACCACCTTTCGAGTCCCCATAAAAGGAAAACTGCGGGCTTCGCTCATCAATGTCAGCGCATCAATATCTCGTCCGTAATAAACTGCCAGGTTAAAATCTTTTTCAGATTCATCCACAGCATGTTCAGCAATTGCATCAGAGAGTAAATCTATGAAGTATGGCTCTTCGCCATGCAACACGTACAATGGCTTAAATTCACCGTTTTTGATGTCTTTGAGAAGAGCTTTGTAATCCATCTTTCAAAATTACGAAATGAATTGCGAATTGCGAGTTGCGAATTGCGAATTGTAGGTTGATTTTCTTAGCATTTCACATTTGTGAGAAGCAGGATAAAACAGAAGAGGAGAACTTCCATGTCCTGATGAATGAAATTTAGTTCGTATTACCAAGTAAAAACCAATGTTACATATATAACATTTTCATACTCTATCTATGCTTTATCTATGCTCTATCCATGTAGTATCTATGCACTAGCCCAGTGAATTAAATTTGGTATTGAAAAGCAGTTGATTGAAGTTACAGTTTTGTGCAAGTAATAGGTCAAGATTACGGATTTTACATCCTTTTTGTACCCTGTCGAAGCCAAAATTGAATTATTTGAAAGTTTGATTCCAATAATTCAGAATTCGGCTCCCGATAACTATCGGGACGGAATTCGTAATTTTGCAAAGATGTCTTATCCTTCGTTGAATTTGCCCTCTGCCCAGTTAAAGCTTTCGAAAGAGAAGGAGGAATTTTTCGTTTGGTGTATTATTCGTAAAAAGAAATTGCTGCTTACACCGGAAGAATGGGTTCGGCAGCATGTGATTCATTACCTCATCCACCACAAAAAAACACCGATTGAACGGATTAACAGTGAACATTTACTGAAAATCAACGGACAAAACAGACGTTGCGATGTGGTGATCATTGACCAATTCGGTAAGGCGAAATTGATCATTGAATGCAAAGCACCTGAGATTTCATTGGATGAGAAAGTGTTTTTACAAACAAGTAATTACATTCAGGAAAGCAAGGCCGCCTATTTTTGGATGACGAATGGAATGAACCATGTGATTGTGGAGTGCAGTAATCCGGATGTGTTTTTGGAGGAATTACCAAATTTATAATTGAGAAGCAGTAGGGGCGGAAAATTTTCCGCCCCTACTGCTAATGTATCAAATATCAATTTTAAATTAATTCGTGTGTTTCGCTTCGAGTTTGAATTCGCTGGTTGTGTGGAAAATCAGATCCGGGTAATCTTTTTCAGCCATTTGAAGTAAGAAAGATGTTTCAGCAAGGAATACCAGGTTTCCATCTTTGTCTTTTGCCAAATACTGGGATTTTGCGCGCATGAAATCCTTCAATTGGTCTTCGTTATCTGTTGTAATCCAACAAGCTTTGTGATAGCTTTTAGGAACAAAACGACATTTCGCCCCATACTCGTGATCCAAACGGTAAGCAATTACCTCAAACTGAAGTTGTCCGACTGTTCCGATGATTTTTCTGTTTCCAGGCTGTTGAATAAACAACTGTGCAACTCCTTCATCCATTAGCTGAGAAACTCCTTTTTCCAATTGTTTGGATTTCATCGGATCCAAATTCTCCAATTCCTGGAATAATTCGGGTGAGAAGCTTGGGATTCCTTTGAACATGAAGTTTTCACCTTCATTCAGCGTATCTCCAATTTTAAAGTTCCCTGTATCGTACAATCCAATTACGTCTCCCGGAAAAGCTTCATCAATGACACTTTTATCCTGAGCCATGAAGGATGTTGGATTCGCAAATTTGAATTTCTTATCCAAACGAACATGGTTATAGAACGTGTTTCGCTCGAACTTTCCGGAAACAATGCGCAAGAAAGCAATGCGATCTCGGTGCTTCGGATCTAAGTTTGCGTGAATCTTAAATACGAATCCGGAGAATTTTTTGTCGGATGGCTCAATGCGTTTTAAATCTGTATCCCGTCCTCTCGGAGAAGGCGAAACGCGTACAAAGGTATCCAGCAATTCTTTTACACCAAAGTTGTTTACTGCTGATCCGAAGAAAACCGGAGCAACATCCCCTGAAAGGTAGGTATCGCGATCAAACGCATCGTAAACGCCCTCGATTGTTTCCAATTCTTCTCTTAGTTCTGCAGCAGGTTTCTCTCCAACCAATTCATCCAATTCAGCTGAATTGATATCTGAAAGTGAAACGATATCCGTAGAGATCTTTGTTTTATTCGCAGCGAATAAGTTGATGTTCTTATCGTAAATATTGTAAACTCCTTTGAAGCGATCTCCCATTCCGATTGGCCATGCCAAAGGGCGAACTTTGATATCCAATGAAGATTCCAATTCGTCCAATAATTCGAACGGATCTTTTCCTTCGCGGTCCATTTTGTTAATGAAGATGATCACCGGAGTTTTACGCATGCGGCAAACTTCCATTAAACGCTTCGTTTGTTCCTCTACCCCATTTGCACAGTCGATCACCAAAATAACACTATCAACCGCAGTAAGGGTTCTGTAAGTATCTTCTGCGAAATCCTTGTGACCTGGAGTGTCGAGAATATTGATTTGTTTCCCGGAATATTCAAAAGCCATTACGGAAGTCGCAACCGAGATTCCACGTTGTTTTTCAATTTCCATGAAATCGGAAGTAGCTGTCTTCTTAATCTTGTTGTTTTTCACAGCCCCTGCAGATTGAATTGCACCACCAAAAAGCAATAACTTTTCAGTTAATGTTGTTTTACCTGCATCGGGATGCGAGATAATTCCAAAGGTTCTGCGCTTTTCAATTTCTACGTCGTTGCTCATGATTACTATTTATTGGGTGCAAAAGTACACGTTTAATTCCGAATTACGAATGCCGAATTGATGATTCCTGCCGGGCTCAGAATTAAGGTTTCAACGCTCTTCATTTACTTGAGAATTAACCTTCATGGAATTCAAAAAGTTATGATTCCTTTTAAATGGTAGAAATTCACAAAAAATCAAATCATTTTTCAGTTATTTAAAAACAATAAGCCACTCAAAAACAATCAATTAACCCCAAATCTGTTCGTATCTTTGGGAACAACCGAATTTACAAATTCCAGAATTCCTGAAATAGTGAATTCCGAAAAAAAAACCACTAGTGTATGATTCTGATCGCTTAAAACCGAGTTATTTCAGCTGATAAGAAAGGATGATTTCGTGGGTTCCATCGTTACCACCTGCAAGACTATTATTTAGTGATAATTCGTATGAGTAACCTAATCGAAATTTCCCAACAATATCGTAACCAATCATCGGACCTGCGGAAACTCTGCCTCCACCGGTCGGAATTGTACTTGTAGCGCCAAACCACAAGTTATTCTTAAACGTTGCCAACAATGCAACAGAAGAACAAATTTGGGTTCCGTCTGTATATGATTGTAATCTCGGAGTCAATTTCCATTTTTCACCCAAATCAAATGTATAATCTGCAAATACCCAAAAATGAGGCTTGTTCTCATAAAAGACCAAAGAATCTTTAAATTCTCCACCATTCAACTGCGTTACACTTAAACCGACATTCCATTTCTCCCCATGCAAAGCAACTCCAAAATCACTTTGAAAAACAGGATTCGATGTTCTCGGTTTTACAAGTGGATCACCTTCCTGAGAAACAATCAATTTTGACCAATCCACCTTTAGCGTTTTCATTCCTGCGGAAGCCCCAAATGACAAAAACATGTTTTTGATCGGAATATGATAAGCATATGAAACCAAAGCAGTATGTGATTTGTTCACTCCAATTACATCATACTCATAACTTACGCCAATTCCGCTATTGATCTTGTCAATTTTAGCGGCATAATTTGCCCACAAGGTTGTTGGAGCACCATTTGTTTTTACCCATTGATTTCGCCACTGCACATTTGCGTGGTGTTTGTAAATTGCTCCTGTCATAGCCGGATTGGTGTGCATATACTGATTCCAGAAGAAAGCACTTCTTGGTTCTTGTTGTGCATTGGAATTAATGGAAAGTACTAATCCGAAGATTAGGCTGATAAGGCGTCCCGGATTACCGGGATGAGTA
>DLHO01000021.1 GCA_002483265.1 Flavobacteriales bacterium UBA7666 | reverse complement strand
GAACTATTGAACTATTGAACTATTGAATAAGCTATAACAAACCTTTTAGCTATTGTCTCACATTTTTACATGGCAATTGGAAACCCAATCCACCGGTTCCCATAAACTGATCCAATGGTCTTGCGTGCCACGGGTCTGTTTGGTGTATGTATTGACATTCCAAAAAGAAATAGAAGAATTTGTACACGTGATAATTTAAACCGGCTTTGACCGCAAAAGCAGAGTTATAAATGCGTTCGCTTCTTTCATTTGTTTGAATAGCTGAGAAGCCGATTTGGATACCTACGAACGGATCTAATCGCTTTACAGGGAAATAACGCATAAATCCGGCTTGAACCTGTAAATGATCGTTTACATAGCCCGGTTTCGACTGAGTTCCGATAAATTGATAAATATCTCCACGAAAGCTGTACTTATCATCAAAATGATAATTCATGTATCCTCCAACATACAAATTCAATCCTTTTGAATTCAATTGCTGAGAAGGATAAATACTTCCTGTTGTCTGTAATAATCCTGCACGTTCACCATCTGCAAGGACTTGAGCATCTGCAAAGTTTGTAATGGCTATGAAACCAAAAAACAAGATGCTTATTTTCTTTTTGATTTCCATAGGTCAGCTAGTTTATAGTTTAAAGTCAATGAGGTAAGTAAATGCCCTTCAAGAGAACCGCCTTTATGCTGTTCAAAATGCACGCTTCCATCTTCTTCTACATGTGAATGAATATCGGTTCCCAAATGGATCATGTATTGGCTGGAAATGGAAATGTCAAATCGTTGAGTCAAATTGAAATGAACTCCTGCACCGCCTTGCACGGCACTGCTCCATCGATCAATCTTATTGCTGCGATCTGCCAATTCTGTTTGCAACGTCCGATCGAAACAATGTCCGGCAACGATGTAAGGCTGAACTTTGGGTGTTGGATTCTTTAGCAGGTAAAACATGACGCTCCAACCAATGTGCATGTCATTTCTTCGGGTATATTGATTGGTAACGGGCAAATAATCCATAAACCATTCGGTATTTACACGGTCTGATAGTTGAAGCCTCATTTGTCCTCCCAAACCAACTGCCGGGCGTTCGTGATCTCCGTTAAACGTGCTTAAGGTTGTACGCTGTCCGAAAGAAAAGATTCCTCCCCGTCCTCCTTTCAATGGCAAATCCTGAGCAAATGTATAACACGAGAGAAATACAAACAGGATGATGCATGTCTTTTTCATAGGTTCGTTTCTTGTAGTAATGTTTTCGTTGCAATAAAGTTACCAAATATATAAAACAGATAGAGGCGCGATTAATCGCGCCTCCACTAAATCCATTGGATTTTTATTTAATATTTTGTTTTTCGAAAATTAAATTCCGACTTTTTCCATGATTAAATCACTTACTCCTGTTGTGGAATAACCACCATCGTGGAATAAGTTCTGCATAGTAACCATTCTTGTAAGATCAGAGAATAAAGAAATACAGTAGTTTGCACAATCTTCAGCGCTAGCATTTCCTAGTGGAGCGATTGCATCTGCGTAATCGTAGAAATCACCAAATCCTTTAATTCCGGAACCAGCAGTAGTTTTAGTAGGAGATTGAGATACCGTATTTACACGTACTTTTTTCTCCAACCCGTAATGGTAACCAAAACTTCTTGCAATGGATTCCAACATCGCTTTAATATCAGCCATATCAGTATAGAACGGATAAGTTCTTTGAGCAGCAGCGTACGTTAAAGCAACCACGCTTCCCCACTCATTAATCGCATCCATATTTTTTGCTACAGAAAGCATTTTATGTAATGACAATGCAGAAACATCAATTCCTTTTTGAAAAAAATCATAATTCAAATCCTGGTAAGGAATGTTCTTACGAATATTCACACTCATACCAATCGAGTGGAGTACAAAGTCAATTTTACCACCTAAAATTTCCTGAGCCTCAGTGAACAATTTTTTCAAATCGTCTGTACTTGTTGCATCAGCAGGAATAATTGTTGAATTTGTCTTAGCAGCCAATTCATTAATTTCCCCCATTCGCATTGCAATTGGAGCATTTGTTAAAACAAAAGTCGCGCCGTGTTCATGTGCTTTTTCAGCAACTTTCCAGGCAATTGAATTTTGATCCAATGCTCCGGTAATGATTCCACGTTTTCCTTCCAATAATTTTGACATAATTGTTTGATTTGGGACAAATTTAGAATTTAATTTCAAGCCTACAAGGAATATTTCCTGCTATGATTTGAATTCAACTGAATTCCAAAATATTAATCGTTTTCTTACAAAGGAATTGATCAATCGAATTCAAATTTCAGGCCATCAAAGGCAGCGAATACATTTGGAGGTAATTCGCTTTCAATCTCTTCATGCGTGCCAAAAAGATGTGAAATATGGGTTAAATAAGCTCTTTCTGGTTTCACCAAAGCAATGAAATTGAGCGCTTCTTCCAGGTTGAAATGAGAAATATGCGGTTCTTTTCTTAACGCATTAATAATAAGCACTTTCAATCCTTTCAGCTTTTCAATTTCCTCGGGTTCTACTGTCTTAGCATCTGTTATATATGCAAAATCTCCTACACGAAAACCTAAAACAGGCATGAAATAGTGCATCACTTCTACCGGAACGATCGGAATACTGCCAGAAAGTTGAAAGGGTTTGTTTTCAATGTTAATGATATTCAACTGAGGAATTCCGGGATATTTGTCTTCCTCAAATGCATAATGGTATTCGCGTCTCAGAGCAATTTCAACGGCCTTCGAACAATAAATATCCATATCTCTTCTTTCAAGGAAGTTAAATGCTCTCACATCATCTAAACCGGCCATGTGATCTTTATGCTCGTGCGTAAATAATACCGCTTCCAAACTTTTGACCTTAAACTTCAGCATTTGTTGCCTGAAATCAGGTCCTGCATCAATCACATAATTCTTTCCTTCAATTTCCAAAAGAACAGAGCAACGCAAGCGATCGTCTTTCGGTTTTCCTGAAGTACAGACGTGGCATTCACAAGCAATTACAGGAATTCCCTGAGACGTCCCCGAACCTAATATCGTTGCAGTAAATTTCATTAATTTCGAGAGCGGATTACTTGAATCAATAACCAAAACCATCCCAGGATTAGTAACAATCCTCCAATTGGAGTTACCGGACCAAAAGCTTTTGATAGAGATCCCCCCATATGGACTTTCGAATAGGTCAATCCATAAATACTTCCTGAGAAGAAAATTATGCCCAATAACATCAAATAGAAGACCGCTTTTCCGGAAATAGAAAACCGGGTTGTAATAAAGGGAATAATCAGAAATCCCAAACCTTGAAAAAACTGATACCTTGTTCCCGTCTCAAAAGCAGTCAGAATATCCTGATTTTTCTTTGCTAGCTCAAAAGTTAAGGGAACATCCTTCGGTTCCAATAGTGTTTTTAAGCCATGTGCACCGAAAGCACCAAAAATAATTGCAATGATGATTAGTATCAGACCTGTAATTACCCATTTCTTCTCCATAATTTTAAAGATAGGAGAAAAAGTAATTAAGCCTCTTTGATTTTGGAAATTATTTCAACTAAGGTGTATTTAAATTTCTCAGAACCTGTTTTACCTTGCTGCACATCAATTCGTACGATCAAATCATAGGTATAACCTTCTTCGAACGTAAATCCTTCGATAGACTGCTGAAGGGTTTCCCAAGTTTCCATCCCGATACTCGCGCCTTTCTGAACGGAATAACATAATACTTCAACGTCCGGTTGGCAGTTCACCTGATGCGCATTTACACGGATTTTGATCACTTCTCCGGCACCTGAATAAGCAGGTTTCTCCAGATCATTAGTCATCGCCACAGAAGTAGAGTAGATAGCAGTCAGCGAAAGTGTTAACAAAAGAACCTTAAACATAATTCGTGTATTTATTTAATAAAGATACGGAAAGAAACCCATAGGGTTGTTGATTTGTTAGATAATTAACCGAAAATGAGAATTTAGAATTGAGAATTGAAAAGGTGACTGAGCGGAGTCGAAGCCCCTTTTAGTTCATTAACTCGATTGCAGAAGAGCGCGCCAAATCAGTTACTTGCTCACCAGAGATTAGTTTTGCAAGTGCTTCGATTCGCTCCGAGTTGTTTAACTCATGGATTTCTGAAATGGTCTGACTGTTTTCATGCGATTTGGACACTTCGAAATGATAATCTCCTTTGGCTGCAACCTGAGGTAAATGGGTGATTGCAAAAACCTGCAAATGTTTTCCCATTTGCTTCAGCAATTTCCCCATTCTCAAAGCAACTTCCCCGGAAACTCCAGTATCAATTTCATCCAGAATTAAAGTGGGAAGTGATTTTTTCTCGCTCATAATTAACTGAATTGCTAACATAACGCGCGATAACTCTCCTCCACTGGCAGCTTTTTCAATGGGCTTTAATTCCAATCCTTTGTTCGCTGAAAACAAAATTTGAATGCTCATTCCTCCATTGGAATCCAATTTTTCAGATCGGGTAAGTACTATCTGAAATCTGGAATGCTCCATTTTCATTTCGGTCAGCAACTCCAATAAATAACTTTCCAACTTTGGTACAACCGCTGAGCGTTTCTCAAACAATTTGGTCGATAATTGAAGCAATTCCTTTCCCTTTTCATCAATTTCGATGGTCAGTTCAGCAATGCGTTCATCCGAAGAGTCCGATTCATTCAACTTGCTTTCAAGTGAACTGAAATAATCACTCAATTCTTCCTGCGTTGAAAAGTGATGCTTTTTTAGAATTTTATTGAATTCGTCCAATGACTCCGTTAAGCGAAATAATGCTTCAGGATCACCTTCCAATTGATTTAATTGTCTTTCTGAATCTCTCGATATATCTTCCAATTCTGCTATAACGTCATGTAATCTGACCGAAATTGCATTCAAATCAGAGTCTGCATTCTTCCATTTATCGACATGTGATTTCAATCTTCGAAGTAAATCTGTTGCTCCACTTTCCTGATCAATTGCATTCATGATGGATGAATACGCTTCTTTCAGATCATCCAACTGAGACAACTTATTGAAATCATTTTCCAAGGCAGCATAATCCACTTGATCTAAATTCAATTGTTGAATTTCATTCAATTGAAAACGGATATAATCCAATTCCTGTAATTGACTTGATCTGGAAGATTCGAGTTGTTCTCTTGTTGCTTTCAGTCGATGAATTTGAGCGTAAATAGATGCTACTTTCTGCGCCAGATCCAAACTGTCTGCATATGAATCCAGTAGATCAAACTGGAATTTTGTTTTTTTGATTTCCAGTGTTTCGTGCTGTGAGTGAATGTAAACCAACTGCTCTGTTAATTCCTTTAGTTGATTTAACTGTACCGGAGTATCGTTAATAAACGAACGGGATTTTCCTTGACTTGTGATCTCTCTTCGAATAACCGCTTCCTGTTCCCAATCAATATCTTCCTGAACAAACCAGTCTTTAAAGCTTTCGTTTAATTGAAAGACTGCCTCAACGATGGTTTTCTTTTCCGAATTACGAATTACTGAAAAATCGGAACGTTCTCCGAGAATTAAATTCAATGCTCCCAATAAGATGGATTTCCCGGATCCGGTTTCTCCTGTAATTACATGCAGCCCATCGTGAAATTGAAGGGAAACATGTTCAATTAAAGCAAAATTTTGAACAGAGAGGGATTTCAACATTAGTTCAAAATTTCTTCGTACTTAGTTGAATTGGTCGGATCTATCTTTTTTAATACTGCAACGATCTGGGTTTTCTCTTCCTGTTTCGCAGTAGCATATAAATTCTTCAATTCATTCAACTTACAGTAAGCGAAATTGATGATGTTAATCGTATTTGGACGTGCCGCAGAAACTTTTGACAATTTATCCAAAGCGTTGTAGATTGCTTTTTTTGCATCTTCAGGTTTGTCGTATAAACGATCCATTCCTAAACGGTGGTATTCGTAATAGCATTCTCTTAATGGCTCAAATAATTGCTGTAATGCATTTTCAACCAACCAATAGCGGTTTCTTTTCCCTTGCTCGTTAGACTTCCATCCTTTAGCCGAAGAAGTTTGTGCATTCGTTACAATTTGCTGTGCTTCCTGAAAGTATTTCGTTCCACCTTGTTTTGAAAAAGAATCAAAATCCAGCGCAATAATATAGTATGCATAAAAAGCTAAGACGGAAGACAAATTATCTCTAAACTGATTTTTTCCATAAAGGACCTGACTGCTTCTTGTATAGGTAAAATCCAGGTTATCATCCTGAAAATTAAACAAAGTTGTATTGTAAGAGCCATTATAAACCGGTCTGCTCGACTGAACCTGAATAGATCCTGTAAATTCTCCGTTATTAATGGTATTGATTTGCAATTGCAACTGACAGTTGATACGTTCTTCCACTTTGAACTTCTCTTCAGTCCATTTGGTATTGTTCATCAATTCAGTAACTACCTGCTTCAATTGCTCAAACAACTCTTTTTCAGCCGAAGTTACTTCCGTCTTGATATTGGTAATAAGTGAAACCTGGCAATTCAATTCCTGGGAATATCCTCTTACGATAAGCCCCAAAAAGACAAGGGTTAGAATTTTATTCATATAGATTATTCATCAATTCATTCAACAAAGAGAAAGCTAATTCTTGCTTTGATTGTAACTCAAAGCTACACATTTTATTGTTTTTAAAGAGTAATTTAACTGAATTCGTATCGGTACCAAAACCTACTCCGGGTTCTCCCATTTCATTCAGCACAATTGCATCCAGTTTCTTTTTCTCGAGCTTCCCTTTTGCATATTCCATGCCGTTTTGGGTTTCCAAAGCAAAGCCAATCACTTTTTGATCGTCTTTATTGGAAGCTGCCCAGGATAAAATATCCGGATTTTTCTCTAAAAGAATGTGCAATTGATCTTCTGTCTTCTTGATCTTCTGGCTTTCAGCAACCGTAGGTCGGTAATCAGCAACAGCGGAAGCAAAGATTCCGATATCTGCTGTCTTCCAGTTTTCCTGAACTGCATGAAGCATTTCAAGTGCGGAAGTTACACGAATTAACTGAATGTCTTTATGCTTCGTAGTCAAACTACTTGGTCCGCTTATTAAAACAACTTTTCCTCCTAAGGAAGCAATTGCTTCTGCTAAAGCGAATCCCATTTTTCCGGAAGAATGATTTCCTATAAACCGAACAGGATCAATCGCTTCATAAGTTGGCCCTGCAGTAACCAGAAACTTTTTCCCTGAAAAACGATCATCTGCATAGAAATGATCCTGAAGATATTGCAGTAAAACTTCGGGTTCGGCCATTCTGCCTTGTCCTTCCAAACCACTTGCAAGAAAACCGCTTTCAGCAGGAATGATGGTGTGTCCGAATGATTCCAGACGTGCCAAGTTATCTTTTGTAGTTTGATGCTGATACATATCCAAATCCATTGCAGGAGCAATAAAAACGGGGCATTTTGCACTTAAATACGTTGCTAAAAGAAAGGTGTCTGAAAAGCCGTGAGCCATTTTAGCCAATGAATTTGCTGTAACCGGAGCAAAGATCATCACATCTGCCCACAAAGCCCATTCCACATGGTTGGTCCACTCGCCTGTTTTGGAATTATAGAATTCGATTCCAACAGGAGATTCGGATAAGGTAGAAAGTGTTAGCGGTGTTATAAAATCAGAAGAGGCAGGAGTCATCATACATCTGACCTCTGCCCCTTGTTTCTTTAATAATCTTACGAAGGAAGCAATTTTATAAGCTGCGATTCCGCCAGTAATACCAACCAGAATCTTTTTACCTTCTAAAGACATATCGAGTTTAGATTACTCTTGATTTTTTCTGGTATAAATTTGTCCTTCTTTCAACTCTTCAATTGCAACTGCAACCGGTTTTGGAAGTTTCTCATAGAAACGAGAGATTTCAATTTGCTCGCGATTTTCAAAAATCTCTTCCAAATTATCTGTTGATGAAGCAAACTCCTGCAATTTAGCAGTCAATTCTTCTTTCATTGAAGCACTGATTTGATTTGCTCTTTTAGACAATACTACAATTGATTCATAGATATTACCTGTTGTTTCTTCTAAATCAATTGTATCGCGCGTTACTGTAGAACGCTCAGCATTGTTGTTTTTGAAGCTCATTTTCTTCTATTTATTTACTTGTTAGATACGGGAACATCGAGTTTTTTTAATTTCTCAACATACCCTTCGAATTCGCGAAGATAGTCTGAATTTGGGAATTCTACAAGAAAAATATTAAATCGTTCTTTAGTTTTCTCAATTCGCTCCTCCATTTTTGAATCCACGCTATTGGTTGCCAAATGATACGAATTGCGCATTAAAATTGCCCATGCTTCTTCTCTGTACGCTGATCTTGGATAATTATCCAGAAATTGATCTGCACTTACTACTGCAGCGCGGTAATTTTCCGTTTTGGAATACAACCTTACGGTCTGCATATCTTTTGTCTCCAGTTTGTAACGCAATTTATCCATAATCGTGTTACAAGTATCCATTAGTTCAGAATTGGGGAAACGTATTACAAAATTTTGCAATTCATTCAGGGCAACTTCCGTTTCATGCTGATCCAAGGATACTTCCGGACTATTCTGAACTGCACAAACTGCAGCAAGGAACATGGTTTCTTCTACTTTAGGAGAATACGGGAATTTGGTTTGGAAAGCCGCC
Organism: Flavobacteriales bacterium UBA7666; assembly: GCA_002483265.1. GTDB lineage: Bacteria > Bacteroidota > Bacteroidia > Flavobacteriales_D > Crocinitomicaceae > Fluviicola. Next base: position 77,157 of record DLHO01000021.1, on the reverse strand, counting down.
AAATAGTAACTCGCCAAATACCAATCTTCAACCGCATAACATGCTTTTCCTAATCGGTAAAAAGCAACCTCACCTTGCGGAGAGCGCGGACTTCTTTGATAAACCTGCTCATATAAAGCAACACATCTGTCATACTTTTCAGTATCATACAAACGATTAGCTTCATTGAATTTTGCTTCGTAATCATCCGATTTTAAAATGCGGTTATACGAATTGCAGCTGCTAAGTGTTACTATAGTGAGAACTAAGAAAATCCATTTCATGACGACAAAAATAGGAGAAATAGCATAACGGCAAACTTCCTTGAAATATTGTTTCTGAAATCTTAACACTTCGGCTCCGCTCAGTGTCCTTTTTTTATAGTAAGAATCCGCAAGGTGGCTGAATGCTTACGCTAAAGCTTCAACACAAGCGTAGCGGAGTCGAAGTCATCTTTCACACTAGTTTTCCTGATTTTATTTCCATCAGACGCAACAGCCGATCCATATTCGGAGCTTCGTCTTCGAAGTAGTTGCGTGTTTTTTCAATTTTCGTCTCCATGTTATCGTCTCTTTCAAATTCGGGATCGAACCTGAAATAATGCCATTTTTTGTGTTTCCGAACCTCGTCTTCAAATTGTGCTTGTGCCTGTTCTGAGAATTGCTGCTCCAAATCAGCCTCTTTGTGTTTTCCTGAACCAATGCTCACAATTACGACCGAGTCATCCTGATACAAACAATCTGCATAGTGCATTGCTTGTAAAATTGGATTTGGAGCAAATTGACTCGCATTCATTAATCTTCTATATCCTAATTTGATAAATTGCTGTTCATTGGGATTTCCCATGCAAGCTTTCAATACCGAGTCCAACTTGATGGATTGCTGCGTTGGTCTGCTGTCTGAGAACTGAAATAATTCGTCGGAATCCACATCGTAAGTCATGAACAAGAAATGTTTTCTCAGTGCATACAAAGTATCTTCTTCATCAAAAAGGCGGGAAACCATTTCTTTACTATAGCCGTTATTTTGGTAGCGAAGTAATTTCTCCAGTGCTCCTAATTCTTCGATTAAAGAAATTTCTTGTTTTGCTAAAAGACTTGCCAGTAAAACACTATCTCCAGAAGCGACCAATAAATCAATCCAATTGTAAAGAGATCTGTCTATGTCAACTGCATGAATTCGACGCGACAATGCACTCAACCCAACGATCGGGACAAGTAGGGCATCTGAGCCTCCATCTGTTACTAAAACAATTCTGTAGTTGCATGACATAATAGCAATTTAAGGAAACCACTATTACAAACCAAATTTTTAACAGTAAAAATTAGTTAATCGATAAAATCAAGGGATTCGTCTTTATCTTACGCGCAATTGTCGACCAACCTGTAAAAGGGTCGTTGGTCTGATTCCATTGAGTTTACAAAGCCTGGAAACGGTTGTATTGCTTTTGGAAGCAATTTGTGAAAGCGTATCACCTGTTCTGATTTTATAATACTTTCTGGTTGCTGCTGCTTCTGTTCTGGCCTGAACAGCTGCAATTGATTCACCGGAAATTTCTTCGTCGGTTGGTTTTGCTCCCGGTCTGAATAAGCGTTTTTGAACAAGCAGGTTTTCATCCTTCAGTTCTTTCTTCGCGAAATCAATTACTTCTTCCGGATTCATTGGAGAATCATAGAAGCGTACTTCAAAATGTAAATGCGCACCAAATGAACGGCCTGTGTTTCCACCCAATCCGATTGGTTCACCAGCTTTCACCTCCTGATCCGGAGCTACTAAGTGTTTTGAAAGGTGGGCATAAAACGTTTCTAAGCCATTGTGGTGACGAATGATTACCAAATTACCAAAACCACCGTCATTCCATCTTGCGTAGCGCACACGGCCGGAAAACGCAGCTTTCACAGTATCTCCTGTTCTCAGGTTTAAATCAATTCCATTATGGTATCTTCCTTTTCTGTATCCGTAACGCGAAGTTACAATACCAGGAACGGGTGAAACAAACTCTTTATGTATGTCATCCACCAAACACAACCAAATGGTATCGTTCAAACGTGACATGTCTGGTCTATCGGAAGAAAAGCAAACATCGTTATTCCAAGTCTGAACCAAATTCAAGTTTGTATCTGACTGAATGATATTAAAAAGTGCTTCATTCATTATTCCGTCAAACTCTTCATCCAGTAAGAATTTCCATGTTCGATTGGAGTAAATAACCATTTTACCTTTTTCAGTATCAACGGTATCCATCGGAGTTTGAGCAACTCCCGAAAATGAAACAAATAATAGAAGGAAATAAAGAAATTTGTTCATAATTAAAGCCTTTGGTATTTTCTGGGTGAGGCAAAACTAACAAAAAAAAGCCAAATTTTAGTTGCGAAAAAACGTTAATTCCAACATTTACAAGTTCATAACTCCAATTTGATCGTTGAAAACGGGTATTTGAAAAGTTTCAACAAAGGGACTTCGACTCCGTTCAGTCACCTTTTTAATTCTTGACTTTTCACTTTTTACTTCTCACTTTGTTGGACTGATTTTCCGTCTACATCCATAATGATAATATCGTAGAACAAGTCTTCGTTTGGTTTTACCAAATCTACATAACCTCTGGAACCATAGGCTTCTTTTGCAGGAACCAAAATGTAGAGTTTATCATACATCTTCGCATTCAACATGGCCTTTCTCAATCCCGGAATCAAGGAATTGTCTTTCATACCGAAAGCAAATGGTGTGTCTCTCTGATAGGAATTATCGTAGCGTGGATTGGACTTTGTTCCAACAAAATAATGGATTGCCAGATTTGAACTTTCTCCAACTTTAGCATCTGTCATTTCCGGATTTTCTTCCAATCTCCAAACCTTTACTCCATCCACCACTTTTGTTGGTTTGATTTCTTTTCCAATTCTTAGCATCACAATATTTGGAGCATTGGGAGGAATAATTCCGGGAATTCCTTTTTTACCACGAGCTAATTTTCCAGGGATGAAAATTTCCACAAAATCACCTACTCTCAACTCTTTCATTGCCAAATCAAATCCAGGTGTCTGCATTCCATATCCGGCCAAAAATGGCAACATATCTCTTTGCAGTTTATAGTTTCCATCAACTACTTCCCCATTTTGCAGCTTCGTTTTGAAATTGATCTCATAAACGGATCCATCCTGAATTGGTTCCCCTTCCGTTTTTTCAAACCACTGGATCTGAATTCCATTGGGAAAACTTTTCTTGTCAACAACTTGTTTCTTTGCCTCAATGAGTTTTTCTGCTTCAGACAACTGGCTTCCAGCATCACGTGTACTTGGCACATCATTTTTATCACTGGCTTTTTCCACGCCATTTGTACAGGAAGCCATTAAAAGACCAATTGCTATGTATTTCCAATTTTTCATTCCAATCCAATTAATTCAATATCAACAACTAAGGGGGAAAGTGGCGGGATTTTTTGCAAATCACCCACTAAACCGTGCGCCAAATGACTTGGAAACACCAGTTTTGCTTTTTCGCCAACGCGCATCAATTTGATTCCTTCGTGAATACCTGATTCCATATCACTTTTATCCACACGGAAAATATCTACCTCATCGGGAGCGGTTTTATACACTTCTGTTCCGTCCAACAAACTTATTTTATATTGTGTTTTTGCATCCATTCCAGCCTGAGGAATTACACCTTCTGTCTTTTTCAAAATGACATAGCGTAAACCTGTTCCGGTTTGTTTTACCTCCCAATTCTCGTGCTGAGCAAAGTAAAGATCAATATTAATACTTTCTTCAACAGCCAATTCCTTGTTCATTTCAGTGGATTTTTTCATGTTCCACTCAATGGGTTTGGGCTGTTGTTCTTCCTCCGTGCAAGAACAGAAAATCAACAGACAGAAAAGAAATTCTTTTTTTATCATGCTTTAGGAATGAAATCTTTTACAAATGTTACAAATTTTTCGACTGTTTTCTCTAGATTTTCTGATGAAATTCCACCGGAAGCATATGCATGTCCGCCGCCCTCAAAATGAGTTTTTGCCAGTTCATTGACATAATAATCTCCTTTTGCACGGAAAGAAATTTTCACTTTACCATCTTTCTCAACGAACAATACTGCCATTTTGATTCCCTGAATTCCCAGAATCTGATTAACTAATCCTTCGGTATCTCCTTTTTGATAATTGTATTTTTTCAATTCTTCTTCAGAAATCGATGCATAAGCTACGTGAATCTCATTTAAACAAACGAGTTTTTCTGACAAAGCAAAACCTCTTAATTTGATCCGATCAACGGTATTGGTATCGAAAACGGCTTCATGAATCAAAAAGTGCTTCACTCCTCTTCTGATCAGATCTGCAATTATCTCATGTGTATCCGCACTTACGGAAGGATATCGGAAAGAACCGGTATCTGTCATGATTCCCAAATAAATGCATGCTCCGGAAGTTTCATCCAAATCATCTAAGCGATTGATATCTTTCACCCATTTATAAATCAATTCACATGTGGAGCAAGCAGCCGTTTCAGAAATCACCACCTGACAAAAATCTGCCGGATGCAAATGGTGGTCGATCATTACCTTATTTGCCTTCGATTCAACCAAAAAAGGCTGCATTTGGTCTCCCACACGGGATGGCTCATTGTAATCCAGACAAAAGATCAGATCAGCAGATTGAAGTGCTGCAGCAGCTTGTGCATGCTTTGTTTCAAAATCGATGATTTGTTCCTGTCCTGCAACCCAATGTAAAAATTCGGGTGCTGGATCGGGATGAACTACCTGCGCGTTTTTTCCCCATTTCTTTAAAATGTGATACAAAGCCAACGAACTTCCGATTGAATCTCCATCCGGTGATTTATGTGCCGTTATAACGATTGATTGAGCTTGATTAACAAACTCGAGTATTTTTTGTGATGATTGATGCATTTTGTGAAATTACGAATTACGAATTACGAATTACGAATTGGTGATCGCAATTTATGCATTATGAATTGTGAATAGCGTTCGACAAAAAAACAGTAAGGGCGGAAAATTTTCCGCCCTTACTGTTTTTTAATATGATTGAAACAGAATTAAAATCCTGTCTTCTCAGAGCGTTTTGTTTCAATTAAAACACCAACACAAGCTAATTTCTTTTTATCACCGCCTGTAATCGATACGTTGATGAAAATTTTACGTGATTTGTCTGATGTAAACTCTAAAGCTTCTGCATTTCCGGATGAAGCCAATACTTTTTTTATTCTCTTAAAAGTTTCTTTTTCTCCTTCTGTTTTTTTCTCTACAACTAATTCATAGATCTCGTAATTCAATGTACCGACACTTCCTTCACCTAGTACCGTTGTCAAACGATAGTCAAGTCCTGGATGTGCAATGAATGACATTTCATATGACTCATCGGCTGCAACTGATCCTGAACGCGATTGAGAATTTAAACTATATGCGTCCTTGGTCTTTTTCTTTTTCATGAATGCCTCTGCTGGAGGACATTGGGCAAAAGCAAATACAAAACCAAATGATAGGGCTAACGTTAAAATAAATTTCATATCCAAGAAGTTAAGCAGTTATAATTTTAGTACGTATTTCTGTGATTTTTTTCGCCAGGTTATCAAAACATTTCTGAGTCATCTTGCAGCTATCTCCACCGGAAAAAGTTAATTTCCCGTTTGAGTTCTGTACCTCAGTTTCTCCTGAGTTACAATCCAATTGCTCGTATACTTTTAGTATTTCTTCGATTGAAGCTGAATATTCTTTAACTGATTCATTATCCTGATAGCTTACTAAAAACTCTAATAAGTTCTCAGCAACCAATTTCTGATCTGCTAAAGCCTGATCCAATTTTGGTGATTTACCAAAGCCTTTGGAACTTCCAATCATTAGGTGCATTGATTCAATCCATCCACCAACAAGCATCAGGGATAACTCGTCTCCTTTATCGATTTCAATTAAGCGCTGAAATGTGCGGTTATACACATCATCACTCAATTTGAATAATGAATCTGCGTTTCCGTCCCATTTTTTTGCCAACTCACCCAACTCATTTCCAAAAACCTGTGCAACACCGATATCAGAACCTAATTTTTCCAATTTACCGAAGTAGCTCAAGTACTTGTTCGTCTCATTAAATGAAGTTAAATAAGCAACATCTGCTGTATAAACACCGAAGTTCAATGCTTTTTGAGAAGAGCTTGAATACTTATCTGCCAACGCCGGGTCATGCAAGATTTTTGTATTCTTTATTGCGTCCATCTTAGAGATCAAAGCAAACTGCTCAGATGGTGATGGAATATTGTAGTTTACATTAGCAGCATCTACAGTTTCTTGTTCTTCAACCGTTGCTACCTCTTGTTTTTCCTCTCCGGAACCACAAGCATAAGCAAACATTAACAAGATGCCACCTAAGATTAGTTTGTTTTTCATCATCAAGTAATTTAATGCGAATCTATTAATTTTCAATCAATCGCGTGATTATTTAGTCAGTTTTTTTGTTTCTGCAACAATTTTTGCTTTCAACCCATCTGAAACCTGAACCAATGGAAGACGCATAAATGGCTTCATCCATCCCAATTCTTCCAAAGCGACTTTCACTCCACCCGGGTTCCCTTCAGCAAAAAGAAGTTTCGTAACCGGAAGTAAATCGTAATGGATTTTCCGTGCTGTTACAAAATCGCCATTCAAAGCACTTGTAACCATTTGGCTGAATTGTGCAGGGAAGGAATTTGCTACAACCGAAATTACACCATCAGCACCGGCAGCGATTAAAGGTAAAGTAATCGCATCATCACCAGAAAGAACCAAAAACCCTTCCGGTCTGCAACGAATGATCTCCATTATCTGTTCCATACTACCGGAAGCTTCTTTCATTGCTACAATGTTTTTGATCTCTGCCAATTCCAGAGTTGTTTCCGCAAGAACGTTTGATCCTGTTCTACCCGGAACATTGTATAAAATAATGGGTAAATCTGTTGCTGAAGCCAGGGCTTTGTAATGAGCAACATAACCAGCCTGAGTAGGTTTATTGTAATAGGGCGCAACGGAAAGAATTCCATCCACTCCTTTTGGGATATTCTTAAATGCTTCTGCAACAGCCATGGTGTTATTTCCACCTACTCCGTAAACGATCGGTAATGTTCCGTTATTTACTTCTAAAACTGTTTCCAGAACCTGCTTCTTTTCTTCGCTGTTTAAAGTTGGAGATTCGCCGGTAGTTCCCTGAACCACCAAGTAATTAGTACCACCAGAAATTTGTTCTTGTACCAATCTGCGCAACGCCGGAAAATCAATAGACATATCTGCATTGAATGGTGTTACCAATGCAACTCCGGCTCCTTTAAATAGATTCATTTTAATTTATTTTTAAACAGTAAAAAGTCAGATCAAAATTACGGATTTTTGGGGAATTGATAATTTAAAATGGACAATTGAGAAGGAAATAGAAAAGTCTTCTTTAAAAATGTTAAGAATACATACAAAAGACGCTTTATAGTCGGGTAATAGTCGGGTAATCCACGCTTGAAATACGTTTAAAGGGAATTGAAAATGGAGAATGTAAAATTGACAAATTGGATCTTAATCTTTTCATTTCTTAATTTTCAATTCGTTCGGTTAATTTTGTAGTATGACAACAAATCCATTCCCGGTTAAAGTGCTATTTTATTTCGAAGATGAATTTCAGATCATTACCGAAATTAAACGAACAGATATTCAATCTGAAGATAAAAGCCTGGTTTACAAATGGCTTCACATCGATAAAAGTTCCGGACAGATATCCCAGCTGACGTTTCAATCCATGGATCAATCAGAGGGAGAGCAAATACGTCAGTTTGCCGAAGGAACATTGATTTGGAACGCAGACAATGTAAGTTTCAACGACGCATTAATGAATCGTAGAGAGCCAGAGCAGTTGCCAATTGAATTGCTGGAATTGATTTCCCAATTCCTAATTAGATGAAATCATCCTCAGGAAATCGTCTTCTGAAATGATTGGAATTCCCAACGAACTTGCTTTCTCTAGTTTTGCAGGCCCCATATTTTCACCCGCCAGAACATAACTGGTTTTCGCTGAAATGGATCCCACATTTTTTCCTCCGTTCTTTTCGATCAGATCCTTTATTTCGTCTCTGCTGAATTTAGCGAAGACTCCTGAAACAACGAACGTTTTTCCTTCCAGATCATTCGAATCCAAAGCCACTTCTTCTATTTCAAACTGAATGCCAGCTGCTTTCAATCGTTCAATGGTTTGAAGCGCACGCGGATCCTGAAAGAAATGCTGTACTGCGACAGCAATCTTCTCTCCAATTTCATCTACTGCAATGAGCTCCTCGTAAGTTGCTTTTGCAATAGCATCAATATTCTTTAATGCAGCAGCTAACTTTTTGGCTACCGTTTCTCCTACAAAACGAATTCCCAAGGCAAACAATACGCGCTCAAACGGAACCTCTTTCGAGTTTTTGATCCCGATAATCAAGTTGTTTGCGGATTTATCTGCCATCCGGTCCAAATTTACCACCTGATCAAAAGTCAAATCATAGAGATCTGCCACACTGGTTGCTAATCCTTTCTTATATAACAAATCAATGGTTTCAGCGCCAAGACCGTCGATGTTCATGGCTTTTCTGGAGATAAAATGTTCCATGCGACCTTTCACCTGTGGTGGACAAACCAAATCGTTCAGGCAATAATGCTGAGCTTCTCCTTCTCTGCGATGCAATTCAGAACCACATTCCGGACAATGTTCAATGAAGATTACTTTTTCAGCTGTGGATTCTCGGAATTCGGTATTTACACCTACAATTTTGGGAATAATTTCACCTCCTTTTTCTACAAAAACCGCGTCACCCAAATACAAATCCAGCTTTTCTATCTGATCTGCATTGTGCAATGAAGCTCTCTTCACAACTGTTCCACCCAAAAGAACCGGTTTCAAGTTCGCAACCGGAGTAATTGCTCCAGTTCTTCCAACCTGATAGGTGACTTCTTCCAAAGTGGTAGAAACACGTTCAGCCTTAAATTTATAAGCAATTGCCCAGCGTGGTGATTTTGCAGTGAATCCTAAATCGGCCTGCTGATCGTAATTATTCACCTTGATCACAATTCCGTCGATATCAAAAGGTAGATTGTAACGTTCTTTATCCCAATAATGAATGAATTCCATGATCCCTTCAATATTTGAAATCTTAGCGATGTATTTGTTTTTCTCCTGCGGAGTTTTGAATCCCCATTCCTGTGCTTTTTGAATACTTTCCAAGTGAGATTCCATGAACAGATCATCTCCGTAAACTCCATATAAGTAACAGTCCAATCCTCGCTCAGCAACTACTTTAGAATCCTGTGATTTCAATGTGCCCGAAGCTGAATTTCTGGGATTTGCGAAAACTGGCTCTCCCAATTCTTCGCGTTGTTTGTTCATGGCATCGAAGTTTGCTCTAGGAAAAAAGATCTCACCACGAATCTCGAAATCATCCGGATAATCTCCTTTGAGTGTCAATGGAATGGTTCGAATGGTCTTTACGTTTGCCGAAATATCTTCTCCTTTAGTTCCGTCGCCGCGAGTCACTGCACGTGCAAATTTCCCGTTTACGTAGCGAATTCCAATGGCTACACCATCGTACTTTAATTCACATATATACTCAATGGATCCGGTTGCCAGTTTTTTCAAACGCTGTTCCCAATCAATGATTTCTTCTTCCGAATATGAATTCGACAAAGAAAGCATCGGGAATTTATGTGTCACACTTTCAAATTTCTTGGTAATGTCACCACCAACACGTTTAGTAGGACTCAATTCTGAAGCAAATTCAGGAAATTCAACCTCCAAATCCTGAAGTTCTTTCAACAGCAAATCAAATTCATAGTCAGAAATAGTCGGGTTACTATCCACATAATAGTTGTGATTATGCTGTGATAATTCTTGACTTAATTGTTCTATTCTTCTTTTTGCTTCAACTTGATCCATACCGAAAATTTGGGTGATCAAAAATAAGAAAAAGCGCAAGCTTTTGAAGTTTGAATTGCAACAAACGTTAGTGCGGCAGTAATTCGGGATAATTAATTACGAATGCCGAATGCCGAATTGTGAGTCAACTCGTATTATTTATCTCCCACAAGAAAGCGCGGTAGCGATTGAAGACGAAGATAACTTTGATAAAAGTTATAATCTGAGGAGGGACACAGAGGAACACGGATGTAAATACGTAAAATGATTCCTTAATAAACATTAAAAGCAAAGATTAACCAGAAGGTCGAATTATGAATTTGGTTCGCGAAATGGAAAATTCCCACACTTGCTCTTCCGTATAGATTCCCTATTGCATTTTTGGAATATTTCATGATATTTGCATCGATTATTATCAACTTACCCGCATGACGAATTTTGATTCTTGTATAACAGTTAATGAGCTTGGAACGGCTTTTAAGTGTACAGGATGTCAAACTGTCACCAAATTACACATCCAACACAAACTTCAGACTTTCGCCTGTCCGAACTGCGGGAAAATTCACGATCGCTTATATTTTGACAAGTATCTCAAGATTCCAAATAAAAATGCCGTTTTTCTGAAGTATTTCAAAATCGGAACTGTTGGAACATTTGAAGGCGTTAAATATACGGTCATAGGCCAGGCTCATAAACATGTTGCTTACCGCCACGCAGATAAATGGGATGAAATCCTGCTTCTGAGTGAAACAGGAGAAATTTCCTTTCTGAATTGTTCTTACGGAAATTACACCTGGCTAAGAGAAGATCACACCATTCCCGCACAGGAGATCCTTTCCAATATTGAGACTGTTTTCAAATTTCAAGATCGTGACTATGATTTTTTGCAAGGTTATAATTACGTTTCCAAATATTGCATTGGTGAATTTCACTATGATGTAATCGATGTCAAGAACATCAAATGTTCCGATTACATTTCACCGCCATATATTATCTCCATTGAAAAACATGCCAAAGGAGGAAGAATAGATACGTTTTCAGGGAGACACATGACCCGAAAGCAGATTTCTGCTATGTTCAATGATTACCGGATCGAATCTCAGGAAAAAGAAGGAATCGGAATTGCACAACCTGTTTTGGGCGGAATCAGCGTTCGTACTTTCAACAAGGTTTGCTTGGCTTTAATTGGTTTAGTTATCCTTACTTCCATCTTGTTCTCTGCAATCAAATCACACAGACCGATTTTTCAGGAAAACATTCCTGTTTCCGGCATTGTTTCTCCTTCACCGGATTTTATCAGTAAAAGTTTCTATATTGATAGTAACTCCACTAATAATTACCTGGAATTCACCACTACAGCAAGTTTGAGTAATGAATGGATCGAAACAGCTTTGACTTTAGTTAATGAAGCAAGTGGAGAAGAAAGGGAATTTGGAGTCGTTTCAGAATATTACTCAGGTGTTGACAACGGATATTCCTGGGCTGAAGGAAGTAATATGGGAACGGTTGGAGTTTCTTCGGTTCCCGGTGGAAGATACCATATAAAAGCAGTTGTTTATTCTTCCACGACTACTGACAAGAACTTGTTTCTTCAAGCACATTATGGTAGTACGGAGGTATGGAACACCTTAATCATTGTACTTCCCTTGCTAGGAATAATGATTATCATTAATTTATTGAAAAACCGATATGAATTAATGAGAAAGGGAGAGATTGACAATTTATTTGAGAGTCAGGCATGATGAATTTTATAAAGAAAAATAAATTTGCAACAATGATTGCCGGCCTTGTTTTCGTGTTCTATTTGTGGGCACAACTTGGCAGCTTCAAATTGCTAAAATCAGAGTATGGAACAAAGTATGCGCCGAATACAACACACGGCAGTGTACATCATAAATAAAGACTTATGAAAGGAATTGTAGATTGGAACACAGTAGGGGCATCATTGATTTATGCAGGATTAGGAATCGCGATCCTGATCATTTCATTCCTAATCATTGAAAAATTGTCTCCACAAAACTTGTGGAAGGAAGTATCACAAAACAAAAATACGGCTCTGGCTATGATGGCTAGCGCTTATATTTTAGCTGTGGCAATCATTATTGCTTCGGCTATTCATTAAGATGCACTATCTACTTTTATTTACCATTTTCGTTATTTCAACCTGCGGGCTGATTTACGAATTAGTTGCTGGAACACTAGCCAGTTATTTGCTGGGAGATAGTGTTACCCAATTTTCTACAGTAATCGGAACCTATCTGTTTGCAATGGGAATTGGTTCCTATTTATCCAAGTTCATCCGCAAAAATCTGATTGAACACTTCATTCGAATTGAAGTCATTACCGGTGTAATCGGTGGTTTAAGCAGCGCAGTATTATTTATCAGTTTTGGCTACAGCGGCTATTTTAGAATTATCCTGTACGGATTGGTTGTCCTGACAGGAATTTTTGTAGGATTGGAAATCCCATTGATCATGCGCATCTTAAAGAACCAAGTGGGTTTTCGGGATTTGGTTTCCAAAGTTTTCACATTTGATTACATAGGTGCACTAATCGCTTCGATTGCATTCCCGATGGTTCTTGTCCCTTATCTGAATCTAACACGGACATCGGTCTTATTTGGTTTGTTCAATGTTGGATTGGCACTTTACCTCATCTATTATTTCAGAAAAGAGTTAAAACAGCCAACTTTACTATTCATTCAGGCATCCGGAGCTGCACTGCTTTTAATCTTTGCTTTTGTGTATGCCGGTAGAATCAATCGGATCAGTGAAACCGAAATTTATGGTGAAAGCATTATTTACGCAACCAATTCCAAATACCAGCGCATTGTACTGACACGTGACCGTAATGCTTACAGTCTATTCCTGAATAATCACTTGCAATTCAATTCCCGTGACGAATACCGCTATCACGAAGCGTTGGTACACCCCGTTTTGTCGCATTGCAGCAGACCGAAGAATATTCTTGTTCTGGGTGGTGGTGACGGTTTTGCTGTACGGGAAATTTTGAAATATCCCCAGGTAAAGCACATTACATTGGTTGATCTGGATCCCAAACTGGTTTCCATTTTTTCCAAGAATGAATTGATGACCAAACTCAACAACAATTCATTAAATAGTCCCAAACTAAAAGTGGTTCAGGCAGATGCTTTTGAATGGCTGAGAAATACGGCAACCGAAAAATACGATGCGATTATCATTGATTTTCCTGATCCTTCTAATTATTCAGTTGGTAAACTGTATACTCTTTCATTCTACAAATCCTTGCAGCGTGTAATGACCAATCGGACTTTGGCAGTTATGCAAAGTACTTCCCCATTGTATGCAAAAGAATCATTCTGGTGTATCAATAGCACAATCGAAGCTTCATATCTACAAACAATTCCTTATCACACGTATGTTCCTTCTTTTGGCGAATGGGGCTACATTCTTTTCGGATATGATGTGAATGGGCTGAAAACCTATTCCCTGCCCAAGAAACTCAAGTATTATTCCAACGAAGAATTCAGGTCTATGAAATTCTTTCCTCCGGATATGCAAGATCACAAAAAAGTGATTAATCGATTGGATAATCAAGCACTCATTCCTTTGTTTGAAAAAGAATGGGATTCTTTATTTGACTAGTATGGAAAGAAGGACTTTCGTTCGCTACATCGGAACACTGGGAACCGCTGCAATCTTGATGCCGGACCTTCTCGCTTGTTCCGGTTCCAAATCAAAGATTTCCACCAACCGGCTTGGTGCTCCATTAGATAGAGGGCATTTACTTCGTGGGAATTTCGACTTTGCAAAAGACTTTCCAGTGATCGAGATGGAGATCCCTGCAGTAATAATTGGTGGAGGAGTCAGCGGACTTTCAACCGGTTATCATTTAAAGAAAAATGGATTCTCCGATTTCCTGATCCTGGAATTAAACGATCAGGTTGGCGGAAATTCAGGTTCGGGACAAAATGACTATTCCAAATATCCTTTGGGAGCACATTACCTTTCACTTGCAAATCCAACCAATAAAGAGCTCATCTCTTTCTTGAAGGAACACCATTTGATCATCAAAGAAGAAAACGGATTTCAATTTTACAATGAAGATTTTCTGTGTCATGCTCCCGATGAACGCTTATTATTCAAAGGTGTTTTCCATGAAGGATTGGTTCCCGAATACGGAATCAGTGAAGAATCCAATCAGGAGATTGCACGTTTTTTTAAGCAAATGAAGGAATTGAAGCTGGCCAAAAATTCAGATGGAGTGGATCTGTTCAATATTCCGATCTCTCGGGCTGGTATCAGCACAGATTTGGAAGCATTGGATAACATTACATTCAAGGAGTACCTGACCGATCACAACTATCATTCAGAAGAACTGCATTGGTTTTTAGATTATTGCTGCCGGGATGATTTTGGTGCAGGATACGATCAGGTTTCTGCCTGGGCCGGGATTCATTATTTTGCGGGAAGAAAGGCAACACCTGGGAATACGGATCCAACAACTGTTTTGACCTGGGCTGAAGGAAACGGATACCTCACTAACATATTGGAGAAATCAATTCAGGAACAGGTTAAACGCAATGTTATTGTTCATTCGATAGAAGAACTGGATAATCAGGTATTCATTCAGGCAATTGATCTCAGCTCAAAGAAAAACCTTCATATCCGGTCAGAATCCTGCGTTGTTTCTTCTCCTTCTTATGTTGCCAAACACATTCTAAAATCGCCGCATTGGCCGCAGTCTTATTTTGAGGGAATCCGACACAATCCGTGGCTGATTGGAATCGTGGTGCTGAATCAAATTCCGGAAGGAAACGGAACACCTTTGGCGTGGGATAATGTCAAATTCGGAACAAAAGGATTGGGATATGTTTCCGACAGACATCAGGAATTTGCTCAAACGAGAGATAAGCATGTGATCAGTGTTTATTTAGCACTAGATCAAAACGATGAACACATTGAACGTGCGCGTCTGTTTAAAATGACAGATGAAGAAATGTATCATTTGGTTGTTTCCGAACTAACATCTATGCATCCAACGATAGAAGAACACATTGAAAGCATTAGTTTTCAACGATGGGGACACGGAATGGTAACACCTTATCCGGGGGCACTTTCAAAATATCAGGAATACTTAGCACTTAAACAAAAAGCAAAACGAGTACATTTGGCGCATACTGATTATTCTTCCTATTCCGTTTTTGAGGAAGGATTTGATTTGGGTTTATTAGCCGCAACAGAAATATTAAAGCATGAAGCCTAAAATCTGGATAAAATCAGCCTCTTTTGACCTGTGGTGGTTTATTGCTCCCATGGCAATCCCTCCGTTGATTGTATTCTTTTTACCGGAACACTTTACCAATCAACAAAAAACAGAGATCTTTCCCTGGTCCTGGATTTTGATTGTTTTGTCGATTGATGTGGCGCATGTTTATACCACTGTTTACAAGACTTATTTCAAACCCACCGCTTTTAAGATCCACAAGCTCAAATTACTTGCCGTTCCTTTTCTGGTATGGATTGTTGGCGTATTAGTTTATTCTATCAGCAGCAAGCTTTTCTGGTCTTTACTTGCCTACTTTGCCGTTTTCCATTTTATTCGTCAGCAATATGGTTTTTTCCGACTTTATTCGAAACGGGAAGTACAGCAAAAATGGCGGAAATGGATTTTATCGATCACTATTTATGCCGTTACCGTTATTCCGATTCTCATCTGGCATGTAAGAGGACAACAAAACTTCAACTGGATGACTGCCGGTGATTTTTGGTATATCAATCTCCCTTCACTGGAACCTGTTCTAAATGGTTTAATGATTGTAATTCTGGTATTGTATCTGTTGGTTGAATGGAAGGAAAAACAAGATTCCGGTTATTGGAACACGCCACGAATTCTATTGACTCTTGCAACCTGTTTCTCCTATTATGTAAGTATCGTCTTAACGAATAATGACTTTATTTTCTCTTTGGTAAATGTCATCGGGCATGGGATTCCTTATCTCGCATTGGTTTATTTCAGCGAGAAAAAGGAATTGAAAGAAAACTCGCCGACACTCTTAAAATTAGTGCTTTCCAAATGGGGATGGCTCCTCTTTTATGGGATTGTTTTTGCTTTTGCCTATTTTGAAGAAACACTTTGGGATGTTTTTATCTGGCGTGAAAACAACGTTCCTTTCGGATGGTTGTACGGTACTTTCCAGCAGTTGAATGATGATCAGATCATTAGTTTGTTTGTGCCCTTACTAATCATGCCACAGGTGGTTCATTACATTCTGGATGGGTATATCTGGCGCAAGAAGGATTATCGTGTGCTTCAGGAGTAATTCCTAATTCCTAATTCCTAATTAAAAATATTAAGCGAATTCTGCTTCGACTTTGATCTTGATTGCTTCTTTGGTAATTGGATGTGTGAATTGAAGAAACTGTGCATGTAAATGAAGTCTGGAATCTTTGCTTCCATACAAATCATCTCCGATAATTGGAGCATTCAAACCCAAAACATGTGCCGAATGGACACGCAATTGATGTGTTCTACCGGTAATCGGATAGAAATAAATCAGAGTTTGATTGTTTCTCCGTTGGACTACTTCCCACTTCGTTACGGCTCGTTTTCCGTGTTCATAGCAAATCAACTGACGCGGTCTGTCATCCAGATCCACACGTAAAGGCAAATCAATTGTCCCGGAATCTTCTTTGACAAGACCATCCAATAAAGCAACATAGCGTTTTTGCACATTACGTTTAATGAACTGTTTCTGAAGATGCATGTGCACTTTTTTATCTTTTGCAAGCACCAAAATACCAGAAGTAGACATATCTAAACGATGAACAATCAGTGGGCCGGTTGCAGTCGGATATTTCTCCTTCATGCGCGTATAAACCGAATCTGAGATTGTTTTTCCGGGAACTGAAAGGAATTCAGCAGGTTTATTTACAATTACCAGGTAATCGTCTTCAAAAACAATTTCCAGTTCTTTATTTTCTGCCGGATTCAGTAGCATTGGATTTTCATCCATTTCAGTTTCACCCAACATGTGTCCCAAAATGGGTTCGCATTTTCCACGGCAAGCCGGATAAACCTGTTTGTGCACACGTACTTCGGATCTTGGAGATGCTCCCCACCAAAATTCACCCAAACAAATTGGTTTCAACTCATTCTCAAATGCAAAGTGCAATAGTTTCGGAGCAGCACATTCTCCTGCTCCAGCCGGTGGCTTATGGTCAATTGTGTTTTGAAAAATGCTTTGAAGGCTTCTTCTTTCCTTCTTCCCATTCAGAAAGTAATAGGAATCAAAAATCTCTCTCTGCAAGGCATTGGACATATTCTTACGCTTTTCACGCAGATCGCTGAGCTGATTTTCAAACTCTTCCACTACTTCATGTAAAGACGCGATTTTTTTCTTGTTAGAATCCGCAAAATCTTTCAAAAAGTATTGTTCACGAATGGATTGCTGTCTCAAATCTTCGAGTAGAACTTCCAATTCAGAAGGAGTCAAATCAGTTGAATTCTGCCGAATTTGTTTTCGTGCTGCTTTCCCTTCTTTGATCTCTTTTTTATACTTCTGAAGTTCTTCCTGATAGGCTGCAATCGTTTTTTCTAATTCCAATTTCGAACTTAGGTACCCATCCTCTTTTTCCAACTTATCAATTTCAATCGTCATCTCATTAATCACAATTTCTTCTCTTCTGAAAAAACCTTCGGAATTGAGGATGTCAAAAACGGGAGGAACGAAATAGTCGTGATCATTGGAATCAGCTAACTTTCCGGAGAAAGCAGTCAAAAAGCCAAGTTCTCCAAGTTTATTCTCAACTACCAGAACACCAAACATTTTACCAATTATTAAACCCTCTTGTTGCTCATCTAATCCGAAGTTGTGATTCAACTCTTTTTGGGTAGATAAATAATTTTGCAATTGGTCAATTGCTAATAGAGCTAATGGATGGGGATCGTAATAAAATGGGAAGGTGAACTTTTCAGGTCGGGAAATATGAGATACGTCAGATTGGAATGAAATAAATTTTGGATTTTTTGCCGACATGATTCTTTTATGGGGTACAAAGATAGGCTATAATTGAGACTTCGACTCCGCTCAGTCTCCTTTCAATTATTTAGAGTTATTTAAATAGGTGGCTGAGTCCGCCGCGGCGAAAAGCCACTGTAGTTTAATCAGTCAGAAAAATTGATCCGGACATGAGTTCCATCACAATATGGTTTATTGGAAGAAGCCCCACATCTGCAAAAAGCAGTGACTTTGGTTTCTTTTAATTCTTCAGAACCGTGATGTTTTACAGTCAAGTTTCCATAAACAAGTAAAGGTCCGTTTGGCAAGGTTTCCACAATGTTCACTGAAACAACATTGCTCTGCTCGTTTTTTAATCGATAGCTCAAAGCACCGCTTGGGCATTTGTCGACTTGCTTTATAATTTCTTCGGTAGTGCCGCCTTCCAAGGTAATCCAGGGCTTTACTGCAGGATTAAAAACATGGGGAAGTCCGGTTGCTTTTTTCCAACAAACTGTGGAATGGATGCAGCTTTCCGGTTTCCAAACAACGGTAACCTCTTCATTGGAATATTCTTTAACAATTGGCTTATCTGACATTGGATACGTATTAAAACTAAATATGAAGATACAAAATCATTGAATTGGTTTCACTTTCCATTGTGCTTTCAACATGCGATTTTTATTCTGGAGATCTTTTCTAATCTCGACAGAGGAGAAACCCAAACTTTCCAACATGGCTTTGGTCTCAACCCCGTAATTCTCATGCAATTCAAAAAACAAGTATCCATTTTCATTCAAGCTCTTCGCAGCATATTCAGCGATAGCCTGATAAAATAAGAGCGGACTTTCATTTGGGACAAAAAGTGCCAGATCAGGCTCAAATTCTGTCACATTCTGATGCATTTGTTCTTTTTCTATCCATGGAATATATGGTGGATTTGAAATAATCACATCTATTCCAGAAGTCTTTTCAGCTTCCAGTGCATCTTGGATTTGAAATTCAACTTCCAAATTCAGTTCTTTTGCGTTTAATTGGGCAATTTCGAGTGCTTCAGCAGAAATATCTATTCCCTTCACTTCAAAATCCCTATTCCGATTTTTGACTGCTAAAGCAATGCATCCTGAACCGGTGCACCAATCTTCTACCTGCAAGTGTTTTTCATTCTGAATCGTTTCCTGAATCCAAGAGACCAGTTCTTCTGTTTCAGGTCGGGGAATTAAAACTCCCGGAGCAACAGCAAGCTTCAAATCATCGAAATAAGTAAAGCCAACGATGTATTGAAGAGGTTCACCCGTTTGAAGCCGGGATGAGATCTGAGCCAATTGGTCCAATTCAACGTCCGAAAGTGCTATTTCTTTAGAAACCAGCAGAGCCGAGCGGCTAAATCCAAAAATGTCTTCCAAAACAAGTAAGAGGATATTCCGAGTTTCTCTTTCTGAATAGAGATTTTTTAATTTATCTGCCCAAACCAGCGTGAGTCCCCTTAAATCCTGCATGATTCAAAGATAACTATTCTTACTTTACCTTAAGCTTTCGCACTAACGTTTGTCGCTTTTCGTCTTCACCTGCTACGCAGCCTCTTCAAAGGCAAAAAAAGTAAGCAAAAATGCCTTTAACCTCATTGCTGTCTTCAAACAACCTCCCGCTCCAAACCAATTCACGAAAACATATAAATTCATTTATCCGAAAAGCAAATATCATAAAACTGAATAATTGGCAAAAATCAGTTCCTATTTCAAGTTTTTATCGGGTTTATTAGACTATTCAGCTATTTTTTTTTGATATACCGATGTAACTTGTTAAATTTAGACGCATTATATACAATAAACAACAAAAATGACTGGTATCAAATTCATTTTTCTGAGTATTCTAATTAGCAATCAAACGCTTTACGCACAATCGGATAATCAATTGGAAGTTGAATCACCTGATTCCCTGATTGTAATTTCATCCAAAAAAATACTTGAGGTTCCTGAATTCCATAAATACAATCCGGACACGATTCAGGTTTCTGAAAACGATTTGATTATTACCGATTCATACACGGCACTTGGACAACGTTATACTTACGATGCCCTGCACTCTTTCCACCGCAGAAGAATGGACGGTTTTGGAGGATTTTTAAACGATAAAATCAATGCCGGATTAGCAGAAATTCGAAGCAAGGGATTTAATTCCGATTTAAAGAAATTATACATTCAAATTGACCCCACGACCCTAACTGTTCACTGGAGTGCGGTAGTTGGACCAAGTTTAGACGGAAGATGCTACATGCAGGTTGATAGTCGCGGCTCAGCGGGTGGTGGATTGCCAGCGGTTCAAAAACAATGTCCGCGCATGCACCGATTGCATTCAAATCTTGTTCCTGCTAAAGTATTGGAGTTTAATGATAATGTATTGCAATGCTATGATTGGAATAGTGTAAAATTGGACACCGTAACCAATATGGTAAACATTCAACAGCATTTCTATAAATACTACGATCCACAAATTGGAAGTACTATCACGCTTGCTGAAGTAGCACAAAAAGAAGCAGAAATGGCATCTGTATTGGTTGTGACCAAACCAACTGCTCCTGCTGCATATTATAAGCGATATACTGTAAGATCAGGAGACACCTTGTCGCAAATAGCTCAAAAACACAATACCACTGTGTCAAGAATCGCAAAAGCGAACAATTTGAGATCTTATATCATTCGTGTTGGACAAAGTTTGAAGATTCCAAAGTAATTACGAATGCTTAATTACGAATTATAAATTTGTAGTTAGTGAATGATGTTAGCTTCTAAGAAATATCTCTCCAGTTTTTCAAGTCCATTTAAACAAAAAAAGTCCTCCTACAAGAGGAAGACTTTTCTAAATAGCTATCATAAAAATACTTACTTAATCACTTTCGGAAGTTTATCCACATCCTTTGAGGGATAAAACTGGATAGAACTTGTATTCACGCAGTGCCGTGTATCTTTATCCGTAAAACCTTCTCCTGTAAACACATGGCCCAAGTGGCCTTTACAGTTGGAACAAATGATCTCTGTTCTCATGCCGTCTGCATCCGGAACGTTGATTACCGAACCTTTGATCTCATCATCAAAACTTGGCCAACCGCAATGAGATTCGAATTTGTCATCTGAGCGATAAAGTGGATTATTACACTGCTTACAGATGTAAACTCCTTTATCTGTTTTCTGATAATAGTCTCCGGTAAAAGCACGATCGGTATTCTTGCCAATTAGTACACTCTCTTCCTGAGGGGTTAACTTATTATATTTTGTCTCTTTTTTTGACGAATCTGTCTTGGTTTGTTCTTGTGAACAAGCTGTCAATCCAAAAAATAAACTGCAAATAATCAAATAGTTCTTCATGTTCAATCGTTTTGAATCAGTTACGTCGATTCGTTAGATTTGGATTTTGAACAACCTATTTTTTGTGCTTATCCAATTCCACATGAAGTCCAAGTCCTCTCAAAGACTCACCTGCAGCTACAATTTTACCTTCACCATCTACTAGGAAAGCACTTGGAATGAATTGAACATTGTATGCCTTTCCAGCGTCATTTGCTTTGTCCCACACATGACTTTTCCAAACCAAACCATCGGCTTTAATTGCTTCTTTCCATTTGGTTTCATCGCGATCCAGAGAAACAGAGAATACTTCAAATCCTTTTGCATTACTGAACTTTGCACTTTTGTATTTTCCGTAAGCTTCTACTACATTCGGGTTCTCTTTTCTACAAGGTCCACACCAAGAAGCCCAAAAATCGATCAGTACCATTTTACCTTTCAAAGAAGAAAGTTTAACTACTTTACCGTCAACACCTTTTAAAGCAATCTCAGGAGCAGTAGAACCAACACCTGGCATACTTTTAACTTCTTTAAACGAAGACAAACCAATACCTACCAATAATAGGGTTGAAAGAATAATAATTGAATTTTTCATTTGCTTTTAGTTTATGCGACGAATATCAGCACCTAAGTTTCGCAAGCGAATATCGATGTCCTGATAACCTCTGTCAATTTGTTCAATATTGTGAATTACACTTTTTCCTTCTGCAGAAAGCGCTGCGATCAACAAAGAAACTCCTGCACGAATATCAGGAGAAGTCATTTGAATTCCACGTAAGTTGTGTTGTCTTCCCAATCCGATAACGGTAGCTCTGTGCGGATCACACAAGATAATCTGAGCTCCCATATCGATTAGTTTATCCGTAAAGAATAAACGCGATTCAAACATTTTTTGGTGAATCAATACACTTCCTTTTGCCTGTGTTGCTACAACCAAAATGATGGATAACAAATCCGGAGTAAATCCGGGCCAAGGAGCATCATAGATTGTCAAAATCGAACCATCGATGAATGTGTCAATTTCGTAAGATTCCTGAGCAGGAACATAAATATCATCTCCTCTTCTTTCCAATTTAATTCCTAATCTTCTGAAGGTATTTGGAATCACTCCCAGATTATCCCAACTCACGTCTTTAATCGTAATTTCAGACTGAGTCATTGCTGCCAAACCGATGAAACTTCCAATCTCAATCATATCGGGCAAAATGCGGTGATAACAACCACCCAATTCTTTCACCCCTTCGATCGTCAATAAGTTTGAACTGATTCCTGAGATTTTTGCTCCCATTGAATTCAACATTTTACACAATTGCTGAATATAGGGTTCGCATGCCGCATTGTAGAATGTAGTTGTTCCTTCTGCCAGAACCGCAGCCATAATAATATTTGCCGTTCCGGTTACAGAAGCTTCATCCAAATGGATATATGTTCCTTTTAATTTTTTTGCTTCAATCGAATAAAAATGCTCACCTGCATCGTAATTGAATTTTGCGCCCAATAAAGCAAATCCATCGAAATGAGTATCCAATCTTCTACGACCAATTTTGTCTCCACCCGGTTTTGGAATGAATCCTTTTCCGAAGCGTGCCAATAAAGGACCAACAATCATAATGGAACCTCTTAAGGAAGCTGCTCTCTTTTTGAAATCTTCCGTCTCTAAATAAGCTAAATCGACTTCTTTAGCCTGAAAAACGTAGGTGCCACGTTCTACTTTCTCAATCTTCACTCCCATTGTCTGCAATAAGTCAATCAACTTATTTACATCCACGATATCGGGAATATTTGAAATAGTAACTTTTTCAGCGGTCAACAAAGGAGCGCACAGAACTTGTAAGGCTTCATTTTTCGCGCCTTGAACTGTCAATTCTCCTTTTAGCTTCTTTCCTCCGTAAATTTCAAAAGATGACATACTTAATTCTTATTACGATTTTGGTTTTGATTTTTACCTTTAAAATTGTTATTCTTCTGATTCTTTTGATTCTTTTTCGGACGTTTATTCGGCTGAATTCCAAATGATTTCAAAATCAGGTTGGTATTCATCAATTCATCCGGATTATCCAAAATCAATTCTCCTTGAGAAAGGTCTTTCAATTGGTTCGCGATCACGTGATTTTCAACGGCATCATTGTTATAAGCAACGTATTGCTTTTTCATGAAATTCGCCATGGTGATCTTCAAATAATCACGTTCGTCTGCTTCCGTAATATTTTTTGAATCTTTTAAAATCTCTTGCGTGTATTTTCCATAATGCCCGAATTTGATTTTTCCTTTTGGATAATCCATTCGATCCGGTTTGCTTGCCAGCGTTTCAGGCTTTGGAATTTCATAGGGTGAATCTACGTCCAGTTTGAAATCAGACATTACAAACAAGTGAGTCCATAACTTATGTCTAAAATCATCTACATCTCGTAAATGCGGATTCAATTGTCCCATGACTTCAATAATTGCTCTTGATGCTTTGTTACGTTCATCGCGGTCTGCGATTTCCATAGCGTGAGAAATCATTTCTTGTACGTTTCTACCATACTCCGGAAGTAATAACTTCGGTCTCGTGGTGTTGTATTCCATAAATTTTCTTCGAAAGTTCAAAAATAAGCTTTTAAATCGATATATCCTTTTTGAAAAAGCGGAGTTTCAGATTTATCCGGAATAAAAACATTTGGTCATTGTAATCATTATTCGGTCATTAGTATTTTTCCTTTTTTATGCAATATTGTTTCCTAATTATAAATCAATCAGAATGAAAACATCATTAATTACGGGAATTGCCTGTCTGGCACTTTCAACCACCTTTTTATCATCATGTAAAAAAGAAGAAATCAAAGCAAATAAGCCTGTTATCCAAACAGAAAATCAGGATCCTGAAATTCCTCAAGATAAATTTTCTACTACGATCAAAATCCCAGGTGAATCGGCTGAAAATGGTTTCGTAATGCTCAAAGTAACTTCTGATGACGAAGTTTATTTGAACAAATATGTAGCGAAACTTGAACAAACGAAAATCACTATGGAAGAGATTACTTCAATCGAGTCCAAACAAGAAGATCGAAATCCTATGTTGGAAGAAGAATCCACTTCTTCGGTAGGATTGTTTTTTGACTTTACAGATTTTAAATTTGACCGTCAGAAAGGTAAAATGTACGACTTCAAACTTCAGGACAAAGTTCAAAATAAATCAACTGTATTCTTTTACAGCTTAACTAATGTTCATCAATTCAATATTGGAGGAACAGTTGCTGTTGCGAGTATATATAGTGTTTATCGCTACTGGGATCCAAGTTGCCTCTGCTACAAAAACTCAAACAATTGTAAATGGACACTAAGTAATCCTCTTGGGCAGTTTTATACAGAATCACCGATGTCTTACCATCAGAATCTGGATATCAGATGTTTTCGGATGCCGAATAACGGGTATGCTAATTTTCCTTATTTCATGATGAACGGAGATAAAGTTTACTACCGAAGAGGAATCAATTACACTGGTCCTTCAATGCCTGCAGGATATATCGATACTGATGCAATTAGCAGCGGATTTGGTTCTTCTCTTTTGGATCCTTTTATGCCGTCTTATGCAGATTTATCTTTCTATATTGTTGGATAAGGCTATCCATTAGTATAATAACAAATGAGGCCGGAAGAAATTCCGGCTTTTTTTATCTTCTTTTTTCTCAGCAAAAAGTTTATTTTTAGCTACGAATTAATCGCTTTATGAAAACACATTTCGCACTAGTTATTGGAATATCCGGTTTGCTACTGAGTACTTCCTGTTCATCAGATCCCGCTGAAGTTAAGACAGCTTCAACAGAAAAAGAAATCGCTGTTGATACAGTGGAAGTGGAGGAATGGTTCCCGGAGACAAATTTTGACACGCTTCGCGGAATGTATACAGGAGATTTCGGAGATGGATTTATCAATGTGATCTTAACGTATGTCAATGACAAAAAAGCGATTGGATATAACATTCACAAAGGTTTGCAGCGAAATATCAGCGGTTCGGTTGTTCAGAAAAAAGATCAGTTCGAACTGACCCTGAATGAACCGGGAGACAATCCGTATGACGGAGTTTTCATTTTAATCCTTTCCAAAAAAGATGGCAGCATACATGCAAGCTGGAAGGCGAACGATCCTAAAATACCAGCTAAAACCTTTAAACTAAAGAAACAGGCTATCAAACAAAGTGATGATTCAAAGTACGAATTTGACGGAAGCAAAATAACAGAAGATAATTTCATGGAATTGTTCTCTTATGCAAACCTGTCTGACGGACATGTTGAATTCAAAGAAAATGGGATTATTCGCTTTACATATTATCCCGAAGGACAGGAAAATGAACAGCAAGAGATCATTAAAGGTTCCTGGAAGTTTACGGACAAGAAAACCATGGTGATTGATTGGGCTAAAAACACCCATTTCAAACAACGAATCATGAAATTCAAACTGACACAAAACGAAGATGAAATGCCTAGTTTTGTAGGGCCGAACGAACTGAGTATTTACCCGGATTTCTATTAACCCTGCAGTTCTGAATGAAAAAAACGGCCTGGATATTTTTCGTCATTGGAATTCTGTATGCTTCTTATCTATTGCTGCTGTTATCGCTGCCCTATTTAGACATGCGTCGTGGCATTGATTTTCTGAAAACCAAGCAACTAATCTATCATATCAAACACTGGAGATACAGCTTTTATATTCATGTGTTCACCAGTATTCTGATCATCACCAGCGGTTTATTCCAGTTCAGCAAAACAATTTTAAACAACTACACTAAAATTCACCGGGTTTCCGGATTCATTTACCTCGCTGCAACACTTCTGATCTCCGGACCAGCTGCTCTTGTGATGTCGTTTTATGCAAATGGCGGATATCCCGCACAAACCAGTTTTGTGATTCTGAGCATTCTCTGGTTGGGAACTACCTTTTTGGCTTACTACTTTGTTCGCAAGAAGGATTATGAAAGACACGGAAAATGGATGGTTCGCAGTTACGCACTGACTTTGTCAGCTGTTTCGCTCCGACTTTACTCTTATTTGTTCGACCTGTTTCATTTCACCATGGATCCGATTGATCTGTACATTCTGCTTTCATGGATGAGCTGGATTCCGAACTTAATTATTGCAGAAATCTTTATTAAACGGGGATTGGTCAAACGATTACTCGCAAACCATTAAGCATCCGCAGTTACTTCAGCGAATGTTTTTCCTTCCACATAAAGGATTTTTCCGGAAGAATCAATGCGGTACTTTTCCGTATCAATTTTCTTTTTGGAAACGATCGGATTGTCGTAATAGCCGTCTTCATCCGGATTCTTCTGGAAGGTGGTCTCGTAGTTGGTAATCGTAAACGAAAGGTCTTTATTGATTGTACACATTTTCAGCAATTCCGAATAATCTTGTCGGCCTGCAATTTCTTTTTTATCGATCAACTTTCCGGTTTTGGAATAAGTCACTAAACGATACGTTAATGGGCTTTGATCTCCGTTAAACTCTTCTTTCACCACATAAATCAATGCCACATAATTCCCTTTTTCTGCCACCTGAACAAAGTTGTAAAAGCCTTTGCTAACTTCTCTGGAAAAACGTTCATTGCGCATTTCGGATACAAAACGCTCATAGTCATATGAAATCCGGTTTTTGTCATCATACACCACTTTACCTTGTTCCGTATTCATATTGATAGGAAAAGAAGCTTGTACGAAATTGCGTTTAAACTGAAGCCAATGTAAATTTTCTACATCTGAAACACCGCTTAACGCCAATTCCATGTTTTTCTTGTACAAATCAGGATCCTTCTCTCTCAAATTCGCCAGATCTGTATCTTTTTCAATGTTATCGATGTTTACATATCCAGCTTGAATTGCAAACTGCAGGTAATCCGCACTCATCGGGAAATTCTTCAATTGAGAATAGGCACATGCCACATTAAACATCACTTTTGAAAAAGGTTCATACCCTAATTTTTCAGCCAGTGAATAAGCATCCAATGCGCCCTGATAGTTTTTCATTTCCATGAAAACATTTCCTAATTCATAATAGGACTTCGCATTCGGATATTCTGTTATAGAAGCTTTAAAGCCCTCACTCGCTGCCCGTAAGTTCTTTTTATTCTTGAATTCATCCAATGCTGTCAGGAATAACTTATTGGATTCCGGATTTGCTTTCGGGTTCTGATATAGAAATAAGCGTACTTTTTCACCATTGAAAAGATCTGCACTACTTAATTTAATCGGCTTTGTTTCATCAACAACAGCAATCTCTCCCCCACTCACATCCGAATTGGGAACGGCAGGATTTCCGCAAGAAGCCAGAAGAGAAATAAAGCTCAAAGAATAAAGGACAAATTTCATAGGTACAGAATTAAGTTTACTAATGTAAGAAAATCTTTATTTGGCGATACACTTTTAAGTGGAAATCGTTCACCAAACCGAAGTGTTTTAAAATGTTAAATACTTGGAAGCCATGGCATTTTATCGTAATTTCTAATCTCATTCAAATAGCAAAGTTATGAACACGAAATATCAACATGTCCGGTATGGACTTTATAGTTTTGCATGTATTGCAGCGCTATTTCTGATTATGAAATTATTCTCATTGGAAAACAACGGTTATTTACGCTTTTTGAACGTCATTATCGTGCTTTTCTTTACTTATAAATTGGCTAAAAAGAACCGCCAGCTGAATGACGATGACAATTTCTTAAAGGCATTTGGGTCGCTTATGTTGTCCAATGTGATAACAGTTGTCTTAACGGTATTCAGTTTTGTGATTTACGCCAACTTCATTGAGCCTGACTTTATAAATCATTTTGATGGAGGAATCTTTTGGAATAATCATGTAACAATAGATCAGGCAGCTGCTATCCTGTTTTTTGAAGGGATGGGTAGTGCCTTAGCAGTATCATTCATCAATGTAATGTACTGGAATGAAAGAACTCCAGACAACAAATGTGTTCCAGTGGAACCCGCCAAAGAGTAAAACTCTTGACAAATCAGGAGATCGAGTGGATTTTAGGTAATTCACTCGATTTTCTTTTTTATCCTTATCTGACTTTTAAAAACACTCTATTCCAATGATAATAAATGTGTTATGAAAAATAAATTTGGATAGAAATCCACTTTATTGTAATTTCTAATCGCATTTAAAATTTATCACTATGAACTCTCAATCACTATCCGTCCGCTACGGGCTTTATAGTTTTGCAGGTATTGTAATGCTATTCTTACTGACAAAACTGTTTTCATTAGAACATCTAACTTTTCTTCGATTCCTGAACGTTTTAATTATTATTTACTTCACCAATCGTCTGGCAAAAAAGAATCATCAAAGCAATGCCGACAGCAATTATCTGAACGCCTGGGTTTCTCTTATTCTGGCCAATGTGGTAACAGTCGGGTTATCATTAATCAGCTTTGTAATCTATGCCATGTTCATTCAACCTGATTATATCAGCAAATTTGAAGGTGGAATACTTTGGAACAACCACATTACTTTAGGTCAAGCCGCATTGACACTCTTTACCGAAGGCATTGGCTGCGCAGTAGCCATCTCATTTATCATTATGCAGTATTGGAATGAGAGTCCAAAAAGTAAGGTCACCACTTCCGATAGGCTAAAAGAGTAAAGCTCTTGACATCCCGATAGCTATCGGGACGGAAAATCGAGTGGATTCAAGTGATTCACTCGATTTTTTTTGATACCCAACCCAAAAGGGGAAAGTTTCGTTCAGGATTAAAGCTTTGTTATAAAAAGATATTTAACGCAATAAAACCTAAGCCTCCGGATGCAAAGGAGAGATCGGATGAACCCGGAAAATTCATCCGATTTTCTTTTTAATAAAATTCAGATCCACTTCCTGTCTTCGTAAGAAGATTACGACCTTCCCGCCGTAAATTAGCATTCTGAAAAACAGATTTAATTTGATTATCAACTCATTCAAAATCACTATAAATAATGCACAATTATAAAATTTAATGCATCTTTATACTGATTTTACTATTCACTTATTGTTCACTCTATGACACTAGAAGATTTCATTATTTTCGAACGAAAATGGGAAGGCGGCCTCAGCAGACACACCTCTGATTCAGCAAGTAAAACACCATGCCCCACTCCATTCAAAGGAAAAACAGGTTGGCACACCAATGCCGGAATTACCTATGCTGTTTGGCTGAAAAAATTCGGAAAACTAAATGATCAGCGGTTCTTTGAAATGTCAAATGCTGATTGGTTTGTTGTTTTCGATTCTCTTTACTATTCAAAAGTCAAAGCAGCTTCATTTAACTCCTTATCTATCGGATTCATGGTCACTACCATTGCATGGGGTTCCGGAGTAAGACAAGCAGGATTGACACTTCAGCGCGCGATCAACAAAAAAGGCGGGACTGTTGTCGTTGACGGTATTATTGGCGTTAAAACCATTACAGCTGCCAATGCGATTCCCCCAAAAGATTTATTCGATGAACTGGTAAAACAGCGCTCCGATTTCTTTCACCGCATTGCGAAAGGAAAGAACGCTGTATTCTTAAAAGGATGGTTGAACCGTTTGAACGCTTTTGTAAAGGGGTTTAAACCAGTTTAAATAATTCCTAATTACGTACTTCGACTTCGCTCAGTATCCTTTTCGAATTACGAATTGTAACCTATTTTATTAGAATGAGATCAGTTGTCGGCTTCTGTAGATTTTACCAGAAGCTGTAGCTTGAAACACGTAAACTCCAGCGCTGATTCCAGTTTGCAATTGAATTGTATTCTCTGTTTTCACAAAAGGCACCTCTTTCCCCATTGCATCGATAATTTGAAGATTGTCGATCTGTAAATCCGGATTTAGGGTAAAAGTTGTTCCATCCTGCTTCACAAATAATTTGTTTTCGATCACTTCCTTGTTTACAGATAACGGTGGGTTACAAATCATTTTACTAAATGAAACCTGTCCAACATTTTGAGTAATTTCCTCTACATATGAACCAGCATTTCCCTGCTCACCATATAGGATCATGATATCATTCCCCTGGATTATCGCCGGATCCCATCTGTCTTCCAATTCATCAATCAGATTTGAATTCACTGCATTTACTACACTGTAACTGTATGAAATTGGTGTATAAATGATCAATGAATGTCCGGATGGAATTTGCTGTAACATGTTCAACATGCCTGCAAGCTGCAACGAATCACCAGCATCGAAAACAAAAAAGTACTCTACGCGTGGTCTACAAGTGCCCTCATTCAGATTCCCAAAAGCGTGTGTTGGATTTGCGCCGTTGTAATTCGTTCCCCATGCCGTACAATTTGACGGATCGATCACTGCTACGTAAAATGAAGGTTGTAATCCGCAAAGGTTATACTCAATGACATTATCATCGATTGAAAAGGAGTTGAAAGGCGTATCTGAATTGTAGCAATTTACTGCTAATGTGGATTGCCCGTAAGCCGAAAAAGTTAAAACAATCGCTGATAAGTAGGTAATGATCTGTTTCATAGGTCAGTTTTTTTCAAAACTACGGAAACCATGACGATTACACAAAAATTCAGTTAGTCAATTACCAATTCCGCTGTTTCTTCTTTCAATTAGTGCTTCCCGGAAAACTTCTGAATCGTATTTCCAAGTATATCACCTACATACAGATTTCCTTTTTTATCAACTGCAATATCATGATAACGACAAACGTGGCCTGTATAGCCGCCGCTTCTCCCCACCCGTTTGTTTGATTTAAAGTGAGATTCGAACAATAAGATATCGGAGCCTTTTATTTCCTGTGAGGTAAATAAATAGTCAATGGCAAATAATTTACTTTTTTCTTTGTCAATCGTTAGCGAATACAATTGTTTAGCTTCTGTGTTTTTCCATTCACTGATAAAATTTCCGTTCGGTTCAAATTTTTGAATTCGGTTATTCTCTCTGTCAGCGACATATACATTTCCTTTTTTATCCAGATCAATTGCATGTGGAGTATTGAATTCTGAAGGCGCTTCTCCCTTCTTCCCCCATTCAAACAGATAATTTCCATTTTTAGAAAACTTTACCACCCGGCTGTTTCCATAGCCATCACTAACATAGAATGATCCGTCAGAGCATACAGCAACATCTGTCGGCATATCGAAATGAAGTGAATCATTCCCCGCAATTCCTGCCTCACCTACTTTTAGAAGTAATTTGCCATCATGCGTAAATTTAAACACCTGATGCAGAGCCACATCTGTTACCCAGATATTGTTTTCCGAGTCAACCGTCAATCCGTGAGGCATTATAAAGCTGTTTTCTCCCCAACTCTTCAAAATTTCACCGGACTCACCATCCAGTTCTAAAATTGTGGGAGAAGAAATGAATTCAGCCGGAAAAGGAGTTGTCCAAACTCTGTCAGCTCTATGAAACAAAAGAACGTGCTGATCCTTGTCGACATCAATTCCTGTTACTTGCCCGAGTTTATAATTCGCAGGTAATTTGGGCCAGTCGTCAATCAACTTATAACTTGATTCTTTAACTTTACGTTCCTTTTTGTAAGTTCCTTTAAACGAATAAACCAACACTAAGAGAAGCAAAATAAGAGGAATCGTAAAAACTTTAAATTGCTTGTCAGGAGCCATTTTTATCATCTGCTCGATTTATTAATTAACCATACTAATTTATCGATAAATCAGATAGCATTTGTTTCCCGATTGGTTATTTCAAAACAAACCTCACTTCTCTACTTCTATCTTCAATCGCTCATTCATTGCCCGAAAACCATTCAATGTACTTCCATCCAGCATTTTTGAAAGCATGCGAACCAAGATTCCTTTGAACCGTTCGGCATGAATGAAAGTCGTTGTGCCATTTCCATTGTCGATCAGTTCGAAGCGGTGTTCGCCGTCAAATAATCCGGGAAAGAGCAAATGCCCAATCCATTTGAATTCCTTGTTCTTCTCAAAAGCCAACACTTGTGGTTTGAAAGTCATTCCTTTTGCTCCGGGAGGTTCCAAACGAACTACGATCTTCTCTCCTACTTGCACGGTTCCTTGTATGGATTTAATAAAGGGATTCCAGTTTGAATAGTTTTCAAAATTGGTCAACACTTCCCAAATACGTTCCGGGTTTGCCTGAATGGTTATCTCCGTTTTAATTTCCTTTTTCATCTGATTTGAATTTTGATTGTTTGATGAAACAAAGTTCGATGAAAGTGAGGAAGGTGCTCTTGACAAATATCAAGAAATGGAAGCAAGTTTTTTTCGGAGTCTGCTGAAGGTTTCCGGAGTCATTCCCAGCATGGAAGCCAAATACTGCAACGGAACCTGGTTGAATAGTTCTTTATTCGAATTCCACAATTGGTGGTAGCGCTCTTCGGCTGTCATGGAAATAAATGCCAGAATCCGGTCGCTCATAGTAGCAAAGCATTTCGCCATGAACAATTTTTCAACGGTATTCCATGTGGGGATGGATTTCCCCATATTCCGGTAATCGTCTTTGCTAATTACATACAATTCGCAGTCTGTCAATGCCTGAAGCGTTGAACCAGCAGGTTTATCAAATAAAAAACTATTTAGATCGGTAATGAAATAACCCGGAGTTGCGATCCATTTGGTGATTTCTTTATCGGGAAGATCCACCCACTCACGCATCAAACCTGATTTTACAAAACCCAGTTGATTGGAATACCCATGTTCTTTGAAGAAATATTCTCCTTTATTGATTTGAACGGGACGAAAATACGAGCTGATCGTCTTCAAATCGTCTGACTTGACTTCAAAAAGTGCGGCAATATTTCGTTCCAATTCGTTCATTCTATTTTTTTTCATTACAAAAACCCCGAAATATAAGGCTTTTCAAAATTTATTACATTTATATTTATAAATATAGTTGTCTAATTAAAAAAGTAATTATATCATTGCCTTATGAAAAAGGAATTGACACGCGCAGAAGAACAGATCATGCAGGCCATTTGGTCTATCGGAAAAGGATTTGCAAAAGACATTCATGAGCAGTTGGAAGAACCAAGACCGGCATACAATACGGTATTGACAGTAATTCGTGTATTGGTACAAAAGGGTTTCGTGGAATACAAAACGTATGGGAAATCCAATGAATATTCTCCGATGATTACAAAAGAAGCCTATTCTGCTCAGCGCTTTCAGTCTCTGAAGGAAAACTACTTTGGCAATTCGAATGCGAAACTGCTTTCCTTCTTCTTAAAAGAAAACAACCTCGATCTCCAGGATGTGAATGAATTACTGGAAATCATTAAAAAAGAACGCCATGGCTAATTACTTGTGGATTATTTTTGAAGTAAACGTTTTGATCACGTTGTTGTTCTGCGTTTTTAAGTTGATACAACGGTATCTTTCTTTCGGGTGGCAGCGCTTTTCTTTGCTTTCAATTCCGGTATTATCTGCTCTTGCGGTTTGGATGAAACATGCAAGCGTTTCGGAATCAGCGTGGAGTTATCACATTCCGGTTTTTGAAATGGAAACGGTGACCATTTCTCCGAAAAAAGCAGCAGTTCCAAGTGGTTTTGATTATTCGTCTTTATTGGAAATCGGTTACTGGCTTGGCGTTGCAATCCTTTCTATCTGGACAATTTTCACTATTTACAAAGTGTTCAAGGTATTCCTTAGCGCAAAACGAAGCAAAGAAGATGGTTTCACGCTGGTGGAATTACCGAATGAAGCTCCTGCCTCTTTCTTTCACTTCATTCAATTACCTGCCGGACTTTCGGAATATGACCGTGAAATCATTTTCCAGCATGAAAAGATCCATGCACAGAAATTGCATTCGGCAGATCGGTTGTTCATCGAAGCGACACATTGTCTTTCGTGGTTCAATCCGGCATTTCTGCTCATGAAAAAAGAATTGGTCCACATCCACGAATTTGAAGTGGACAGGATCATGTACAACAAATACCGCGTCGGCTATATGGAATTTCTGCTGGCGTATTCCCTTGGAACTAGTTCTTCAACATATTTATTCACCAATCAGTTTATGACAAAGCTCACACTGATTAAACGCATTAAAATCATGAAAAAAAACTCAAAAAAAGTATTAATCGCAGCTCTTGCCCTGCCAGTGATTGCCGGCGGACTGACCCTGATCTCATTTACAGAATCAAGAGATCAGACTCCTGAAAACAGTCGTACAAACAGCAAGCGCGGAGCGCAGGAAAACACTACCAATAAAAGTCGCGAAGATGCGAAAGGAACGGTTGCAGTACCTGAAAACAGTGTTTCAAATGCTGCACCTGAATCAATGACGGATAAAGCGGACAAAAAATCCATTGGGTCAACTGAAAAAGACATCTATTTCATGATTCCAATGGAGACGACAGATGAAACTGCTCCTGTTGAAGAGATGCCGGAAATATCAACGAAATCGCGGACTTTGGATACCAAAAGTGTGATGCTGGAACAAGAGGCTGAAAAAATGCCGGAATATCCCGGAGGAACTGCAGCTATGACCAAGTATATGGTCAATAACATCCGTTATCCGGAAGCTGCTGCGAAAGCAAATACAACGGGGAAGGTTTACGTATCATTCGTTGTTGCAAAGGACGGAAAGGTAACGAAGGCAGCTATCAAAAGAGGTGTTAGCAAAGAAATCGATGCAGAGGCACTGCGCGTGATTTCTTCTATGCCGAATTGGATTCCCGGAGAGAAAGATGGAAAGAAGGTGGATGCCGAGATGGTGTTGCCGGTGGCGTTTGCACTGTAATTATTTAAAACAAGATCTTGTTAGAGCCAGTTCTTTCGGGGCTGGCTCTTTGTTTTTTATTTCCCACGGAGGAACACAGAACCATAGCAGACTTATCAGTCGCTATAGTTCAAAATGTACGCAGAAAATTAATTGGTTACAGTTGTGAGAAAGGAGGGTTTTAGGACTTCGGTCAACCGCGGCTGACTCAACCACCTTCTTACTAGACTGAAAAACAATTAATAATTGGATGAAAGTCAGTAAAAGCGGTTGTTAAATCCTTAACCTTTTCATACTCTATCTATGCTTTATCTACGCTCTATCCATACAGTATCTACCCAGTATCCTGCAGGTTGTTAAAAAGCGGATTTGAAGAAGGTGTTTTATTGGGATGGATTTGTATTGATTGGTTACAATTATGAGAAAAACAGAGATCTTTTTTATTTCCCACAAGAAAGCGCGGTAGCGATTGAAGACGAAGATAACTTTGATAAAAGTTATAATCTGAGGAGGGACACAGAGGAGCACAGAAGGATTTGTTGTAAAGTAATGTATTGATATAGCACGAGTCTGGAGATGCTTCTACAACCGATCACTTTAAACAACTTTTTTTTTAATCGATAGTATTTCATAAAACGACTCAGGGTCTGCAAAAAGACCCTGAATTGTAATTGAAAGAATGAGAAATGCTTTAGCTATTGCTGATAGAAGACCGGAGAATAACACCCCAATCGTAGCCAAAATTCCAGCAAGGAATTTCCAGCTTAATTCAAAAGATTGTAATTTCCCATTCTCATGAAAACTAAGTTTAAACATGATTATGATATTAAAAATTTACTTTTTGAGAATCGTAGTAGTCGATCTTCGCTCTTTAAACGAATAATAAATTAAAGAGTTGCCTTAACCTGTAAAATCGAATCTTAATTCCCCAACGAAGCCACTTCCCGCAATTCATTCACTACTTTTTCAAAGACTTCATTGGCTTTACGTTCGATTTCCCCGGCATCACGGCGGAGTCTGAACAGATCTGCTTTGAGTGTGGTGTTCCACGAAATTTCCAACATCTGCAAGTGCCCCTGGGGAATGGCGCTTAGATCGCGGTCCAGTTCATTGATCCGGTCACGGAAGTTTGTGATCATGAGCTCAATTTCAGGCAGTTTGTTGTAGCTGGTTCTGAAAAAGGCAGACGAGAAATGATCCTGGATACTATCTGCTATGAAGCGTCTTAATTCGATGTCCAGCATTCCCAGTTCGTCTTTTGTTGGAGTTGTGGAGATGTAATTGAACTTGTCGTGATGCAAAAGCCATGTGGGTATGAAGCGCGATAATGTTTCGCACTGGAATAGTTGGTCGGCTAATAGTTCCACCCGTTGCTGATAAACTGCAAAGCTTTTCGTCAAATTGTCCAGATGAGCTTCCGCATCAACGGAGCTTTGACTCTTATCATTTGTGAAGAGGTCTTTTGCGCTTTTAATGGTGTCGATAATGGTTTTCCCGATGGTAACCAAGGAGGAAAATGCTGTGATAGTGAGACTCATAGTATTTTGTTTTCAGCGAATAGTGTATCGTTGCGTTATTGGTTCAATACTAGTAAAAAAAAATGAAATACGATGCAATCACAGAATGACCATATAGCAGACTTCCAACAGTAGTACGTTTCCTTTGTCAACGACTACGCTGATAAGTCGCTATAGGTCAAGAGAACGCAGAAGGATTTGTTGTTAAGTAATGTAGTGGTATAGCACGAGTCTGATCCCGAAGTGTCGGGACAGGTACTCGCGCCAGCTTGAGGGAAAAGGAGAAACAGAATGAGGAAAAAGCCCTATTTCGCTCTTCTGAGCTACGTAGGGCGAAGGTGGAGAAAGAGCGAACGGAAATGGAACCGGTTTGAAGATTTGGTAAACCGGATGAAATCAGAACGGTGTTCTAAATCATGAATAAAATTGCTGCAATGACTGCATTTGCAATGGTTCCGAATTTTGCATCCTTCCAGAATCGGATAACCAGGATTTGGGATACCAAAATTGCGGTCAGCCCCACTACCCACCACTCACTGAATTTTATAAGCATCAACAGTGCAGAAGTGAAGCAAAGTAAGCATGCCGTCAACCACAGGATTCCGAAAGGTTTCGAAATGGATTGGGTCAACTGTTTTACAGGAAGAATGTTAAATGCTTTCACAAAACCCATCACATGTATCGCGCCATGCAGGATCAAAAGGATTATCAATACGGTTTTCATTGGTTCTTATTTTTATGGTGTTTTTAGCAGAATGATACCGCAACCGGTCAATAACAGACCAATTGAAAACATGGAATAATGAAGAACATTCAGATCTTTAACCAAAATCACCTGAATGATGATCCACCCGGAAAGCAACATTCCCTGTAAGATCACGAATAGCGGATAGTGCTTCGATCTGATAATACACACAGCGGCAGCTAACACATTCATGAGTCCGTTGACAATTAAAAGCACCCATCCGGGAATCAGGTAAGTTGAAAATGGGGAACTTGCCAGATACGTTGTCGACATCCCCATTTTTTGTCCCGAAGGATCCGAAACAAACAGTATTCCGGCAACTAAAGCATTTGCCGCTGTGAGCAAAAGCAAGCAAACAGCAAGGATCCTGACTATTTTTAATCGCTTTTCCATAATTTTTCGTCTTTTGATCCCTTTTTTGATATTTAATCAAACATAAGGATCACAACCAACTTGCCTTCAAGTACTCCTTAGTGACTCAAATCTATTAATACGTCAATGACATTTGAAATAACTGAATGGTTCCAGACAGCTGTTGCAGGTATACAGCGCTTGACATGGTGTTGCTCCGAACCGACTTATGACTTTCGTTTGTTTACTTCCACAATGAGGACAAACTACCGGTTTATTGTCAGCCACCGGAGGGGAAATACCTGTTTGCAATAATTTGGTTTTGGTTTCCTCCGACAGCCAATCAGTGGTCCATACGGGGTAAAGTTGTGTTTCAATCTCTACATCATGATAACCACTGGCTGCCAGTTGTTCGCGAATCAAATCTACGAACAACTGCTTAGCCGGACAACCAGTATATGTTGGTGTAATAATTACTTTTATGTTTCCCTCCACCACTTCAACGTTTCGCACAACGCCTAGTTCTACGAGATTGATTGTCGGAATTTCGGGATCAGGAACCTGTTTCAACAGTTCCCAAATATGTTCTGTTACCGAAGAACTTACCATGTGGCATCCGGATAAGCGCGTGGCAAAAACTGCATTTCGCTGAGTAAGTGTCCTAAATATTCTGTGTGGAATCCTTCTCTACTATCACGTAAATGCGTTGACTTCAACTCAGGTTCTTGAATATTTGCAGTACGCAATGTATCACTGACCTCCATCTTCCATTCCTCTATCAATCCTTCGGTATCCGCAATGTATTGCAAATCGACAGTATCGAATGCAAACAATTCGGGAACAAAGCGAAACAACCTGTCAATGGCAAACTGCAAACGATGATTGCTTTCTTCAGTACCAATTCCCAAACGCAACATCCAATCTTTTGATCGTTCAAGGCTATAA
The DNA here is from genome assembly GCA_002483265.1 of Flavobacteriales bacterium UBA7666. GTDB lineage: Bacteria > Bacteroidota > Bacteroidia > Flavobacteriales_D > Crocinitomicaceae > Fluviicola. The sequence goes on along the minus strand of DLHO01000021.1, from coordinate 38,741 downwards.
CGAATTTCTTTCAATACTTTTTCAGAAAGTCCGGCAAGTTTGCTATTATCGCTTTGCAATAACCGAGTGAATACGCTTTTCGCATACACGTCATGCAGGTATTGCCGCGCAATAACCCAGGCAAAATCGGTATTTGGTTGTTCCACCAATTTGTAACAGAAAAATTCCCTTTCATTTCTGCGGTAAACGTAATCGTCTGCAGCTAGTTCTTTTCCTTCTGTTTCTGCCAGGAGTTTATATAGTTCCTCTGCACGACCAAGTAGATCCAAAGCTAAATTCGACAGTGCAATGTCTTCTTCCAGAAAAGGTCCACGACTGCACATTTCACAAAGACGTTGTGCAAGGATTAATTCCGTATCTGCCAAGCGCACCAGCAACCGGGCAAAATTTGTATCGATTGATATGACCATAAATTCGTTCTGTTTAGATGTTTTTTACCTCTGCCGGAATTTGATAGAATGTTGGATGACGGTATATTTTGTCTTCTTGAGGATCGAAATAAGCGTCCGCGTCTTCCATTGGTACAGACACGATACTTGCCGACGGAACTACCCACAATTCTCGGCCTTCTCCTCGTCGGCAGTAGGCATCTCGTGCATTCTGAACCGCCATTTTTTTATCATACCCGTGTACGCTTCCAGCATGCTTGAATGCGATCCCCGGTTTTTTCTGGATAAATACTTCCCAGATGTTATCTCCCGTTTCCATACTATTGATTGATTTATAATGAACTATTTACCGTTTCTGTTTTTTGTGCATAAGCTGCTGCTGCTTCTCGAACCCATCTATTTTCCTGTTGTACATTCCGGTGATGATCAAGTCGGTCGGTATTACACGGGCCATAACCGTTGATAACATCGTGGAATTCATTCCAATCCAGCGGACTGTGTTCATAACTACCCGTTGTTTCGTTGAGGCGGCAATTTGGGTCGGGAACAGTGAGTCCCAGAAATTCTACCTGTGGTACTGTTTTATCAATGAATTTCTGCCGCAAATAGTCATTGGATTCTCGTTTGATTTTCCATTTCATTGCATTTCCGGTATGAGCGGAATCCGTGTCATGGGGTCCAAACATCATGAGGGCAGGGAACCAAAAACGATTCACAGCATCCTGTGCCATTTCACGCTGTTCTTTTGTTCCGCGCGCCATGTGTATCATGATTTCGAATCCTTGTCGCTGATGGAAACTTTCTTCCATACAAATCCGCACCATTGCACGTGAATAAGGTCCGTAAGATGTTTTCTGCAAGGACACCTGATTTACAATTGCAGCTCCGTCGACCAGCCAGCCAATAGCTCCAATGTCGGCCCAATTAAGTGTGGGGTAATTAAACACGCTGGAATAGCGCGCCTTTCCTTCGTGAAGTTGTGTGATCAATTCTTCACGCGATACATTGAGTGTTTCGGCAACACTGTAAAGGTACAATCCATGTCCACCTTCATCCTGAATTTTAGCAAGCAAGACCTGTTTGGAACGCAGGGACGGTGCTCTTAACAGCCAGTTTCCTTCAGGCTGCATTCCAATCACTTCGGAATGGGCATGTTGTGAAACCTGACGTACCAGGTGTTTCCTGTATTCATCAGGCATCCAATCATGTGGTTCTATTTTTAGATCCTGTTCTATCAATGCATTAAAGGCCGCTTCGTGTTTTTCCATAGTTTATAGTATTGGAATCTGTTAATCCAAGGTGACAATACAGACTCGAATTGAATGCATCAAGAATAGTATCTTCTCCCGGGAAAAAAAATGAGAGTCATCAGAGAAAAAACTGATTTTAATCAAATATTGAAAAAAGAAAGTGGTGTGAATTGGTGTGAGTGTAAGTATTGAGTGACAAAAAGCAAAAAAGCATCCAACTAGCGCTGAATGCTTTTTCTTTTTGTGGAGAAGAGCGGATGGAAATGGAACCGGGAATAATTATGAAACCACTAAGAATATTTTTAAAATTCTGATATCAGATGGAATTCGAAAGTTCCATTTATATCCACAGCTATAAATTCATTTTGTTCATTTAATTCGACGACATGTAAATTAAATCCAGTAAAAACAACTTGATTATCTTTACTTGCGTATGTTTCTATTCTATTGGAAAATTTTCCAGAATTATTAAACACTATTGGCTTCCAATCTGTTTGTATTTTCAATTGATCTGCTAAAAATATAGCACATTCCTTTGCACAATGCATAAAATCTCTTTTTCCATGGGTTACATGATCCATTGTTATCGTATTTCTCAAAAATCTCAATAAGACAACTTCGTCAAATTTTCGCTCATATAACGATGCTGTGGAAATTTTACAACTTCTCAAGGGATTATCCCGTTTTCCATGTTTTTTTGTATCTGCTAAATCTGAAATTAAGAGGTAATCTTCAGATAATTTATTTAACTCACTAGATTTTGGACCACCGTTTGACTCCGCTAAATGCTTCAATGAAACTGCTAAAGCATTTGCCATATTAATATAAACAGAATGTTGAGGACTTACAGAATACTCCTTACTTAATTCTTTATTCAGTTCTTCCCAAGGTCTTATTATTTCGGTGGCAAAATTCAGAATTAATTCTTGTTCTTTCGTCATATCTGTAGATTTTCTGATTAGTAAATTTATTTGTCTTTCCCAAATTTTATTGCAATCCATATCGGCAAAACAATGGATGCAATTGGAAAACAGATAAACCATAAAATTGCAACTGTCTTTTCTTCTCCATTTTTCTTTGAGTACCAACCATGAATGGTATTACCATGTGTTGATGCTTCTCGGACATCCTGATTTAATTCGAATCCGATCTTCCAATAAATGACAAGAACGATTATCAAATAAATAGAAGCTCCCCACACTTTATATTTTAAGAAGAATATGATTGCAATGATATAAGCAATTATCGCAATCCCCATAAATTGATCTGGACGATCCATACTAAACTAAATTATGAGCATTGACAGATAAAGTCGAATTCTAAAGTTCCAGAAATTTAAAGAAGCGAATAGTCTTTGCTATGTTAGTACCTCAATACTACCAAAAAAAACTGAAACACAGTACCTTTCAAGCAAAACGGAATCGAACCTATATGAATTATCAGAAACCGAATAAAATCAATGATTGCGGAAGATATGACATTGCCTCTCTACTTAATTATTGGAATTAAAGGTGTTTGATCTATAACTGATTATCTATTCTTATTTTTTCTAAGTGGCTTAATGAGCCATAAATTTTATGATCATCCAATGCTCTAATTTGGTTGCCATACGAGTATCCCTTTGCTAAATTTTCCGGTATTATAGTGGGTTGAATTTTGATTGTGGATAGATTGAATATCGCACGTTCAGTTGATAAATCAGGGATTAAATGTAGAATATTATCCAACATTATGTAAGTACTATTTGTACCTTCAATTCTGAACCTCTTTGCCTTTAATATATCCTCACTCCAACGAGCCGTTTTAATTTCCAGTAGATCATTGTTTAAATTTTCAGCGTCTATAATTTCTACTGTGGCCACATCAACACCTCTACAGTAAGCGGTAAATATATTTGGGAAGGAGATCCGTTGTTCACCATCCGTTGTACAAAATATTAACCTGCGATTCACTTTGTTGAGTATTGCGAAACTAGAGAAATTGGTCTTTTTATTTTTAACTGTTGATTTAATTTCTTTTGTTTTAGTATCTCTTTTTTTCTTACTTCTAGAACGCGCAATGTTAGTACATCGTTTTTTTAAATCATCCGTTTGTATTTTACTTTCAATACCCAACCTGTGAGAAAGCTGAGCAATCAATTGGTTTATTCCAGCTGCATCAACAATAGCGGCTTGGTTTTCATTAATAATTTTTGAGAAAGTAGAGAATCCTAATGGTTTTATAATCAATGCATAAATTGGTTTCTCAAGTGTCCAAGCAGAACCAATTTCAAAGTTGCAAATTTCACTTTCCTTATAGTCCTCTGATATAATGGCAATGAATTCTTCACAAGCCCTAAGTTTTGATCTTATGTGAGAACGCCAATTTACAGCAACAGGAATAGAGTTGTCTGCTCTGCTAGTAAAAAAAATATCCTTATCAGTCAGCTGCGGAAAACAGTCTTTAATTAGTAATAGGATTTTTTCACCTATTGCCTGGTCTGCAGAGGAATGGCTAATAAAAATTGTACATTTTTCATCTTGAACGCTGAATGCTCTCAGTGTATTCTGTTTACCTCTAAGGTAAAATCTTCCATCTTCAGTTACACTTAATTCCTTGACAGCTCCTGACTTGCTCGGAGAGTATGCTATATCAATATTTATTAAATGATTCTCACTTAGTTCAGACGTTAAATCATCAATGCTCTTTTCCGTTTCACCAGTTAGATATGCTATTTGAGTTGTTGTTATGTGAGTGTTTTGTCTAACTATCTCAAGTATCTCTATGCTTTTCATTATCACAAATCTTTAGGAATAGGACTTATCATTGTTCTCATTTAATTCAAAGTTAACAGAAAAATTCCCAGAATCTTCCAAGTCTATTTGATCATCAAAATACTAGGAGTTTAGGGCAAACCGGAATCGAACCACGAAGAATCTTAGGAAACCGAATGAAAACGGTCCTTATGGGAGATTTGAGTTTGCCACCCTCCTTAATCCTCCTTCAAAGGAGGAAGCCTAGATTAATCTTCGAACCGGGATTCAACTCATTCTCGCTCTCGCTTTGAAAAGAAAAAACTTTATCGGGAAGTGCCTACATCAATCAGATACGGTTTAAGTGGTATACCTGCACTATTTACAAAAGCATCCGTTACAAGTAACTGATAGTGCATACCCGGCACCAACGGTTTTATTTCAAAACTGTAGGATTTTCCATCTTCAGAAAAACCAATTCGCTTTTCCAGCCACATGACATGTTTGTCTCCCAATGGTCCGATGTCAAAGTCAGCCGAGTTTTTATTCATTGGTTGAGAAAAAAAGATTGTCACTTTTTGTGTGCCCGGATCCATCTCTCTTGTTCCATTCTCAAAAGGCTCTATCTTAACAATAACTGGTCTGGATTTTTCAAATTCTTGTTCATATACTGATAAATCCTTTTCAAAATAGTGAGAAGCTTCAACAAATTTGATTAATTGTTCCCGATCGTTATAGTCCAACCCGATCATCGTTTTGATAGCTTCCTTTTTATCGGTTGCAAGTACGTAATATTTTTCACAGATTGCATACCCCACATAATAAGCCAAATCCCTCATTTTAAATTCATTATCTGGACTATTCCAGATCCAGTTATTAAAATTAGTAGAGAACATTTCTCTGACGTAAGCTTTTTTTATCTTGTCATCATTAAGTTTCCCAAACGCTATCTGCTTATTCGGAGAATCGGTGCGAAGTGTTATTGCTGCAATAAACTCGGCAACACCTTCAATAACAGTCTGAGCTAATAATGTATTGCCCACCGTGGTCTTTTGCTGCGTATGAATGTACTCATGAACATTTAAAAAAGTGAGATTCTTAATCGGATTGGTAGAGAAATAGGAAGGAAGGTGAGATAAATTTGGTCCGAATTCACTTGTTACTGTTTGGTTATCGGCCATGGATAGTTCACTACCGATCAACACTTTGTCATCAAGTGTTGTTCCATTTGTTCTTAATGCGCCAATTGTAAAATAGATTTTTGCGGGTTTCAGATCCGGATAAATTTTTCGCAACTGGTTAATTCCCTTCTCGATTTCCCGTGCATAAAAAGCTGCTTTTAAGGTGTTTTTTCTAACAGAATTCCAAAACACGGGATATTTTCTGATGGCTTGAATGTATTCGGCAGCAGTATAATACCGTACTTGAATGATTCCCTTTAACCCTTCTGTTCCCTTGTCAATGTATTGTTTTTGTATTATTTCAACCTGCCTACTACTATCTGTGCACATCAGAACCTGGTCATATGCCTTCCAAAAATTTAGAATGTCATCCGTAATGACTGTTTGATTTTTTTGCCCATAACTTGTTAATGAGATGAGAATTAAAAACCCGAAAAATATCTTGTTCATCAGAATGTTGTCTTAGCGTTATTACTCACTTATTTTGATTGTATATGGCTTGTTATGCGTGAGCTGCTTGTGAATTTAAAGAATAAAACTGAATGAAATCGGTAGATACAGAAGATTCGAGTTGGTCCTCTCCCTCTTCACGAGCAATGCTCGCTCTTCTCTGCGAAGAGGAAGACTTAAATCGTGCTTCTAACTACAACCCCACATTCAGTCCTTATGCACACACTGAAAAAGCAAAAAGCATCCAATTTACGCAAAATGCTCTTTTTCTTTTGTGTGATACTAATTAGGGAAATGTCTAACCTTTTGGTGGAGGATTTGAAGAATTTTCTGTAGCCCCTATATCTTTAATTTCTCTGTATTTATTGAAAGTTCCATCATCATGAACGAATGTAAAATCTTCTTCATTATTTACTTTCATATAACTTTTTAAAAGTGTGTCTGGATCTAATATTGGATATCTCATCTGTTCATAATCCATTAAAGGTCGACCTAATAAGGTAATTTGATTAGATAATTTGTCAGGCCAATAAATTCCATAAGGCATTGAGTTCATATGTTTATAGACTTTGACTAATTGAGGAGTGCCGCCGATAGCCCAATCATCATCATTACGAATCATATCCGTTAGAACTTCAAATGGTTCCATATCAAAAAAGTCACCAGCCTTTTTCCCTTTCTTCTCCATCAGAAGAAAAATTCGTCGTCTGATTTTATTTTCCGTTAATGGACCTTCTGGAAAAGATTTGTTATTACTCACGTCAGCTAGCACTCCAAGAACATTAAGCATTAGTGTCTTAGGTTCGTGTCTTATAAAGATATTTTTCTTTTCGTTATATTCCATTTGCCAAATTTTGAATTCATTCAACTTCCATGAGAATCCAGCAAATATATATTGCGTTTTAGGTGACTCTGGAGCAAATTTCTTTCCTGGCTGAATGCTATCATGCAGATATTCTCTCATATTTGAAATCACTCGTACTAAATGTCCGCTCAAATCGGTTATATCTGTTGCTCTAGATGATGATTTTGGATGAATATTAACGGCATTTGAGCATTGTTCCAACATTGGATAAGCATAAGCTGTATCTCCGGCGAATGCCAAAGCACAATCTCCTCGGTTAAGCATTTTTATTTTGGGACAGCAATCCCATGCTTGCCCACTTGTAACACGGCTATCTGAAGCAATGCATAATTCTTCAACTCCACCTACCTTACGAATCCATGAAAGTACAAGTGTCATATAGCGGTTTAAATAATTGACTTCTAATTTAATAAATTTGATAATCTATTCACTAAAAATTATATGCTTTATTCCAAATACAATATCAAGGGGTAAAGAAGATTCAAAATTAAATCCAATGAACTAGAATGATATTAAATCAGCGATCAAAATAAAATTCTTACCCAAGCAAAATACAAAAAGCCGCAGAATCAATGATACTGCGGCTTTCTCGATGTTGTTTGGTGGTCCCACACAGGCTCGAACTGTGGACCCACAGATTATGAGTCTGTTGCTCTAACCAACTGAGCTATAGGACCAGAGAAATCTTCGCTTTCGAAGACCGAGATTTCATCTGAAGAGATAAAAAAACAAGGCACTTCACAAACTTTCTATTCTTTTCATCAATCAGGAAAATTCCAACTTGATGGGTGCAAATATAGCACTTCTATCGAATTTCAAATCGAAAATGAACCCGCTGTTAAAAAAATTATCCGCGGATACTGTTCTTTGAAAGTGGCTTTGACAGAGGTTTTAAACGGATAAATTGCAGGAATAGGATTCCGAATAAAACTACAGCACACAATAAATGAGACACTTGTACGAATCCGGGCATGTCTGCATAAGCTAGTAAAACGCCACCTACCAATTCAATGACCAAGACCAAAAAGGCCCAGTAAACGGATTTTACTTTGTCGGTTTTGTAATTCAGGAAGACCAATAAGATCATCAATACCAAAACGGCCCAAGAGAAGGAACGGTGAATGAAAAACGCCCAACCAAACTGACTTGTCCAGGAATTTCTTCCCAAACCTTGCTGCGTCAATTGATCAATGTATTCACGTACTTGTGTTCCCAAGAACATTTGATATGCTGTAATTACTAAAATAATTCCGATCAACCATTTCATGGCAACCGGCAAATTCAAGGTCTTCTGCTGTACCGGACTGATTCTTCGAATAAGCAGTAATTGCAAACAAACAACCAAAAGTGCCAGGAACATGTGAACTGTAATAGTCCATGGAACCAGGTTTGTAGCCACAACAATGGAACCAAACCATCCGTTTAAACCAATTGCGATCAGGTTGATCAATGAAAGCCAAACCAAGCGACGGTCTTTTCGGTATTTCCAAAATCCCCAAAGGAAAATGATCAAAACACCGTTTCCTGCAAGGAATCCCACCAGTCGATTTCCGTATTCTGTCCAGGTTCTTTGTGCATTGAAAGGTTCTTCTTCGTACGTTCTGGGGTCTTTCTTGATCTTTTCAGCTGTTTCCTTCATTCCAAGAGCCGAAAGGAACTTTGCAAACTTTTCTACTTTTGCTACCCGCTTTTCGCCATAAACTTCCCGGTAATCTTTCGGTAATTGCGCTTCACTAGTTGGAGGAACCCAGGTGCCAAAACACTTTGGCCAATCCGGACAGCCCATTCCACTTCCTGAAGTACGAACAACGCTTCCTGCAATAATTACCAAAAAGATAAATACCAGCGTGATCCAGTTTAATCGTATAAAAGCTTTTGAAAACATAGTTGGTTTTTGTGGATCAAAATTAGGCATAAAAGAGGCTGATAAAGCTGATGCAGATCATTTTTTGAGTGATTTCCCACTGACGAGCACGGAGGAACACAGAGGTTCTTCTTAAGATTCAATCTACACCTTCGGTGCAGCTCTTTTTCTTAACATGTCCGTAGTGGTTAATTACATTATTTTGGAGGGGTACAAATTATTTTATCTTGTTCTTCCGTGCTCGTCTGCGGGAGATAAAAACACCAACTACACATCCGTGGGAACAAACTACTCGAAGTGAGCAGAATACGACAAATGCATTATTGCGGGTACTGATTTTCTATTGTTACTTTGTTCTACTAAATTATTACGCCATGAAACAGTTACTTTTAATCATCAGCCTACTTTTCACCTCAATCACCTCTTTTGCTCAGTTAAATATTTCCACGAACTATCGTCAGGATGGGGTTTGGAACGAAGGAACTTCTCAGTGGGATATCTCGTCTACAGATGAAGCCGGAACTTTGTTCGAATTCAACAAGGAGCTGACGACTTTTCATCACACAACAGCTAGTATTTCTTCCGATTACTTCATTACGAAGTATGACTATAACGAAGAGGAAGTAAAATACACCATGACTATCAAAAGTGATGTTGGGAACGAATACGAAATGATCATTGACGGAGTGAATAATTGTGTTTGTTTCTTTTATTGGAGAGACAGTAAATACTATTTGGTGCGACACACGATAAAAAACACGTGGATCAAAGAGAACTAACTAATCATTCATAAATACTGAACTATGTGTTCTATGTGAACTACTGTGGTTGAATAATAAACCACATAGATACATAGGCCACATAGTCTTTTTACTTGATACGCTTTCTCAATTACCATAATCTTTCTCTCTATTTACCTAAGAAACCGGAAATAGTGTACATTTATCTCATGAAGATCGGAATAATCGGATTGGGATGGCTCGGACTTCCACTCGCTAAATCACTATTAAACAAAGGATTTCAAGTAATTGGAACTACGCGATCACGCTCTATTGGGCTTTCCCATGAAAGTTTTTCGCATGTTTTATTCGATCCATTGCTCAAAAAACAATCGAGTGCTGCCTATTTCAGCGATTTGGATGTCCTTATTTTAGCTTTTACACCTTCAAAAACAGAGGAAAAAGCATATGCAAGAGATTGTGTCCGTATACTCGATCTAATCTCCCCATCCTGTAAAGTCATTCAGATCAGTTCTACCAGTGTTTATCCTGAACGGAACGGCAATTTCAACGAATCTGATTATCCGGCAGGTTCCATTAAGACAAATGCAATCGGTTACGCAGAATTGGCTATTAGTTCGATGCTTAGAGACCGATTAACTGTTCTTCGTCTCAGTGGATTGGTTGGGACAAAAAGATATCCGGTAACTGCGATGGCAAAATTCGGAAAAACCTATCAGGCAATGGATCGTGTAAATTTGATCCACCAGGAAGACGCAATTGGTTTGATCGAGTATGTGATCCAGAATAAATTGTGGAATAAAACAATAAACGGATGCTCGACCGAACACCCGCTTAAAGGACAATTTTATACTGAAATGGCTTCTAAACTTGGAATTGAACCTCCATTATTTGAAGACAAAACACGCTCTGAACGTATTATTTCGAATAGTTATTCTCTGGAACTCGGATACCATTATATTTATCCGGATCCGAAAGATTTTCCTATAGCTTAGTAATCTTGTAAGCTCCGATATTGACTGTTTTGCTTTCTTTTGAAAGCGCGGTCATTACCATGTGCATTTCTACTTTTCCGGCTGCATCGTATCCATTCATCTCCATCAACATTCCTCCTTCGGTGAAGGCTTCATTCGGAATTTGAGAAGCAGATGTTTTATTCATATTAGCAAATGTGTTACTTACATCAATTCCAGCATCCTTCGTAATCCAAACTTCCGTTTTCTTATCGGATTCAATGAGCATTTCTTCGCATTTATAACCCAAAATAGTTTTGGTTCTTCCGGTCTTGGTGATTTTAGCTGCCGGTTTTTCTCCCTGGCTCATTTGCTGCTGTTTCATGGCAGCTTCCATTGCTTTGGTAGACATAACCATCGCCGTTTTATCTTTGTTATTCAGCATGATCATCACTCCGTTCTTCGAATCAATAATGGAAGACATCTCTTGATTTGCCTCCATCTTAATGACCTGATCTCCGAAATTGTAATTGATACTCTGAGATTCACCCGGTTTTTTCGCGCTTTCGATTTTATAAGTCACGCTGCTTGTAAACGTATAAGATGCTTGATACTCTCCTGAAGCTTCAGTCTCAACAGGTGCTGCCTGTTCAGAAGATGCCGGTGCAGGTGCCGAAGCGGGAGCCGGAGAAGAATCTTTGGATTTCTTGTCGTCCATCAGGTTCCCTCGTTCTTTATTATTACGGGTAGTATTAAAATCCTGAGCATTCGCCTTTTCTTTGGCTGTGTTTCCAATAGCTTTAACCAAACCTGCCTGCCCGAAAGCGACTGAAGATAAGCATGATACCAATAGCACAAGTAGAAGAGTTTTCATAATCTGGTTTTAACGAATCAAATGTAATTAAAGGCATAGAAATACCTGCCTAAAACATGTGGATTTTAGATTTCAGTGTGTAATCTCCTTACTTAGTTGATTCCTAAAACTTCGAGAAGTTCCATTTTCTTACTTCTGGAAACTCCGATTTCTTCCTGATTGGATAAGATTACAGAGCCACCTTCTCCACGAATGTACTTCACCACCTGATTCAGGTTCACCAAATGGGAATTGTGCAATCTGAAAAAGAATGGAAAGTCTACCAGCTGTTTTTCGATTTCCTTCAGTGTTTTCGAAACGGTGATTTTGCGCTGATGCAATACGATTGTGGTGTAATTTCCATCGGATTCACAACGAATGATCTGATCTACCTCAATCAACTCTACCCCATTCAATGACGAGATCGGAATTTTTGGTTTTAGACCCATTCCGTTGATTCCGGAAGATTTTCCTTCTGAGCGTTTCTTTTTAACACGTTGAACACTTTCTACCAGGTCTTCCGCATCAATGGGTTTTACCAAATAATGTACAGCTCCTTGTTTAAAGCCTTCTAAGGCATATTCATCGTAAGCTGTAGTGAAAATCACATCGGCTTCTTTATAAGTCAATACGTTCAATAACTCAAAACCATTCATCTTTGGCATTGATATATCAAGAAAGAGTAAATCGGGCTCTTGCGTATTAATAATTTCGACTGCGTCGATTGGACTTTGCAATTCTGCAACAACCTCTACATCAGGGCAAAACTTTCGAATTAAGATAGCAGTAGTTTCTAAACTGTGCCTTTCATCATCAACAATAATTGCACGTAATTTCATAATCTAATTTGGTGTTTCAAAGTACAAGGTAACTAAAGTTCCGATTGACAGACCATTTTCGTCAATTAAATCTTCAATTTCAAATTCGTTCTGTCTTTTCGTCCGCAAAGTGAGTGAGCGCAATCGATCTTTCGTAATTTGAAGACCAACACTACCCTCTTTTAAGGAACGTTTCCGATTGTTCTCTTTTGCTTTTTCTCTTCCGATTCCATTATCCTGAACCATCACATACAATCCGCTGAGCTGTTTTTGAAATGAAACACGAATCTTCCCTCCTGCTTCGGTTCGTGGCATTAAACCATGCCAGATTGCATTTTCAATAAAGGGTTGAATGATCATGGGCGGAATCTGACAATCAAGAACTTCCTGTCCATCAATCTGCAAGTCGAAATCAAAATCCTGATCAAAGCGCAAACGCTCAAATTCCAGGTATAATTTCAAGGATTGGATTTCATCGTAGACAGTGATCATATCCTGGCGGGAATAATTCAGGATCATGCGCAAAAGTTTGGAGAACTTGGCAATGTAATCTGCGGCATTATCCACTTCATCCTTGAGAATGAACAAACGAATTGAATTCAAACTATTGAATAGAAAATGGGGATTCATCTGAGCTCTTAAGGCTTTAGACTCCAACTCATTAATCTGCAAACTGAATTCTGCTTTCATTTGTTCGGTGCTTTGAATTCGTCTGATCCGTGAACGCATAAAAAACCAAATACTAAAAGCAATAGCCAAAGAAGCAAGCGTAATGAACCACCAACGTCGCCAAAAAGGTCGTATAATTTTGAATGAGTAGGAGGTAATCATGGATTCATCGCCTTCTACAACCTGTACCTGAAAAATATATTTTCCACTCGGAAGATTGTGGTACAAGGCTTCATTCTTCTGATTTCCATTGATCCATTTGTTATCCAATCCGAGTAAACGATAACTCACCAAATTGTTCTCTGCATTTGAAAAATCCTGAACCCCGAATTCAAAAACAAGGTTATTCTCATCATAATTGTATTTGAACTTGTCTATAGAAAACCTGCTCATGCCGTTCATATCCCTAATTTGAAGAACATAGGGAATTGCCTTTTTCCGGATGGGCAAACTCTTAGAAGCATCCCCAATGATGTAGGAATTCCGTTGAAGGAAATAAATAGAATCGGGTGTCATATTAATTCCAAACACATCATTTATTCCGTTTCGCTTTTCAAGACTTTGAACTTTCTTTGAGACTGTATTAATAATAGCAATGCAGGATGGATTCAAAATCCATAGTCTTTCTTTCGAATCCAAAGTCAATTGATTCACCTCATCATTTTGCAATCCGTTAAAGGAGGTAAATTCATTGATCAATTTTTTGGTTCTCAGATCGTAGCTCCAAACACCGCTTGCTCTGGTGCCAATCCACAATTTTTGTTTCGCACTAATTGCCAGACAGGTGATTTGATCTGTATTCTCGTGATTGAAGAGTTTGACCTTTTCAGTTTGTTTCGAATGGATCTGATAACGAAATAAATGCTCATTTTCCGAGAAATAAACAGCTCCATCAAAGTAAACCATTGCTAATGGAAAATGCTCACGCGTTTCATCTAATTTTGTTTCTTTGGAAATAGAATAAATCTTTTTTGAAGAAAAATCGGAAAGTTTAAAGCAAAGTAAACTTGCTTCAAGTGTTCCAACAAACAATAAAGAATCTCCAACCAATAATGAATTCTGAAAGCGCTTGTCAATTGATCGATGATTGGAATGAAGCACTTTTTTACTGGTTCTATAATTTTTATCGATCAGGATCAGTCCATTCGCTCCAACAACCAACATGCTTCCATTCCTTAAATAATAGAACGATTTAGCATCTACTAGTCCATCCAATGGAATGATTTCCGGACCTTTTCCCAGAATTCGCTTTAAAGCAGTATTTGTACCACCCAGCAATTGATAGGCACTTTTTCTATCTAAGGAATACCTTACTGCATGCAATTGCAAATCGGTTTTGATCTTCGTTCCATAAATCAAAGACTCATCATGAACAAAAAGCCCTGAATTGGAACTTCCAATTGCTAATTGTGAGCCAAATTTGGTGATTTGAGAAGGCATTACTGCGCTTCGCTCTGATTCTTCGTAACGCACATATTCCTTCTTTTTGGTATCGAACAACAGGATTTCTTTATTCAAAAAGCAGAGGTACAAGTATCGGGAATCGCGCCATTGAATGGAAGAAATTTCCTGGTATTTTAAATCCTCCACTGAAACAGGAAATGACTTAAACAGCCCTTGATATTGATCAAAATAAAGCAACCCGCCCCTTCTTAATCCAATGAATAAATTCCCCTTACTATCCTGAATGGCGCAAGACATATCATTTCTGTAATTGGAGAAAGCTTGCGGATTTACATCCGTTGACCTTTTAAATTTGAACTGAACCCCTCCCCGATCCTGAACACCAAATCGATACAACCCATTGGAAGCCATGATCCAAAGCTTATTCGGATCCAACTCATCGATCAAAACAGCATTTAAACTGGAAACCTTCGAATCAAATCTATTCAATGAAAACTGAATGGTTCTTTTACTTTTCGGATTAAATGAATATAATCTTCCTTCAACAGAAGTGTACCAAATAATACTGTTTTGAACAGCAAGGGTATTGATCCGATTGCTTCCGAAAGAAGGGATATTCTGTTTACTGTAATTGGAGATATCGAAAGTTTCCGTTTGAATTGCAATCAAGCCTTTGTTATAAGTAAATGCCCAGATTGTCTTATCGCCGTCAAAAACCAAACCCTGAATATCATTGGAAGCAATAGAGAGCGAATCTATCGGATCGTGTTTGAAGTGAATGAACCGTTGTCCGTCAAAGCGTTCGATTCCTTTTGGGGTTGCCAACCAGATAAAACCTTTTTGGTCATAAACAACATCTCTGATTTCATTAGAGATCAATCCGTTTTCTTTGGAGTACTGAATTAAGCCTCTTTGAGCAGAAAGCTTAAAGTTCACCAACAAAAAAAGCAACCAAAATCTAAATTTCATGTTACCAATTACGGAACTATATTTTAAATAGCATGAAACTTATTGAATATTTTCTCCGTTAACATTGAAAATTAGACCGTTTAATCAATAGTAGCTGAAACTTTAAAAGATTAAGAAAAAATTACTGAATTTTATAATGCTTTTCTCCATTTATGCGTAAAAACCTCATACTGTTATTCTTACTGCTTTGGGCCATTCCCTCTCAGGCATCACACATCGTGGGAGGTGAGATTTGGTATGATTATCTTGGAGGAAACAATTACAAATTCTACATTGCACTTTACCGTGATTGCGCTTCAACCGGAGCATCTTACGATTCCCCCATGCCTTTAAGTGTTTTTACGGGTACCGGAATTCGGATTTCTGATGAGAACGTAAGTTTTCCGGGAAGTACCGTACTTCCGATTATATTCAACAACCCTTGTATTACTGCCCCAAGCGGTATTTGTACGGAAAGAGCAATCTATACTGTTATTTTAAATTTACCTCCATCAGTAAGTGGATATATTGTTGCTTATCAACGCTGTTGCAGAGGTCCGAATATTACCAATCTGGTTAGTCCGGATGATACTGGTCTGACAATCAAAGCCATCATTCCTCCGGGAGGTCAAAATCAATATATCAATAGTTCTGCTCGCTTTGTGAATTATCCACCTTTGGTAATTTGTAATAACGAAAACCTGAACTTCGATCACAGCGCAACCGATCCGGATGGAGATAGTTTGTCTTACGAATTAGTTACTCCGCATGCCGGTGCCAATTCAATGAATCCGGCTCCAAACCCAATTCCGAATCCACCCTATCCAAATGTAACCTGGGGCGGATCATTCAGTCAGGCGGTTCCACTTGGTCCGGGATCTACAACCACCATTAATCCCATAACGGGGCAATTATTTGTAGATGCAAATAACCTGGGATTGTATGTCGTTGGAATTCGTGTAAACGAATGGAGAAACGGAGTTATAATCAGTTATGTAACCCGTGATTTTCTCTTCCGTGTTGTAAACTGTAATGTGCAGCTTTCAGCTGTTGTAACGGAACAGGAAGACACTCCCGGATTTATTTCTTACTGTCAGGGACTTAGTTTCACATTTGACAATCAAAGTTTCGGGGCATCCAGCTATTATTGGGATTTCGGAGTAACAACTCTTACAACTGACAACAGTACTGCTTTTGAACCAACTTATACTTATCCTCAACCGGGAACTTATCATGTGATGCTTGTTGCAAATCCGGGATGGCCATGTACAGATACTGCTTACATTGATCTGGTTCTGGAAAATCCATTTCAGGTTGATTTCAATTTTATTGATTCTACTTGTTTTATTGATAACACATTGGATTTCCAAAGTCAGATCATCAACGGCCCGCCAACGACACAGTTCAATTGGAATTTTGGTGCGAATGCCACTCCTACAACTTCGACTGCAGCAAACGTAAGTAATGTTGCCTTCAGTTCATCAACAGGCAATGTGGTGACACTTATTGGAACGTATAATGTTTGTGCGGATACCATTTCAAAACCAATTTTCTTCTTTGACAAACCGGATCCACAAGTAGGTTTCCAAACAAACCACGAGTGTATCGGATATACGCAGACATTTGCCAACAATTCATCCGGATCGACAAATTACTCCTGGGATTTTGGGGTTCCGGGAATTACAACGGATGTAAGTACGGCGGTTTCCCCTACTTATACTTTCCCTGCAGAAGGAACTTATCCGATTACATTGATTGCAAGCAGCGGTCCGAATTGTACGGATACTATGATCCAAAATATTACGATCTACGAACCATTGAGTGTTGCTTTTACGCACAATGATTCACTTTGTGTAACTACGAACAGTTTTAACTTCGTAGGAAATGTTAGCGGCCCTTCCATTACAACCTATTCTTGGGATTTTGGAAGCCATGCAAATCCATCGACTTCAACGAGTTTGAATGTGAACAATGTGGTCTATGACAACTCCGGAATTTATCCGGTGACATTGACTGCAAGCTTTTTAAATTGTTCGGAAAGCGCTCAGTCGAGTGTCTTTATTTTCTCAGTTCCAACAGTTGGATTTACCATTAGTAATGAAATAAAATGCGAGCCATATCCGGCACAATTCATCAATCTGAGTCAGTATGAAGCTCCATTGCTTTACTATTGGAATTTCGGAGATGGAGGAGCAAGTACACAAGAAAATCCGCTTCACATTTATCAAACAGCAGGAACGTATTCCGTTGAGCTGACCGTTATTTCTACAATTGGTTGTATTGATACATTTACTTTGCTACAGCAAGATTTAATTACAATCCATCCGAAACCGATTGCCGGTTTTTCAGTAGATAAAACGGAAACGACTATTTGTGATTCGGAAGTTCAGTTTACAGACTTATCTCAAGGTGCAACCCACATCAGTTACTTCTTCAATGAGTTTGGTTCCGGGAGCACTGATCCAAATCCGTCACATACGTATTATTCAGATGGAATGCATTATCCGAAGCAAATCGTATTCAATCAATTTGGCTGCAGCGATACGACTTTTCAAAGTATTGCAATAGAACCGTTCATGGTCTATGTTCCAAATACGTTTACCCCTGATGGAAATGAGTTCAACAACGATTTCTATCCGAAATTAGGATTGGAACCTGTTGAATGGGACATGAAGATTTTCAATCGTTGGGGAGAAGAGGTTTATCGTTCTACGAACTATGAGGAACGTTGGGACGGAACATTTACCGGTCTTCCTTGTAAAGACGACATCTACAGTTATGTAATCCGTTATGTTTCCTGCGCTCCTTATGCGAACGCGGAAGTGATTACAGGGCACGTAACGCTGTTAAGATAATTGAAAATTGAAAATGTGACTTCGACTCCGCTCAGTCACCTTTAGCTCAAAGAATTTAAAAGTTCAAATCATTCGGAATTCGGAACTAGGCATTCGGAATTATTTAATAAATTTCGTTTTCATGGTCCAGGCAATCAAAGTCGACCGTTGTTTCGCTAAGTCTGCTTTTTCCCCGACAAAAAACTGATCAACCGTTTCATGGAACAATTTTAACCAGCGATCAAAGGATTCTTCGTTCAGATCCAATCTCGCATGTTTTTCCATCATATTGGCACTATATCCTGCTTCATCCAGTAAAATAAAGCTCCAAAACTGAACCACTCTCGGTAAATGTTCTTTTAGATTGAGCTCTGCAAAAAAATGGGAGACTAAGTCATCCTTCACCAGTTTTTGATAAAACGTATCCACCAATAATTCCACATCTCCGATTGATTCTATTTCTTTCATAATCCAAAAGTAATGCTCTTTTGAGAGTTATTTTCTGATAAAAATCAGTTTATACTTGGATAACGTTTCAAAGAAACTATCCTTCGTCTTCATTTTTTTTTAAAATTCTTGTTTACCTTCTTGAATTCCGGACATTAACTGATATATAATCCATACTTCGTAGTTTTTAGTTTAGTTTTTTATCTACCTGCCCAAATCTAAAACCCAAACAAAATGCATCCGTCAGTTGACGGATGCATTTTTGTTTTTTATCGTTAACCTTTTTTCATTTTCCAGGTTATAGTATAAAACCTAAAAAAGATCTATGAAACTTACCTTACTTTCGATGCTTATTGTGATCAGCTTGCCATCTTGGTCACAAACCGATCACAAACAACTGGAAATCGAAAAAGTTGTTCCCAAAGAAAGAAATTGTGTCGAAATTCCAAGCTCTTTCTCTCATGAAACTATTCTTGAGTCTAAATCATTGAACAAACTTCAATCAAAAAAGATTAAGCGTGTTGAATTAATCTATACCCGTTTTAAGGAAAATGAAAATTTAGACCAGGTTCAATTGAACGAAGACCGCATGTATCGACTAAATCAATTGCTTCCCAGACTGAAAAATGATCATCCGGAAATTGTTTGGATAGAACAAACGGGAGCCAAATCAAGTGCCGAAGCAGCGAATTATTTTCATGGCCTCCGGATTTACACCGATGGGGAATCTGTTAAAGCCATTTTCACACGCATTTCAAGGGAAGACAAATCAAATCCGACAAGTATGTTCACTGTGGACAATTCAGTTGGAGGAGATTTCTCACATCCAAGCGGGACTTTGATCAACATTCCCCTAGATGCTGTCGTTTATGAAGATGGAAAAAAAGTGATTGGAAATTACACCATTAGTTATCGCGAATATCGCGACCCTGCTGAAATGGCTTTTTCAGGAATTCCTATGACTTATCATGACAAAACCGGCGATTATCAGTTTAACTCTGCCGGAATGTATGAAATACGTGGTACAAAGGATGGAAAACAGCTCAAACTTCAAAAAGATATAATTGTTGATTTCAATTGTACTAAAAATGAAACAGACATCAATTTCTATGAGATGGACGATAATTCGGGGCAGTGGACGCTATTGAGAAGTGACTTATTTGCAGAACCAGGAAGTTCTCAAATCTCACAATCAACAGGAGTTGTTCCTGTAGGAGTATCCAGATCTGAATTACAACTGACAAGAGGAATTGCACCTGATACAGAGTACCCGGATAATCCTCAGTATTCCAACATAGTTAACGGATTGATCTCTTCCAATTTCGGAGTCTATAATTGTGATCAGATTTATCGTGTAGCGAATAAAATCAGTATTTCTCCCAAATTCCTCGATGCTTCAACAAAAAAACAGATTAAGGATCAATCATTTGTTTGCCTGATCGATAAAGCGATCAATGCGTCTTTTACTTTCCCCCCTAAAGAAATCACTTGTAATTCACAAGGTGAAAATGTGTTCTTACTTTTCACTAAAGACGGTAAAACGTATCTGATCAAATCGGAAAAAGACAAACGCATGGATCTGAATTCAAATGAACCCGAATTCATAATGGAAGACATCACGGATCAAGTGAAAACATCAAAAGATTTAAAGCAGCTTCTTTCTATATGACGAGGTCATGTTTAAATGTTCAAAGAGTTTAAAAAGTGGAACTCTTTGAACATTTGAACTTTCTACTTGAACCATCCCGAATACATCACATAATTATTCGCAATGCGCTGTACTTCTCCTTCGAATAGTTCCGGAGATAAGGTTTTTACTTTCTTTGCCGGAATCCCTGCATAAACGCTCCATGCTTCTACACGGGTGTTCTCTAAAAGAACTGCTCCAGCGGCTATGATACAATTAGATTCAATGTAACAATTGTCCATAACAATCGCCCCCATTCCGATCAGTACATTGTCTTCCACCGTACAACCATGCACTAAGGCGTTGTGTCCGATCGATACGTTATTTCCCAACGTTGTTTTGGTTTTCTCGTACGTACAATGGATTACTGCTCCATCCTGCACATTCACCTGATTTCCCATGCGAATGGAATTCACATCTCCGCGGATAACCGCATTGAACCAAACGGAACAACGATCTCCCATTACTACATCACCAACTACTGTTGCATTTTCCGCTAAGAAAATATCTTCTCCGAATTGAGGTTCGATTCCTCTGCATGATTTTATAAGTGCCATAACTAAAATTGAAAATGTAAAATTGAGAATTTAAAAGGACATTAAAACATCATGATCCGCAAGTTTTGCAATAGAGTTTTTTCAGTTCTTCATTCCGCAACAACTGAAAGTTAGAATATATCCAACCACAGAATTCCTTTTTGTATACCACTGTCGATTTGATCACTTCAAACGTGAAGCTTTCATCTGATCCGGCCTTGTAAAAGGCACATGCTTTGGCCAAAATAAACAATGCTTCTTTATTCAATTTCTTTTCTTTGAATAAGGGTTTCAATCGCTCAATCGTTAAATGGTACATACTCCAATTATTAAAGAATCGAACGAGCTTAACATTGTCATCCTGGCTCAAAACCTTTTTCTCAAAATAATCAGCAATGTAGTCGAATGATTTTGAGATGTTTTTAGAATCATTGATTTGTCCAAAATAGTTGATGAAAGTTAAATGCATATTCACAGTGGCTTCCGGGCTAAAAGTTCTATTCTGAGTCATTGCATGCACTTTCTTCGGTTCAATGATCTTTGCAAGCTGCTGAGCAGGTAAATCCCAAATCTGTAATTTTTCAAATGAGATGAGCGCATACAAAATAAGCAGATTCTCTCTTGCATCATTTGTCAATGTTGGAGTTCTTTTTAAACAGGCCATCAAAAAAAGATTCACTTCCTGCCGGTTTGGTTCAGGTAATAACGTAAACAAAGCAGCGACATTTTGAGTCAGTTCAGGTGTGTCTTTTAAGATATCATAAAACGGAATTTCAAAAATAAAGCCCGGAACTTTGCCATTCTTGTAAAGAATTGCCATTGCTTTATTGGCCAAATTCCAATCCTTATTAATCAAAGCTGTCCTCAGGTTGGTTTCAGCCAGCACATTCAATGGAGTACCCGGTGCCAAATCTGCCTCAAAATTGATCGTTGCACAGGATCTTCGCTGCTTGGAAAAGAGTTTCTGCCACGGGATTTCAGGATGGTTCTTATACTTTATGCGAATCTCATTGTGTTTCATTTCCAGCAAATCATCCAACAAATAATATCTCATCTGGTAATCCATTAATTCCCAGTTTTCCTGATAATCCATTTGGATAATGGATTCACTCAAACGCAATTTATTCTTAATATGTTCTTTGATTTTCTTTGCTCGCATGTAGTGATAATAGGCATTCGACAAAGAGTCACCATCTACAGAAGAGTATGATTGAATGTAAACGGAATGAACTTTTTTCCCGATTGCAGATAAATCAGGATAAGACTTAGGAACGGAATCTCTTGGTGCAAAATCATAGTCGAGCGTAACAGATTTCACAATTCCATGCGGCTCTAATGTGGTGTTCTCAGGATCCAATAACTTTGGTTTAGCAGGAACTAATTTGTACTGTCCTTTTTCCTGCTCCAAAGGTGTCAGATACATGCAAACGTTACCATCTTTCAATAATAAAATAGAAGGTTCCAGTTTACTTGTCTGCATTTCAACAGGAATGTCTGCCAATTTTATGATCACCCGATAATCACTTTCCGCAATGTTCGCTTTCGAAAGTTCATCTCTATACATGGGCTTCATTAGAACACCATCATATATCGGAGACATGTCTAATTCATTTTCTTTACCACATTTTAACTGATTCCAATCGATTAGATCAATAGCCAAACCATCTTTCGGATTTGAAAAAATAGTATTGAACATCTGCTTATCTGAGACTTCCAGCCATACTTCCCTATTATTCAAAATCGTAATGCAGTTTCCCAGATTATAGACCAAATTCAAATAGCTTTCAAATTTATCTGCACACTTGGGATCTGCCAGTTTCAAACCAAAACCATTTTTTGACAGCTGATTGGGAATAACTGTTCCTTTCTTTCCGAATACATGTGTCGCATAGACTATATTATTCGTTTGGTCCACTGAAAAAGCCAAATCAGCCAACTCGTAACTTTTATTAATCATATTGGCATAATGTCCCGGCGATTTCTTCCATGCTTCAAAAAGTTCTTTTGCCAGTTTTGAAATACTTTCCTTTACTAATGGAAATGTTTGTGTGGATGATTGAACCACATTTTCACCGACTATCTCAAAATCCCTTCCTCCACAAAAATTCACTCTGGCTCTTGGTGACAACTTTTTAGGGTCGACCTCTTCATGCTGCAAAACACGATTCAAAGCCATAAATTCACTGTGCATCACAGCCGCTTGTTCAAGCGTGTAATCAAAAGCTAAAGGTTTTAGTTGTTTTTCAGCGCGAAGTTTATTAATCAATCCCGCAAGTTCCGATTTCAACTGCCAGTAGTTTTCAGATGTAAGTTGAGAATAAGCTTGTGTACTTAGGAATAAACCGACTAAAATGGGAAAAAGGATTTTGATCATTCGGTATTGAAGTTGAAGTACAAAGATAAGAGGGAATTATCAATTATAAATGCCCCAATTATCAAGGGAAATTTTATTCTTGATAATTACTCCGTTGATAATTCCCGCTTATTTCCAACTCAACAATTCCAGTTCTTTCGAAACCGGCTTTCCGTATTTATGCTGAATGGATCGAATGATCTTCTCCATAGAATCCCAATTGGCATGTCGAAACGCACTAACAGCAATAATAGATCTTCCGGGGAAAGAACCCTGATTATCACGAATCGATTTGAATTCGGTAGTTTGAGAAACAAATGGATGATAATATTCGGGGATCAAAGTATATCCTCCTTGCTGGTCAACCATACGCATCAACAGATCCATATTTCCTCCCTGGTAATTCCAACTGGAAGGAAGATCATCATCAATAGCACAAAACTGCATCATTTGGGTTCGCAGACAATTTCCCTTATTTAAAAGCCAGGGTTGTAAATCCTTTAGTTGATCTACCA
Organism: Flavobacteriales bacterium UBA7666; assembly: GCA_002483265.1. Classification (GTDB taxonomy): domain Bacteria; phylum Bacteroidota; class Bacteroidia; order Flavobacteriales_D; family Crocinitomicaceae; genus Fluviicola. The sequence goes on along the minus strand of DLHO01000021.1, from coordinate 15,253 downwards.
GTAATATTTCCCCGGAAATACTTGGAGCATATGCTAAAATTTCTTCCATAAATAGCGGTGTGATCCGGTAATTATTTTGATTCAGAGGACCGGCTAAAATTGCCAAATCAACCTTTCGCTGATCCAAAGCTTCAATTAACTCTTCCGTTTTCAATTCTTCTACGAAAACCTGAGTATTGGGAAGAAGTGTCTGCCATTCCTGAAAATTATCCAATAACAAATAAGCTGCAACAGTAGGAATAACACCAATTCGCAAGCGTTCTTTATACGTTCCGGAATGGATTTGACTGATCCGGTCAATTGCACCAAAATCTCCCTGTATCTGCTGTAAAAGAGGAATCAAGGATTTTCCGAAATCGGTCAGCTCCATGGAATTGGCATCCCGATGAAAGATGATATGTCCAAGTAACTCTTCTGCTTTCTTTAATTGCATGGAAAGTGTGGGCTGAGTAACAAAACATTGTTCTGCGGCTCTGCTGATTGAACCGGTTTCATAAACGGCAAGAATGTAGGCAATTTGCTGTGGTGAAATCATTATAAATTAATTCTATGGATTTATAAAGTTAATCAATAACATTTATATTTACAAAATGAGCACCTTTGAAGTATGGAAAAAGACCAAAGACACGAGACTAAAGGCTTTAGACAATTTTGTCTTGAGTTTATCGTCTTAGGCCTTGAGTCTCATAAAATCTAAAAAAGCTATGAGTTCACAACAAGATTTAACTAATAAAATGAATCGTCTTTTGGCAACGTATCAGGTACATTATCAAAATTTACGTGCGATTCACTGGAATATAAAAGGAAACAACTTCTTTGAATTGCATTTGAAATACGAAGAATTGTATACTCGCACACAGGTCATTATTGACGATTTAGCAGAACGAATCCTAACTCTTGGGATCACTCCTCTTCACCGCTTTGAGGATTACTTAAAAAACAGTGCATTGCAAGAAAATGCGACCATTCATGATGGAAAAGAAGGCATGACTTACATTCTGAGTGCACAGGAAGCAATCCTGAAACTGGAGCGTGAGATCTTATCCGAATCGGCTGATTTGGGAGACGAAGGAACAAATTCTATGATCAGTGACTTGGTTCGCGAGAAGGAAAAAACGAATTGGATGTTCGCGGCCTGGCTGGGGAAATAATTTGGACATCAGGATTCTAAGAAAAAACTTAATTCTCGAACCTGATTTATGTCATAAGAAAATGTTCAATTCTTTTATACTATTGAAATAATAAATAAAAACAAATAAAAAATGAGTGTAGTAGGTAAAAAATTCCCGTCAGTATTGGTGAATGCAATGGATGAAATGGGAGATACTTTCCAAATTGATGTATTGAGACATGCAATCGAAAACAAGAAAAAAGTCCTATTGTTTTGGTACCCGAAAGATTTCACTTTCGTTTGTCCGACAGAAATTCACGCTTTTCAGGAAGCATCTGCTGATTTTGCAAAACGCAACACCTTGGTTATCGGAGCTTCTTGTGATACAGCTGAAGTTCACTTTGCATGGTTAAACACAGCAAAAGACAACGGTGGTATTGAGGGAGTTAAGTTTCCATTGATTGCAGATTCAACGCGTCGTTTGGCAGAGGAATTAGACATTTTGGACTTCGATCCATATGATGAGGATTCAGCAGGTGACAATGTTACTTACCGCGCAACGTATTTAATTGACGAAGAAGGAACTGTTTTCCACGAGTCAATTAACCACATGCCTGTAGGACGTAACGTTCAGGAGTACATCCGTTTGGTAGATGCTTACACACATGTTCAAACACATGGTGAAGTATGTCCTGCAAACTGGGAAGAAGGAAAAGACGCGATGAAAGCTGACCGTACAAGTACTGCAGAATATTTAAGCAAAAACTAAGAACGAAATCATGTTTACAGAGTTAACAGAAGATAATTTAGAGCAGTTATTGAGTACCAATCAAAAAGTGATGGTTCAATACGGAGCATCATGGTGTGGTAACTGTAAAATCACGAAGCCAAAGTTTAAGCGTATGGCAGAGGAAAATCCGGATATAGAGTTCTATTATGTGGATGCAGAGAAATTACCAAATTCGCGCAAATTTGCAGATGTTTCCAACTTGCCTACTTTTGCTGGCTTTGTAGATGGAAAATTGGTAAAACAAGCTCAAGGAAACAAAGTGGAAATCATTCAAGAGATCAAAGATGCGGTTGCCGGTAATTAAACATATGGTAGCTTTCATCGAAGAAAATGATGAAGACTACGTGAACGAAACGATTGATACGCTGGAACATTTGATTGATGCTCCCGGATTGAAAGATGAAGAACTGGATGTGATTGGAGAGCTGCTTTCCAATTTCTCCGGAGCTCTTGAAGTTCACAAGGAAATCAAGGCTGGAAAATCTCAGAAAGATGCACTGAATGAATTCATGAAGCGGGTTACCGGTTCGATTGATAAATAACTAAATTGAAAAGGCTGCCCCAACAGGCAGCCTTTTTCATTTAAATTTAATTACTCAAGGGTAATTTTATGTGTCCTAATTACATCATTTGTAGTAATATTCAAAATGTAAACACCTTTAGCATTGTCACTCAGGTTAAGAGACAATGATGTTGTTCCAGCTTCAATAACCTTACTTTCAATCTTTTTACCAAACAAATCAAACACTTCGAATACTGTTCTTTCGGTTTCCTGAGATTCGCTAGAAATATTGAAAACGCCAATACTTGGGTTCGGACTAACATTCCAGTTGTTTGTTGTTGCTAGCTGTGACATTGGTCTGAAACCCGGAGCTTTTGTTTCTTGTACAATGACTTGATATCCGTCACTGTTTGCACTTTTTACGGTTGTTAAGACGTAAGCATAAGCGTTCCAGTCACAGTTGTCATTCCAGGTTGCCCGTGTAATACGGTAAGTATGATTGTAAAGAAACCGTCCTGCGGAAGGTGAACCCGGAAGTGTATTGACATTCCCTGAATAGTTCAGTGAATAATCATCAAATCCGGTAAAAGTACAACTTGCAGGGTAAGGCCACCAAACGGTAGGATTCTGAATATTAAACAGATTGTTGTTATTTGCATCCAACTCCTCTACTGACCAATATTGTCCGAAACCGGAGACTGTGTTTGCGTTCATCACGATAGGTGTCCCTGTAACTGTATAATAGTCATTATTAGCAGTGTTTGTACTAATGTTAAAGCGCGGTTGGTTTGGCAACACGGTAACGGTCACCTGATCTGTAGAGGTACAGCCTGTTGTAGAACTTGTAGCAGTGACCGTATAAGTTGTAGTGACTTCCGGACAAACCGTAATATTAACACCTGTTCCGACCGTTGCTCCATTAGCTGACCAGCTGTAAGTAACACCCTTACTACCGATCGCAGTACCAATATTAACACATTCGCTTTGACAAATGGTTTTATCTGCTCCGGCATTTGCACCTGGTTTACAGGCATAATTGAAGATATGGAGATCCTGAGCCCAGTTGGAGCAGGCGCTTTGACGCACGCCAGCCAATACGGCCATGTAATACTTACCGCATACCAGGTTCAGATTGGAAGGAAAAGTATAATTACCTGTCGGGACACCAACATACCAGGATTCCCATGATAAACCATTCGCCACCAGGTTACCTGCGGCGTCACATTCTACAATTTTCCATAGATAATGAGTTGAGGGACTGCTTCCGGCTGCAAGTGTGCCCCCAAACGTTAACGGACTCCCCTGGCAAATAACAGTAGGACCGGTAACTTCCGGATGAATATTGAAATTCCCGTCGTTAATATGCAATTCCCCGCAAAAATTCAATCCTGTAAAGTTTGTTGGAGTTATTATAATGACATTATTAACTGTAATTGTCAATGTATTCAACCCAACAACAAGATTTGCCGGGTTAAGGAATAACATCACATTTTCGTTAATTAGCTGAAAATGATCCGTATTGGGTAAAGTTAAAGGAATGTTATTTCCATTAATCTGCATTCCTGTAATTCTATTATCAGCTCCCATACCGGTCACTAACAATGTAGCACAATCGATTCGGGCAGCCGTCACATTAAAACTTGCTCTGTAGGTATAAGTGCCTCCTGCACCATTTGGCAATGCGCTGCCAGTATTACTTACATATGGAGAGATCCAATGATTGATTCCGGTTTCTTCCCATACATTGGTAAGAATACAAGATCTTGGTGTAGCAACGGTATTATCCGGAAGTGTAACTGTCCACGTATCTTCAGCGATATTTGTGTTCGTCATTCCATTATTCCAACCTGTTGAAAGGTTAATAATTTGTAGCTGAGCATTGGTCGAAAGAGACCAAACCAATGTCAACCAAAACAGTACTTGTTTTAGATTTTGATTCATGATATATGTTAAATTAGTTCAGGGCAAATATAGGAAATCGATCTTATAATCTTGAAATTTGTATCAACAGCACTTGAGGTAAAAGTCAGGGCTTATCTCACCCATTGTGGTTTGTTTTAATCTTTTCTTTATTTATTCAATTTTCAGCCAACCAATTGATAAAAAGCACGTTCTGTAAAATAGAACCTTTACTGATGAAAACTATTTTATTGGGATTATTCCTAAGCCTATTCTGTTTTTCCACTTATTCACAAATAGAATATAAAGCTGTTTTTGATGGATGTGCAACAGATCTGCTTCATCGATCAATTCCAATGCTGCAGTCACGACAACATCAACTGGACGAAGAAAAATTTCAAAATAGTCTGCTAAAAAATAAAGGTGGTTCTCACGGAACTCCCAAATCACTGCAGACCATTCCTGTTGTAGTTCACATCATTCATCAATCCGGACCGGAAAACATCAGTGATGCGCAGGTGCAAAATGCCATTTCTAATATCAACGCCAAATTTGCAGCAAGTCCGTTCAATCAAATTCAATTTTGTCTGGCTCAGCGGGATCCGAACGGAAATGCCACAACCGGAATTACACGAAACAGTTCTCCGCTCACCAATGAAATTATGGAGGTGGACGATATTGCATTAAAAGATATCAATCGCTGGAGTCCGACCTGCTACCTGAACATCTGGGTGGTCAAAGAAATTTCCAGTTTAAGCATGGGAAGCGGTGTCATTGGCTATGCTTTTCTGCCCTCGGCTCACGGATTAAACATGGACGGTATTGTTATTGAAGCTGGATTCTTTGGAAATAACGCTACTACAGATGCTGTTGGGGCGCACGAAATAGGACATTACCTTGGTTTGTACCACACATTTGAAGGCGGTTGCGGAAATTCCAACTGCATGGTCGATGGAGATCAGGTTTGTGACACTCCACCCGATCAAACGACTTTTGCTGCCTGTAATCCTGCTGCAAATTCCTGTAGTACAGATGCAGATGATCCATCTGCAAACAATCCGTTTACAACAGATGTCGCTGATTTGAGTGATGATTACATGGACTACAGCGCTTTTGCCTGCTACAATCAATTCACGCAAGGGCAATACGACCGCATGTATTACTTTCTAACAAATGTCAGAGGTAGTTTACTGAACTGTTTGAGTTGTACTCCACCCTGCCCTACACCGATTACTGCTTTGATCACCAATCCGGTTTCAAACACAACTATTCTGGCCGGGAACAGTATCAATTTCACCGCAACTACGAATAGTCCTTCACCTTATTGGTATCTCAATCCGAGTAGTGTTCTCGGTACCGGAACTTCTTTGACTTATACCTTTACAACTCCTGGAACTTACTGGATGAAATTCAGAGTTCCCAGTACGAATCCCGCATTTTGTCTGGACGGAATAGATTCTGTAAAAATCATGGTCAATCAGCCGGTTGTTTCTTCCTGTTTCGGTTCCATCGAATTGGTCAATACCGATGATGCCGTTCCTTTTCCCAACAATCAGGCATACATTAGCAGTAATGGTTTCACCTGGGAATGTTGGTTCAATATCGTAACACCATTACCAGGTGGTTCCTCTCCAGCAAGACCTTTGATCGATGCGATCGATAATGTTGTATACGAAGATATTTGCCTTGGATTTGGCTGGCCGGGAGGAGCTGCCCCTGCTGATCATTTGATTTTTCGGGTTGATGCACCAAATAGCCTTGGCGGGCCAAACGGAAACATGTGTGATTACATTCCTTCCGGCGGATTCCAAACCGGTGTTTGGTATCATGCAGCCGGTGTTATGGATTATCTGAATCAAACTTCCTATCTCTATGTAAACGGGCAGCTTGTTGATTCAAAATTTGTCAATTCAGCTCCGTTCAATCGGATTATTCCCACGAGATTGAGTTGGGATCAAGCTTTTGTTCCGGGATATCCAGGCCCACCAAGTGGTGCTTTGATGGATGAAGTGCGAATCTGGAGCCGTCCTTTAAGTTCAACTGAAATTGCAGCAAATTATACCCAATGTCTTTCAGGAACGGAAAACAACCTGGAACTTTATTACCATTTCAATCAGTCAGGTGGGAGCTCCATTGTGGACGCAACGCCCAATGCAAACGACGGGTATTTCAGCAACACCATCGCGTGGTCCACTGACCAACCCGATTCTTTAGATCAATCCTGTCATGCAAATTGCACTGAAATTTGTGGAAATGGTATCGATGACAACGGTGATGGTTTAGCAGATGAAAACTGTTCATGTGATCCTGTTTCTGCAGGAGCCGATCGTTTAGCTTGTCACAACGATCCTGCGCAGCTGAGTGCTTCACCAGGCTTTGATATCTATTCCTGGACACCAACAACAGGTTTGAGCAATCCGAACATCGCAAACCCAACTGCAACAATCAGTGCGAATATCGACTATGTGGTTGCAGCAACGAAGATTGGTCCTGAAATGGTAACTAATTGGAATTTTTCATCCGGAAACACAGGCTTTTCGAGTGATATGCTTTACACCTCACTTTATTCTCCGTGTAATTATTATGTTGCTCCGACTTTCTTCAACATCTCATTCCCTACAATGGATGATCATACACCTTCAAGCGATTCGATGTTTATGTCGCTCGACGGTTGTGTAAATGGTCCGACAATGATCTACGAACAAACCGTTTTAGGTTTAAATCCAAATACTCCTTATCGTTTTTCATTTTGGGCAACACGGGCAGGTGCAAATGAGCCCATTTTCGAAATCCACCTCATCGGGGACGTTACAGGAGATTCCATAATATCCATTGAAACAGGGCTAACTGTTCCTCCCAACAACAACTTTATCTGGGATGAATATGGTCTTACCATGTGGAATTCTACAGTAAACTCTTCCGTCACGATTCGAATCGTCAACCTAGAAACGAATGGTTATGGTGTCGATTTTGGGTTCGATGATGTAAGTTTCCGTCAATTCTGTACTTCAACAGATACGATTAGACTTACCCTAACCAATGGAACCCCAACTCAATTGGATTTGGGGAATGATACTTCGGTTTGTGTATCCGGAACCCATGTATTCGATGCCGGAGCAGGTTTTCTGGATTATAACTGGAATGACGGAAGCACCGGCAGAACATTTACAGCTTATGGAATCGGGACTTATTGGGTAACTGTTACGGATTCCTGTGGAAATGTGCAATCAGATACTGTTCGGATAACTCCTGCCCCTACTCCTCAGCTAGATTTGGGATCAGATATTGTTACTTGTGGAAATGTATCTATTCCTTTAACCTATAATTCCAGTGTACCATTCACCTCCTTTTTGTGGAGTCCTGCAGGAGATTTAAGCTGCACAACTTGTTCAAATCCAACGGCACAAATTGGCAATCAGGAAGTGAACATTCATGTATTTGCATCAACAGCAAATGGTTGTATTGCAGAGGACAGTATTATTATCAAAGTAGATCCAAATGCATCCCCAAATGTGGATATTCTGGCGTCTGATCCGCTGTGTCTTGAAAAAGGGAGTATCGTTATTCAAAACAAACCGGGAACCGGCGGAGTTCTTTCCATCAACTTTAATAATGCCGGTTTTTCAACGGAAACCAGTTATTTGAATCTGACGGATGGAACTTATTCTCTGAGTATTCAAAACATCCAGACGGGATGTTCTATGGATACACTTATTGCCTTTGAAGCGGATATCGAAAATCTCCTATATATTCCAAATTCCTTCACACCTAATGAAGATATCTATAATAATCTTTGGAAAGTTGAGGGTGTTTGTATCGGTGAAATCGATTGCAGAATATATAACCGTTGGGGTGAAGAGGTTGGAGCTCTAAAAAGTACAACGGATACATGGAATGGTAAACATAATGGTTTGACTGTTCCTGATGGAATTTATACTTACACCATTATTGTAACGTATTCAAATGAAAAAATCGAATTTAAAAGTGGATTTATTGCTGTAATACACTAATAAAATTCGATTCTATCCTGAGTGGAAATTAATCCTTCTTAACTCTTACAGCAGTTGGTCCTCGTTGTCCTTTTTCAACTTCGAAGCTTACTCTGTTTCCTTCGGTAATTGCTTCAGTTAATTGATTTGCGTGAACAAATATGCTATCTCCTGAAGTACTATCTTTGATAAAGCCATATCCTTTTGAGTCATTGTAAAAAGTGACTGTTCCTTTACGAACTTTATCTTCCGGCTCTATATCTTCTCTTTTCGGAACACCAATAACGATATCTTCCGCGTTGAATTCAACACGCTTAGTATTATCTGGAGGTGTAGATGTTTGATTTCCATTCTCGTCAATATAAACGATCATATCTTCAAAACTTGCTTTACCACCTTCTTTGCGCTCAAGCATCTTTTTTTCTTTGTCTTTGCGCTTTTTGTCTTTTTTGTTTTGAATCTCTTTTTTATTGAAAGTCTCTTGTGATCTTGCCATTTAATTTTTTAAAATTTCTACTTTGATAAAATAAAAAAGAGTCTATTCGCCAGCCGACGAACAAACTCTTTAGTTCATTTATTAAAATCAATTATTGGATTACGCGAACGTTAACTGCGTTCACTCCTCTTTTACCTTCTTCTAATTCGAATTCTACTTGGTCACCTTCACGGATTTCATCAACTAATCCTGATACGTGTACGAAGTGATCTTTTGCGGAGTCATCTTCTTTAATAAAACCAAATCCCTTAGTTTCATTGAAGAACTTTACTGTTCCTTTGTTCATTAAACTTGTTATTAAATAAATATTAGAACGAAGGTACACTTAAAAATTAGTAAATCACTAAAATAAATGTAATTTCAATTAAATTAACTTTTATTTCGGGATCATTTTTCAGCTATGACCAACTATAAAACCCGGAATTATCCCAGTAAATTCAAGCATTTCCTAAAATCAAAACTCCCAAGGGTTTCCCCTTGATTTTCAATTCGATTACCGATCGTAACCGGATCATCCCTAGTTTTGTTTCAACACGGATATTAGTTTATTTCTTTTTATGCATTATATTTGTCTCAACCTTATAATTAAACATTCACTGATGACGAAAACGCTTTTCAACAATCGCCTTATTAGGCTTGTGTTTCAACAGCACATACGTTATCATTTGTCAAACTGTAACTTTTAAACAAATAATAACTATGTCTACTGAACCATTTATCGGAGAAGTTAAACTATTCGGATTTAACTTTGCTCCAAAAGGGTATGCAACTTGCCAAGGGCAAATCTTATCAATTGCACAAAACACTGCACTTTTTTCGTTACTCGGGACAACTTACGGAGGAAACGGACAAACTACTTTTGCGTTACCGGATTTACAAGGGCGTATGGCAATCGGTCAGGGAACCGGACCAGGACTTCCTTCACACAGCATGGGAGAAGTTTCAGGTACACCAAACGTTACACTATTAACGTCCAACATTCCTCCACACGTTCACCCTGGAACAGGAATTACAGTTCAAGTACCAGTTTCTTCAAGTGGTGGTGACCAATCGGATCCAACAAATGGATTTATTGCAAATCAAGGAACTGATATCTACTCTTCTGTTTCTACAGCAGGTAAATTCTACGGACCTGTTCAGGTTGCAGGAAACACGGGGGTAACCGGTTCCGGATTACCTTTTTCTGTAATGAATCCTTATTTGGTAATGAATTATTCCATCGCACTTCAAGGAATTTTTCCAAGCAGAAACTAAACAATATTCACCTTTAAAACATTCTTAATATGTCTACAGAACCATTTGTGGGTGAAATCAAAACCTTTGGTTTCAACTTTGCGCCTCGGGGTTATATGACCTGCCAAGGGCAACTGTTATCAATTGCTCAAAATACTGCTTTATTTTCTTTACTGGGAACAACTTATGGTGGAGACGGGCAAACAACTTTTGCTTTGCCTGACCTTCAGGGTCGTGTTCCAATCGGACAGGGTCAAGGACCAGGATTACCTGATTACACTATGGGAGAAGAAGCTGGATCGGAATCAGTAAGTCTGACAGTTGGTAACCTTCCTGCTCATATTCACTCAGGACAGGGAATTACAGCAATGATACCTGTTTCTACGAGTGGTGGTGACCAGTCAGATCCGACTGGAGGATTTATTGCCAATCAAGGAACTGACATTTATTCTTCTGTTTCTACGCCGGGCAAATTCTACGGAACTGTTCCAGTGAACGGAAATACAGGTGTCACCGGATCAGGGTATCCGGTCGGTATTATGAATCCCTACCTTGTATTAAATTACAGCATCGCGACTGAAGGAATTTTCCCAAGCCGCAACTAATTTGAATATCAAAAGGAAACAAGACCCAAATCTTGTTTCCTTTTTTAAGTGAAAAGAATTATGAATCAAATCGGTATTTTACTCCCTCGCTCGACTTATTATGAAACAATCGGTTTCGATATGTTTGAAGGATTGCGTTCGGGTTTAAAACACCTCGGAAGAGAAGATATTAAGATTTTCAGTGAAAATATCGGTTTCGGAACAGATCAGCAAAACTGCTACAGAATTACGGAACGATTGCTAATGCAGGAAAACCTTTCGGTTGTTTTTGCATTTGTGAGCCACCGTACGGCACAGCTGATGCGTCCGCTTTTTATTGCGACAAACCGGGTGCTGATTGTACTTGATGGGGGTGCTAATATGCCACAAGAGTGGCCTGATTGCCCTAATATTCTTTTTCATTCGCTACATAATGCGCTTGGAAACTGGTTCGCCGGTAAAAAAGCCGTTAAGGATGGTTATTCCAAAGTAGGTGTAGTTTCAGGTTATTACGATGGCGGTTACCTTCAAACCTACGCAGGAACCTTGGGGCTGATGGATGGTGGTGGTGAAGTGGTTTTCAACCATGCAACCGGATACAAACGTGGAGAATTCTCCATGCTTCCATTGAAAGAATTTCGTGATCAGCATTCCGACAATGCCATGTTGGGTATTTTCAGTGGTGATTTTGTACAATGGTTCTTTGATGAATTGAACACGCATTTCCCCGGAGAACAATTACCTATTTATCTTGCTCCATTTGCATTGGAGGAAAAATTATTGGAAGATGCAGCCTTCCCGGGTGAAAACGTATATGGTGTAGCCGCATGGTCACGAACATTTGATAACGAAGAAAATAAACATTTTGTTCGTAGTGTGGAAGAAGCCGGATGGAATGCCAATCTTTTTTCCTTACTTGGCTGGGAAGCCGCTGCTATGGCTATTGCTTTACTAGAGTTGATGCAGGAGCATAAGAACAATGGACGGGAAGCTATGAAAGCATTTAAACAGAAAACGTTTGACAGCCCGCGTGGCACAATACGCTTCCATGAAACAGCTCAAGCGACACTCACCCCTTTATACGAAGCTACATTAATTGAAAAAGAAGGGAAATGCGACCTCTCTATTACCGGTACAATCCAGATTGAAGAAGTCGAGTCCGCTTTTGAAAAAATGATTGCCATCCCACTGGAAAATGCTATTTCGGGATGGTATAATAGTTATGCCTGTATCTGATGAAAAAGTTAAAAACAGTCATCATCTGTGGTGGAAAAACTGCCTTTCAATCCATACATTTATTGGCATTGGAAGGAAATTTAAGTGGTGTTGTTATCGGAGGTAAAGACACCGAATCTGCTCAGATGTTAGAACAATTTGCAAGCAGCTCAAACATTCCTTTTCTTTCTATACATTCCGTAAAGGATCTTTCACAACTGGAAGAATGGATTAAAAACATTCAACCGGAAACTATTTTTTCAATCAATTTTCCCTTTATCATAAAAGAAGATATTCTAGACTTACTTCCAAATAAATGGTTCAATTTTCACATGGGTCCACTTCCGCACTACCGTGGAGCGATGCCAATTTTTGAGGTTCTTAAAGCTCAAGAAAAAGAGACTGCCATTGCCGTACATAAAATGGTCGCTGATACAGATGAAGGGCCGGTTGTCTTTCAGGAAATGGTACAAATTGACAAAAATGAAACATTTGGATCTTTAGCTATCAAACTAAGAGAGCGTACCAGTCTGGCAGTACAAAACCTTGTTCAGATGATTGAATTCGGAACCAATATTCCTTTGATAGAACAAGATGAAACACTGGCAGAATATTTTCCAATGCCTGAAACAGAAGAAACACGGATTATTTGGGAAAATATGAATGCCGAAGAAATTGTAAGCTTAATCAATGCGTGTAATCCCTGGAATTTTGGTGCAGATGTGATGTACCATCAACCTTTTAAAATAGTTTCAGCAACTGCAGAATTTGATTCTCATGGAGCGACAGCAGGAACCATCCTATCGATGGACACCCATTCTGTAAGAATAGCGTGTGTCGATGACAGCTTAATAAACACACACATTATAAAACTTGAATCCGGAGTTTTCCAAGCAGGAGAACTCGCCCGATTATCTATAAAAACAGGATCTAACTTAAACTAATGCGTATGTAAAAAACAAATTTTCTACAACTTCTTAATTAACAAACATTTATTTACTAATAATTAAATTATGAAACGATTATTACTTTTATTAACCCTATTGTTCGCCGGATTCTCGATGGCTCAGACCCAATTTTGGGCGGACAATTTTGACAGTGCCCCTACGGGTGGTAGCCGTAATCCGGAAGAGAACGGTGGTACGACACCAACACCATCAGTTTCCTATTTTCGTTTAACTGATGGCTCAACTGTAGCCCAAGTGGTTCCATTTACAGGTAAAGAAGGAACTTCTTATTGGGCTGGTGAAGATCATAATTCCTTAGGAACTGGATTTACCGCTAGTGGAGCGGTTGGCAACCAGGCTGCAAATGCCGCTACGAACGAACTTCATATCGAATGGACCGGGATCAATATTGCGGGAAAATCCAGTCTAAGTTTCAGGGGTTTACTTGCAGCAGCGAGTACTAATGAACCTTGGGATAACACGAATGCATGTATCAGTGGAGTCGGTACTACCAACACTGACTATATCATTATCGAGTATAGCATTGATGGTGGAGCATATACTAATCTGATTCGTTTTTTCAACAGAGGGAGTGCTACAAATGGGGTTGACAAATACTTGTTTGAAGATACAGATGGAAATGGATGTGGAGACGGAACACAACTAACCAATGTATTCAATGAATTTACTAAAACAATTGCCGGAACAGGAACAACATTGAGCTTACGAATTCGCGTTTTTTCTGAAGGAAATAATGAAGAATGGGGAATTGATAATTTTCGTCTTTTTGAAGTAGCTGCTTGTACAGCTCCTGTTATTACAGCCAACCCTCCAAATCGCGCGATTTGCGCAGGAAACAGCACTACTTTTCCCAGTTCTGCAACCGGAGCAACGACTTATCAATGGCAAGAAAATAGCGGATCAGGATTTACTGACATCGTAAATGGTGGTGTTTATTCCAATGCGACTACAAATACATTAACCATTACAGGAGCAACTGCTGGAATGAGCGGTTACTTGTATCGTTGCAAAGCTATAAATGGAGTAGCTAGCTGTTTCACAAACACAAATCAGGCTACGCTGACTGTTTCATCTGTCAATACCTCATCTGCGTCGCAAACCAACGTTTCTTGTAATGGCGGATCGAACGGAGCTGCAAGTGTAAGCCCAACGGGAGGGATTCTTCCCTATACCTATTCTTGGGCGCCTTCCGGTGGAACAGGATCTATTGCCACAGGACTATCAGCGGGTTCATATACCGTTACAGTTACCGATAACATTGGTTGTCAGGGAACGCGAAACTATACAATCACTCAACCACCGGTACTTAACGGTAGTACAGTAGTAACCAATGTTGCTTGTAACGGAGGAACAAACGGAGCTATTAACCTTACTCCTTCCGGTGGAACGCCAGGCTATACTTTCAGTTGGGTCAGCGGACCAACAACAGAAGATAGAACAGGTCTTGCTGCGGGAACATACTCCGTAACCATTACAGATGCCAACGCATGTACTCGTAATGTTACCGGTATTACCGTAACACAGCCAACATCAGCAGTTTCAGGAACAACAGTTGTAACAAACGTAGCTTGTAACAGTGGAACTAACGGAGCAATAAACTTAACTCCTAACGGAGGAACAGGACCATATACTTTCAGTTGGGTCAGCGGACCAACAACAGAAGACAGAACAGGTCTTGCTGCTGGAACATACTCTGTAACCATTACGGATGCAAATGCTTGTACAGGAACAGTTTCAGGAATAACAGTAACTCAACCAACTGCAGTTTCTGGAACAAGAACGGTAACAAATGTTGCTTGTTTTGGTGGAAACACGGGTGCAATTAATCTTACTCCTACAGGTGGAACTCCGGGTTATACCTTTAGCTGGGGTGGTGGCGTCACTACCGAAGACAGAACTAGTCTTACTGCTGGAACCTACTCTGTAACAATCACAGATGCTAACGGATGTACGGGAACTGTTGCAACAACGGTAACACAACCTACGGCAGCAGTTTCAGGAACTACAGTAGTAACCAATGTTGCATGCTTTGGTGGAAATACCGGTGCCATTAATCTTACACCTACGGGTGGAGTTGGACCTTACACATTTAACTGGGCAAGCGGACCAACAACCGAAGACAGAACAAGTCTTACAGCGGGAACATACTCCGTAACAATTACAGATGCCAACGGATGTACAGGGACTGTTTCACCAACTGTTACACAACCTGCATCGGTAGTTTCAGGAACGACCGTAGTAACGAATGTATCTTGCTTTGGCGGATCTAACGGAGCAATTAACCTAACTCCTACAGGTGGAGCGGGTCCTTATACTTTTAACTGGGGTGGTCCAACGACAGAAGACAGAACCGGTCTTACTGCAGGAACATACTCCGTAACCATTACAGATGCAAATGCATGTACGGGAACAGTTTCCGGAATAACAGTAACACAGCCAACGGCTATTTCTGTAACTCCTGCTTCT
>DLHO01000003.1 GCA_002483265.1 Flavobacteriales bacterium UBA7666 | reverse complement strand
AAATTTTTCGCCCCTACAATTTTTTATCTTAATAACTTCCCCACCAACGTCTCAGGAACCACTCCGCCGAAAGCAAAGAGATAATCAACGCGAAGATCCATTTCCAGTCAATCAATTCCTGATATCCCGTGTCTTCATATTGAATCGTGGTGATATCTCCTCTGGTTTTAATTTCATTAATCAACGCTTTGTACTGATCCAATGCTTTGTAAGAACCATTCGATTGAACTGCCAATTGGTTCAATGTCGAAAAATTAGCACGCGTATCCTGGTCTTCCAATGAAATTTCATCCACAGCAAACGAACCGGCTTTGGAATACTTTTTCCCATTATTGTCAGCAACAACCTTCCAGTCATAAGTTCCTGATTCCAACTGACCAACATTTAACTGATAGAAATTGGCTGTCGGAGAAAACAATTGCTTGAATCCTTTCTTTCCGCGTTTCGTAATGGTCATTTCAACAGTAGGATTGGTGATCAATTCCATTGCTTCATTGTAGAATTCCGCTTTAAAAATGATGTCTTCAATTGTATTGAATCGTTTGGGCAAAGTAACGCGCAACGGTTCTCTGTTTTGCTTCACCGAAATATACTGTGTCAATTTTTGGACAAATTCTTCGAAGCCAACAGTTGTTTTCTTCTGCATGAATTCTTTCATCTTCCAACGCCACAAACCTTCTCCCAGAATAAACCCGATTTTTGATTTTTGGGTTTGTGAAACTGCGATCAATGGATTGTCTTTCGAAATATTTCCAACACGCTGATTCAACACCACTACACTATTTGATGGAAGTTTATACATTCCGAATTTGGTTCGCAAAGGCGTCAAAACCGGAACAATCGAAGTGAAATCTGCAGATAAACCAAACGAATTGAAACCTTTTGCCACTGAAGGATATACATCCTCGTATTGATTTCCATTCGGAGCTTTCATTGCCAAACCGTAAGTTTGAAGCAAACTGGTTGTCACATTTGGTCCCAGAATCATCAAAACCGGAATTCCTTTATCTTGAAGCTGCTTGAACAAGTTTGCATTTGGGCGCAGGCCATTTTCGTACCAAACCACAAAATCCGGAAGTTTAGCTCCTAAAGTATAATTTCCAACTAATTCCGAAGAAATTACAGCTTCCTGATCCAATTCAAATACCGAACGTAAGGCTGCAATATCCGGATGCGGGGCACTTGCCAAAAGAACCACATTACTTTTCGAATCAATGACTTCTACAAAACAAGTCTGCTGATTGTTGTCTTTGGTAAACTCTCCTCCTATCCGTTGAACAGAAACTGTAAAACGCTGATATCCTTTGCTTTTAGCCAAAACAGTAAACAAAAACTCTTTCTGATCAAGGTTCGTATTGTTTACAATCGCTTTCTGTGATTGAACCACTTTTCCATTCTGAAGTAAATTCACCTGATAAGAACCCAGAGGAACCCGCTGAAAATCAACCAATGCCTGAATCGGGAATTCATTGTTTAAAAACGCTACTTCATTCGAATTAACGGATCTCACGACAATATCCCGTTTCAAAGTGGTGTCGCCAACCGCAAGTGAAAAAACAGGTGTCAATTCAATTCGTTCGGCTTCATACATCGGGTGAACTCCTTGATTGTAGTTTCCATCAGAGATCAAAATGATTGCACCGATATTCCGGTTAAAGAAACGATCTTTAATTTGCTTGAATCCTGACGCCAGATCACTTGATTTATCGTTTAAAGACAATTTATCCAGATCACGCACATTCGTCCCGACAGCGAGCTCTAAATACTCATAGCCCTCCCCCAATGATTTTGGCAATTCTTGTCTGAAGTTTCCAATTTGTTTTTTCACCTGATTGCTATCCTTGTAATTCATCATGGAAGAAGATGAATCCACCAAAGTAATAATCAATGGTTTTTCAGGTCGGTAGGTAATTGTTTCCCAAACCAAGCCAAGAAGCAATAATCCAATGAGGAAAAGACTCAACGTGCGAAGCGAAAACAATACACGTAATTGCTTTCTTTCCCAGATCGATTTTTGTTCTGTTCTGAAATAATAATAAAACGAGAAACCTACAGCAAGTATTGATATAGGTAACAACCACCAGATAGAATGATCGGAAAAGTAATTCATGGAACGAAAATACGCTTTTTACTTTTTCGTATTCGTTAAAGTGTATGAAATTCCTAATCCTAACACCGATTTAAATTGTGTTCTCGGTCCGGTTTTTCCTTTTGAATCACGAATATCAATATCATCATCATAAATTAAGTTCCATTGCAGCGAGGCCTGTAACCACTTATTAATCTTAAATGTGAAGATATTTTCAAAGTTTACGTCAATATTTTGAGGGTTGTCTGCATAATTACTGAATAACTCCAAACGCGTTTTCATTTCAACATTCTTGAAAAGCTCTTTTTGGAAGCGCAATCTGAAATATGCTCCGATTTCATTTCTGAAACGCAAACCTCTTTTCAACACATTTCCACTTGTATCCAATTCTGCAGCTTGTACACCAAAAGCGCCGGCATCAGCCAATCGTTGGTCATTGACAAAAGTCATTTTAGCCGCAATCGGAGACAAATAAACATTAAAGTAATCCACAGGAGCATACTCAATACCCAGAGAAAAATTAGCATACCCGGGCGCCATAAACCGTGAGATCGGCATGGAATCATTCGGGAAGCTGAAACCATCCAGAAATTGAGTTCTAAACCCAGCAATAGTGGTTAAAAACCAATGTTTTTTAAACTCATAACCCAAAGAAGTTGCAATATCTATTCGATCATCTGTTTTTTGAAGTCCTTGCTTTTTACCTGTAGAATCCGTGTAATACATTCCACCCAACGCCAATTTCACGTCATTCGACCACTTGATTCTGCGTTTCTGATAAGTAGCCGAGAAGTCAATAAATCCTAGTACAGCCACGTTATTCCGACCACCTGCAGCCCAGTTTACAAAAGCTGTTTGTGAACCGGATAATCCGAATAAACTGGTATATGTCCAGTATTTAGGCATCAAGGAATCATGAAGCGCATCCAATTTTTTGATGTCATCACGCAGTTTTTCAGCATCAGTCTGAGAAAAAACAATTGAACTGGTCAATAGTGTCACGACGAGAATAATGATTTTCATAAGCAATTCGGTTTTTAATTCTACAAATTTAGTTAAATCGGCAAATTAAATTAACAAACGAAATTTAGAATCCACTAAACAATTCAATAAAAGAAGAAAAATGAGTAAATTCGTCATCGAAATTTAAAATTGCTATGTCGAAAGAAGTATACATTATTGCTGCGGTCCGCACCCCAATGGGAGCGTTTATGGGTGGATTATCATCTATTCCTGCAACTCAGTTAGGATCAGTCGCTATTAAAGGAGCATTGGATAGATCAGGTTTGAAGCCTGAATTAGTTGATGAAGTTTTCATGGGAAATGTACTCCAGGCTGGTGTCGGACAAGCTCCTGCTCGTCAGGCGGCTTTAGGAGCAGGTTTGCCGAATACTGTTCCTTGTACCACTGTTAATAAGGTTTGTGCTTCAGGAATGAAAGCTATCATGTTGGGTGCTCAAACAATTTTGGCAGGTGACAATGAGATCATTGTTGCAGGTGGAATGGAAAACATGAGTCAGGCTCCTCATTATTTAGACGGAAGAAATGGTGTGAAATTCGGAAACATTACGATGTTGGACGGAATCACTAAAGACGGTTTATTAGATGTTTACAGTAAGGTTCCAATGGGAACATGTGCTGAGCTGACAGCTAAGAAATATGAGTTTACTCGTGAAGACCAGGATAATTTTGCAATTACTTCATATAAGCGTGCTGCTGCAGCTTGGGATGCTGGAAAATTCAAAGACGAAATCGTTGGAGTTTCTGTTCCACAGCGCAAAGGTGATCCGATCTTAGTAATTGAAGACGAAGAATACAAAAACGTATTTTTAGATAAAATCCCTTCATTGAAACCAGCTTTCGATAAAGAAGGAACCATTACAGCTGCAAATGCTTCGACTTTAAATGATGGTGCTTCTGCATTGATCTTAGCTTCAAAAGAAGCCGTTGAAAAACACGGATTGAAACCGATTGCGAAAATCGTTGGTTATGGTGATGCTGCTCACGAACCTGAGTTTTTCACAACTGCACCTTCCAAAGCAGTTCCGAAAGCATTGGCGAAAGCTGGCTTGACAACTGATCAGGTAGATTTCTGGGAATTGAACCAAGCGTTTTCCGTAGTTGGATTAGCAAATACAAAAATCTTAGGATTGGATCCTGCGAAAGTGGATGTGAACGGTGGAGCTGTTGCTTTGGGTCACCCGCTTGGAAGCTCAGGATCTCGTATCATTGTAACATTGATTCACGTCTTGAAACAAAACGGAGGAAAAATCGGTGGTGCAGGAATCTGCAACGGTGGCGGTGGCGCTTCTGCTATGATTATCGAGAATATCTAATAGAATTTAAAATAGATTATGGAATGCCATTTCCCGCACATGCGGGAGGTGGCATTTTTTGTTGAACCACATAGTACAAAGAAGGTTTAACCACGAGGAACACGAAGCACAACACCTATTTCTCCCGCTGATATCGCAGATTACGTAGAAAAACATGTGTTTATGGTACTAAATAAAATCTATTTTAGTAGCCTCCAAACTACCCAATGCTTCCTCTAACGAAGCAAACTTAGTATTTGTATAATCTGATTTTTGTCCTTTAATAATTTCGAATGCTTTCATGATAATGATTAAAAGTTAATCTAATTATTTTGGAAATAAATTTAAGCATTGTGAATAAACATTCAAACCTCTGCGTTATCTGCGTAATCTGCGGGAGACAACAAAAAAGCACCGCCAATCGACATCTATCAGAAATAAATGGCATTCTTTTTGTTTTAAACTTTTCCGCATTTTGATAATCTTATACAAAGCACATACTTACTAAATTCAAAACTATGAAAGCAAAACACATCATCTTGAGCACTTTCCTTTATGGAGCTTTATCCTTAAGCATGCTTACCATGGAAACACCAGAAGGTATTATTCCAAATCAAGAAACAAGTTCAGTTCTATCAGATGGAACAAGTGGGCAATTTTATGCACAGACCGTTCCCGGAGAAAGACGAAGAGTTCGAAGACGTACCAGAAGAAGGGTAAACAGACGTCGTGATAGAAGAGAAAATGCAACGAATTTCTCCATGAATTTCACAAAGACATATATTGCATAAAAAAAGGTCGGGGTGAAAAATTTTTCACCCCGACCTTTTTTTATTTTTTTCGGATTAAACCTATACTCCTAAGTTTTCAGCAACTGAAGTTGAAACTGCAGATTTTTCAATACGCAATTTGGTGCCTTCACAACTGATCAAAATTGTTGTATCTGTAATTTCAAGGATTTTACCGTGAATTCCACCGATAGTAACCACTTTATCTCCTTGTTTCAAATTCTCACGAAACGATTTAAGCTCTTTTTGTTTTTTCTGTTGTGGACGAATCAGAAAGAAGTAAAACACCACTAACATCAATACGAGCATTATAATTTGCATAACTCTATTTTTTATTTATTATTTACTAATTGAAGTACAATCTATTCAACAGTTGAACAGTTCTACTTTATAATCGTTGCCTCAACTACCACTTTGGTGTTCGGAGGTGTTGTATTGGACAAAATAGTTACACTTCTTGTAACCGGCCCTTCTGAAAAGGATTCTGTCTTTACGTTTGCTTTCACAAATCCCTTTTCTCCCGGAGGAATCGGATCTTTACTCCAATCTGCAACCGTACAAGAGCAAGATCCTGAAACATCAGACAATACCAATGGGTATTCACCTGTATTTTCTACTACAAAGTTAGCGTGAATTACTTCACCTCTTGCAATCTTTCCTGCATTAAAAACACTTGGGATTTTCATTGTGGTCTTGTATCCAACAATTTCTGAAGGAGAATCAGATCCACATGCCGTTAAGAACGACAAAGCTAAGCCCAAAAACACGATTTTTCTCATAACATTAATCCATTAAACCTCTTCCGAGTTTAGAAATTTTTCCATCTTTTACTAATCTATCAACGGCCTTATCCAGGATTCCGTTGATAAATCCATGACTTTTTGGAGTTGAATAGAATTTCGAGATTTCAATGTATTCGTTCAAAGTTACCTTTTTCGGAATACTCTTAAAGACCTGAAGTTCCGTAATTGCCATTTTCAAAAGGAGAATATCCATTTTGGCAATGCGTTCCAATTCCCAGTTATCAGTTAATTCATCAATCAACAGTAAATTTTCAGAATCCATCGAAATGGTCTTACGAAGTAACGTGCGGATAAATTCCTGTTCATCTTCTTTGTCTTTGTACAAAGGCATCACTACAAACTTCTCACCTGCTTCCATTGCTTTGATCGATTTGATTGCCATTTGACAAGCTAAGTCAATATCGTCTAACCAATGAATACTTTTTTCTTCAAAAAAGTGATAAACTAAAGGAGAATTTGCAATCTCCGCTTTAAACAAGTTGATCATGAAGTTTTTATCTTCTTCAAAATCCGTTACTTCATTATTCATGTGAGCAAACCAGGTTTCCCCTTCTCTCATTTGAATATAGATTTTGCGGAACATTTCATGATGTTCGTCACCGATCCAATTCACAGAACGGTCTTCAGAAGCCTCACGAAGCGAGTAACTATCCTGCAACGTTTGAATAACCACTGAATCCACAAATTTTCTATTGGCATTCAAGTCTTCTTCCGTTGGGCGGATCTTCTTTTTATTTTCTTCAATACGATGTTCTGCAATGTCTTTCAATTCACCGAAACTCAACAATAAATACAAGTACAGATCATAAATGCGATCTACTGCTTGTATTAATTCGTTTTCCGTTTTCTTGATGCTATCCTCATCCCCTTGGAAATAAGCATAAAGCGCTTGCAAAACTTTAATTCGTAAATGTCTTCTATTCAGCATTATAAACTACTCTCCTATCTTTTTATAGTGGTAATTTCACTTTACCGATTGACTCAATGCGCTCTTCGGCGATCTTGTTTGCAATTTGATATGTTGGAACACCTTCTGCACTTGAACGGGAAACGATGTTTCCAATTGTTGAGTAGATCTCTTCCGCTTTAGCCATTGACCATTGCGCAGATAAACCAGCCACTTCTGAGTAACAGTTGATTACACCTCCTGCATTCAATGCAAAGTCAGGAGCATAAATAATTCCTTTATCCTTCACCAATTGACCGTGAATTTTTTCATTCGCTAATTGGTTGTTAGCAGCTCCAGCAATAATGGAACATTTCAAGCGATTGATTGTGTCGTCATTGATCGTTGCTCCTAAAGCACATGGTGCATAAATGTCCATCGGCACATCGTAAATCTCGTCTAATCCAACCACTTTTACTCCGTATTCATTGGAAACGCGTTTCAATGTTTCTTGGTGGATATCCGTAATTGTTACTTCAGCTCCTTCAGAAACCAAGTGCTTCACCAAATACTCTCCAACATGACCAACTCCCTGAACAGCTATTTTCTTACCTGCCAATGAATCAGAACCGAATTGCTGACTAGCACATGCCTTCATTCCCATGTAAACTCCATAAGCAGTTACTGGAGAAGGATCACCGCTCTTTCCCGGTAAACCAACTACGTGATTTGTTTCCATGGAAACCCAAACCATGTCAGCCGGTGAAATACCCACATCTTCTGCAGTAATGTATTTTCCAGCCAATGAGTTTACAAACTTTCCAAAACGACGGAACAAAGCTTCCGACTTCATGGAACGTGAATCTCCGATAATCACTGCTTTTCCACCACCCAAATTCAATCCGGAAATTGAATTCTTATAAGTCATTCCTCTTGAAAGACGCAATACATCATTCAAAGCCTCCATTTCATTGTTGTACATCCACATACGAGTTCCTCCCAAAGCAGGCCCAAGAACGGTGTTATGCACAGCAATAATTGCTTTCAGACCAGTTGCAGTATCGTTACAGAATAACAATTGCTCATGGTTATACATACTCATTTGAGAAATAACGGGGTTTTCAGCCAGATTTAGATCTTTGACTTCTTTTACTTCAAACATACGCGACTTTTAATCTTTTATTTCAATGCGAATGGCTAATTTTGTAATTCGAACAAAATCGCATTAGCGCTCGCAAAAATAGGAAATTTATCGAATGAAGTCTCTAAGCTATTTAAACAAATATTTATTCAAATACCGCTGGCGATTGCTCCTTGGTGTCCTCTTCATTATTGCAGGTAATTACTTTGGAGCGAAAATCCCAGTTTTTGTCGGTCAATCCATGAACTTTCTTTCAGGGAAGACACAATTAAGTGCCGGAGAAAGTCTTTTCTGGACAGTGCTGGGACTGGCAGGGCTAATCATAACTTTTAACATAATTAAGGGATTTTTCCTATTCCTGACCCGCCAAACACTCATTATCATGTCGCGGTACATCGAATTCGATCTGAAAAACGAGATCTTCGAGAAGTATCAGCAGCTGGATTACGGTTTTTATAAAAGACAGTCGACTGGTGATTTAATGAACCGCATTTCAGAAGACGTTTCTCAGGTTCGTCAATATTTGGGACCGGGAATTATGTATACTATAAATCTAATCGCCCTCTTCCCTTTCAGTTTGTATCAAATGCTGAAAATCAATACTGAATTAGCACTTTACGCCCTTGCACCTCTTCCTATTATGGCTGTTTTGATCTATCTGGTTTCTAACCGGATGAATAAACTGAGTAAAGAAGTGCAGCAAGAGCAATCGCGTTTAAGTACTCTGGGACAGGAAACATTTTCGGGAATCCGGGTGATCAAAGCTTACATTCAAGAGAAACATGCCAAACAAAATTTTGAAGCGAGTTCCGGTTCATACCTGAAGAAAACCATGCGTCTGGTAAGAACAAACGCCTTGTTTATGCCCACTATTTCACTTTTGATCGGAACAAGTACTCTACTAAGTATTTATATGGGCGGGCTACTTACTTTTAAGGGGACAATTCTGCCTGGTGATATTGTAACAACTATTCTCCTGATCTATAATTTAACTTGGCCGTTTGCGAGTATTGGCTGGGTAACCAGTATCAATCAAAGAGCCGCTGCTTCACAGGAACGTATCAACGAATTCTTAAAGACAGAACCGGCAATCAAAAATGAATCAGAAGCTCCGTTAAAAGAATTTAAGGAAATTCAGTTCAAAGACATGGCATTCCGTTATAAACCAGATTCACCGGAGGTACTGTCAGACATCAACTTTACCTTGAAACGAGGTGAAACATTGGGTATTATTGGGAAAACGGGGTCAGGAAAATCTACACTGCTGCAAATGATTGTGCGTCAATTAGATCCGAGCTCAGGTGAAATCAGCTATAATTCAGAGAAACTTTCATCAGTTAATCTAACGGAATATAGAAGACAACTCTCAGTTGTTCCCCAAGATGTATTCTTGTTTTCAGATACAATCCGAAACAATATTGCATTTGGAGCATTAAACTTTGAACAGGTCACAGAAGAAGAAATTGTAAATGCAGCAAAAGATGCACATGTCCTCCACAATATTGAAGCGTTTCCCGATAAATTCGAAACGGTATTGGGTGAACGCGGCGTGAATCTTTCCGGTGGACAAAAGCAACGCGTAAGTATTGCACGGGCATTAATTCGCAAACCGGACATTTTACTCTTAGACGATTGTTTATCAGCTGTTGATACTGAAACAGAAGAAATCATTCTGGGGAATTTAAAGCAATTAAATCAGGAAAATCAAACAACCTCTGTTATTGTAAGCCACCGGATTTCCAGTCTTAGAAATGCAGATTATATTTTGGTTTTGGAAGACGGAAGAATCGTGGAAGAAGGTAAACCCGCTGATTTATTACAAACAAATAGTCAGTATCGTGAATTGTACGACAAACAATTAACCGAAGAACCGAAAGTATTTGAAGACTAAGGGGAATTATTAATGATCAATTCCGTAATTATCAAAAAGTTGAGCACTCACACCTTCTTGATAATTGATCATTTAAAAAATTGATAATTTACTTCTGTTTCTGGTATTCCACCTCTTTCTCCGGGTGAAGCAGTAGGTAATGCTCGAGTTTATCTTTGATGAATGTAATCAATTCAATATCCGTAGCCGTTTTCAGGAAATTCTCATCCATCGACATGAAGCGAATGAAATCAATGAAATCATCGTTGTTAAGTTTGATAATATCGTAAGAAACATACAGTCTTAAAAGCTCCTGAACCACTTCTTCTTTTGAATCTTCGTATTGTTTTTTAGCAACTATTGCTTTAGACTGCTCTCTCTTGGAAAAACGTTGGTACAATGCCGTTATCGGACTTTGAAAAGCTTCCAGCCCTGTAATAGTTCTTGTTTCTCTTAAAGCCAAAGCAGCACGTTCTTCTTTGATCTCCTGAATTGATTTCAAAGGTTTGATCACTACTTCATCAATTTGGCGTGCCTTTCGCTCTACCACAGCATAAACCTCGAAATGGCAGGAAGAATCTCCAATCACTCGAAATCCATAACGTTCGTAACCCTTAACAGATAAAATGATTGAGTCATTATTACTCACGTAAACTCCGAAAGTTCCATCCGGCTGACCGAAAACACCTTTACCGGTGGAAGTATTTACCACCATCAAATTCAAAAATGCATGTTTAATCAAAGTATCTTCCACCCTTCCTTTCAACCAAACTCGGGTACAAGGTTGCTGAGCAAAAGCATTCCCGGAAAGGATCAATAAGATTGCAACAATCAGTTTCATGGAACGAAAATATGATTTTTTTCTGCGGTTTCATTTCCGTTAACGATTATTTACATTCTAAAAGAAATATTTTATAACAGGATAAAACCAATGATAAGGTATTGATATTCTCTAAATAAAGCATGAATATCCCATAGATATCCCATAGATATCCCATGGATATTCCAATGATTGTATCTATTTCAAACAATCCTTACTAATTATAAACACCACTTCAAATCAATAGCTCGCCATTCGTAATTCACAGACCAAACTCACCAACACACAACTGAAACAAATGTAACATTCGATAATTCACTTTTGTAACTGTTAATTTTTCGAAAGAATACTATTTTTCAAAAACGCTTTTCAAAAGTTCGTAAATTTGCACCATGAAAAGAGTGGTTGTCGGATTATCCGGCGGTGTAGATTCAAGTGTTACCGCACATTTACTTCAACAAGAAGGATATGAAGTAATTGGCCTGTTTATGCGTAATTGGCACGATGAAACTGTCACACTTTCCAATGATTGCCCTTGGATTGACGACAGTAATGACGCGCTTTTAGTAGCTGAACACCTGGGAATCCCTTTTCAAGTACTGGACTTAAGCAAAGAATACAAAGAGCGGATCGTAGATTACATGTTTGCGGAATACGAAGCCGGAAGAACTCCAAATCCGGACGTGCTATGCAACCGGGAAATCAAATTTGACGTGTTTTTAAAGGCTGCAATGGAGCTGGGCGCTGATTATGTTGCCACAGGACATTATTGCAGAAAAACAACCACAGAAGACGGCATACATCATCTACTTTCCGGACTGGACCCGAACAAGGATCAATCCTATTTCCTTTGTCAATTATCACAAGAACAACTTTCCAAAGCGCTCTTCCCTATTGGAAACCTTCAAAAATCAGAAGTTAGAGCAATTGCAAAAGAAATTGGATTAGTCACAGCAGACAAGAAAGACTCGCAAGGCCTGTGCTTTGTAGGAAAAATCTCTTTACCGGAATTTCTTCAACAAAAACTTAAAGTTAAACACGGTAAAATAATAGAAATAAGTGAATTAGATAATCAATTTTTAGATTATTCAAATATTCCCGTAGATTTAAATCACGTCGTTGATCTCAGTAAAGAATTCATCTACTCCCCAAATATGGGAATGGAGGTTGAAAAGCACATTGGCGCTCATTACTACACAATTGGACAACGTAAAGGACTTCACATTGGCGGAAGACCCAACCCTTCTTTTGTTATAGGGATAGACACTGATTCAAACACGGTTTATTCCGGTCAAAAAGACGATCACCCCGGACTGAATAAATGGGCACTAAAGATCGAAACAGACGAAATGCACTGGATCAACCCAAATCTTGAACTAAGCGCTGGGGAAGTGAAAGAATTTGACATCAAAATCAGATACCGTCAAGCCAACCAAAAAGGCAGCTTAACACGTCTAGAAGACGGATATTATATTCTATTCGATAAAAAGCAAAGGGGAATAACTCCAGGTCAATTTGCAGCACTTTATTTAGGTGACGAATTAATCGGATCAGGAATCATTTCTCATTAGGAAGAAACACATCAAAAGTGAAATCTTCGTAGAACACGATTGTTTTAACGATTTTCTTCTCAGATACAGAAGTTTTATTTTCTTTTGAAGGAACATCACCTTCAGTAGAAACTATAACCGGCCCAGCCTTAAACTCAAGATCATCAACCTCCTTCTTCCCTTGCTTTCCGGTAAAGAGCCACTCTGCAGAAACCCGGGGAAAAGCAAGCAACAACTTCTCTACAAAGTCAAAACTCGGCTTGTTTCGCCCACTCAACACATGACTCACATTGGATCTTTGCACACCTATCCTATCCGCAAATGATCCTGCATTTAATTTATGCGAATCCATAATCATCCGTAAACGATCCTTTACCTCCATGATACAAATGTAACGCATTATATTTATATTTCTACATTTTCAATAATTCACATTTGTAACAATTGTAAGCAACAAAAAAGCCTTTCCCGTTACAACGGAAAAGACTTATAAATCTATTGTTTTAACTAGTTTAATTCGAACTATATCCAAAGAAAAGCATGCTGTTTGTCACCTGCGGCATATTTGGTCCAAATGTAACCAAATCCATCAATCGAGCAACTTCCACAATACTCAAGTTGCTATTTCTACCCATTGCTTTGTGGCGCTCTAATTTTGTTTTTGCCAAGCTTACTGCGTTATTAATCATCGTGCTTTCCATATATATAAAACTTAAATAGGATTCTGTTTTGACCCATTTACGCCACAGTTCTACATTAGGTTACATATCCAATCAAAAAAAATGAAAAAAACTTGAAATTAATTTAACAAAGGATTTGAAAGAAGCAGATTAAAGCAATGTAAATCAATCATTTAATCTCAAAACACATTTGTGACAATTCTGATGGTTAACTTGAAATCAACTCCTCATAAGCATCCTGAATCTCCAGAAATCGCTGCCCATACTCCACTTTCATCTCTTCACTTAGCTCTAAATTTCGATCCGGATGATATTCTTTCACCAGCCTACGATAACTCTTTTTAATCTCTTCTTCGGTTGCAGATGGTCCTAAATCCAAAATTGCCAAAGCCACACTTCTTCGAGTACCCGTATTCGCAATGCCTTGCAATCGTTCATTACCAGCAGCGGAGCCAAAAATACGCTTGCGGCTCTCAATCACTTTTTTCTCAATGTAAATGGACTGAACACCTATCAACTCGCCCAAACGAACTAAAGCCGTGAATTCGCGATCAATTAACTCTTCATCCACAAATACTAAATCAATCAAAAAATCAATTAAATCTGCCCGCTCCTGAGATCCATGCATCTTTTGAACAACCCAGTTAGCAACACTGCGAACATGAATAGATGTCTCACTAACTAATTCCAATTCATTCGCAATTACCAAGGAATCTATGTTAAATTTTTCATTTATATAAACAACTATAAACGATTGTTTTTCAAAGGATTTAATCGCATTCTTTCGCATCATCCAAGCTGCAAGAAGAATGTAAATCTGAAAGATCATTTTCTCGGTTTTCTTTCCTGCCGGAGGCTGAAAACTCTGCTTCAAAACTAGTTCTGAACTCACTTTTCGTTCTTTGGAATCCTGCACTTGTCTCTTGGTCAAAATAATGATCAACAGAACAACAATAAATGCAAACAAAATTCCAATTATAAGCATATCATGGATTTACAATGGATTCGTAGGCCGTTTGAATTTCACGGAATTTTTCACTCATTTCCTTCTGAACCTCAGGAGATTCATTCATAAAGCGATCAGGATGAGTTAACTTAACTAATCTTCGGTAGGTTGCCTTCACCTCTTCTACTGAAGCAGTTTTATCTAAACCTAAAATAGCGTAAAAGGAATCTTTTCTTGAAAAACTTGCCTCAGCACGGTATTTTCTCTCGTTCTTTTGAGTTAATTTTTCCTGGTAAACCGTTTCAAAATCAGTTATCTCTAAATTCAATTTAGCCATTAAGGCCAATAAGTAACGCTGCTCTTCCTCATTGATCCCCCCATCATACAAAGCAATCCCCGCAAGAAAGTTGATCAATTTCACTTTCCAACCTTTTTTCAAATTCCTGTTTGACCAATCAGCAAGAGAATTGATTTTCACTACATGCCTCATAGAATAAGCATATGATTCTTCTGCATAGTAGTAATTATGCTCAAAATTATTCTTGAGATATTTATCAATGTAAGGAAACTTCATGTAGTAATTATCCAGATCTCTTATCACGATAGCGCATGCAGACGCAATGAAAATCTCATAAATATTCTCAGTGGTAGGAAGGAAATTCAAAGGAATAATCCCTCTATCCCATTCGGTTCCCACATCCTCTTCCTTTCCTTTATTCGTCAGGTTCTTATAAATCACATACCCGAACGCACCAATAAATATGGCCGCAACCATTATCGCTGCCCAAAAGCGCTCTTGATCCGACATCTGTACATTCCCGGTAGATCTATAGCCAATGTAAAAAAGAACCGAATTCAACTCCAACATTTTCAGTAATTTGATTTAGGCATTAATGGATAGATCAAGTGTTCCAGGCCATTTAGTTTGATTTCATAGGTCAATTCCAATTGCTGACCCAATTTCCCCGCAGGAAAACCATTTTGCTTGAACCAAACGAGGTAATTTTCCGGTAAATGGATTAAATACCGGTCTTTGTACTTACCAAAAGGCATTTTGGCTTTAGCCAATGATACTAATTGATGTTCATCCATTCGGTGAATTTAGCGCAAATTCGCCAAATCAAAAAGATATTTTAACCCTAAACCAGTTGAATTTTTACAACAATTTAAGCAATTCCTCATAATACAATTGAAGCTCCTGAAATTGAACCTCCAATTCGTTGCGTTGATCCGCAGTTGCATCCGGATGACGATCGGGATGATATTTTTTTACCAAACTACGGTATTTATCCCTTAATAATTCTTCATTCAGGGCATCACGCTTTAACCCGAAATAATCCAAAGCTTTGACAATCAAACTATCGCGGTAATTTTCACCTAAAGAAGTACTGTGCGTTTTGCGCCAACGATTCTGCCTCTCTGCAAACTCCTCATTGATCCCATCAATCAATTCCACCCATTCCTTACGCTCAAAACCAAAAGTATCTATGATTCGGAAAAGTTCAGTTTTTTCACGAGGAGCGACGATGCCATCCTGTGCAGCCATATGAATCAAAAAACGCACTACATCTCTTCGCTCATCTTCTGAATGAAACCGACCTAACCATTTCACAATAGACTCTGAGCGATAAATATCATTGTAGGCCATTTTCAACGATTCGTGAAAGGAATTACTTTCGGGATACAAGTAAACAATATATTCTTTCAAATAAATACACTTTTCCTGAAAACATTCCGGATTGGTTCGCAGTACATTCATACTCAACAGCACCAATGCATCAATATGATTATACTGATTGAATTTTGTTTTGAAACGAAACTCCTTTTTCAGCTTAAAATAAGCATATCGAATAAAAAGATAAATGGGTATTGCCATAATTAGCGCAGTAATCGACAAACCGGTAATGGCCTCAATAACTCTTTGCCTTTCCGCTTCACGCGCAATTTCATCTCCAGTAGGCATATGATTTGCTGGAATATCCAGCAGCAAGGACCAATTTATGTTGTTTATTTTAAACATTGGGGTAACTCAGGGGTTCAGAATAATTCGGCGAATTTAACTCAAATTCGCCAAATCAAACACATACTTTGTTCCTAATGGACTTGTCTCAAGTGTAAAGGTACCTTCCAATTGCTCTGACATGGCTTGAATAATCTCTGTTCCAAATGAAGCTATTGAATCTTCCACCCAGGAGCCATTATCACTGTATATCAGTACAAAACGATTTGATCTGTGCTCTTCATTTTCACTGAGACTAATGGAAATAGTTGGATTCTCCTGATCCGGAAAGGCATGCTTCAAAGAATTCAACAATAATTCATTAATCAGAAGTGCTAGCGGAACAATGCTTTTCGATTTCATATCTTCCACCGCTACATCAATAATCAATTCCGGTTTTTTGGAGATGGAATAATTCAACAACAAGCTGTTTACCAATGATTTCAGGTATTTTTCCAAATCAAACTTAGACAAAGACCCGGATTGGTACATTTTCTCATGAATAATTGCCATTGCCGTAACCCGATCAATCGCTTCCTGATAAGAACCCCCATGCTCTTCACTCATATTATTTGCCTGCAGGCGAAGCAAACTGGTAATGATTTGAAGATTGTTTTTCACCCGATGATGAATTTCACGGAGCATGACTTCCATTTCTGAATTTTGCTTTGAAATCAACTTATTCTGATTAGAAAGCTTCTGATTATTCTCTATTAGTTCAATCCGAGAGTAATTTGTTGTCAATACATAGAGATTCAAAATATAAGCAATTGCAAAGCCCACAATGGAATACTCTAAAATAAATGTCGTCACATCGTTTCCTGAAAATGATTTCACTGAAACAATATTCTCTTCATGCAGGTAACTCAAATAATAGAACAACACTAAAAAATGGGCAATCAGAATGGGAATCCCCCACTTCTTACCCAAAACAAAGAAAGTAAACATAATATTGACAATCATCCACATGGGAGTGAGATAATGTGTTGCCTTTAAAAACAAAAATGCACCTGAAACAATACCGAAAGTCAAAATAGAACAAATAGCGCCAACCAATCGGTAATTTTTCGTGATGTAAATTACCACCAACCCCAAAACACACATTCCAACGGCAAAGAAATTAGGCGTAGCACTAAAATGCTCGTTGGAAAGGTTTACAACCGTCACAATGGACATCAAGACCGCAAAAAAGTACAGTAAATGCAATACAAGACGGAATTTCATTTTTTCATGAAACTCCAACCAGTTTGTGTTCAGCTTGTCCATTATTTAGATTTGGATTTCAACAACAAATAAAGCATCTTTTTTTCGGAAAATCTTTGAATTCAAAAGAATAGGTCAAAAAAAAATGGCACCTTTTCGGTACCACTTTAATTATTTCACTGGAATTCCCTTCAATACTTCCAACAAATAATCCCAAAATTTCTGTACGGAAGAAATCTGAACACATTCGTCCGGAGAGTGTGCTCCACGAATATTTGGACCGAAAGAAATCATATCCATTCCTGGAAAATGTTTTCCTAAGATCCCACATTCCAAACCTGCATGACATGCTTTGATATTGGGTTCTGCATTGAATTTTTGTCGATACAAATCTGCCATTACTTTTAAAATTGCAGAATCTGCATTAGGTTCCCAGCCAGGATATTCACCTCCCTGAACAACTTCTATGCCCACGCTTTCAAATGCCGCACGGATCATATTCGCAACATCCGTTTTGGATGATTCAACGGAACTACGCTGCAAAGATTGGGTTGTGAATTGATCATCTCCAACAGTTACTTTCGCTAAGCTCGATGAAGCTTCAACCAAACTAGCAATAGCAGGACTCATTCTGTAAACTCCATTATGAACAGAATAAACTGAATTGATAATTCGTTCAAAATCAGAATCTTTCACTATTCGATTTAAATCTCCACTTTCAAAAACCGTCCAGTTCGCATCTTTCTCTATGGTATGGTATTCTGCTTCTATCTGAGCAATGATCTGATCAACCGCTTCATGGAATTTGGTTTTCTCATCTTCAGAAATAGCTACCACAGCAGTGCTTTCACGCGGAATAGCATTTCTTAAACTTCCACCATCCAAACTACACAACTTTAAATCTACTGTAGATTTTACGTGTTTGAACAGGCGATTCATCCATTTGTTCGCATTTCCTCTTCCCAAATGAATATCCATTCCCGAATGCCCACCAAGCAATCCGCGCAGTTTGATCTCAAAGCAGATATAATTGCTTGGAAGATCTTCGTATGTTATTGCAGTTTTTGTATTGGTATCAATTCCACCGGCACATCCAATAGACAATTCATCATCGTCTTCGGTATCCAGATTCAGTAAAATTGTTCCTGAAATATTAGAAGCATCTACCTGTAAAGCTCCGGTCATTCCCGTTTCTTCATCAATTGTAAAAAGGGCTTCAATTGCAGGATGAGCAATATCGGTGGATTTCAAAACGGCCATAATTGCCGCAACACCAATTCCGTTATCAGCACCAAGAGTGGTTCCGTTTGCTTTTACCCAGTCACCATCTACCAACATTTCGATTCCTTGTAGATCGAAATCAAAAATGGTATCCGAATTTTTCTGATGAACCATGTCTAAATGCGATTGCATGACAATGGTTTGTCTCCCTTCCATTCCGGAAGTTGCGGGCTTCTTAATGATTACATTCCCAATATGGTCCTGAATTGTTTCAAAACCAAGTGATTTTCCAAAATTCATCATGAATGCAATCACACGCTCTTCTTTCTTTGAAGGACGTGGTACTGCATTTAAATCAGCAAAGTGATTCCACAATGCTTTCGGTTCTAAATCTCTTACTTCCATATTTCTAATTACGAATTACGAATGCCTAATTACGAATTAAGCACTTCAAATTTTACTTCGAATACCAAATCCCTCATTCGGAATTAGGAATTCGGAATTATTCAACTATTACGAATATTTACAATTCGATTAATATATAATTCTTCCACTTTTGCTCTAGCCCACGGGGTTTTACGCAAAAATTTCAGACTGGACTTTACACTTGGTTCATTGATGAAACAATTGATCGGGATTAATTTTCCCAAACGTTCAAAACCAAACTCAGCCTCCAGTTCAGTTACTATTGTTTCTAATTTTATTCCGTGAAGAGGATCCATTTTTTTCAAATTAAAATTTGAAAAAATTATCAATTATGAATTATCAAGGTTTTGAAAGTTTTTCATCTTGATAATTACTCCATTTATAATTGATAATTATTCCCTTAAACCAGCTTTCTATATTTAATTCTCTTAGGCGCAGCATCTCCTAAACGCTTGCGTTTGTTCTCTTCGTATTCCGAATAAGATCCTTCAAACCAAACAACCTGAGAATCTCCCTCAAAAGCTAAAATATGCGTGCAAATACGATCTAAGAACCAACGGTCGTGGGAAATGACTACCGCACAACCTGCAAAGCTTTCAATTCCTTCCTCTAAAGCACGCAAGGTATTGATGTCGATATCATTCGTAGGCTCATCCAGTAACAATACATTCGCTTCTGTCATCAAAGTCATTGCCAGATGCAAACGGTTTCGTTCACCACCGGAAAGCACTCCTACTTTTTTACTTTGATCGGAACCTGCAAAATTGAATTTCGACAAGTAAGCTCTTGCATTGAATTTTTGATTTCCAATTTCAATAAACTCATTTCCTCCTCCAATTACCTCAAAAACAGTTTTTTCCGGAGAAATGTCTTTATGCGTTTGATCCACATAACCGATTTTCACAGTTTCACCAATTGCAAACGTTCCTTTATCCGGATTTAATTCATTCATGATCATTTTGAAAATGGTTGTTTTACCCGCACCATTCGGCCCGATAATCCCAACAATTCCTGCAGGAGGCAGTTTGAAATTCAAATCATCATACAACAATTTGTCTCCAAATGCTTTCATGACATGTTCTGCATCGATGACGTTATTTCCTAAACGAGGACCATTCGGAATCGGAATTTCCAATTTCACTTCTTTGTCCTTCATTTCTTCCGACATCATCTTATCGTAATTCTGAATACGTGCTTTATTCTTCGCATGACGTCCTTTCGGATTCATTCGCACCCACTCGAGCTCACGGGCAAGCATTTTCTGACGTTTTGACTCTGTTTTCTCTTCTCCTTTCAGGCGTTCTCCTTTTTGTTCCAACCAGGAAGAGTAATTTCCTTTCCAAGGAATTCCTTCTCCGCGATCCAATTCCAGAATCCAACCAGCAACATTATCCAAGAAATAACGGTCGTGGGTTACTGCAATAACAGTTCCTTTGTATTGTTGCAAATGCTGCTCTAACCAATCAATCGATTCTGCATCCAAGTGATTGGTAGGCTCATCCAATAATAGAATATCCGGATTCTGTAATAATAAACGACACAAAGCAACCCGGCGTTTCTCACCTCCGGAAAGCGTTCCAATCAACTGATCATCCGGCGGACAGCGTAAAGCATCCATTGCACGA
This sequence comes from Flavobacteriales bacterium UBA7666, assembly GCA_002483265.1. Taxonomy (GTDB): domain Bacteria; phylum Bacteroidota; class Bacteroidia; order Flavobacteriales_D; family Crocinitomicaceae; genus Fluviicola. Next base: position 35,671 of record DLHO01000003.1, on the reverse strand, counting down.
TCTAATTTATTATCCAATTCCCACGCATCAACAGCGTCAATTTTATCTTGCACCACTCCCTGGCGTGCAATCAACTTATCCATTTTATCCGGATCATTCAAGACTTCTTCGTCCATGAAAGCGGCATTGATCTCTTCGTATTCTTTTAAGATATCTACGACATCCTGAACACCTTCCATCACAATTTCCTTCACGGTCTTTTTCAAATCCAATTCCGGTTCCTGAGGCAAATAACCCACAGTATAACCCGGAGAAAATACCACATCACCCTGAAACGATTTATCCAGACCAGCAATAATCTTCATTACGGTAGATTTTCCGGAACCATTCAAACCGATGATTCCAATTTTCGCACCGTAGAAAAATGAGAGGTAAATATTTTTAATGATTTGTTTTCCTTGAGGAGTCACTTTGGAAACTCCAACCATGGAAAATATGATTTTCTTATCGTCAGACATATTCAATTTTTAGGAAAACAAAGATAACATTCTGGCTGAAAAACAGCCTCAAATTAGCTGTATTAAAACAAAAAAGAGTCCTGACAGGAAACGTCAGGACTCTTTCAATAAGAATATCCGTTTAATTAGAATAATCGACCAATTCCAAGTTGTGCAATCACAAAAATATAAACGATGTAAAGCACAATAAATACAATGGTATAAATTCCGGTGAACTTAAATAATGATTTCAGATTCTGGATTCCATAATCAAATTCACCCTGTTTATTTGAATTCAGACCCTTTTCAATCGAACTTGCAAAACGAATCAGATACAAAGCCGGGAAAATCATTACGATAGTTAAACCTACATAAACAAAAGCTGCGATAACTAAAGGTGCAAAACCACTAGCCATGGCCGAAACTACCAAAACCAAAGAACCAATTCCCATTAAACCGGTAAAAATAAAACCGATAATTGCCAGGAATCTAGCCCATTTTGCTGCTGTTATTAAATTCTCTTTGATTGAATTGTTGATTCTTAATTTATCGGAATCCAATTCAATGTGTTGATCTAATGTATCCATATATCAATCTAATAAGTCCGGGTTATCTGAAAATCTCACACTCCCATCACTTTTTGGAAGTGAACGCAATTTGTTTTTCATTTCTGCAGCTTTTACCCAATAGATAATAAAAATCACCAACCCTCCTAAACCTGCAATTCCTTTCAAAGCATCTACTGGAATAACTCCCACTACTCCTAATATAGCCATTACAAGTCCCAACGTTTTCAAATAATCACCTGATTGAGAAGCATTTCTTGATTCAAATTCACGCTTTACGGATTCACTAATCTTTGGATACATGATAAACGCATAAACGATGCTAAAGAAGGGAATAAACATCAACCATACATTTACTGGTGGCATTTGAACATTCGACTTGTCGCATTCCTTCAGAAGATCCTGAAGATTTTTCAAATAGAACACATAAATTGCTATTCCTATTGCCAATCCAATAAAAACAAAAATCCCCAGCGTGAACAACATATCTCTGTACATACTAATCTGTTTTAAAAAGTTTAATCTAATAAATCTGCGTTACTTGATATTTTAACACCTCCGCTTACCTTTGGCATAGCGCGTAGTTGGTTCTTCATCTTTGCAGATCTCACCCAATAGATGATCATCAAAACCAATGCAGCCACTCCTCCAACACTTCTTATTGGCTGAAAAGGAATTACACTTAAAATCCCTATGATCGACATCGCAAGTCCCAATCCTTTCAGGTAATCACTGTGTTGAACAGCTCCCCTCGATTCATATTCTCTCCTTAGGGATTCTGAAATTTTGGGATACATAATAAAACGATAAACAACACTGAACAATGGTATGAACATCAACCAAACATTTGCGGAAGGCATTTGTCTGTTGGACGGATCACATTCATTGAGTAATTCTTGCAGATTCTTCAAATAGAAAACGAAAACAACTATAATTCCTGAAAGAAAAATAAAAGCAAAAACGATTAAAATCATTTCTGTAGGGCCTAATCTCATCATCTGATTTTGAAAAATTAATCTAATAAATCTGTATTACTTGAAATTCGAACTCCACCATCAGCTTTTGGAAGCGTTTTCAGCATTCTTTTATACTGAGCCATTTTAACCCAAAAAATAATACCTACAACAATAAACCCCGGTAAAGCCACAAAATTAAGGAATGGAATAACCATACAACAAATCAAAATTGGAAGAACAATTCCAAGCGATTTCCCATAATCTCCGGGCTGCGGATTGTTTCGAGAATCAAACTCTTTTCTAAGACTTTCTGCGATCCTTGGATAAAGCATAAACGGATAAATTACCGCTCCATAAAACGGAATAAAAAGCATCCAAACAAATCCAGGATGCACCAATCGATTTCTTGGATCAACCTGTTTTAATAAATCCATTAGGTTTTTAACGTAGAACACACATGTGACGATAATTCCACCAATAAGAAGAAGATATAAAAAGAAAACAAGAATAATCAGGCCTGCCATAAGTAAAATAGTATTAAATTATTAGGTGGCTAAAATAGAAATTAAAAATCAGTTGAAATTGGTTTCCGGGACAATTTATTCATCTCTACAGCGTAAATGACTACAAAAGCTATAGACAAGCAATTCCATAACAAGCCGAAGAACATTCCTGATCCCAAACTTTTAGTGATACTCATCACTGAATAAATCGAAAAAATGACCGGTGGAATTTGCCCAATGCAATAAATCCAGAATCCCCAGCGCTTCAAACGAAACATAAAAATTGCTCCCAAAGCACAAAGTACCGGAAAAATAAACGAGTTCAGGAAAAACCAAATCCCTGAATACTTATCTGCATCAACAAATGCTTTTGTCAGATCTACACTCAAAAAAGAAAGCAAGGTAAATGTAAAAGGAAGACCGCAGCCCACCCAAGTTAAAATACAGACTACAGTCAATGCAATTGACCTCCTATTTTTCAACTGAACCTCTAAACTATCTACCGCTTCTTCTGTTTGCCAACTTTCCATTGAATATGAATTTCACTAAAATAAAAAATCCCCGGCAGTTTTTGCCGGGGATTTTAGACTATTCCTTTAAAAAGAATGAGTCACATGTAAATCTTACATGTTATCCAATTCTTTTTTCATTCCTTCTTTGAAAGCATCTTGCATTTCGTTAGAGAAGTCACTTGATGCTGAAGCAGCAACACTTAACCCCATCACCAAAATGATAGCCCAAACTGTACCAACGATACCGATAATCATACCTGCAATAGCAAGACCTCTTTTACCACCCGTTTTTTTCAATTTGCCCATTGCCATGATTGACAATACCATTCCTAAGATATTAACTACCAACCAAAGGTACATTAACCATCCACTTCCACCTGCGATGATAGCGATAATAGCAATACCTGCCATTACGTTGTTCAATAATAAACCTGCTAATGAAAGGACGAATCCTGTTACCGCCATTCCTTTACCTTGAGGAGCTGATGTTGTTGCGTCTAAATTTTCTGACATAATTATAAATTTTGAGTTACTCGGCGAAAATAATATCTTTATTTGTAGATTCAGCATGATTGTTAAAAAAAGTGAATATTTTTTTATTCAACGTTTTAAGTTGATAACCTCTGAAAACACTATATCCATCAGGGTTTCAGGGCTTAAAAACGACTAAAAAAGTAATTATTCAACGAATCAATAAAAAGGTTGTTAACAATGGGCTTAAGCAAAATGCTGTTTTTATTTTAAGTGTTTACTGTTGTTTTTGTTAAATTTTAATAGATATGAAAAATTTGGTTCTGTTTCTCGGAGCACTGGTACTGATTCTTAGCTTCTCTTGTAAAAAGAAAAATTTGAAATATACCATCAAAGGAACTATTTACGATTCATCATTCAATGTACCGCTTTCAGGAGCAAAGGTTACCATCTATGTGACCACCACATCAAATTCAACACCTGTTCAAAAAGTTGCTTTAACGACAGATGCTAGCGGAAATTATTCTTATGAACTGGAACGAGAAAAACTACAGAGTGTGATCATCTCTGTGGATAAGGAAAACTACTTTAGTGATGGGATGTCAACCACTTTAGATAACCTGTCTCTGGATGAGGATAATACCTTCAACTATAATATCTATGCAAAATCGTGGGCACGAGTTCATTTTGTAAGCGATGGAACAAAAACTATCAAGTATTATAAACAAGTAGGTAAAAACGGATGTTCAGAATGTTGTCCGACCGGGGAAATTCAATTAAACAACATAACGGATTACAGCGTATACTGTATCAATAATGGAAACACACAATACCAGGTGTTTTATGATGTTCAGGGCACAACTAACAATGGAACATTGAGTGTAAATACCGTTCCGTTTGATACAACTGAGATCTTGATTAATTATTAGAACTAAAAAAGGTCACTTCGACTACGTTCAGTGACCTTTCAATAAACTATAAAATTTACAAAATCGAATGATGAATTCTTACTGATTGGCCGTTTATAACCATTGAAATAATTCGGAATTCGTATCCCGATAGCTATCGGGACGTAATTGGTTAATCCATTTCCGCCTCGATCTCGTCAAATTTCATGCGGATTTCCTGACGCAGCTGACGATTATACGTTTCCATCAAATACTTGAAATAATTTGGCGTACTCTTGGCAATGCACTTGGTATACAATTTTAAGCGGTGTTCGATATGATCCTGAAGCGAATCAACGATTCCGATAGCATCATCCAGATCTCTGGTTTTCCGCACAATTCCTTCACAGTGATTACTCAATGACAGATCTACGGCTAACTTTCCTTTTTCACCTTTATCCAAACATTCATAATAAACATCACGAATACTGAATTCCTCTAAGAAATTGGTGTCAACCAACTGATCCATGTGTCGTGGAAACTCGAATTCAACTTCGAATTCCAAATCATCATCCTCGCTTAAACGCGACTCCAGAAATCTATCCGGAAATTTAAATGCATCCTGCCAGTTGATATAATCCTGCCAAAGACCAAAACGGCGTACGTTATTTCCTAAATCAATTAGCTTAAAATTCGCTTTATTTGGCAAACGACGCGATCCACGACCAATCATCTGATGATACAAAGTCAATGAACGCGTAGCACGATTCAAAATAATCGTTTCAACTGTCGGTTCATCAAAACCGGTTGTCAAAATCCCAACAGAAGTCAAAATGGCGTCCTTGGTTGTTTTAAACCAAGACAATACATCTTTTCGATCCTTATCGGAAAAAGTAGAATCCAAATGTCGGATCTTGTACCCTCTTTTCTTGAACGTTTCTTCTACACGAAGTGAAGTTTCGATTCCGGAATTAAAGATCAATGTTTTATCACCAACGGCAACTTCCTCGTATGCAAACAACAATTTCTCCTGCATAAAGTAGTTCCCATAAACGGTTTCAGAAGAACTCACGGTAAAATCTCCGTTGGTACCAATCTTCAAACCATGCAGGTTTACATCATAAGTAAATGTTTCAGCATCGGATAAATAACCGCCTTGGATTAATGAAGCAATGCTTTCACCAACCAACAACTTATTGTAATGGTCATTTAAAGGCAAGGCTTTATTGGAGCTCAATGGTGTAGCCGTAACCCCCAAAATATTTGCTCCGGAATAATATTGAAAAATCTTTCTGAAACTGTTGTAATGCGCCTCATCCACAATTACCAATCCCACGCCATCAACGAAATTCTCGTCTTCCTGCAAGCGATTGTTCAATGTTTCAACCATCGCAATGTAACACGGATGATGTTCTTCATCGATTAGATTCTTTACATCACTGGAAATAACTTTATTGGAAATTCCAATTGCGTTTAATTGCTTGGATGTTTGAACTGATAGTTCAATGCGGTGAGTCAGAATCAATACCTTTTTTTGGTAACGTTCAATATAACTCTTTGCTACTTCAGAAAAAATAACGGTTTTCCCACCTCCTGTCGGAAGTTGGAATAGCAGATTGTAATCAGAACCATTTTTATCCAGTTCATCTATAATTGCATTTACAGTCTTTTCCTGAAATGGATATAATTTCTTTGCTTGAAACAGCTCTTCGTCGATCATTTGTTAAAAAAAGGGCTTACAAAAGTACGGTTCTTTTAAGGATTTCCCAACAGCCAACCTTAAATATTCTCATAATTTTATTTAAACGGTTCATTTTTCGTAGTCTGAACAAATCCTGATCAGTCAATTCGATATATAACGTATCCTAATAACACGTTTCTTGATTAATTATTATTTCATACAATAAAATCACTTGTTAAGACATTTTAGTAAATGAGCCCGATAACTGGCATATTAATTGTTTAAGTTTAGAAAAATGAACGTCATGAAAACAAAAACGTTAAAAGAGAAAAAACAAAGTAGTTCAAAAAGTTTTGACAAAGCTTTGATGCATTTGGGAATCCATTACCCGGTTCAACCGATTGTGATCAAAAAAGCTTAAAAGTCAAAACCTCCGCCTCCACCGTTCTCGTTGGAGCGTTTGTCCTCTTTGAAGTCAGTTTTCCCGAATTTATAGCGAATACTGACGATAATCCTTCTGGTTTCCCATTTGAACTGTGAAGACTGAGATACTGTTGGCTGATCTACTTCAAAACTAAAGCCTTGTGTATTGAAAATATCCGTCACCCGCAATCCTATTCCCCACTTACCATCCCATAACGATTTATCTGCAGAAAAATCAATTGAACCTCTTGGATTCATCTTGCCTTGTGCTGTAACCGATGGAGCACTGTATCTTCCATTGATCTGAAGTGTCAATGTCTTCTTCATCAAATCCAGCGTAGAACTGAATTTCATACCAAACACAAAACCTTCTCTATTCCAATTCGCACTGGGATTATCGTCTTTAAAAGTGATGTAATTCCCATTAAATGACAACATATTTTTCCAAATTGGAGCAGGTCTTAGCTGAATCACAATTTCTCCCCCCGAACTTACCGAATTATCAATATTGGCAAACGTTCCGATTGAAGTTCCGTTATCATAAAAGATTTTCACGCGTTGGATTACATGACTCGTATAACGCTGATACAAGGCAAAAGCCAGGGTGAATTTCTTCAAACTATAATCTAATCCCAAATCAATGGAATGAATGTATTCCGGTCGCAAAGCCGGATTTCCGCTGCGTAAGTTGTAAGGATCCGCATAAGACGTAAAAGGATTTAAATTCCCTGAGTTTGGTCGATTGATCCGTCTGCTGTATCCCAATGAAAATTCCATTCCTTTTTTCACTTCATAACGAATAGTTGCTGAAGGAAAGAAATTAAAATATTCATTCTTAAAATTCTGGTTCGTAGAAATCAGATTTGGGTTTTGAATGCTGTATTCAAAACGAATTCCAGCCTGATAGCGAAACTTTTTTAATTGACCACCGATAATCCCATAAGCAGAGTAAATACTCTCTAAATACTTGTAATTGTAGTTTGAAATGGTATCCGAAACATAATTTCCGGATGCATCTTTTGCTTCAGACGAAGAGCGCAGACTCATGTTGCGCTGAATCATTTTTAAACCGCTTTCCGTTCGGATCTTATACTTCAACATACGTATGAAATCCAGTGAAAAGGTCGTGAAATCATTTGCCTCTCTGCTAGAAAGATGCTGATCCGTTGAAGGAAAACCGGATGGATAGTTGAACGATTGCAAATAAAAACCTTGGTCTGTGCCCTTAGAAAGAGATTGATAAGCATTTGCATCCAATGATCCTTTATCGTCTTTAAAATCCCATTTGTAGCCCAAAGAAAAATCGATGTTTTGAGTAGTATTTGGATCGCTTGAATTTCTGGTCCAGATTTCGGTTGTATCTCCGAAATTGTTATAACGTGTATTGATTTGATTTCCAACACGCTTTCGATTCCCTGCATTTGCTGCAATACTCCAAGAAAGTGTGTTTCGGTCTTTGACATAGACATCCATTCCCACCTTGGCTGTATGCGTAATATTCAAATCACCTCCATAGCGCATTTGATTCAGACTCACGGTTGTGTCACCCGAGTATTGATTCAAATCGGAAAAATTATTTCGATAACCATCTCTATAAGAATAAGCATAATTCCCATAAAGATTGAATTTTGTGTTTCGCAAATTGAGCCCTAAGGATCCTGTATAGAGATTTCCGGTTCCTGCAGTAACTGCAACATTTCCATTGATTCCGCGCTTCAAATTTTTCTTCAATACAATATTGATAATTCCAGAAGTTCCGTCCGGATCGTATTTTGCAGAAGGATTTGTAACAATTTCAATGCGCTCAATACTGCTTGCAGGAATTCCATCCAGAACGCTCTTCCCATTTCCGCCTGACATATTACTCGGTTTCCCATCTATCAAAATGGTTACATTTCCATCACCTCGTAAAGAAATTGCACCATCCTGATCCACTTCAACAGAAGGAACATTGTTTAACACATCTATTACATTTCCGCCCGAAGTCGCAATATCGTCTCCAACATTGTAGATTTTTTTATCGAGCCCCAATTGCAAGGGGTTTTTATCCTGCTGAACCACTACTTCATCCAATTCTTTACTTGAATTGACAAGCGCAATATTTCCCAGTTTACGTAAGTTCTTTTCTGCTGACAAGGAAATATTAGTTATCGTTTTGGCTTTATAATCCGGATTAGAAATCACGAGGTAATACTTCCCGTATTTAATGTCTTCCAATACAAAAGCACCATTCTCATCCGTGTAAATTCCAGTTACCACCAATGAATCCTTCACATTAAAAATGCGAACCATGGTATACTCCAAAGGTGTTTTTGAAACGGAATCGAGTACTTTTCCATCAATGGAGCCTGTACCTTCCTGCCTCTGAGAAAATGAAAAAAAACTGCTGAGCAAAAAAAATGTAAGAAGCGTAAAGCGCATAAAACAGGGAAAAATAAAGGACAAAAGTACAGCAAAAGGTTGACTTCAACTCCGCTCAGTCATCTTTGTGATTAAAAGTTATTAAGAACTCGAATTCGCAATTCTAATTAACCGCGAAGTTTATCTAACAGATTACTCAATACCTCTGCCTCTTCTTCCGTCAAGTTTCCAGTAAAATCAAGATCTGATTGTTGATCATCATCGATTTGTTTTAGAATTTTTAATCCGGCCTCCGTAATGGAAACGTACACGACTCTTCGGTCAGATTCGCAACGAACACGCTCCATCAATCCTTTATCGATCAACTTATCCATCAATCGTGTAGTATTGGGTGACTTTTCTACCATTCTGTCTTTCACAGAATTGACACTGATTGTATTATTAGCTCCACGAAGAATTCTCAAAATGTTAAATTGAGGCATGGACAAATCAAATTTTGCCATGTAGTTATTTTGAATATTCCCCAGATAATTCGATGTGTAACGAAGATTCACCACAGCTTTGTGCTTAGAGTTTCTAAATTTCGATTGGATGACTTTCCCTATTTCCATACTGCAAATATAAATACCATGGTAATATAAACAAAATGAATTGTTGAGTTTTATGGATTACTCACTCATTTTTGCAATGTTTTAACAATTCATTCATTGATGCTGAACATCATAGGTGTGAAATTTAAGATGTTCCAATAATATACTAAATCGATTGAGGTGCTGGCACCTCAAACATAATTGTCTGGTTTACATATATTTGAAAAATTGAATTTTACAAATTTAATACTACTACACCTATGAAAAAACTGATACTGGCTCTTATCTGGTTAAATGTTCATTCTGCATTCGGACAAACTTCGGCACCAATTGAAACAGAAGGATTATTTCAAACAATAGTTAATTCCCATGTCTATCAATTAGAAATATCTCTAAATCAGCATACCTATAAAGAATTTGATAGTGCTGGCACATTACTAAGTAAGGGTGATTTTATTAGAAATGCTGACAATGTATTTAGCCTTGTTCCGGTTTATTCAGAAGTCAATGCTTTAATACAATCCACTATTAATTTCTCCTATTATGAACCATTAGAAACGGGGGTTAAAATTTTGATAAATAACAACGATCAATCTACTCATACCCTTGAGTTTACGCGTATTCAGTAATGGAGTTTGTAAAAAAAATAGTTCTTCTTGGTTTATCAATCACTCTGCTTACCATTTCATGGCCTCCATATCTGGGCGGGCCGTCCATTTATCTTGCTTTTATTCCACTATTCTTCTACGAAAGACGAATTCTTACGAAATCAAGATTTAAAAAATACCTACTTACCTTCTTAGGGTTTTTCCTTGTTTTATTTTCATACGGATTTTTGGTATCATACAATGCTTGGGGAGAATACAACAACAACGTTTACATTGCAATTATTGTAAGTTTCTTACCATTATCACTGGTCGTCTCCTTATTTAGCTTATTCACAAAAAATACACATCGGTATCTATTCCTTATTTTTTCCTGGTCATCTATGGAAATTCTCCAGATGAACTGGGGATTGAACTCTCCATTGTTACTACTGGGAAATAGCTTATGCATGTTCCCAAATCTCATCCAACATTACTCCATTTGGGGGGTACTAGGTGGTGCACAACACATCCTTAGTTTAAATGTTATCGTTTTTCTAATCATTTTAAAAACAAGGAGTAAAACAAACTTTAAAAGAGAAATTGCTTTACTCGCGCTTCTTCTTTTACCAATTCTAGGTTCGATTATTAGTTATTCATTACCACTTGAACGAGATAAAACAATCACAGCGGGAATAGCACTCGGTAATTTCGAACATTTTAAGAAAGAGAATTCAGAAAATACTTCCTTACTAATCAATCAGTACAAGAAAATACTAAAGGGGAAAAATTTAAAGGATGTAAATATCGTGCTGTTTTCAGAATCCACTATTGTAAACGGCGGATGGATAGAAAATTTGAATAACGATTCTATTCCTAATCCAATCGATTCACTTTGTCCGGGTAAAGAAATTTTATTTGGGGCACACATGTTCTCTATTTACGATAATTCTCAAGATCAATTACCATATAGTGTGCGATATGATGCGAATTCGAAAATAAATTATGAAACTCACAACTGTGTGGTTTTCAGAAGTAAGTTGGGGAACTATTCGGTACGCTCTAAGGAAAAATACGTTCCTTTTCATGAAGTTATTCCTTATCCAAAAATATTGATGTTTACCAAAAACTGGTTAAGCAAAACAACTATACCGACCTATTTATCACCCTATAAACATGGAGTCGAGGAACCATTCACTACAGCAAACGGAAATACTATTTACGGATTAATGTGCTTTGAATCGTTCTTTTCCAACATGATAATCAAACAAAACAAAGCCGATTTTATAGTGGTTTTAGCGAATGAATCATGGAATCATCAGCATTTAGGTAAAGAACAATATTTTGATTACATGACTGCTAAAGCCATAGAATCCGGAAAAGCAATTGTAAAAGTTGCGAATTGCGGTTACTCAGGGTACATCAACTCAAAAGGACAAATAATTGATAAGGTCGGTTTTGATAAACCCATTTTTAAGAAAGTAAAAATTGATTGTAATCAATCTGCATCCATTTATAGTTCGATTGCAACAGCACTAAACACTATTGTAATTAGTACAACTCTCATTTTATTGATGTCTAAATTAATCCGAAAATCATGAAAAATATCAAAAGCATGAAATACATGAAAGACATTTTTGGTTTATTCTTTTTAATACTATTAACAACAAGTGTTAAAGCAGGTGCGCCAACGTCTAGTTTTACTGTTTCACCCGGAACAACCGTAACTCCTGGTAGTACAGTTTGCTACACCAGTACAGCTACAGGTACTGGAATAAATAGTTATGCCTGGACATTTGGAGGAGCGGCTGCAAATTACACCGGTACAACAGCAGGAACAGCAAACCCACCTTGTGTTACCTATCCTACTGCTGGTACTTTTACGACTTGTTTGACCGTTACAAACTCCAATGGAAATAATCAAAGCTGTCAAACCATTACCGTAAGTGATGCCATTAATATTGGAACTGCAAATGGAACAACCATTAACAATGCTTGCGGCATGTTGCTTCAAGACGATGGTGGCACAGGGAATTATGCGAACAATCAAAACAATACAGTTACATTCTGCAGTGGCTCAGCGCAATTTGTTAGACTTGTTTTATCATCGATTGGATTAGTTGCCGGAGATGTTATCAATATTTATCAGGGAACAGGAACGGGAGGCACCCTATTATCTACATTAACTTCTGCGCAAAACGGCTCCACTCCTACCATCTTTTCAAACAGCACTTGTGTTACCATCCAATTTATTTCCGATGGAGCCGGAGTTAGTACCGGATTTGCTTTACAAGCACTTTGCTACAATCAAAACCACGTTATTATGGGCTCCGGGGTTGGGAATCCCATTACCGTTTCTAACGCTTGCGGGCAAACCATTTATGATCCGGGATATACATCAAATTATAGCAATAACCAAAACTACACTACCACCATTTGTGCTTCGAATCCTGCTCAGGTTCCTCAGATTCTATTTAATAATTTCAATTTAACCGCCGGGGATGTCCTAAATGTCTATAACGGAAGCAATACAAGCGGATCGTTAATTTATGATGCTATAAATACCGATAATGGAACAAACAATTTCATTACACCCGGTCTCACCATCAGTGGATTGAGTCAGTGTATGACCTTGCAATTTATATCCAATGGAACGGGTGTTTCAGCAGGATTTGACGGAGCTATTACTTGTGAAACACCTCCTTCACCCTGTAGTGCCAACCCGGTTGCCGCAGATAATTTTGATGCAGCTACCATGATTTGTGATTTTAGTCAGTATTGTGGCGTAACGTCAGGATTTTATGGTGTAGACATACCTAATATCGGGCAAACTTCTGTTTTCAATGGTTCATTGGAAAACAATTCCTGGCTGATGTTTGTGGCTGATGGACCGACTGCATCGTTTAACGTTGCAACGTCAAGTTCCTCCTGTTATATTCAGATTGGTGTTTATTCAGTGAGTGCAACGGAAGGTTTTACATGGCTTTCACCGGCGTCAATTAACGGAGGTTTCGATTATACAAATGTCAATACCGGTTTTGCCGGATCAGGAATCATCAATGCACAAGGAATGGTTGCAGGACAAACGTATTACATTATGATTGACGGCCACGGCGGATCTGTATGTAACTACACACTTACCGCAGGAATCGGAGTGCAGCTACCGGTTGCTCAAGCTTCTCCCGATATGGTTTTACCTTGTAACACTCCAGGATCGGTTTCTGTAACAAATCTGAACGGTAGTGCCAATGTTGACTGGACCTGGACCTGGGCCGGAACTTCATCTGGTGGACCGGTTTCCGGAAACAGTGTAAACTTTGGGACGTTGTCTCCGGGAACATACACATTTACTGTTGAAGCAAGTGATTTTAATTCATGTGTAACCAATGCAATCCAGGATCAGGTAACGGTTACAGTCAATCCTTGTCCATTAGGTATTAGTTTAGGAAATTTCAATGTGATTCCGAAAGGTGAATACAATCTGGTCAATTGGTCAACAATGAGTGAAACCAACAATAGTCATTTCGTGGTTGAAAGAAGTTTTGACGGCGTCAATTGGGAGCTAATTCATTTCAAAGAAGGAGCTGGCAATTCTTTAACTGAAATTCAATATCATTTTGAAGATTATTCATTTAGGAAAGGAATAAACTACTATCGATTAACTCAGTTTGACTTTAATGGAGAAGGTAGAACCTATGATGTGATTTCTGTCAACAATAAAGAGCAGGAAAAGGAAATTATACGTATCGTAAATATGATAGGGCAAGAAGTCAATGAATCATACACCGGACCCCGCATTATCCAATACACTGACGGATCATCGAAAAAAATAATGAATTAAACCGATTTGGTTTCATAACAAGGTCTTTCAAAGGATGATAATTTATGATTTGCATCAATGAAGTTATCATCCTCTATTATATTCAGAAAGTTACTTCAAATGAACATGATTCGTATCATCTGTAAAACCAGAAGAAACTATCCTTGGTCAATTTCCCTTCAAACGTAAACACCATGTGATGTTTACCGGGAAGTAAATGAATAAAGTTTTGATCCATCAATACCTTTCCTTCCTTGGAGGTAAACCAAAAATCCTGTAAAATGGTTTCATTTTCAATGATTACAACTCCTTTTCCGCTTGAAAAATCCAAAGATTCAACAGTAACAACCGGCTCTACACCAATCACCGGTTTTCCTGGAAACAATTCATGAACGAACAAGCGCTCACATGTTTTTCCTGTTTCGTCTTTCCATTTAAAATTTACTGCAAAGTCTCCTCTCTGGTATTTTTTCAATTCCTGAGGAAACAATTCTACAGCATGTGGATAGGCAATTGCCTGATGACATTTGAAATTATCCAAAATTTTTCCTTGAAAATCCGTTACCTGAGCTTCAATCTCGCATAAGAATCCGGTCGGAATATCTGAAATTAGCACATATTTTTCTTTGCCAAGCGTATCAATCCGCTCTGCAATTGTCACGTCCTTAAAATCGTTTTTCACTTGATACTGCAAGGCTTTCCATCTTCCGTAATAATCCATGCTGCTCCAGGTTGGCGCAGGCCAGCAATCATTGAACTGCCAATATAGTGTTCCGGCACAACGCGGATAAGTGGTTCTATGAGCAATTACTGCAATGCTTACCGCTTTGGCTTGAGTGAGTTGTGAAAAATAAACGAAACGCTGAAAATCTGCCGTTTTTCCATAAAGCAGATCAGAATGTTTTGCGATCATATTATTCCCGACATAGCTTTTCTGACGCAATTTCATCAAAGGGCTATCCAGTTTCCAATCAGTTGGTTTACTAAATGTAGATAACGTTGCCAGTTCGGGGAAAGATTGAAAGCCATATTCTGCATTGAACCGCCCGGATTTCCTCCCGAAATCCTCAATTGGATCTGATCCGTGCCAAACTCCCCAATAATGCTGCGTTCCATCATTGTAGAAACTATCATTTCCCCAGTTACTCAATGGAGAAGTGTGTTCGTAAGGAATTTTGGTAAACGTTTTCAGCGTTTGCGGAATCAATTCTTTGAAGAGTTTCTGATAATAGGAATTGATCAATACCTCATCTTTCTTCGATAGGTTGTAATCTTTTTGAAAACCCCAGTTTTTCCAGGCCACATCTACTTCATTATTCCCGTTAAACAAGGTCAAAGAGGCGTGTGAAGCCAATCTGGGAATTTGCTGATCCAATTCTGCTTTCACAGCAGCTAAAAATTCGTCAGTTCCCGGATACATAGCACAGGCAAACATAAAATCCTCCCAAACCATTAAGCCACCTTCATCACAAGCCTCTAAAAATGATTCTCTGGGATAAAATCCTCCTCCCCAAATCCGAACCATATTGAAATTACAATCCAACATGGTTTTTACCGAATTCTTGAGTTTTTCATCGGTAATTCGTGCGGGGAAAATATCGTCCGGAATGTAATCTGCTCCTTTGCAAAAAACAGGTCGGTTATTTACTTTTAGTTGAAATGAGATTCCCCACTGATCTTTTTCCTGAATCAATTCTACCTTTTTCAGACCAAAACGCACATCTTTTTCAAAAACGATATCGCCTTTTTCATTTTGCAAAACCCAATGATCATTATATAAAAAGGCTTCTCCCTGCCCTCTTGGCCACCACAATTTCGGATTTAAAATAGTTTCCCTGCGTTTTAAATGCTTATTCTCACTTTTCAATATTTGATCGCCAAACAAGTTACTTTTCCAGGTAAAAGATTCTGAACTTTCTTTTGCGAGTAGCATGGTAAACTCGGAAACAGCCTTTTCATCGCTTACTTCTAAGGTATTGGAATAATTTGTAAGTACTTTATTCGAAGAGTAAACATCCACTTTTACTGGTTCCCAGAAACCCATGGTAAGCATTCTCAAGGACCAATCCCAACCAAACTGATACTGAGGCTTTCTGCAGTGTGGCGCCACCTTTGTTTTCCCCACATCGTTTGGAGCCGGAAGCGTCACTCCCACTTGATCCAACCTTTTTTTTTGATACATGATTGGAGGTGTGAAAACCACTTTCAGTTTATTCTTTCCTAAAATCATTTGATCGCGAACATCAAAGCGGTAATGAATAAACGAATTATTGGTTTCCGCAACCAATTTTCCATTCAAATAGATGGAAGCATAGGTATCGATACTTGGGAAATCAAGTTCCACAAATTGAGTAAGATCAGATGATGTTAGAAGAAATTCAGACTCAAGTACCCATTGATGATTCTCAATCCAGGTAAACTTATCTTCATTCATTCCCACAAATGGATCCGGAAGTTCATTTACAGCTATCAGTGCTTCCTGAACAGATCCTTTTTCCCCAAAAAGAATCCATGCTTTAGAAATCGGATGTTGTACTTTCCAGGATAAATTCATCTGCCCCATAGCGTGAGTTGCCAAAGAAATCAAACCGATAACCAATCCAATTTTTACCATTTTCTGTCGAAAGGAGTATCAATTAATTCGTCTTGTTTTTCTGTTTTTAAGGCATAATTAAATCCATTATAAACAGAAAAACCACCCACTTCACCCTTGGTATTAATGGCAATAAATGCACATTGTAAACCAGTCATATCCTTGTGTTTACGAATCAAACGTTCAACTGTT
This sequence comes from Flavobacteriales bacterium UBA7666, assembly GCA_002483265.1. Lineage (GTDB taxonomy): Bacteria > Bacteroidota > Bacteroidia > Flavobacteriales_D > Crocinitomicaceae > Fluviicola. The sequence goes on along the minus strand of DLHO01000003.1, from coordinate 19,095 downwards.
TCTTTACATGCTTGTTCAGGGCTTTTTCCCTGACGCATTAACTCCACTACAGTATGTGCTCCGGCAATTCGGATAATGGATTCTCCCAAACCGGTTGCAACAGCTCCACCTACTTCCTGATCTACAAACAATCCGGAACCAATGATCGGAGAATCCCCTAAACGACCGGGAAGTTTATAAGCCCAACCGGAAGTTGTACACGCCCCGCTGATCCGTCCTTGTGCGTCAATCGCCAACAAACCAATCGTATCGTGATTCTCATGATTAATTGCAGGCTTTTTAGCAATCGCGGCCTGCTCTTTCTTCCACTTTTCCCATTCCTTTTTCACTTCAGGAAGTGGAGTCTTGATGGTTTCAAAACCGTGTTTCAAGGCATATTGTTTTGCTCCTGCACCAACGATCATTACGTGTGGTGTATTTTGCATGATGTGTTTCGCAACAGAGATGGGATGCGCAATTCCTTCGAGATAACCCACAGAACCACAATTCGATTCCCAATCCATGATACAGGCATCTAAAGTCACATGCCCTTCACGATCGGGCATACCGCCAATACCAACACTTCTGTTCTTTACATCGCTTTCTGTTTGCCTAGCTCCTTCCTCTACTGCATCCAAAGAAGTTCCTCCGGATTCCAGTTTTTTCCAGCCAGCACGATTCGCATCCAAACCATGACTCCAGGTCGAAATCATTTTTGGACCACCGATATACTCGGTTTTCGATAAATCCGACAAAGCACTTTCTCCTTTTGAAAAAACCGGAGAGACTACAGAAGCTGCTAATCCAACAGCGCCTAGCTTAACAAAAGATCTGCGTTCCATAACTTATTGATTGGCAATTTCAGCTGCTAGCCAATTCTGAAATTCAGTTGCATATTTTGCATGATCAGCATAATCTTTCGCAAAATTGTGCAATCCATCATAATTTGGCTGAGCGCACATGTAGATATAATCGTTATTATCCGGATTCAATACTGCTTCAACTACTCCAGTTGGTGGCATGGAGATTGGCCCCGGAGGCAATCCATTGTATAAATACGTATTGTAAGGACAATCCTTGTTTCTGTGTTCATAGGTCAAACGCTGTACTCCTTCTAATTGATCTCCCCAACAAAACTTAAACGTTGGATCGGATTGCAGCTTCATCCCTGTATTCAGTCGATTTAAATACAAACGAGCAATAATTGGCCACTCAGATGCATTTTTTGACTGTTCTCCATAAACAATGGAAGCCAATGTAACTGCCTGTGAAGGCGATTTTAATCCAACCTCTTTCAATTGAGCCATATGCGCCGGAGTCCAGAAATTTTTGAATTCTTTAGCCATGCGATCTAAGAATGCCTCCTTATCCGTATCATAATACATTCTATAGGAATTAGGCATAAACAAAGCTGGAATCTGTTCGATTGTAAATCCGTACTTGTTCAATGTTTCCGGGCTGGTGATAAAATCTTCCAATTCGCTGCTATCCACAGCAATAGATTCGGAAACTTTCACACACAAATCATGGATTGTTTTACAGTTATTGAATGTTACGACAACTTCCACTTCAAAACTTCCGCTCTTTAGTGAATTCAGTAGGTCACGATAAGAAGTACCAGCCGGAAAAGCATACATTCCAGGCTCAATGTTTTCCGTTGTTACTTTCTTGTAATTTGCCATCGAGAGAAAAGCATCCGTATCGCTAATTACTCCGGCCTTTTTCAAATCACCGGCAATTTCTTCAAGCGAACGGCGATTATCTATCACTACACGCGCTTCTTTACTATTTGACGTTTTCTTCAAGTAGATCATTAAGGGCGTCCAACCAAAAACCAGAGCAACTCCGATCAACATGACAGCAACGGCTGCAAATACTACTTTTTTGTTTCTTTTCTTTCCAGACATTTCTGATATAAAATTTCATCCAACCAAATACCCTTTTCCAGGTACCATTCTTTTCTTACTCCCACTCTTTCAAAACCTGCTTTTTCAAACAATCCCACACTCGCCAAATTGTCACTGTGTATGGAACAATGCAGGTTGTGTAAAGCTAATATTTGAGTCGCATATTTTTCAAGGATTGTGAGTGCTTCAAAAGCAAAACCATGATTCTTATTGTCTTCGTCAGCTATTAAAATCCCAACTGCTGCACGAAGGTGTTTAAAATCTACCTGATACAAGTCAATTGCTCCTACAGGTTCACGGGTTTCCACCATACAAATCATCATTCTCAACTGGCCATGCGTGCGAATATGCTGCGCTTGATCAATGTATTCCAAAATGGATGAAAATGAAAACGGTACTTCTGTTCCGGTAATCTTCCAATGTTTCGGATTATTTTCCCAAAGCATCAACTTAGTCGCATCCTCCTTTTCAACAGCACGCAAGAAAACGGATTTACCGGTTAAACTCATGACAATCGTTTTAATTGCTTTTAGAAAGCGTTCAAATGTAAATGAAAAACTGTTTGAATGGAAACGGGCGATTTGAATTCTTTCAACAAGTTACTAAGAGTAATTATCAATTAGGAATGATTTAATTATCAAGACCAGAGATCTCCTCTTGAGAATTAACAATTGATAATTACTTTTTCAATTCTCTATTCAAATTATTGATTCGCTTCAGGATATCTTCCATCGTATACTCAGGGATCCCGGTATAACCCTCAGGTAAATTCAGACCACTTACTTTAAGTATAAGATTCGCAGACTCTAAGTAAGTTAGCAAATTTGCTAACTGGCTCACTCCTCCATCCAGGTGCATTACTTCACGAACAGGATGCAAACACGTAATTCCGTCAATTGCCCGTTCGTATTTTGAAAAAACAATTACAGGATCCAATTGAATCACTTCTTTCGGGATTTCTATTAAAACTAAAGGAATAGCCGATCTTTTGGCTTTCTTCAACATCGAAGCAGTTAGTAAATGTTCCGACTTCCTATTAGTTAAACTGAAATAATCTTTACCGGTTGAAATTCCAATGTGCGGGGGAATCTTATCTGCATTCCAAATCCAGATAACGGTTTTTTGAAGCAATTGTTCCGGTAATTCCAGATGAATGGAATTAAAGTCAAATTTAGACATTCACCTCCCCTTTAAAAACGGATACTGCAGGACCAATCAGCCAAATATTTGTGAATTTGGAATCTGTATGAGTAAACTTCACAGAAAGGGTTCCTCCTTGAGATTTCACTTGGTATCCAAAATCCCCTTCGATGTGATTCTTCTTCCCCAAAGCAAGTGCCGCAGCAGTTACTCCAGTTCCGCAACTTAGCGTCTCGTCTTCTACACCGCGCTCGTAAGTTCTGATTTCAAAGGAATGATCATCCACCTGATGAATGGCATTCACATTGATCCCTTCTTGTTTATACTTATCTGAATAACGAATTTGTTTTCCGTAAGCTACGATATCAAAACCAACTACATTTTCAGTGAAATGAACAAAATGAGGAGAACCGGTATTCAGAACAAACTCTTTCTGAGAGTCGTCTATCTCCAATACATCATTCATTTTCAGATAAACCAATCCGTCTTTTTTCACAGCCTCATGCTCCCCGTCAATTGCCATGAAACTCACCGAATCTTTTGTAATTCCTAGTTCATGAGCAAAAGCAACCGAACAGCGTGCACCATTTCCACAAAAACTCTTCGAACCATCTGAATTGTAATAATCCACTTCGAAATCAAATCCTGAAAGGAAATTGATCTTTATCAGGCCATCTGCTCCAATACCAAATCTGCGATCACATAGCGATTGAATCGTTGAAACCGAAAGATTATCCCATTCTCCTGAACGGTTGTCGATCATCACAAAATCGTTTCCTGTTCCCTGATATTTTACAAATGGTAAATTCATATATCCTTTGCTATGATTGAGTTACAAGCCAATATAGCTTAACAATCTTTAACAGCACAAAAGTAACAATCATCAGGCGATTACTGTTATAATTGCGTAGAAATTTACCATAAACTAATTTAATATCATGAACAACTCATTGAAATACCTTGGACTGGGAATTGTTGGTGGAATGGTTCCATTTGCTTTCGGTTTCCTTTTATCTCACAAGTATGATGCTCCTCTTTCTGAACAGGTAATTGATGGTAATCGTTTGGCAAGAACTGTATCTTATAATGGAATGCCTCCGGTTGAGGGAGCGTCTTTTGTTGAAGCTTCTGAAAACACAATCAACTCCGTAGTACACGTTACCACTAAAGTGGTTCGAACACAGGTTCAACGAGATCCATTCTATGAATTCTTTTATGGACCCGGAACCGGAGGACGCGAATACAAACAATACGGAAGCGGCTCTGGCTCTGGAGTCATTGTTTCAAGCGAAGGATATATCGTTACCAACAATCACGTAATTCAGGATGCTTCAGAAATTGAAGTAATTCTGAACGACAATTCGAAATACACAGCAACAGTTATTGGAACGGATCCATCAACTGATATTGCGGTATTAAAAATTGATGCTCCGGGCTTAAGGCCAATCAGCATTGGAAACAGTGACGATTTACGCGTTGGAGAATGGGTATTGGCAGTTGGGAATCCATTCAACTTAACTTCCACAGTTACTGCGGGAATTGTCAGTGCCAAAGCCAGAAACATCAATTTATTGTCTGATAGAACAAGTAACTCAAATGTTCCAATCGAATCGTTTATTCAAACAGATGCAGCGGTAAATCCAGGAAACTCGGGAGGAGCTCTCGTTAATACAAAAGGGGAATTGATTGGAATCAATACAGCAATTGCCTCACAAACAGGCTCTTATTCAGGCTATAGTTTTGCTGTTCCTGTGAATCTTGTAAATAAAGTCATGCGTGACATTATCGACTTCGGAATCGTACAAAGAGCATATTTAGGAGTTCAGATCGCTGATATTAATCAGGAAATCAAAGTGAAGAACAACCTACCTTCTACAAAGGGAGTTTTCATTTCCAGTGTTACGGAAGAAGGCGGAGCTGACAAAGCTGGTGTAAAGAAAAACTGGGTCATTTTGAAAGTAGGTTCACGAGATGTGAATTCAGTTGCTTCCCTACAGGAAGAAATTGGAAAACGCAGACCTGGTGACAAAGTGAATCTTACTTTGAGAACGGAAGACGGAACAGAAGTGATCAAAGAAATTCTTTTAAGATCTGTTGATGGCGAAACAGCCTTGAAATCAAAAGAAGAAATGAGCAAAACGACCGCGCTTGGTGGTACATTTGCAGAATTAACTTCAAAGGAGAAGAAAGAATTGAATGTCAATTTCGGCGTGAAAGTAAAAGCTTTAGAGCCCGGCAAATTAAAATCCAGCGGATTAACTGAGGGGGATATCATTACCAAAATCAATCAAACTCAAATTGAATCCGTTGAACAACTTACACGACTTCTGAATTCCACAAAAGGAGGAATCCTTTTAGAGATTGTTTCAGAAAGCGGTAAGAAGGAATACGTTGGTTTTGGCTTATAGCCAAAAAAGTTCAAAAAGTTACTGGGTTTAAAAGGTTCAAAAAATTGTGTTGTAAAACCTATTTGAACTTTTTTAACTATTTGAAATTATTGAACTTCCGAAGGAAAAGTCCCTGAATTCGGGAGTGAATATGAAAAAATTGTTAAGGCATGGTTTTTGAGAGGTGAAAATCTCTTGAAAATCTGCCTTTTTTATTTGGAAATCACTTGCATTTCGTCGTAACTTTGCACCCAGATTTTCATTAATCGTTATAAACAACGGAGTTCATTACATGAGACAACTTAAGATTACAAAATCGATTACCAATCGTGAGAGCCAGTCATTAGACAAGTATCTTCAAGACATTGGTAAAGAAGAGCTAATCACCGCCGAAGAAGAAGTAGAATTGGCGCGTAAAATCAAACAAGGCGATCAAAGAGCATTAGAGAAATTAACTCGTGCGAATTTACGTTTCGTCGTGTCTGTAGCAAAACAGTATCAAAATCAAGGATTGACATTACCCGATCTAATCAATGAAGGGAATTTAGGTTTGATCAAAGCTGCACAGAAATTTGATGAGACGCGTGGATTTAAATTCATTTCGTATGCTGTATGGTGGATTCGTCAATCGATCTTACAAGCTTTAGCTGAACAAGCGCGTATTGTACGTTTACCATTAAACCAAGTTGGTTCTTTAAATAAGATCAACAAGGCATTTTCAAGATTGGAACAAGAATTCGAAAGACCACCATCAGCTGAAGAGTTAGCTGAGGCTTTAGAAGTTCCTGAAGATAAAATTAAGGAAAGCTTAAATGTTTCCGGTCGTCACGTATCTATGGATGCTCCTCTTTCTTCTTCTGAAGATGGTGGTACATTGATGGATGTTATGGCAAACGCAGATTCACCAAAGGCTGACCACGCATTGATGGCTGAGTCTCTTCAAAGAGAGATTGAGCGTTCATTAAGCACATTGACTGATAAAGAGCGTGAGATCATTCGTTTATTCTTCGGAATTGGAATGAACCACGGCTTAACTCTTGAAGAGATTGGTGCTAAGTTTAATCTGACGCGTGAGCGTGTCAGACAAATTAAGGAGAAGGCAATCAGACGTCTTCGACACACCTCTCGAAATAAGTTATTGAAAGCATATTTAGGATAAGAAAAAAGGCTGTCTGCTAACGCGGGCGGCCTTTTTTGCTTTAGACAAATGCTATCTCGTTGAAAATAAGAGAAATCACTGATTTCGAAAAAAAATATCCGCGGTAGTGGATAATGAGACATTAAACGAATAAAAAATTATCCGCCACGGCGGATTGAACATAAATTAAATATAAATACACCCGTTAGATGGAAGCTGCATTAGGCTATGAAAAAGAGTTAAACATGCACGTTCAGAAAGAACGCGCTGCTGTTAAATTGTCAAGTCACGTAGGTGAATTGCTTTACGACAAAGGAATTGAATTGGTATTGTTCCGTAATCACCTTACAGACATTACTATTTCAGAAATTCTGAACTTGCATGAATATGCAAAGAACGTTGTAAAGAAACCTATCGACATTGGAACAACAGCTGCTTTGGCAGAAGAATTGTTAAAAATGGATTTAGCTCCTGCTAAAATTGACATCGGTAAATTATCCAGTGAATGGATCGCTGAAGGAAATGCATTTGATTCTAAAGCATCTTTCCTTTCTTCTAAATTAGGTAAATTCTCAAGCTCATCAGGTTCTGTTGAACCAAGAGATGTTGTTTTGTATGGTTTCGGTCGTATTGGTCGTTTAGCTGCTCGTGAGTTAATCAAACAAGCTGGTAAAGGGCAACAATTGCGTTTACGTGCAATCGTTACACGTGGTGCAAGTGATAAAGATATCGTTAAGCGTGCAGCTTTGTTGCGTTCTGATTCTGTTCACGGTGCTTTCAGAGGAAGTGTTGTTGAAGATTTAGAAAACAAAACATTGATCATCAACGGACAAATCGTTCACATGATTGATGCATCTAATCCAGAAGATGTGGATTATACAAAATATGGAATCGACAATGCTTTAGTTATTGATAACACAGGGGTTTACACAAACCGCGAAGCTTTATCTAAGCACATGGCTGCAAAAGGTGTTTCCAAAGTTCTTTTAACTGCTCCGGGAAAAGAGATTCCAAATGTAGTTTATGGTATCAACCAAGGAGCATTGGATGTAGAGAACGAAACTATTTATTCTGCAGCTTCTTGTACAACCAACGCAATCTCTCCTATTTTGAAAGTAGTGAATGATGCTTTCGGAATTGTAAAAGGACACATTGAAACTGTTCACGCATATACGAATGACCAAAACTTGTTGGATAACATGCATAAATCGTCTCGTAGAGGACGTTCTGCAGCTATCAACATGGTAATTACTTCAACAGGTGCCGGAGCAGCTGTAACGAAAGTTATTCCTGACTTGAAAGATAAATTGACTGCAAATGCAGTGCGTGTACCTACTCCAAACGGTTCATTGGCAATCCTTTCATTGGAATTGAAAAAAGGAACAACAATTGAAGATGTAAACAATGTTGTAAGAACGGCTTCTTTGGAAGGTGATTTGGTAAACCAGATCTTTTATTCTTACGATCCGGAATTGGTATCAAGTGATATTATCGGAAATACTTGTTGTTCGGTTTATGATTCTCATGCTACAATCGTTTCTCTTGACGGGAAAAATGTTGTTCTTTATACTTGGTATGACAATGAGTTCGGATATACGAAACAAGTAATTCGTTTAGCGAAACACATTACAAAAGTTCAACGTTTGATTTATTATTAATAAATAATCATATCGAAATAAAACACGTAGGGCCGCGATTAATCGCGGCCCTACGTGTTTTAATCTGTTATTGAATCACGGTATGGAAATTCAATTCAATATCGGTTTCTCCAGGTTCGCACTGCCCCGTTTTCACTCCAGGCTGATGTCTCAAACGAATAGTTGAAGTTCCCGTGGAAGCATTCCCAAGTACCCACTGACTTGTAATTCCAATGGGCAGGTTGTTTGCATCCAGATCTGTTCTTGTAATTACTGCATTTAAACCACTCGTCAGATCAAAACAAAACAAATGATCTACTCCCTCTTCTTCTACTTCCTCCGTAATATTTTGAGTAGGAATAGTGCTTTCATTCAACAAAGTAATTGACGCATTGTAAGTTGCATTTGCAACCAAACGAATCGTATCAAACACACTTGGGTTATTCCCCCCTGGTCCATCCGTATCTACAAATTGCGCTTCAACATTCGGCAATACCCCATTTACATCTGTAAATATGATCTTAAACGTTGTTATTAACTCTTCCTCATTCGGATTTGTTGGGTTTGTAACAGTATTTTTCTTTTCTTTTTTACAAGCTACCAGTGCTAAACTTAGTATGCTCAAAATCATCATTGTTTTTTTCATATCATCTTTTTTTATCTGCGCTAACGTTTGTTTCTTAAGTTATCCGTCTTGTGAAACGGATACTTATTCTTCACTAACTATGCTTTTGTTCTTTTTTTGTAATTGAAAATGGAATTAGAACCTTAATAGTCCAATTCCGACCTAATTCATCTGTAAAATACCGGAAACGATTCATGTAATCACGGTAACTTAAATTTGTCAAATTGGAGCATGCAAGCACTACCTGCAAATTTTCTCCGTTGTTCATCTTTTTAGTAATTCCGGCTTGCGCACTCAACAGATCGTAACCTTTTGGTGGAGCTACGTAATCTGAATTGGCAACATACCTCTTTTGTTTAAACACATCCAACAATTCAACTTCCACAAAGCAATTCAACTTGGTTCCGGTTCGTGCGGTTGAAAATCGCAAACGCTGTGTAATTCGGTTCGATGGCATTCCATACAAATACTGACTGGTTCTCAAATCCGTTCCAAATAATAAATTCCCCTGAAACTGATAGGAAACATATTTTCCAATCGGAATCTCTACCCTTCCGTTGAGACCAGCAATCTGTACATTGGATTGCACATAACGAAATACCGGAAAAGCACCGATAATTGTCAACATCGGAGGAAGCGATGGCTGAAGATTGACGTATCCGTCAAAATAATTGTAGAATACCGACAAATCTACTTTTGCAACATGTGACTTATATTGAACACCCAACTGAGAATTGTAAACAATCTCTTTTTTCAACTGCGCATCACCAATTTCAATGGAAGCTGCACCGTGGTGCAATCCATTACTATACAATTCATTAATGGAAGGAGGACGCCATGCGGTTCCCATGTTCAGACGCACAATCCAGTGATGACCTAAAAGTCTCGAAACTCCAGCTGAAGCACTCGGATTCTGAAATTGTTTAATGGGCTTTGTCAAGATATTATCGTCATAAACAAACACCTGCAATTTCGAATAATCGTAACGCACGCCAAAGTCAACAAGCCATTTTTCATTCTCGTAAGTCCCTAGATAATAGCCTCCAAATTGAAGTTTCTTAAAGTTGGGAATGAAGAACCTTCCGGAATAAGCATTGCTTTGCTCCAATCCTGAAACACCAAAAACACTTTTGAAACGATTGGAATGTTTGATCTCTGTTTTTACTTCCAGTGAATTGGTCCAGAGATTCAGCTCAAATGCAGGTAAATTCAATGCCGCAATACTATCGTTGTAAGCTTTATGCAAATCGTATTCCTGTCTTAAATTGAATTGATATCCGTAAACCACACTGGTTTTGATCTTTTTATTCCAATTGTAAGCCAAATGGACTTTACTCAAATCATGCTGTACCAATTGTTTCGGATTCTCTAATTTATAAGTAAACGAACCGGTATCTTTTGGAGTTGAAGCCGTAAATGCCGCATTCAGATCGGATAAATTCCCGATATGTGAACCGGTGAAAATTCCAAGATTGGTTGAATACTTTGTATAGAATACATCCATTTCAAACTTTTCACCCTTGTAACCAAGAGCAGCACTATAACTGTATTCATTGGAAGCTGTATTCTTAATCCAGTAGTTTGGTGCTTTCTGAGTTCCATTGATCCTTCCGGTTCCGTGAACACGATAAGCCCATTTTCCCGACTTTGTGAATGAACCAGCTATCAATCCTGAGCCTCCTCCTCCTCTACCGTTACTATTTCCATTCAGCTTCACCCATCCTGCTGTATTTTTCTGGTAACGCAATTCATCCGGTGAAACCAAAATCACTCCACCGATTGCATCTGTTCCATATTGTAAGCCGGAAGCTCCTTGAATCACCGTTAGATTCCCTGCCAAATTCGGATCGATTTCCGGAGCATGCTCACTTCCCCATTGTTGTCCTTCCTGACGAATCCCATTATTCACAACTACCAAGCGGTTACTGTGCATTCCGTTTATAACCGGTTTCACAATAGAAGATCCCGTACTCAAGCTTGTCACCCCAGGAAAACGAATCAATTGTTCGCCCAATGTATTCCCCTTTATCTGTGTGATATCGTTTGTCTTTAAGGACATGGATTCTTGTGATTCTCTGGGAAAACGGTAAGCTTCAATCAGTAATTCATCCAACTCAACCTGATGTGTCTCTACTTTAAAAATGATCAAATCGTTGTAGGGAACTCCAATCTCCAAATCCATTGGTTCACAGCCAAAATGAGGAACACAGCGTAATTTGATCCGTCCGGGACATAAATCTTCAAAGCGAAAAAAACCATTTGAATCAGTCTCTATCGTTTTCGTCTGAATAGAAACACGAGCATTCGGAATCACCTGATCAGTATGTATATCTCTTACCTGACCAACAATGGTATAAGTATTTGGACATTGTGAATATGCCAAAATGGAGCAGTAAATGAATACTCCTAATAAATAAAATTTCATGAAGGATGAAGGATGAATGATGTTAAGAAAACTCGAAAGTCATCAGCATCAAGAGCTGATTTATAACAAATCACTCATTGGTGGGCCACGAAGAGATAGATGTCTGTCTTTTACCGGTAATTTACAGCAAGTATAATCTAGAAAAAGAAAATTGAACGAAGGTTTTAAGCTGATTTCCAACCCAATTGCTTCATGAAAAAGCATTGGAAGCTGCAGATCACAAAAAGCACATTTTTCAACACCTTGTTTAAATGTTAAGTTGTCCGAGGGATCACTTAGGTGTTTTGTTGTATGATTATGAGCAAGCGCGTGCCAATTGTTTATCGGAACCAGAAAACCTAGAAAACCGACAAGCAAAATGGAAGAAATAATCCGCACCACTGATTTACTCATGGAGCAAAAATAAGCTAAATGCAATTCAATTGCAATAAGGCATGAAAAAAAGTTGTAAAAACAGTAGGGGCGGAAAATTTTCCGCCCCTACTGTTTTCTATTCTCATAATGATTTATTTCTTCAATCCATTCTGTTTCAAACACTTCATCACCTTCTTATCGTGTTTTGCACGCTCTTCCGGTGTGGTATTCGGATTAGTCAATAACTCTTTACATTTATTATCAACGTATTCCCATCTGGCCATCAGTTTTTCTTCTTGCTTCGGAGTCATCTTGCCCTTTTCAAAAGCATCATTGATTGAATCGTTTGCAACAACACAAGTACAGAAGTCCCATTGCTCGCCGTATTTTTTAACGATCTTTTCGTGATTTTCCTTGTTTTCTACTGCAACGGACTTTTTTTCAGTCACCGTATCTTTAAGAGCTGTTTCTAAATTGTCGACTTTTGTAATAGTATCTGCACTATTTTCAAGCTCACAATCTTTGCATTCCTCACTGGAACCACAAGAAACCATAAACAAACTAAGGAATAAGAATTGGAAATATACTCGTTTTTTCATAAGGTTGAGTTACAGGCAAATATAGAAATAATGTCCAGAAAGACAAGATTAAACCAGTAACTCAAATTGACACATCAAGCGCCCAAATCTAATATTCAGGAAAAGGAATCAAAACAATTGTATACTTATAGGAATTGTTCTTGGGTTTTAGTTCGATCCGTCTTCGAGACATCTGAACAATTTCAAAGACCAAATCTCTTTTAGTTCCTGAGAATCCAAATTCATTTTTAGCTTCATCCAACCAATAAGTCTTTTTTATTCCGGGTTTTGTACCCAATGTTTTCAACGTATGGAAATAGGCATTGTGCGATTCGTGAAAAACGATTATTTCTTTGTATTCGATTTGAAGTGGTGTATAATCTTTATCTCCGTCCAATTGCTTGTCAACCAACCAAACTTTCGAAGAATTATCGTGAATTAAAATATAATGATCAATTGGCTCAATGTTCGTATCACCGCAAGCACTCAGTAACAAGATCAGAAATAGTAATGCATTTAGTTTCATCAACTCTCAATTGAAAATTGAAAATGTAGAATGGAAAAGACTTTTAAAATAACTTCTCACTTTTCAATTCTCCATTTTAAATTAAAAGATCATATCGTTTCGATCCAGAATTTTCTTAATCTCAATACCCATTGAATCAATAAACTCTTCTCTCACTTTTCTCGGAATATCTTCATCGATAACCTCACAGTTCACATAATTGTACTTACCATCTTTCCATCTAAACAGGCAATTGTAATAAGTAATGTTTTCGTTTATATTGTCGGGGAATCTAATAACCAAATCATTGTAACCAGATGCGGCTCTACGTTCTTCAATTAAGTTCCCATTGAATCCATTGAGTTTAACCAGTACATCATCCTCTCTCTCAAAAATCAATAATCTTCTCAAAGGAAATCCGTTTACTCCTGCTTTAATCAATAATTTAAATCCATCTTTTAACGGAGTTTGGTCATTTAACTTAAAGAAACGAAAGAAATTCGGGCTACACGAAGGATGTTCAGGATCATCATCAGAAGTTGCTTTCGGATCACAAAGATGCAGTTCTTTTAACAATTCCGACTCAGTTTTAGACTTGAATACATTCTCACTAAAGTTGGTACTGATCGTATTATCAACTTCTTCTTTTTCTGCAGATTGTCTATGTTCGATTGTAATTTCATCATCAGCTTCATCATCACAAGAAGCCAGAAAAAGAAACACAGGAAGAAGATATACCAATTTGAATTTCATAGGAACTTTAGTAATTAATGGAAGATTTTGGAAGATGTTACAAATGCTTCTGAGAATCGGGAAGGATCAACTCCTGTATCAATTCCTTTTTCTTTAAACCAGTCAAGCATTTGTTCAGTAGGCATGTTTCCTGTTAATTCATCTTTTGCCATTGGGCAGCCTCCATACCCTTTAATTGCTCCTTCAAAATAACGACAACCTCCATCATAAGCAGCCTCCGTTAGTATTCTAGCATTTTCAGGTAAAGTGTGTAAGTGTGCACTAATTTGAGTATCTGGAAACTCCGTCGATATCGTTGTGAACACCTGATTAACCAACTCAGGAGTCGCAACACCGATTGTATCTGCCAAAGAAAGACGAGAAACCTCAAACAACTGCGTTAATCGCTCTGCCCATGTTACAATTAGATCCGGAGACCACGTATCTCCGTATGGATTTCCAAACCCCATTGAAAGGTAAAGCATCAATTCCTTATCCTCTTTGTGACAGATGTTGGCAATTGCCTCTACCCTTCTCAAAGATTCTTCAATCGTAGCATTGGTATTTCTCAATTGAAATGTTTCCGAAATACTAAAAGGATATGCTAAAAAGTGAATTCGATCAAATTTAGCGGCATCTTCCGCTCCTCTTTCATTTGGAATTACTGCCAGTAATTTGGTTTCACTGTCATTCAGCCCTTCTAGTACGGTTGCAGTATCCCGCATTTGAGGAGTTGCTTTAGGTGAAACGAAACTTCCAAAATCCAGGGTGTCAAAACCACATGTCAATAAGTGATTCAAATAGGTGATTTTATCAGACGTTTCAATCCAATCCTTGATTCCTTGCATAGCATCTCTGGGACACTCAGTAATAAAAACGCGATTATCCATGTGCAATTTTCTTTCTTTCTTTTAAAACCGCTTTATTAATTCGCTTGACTAAAGCTGGTCCTTCATAAATAAATCCTGAATAAATTTGAATCAAACTAGCACCTGCCACTAATTTCTCAATAGCATCTTCTGCAGAGTAAATACCACCTACACCAATAATTGGAAATGCGCCATCCGATTTTTGGAATAAGTAGCTTATCACAGTAGTAGATCGTTTTGTTAATGGCTTTCCGGAAACTCCTCCAGCGCCGATTGATTCAACTATCGGACTTGAAGTTACTAAATTTCCACGTTCGATTGTTGTGTTTGTAGCGATAACACCCGCAATTTTTGTTTCATTGACAATGTCTACGATATCATCTAACTGGGAATCAGTTAAATCTGGAGCAATCTTTAAAAAGATCGGTTTAGAAGAACCGACTTTTGTTCGCTCATCCATTAAAGTCTGAAGTAGATTTGTAAGAGGCTCTTTATCCTGAAGCTCACGTAAATTTGGAGTATTGGGAGAAGACACATTCACCACAAAATAGTCTACATAGGGTTCCAATGCGTGATAACATTTCAAATAATCAGAAGCTGCCTCTTCGTTCGGTGTCACTTTATTTTTCCCAATGTTTCCCCCGATGATACAAGCTGGATTCAGTTTTTTCAATCGTTCAACGATAACATCTGCACCATCGTTGTTGAATCCCATGCGGTTAATTATTGCCTGATCCTCCAATAAACGGAATAGGCGGGGTTTTGGATTTCCTTCCTGTCCCACAGGAGTTACTGTCCCAATTTCAATAAAACCAAAGCCACAAGCTGCAAGCTCGTTGATTCTTAAAGCATTTTTATCAAATCCGGCAGCCAATCCTACAGGATTTGGGAATTTAATTCCAGCTACTGTTGTTTCCAATAGTGGATTTTTTATACAATAAATGGATTTCCAAATGGGCTTTACGAGAGGTACTTTGAGCCAGAAGCCTAGTAGTCTGAAGGTAAAATAATGAACTTTTTCGGGGTCAAACTTAAAGAGAAACCATCTCAACAAAGGGTACATTCTATCAATTTGTACCAAATATAAAAACACAAAACGAGCTTATCAATAGACAAACTCGTTTTGTTAAAAGAATTTTAAAATTTGGCTTAGAACTTAGCTCTGTAATGACGTTTTCCAAACTTCATTGGCCCACTTCTTGTTCCAGCTTTATATGTAATATTTCGTGTTACCATGATATTCACATAAAGGAAAGCATCTTTCTGCTTATCACCTCTTTGACTACCCGGATTAAATGCTGAAGGAGTATTTGATGGATTTGATAAATATGCCGCTTGTGGCCCATAAGTTGCCCCAATAATTGCAGGATCATAATAAACACCATGCACATCATCAATATAATCAGAGAATGTTTTCACGTAAGTTGCCTCCAATCCGACTCTCCACATACGGTTGATCCCCATTCTGAATCCAACGCCCAATGGAACTGTCATAGTAATCCGTTTGTATTCAGCTGGTCCACCAGGAAGACCTTGTCCCTCCGTATGTTTGTCATGCAAAGTAACCCAACCTCCCTGATACATGCTTTTCGGGTTATAGTACATTGCACCAATACCTGCGATCAAATATAATTGTTCGTTGTGATCTGTAAATCCTTTTAATCCTGGGATATTATATCTGCGACCAATTTTCTCATTCGCTAAAACAATAATTTCAAAGCGTTGGCTCAACATAACGAAAAACGAACGGAAATTAAGGTTTCTCATATTTCGGAATTGTTCCGAAGTCAATGCATCATTACCGCGCAGCATTCCAAGATTCACCATCGTAGAAGTTGCGTAATAAGGATGAAAGCGGTATCTGTAAGATAAAGAACCTCCGATATGAGTTGAATTAAAATCGATATCTTTCAAACTATAATCCGTACCGATCTGATTAGCTCCACCTAAGTCTCCTAAGAAACTAGTCGCACCAAGACCGATAGAAATTTCCTTCTTGTTCATAGCCCAATTTCGCTGTGTATTGAAATTTGAACTTTGCGCAAAGGAAATTGTTGAAACTATAGATAAAATAGTTAGAGTTATGTACTTCATTCTAAAAATTTATGTTGTAGTAGAATTCACGATGCTAAATTAAGGTTTTTAAATAACAGCCACCTAAAAAATTTGTTGCTTTTTTTTAAAATGACATTGTTAATGAACAAGTACCCTATTTTATTGATTGAATTTTTCACAAAAGCAAAAAAAACATAAAAAAAGATCTCCCGAAAGAATGAAAATTCGCTCTTTTTAAACTTCGTATCTATCTATTAAATACCTTATTAGCACCTCCTCTTCCTAAACATCTAATCTTTGAATCAATTCTTTGCGGAATGCTTTAAAGTTATTGATTAACTCTGGAAAAGGATTTATAGGTAATATTTCTTGTCACCATGATATTCACATGAAAAAACGCATCTTTTGCTTACCTCCTCTATTACTGCCGGGATTATAAGCTATCTTATTGAATCAAATTTTAGCAAAGAAGGAATAAAAAAAGGTCTTCCAAATAAATGAAAGACCTCTCTTTTTAAGCTGCGTATCTGCCTAAGAAATATTCTCTTAGTTTCTCCAATGCTCTGAAAGTTTTCACCTTCGCATTGTTTTCAGTGATACCGATTGATTCTCCAATTTCTTTAAAACTTAGTTGTTCAAAAAATCGCATTTCAATCAATTTTAATTGTTCTTCTTTCAACTTTTGCATTGCTGCTAAAAGCAAAGACTGATTGTGTTCTAATTCTTGATTATCAAAAAATAACGTGTCGAAAATTGGAATCTGAACGTGTTCCATAGAAACTGTTCTGTTCGATTGCATTTCTCGATAGGATTGGTACAATTCGCTTTTGGCTATTCTGTAGAGCCAAGAACCGAAAGGTACTCCTCGGTCTTCATACTTCGATAAGTTTTTGATCGCCTTGATAAAGACTTGAGAAGCGACATCGTGGGCTTGCTCCGGGTCTTCCATGCGTTGTTTCAAATAGCGAAGTATTGCATCATAATACTTGCGGTACAAAGGTTCGAATCTTGCCGGATCCTCCTTCGCCTGCATCACCCATACTTGCTCCTCCTGGAGTAGTTCCGGTGACTGGTGGAAATAGACATTAATTGCCATGGTATATTTGGATTTTGGGTTTGCATAATTTTTGCATTGGGTATAACTAATATAACGGGATATTTTTCAATTTATTATCAAATACTGAAATATCGATTGCTTTTTTAACAATTTTTCGACGAATAAGACAATTAGTCCTATCAATTAAGTAGAATTCTAAATTAATTCACTCCTGACGTATCAACTAATGCGCTTAAAAACGACTCCAATTGATTGATTTCTAGATTATTTAATTGAAACGGCTTTATTATTGGAGATTTATTATCGAAAGCTGCTCCTCCTTTAGAATAATGAATAATGACTTCTTTCAACGTCTGAATACTGCCATCATGCATGTAAGGAGCAGTCAGAGAGACATTCCGTAAACCGGGAACTTTAAATGTACCTCTCTCTTTTTCCAAACCATTGATTCGGTATCTTCCCTGATCTGATCCATAATCAGAATAAAGCCCATTGCTTACAACCGCATAATTAGTGAAATCCGAACCGGAATGACATTGGGTACAATACAACTTTTCAGAAAACAAACGCCATCCTGCAATTTCATCGGCATTCAAAACGCCCTTCTCTCCTGCCCTATATCGATCAAATCTACTATTCCGACTGATTAAAGATCGCTCATAACTGCTAATCGCCCGGGTAATTACATACGCATCCAATTCCCGATTGAAAATAGATTTTGCCAAACGTTTGTAATTGGAGTCTTTTGAAAGTTTTTGAAGAACTTCTTTCATGGAACTTCCCATTTCCAGATGATCCTGAATAGGAACCAATACTTGTTGTTCCAGAGTCTTTACTTGGCCGTCATACATGTAACTCTTGAAGAAAGAACTATTGAGCAGACTCGGAGCATTTCGAAAGGCAATTTGGCCGTTCACGCCACGACTTTTTGTTAAACCATCTGTAAAGGCTTTATCCGGTCGGTGACATGTTGCACAAGAAATTTGATTGTTCCGTGATAAACGAGGATCAAAGAACAGGCTTTTCCCGAATGCGATTTTCTCAGCTGTAAGCGGATTATCTTTCGGAAAAGGTACTTCGATCAGCCCCGGCTGACTCAGCAATCTTTTCTCCAACACCGGTTTTTCTTCCGGTTCGGAACATCTCCAGCCAATGAACAATATCAGAAGAGCCAGGAAAAATAAACTTTGATTAAACTTCATAACACCTTAACATCTAAGTTACTATGAAAACTAGAAAGAAATCTATTTTTTTCTTACGATATAAAGCGCTTCGCCTTTTATCAAACGGAAACGCTCAATTTCTTCATCCGAAATGGGATTCTTTACAAAAGCAATTTCCACCTCAAAACCTGCTCTTTCAAGCCATTGCGGATAATCCCGTCCAAACAAACGGACATGATCTTTTTGCCAGAAATGTTTCTCACGCTCTTCGGGAGATGTGATACTCCAATCTTCATAAGTTTCTTCTCTGGTAATATCTTGTGGAACCTGCATAATTCCCCATCCTCCCGGAGCCATTACACGATGTAATTCTTTCATGCACTGCAAAGCATCATCCACATGTTCCATTACGTGATTACAAAAAACCACATCAAAACGATTGTCTTCCAATGGAATCTGATGCAGGTCAAAATGTAGATCAGCAATCGGTGAAACCAAATCTCCCGTCAAAAAAACCTGGATTATTTGACGGGAGATTTGGTTT
>DLHO01000001.1:35354-50964 GCA_002483265.1 Flavobacteriales bacterium UBA7666 | reverse complement strand
GGAAGATCAATCATATCGCTATGGATATAATGGTATGGAAAAGGACAACGAGATCAAATCCGGAGAAGGGAATTCATATACTACAGAGTTTAGACAACTAGATCCAAGAATAGGCAGATGGTTAAGTAATGATCCGGTTTTTAAACCAAATCAATCCCCTTATGTATCAATGTCCAATAATCCTATAATCATGCTTGATCCTAAGGGAGACGACGATTATTATAATGAGAAAGGTCATTATATAGGAAATGATGGTTCAAAAACAAATGAAATCCGACTGATAAAGCAAAAGGATTGGGATTTGATTCAATCAAAGGTTCCGGAAGATGACGGAGACGATAACCCATTTACATCTCCAAGCGCAGATCCTGCATTGTTGGTGGCTAAGAGTAGAATCATTAAATTCGAAACTGCGGAAGCACAGGAAAAAATGTTTAAGCAATTAGAGACGAAGACAGTAACGGATGGTTTGGAATCTGCAGGGGTTATAGTGTTAGATGTAACAAATGCAAAAGTGTATATTATTGATGACACGAAGAATCGAAAGAGATATAAAGACCATATTGAAGGGGTCACTTATGAGCGGTGGGATGCCGATTTGGAGACTCATTATTACAAAGATGGGAAAATGGATAAAGTGATCATTGGTGGAATTCATACCCATCCACAGGAGTCAGGAGATGATACGCATGGGCCTTCAACAGATGATAACCATGCTGTGGATGGATATGTAGATACCAATGTAAGTACAAATTGTAAATGCAACGAATATGTACTTGATCTTAATTTGTATAAAGCAACTCCGGAAGGAGGAACGGAGCAAGTGGATCGAAGTGCTATCATTGGAGAAGATGCGTTAAAAACTTTTGGAGCGAATCATCCTTAAAAAAATTGATGTACTATGAAAATACTTTTTTTTGTACTTTTTATATCCAATTTCACATTCTCTCAGAGCATAGAGTATAAAACATCTCCCGCTCTTCGAGACTCTGTGATGAAGTACTTGGATTTTAAGAATAAGAAATATGGCTGTTGCTGGAAAGAAGACAATCATGTTGTTACAGCCGTTTTTTTTGATTTATCGGATGACAAAAATTCGAGCTTGGAAAAACTTTGTGCTTTGACAAATCGCTTTGTTTATATGACGGATAAAGTGAAAATTCCAATAATATTTGATTCTGATTTTTACATGAGTACAATCACCAATAAAAAAGAGGGCGCTGTTATAACGACTAAATCAAAAGGCCCTTTAGGAGGTTTGGTTTGTCAATTTGAATCTTATTTTGAATCTGGAAAGGTGTTAAAAGTCTTTCATGATCAATAAATAGAGTCAAAATCCCAATAGTTATATTGGGACTTCGTCTTTTATGAGCGTTTAAAAAGAGGAAATGCAATGAAGATAACTGCAATCGAACAGCAACAAAAGATAATTCCTAATTTTAAACCGTGAGAATCGGAATCGCCATTTTATTAAGTCTTTGCAGCTTTGCCACTTTCGGACAACGAAACAGCAGGGATATTTCATCTGTGGATCTGATCTATGGCTTTCGTACGCTGAACAGACCCATGTTTGGTCCCAACCTGGAAAAAAGATACAGCACCTTTTCCGATTTTCAATGGACTTCACCACTTCAATATGTAGGGGCAGGATTAACCGTTTTAGGAGATTCAATAGACACAGGGGGCAAATACTTCATCGGAAACGCACAGATCTGTGTATACCTTCCGCAGCGCATTTCCATAACGGATAGTAGTACTGCTAAATCAGGAGGATTTAATTTCGGCTTGACATTCTTGGGTTTAGATGCCTTCCCAAGAGTGAAGAACTTTGATTTGGTCTTTAATTTTGGTTTTGATGCAGGGCGTATTTTGCTCACCAATCCGGGAATGAAACAACGAAATATCTATTTCGCCCCCAAACTATCCATTCAACCCAAAGTCAAAATGGGTCCGGTTGCACTTTCCCTTTGTGCAGAATACGGTTACGATCTTACCAAAGACAAATGGCGCAAAACCTGGTTTGGTCCCGGTCATCAAAATAATTTAACGCCTTATTCCAATAAGATCGGCGGACTTTCCGGATTTTCCTGGTTCGTAACCTTGGGTTATGTTCTGAAGTAAGAGAACGCGCTTATTCCTCAAATTAATTTCCCATCTTATATAAGCTAAGTAAGTTGTTTTTCATTTCGAATTAGTGTTTCGAAAAGATTGCTTTTCGGTAAAAATGCCACTTTCTGGTTAAGGGAATTGAGACTGCGGACAATACCCAATTACACAATAGTGAAATTGATCCTTTTACTCGAAATCATTCCCCGTCCTTACTATTGACTCGATGAAAACAAAAGTCTTCCATTTCGGTTGCTTATACCGAAAAGTGCTAAAAACCGAAGCGTTTGTAAAACTGCTTTGGTTTGCATTTGGGATCCTGATCCCTTCTTTTTGTGCATAAGCCCGAAAGGGGAGACTGCTTGAACGTCGTAATTGGGCAAAGGCATTTTTTGCCTACTTTTTTGCCTCGGAAAAAAGTAGGAGGATAAAGGAGAATTGTTGACTAATTCGAAATACTTAAATTAGCTTTTTAAACATCCATTGAATCGATGAAAAAACTGTTTTACCTCTCATTACTACTTCTTTTAACTGCTTGTTCTTCCGAAAAAACAGATGAAGAATTGTTGGAACAAGACCGCGTTGCCTTGAATGAAAACCTGATTTCGGGAAAAGTGGTTCCGTACAAGTTTGTAAAACTCATGATCCGCGCCTCCGCTTCAGATGACACGACTTCTACCAAATTCAAAGCGTTTAAGAGAGATACGGATAAACTGGTCCAAAAGATGATGCAATTGAATCATGCCGATGAATTGTCCGTAAAGGATTACTGGGCAATGTACCAGGTCTACGATAAAATGGATGAATTTGTATCGAAAACAGATGAAGATGAATTTCCTGTTATCGTGGATGCTTTCAGAAGAATCTGGAACGGCACAAAAAGTGCGCATTATTTTAAGGACAAAGCGAAATTGGAACAAGAAGCCCTGGAACATGCTTTCCTGACTTGTTTAGCTATGACAAGCAGTAGTTTGGGAACTGAAATAGCCCTATATGAATGTGCTGAAACGGATATTGATCAGTTACCGGATTCTGAATTGAAAAGCGACCTGCGTTTCGGGAGAGGTTTTGTTTTCATGCAAAAGGGTCTGTACTACTTATCCGAAAATGAATACACCAATAACCTGAAATGGCTCAAAAAGAACAAGGATATCGATTTGACTTATACCATAAACTCGCTACAGCTAGGAAAGTTCAACAAAAAGGAATCTTATGTGGCTTATCGTGCAATGAATCATGTTTACCGTGGAGTGGATAGGTTGATGATGGAGCGCGAGATCGATCAAGAGCGTGCATTGGAAGACTTTGAGCAAGTATTAAAGGATTGTAAAACACTGAAACTGGATAACGAATTGGTTTGGATCATTGATGTGTATGTGCAACTTGAAAAAGGTAATAAGGACAAGGCAATTAGTTCACTCAATAAATTGAAGAAGAGTAAGCTGCTTACGGATGATGACAAAGTTCTTATTGATGAATGCATTAGCTATCTGAAAAAAGACGATTCCGAAACGGTTTTGAAAGAAGTATACGATAAAGTATTCATGCTGAAAATTGCGAGCTCTTTTACCTATAACCGATTGAAGGATGTGAACACCAATAAATTGTTGAAGAACAGTAAAGTTCCCAATGCATCAAAAATTGCTCAAAAAACAGCCGTACTTGAAAATGCAGTGGATCAGATTGACAGCTTCAGCAATGGAGAAACACTCAAGGATGCAACGAAAAAGGCCGGAGAAGAAGGCGAGAATTTGCTGGAAGAAGCAAAGGAATTATTTGATTTTTAAACAAAGAGGACTTCTTATCCGGAAATTTGATAATTTTTAAATGGAATGATTTAATGGACTTGCCGAAGGTGGGAATCAGTTTAATTAACTTTTGCTATGTGCGTAAATCTATACGATCGGTGTGAAAAATGATTTTACTATAATCTAGTATAAAAAACAAGAAAAATACGTTTCCAAAACTAACATGAAAATTTAGCCCTGTATTCTCAATAGTAGTTATTTGTCCACCCAAGCTTTAAATTTTGTGGCGCCTTCCCTACTAACAAAAACAGTGCTATCAAATTCTGGAATCAGCCGCAATTTTAGTTTCCCTTTGAACCATAAAGTAATTTTAGATATGGCATTTATACTAACAATCATTTGACGATTGATTCTATAGAATTGAATGGGGTCTAATAAATTAATGAGCTCATCTAACGTGAATTTTATAGCGTAGCGATCGCCATTTTTTAATACGATGTAAGTATCGTTTTCCTTAAAGAAATAAGAGATGTTTGCGGTTGGAACGATTAATAATTCATCTGCTTTGTTGACCAAAAATCGCTCTTTATAGGATGGATTGATCGAAACAGACTTTAAATCTTGAATGAAGCTATTGTACGATTTAGGAGGACGATTTATACTCGACTTGTACTTCGTAATTGACTTTTCTATACTACTCCTTGAGATGGGCTTTAGAATGTAATCGATACTGTTTAATTCGAACGCTTTGATCGCGTATTCATCGAAAGCAGTTGTAAATACAATTGGTGAGGTTACTTCTACAGATTCAAAGATTTTAAAGCTTAAATCATCACTTAACTGAATATCTAAAAAGATGAGATCAGGAAAATCATTTGTTTTGAACCAATTGATTGATTGCTCAACACTCTGCAACCATGAAATGATATGAATCATAGGATCAATTTCCAATAAGATGCGTTTCAAGTTTTCAAAAGCGCTTTCTTCATCTTCTATGATTAATACATGCATCATTTTATTTTCAGCAAGGGTAGTTTAACCGAAAACAGGTTGTTGTCTTCGTTGATTTCGATGGTTTTGTTTGTAAGAAAGGTGTATTGTTCGGTTAAAATCTGCAGTCCTTTTTTTGTAGAATCCACGTTGTTCTTTCGGCTGATTGTATTTTCAACAAACAATGATCCTTCCTTTTGTTTAATCGTGAAATGCATAGGAAATTCGGCATCAATCCGATTGTGTTTGATAATATTCTCTAACAATAAATGCAAGGAAATGGGTGGAAGGACATAATCGTAATCGCTTACTATTATGGAGTAATTGAAGTTTTTACCGAAGCGTTTTTTTAGCAAACGGGTGTAGCTTTCGGCAAATTGAATCTCATCAGTCAATGGAACAACCTCCGTTTCAGTTGTTTTTAAAATGTAGCGATACATATCTGACATTTCTTTTAAAAATTCATTTGCAATCGACTGATCCTGTCGGATTAATCCGGATAATGTATTCAGATTATTGAATAGAAAATGTGGATTTAGTTGACTTTTTAATGCTCTATTCTGAAGTTCCAATTCGTTTCGTTTTAATCGTTCATTTTCTTCGTTTTCAAGCCGCCATCGTTTGAAAAAATGGAGACTGAACAAAAGGCTAATAACGATAATTCCTTTTAATAGACCATCAAGTGATGTAAGTACAAGTAACAACCAATTGAATAGTGGAAATTCCGGATAATTGATTGTAACGTAAATAGTCCTTAAGGTAAAGAAGATACAATCGTTTAATATGACAATTGCTATAACACCAAAGATGAACAATTGAATATTCATCTGCCATCCCCTTTTTAATAACTTATTTAGTGCAAATTGAGTAAGCGACCAAATAAGCCCAAATTGAATTGAAATAATGAGTGCACCGATCCAATCGAAACCGAAATTAGCATCGCTCATCATACTCATCATGAAAAATGTAGTGTAGTAGATCAACCCAAGTAATGGGATGAATACCCATGGGTAAATGCGAAATCTGTTATTTTTGATTGCGTTTGTCATTGAATTAGCGATAAGTAAAGATAGATTTTGTTTCTTTCCTACTTGTAGATTTTTTTGAAAAGACCTTTTTTATTGGCAACCCTCACAAGCAAGAATACACCTATTCCAATGAGTGGGCCAGTAGCGTAAAAAATTCCTGTGGGAATATCCTGAATTTCAATTCGGACCAATGCTCCCAATTTCCAATTGTCTACATTTCCACCAAAGGAAAAACCAAACCAATTCATGCCGGTATGAACTCCAATAGCCAACCAAATGGAACCGGAATAATAGTAAACCCCTGACAAGGCGTAGGAGCTTATAAACAAGCTTATCGCAGAAGCGACGCTGAAATCACGAATAACAAAATGACCGAGCGTAAAAAGAACTCCCATTAGGATGAAAATGATGTGGGGATTCAGATGTTTCCGAAGTGTTTCAATAGGATAAGCACGACAGCCCAATTCCTCAATGAGCGAGTTCCAGATTAACATCCCGAAAAAGAAATAGCTATAATAACCAATATAAGCAGGTATGGAAATGTTGCTGGGGATTATAGATACGAATTTGACCTCATGTGCACTTATTCCCAGTACCAGGTATTCCAATCCAACCATAAACACGCCTACCAAAAAACCAATGAAGAAAAGCTTTAGAACTTTGGTTTTAAAGCCGAGATCAGCGAGTGTTCTTTTGTGTAAATATTTCTGTGCAAGTCCTATAATTGCAATGGAACAAGCGCCAAAAAGAAAAAAGAAAAAGACGTTGCCAAAATCAACTTTCATTCGAACACCGTTATCTTTCATAAGATCTACTCCAAACAGCAGAGCGAGCTGAATGATGGGAATCATTATGGCTATTGAAGCGAAAACAACCAGGAATACAATTATCAGTTTAAGGGATAGGTTCTTTTCGTAGAGCGTTCTAAATTTTTCGAGCATATTGTTGAATTTGATCCAACAATTCTAATGCAATCTTCCGGTTTGAAATAGATAAAAGCAGCTTAAGCCGCAGTAATTTAAGTTGAAGCAGGATTAAATGGCACTGAAAGAACGATGTATTGCGCTTTACAATGATTGGTAACGTTTTTTGCCAATGTGCTGTTATAAGCTGGCTCTCCTGTCTTTATTTGTTTTTGTTCTCTTAATGAGTTTCACTATTTCAAACCATATTACTGAGATAAAACCAATGATAATACAAGTCAATAGTTGCAATCCACTTAATGTGTCAAACTCAAAAAATGTTGTCAATGGTTTTATGTAAAGGATAAGACCAACAATGACGATGGTTATGAAAATGATTAATAGAACCATCTTGTTTTTATACTTTAAGGTCGTCAAAATGGAATAATAAAAAGAACGGTTTATTAATGTAAGAAAAATGTTTGCTGTAATTAAAACAGTGAAAGTCATTGTTCGTGTAAGCGCTTCATCATAACCATTCATTACTGAATATTGGTAAATAAACAATGTTCCTGCTGTTATGAATAATCCTTGTACAATGCTTACGGATAGTTCTCTCCAATTAAAGAAAGTTGTTGTCCGCGGCTTGGGTTTTTGCAACATTGTATTTGCTTCCATTGGTTCGTTTTCATAAATGATTGAACAAGTTGGGCCCATTATTATTTCTAAAAAAATGATGTGAACAGGAGAGAAAATATTGGGATAAAGCCATCCTAAAGCTAAAGGAATAAAAACTGTCAGAATGATTGGTATGTGTATAGATATGATGTATTGAATTGCCTTTTTAAGATTTGTGTAAATCTTTCTCCCCATTGCAATTGCATCCACCATTTTAGACAAATCGTCTTCTAATAAAATTAGTGATGCTGCTTGCTTTGCTATTTCTGTTCCTTTTTTGCCCATGGCAATTCCTATATGTGCTGCTTTCAATGCCGGACCATCATTAACGCCATCGCCTGTCATCGCCACTATTTGATTGTTAGATTTTAGAGCGTTAATTATTTTCAGTTTGGCTTCTGGAAACATTCTTGTAAAAATCGCAGTATTCGTTACGGAGGTTTGTAAATCTTTTTCAGATAATTCCATTAGTTCATCTCCTGAAATAGTTTTGTTGTAACCCTTAAAATTAATTTGTTTTGCAATGGAAGCAGTCGTGGCTGCATTATCTCCGGTAATAATTTTTACATGAATACCTGCTTTATAAAAATCGTCCAATACGCTTTGGATGTTTTTTTTAGGTGGATCATAAAAAGCAACGATTCCTTTAAATTGAAAAATTAAATCTTGTTGTTTTTCCGGATAGTTATCTCCTTTAAAATTAGAAACCCCAACACCTAATACTCTGTAACCTTCATTTGCTAAAAGTTGAATAGCTAAATGAATTTGCTCTTTTTCAGATTCCGTAAGATTTGATACATTGATAAGTGCTTCCGGGGCTCCTTTAGTTGCGATAATTCTGTTACCTCTATTATCCGAAAAGATATGGGTCATCATTGGCGGTTTACCGCCTAATGGATATTCGTATATGAGTTTATAATTGGGTCGTTCGTCATTTTGTGTTAGCTCTTTATACTTTTGATGCAATGCCACTTCCATTGGGTCAAAGGGAATAGGCTCACTTGCCCACATTGCTAATTCTATTAATTCTTTTTCGTCATTGTTTAATTCCTTTTCAGGGTCAAATATTGTATTGCTTTTCAGCACAAATAGCCGAGCCAAACTCATTTTGTTTTCTGTAATCGTTCCAGTTTTATCG
Organism: Flavobacteriales bacterium UBA7666; assembly: GCA_002483265.1. Classification (GTDB taxonomy): domain Bacteria; phylum Bacteroidota; class Bacteroidia; order Flavobacteriales_D; family Crocinitomicaceae; genus Fluviicola. The sequence goes on along the minus strand of DLHO01000001.1, from coordinate 42,374 downwards.
ATGCAGATAACAGTAGCACTACCTAAGGTCTCAACCGTTTTCATTTGTTTTACAACAATGCCCATTTTCATTAAACGCCAAGCACCTAAAGCCATAAAAGTGGTGAAAGCCACAGGGATTTCTTCAGGCAAAATACTCATTGCTAAGGTGAGCGACTGTAATAGGCTATTTAATAAATTTTGCGACTGCCAATAATTAAGTACCCAAACAATTACAAAAACAATTGCGCCCGTAATCACCATCCATTTAACAAAATTGTTAATTTGTATTTCTAAAGGCGTTTTTTCTTCATTGATTCCTTCTAAGCTGATTCCAATTTTACCTAATTTGGTTTTGTTGCCAATAGCGGTAATTTTCGCTATGGCTAAGCCACTGGCTACCGTTGTTCCGCTATATATAAACTTATCTTCCTTTTCTAGATCCTTAAAAACAGCAAGCGATTCACCGGTAAGTATCGATTCATTAACCGAAAAGTCGTTTGAGTGAATAATGGTACCGTCTGCGGTAATAGATGTGCCTTCTTCAACCATCAGGCAGTCGCCCACTACGATGTCATCGTTTTTTATTTCATCAATTTTACCATTACGAATAACCTTGCAACTGGGTTGTGAAAAATCTTTTAGCTTTTCTAAAGCATTTTTGCTTCTGGAATATTGATAAAGAGAAATAGAAGTAATGAAGATAATGGCGATAACCAGGAAAATTCCGTTGCCAGTTTCGCCACTAATGAAATAGATAGTAGAAGCAACCAACAACAAAATTATCATTGGCTCTTTTATAATGCGTTTTACAGCATCTAAGAAGTTGTTTTCTTTTTTGAAGTCTAATTTGTTTTGATCAAATTTCTCCCTTGCAAGAATTACCTCCTCGTCATTCAAACCTTTTATATTGAAATGTTTTTCAGACATAGTTGAAGATAGGTATAATTGTCCAAAGTATGCTTTTGCATCCCCAATAAACAAACGTTTTAGTCGTCATCTTCGGTTTCTGAATTCTCAGAAGGAACGTTAGCCCCGCTTGCAATTTCTGTATGCCTAATTTGACCACCTAAATATCCTGTTCTTGCAACCAATCCGAAGCTGATTATTGAAATAAATAAAATCACAAACGAAGTTGTTCTTGTAAGAGGTGATTTTTTTATCGTTAGAAACAGTCCGATGATAGAAGTAACTCCTAAAATGATTAATGCTATTAAAGCAAATAGTGCAAATTCTTCGTGTGTTTCAATAGTTGCTTCAACTACTCCTTGTAAATTTTCTACGCTTTCTTCAGCAGCTTCGCCTGTTAAATAGGCTATACCTGCACCAATTGCTGAAATTATAAAAAGATTGTAAGCAGCAATTTTTGTTTGATTGCTTTTTGTCCAAAGTCCATGTGCAAGAACGAACCCGCCAAGCATAGAGCCGAAAATTGGAAGATGGGTTATTAATAAATGTACATGTGTTTGGTTCATAATAGCTGTTTTTGCAAAGATCATCTGATTAACTCAACACTACTATGATATTTGTCACCCTTAAAAATGATTCTTGAACCTAGGTGTCGTCTTTGAGACTTGCTTATAACGTTTTGGCGCTTTGCGTTCGGGTGGGTCGGAGTACAAAACTAAATTTCACTAGTAGCACTTAGCTTCATCATTATCTTCTGCCACAATGCAATGAAAATCGGGGAGGTACCAAAACCTCTGTTTTTGACAATTTCGGATGTTATAGCAAAAGAGCTGATTTACTTTTCAAAACAGCCAATTCTTTCATTAAATGCCAAACTTTCTCACTGTCCTTTTCTTGGGCTTTTCTGATTGTTATATTCATTTTCATATAAGTATTATTTAATGTGCAGATACAGCTTTAAGCCCAATAATAGAGCCTATTAAAGTGGTAATAAAAAGTATTCGCAGAAACGTTGCAGGTTCTTTAAATACAAGAATACCAACTAAAACCGTTCCGACTGCACCAATTCCTGTCCAAACTGCATACGCTGTTCCGATTGGTAAGGTTTGGGTTGCTTTGATTAAAAGCCCCATACTGATAGCAAGGGTAACAAGAAAACCTGCATACCATAAATATATTTCATTTCCTGTCGTTTCTTTTGCTTTACCTAAACAGAATGCAAAAGCAACTTCAAACAATCCTCCAAAAACTAAAATAATCCAATTCATTCTTTAATAATTTAATTTTTTCGCAAAGGTCTGAATTTGGATTGACGTAAAATTTTACAAATGATAAAAAATGAGCCGTTTATTTTATTTCTGCTCTAATTCTACTCAAACTGACTTGTGTTATCCCTAAATAAGATGCGATGTGTCCTAATTGTATTCGTTGGATTAAGTCTGGATTGTCTTTTAAAAGTTCTTTGTAACGTTCCGTTGCTATTCGGACTTGTCGGGAAATAAGCCGTTCTTCTGTTTTTACAAGTTCTTTTTCGGCAAATCTTCTTCCCCAATTTGCAATATCAATATATTCATCAAAGAGCTTTTGCAGGTTGGTTGTTTTTAGTTCGTACAGTTCGCAATCTTCCAACAACTCTATATTTTCGTATCCTTTCTGATTGGCTATATAGCTTTTCATTGAAATAATAGTATCACCCTCTTTGCCAAACCAAAAAGTGATTTCAATATTATCTTTATTTGAATATGCTCTTGCTACGCCTTTCTTAATGAAATAGATGTTTTTTTCAATTTTATCAGCTCTTAAAAGAATATACCCTTTTTTGTACTTGACCTCTGTAATTGACTTTTTCAGTAACTGTTTGGAAGTATCTGAAAGCGGATATATGTTATTGAGAATTTCGTCAATGTTCATTGGTCGGATAGTGTTTTTTAAGGTTACGGCTAACTTGTATGTATGCACAACTTTAACTACTTACAACTGATTAAAATCTAATTTAATACTGAATTTCAGTAGGTTTTTGCGAATTGTCTTCGTTACGTTATTGCTTCAATACTACAAAATAATTCTGAAAATCAACTCACCTAGCTAGCGCGAGCATCCGGCTCGTGATATGCACTAAATCCAACTATTCAACCTCCTATTCTGGCAAGATCAAGTTGCTTGAGCCAACAAAAGAGCTCATGTCATTGTTTAATAAAACACTTTTCAGCACTTCCGGTATTCGTAGTAACCATCACCCTATAGCAACCAGAAGGAATAGGAGAAATATCGACCTTATTTATTAAATTCTGATTCAATAATATTTTTCCCTCCATGTCATAAACTGCTATAGATATTATTTCATCAGTAGTGTTAACTAAAAGTTCATTTTGCGCAGGATTGGGATAACAGGTGAAATAAACACTGTTTTCTTCTATTCCGGCTAGGTCCTCATACGTAAACTTAAAATTTCTTTCGTTAAAGATATCAGATGCATTTACAGGATTAGTCCTGTATTTTCTGAGCTCTGTCAAATAATTATCATTATCATACACATACTTATCAAGTGATATTGAATTGTAAAAATGATTATAGAGAGAATCGTTTATCAATTTACCGGATGCGTTGTACTCATAATACCGGGAAAAGCTCGGGTTACTATTGGGTACGCCGGAAGAATTAACACCGCGAAGAATTAAAGAATCTATCTGATTATTCGAAGAGTAATAATTACCCGTTAATGTAAATGTTCCGTCAGAATACCAATTAAAAGACAGGGGAGTATCTCCGGAAAAGGTAGTAAGCACTTTGATTTCAAGATTTGGAGATGAATACTTTATTGCAGAACAATTATTTGAATTACCATCATACCACAAAGAATCATGAAAGTGTAAAACGATACCTTGTCCAAAATCAAAATATGTTTTTTCCTCAATCTTACGATTCTGTGCATCGTAACTGAATTGCCGTCTTTCTTCAAACTGCCAATTGGTCCCATCAAAGCTGTGTTCTTCGTCTTGCAAAAGGTTACCGTTGGAATCATAGGTGTAAACATTTCTATAAGCGTTTTCTAAAGCTTCTATAAGCTGATTCGAAGAATTATACGTTTTGGTACCTGTTCCTGAAAGGTTCAGAAGCGAAGAGGGTGTTCCGGTATACTTTTCCTTTGTTGTAAAGTCAAGTTCCGGTGAATAATACGAATACTTGTAATAGTTGTCGCCTCGTTCCGCAGTTAATTTGGGTTGGTTCTCCGTTAAAATTCCCATTCCCACAGCATAATGATATACGATGGAGTCAACTTGAAAAGGGATGCCAGGGTTTGAATAACTTAGAGCTTCACGTTCTTCCAAAATCAATCTCTTTTGTGAAAACAGTGTCAACGAAGCACAAACAGAAAGGCATAATAGTGGTATTTTTTTCATTATAATTTATTTATGAGGTGTATATTTTTGTTTTCATGGTTTTTCGGTTAGTTGTTCATTGTAACAATATTAGGTCTTTGGTTCATGAGATCAAGCACCATACGCTCAATAATCTGAACCGTTAAAACCGTAAAGAATACTTGTCATTTTTAACAATCCGCAAATTCATTTATATCAACGAGAAAGCAAGAGCATCGGTTGGAATAAAGAGAAAAAAGAAAGAATTTTACCGAATCATTTTTGCCTTTTCACTGATTACGAATGAATTCGCATCGCCTGAAATGCAAAATGCCCACCCAAAGGGTGAGCATTTTATCAGAGTGAACCTACCGCAACTAGAGTCGAACACTATGGATGAGAATTAATGGGTTGGAACAAACGAGATACGTCAACAAATATTTGCTCCTATCCTCTTTCCATTTCTATTAGATAAGACTTAGCATCATGAGTAATTTCCTTTGGATAACCATTCATCTCTAAAATCCGAATGGCATTTCCTTTGCCTGGAACTCCCGATTTTAATTTGTAATCAAAATGAATTGTTTCATTGGTCACCTGTTCGGAGAAATAAGCCAATTCAAATTCATCTTTTAAAAGTGCTGTTAGCTCTATATCATGCGTGGAAACAAAAATGTGATTATTCCTTTTGGACAGAAATGAAAGAATTGCCTTCGCCGAAGCAATTCTTTCAATCGTATTAGTTCCTTTAAACAATTCATCCAATAAAACAATGGAGCAGGTAGTTTGTCCAGTTTGCTGAATGATATTTTTCATCTCATCCACTTCCTTAAAGAAATAACTGCTTGAGTTCATCAAGTCATCTTCAATTCGAATAACCGAGAACAGGTTCGCAACTGGAATGATTGCTGATTTAGCGAAGCATGTGTTGAGTGTCATCCCCGAAATAATATTCAATCCGATAGCTCGAATGTAGGTTGTCTTACCTGACATGTTAGAGCCAGTCAGAAGAACCGATTTTTCAAAGTCTACATTATTCGGAACGCAGTTTGGAATAAGCGGATGCCTCATATCCTTGAATCGGACTTTTCTGACATCATTAGAGATTGTTGGGACACAATAGTGATCCAGTCCATATCTCAACGAAGAAACGGAAATGATTGAATCCAATTCCCCTACAAAACGATAAACCTGCTCTATTTCTTTCGATTTAAAGCGCAGATTGTCTAGTGAACTAAACAGTAACAAAGGTTCCAATAAAAAAGTGATTTTAATTAATTCCAATAAGTACCAATATGCTGCTTCGATATCGCTATCTACCTTTTGTTCCAGCTTGAACACGGACATCTTTCTACGGATAGTTGTAATGGCTCTTAGTGACGAATCGATATTTCCTTCCCTCCTTTTTAAAAAATCATACTTGGACATTTTTTTTGCAACTGCACCTAAAGAAAGTAGCGCTGGTATCGAATTGACAAAAATGTTCGTCTTCCTTTTCAATCCATAGTGAATTAGGATATTTATCGCAAAAAAACTTAGAAATAAAAAAACGAATCCAGGGTTTACTGCAGACAATGAGAGACTCAAAAGTGATCCCAAGGAAAGAATAGGAATGAGGGTATACCAATGAGGTTTTTCATCCAATTCTTCTTGAAAGAGATCAACAATATAATAAGCCTGTTGGTTATTTAATTTTTGAAGTTGATATTGAATTTTTAATCTGTCTTCAGGATGCTTCTCAAAATGCTGAATCACTTTTTCCTGATGATCAAATTTCCCTGATGAATGATTAACAGTACGTGCTTTTGCATAAAGGTATTGCTGTCCTACTTTCGAGGTAGTTCGATCTACAGAACGAAAGAACAGTTCAAAATCCAAATCATCAGTCGTTTGGTCCGATAGGATTTGTGTGTCACTTGACTGCTTCAAGTTGAAGTTATATCGTTTAATCAGATCAAAGTTGAATCCTTCGGTTTTTTCTTCACCAAAAGATGCCTCCAGATTTTTAAGAATCCGTTTTTTACGATTTAGGAGCATGTGATTAATTTTCTTTTGTTGCTATAAATTCCAATAGATCACCCGGCTGACAATCGAGCGCTTCGCAAATGGCTTCCAAAGTAGAAAATCGAATAGCTTTTACTTTACTCTGCTTTAGGATGGAAAGGTTAACAACTGAAACACCCACAATTTCGGATAATTCCTTCAATTGCATTTTCCGCTTAGCCAACATGACATCCAAGTTTACTGATATGGGCATAACTATACGATTAAGGATGATTCAAATGATTCAATAAACGAATCGAAGTTTTTGTCATTCCGTTTCCAGGAAGTGTTTCCGAAAAGCGTGACTGATGTAAATTCAATCATACTGCCGTTGGATGACGGAGCAATTTGGATATAAATGTTTTCTCCCCAAGTCAAGAAATTGATCGATGCTCCCAATAAGATCTTCAATTTGTTTTCATCGTGATCCAACAAGTCGAACTCTAAGTTGTCAACCACTTCTAGGAGTTTGGCATATAACAATTGTGTGTCTAATTCACTTTCGAAAGTATGGGTTCTTCTTTCGTGCAAAAAATTTCTGGGGCTGAGAAACCAGTTTGAATAGGACAAGCGTTTTCTAACACTAAAATTGAAAACCAACAATCCAATTGGGACTAGGAAGATTAATAATGAAAGCCAGATATTATGGGTGAAGTATAAGAGTAAACGGTAAATAACGAAGCAAATGATGCTAAGTAATAAAGGAGCTTTGTTCATACTTGATTTTTGAA
>DLHO01000001.1:0-35208 GCA_002483265.1 Flavobacteriales bacterium UBA7666 | reverse complement strand
ATAAACGATAATTATTAATGTTTTAGGGTAATATTTTGAATCGCTTAATGGTTAGCGAAAAGCCATCGGGATTCGAACCATATTGAATGTTTGGAAAACAGAATAAAATCAATGGTTTGCAGGAGATTTGAGACATCCTCCCCCTTAATCCCCCCTCCAAAAGGGGGAAACAAAATCTCAGCTTCGAACACAGATTACGCTCTCTGCTCTCACACTCGTGCCTGAAAGAAAAAGAGTTCAGAGTGAGTGTGAGAGCGAGAGAAGAGGGTAAAAAGAAAAAGAGCGTCTAACTGCCGTTAAACGCTCTTTTTCTTTTTGTGACCCCGGAGGGATTCTAACCCCCGACCGCTGGAGCCGAAATCCAGTGCTCTATACAGCTGAGCTACGGAGCCTTTTGGTGATGTAGCTCAAATCCTTCAGGAAGGCTGAGCTACGGAGCCTTTTCGATTGATTTTTCAATCTAAACCCAAAATTAGTTCCTTTTTTCACTTCTCTTGCGATTTTTCCAATAATTTTGAAGAGTATGCGTTTATACACCAAAACAAATTTCATGCGAAGTCTTCTTTTAGTAGTTTTAATGGGTTTATCTTCCGCTGCATTTGCGCAACTCGGAACCGGTCAGTGGCGTATGCATGTGGCTGCTTCACAGGCAATTGATGTGGCTTATGGGGATGGACTTGCTATGGCTGCCTTAAAAACCGGAATCATTGAATACGATGAAGCGGCTGGAGAAACAAAAATTTACAATGATCAGAATGGTCTTTCGGATATCTTAGTTTCCTGTATCACCTATGATTCGGGAACAAAGTCTTTTTTTATCGGATACGATAATGGAAACATTGATCAGCTTTATTCGGATGGAAGTATCGTCAACATTCCTGCAGTGAAGTTGGCTGCAATTACAGGAAACAAACGGATCAACAGCTTTACATCCAGAAATGGGAAAGTATTTGCTGCTACCGGATTTGCAATTATTGTTTTAGATCCGATTAAACACGAAGTAAAGGATACCTACAATCCATTCACGGTTCCCAAAAATTATCAGTCGATTTTGTTTTTGAATGATTCGATCTTCGCATTGCATAATGATGGAATGGTGAAAGCCTTCGAAAATAATCCCTTGTTGGGAAATCCCAATAACTGGAGTGTGGATACGCGGGTGGACGTACCGGCTTTGGATGTATCTTATCAGAAAGGTGGAGTTTATAACAACGAGTTATATGTGTTAGCTAAAAAAGAAGCTTTTGGAGGTGATTCAATTATGAAAGTTACTTCTGGCGGATTGCAAGAGTTTATTGGCCATCAGTTTAGTATGGAAATCATTAATTTTCAGATGATCAACAATAAATTCGGGGTCAGCTTTGCCGATTCATACTTGCTTTTTAATGATGACAATTCGATCTTTTTTGGGATCTCCGGTTATTCAAATCCGGCTCCGGAAATGCGCGGAGTTGCTTATGACGGAACCAATTATTGGATCGCAGATTATCGGAACGGACTGGTCAAATTTGATCCTTTCGGGAATGCAAAAATCATTTCCACGGAAGGCCCTCCCAAGAACGATTTCTTCAGTATCAATGGAAATGACGGAAAGATCGTAGTAACAGCTGGAACCATTGACCGTGTATCCTTAAACTTCAGTCTTCCGGGAGCATATACAATGAAAGAGGAAACATGGAATCTGTACGATAAAAATACCCAGCCTGCTTTATGGACGAGCGGAGTTTGGGATATTGGTGCGGCAGCAATTAATCCTAAAAATCTGGATGAAGTGGCCCTTGGGGGATATTGTGAAAAAGGAGTAAGCATCATCAATGGTTCGGAAATTACGCACACTTATGGGGCCTCTAATTCCATTTTGGAAAATACAGCTCTGGGAAATAATATGACCTGTATCACGAGTTTGGATTACGATGAAGACGGAAACTTATGGGTTGTCAATGCCTATTCTCCGAAAATATTGAAAGTTCGCACTGCTGATGGCAGTTGGTATGCCATGTCAACCAATCCATTAATTTCAAATGCCTTTGCTTCCGAGTTGGCGATCGATTATAACGGAAATAAATGGGTTGGGATCTACGGAAAAGGATTGATGGGTTATAAGGACAACAGCACCATTTCAAATCCTTCGGACGATATCATTAAAGTAATGCAAACCGGAGCTGGTTCCGGAAATATGCCCTCCGATAATGTAACGGCTTTAGCTGTGGATTTTGATGATGAGATTTGGATCGGGACCGATAATGGATTGGCTGTTTTGTATAATAGTGACGGAATTTTTTCGGCTTCAGGAGTAACAGACGTTTCCCGCATTTTAGTTACATATGACGGAAACGTGGAAATGCTTTTGGGAAATTCATATATTTCAGATATTGAAATTGATGGAGGTAACAGAAAATGGATTGGAACCGCTGAATCAGGAGTGTTTTTGGTTTCTGCAGATGGTCAGGAAGTGATTTCGAACTTCAATAAGGATAATTCGCCCATGATCTCCAATGTGGTGTTAGATATGGAATTCAATCAACTTACGGGAGAATTGTTTATTATCACAGACAATGGAATGGTATCTTATCGTGCGGATGCTACTTATGAAGATGCCGATTATGCCTCAACAACTGTTTTCCCGAATCCGGTGAAACCTGATTTCTTCGGACCCATTACCATTCAGGGAATTAAATACAATAGTGATGTAAAAATCACCGATGCAGCTGGAAACCTGGTTTATAAAACCACTTCAAATGGTGGAACAGCAACCTGGAATGGTAAAAGGTTGACAGGTGAAGAAGTGAGCTCCGGAGTTTATTTTATCTGGACTGCTCCATCAGAAGGAAAAGGGAAGAAGGTAGGTAAAGTAGTCGTTATCCGATGAAAATCACGGATAAAGCAGTTGTTTTATCGCGTTTGCCTTATTCTGAAACCAGTTTAATTGTCAATCTTTTCACCCTCGACTCCGGACTGCAAACATTCCTGTTTCAAGGAGCCAAGAAGAAGAAAGGATTGATCTTGTTTCCTTTGGAATTAGTAGAAATCACCTATTACAAACGAAACGACAGTAGTTTGTTGAAACTAACGGAAATGCAGAGTTTAGAACCCTTGCATCATTTGTTGGATAATCCCTTAAAATCAAGTGTTGCTTTTTTTGTTTCCGAATTAATGATGATTTGCTTGCAGGATAATCATCAGGATAAGAAATTGTTTCAATTTTTGAATGAGGAGATTAAATGGTTGAATTTAACTGAAGAACTGAGCAACTACCTGATTTGGTTTTTAGCTCAGATTTCCAAATTGGAAGGGTTTCAACCCGAAATTAAAAGTAATAATCCAACCTATTTTGAACTGCAGGAGGGAAAATTTACCAATGAATTGCCGTTTTTGCCCTCTTATTTGGAAGAATCCTGGCTCCATTGGCTGACTGATAGTTTACAATACCAGAAACTGGATTTTCTTGCCCTTTCCATTCCGAAAGAAGAACGTGCAAAATTGATTGACGCCTGGCTGGAGTATTTTCAGTTCCATGTAAGCGGCATGCGAAAAATGAAATCACTCGAGGTAATTCGAACCGTTTTTAGTTAATTGCGAATTGCGAATTGCGAATTGCGAATGATCAGAATTTAGATACCTGTATCAAAAGGTGACTGAGCGGAGTCGAAGTCAACTTTTCAATTATCAATTTTCAATTATTTTCGTTCAATCTCCTTTAAATTCTCCATTTTTTTCGTTGCCAAAAAGCCATTGATATCGTCAAAATGAGTTTTCACTTGTTTGTTTCCAAACTCATAAACCTTTGTTACCAAACCATTCAGGAAATCGCGGTCATGTGAAACCAAAATCAGTGTTCCGTCAAAAGCATTCAAAGCATCCTTGATAATATCCTTCGTTTTCATATCCAGGTGGTTTGTCGGCTCATCGAGAATTAACAGATTGACGGGCTCAAGCAACAATTTGATTAATGCCAAACGTGTTTTTTCTCCTCCTGAGAGTACTTTTACCTTTTTAGCAGAAGAATCCCCGCCAAACATGAAAGCGCCCAGCAGATCCTTTATTTTAGTGCGGATATCGCCTTCCGCAATGCGGTCAATGGTTTCAAAGATCGTTGACTCTTCATCCAACAAAGAAGCCTGATTTTGTGCAAAGTACCCGATTTGTGTATTATGACCCAATTCCAGGTTCCCGTCAAAACCAATTTCTTTCATAATTGCCTTCACCAAAGTAGATTTTCCTTCTCCGTTTCTTCCAACAAAAGCCACTTTTTCTCCGCGCTCGATCGTTACATTCACATCCGAGAATACGGTATGATTATCATATTTTTTGCTGAGTTCAGTAATCACAACCGGATAAGAACCGGAACGTGGGGCAGGAGGAAATTTCAGGCGCAATGCAGAGTTATCTACTTCATCCACTTCAATAATGTCCAACTTCTCCAACATCTTCACGCGTGATTGAACCTGAAGTGTTTTAGAGTAAGTTCCTTTGAAACGCTCAATAAATTCAGTTGTTTCTGCAATGAATTTTTGTTGTTCCTCGTATTGCTTTTGTTGCTGTGTTCTTCTTTCTTTGCGTAATTCCAGGTAATGTGAATACTTCGCTTTGTAATCGTAAATGCGTCCCATGGTCACCTCGATTGTACGATTGGTAATTGCATCTACGAAAGCCCGGTCATGGGAAATAACAACAACCGCCTTGGCGCTATTCACGAGGAAATCTTCCAACCATTGGATCGATTCGATGTCCATGTGGTTCGTCGGCTCATCCAATAAGATCAGATCCGGTTTTTGAAGTAGGATTTTAGCCAATTCGATGCGCATTCTCCATCCACCACTGAATTCAGAAGTAGATCGTGAAAAGTCTTCCCGCTCAAATCCCATTCCTTTCAAGACCTTTTCAACTTCTCCGTCGTAATTGATCTCTTCGATGGAATAGAACTTTTCGCTTAACTCTGAAACGCGTTCTATCAGTTTCATGTAATCATCCGAATCGTAATCCGTGCGAACCGTCAATTCCTGATTCAAGGCTTCAATCTCATCACGCATCGCGAAAATACTTGCGAAAGCCTTGCTCGTTTCTTCAAAAACGGTGCAATTATCTTCAGTCAATAAATGTTGAGGTAAATAAGCAATAATTGCATCTTTGGGAGCAGAAACCCCACCCTTGGTTGCTTTGTTTACTCCGGCAAGAATTTTTAGCAAAGTCGATTTACCTGCACCATTTTTACCCATTAACGCAATTTTATCCGTGTCATTAATGACGAAGGAAACATCACTGAATAACACCTTACCGCTAAATTCTACCGTTACATTATCTACTGAAATCATATTTTCTCTTTGTGATGAAGTATCCACTGTTGTGGACTGCTCCGTCAGTTTTTGGAGGTGCAAAGGTACTGACAACTTTGGAATTGATAGAATTTGAACGCACAAAAGTAGGGATAGAAATTTTCTACCCCTACTTTTAGTTTTAGTAGTAGTTTGTTATACGATAAAAATAACCATGATATCAACTAAGACAGTGACAATGAATGCATTTAGGATCCATCTCATTGGAGCTACTGCCAGAAGTAAACTAAGGGTTGTCATTGTTGGAATGATTACTGCGATAAGAGACCAAATATGGAGCGCGGCGCCATAATTCATGGTGACACCGCCTAAACATCCTATAATTAGTAGCGTGATTGCAATAACTCCAAATCGATATTGAGTTGCCAGATTTTCGAGTTTCATCCAAGTACTTTCTTTTATTTCCTGTGCTTTCATAAGCTTCTGATTTATAGAACAAAGTTCAGAATGAAGACAAGCAATTAAAATGAGCCAAATCACAAAAAAACTTGATTTTTCTCATCTTTTTGGTCTACTTGTTTATATTTGATTTAACAATTAGATTTAATAAGTTGGTTATGAAGAGAGTAAGATTTATGGTGTTGCTGGCAACCGTTGGGTTGTTTGCAAGCAGTTCACAAGCTCAGGGGTTTGGTGGAAGCGGAAGTAAGTATTTGCAGTTGGGGTTAGGTTATAATCAGCATTATTCCCTTTATTCGGATTATGATCGGGCGTATAACACGACCTATGGAGCTTTTAATCTCCAAATGGAATTTGGGATTCACAAGTACATTGGTTTGGGTTTTATTGTAGGAGCTGAAGTTTCTGCAAGAACTTCCGGTTATTATTATGGTGGTATTTATGCCCCTGGTTATATTTCACCTTCAAATTCTCCGTATTGGAGTGTTGGGGTTCCGATTGGTTTTATTGCGAATTTTCACTTTTTGCAGCTGATTGCTGATAAAGCTGGAAAAACATTTGCAAGTAAGATCGACGTTTATGGAGGTCTGAACATTGGTAGTGGACCTGCTTTTAGAAATGTGAGAAAAGAATACAAGGATGAAGTGTATTATGATTCCCGTGTTGGAGCTCTTTTCTTTATCGGGCCACACGTTGGATTCCGCTATTTCCCAAGTGAAAAAGTTGGGCTTTATGCTGAAGCCGGTTATGGAAAATCTTTAATTACAGGTGGAGTAGTTTTCAAATTGTAATTGATTGAATAGCATAAAAAAAGGCGGGTGGAAAATTTTCCACCCGCCTTTTTGGTTTATATCAAACCGTTTTTATTACATCTTAATAAATGATTCGGAATACTTTTCTCCGTTCTTAGTTTGAATTACTAAGAAATAACGTCCGCTTGCCAAACCTGTTAGGGAAATTTTAGCATCTTTCTTTTCGGTATTCATTACTTGTTCACCTAATTGAGTATAGATTTGAATGCTGGATGCATCTAATAGATCGTAATTCTCAATAGTCAAATAATCCGTTGTTGGATTTGGATACAAAGCAATTTTCTTCCCGTCAATTTCCAATAAACTCAAAGGATGAGAACCTTCCACAACAGTAAGGGGTTGGTTGATCGTTGGATTGTTTACTTGGTCAATATGTCCGGAAGGCCATTTAATCATAATGGAATCAATTACTGTTGCAGTTCCGATACCAAAATGAGCATTCAGGGTATTCATATATCTGAATCCGTCACCACTTCTGATGTCACGAATTTGTTTTCCCCATGAACCATAAATTTCTACACGCGCACCAATTGCATTTGAATTACTTTGAATTCCTTGCAAGTTAATCGTGATCCAGTTGTTACTGTTTTTGTTGTTCATGTAAACAGTACTTCCGTTTCGAACATCTAAAAATCCATCATTGTTTAAATCTCCAACAGAACCGCTGGAAAAAGCATAAACGATCGGGAAGAAAGTCATATCTCCGTTTCCGAACAGAATCTTGTTTCCTCCACCCATGACATCTGTGAAACCGTCGTTGTCAAAGTCAAATGAAACGTGCTCGATACTTAAACTTGGATTCACATCCCAACCTGAACCAGTTGTAACATCACTAAAAGTTCCATCTCCATCATTTTTCATCAGGAAATGTCCACCATCGTCTGTTGAACTCGCACCAACTAAAGCATCCATCCATCCGTCATTGTTGAAATCATTCCATGCAGATGACCATGACTGACTTGGATTTGCCATACCGGAAGCTACGGAAACATCTGTGAAGATTCCACCACCATCATTTCGGTGTAATTCATCAACCTTCGCAGTTGAGGCTCCTCCACGACATTTTGCAATGTACAAATCCTGATCTCCATCATTATCATAATCCATCCAGATAGAACCATAGTTTCCGCCTTCCGCATGATCTCCTAATCCTCCTGTATGAAATGTCAAATTCCCGCTTCCGTCATTAAGATAATAAACGTTCGGATCAATATCATGACAAGAAAAAGCATCCAGATTACCATCGTTATTAATATCTACAAAATTGGTTCGCTGACAAAAAACATACTCAGTACCTGAAATTTCAGTATAAGCTGTTCCCGTCGCATTTGCTTTCATAAATGTTACACCTGAACCGCTTCCGTAAAGCATATCGTTGAATCCGTTTTTATCAATATCTCCAATTGCCATACTCCAGGATGGTTGAAACATCGTAGTAGTAGTTGGAATATTAGTAGTGATATAAGCACCACTGATTTGCTGATACAGAATTTGAACACTGGAAGCTGATACAGTAACAATGTCATCTAAAAAGTCTCCGTTCATATCCGTTGTAGCCAATCCGTATGTTCCGCTAACTGAGGGAAATGAATTTGCAGTAAAGGTAACCGGAGGAGTAGGTTGAACTATAATTGGGGTTTCTGTCAGTTTAAAGCTAAAACCTGCTGATGTCCAACGATTGTCAAAAGCAATAGTATAGTTTGTTCCGTTTGTAACATTGAAGGTCGCAGTTGATGTTAAACCGGCTCCACCATCATCATCACCGGAAACACAAACAAGTGCTCCACAAGTACCTGAATACACATGGAATCGGGTGTCAGCTCCTCCCGAAGCAGGTAAATCTGTTGTTATTGTAACCGTGTAATCTGCATTGGGAGTATACGTGTACCATTCTCCGGCAGTTTGTCCTGTACCATTGGTGGTACACACTAGGGTCGGAACGTCAGTTCCGTCAACAGCTGAAACCGCATAGGTTGTGCCGGGTGTTACCGACAATGCTGTAGCACAGGTGTTTTGAGCTTGAGAAAGCACAGGCATTCCCAACAAAAGAAAAAAGGTAAAATTAATTTTCATAGTCCTTGGTTTTTAAGTTCATTAATAGTGTATTAGTTGCAGGTTTGTTTCCAGGTAATCCATTCCTCAAGAAGCTGCAGGCCTTCATCGTGGACAATCGTTCTGCCCAGTAGAGGCATGCGTTCGCTAGGAAGGGTAGAGCCCAACCGGTAGTACATCATCGAACGGTTTTTATCATTTGGTTTAATAATGTATGCTAAGTTGGAATTAATAAACTCTTCAGGTTCCACACATAAACCTAAATTGATCGGATCGGTAGTTTCTGAATATGCCAAACGCATTGGGCGATACGAACAATGTTTTCCTTCAGCATGGCAGTGCGCGCAATTGATATCCACGTAAGATCGAAAGCGCTCATTAACCGTTTTGGTTTGATCCATGTAGTTCACCGTAGAAACAATGTTTCCGGGAAGCGTATTTTGTAAATATCCGACAGCAATCAATTTTTGCAATTGATTTTGAGTACCATCGTCATATGTATAATCGATATTCAGGTTCTGAGGTTTGATCCCGATGGGAATCGGCTCATCATTTAATTTATGGCAAGTATGACATTCTGTTTGATTCGGAATGCGATAGGAGGCACTTTTCGGTGTTCCGTTCTGAAGCCAACTTATGCTTGTATAACTTCCGTTCATATCCAAATAGGCTTCCGTTTGTTCGGTATTCCACACATAGTTGGCAAAAATCCAACCCGATGATTTGCGGATCATAATGCGGGTTTCAATGATTCGTGTTGTTCCTGCCGGTTGCACATCGTCGTAATAGAATGTTTTGATTAATGCGGCTCCAACGGGTAATTCCAAGACATTGTGATCGCCATTGTAAGTTGCCATTGTACCATTAGGCATCCAGATGAAGCGTTTTTTGTGCGCATAATCCGTGAAAAGTCCGGAAGCAGGTTGGTAAGGAATCACTTTTTCAGCCGGAGTTTGATTTTTCATTTCACCCTGAAAGAAACGGTAATCGGACAATTTGGTGTATGGAACTGTTGTCAAATCAACAGAAACACCGGTTCCTCCCTCAACAGGCGGATCAATAGGTTCTACTTTCGGCTTCTTTTTGCAAGAGGGAATCAGGAAAAGCATCAATGCAAATGCACCAACGGCGCATGCGGATACAATCAATCGGTTCGAATCAGTTCTTTTTCGGTTCATAAATAGCATTGTAGCATTTACCTTTGCAGGTAAATTTGGAATAAGGTACTATTAATTTTGAATAATTTATTATTCCGTTAGCAATTGTTTCACAACACTATAGATCGCTGTTTGATAGAAATAGTTGCTTGCTTAGGTGGGTTTGTGAAAATTTTGTTGATTTATCAATGAACGCAGAAATTTTTAACAATTGATTACCTGGGTATGTGGTGGATTTGCGGCGGCGGACACTTATCCCTAAACGAAAAGAGTCCCGATCCGCTTTAGCAAATCAGGACTCTTTAAAAAAGAATGCTATTAATTAACCGATGAAATCTACATTTAAGATCTCATCCGTTTTAGTCACTTTCAATAAACCGTGTTTGGTAAGTCCTTTGATACTCGTATCCCAAGCCTTATTACTCAAATTCACAGATTCTTTCAAGCTCAACAATTCCATTGTTTTCTCTCGCTGCATGATATCGAAGATCAATTGTTCGTTTTCATTTAAAACAACTTTCATCACTTTTTCAGGACGCATTTGAGGGAAGAACAACACCTCTTGAATAGATGGATTATTGGTTAAATACATAATCAAACGATCCATTCCAATTCCTAATCCAGATGTTGGTGGCATTCCGTATTCCAAAGCGCGTAAGAAATCCTGATCAATCATTCCAGTAGCTTCGTCATCTCCTTTTTCGGCTAAACGAACCTGGTCTTCGAAACGCTCGCGCTGATCGATCGGGTCATTCAATTCCGAATAAGCATTGGCAATTTCTTTTCCGCAAACCATCAATTCAAAACGTTCTGTCAATTCAGGGTCTTCGCGATGCGTTTTACACAAAGGCGACATTTCTTTCGGGTAATCTGTAATGAACGTTGGCTGAATATAATTCCCTTCGCATTTTTCACCAAAGATCTCATCGATCAATTTTCCTTTACCCATGGTATCATCTACTGCGATTCCCATTCCTTTCGCTGCAGTTCTCAATTCATCTTCCGATTTCCCTGAGATATCAAAACCTGTAAAGTCAATGATCGATTGGCGCATTGTAACGCGTTTGTAAGGAGCTTTGAAGCTGATATGGTGTTCGCCGAAAGTACATTCCGGTGTTCCATTTACGGCAGTTGCACAATGTTCCAACAATTGCTCCGTGAAATCCATCATCCAATTGTAATCTTTGTATGAAACATAGATTTCCATGGCTGTAAATTCCGGATTGTGTGTTCTGTCCATTCCTTCATTGCGGAAATTTTTAGAAAACTCATACACTCCGTCAAATCCACCTACAATTAATCGTTTCAAATACAATTCATTGGCAATTCGCATGTATAATGGAATATCCAAAGCATTGTGATGCGTGACGAATGGGCGTGCAGCAGCTCCTCCCGGAATCGCTTGAAGGATTGGAGTTTCAACTTCCATGTAACCTGCATCATTGAAGAAATTACGCATGGCAGAGAATAATTTCGTGCGCTTTACGAACACCTCTTTCACCTGTGGATTTACCACTAAGTCAACATAGCGTTGACGGTAACGCATTTCCGGATCTGTAAAAGCATCATGTACTTGTCCTTCAGCATCTGTTTTTGGAAGCGGAAGCGGTTTCAAGGATTTGCTCAACAATTGGAATTCCTTCACATTTACGGAAACTTCTCCTACCTGTGTTTTGAATACTTCTCCTTTGATTCCGATGAAATCACCCAGGTCCAACCATTTTTTAAATAGGTCGTTGTATAACATTTTGTCTTCTCCCGGACAAATTTCATCGCGGTTAAAGTACACTTGGATTCTTCCTTCAGAGTCTTGTAATTCAGCAAAAGAAGCCTTTCCCATTACACGCTGACTCATCATTCTACCGGCTAAACAAACTGTTTTTCCTTCTTCAAAATTGTTCTTGATAGAAGCGGAATAATCGGTTACCGGATAAAGTGCTGCAGGATAAGGATCAATTCCCGCATCGCGTAAATGTTGCAACGTTTGTCGTCGCTGGATTTCTTGTTCTGATAATTCTTGTGACATATCGTGTTATTGTAACTTCAAGAGTCTGATCTCTTGATAATTAAAGAATGTATAATTACTAATTTTTGTTTACCAATGTGGACAGCTATCACAACCATTCTTGGTTTTGATGTAGAACATCAGCCCCAAAGATACATTGTAGGAAGCTAATCCGAAAGCTTGTTTTGCACGCTGATTGCGATCATTCGGTCGGGTTTTAACTCCCGGAAGATGTGCAAAAGCCAATCCTCCTTCCGCCTGAATGAATACATGTTTGAAAAACTCCAATCGGGCACTGGCATTTGCCCCAATTCCATAACCGGAAAGCGCTGTTGACCGATTGGTTTGTTCGTTACTAAACAGAAAGTTTGTTGTTGTCAGCATCGGACCTAAATTCAAACCCACATTTCCTGTAATTGCAAACTGTCTTTTATCGCCTAATTCTACCAAATCAAATGAACGCATCAATTCAATTCTCAAATAGTTCAATGCTCCGGAATGCTCATAATGAAAATGATTCGGATCAACCAATACTGATTCCTGATTGTAATTCCCATCCCAAATCGAATCTGCTGTCATATCAAAATGACCGTCCAACGTCACTTCTTTGTCGTGGCGCATTACATAGTTGAAATGATCTACACCAACTGAAAATGCCCATTTTTGAGTGAAATAATAACCAATCCGGAAGTTGTATTGCGGAATAGTCATATTCGCCGGATTCAAATAGAGATTTGCACCGAATTTGGGCTGCCTGTCTGTTGCCTTCACACCTTTCAATGTGAAATCGTAATCCGATCCAATGAAATGGATGGTAGATTGCGTATAAGCAGTACGATTATAACCCCAATAGAAGAAAAGGGTACCTGCATTGGTACTTCTTTTCCGTTGATGTTTTCTGATTTGAGCATCAGCCGGGTTTGCAATAACTGCTAAAAGGAAAAGGAATAACAGCCTTCTGAACATGTTGAATTATTTTGTCATTTTTAGAAAATGTACCTCTTTCTCTGTTAAATGTCGGTAATATCCTCTTGGTAAGTCTTTTTTCGTCAAGCTTGCAAATTGAACACGATCCAGTTTCACTACCTCGTATCCCAATTTTTCGAACATACGACGTACAATTCGGTTTTTACCCGAGTGAATTTCGATTCCTACCTCACGGCTGGATTTTCCATCTTTCACATATTCCGCTTTATCAGCTTGAATCCGGCCATCTTCCAATTCGATGCCACGCATCAACATTTCCAAATGTTCAGCCTGAACCGGTTTGTCTGCCTCAACGTGGTAAATTTTTACAGCTTCATAACGCGGGTGAGTCAGCTTTTTAGCCATATCTCCGTCGTTTGTAAACAACAACAATCCGGTTGTATCGCGGTCTAATCGACCTACAGGATAAATTCGTTCCTTACACGCATTGATTACCAAGCCCATTACGGTTTTTCTTCCAAGCGGGTCATCCATTGTGGTGATGAATCCTTTTGGTTTATTCAATAACACATAACGTTTAACTTCAGCGTTAATTGTTTCACCGTCGTATTGTACTTTGTCTCCTTTTTTGATCTTATAACCCATTTCGGTAATAATCTCACCATTCACTGAAACAACTCCTGTTTGGATCAATACATCTGCTTCTCTGCGGGAACATACGCCTGCATTAGACAAATATTTGTTCAAACGAATATCATCTTCATTGAAAGTTGGTAGTGGATCACCTTTACGAACCTTTGGTTTGTAATGAGGTTTTGAAGATCCATCCGCAGCTGCGGGTCTTGATCTTGGAGCACTGCTTTTTTCAGCATCCGGTTTCTCCGTTCTTGGAGCAGGTTTTCCACCTCTTGTTGCGGGTTTCCCTGTTCTTGAAGTAGGTTTTGAGCCACTTGACTTTGTTCCTCTTCCTGCTGTTGTACGGCCTTTCCCTGTACCTGTTTTTCTTGTGTTCATCACGAGCAGAATTTAATGTTTACTATCGCAGTAGACGCGGCAAAGATACGTCGTTTATTTGAAAAATGGTATAGAACTGAAAACCAAAGTTTTAATTGAGAATTTTAAATGAATAATTGAGAAGGAGAAATACTTTTTATTTGAGGGCAAGATGGTTATTTGGTTTTCAAGCCGTTTTGATTGAATAGGCATTCTAATTCAGCATATTGATCAGAGGTGAATCCCGATAGACCAAAATTGTTTATTCCATTTATCTCATGACATTCAAAACAGATTTCCAAATAAGCTAAAAACAGATCCTCCTTGTCAAAGAAGATGATCCCATTCCTGGGTTGGTAACAGGCTCCACTTATATAAGATTTGTTTTTGGTACTGGAAATAAATACCTGAAAGAACGAATTTATTTCTGGTGACCGCTTGCTGCAAATGATCTTTGAATAATCAATTTTGTGATATTTAATTGCTCCGTCTAAAAAACACCTCTTGACTAGTTTACGTTGATCGGTATCATCAACATAAGCTGAATCCACATAACAAGTCAAACCCAATTCGCACAATTCAATGTAGTCAACCTGTTGTAAAAATTGAGACAGATGTGCTGAATCTTCTACAAAATATTCGTCCTCTTCCTGTGAAAAGGATGCAGAGATACAAGAAAATAGGAATGCAAATAAAAGGATAGATTTCATAGTTCTTTTCGTTTAGATGATACCTGGTTAGATTTTCCATATGCATGTATAAAAAATAATCTGCGAAATCTGCGCCATCCGCGGGAGAAGTGTTTTGGTGAATTATTATGTTGAAAACGCATCTTCAATATGTTCCAGTTTGGTGCGAAATTGATTGTGAACAATTGAAATAATGTCGAAACGAACTTCATTGGGTAAATCTCTGGATTGAATGTATTCATTGGCACAAAAAATAATTTGTCGCTGTTTCTTTTTGGTAACTGCCATCCAGGGTTCACCGATTTCTGCAGTTTGCCGGGTTTTCACTTCAACTACTACAATTTGTTCTTCCTTCTGAGCAATGATATCGATTTCGAACTTCAAATACCGGTAATTGACTTTGCGAATGGAGTATCCGTTTTTCAACAAAAACTTTTGAGCCATCTGCTCACCAAAAACACCTAATTCCTGATCTGTCATGAGCCTTTTCTTATTTAATTTAAGAAAAAAGATCAGTTAATGCAAAATTAAAAAGTGCCTTCGACTCCGCTCAGTCACCTTTTAATAAATAGTTTGTTTTCGAAGAATGGAGGTCGCTGAGCGGAGTCGAAGCGCCGGAATATTATCTCGTTTTAAACTCTATATTACTTCCACCTGCACCTTTCATGACTTGCTGTCCGAATTCGAACTCCAGTTCTTTGGCAACTTTGCCGCGCTTGTCGTAAATTTTCATTTTACCGTGCTTCAAACCATTTTTGTAATCGGTTTCAGAAACCAGGTTTCCTCTTCTGTCCAGTTCCGTAGATTTTCCTTCCAATAAACCATCTTTATAAGTGGTTGTGTTACTTGGAATATGTCCTCCGGGCCAGTAGGTATACCAAACTCCGTCCTTTTGTCCGTTTTTGTAATCTCCCTCTTCGGTTTTTTTATAGTCTTTTTGAGAAAAGGAAACAGCATGACCGTCTTTGATGCTTTCTTTCACATCATAGTCTTTTAAAGGACCATTTTGAATTTTGGATTTTTTGACAATGACCTTGTAATTGAATACATCCTTGGGTTTTCCATTATCGAAGAAGCTTGTCCATTCGCCGGTTTTTTCCCCTTCCTTGTAATTCCCGAAGATATTCGGTTTCCCGGTTGGGAAGTAAGACTCCCACTTTCCATGAAGTAAACCGTTTTTAAAAGTGGCAATGTTCTTTTCTTTTCCGGTTTCCCAATAGTTCACCCAGGTTCCTTCTTCTTTGCCTTTTTCGTATTTTCCGGACATTAACAATTTACCGTTTTCATACCAGGTATCCCATTGCCCGTGTTTTTCATCGTTTACATAGGGCGAACTTTTAAACTTGCTGCCATCTTTGTAAAAATAAAGCCAAGTCCCGGTTTTCTTATCGTGATCGTATTCCGCATTATTTCGAAGTTCTCCTGTTGGATACCAATAGTTCCATTTTCCGTTTTGCTGACCCTTGTCAAAAGAACCTTCCATGTCCTTGGTTCCCTTTTTGGTATACCACGTCCAAAGTCCTGATTTTTCGCCGTCTTTGTAAGTTCCTTCAACGTTTACTTGTTCGTTGTCGTAAAAGTATTTGTAATCACCGTCGAGTTTTCCATTGACATAGTTGCTCGTTTTTTCCTTTTTACCGGTATAATAGAAGAAATTCCAGGTACTGTCTTTTTCACCATTTTTGAATTTTCCATTGATAAGCATGTAGCCATAAATCGAAATTTCTTCAAAAAGACCGTCTTTTAATCCGTTTTTATAGTTGTACCATTCTTTTTCCATTCCTGTATCGAAGAATGTCAGGTATTCACCATTTCCATCTTTTACTTTTTGGGTGTGAAGACTGTCCGGCATCCAGAACTCGCGCAAATAGGTGGTAGAATCAATAATTTCTTCTACTTGTTTTTTCTGCCCGGTGACATAATAATATTCCCAAAATCCAACCGGCTGTCCAAACTTATAATTTCCCTGTACACTTAGTTTTCCCAGTTCATTCCATTCCTTGAAAATACTGTCTTGTTCCCCCATTTTGAAGTAACCTTCCTGCTTGGTTTTGCTGTTCGGATGAAATGCGATGACTCTTCCATGCAATTTTCCGCGGTAAAAATTGCGTTCTTCGATCACGGTTCCAAAACGGTCATAATACAACCATTTTCCATGTCTGTCTCGTGTTTCTCCCAATTGATCTTTGTAATAGCTTCCAATAGATTCCAGTTGGGTTTTTTGAAAATCATAATAATTCTTCTCTTTGGGAGTAAGATTTTCCTTGTGTATAACCTGTGCCGTGAGCAGAGTGAAAGAGAATAAAGAAAAGAGGATACAAACGAACTTCATGGAATTTGAATGAGTTTTCAATTTAATAATCAATAACCGAATGAAATGTTACAAGAACTATTTTGCAAGGAAACCTTTGATGACTAATAATACTCCGGTTCCGATAATAATCAGGCCGATAAGTCTGTTGAGTCCCACCAATACGTTTTCAGTAATGAACGGTCTTAGTTTTTTTGCTCCGAAAATTTTCAAAAGATCCACTGCAAAGAAAGTGAGTATGATGATCAAAATATACCAGTAAGTACTTTCATCAATCGCATCGTTGGTACTTTTCTTCCCATCTGCACCCAATGCAATCACTGTGATCCAATAGAAAATTACCCCCGGATTAGCAATGTTCAGTAAAAACCCTTTAAGCCCAAGAAGAATGAGATCTTTTTTCGTACTGTTCAGCTGTTTGTCTGTTTCTTTCGCATCTTCTTTGGGTTTGCGCAACAGGGTTACCAGTCCGAAGATCATCAGGATGATTCCTCCTACAATGGAAATAATATGTCCATATTCGCCGGAGGTTATTTTACTGACTTCTGAATAAAAAATGAGGGCAATGAGGATATAGATGAGATCGGAAACAAGAACACCAATATCAAATGCAATTGCTGCACGAATTCCTTTACGAATACTTGTTTCCAGAAGAAGAAAGAATACAGGGCCGATCATTATACTGAGTACAAATCCGGTCAATATTCCTTTGAGTAAAATATCTAGCAAAAGTTTGGTTTTTCTGTTTTTACAAATATAATCATTCGTTCTACGTGTGAGATGGATTTCTAAAAGAAAGCAAGTGATTGGCTCTAAATTCAAGGGATTTTGTAAAAAAACACCGCAGATGTTATTTTTACTGCTAATAAGTCATTACATTTGCATGTCTTGAAAGTTGTCGCAAAGTAGTTACAACCTTGAAAATAAGTGAAGTATGAAAACGGCCATTGCCAATAAGAAGTTAGAAACAATTGTTTCCAAAGTGGAAAAAGAAGGGATTGCTTACAAAGGTATTGTAGAGGATTTGAAAGAATTGCGCGAACAAGCTTTGAAAGAACAAGATCCGTTGGTGGTGAAAGTTTTGCGTTTATCATACGAGTTTTTGCTAGACAGAAATGACTTTGATGTTCAAGCACAGTACGAAGAAGACGAAGAAGGAAACGAATATCCTTTGGAAATCGAAGGTCAGGAGAACTTTTTGTACTTGATGAATTTGTTGAAGAACGCTGAACACAAGATTAACAGAGAAGAAATTAAAGATTATCGTACAGCTTTGAAACAAGAATTGTACTAAGTCAATATAAAATACGTTTAAACCCCGATTCTGTTTATCAGATTTGGGGTTTTTTGTTGGAATTCAAATTCTCAAAACGAATGATTGGATTCCCAGCCCGAAAGAAAGGAGTATTTTAGCGCCACATTGGAAACAGAGAAAAAACAGTTGGGTCATATTGAATCTTTGCGCGCATTGGCCGCATTGATGGTACTTGTTTTTCATTTTTTATCGTTCAGCGGTGTCAATGGTTTTTTGGTTGCAAACGAAACTATCCGCGATTATTCCAGATTCGGAGCACAGGGCGTGGAATTGTTCTACATTATTTCCGGGTTTGTGATCTATTACTCACTCACAAACACAGATTCAGGGATTTACAGCTATTTCACTTACCTGTTAAAGCGATTTGCTCGTATTTTCCCGCCCTTTCTGGGAACGCTCGCTTTGATCTGTTTGGTTGCAGTGATTTGGAAAGGAGTCTATGCTTATTCGGCCAAACAAATTTTGGAGAATGCAACTCTCACAGTGGATTTATTTAGA
Source organism: Flavobacteriales bacterium UBA7666 (assembly GCA_002483265.1). Taxonomy (GTDB): domain Bacteria; phylum Bacteroidota; class Bacteroidia; order Flavobacteriales_D; family Crocinitomicaceae; genus Fluviicola. The sequence goes on along the minus strand of DLHO01000001.1, from coordinate 16,717 downwards.
GATTCGGAATGGATGAACCCGATCTTCACTACCTTGAAAGTGGAATTTCTCTTTTACCTGGTGATTGGAATACTCGTCATGGTGATGCGAAAAAATGTGCTTAGCTATTCTGTGGTCTTGTTTTCGGCTTTGGGAAGTGTTTTCTTCTTTCATTCCATTGATATTATCCACAACATTCCGTTTTTTGCTGCCGGAATTGCCTGCTCCGAAATTTTCAAATCGCGTAATCTCCTGATCAATTACGTAATCCTTGCATGTAGTTTGGTTGTACTTGGAGTTATTTTCCCGATGGAGGATATCGGCGTATTATTTATCGGCGTTTCACTGATCCTTTGGATCAAAATTCAAAGCGGCTGGCTGGAATGGGTCGGACAGTTTTCGTATTCGCTTTACCTGACACACGGATTGGCGGGAGGTTTGTTCCTGTTCTTTGTTGAAAACGAAAAATACCTGGATTTAAATAATTGGCTCTCTGTTTTTCTGACAGCAGCTGTAGCAATTGCCTTTGCCTACGGCTATTATCTGATCATTGAAAAACGCTCGATCAGTTGGTCGAAGAAAATTAGATATTAAAATTATCAATTATGAATTATCAAGGGAGAGAATCTTTCTTTGAGAGATCTCCTTGATAATTTCTCCATTTATAATTGATAATTTTTAATTGGTGAACTTATACTTGATAATGCAGTAAATCGCTCTAAACCCATCTTTCCAGCCAATTTTCTTGCCTTCTTCATAGGTTCTTCCGTAATAGGAAATACCCACTTCATAGATGCGGATTCCTTTTCTCTTAGCTAATTTTGCGGTGATTTCCGGTTCAATTCCAAAACGATTTTCCTTAATCTTCAGATCTTTTGCGATCGAAGCGCGAATTAACTTATAACACGTTTCCATGTCCGTTAAGTTTAAATTCGTCATCATATTGGAGAGACCTGTCAGGAATTTATTTCCTTTGGAATGCCAGTAAAAAAGAATGCGATGAGGTTGGTGGCCCATAAAACGGGATCCGTAAACAACATCCGCATTATCCATATAAACCGGCTTTAATAGCAAGTTGTATTCTTCCGGGTCGTATTCCAAGTCAGCATCCTGAACAATGATATAATCACCTGTAGATTCCTGAATTGCACGATTGATTGCGGCTCCCTTTCCCTGATTATGGGGCTGAGAAAACAGACGAATATCCATTTCAGGATTGGCAGCTATATAAGCTTCAATGCGTTCAACTGTATTATCTTTAGAACAATCATTTACGATTACCAATTCTTTGTGAATATCGTTTTCCAGTTGCACCTTCTTGATCTTATCTAAGATCAGGTGAATGGTTGGCCCTTCGTTGTATGCCGGAATAAGAATGGATAACTTTTGTATCATGAGTTGGATAACGTAAAAAAGGGAATTTTATTAAATGCTCATTTCAGGAACAAAATCCGGAACTACCAGATCTCCTTCTGTTTTTGAAACGATTTCTTCCACACTAACTCCCGGAGCGCGCTCGATCAGGTGAAATTTATTGTCTTTGATTTCCAATACTGCTAATTCGGTGACTACTTTCTTCACACAACCTACACCGGTTAAAGGTAAAGTACATGCTTTCAATATTTTCGATTCACCTGCTTTATTGGTATGCATCATGGCAACAATGATATTCTCAGCGGAAGCAACCAAATCCATCGCTCCACCCATTCCTTTCACCATTTTCCCGGGAATTTTCCAATTGGCAATATCTCCGTTTTGTGAAACCTCCATGGCACCAAGAACGGTTAATTGAACGTGTTGACCGCGAATCATCGCAAAAGACATCGCTGAATCAAAGAACGCAGCACCTTTGCGTGCAGTGATGGTTTGTTTTCCGGCATTGATCAGATCCGGATCTTCTTCTCCCTCAAAAGGAAAAGGACCCATTCCTAAAATTCCGTTTTCAGATTGGAATTCAACTTCAATGCCCTCAGGAATGTAATTTGCAACCAAAGTTGGAATACCAATTCCTAAATTCACATACCAACCATCTCTTAGCTCCTGTGCAATTCGTTTTGCTATTCCGTTTTTATCTAGTGCCATATCTGTTATTTTAACTCAATAATCTGAATTGTAGGATTCGTAAGCTTGAAATGCTTTCTTTCCGGGTTCCAAATATAAATAATCAATCGGGATTCTTCACTGAGAAAATGCTTTGCGGTATACGGATAGTTCAATTTAAACTGCTGCACATTCTCTCCATAATACCAACGAAGGTTTTGATACTCATATCTCAGATTTACATCCAACGAATCATTGGTGGAAATCACCACATTAAAATCGTTCAATTCCTTATCGGTTTTCAAATCGCCTTTCAGATCTATTTGAATCAATTTATTTCTCCATTCCGAACGAATAGGGCCATCGTAAAACAAGATAAACTCCTCATCGGATTGCTTCGTTTTGCCAATGTAATCGAACAAATGGATTTGTTTAAACGGTGTTTTTCTTTTTAGTGCGATGTAAGTGCTGGCTGGATCTTTTGCCACCACCCGATAGGCGCTGATATCGTCTTTTGGAAACAACCAGGTGGTTTTAGTAAGGATCAAATCACTACTTGGAAGAAAGTCTTTTTGAATGGTTCCAATGTGTTTCGTTTGGCGATTCGGATTGGTGCGCTCAAAGTAAGCATAAGTCAATTGCTGAATGGGATAGATACTTACTGTTTCATTCGGTTTCAGATCTTTCGTAGCGCCTTGATAAAATGCTTTACTCATTCGATCATCCGGCGAAAAGACAGAGGTATTCAGGTTCAATTTCAGAATAAAACTTACCGGAAATAGTAAGAGAACAAAGAGAAAGTATTTGGAGAACTTATTCTGTGCAAAAAGTGAGGTTAGAGCCAAAATACTTAGTGGAATCAAATACATGGCTGCACGATCTTCCGGGTAGTTTACTTTCATGACCTTTGCCAGAAAAAGAATGGCGAAGATGTTTCCGGCAATTAGCATAGAAAGCCAGAAAGAAGTACTTGTCAGAAATTGAAGCCACGACTCTTTTTTCCATTGCAGGAAGAGGATCACCGTACCTGTTAATCCGATTAAGACATAAGCAACCCGAAGCCAGTTTGCATCGTAGAATAAAATGTACCGCGAAAGGGTTTTTCCGGTGACCCACCAAAGACCGTCCAAGCTTCCATAGTACAAAGCTCCGGCTTCTTTTAGTTCAAAACTGAAATCGATGAGCGGAATCAGTGAAAAACAGAAAACAATCAGCAAAAATGTATGAAACATCAGTGCTTTGATTCCGATCTTCTTCGAATGAAGGAGGGTAATGAAAATGATATACGCTACCAAGATTAAACTGGTGATCAGATAAGTCAGGTTGGAGAGAACTGCTAAATAAAGGAATAGTAAGAGCAAGATCAAATGACCGGTATGTTTTTCTTTCAACCACAAGGATAGTTGCAGGAGCGCAGCAATAAAGAAGCCGATCGCAAGTCCGTAACCGCGGGTATAGCTGAAATAATCAAAAATCCAAGGAATGGTATTTAGTGCAACGAAACACAATTCTCCCCAAAGACCCAGATTGAGGTTGCGGGTTAGTTTTCTGCTCGACCAGAAATAGAGGCAAAAGCAAAGTAATGCCGGAAGTCTGAATAGGAAAAAATGTTCTCCGAACCAGCTATAAGATAGATTTCCCAACCAACTGTTCAGTAAATGATTATTGGCATCCATTAATGAACGACCACCTCTGATTTCTCCTGTTTCAATGTAATGAAAATAAGTTGCCACTTCATCGTGAATAGGTTCAACTATCCATGCTCTCAAAATAGCATAAACCAATAAACCCAAAAAGAGGATCCAGGTTGTAATTTGTGTCTTGGAGTTTCTTTGAATCAAAGCGTTACTGATTAATTCGGGTTACTAAGTTATCTGACTTTTTGGTTACAACAACTATTTTCAAACGAATAGCTGAAAGATTTACTTCATTCCGGTCATCATTGTAAAAGCGGATATGCAGCGAACGATCTTCCGGAAGAATGGAGATCAAATGATTGGGATATTGGAACTGATAGTTGGTCTTTCTCCCAAAATACCAATTAAAACGGGTATTGTCTGTTCTTCTGAATTCGCCTTTCCTGGATTGAATTTCGTGCCGCAGGTTCAAGTCCAGACAGTATTGGTCCAATTGAATCATTCCTTCTATCTGTGTTTGAATCAACTTGTTTGCGAATGAACTCAAATCCAGATCCAGAACAGGAATAACGGCATCCCTACTTTTTTGGATGTGTATTACCGTATCCAGAACAACTTGTTTTTCAAATAGCGTGTTTCTTTTGTATAATCTGGTACCACTTACCGGATCCTGAAGAATGCAGGAATAATCCGGCCAATTCAATTTTTCGACCCAGGAAATGTGGTAATCTCCTCTGCTTAACGAATCTTCCGGTAAATAATCTGTTGCAATGTGTGGGATTTTCTCATCCCGTGTAAGATATGCGAAGCTTGCCTGTGATACGTAATCAGCAGAAACAGTGCTGTTGGATGGAATTTTCTGAAGCATTTTTTGATAGAAATTGCTGTGAATCCGATCTTCCGGGGAAAAAATAGAAGTGTTTAAATTTAGGTTGAAAATAAAGGATGCCGGAAACCAAAGCAATAAGAGCAGGCTCCAGCGCAGCACTTCGGATTTCTGAATGCTGAGACCGAATGAGAGAATGAACAAGGGAACCAAATACATTCCCACACGATCCATTGGATAGTTCACATCCAGAATTCTGGAGCTGATTTCGATACTGAGAAGTATGACAATGAAAAGCACCGGAAGCCACCAGGTTAAATCGCATACTATATTCCGGAGACCATCGTTTTTCAAACGTGAAATGAGCTTGACTAAAATAAAAGCAATCCAGAATAAAAGCAGGTATTTTATCACGCTGCTTTCGGAGAAAAAGATGGTTCTACTGATTGATTTTCCAGTCACTTCCCAGAGTCCTTCTTTACTTCCCCACCAAAGCGCTCCGGCTTTTTTAAGTTTAAGAATGTAAATGTAAACCGGAATCAGAAAGGCAATGAAGCAGAGTGTGGTGATCCAGAAACCAATGAGTTGTTTGGTTTTAAAATACTTGATGCGAATGATGGAAATAAAGATGAGGTAGAATAGAAGCAGAACCAAAGGAATCAGCAAGCTTAAATTGCACAGTAAAGCAATTAGGAATGAGAGAATGATCCCAACATAGTAAGTTGTCTTTTGATTTTCCATCCACTTCTGAATAAAGCAAAAAGCAAGTAGGAGGAAAGCCAGGGAAGGGCCATATCCGCGCGAAAATGAAAAATAGTCAAAGATCCAATGGACGGAAACCAAAGCCAGGAGAATGAGAAATGAAAACGGTGTTCCGGACTTTGATAAGAGTTTCCTGCCTGCAAAGAAATAAATGGGGAAGGTGCAAAGCGAAAATAGTCTGTAAACAAAAAAGTGATCGCCGAAAAGCCGGAAAAATTGATGCGAAATCAGGGAATTGAGAATGTGATTGTTTGCATCCATGGTTGCTCCACGACCTGGTAAGTAGCCAGTTTGGATATACCAATAAAGGGTTGCCAATTCATCAAACAACGGTTCAACGAATATGGCTCTTAAGATGGCATAACCCATCAGAAAAAGAAAAAGTGGCCAAATCAGCCACTTATTATCTAATCGAAAGAATGTCATTTATTTAGTTCGAACAGTGCGTTGTTCAATGCGTTTTTCAAACTTTTCTCCTTTGAAAATGCGCTGAATGAAGATTCCTGGCGTATGAATGAAGTTTGGATCCAATTCCCCGGCAGGAACTAATTCTTCCACTTCAGCAATGGTAATCTTTCCAGCCATTGCCATCATCGGATTGAAATTGCGAGCTGTTGCTTTAAAAATCAGATTTCCTTCTGTATCACCTTTCCATGCTTTTACAATTGCAAAATCTGCTGTTAAGGCGCTTTCCAAAATATGTGGTTTCCCGTTGAAAATGCGTACTTCTTTTCCTTCAGCGACTTCCGTTCCGTAACCTGCAGGAGTGAAAAACATCGGAATTCCGGCTCCTCCTGCTCTACAGCGTTCAGCTAAAGAACCTTGCGGAATCAAATCAACTTCCAGTTCTCCTGAAAGCATTTGACGCTCAAATTCTTCGTTTTCGCCAACATATGATGAGATCATTTTCTTGACTTGCTTCTTCTGTAGTAATAAACCCAATCCAAAATCATCTACTCCGGCATTGTTTGAAATACAGGTCAATCCTTTTGTCCCCATTTTCACCAATTGTGCAATAGAGTTTTCCGGGATTCCACACAATCCAAATCCGCCAACCATCAAGGTCATATTATCTTCAATGCCAACTAAGGCTTCTTCAACGTTTTTTACAACTTTATTCATGGCTTTTCTATCACATTTGTATTTGATCGACAATGGTAGTTGTCGAGTCGGCGACTTCCGGATCAATTTCTACTCCGGTCAAATTAAATACGGAACTGTCAAAATTCCGAGGAGCTTCAAAATCAGTGGTCGAGATGGCTATTTTAGGATCTTTGTAGACCTTGTTCATGTAATAACCATAGATTGGAAGTGCCGTTCGCGCTCCCTGACCTTGATCAGTGCTTCGGAAACGAACTCCGCGGTCTTCAGCTCCAACCCAAACTCCTGTTGCAAGATCTGGTGTCAAACCTACAAACCATCCATCGGAGTTGTTTTGCGTAGTTCCTGTTTTTCCTGCTGTTGGATATGGAATATTTCCGTATTCGGAACCACCACGCAGTCTGCTTGCTGTACCACCCTGAACAACACCTTTCATCATTTTCAGAATGGTGTATGCCACGTTTTCATTCATAGCTTCTTTGGAAACAGTCTTAGCACTGTAAATAACATGGCCTGAACGATCTTCAATGCGCAGAATACTCGTTGGCTTATTGAAAATTCCTTTGTTTACAAAAGTGGATTGAGCTCCAACTAACTCGTAAAGCGACAAGTCCATTGAACCCAAACACATAGCCGGAACGATATCCAGATCGCGCAATTCGATATCCATATCACGCATGAGTTTCGCTACTGTTTTTGGACCGGCAAGCGCACCCATTTGCTTCATAATGTAAACGGCAATGTTGTTTTTCGACAAAGCAAGTCCTTTCATAATTGAAATAGTTCCTCCGTTCCCACTACCATCTGAATTTCGCGGGCACCACTGCCCATCCGGATTTCCGTTCGGATCATACAAATCCACACAATAGGCAATATTTGGTACTACCAAACCTGGTTTTACTACGTTCATGGTAATCCCGGCTGCATAAACAAATGGTTTGATCGTAGATCCCACTTGTCGTTTCCCTAATTTTACGTGATCGTATGCAAAATGGTCAATATTTGCTCCTCCAACCCATGCTTTCACAAATCCGGTACTTGGTTCGATCGAAATTAATCCAGCTTGTAAAAAGGACTTGTAATAGCGGATTGAATCCATTGGACTCATTACCGTATCCCGTTCACCTCTCCAACTGAATACACGCATTTGAACCGGTTCATTGAAAATGCGTTTGATCTCTTCATCAGAGACTCCTGCTTCTGAAAGAAGTCGGTAACGATCTGATCGGCGCATGGAAGATCTTAAAATACTTTTTACTTCGTCTTCAGAAAGTGAATTGGAGAAAGGCCAGTTCTTTGCAGATTTGTTGTTTCTATCAAACTGTGGCTGCAAGGTTTCACTCAAATGTTTTTCCAGTGCATATTCCGCATGCTCCTGCATATCTGCATTCAGTGTGGTATAAATGCGCAATCCGTCTCTGTAAATATCATACGGAAGACCATCTTCGCGTTTATAGACGAATGAACCGTCTTCGTTCTTTGTATTCAATAATTCAGTCACTTCATTGCGCAGCGATTCTCTGAAGTATGGTGCAATTCCGCGTTTGTGATCTACTATTTGATAGTTTGTAATCAAAGGTTTTTTACTCAATCTGTCATATTCCGCCTGAGTTAGTTTTTGACGTAAAGCTTCATTTCCTTCATCCGAATTTTTTAACCATTGCATTAAAACCTGGTTACGCCTTGTCAATGCACGCAAACTATCAGCAGCTCTGGCATCTGCAATCTCAGCGCTGGTAACAGATTCAGAACTTACACCTTTATTCGTTGCTATAGAAAGTCGGTAGTTTTTGATTTTGAAAGTATACGGATTGTAAAGTGCGGGATTTTTACACATTCCTACAAGCATTGCTGCTTCTTCTTTGGATAATGCGCTTGGTTTCTTATTGAAATAGACTTTAGATGCATTGGAGATTCCTACGGCATTGTATAAGAAATCGAACTGATTCAAATACATGGTGATGATTTCTTCCTTGGTAAATCGAGCCTCTAAACGCGTTGCAATAATATTTTCACGTGCTTTTTCATTCAAACGATTCCACATTCTTCCAATTCTTCCGGAGGAACCGCTTTCCACGTCTTCGCCATTTGCTCTTGCCAATTCCTGACGCTCGCGCAATTGAAGTGTATACAATTGTTTTGCTAGCTGTTGTGTAATGGTAGAAGCACCACCGGCACCACCAACATTGATAATTGCACGTCCGATCGCTCTGAAATCTGCTCCGGAGTGCTCATGAAAACGCTCATCTTCCGTAGAAATCAATGCATCGGTTACATTCGGACTGATCTTGCGGTATTCAACAGAAGTTCTGTTGATTTTCCAGTAACGCCCCAATTCTGTTTCACCATCATCAGCAATAATAACAGAAGCCAGTAATTCCGGTGGATTGTCAAGCATCGCAACAGGAGGAAGATTGTCTTCCGATTGAAATAAAAGCAATGCTCCAATGAAATAAAGCGGAAAAGTGGCCAACAACCAATAAGTGATCGTTGCTCTTTTATGCTCTTTCGGTGAAAAAGACCCAGTGGGCCCTTTACTTTTTTGTGCCATACGACTCATTTGAATGGTAAAAATAACGAAATTCGATTCGCAACAGCAAATATCGAAATTAGGAAGCAATAGTTCATCGATTTGAAAGATACTTTCTAACAAAAAAATGCTAAAAAGAATGTTGAAATAGGTTAAACACTTAGGGGCGCGATTAATCGCGCCCCTAAGTAAAATATTTGTTCTTTATTTTGGAATTAAACCTCTTTGCTGATCTGCACTAACGCTTGATCATTTATCAGAAGTTTCACTTCTTCTTATTATGCTCTTTAATAAAATTCTCAATTGCTGCTGTCATGCTTGGTGCGTTTGGCATGGGTGCATGAACATCTAATCTCAAATTGTTTTTCACAACTGCGTTTGCGGTTGTAGGTCCGAATGCAGCGATCAATGTTTTGTTTTGCTTAAAGTCAGGGAAATTCTTGAATAAACTTTCAATTCCACCCGGACTAAAGAAAACAAGCATGTCGTAATAAACATCTTCCAAATCACTTAAGTCTGAAGCTACCGTTCTGTAAAGCATCGCTTTAGTGAATGGGATTTTAGCTTCTTCCAATGTCAAGGGAATTTTATCTTGTAAAATATCGGTGCAAGGAAGTAAGAATTTTTCTCCTTTGTGTTTTTTGATCGGGTCTACTAAATCTTCAATCGTTTGTTTACCAAAGAAAATTTTGCGCTTGCGGTATGTAACATACTTCTGCAGGTATAAAGCTACAGCTTCTGAAATACAGAAATACTTCATTGTATCCGGAACTTCAAAACGAATTTCTTCTGCAATACGGAAAAAGTGATCAACCGCAGTTTTTGAAGTCAATATGACAGCAGTATGATCTTTAATATCTATTTTATGAGTACGGAATTCCTGAACAGAAACACCTTCCACGTGAATAAACGGCCTGAAATCAATTTTCAACTTATACTTTTCGGCCAAATCAAAATACGGAGACTTATCGCCTTCTGGTTTCGGTTGCGAAACCAATATTGTCTTAATACTCAAGGTTTATTTTGTTTTAGCGTTCAACATTTATTTAACCTAACCAACTTGAAATTTCACTTGGGAATACCAGTTTTATGGCAATCAAAAGGGGCAAAATTTCGAGCGTCCAAAGGTACAAAATTATATAATACCATGATACACCCAATTGGATGGCATGATAAAAAGCACGAATAATCCGTAAAACAATGAAAAACAAAAAGGTTCCTCCTATAATTAATTTGGATTCAAGGATGAATTCCGGCTGGAAATAAATGAAGAAGAACTCAATTAAAATGACAATTCCGGCTGTTTGAGCCATGGTTAAAGTAAGTTGATTGACCTCCTGAATTATTTGGCTAAATCCGGTAATTGTTCCTGCCAGCGAAATGATAAAAAGGTGATATACCAACAGAATTGCAGGGAATGTGGTGAGACCAATGGTTTGGTAAGTGTTGAAATCCACCAGGGAAAAATGATTGTACCAATAAATGTAGATTCCACTGATAATTATGTACTGAAAGACTAAAAAAATGGATGAAAGCGGATTTTCACGGATCCCGTTTTTATATTGTTCCGAAAGACTCTGAAAGAAAAAGGTGTTTTGTCCGAGAATTAAAAATATTTCTCGTTGTCTAAGTCGGGCAGCTGATACTAATAAGAGGCATACACCCAACGCGGCAATAATCAAATAAGAATAATTGGTACTCCTTTCTGTGAGAACCATTACCTCGTTTGCTGCTGAAGGAGTAAAGAATTGTCCGCTTAACTGCATGAACTGAAATAATTTCAAATACAAAAGTACTATTTTGCAATCATTCTTTTCCGGGAAACTTAATCTTACTTAATCCAACCTGAATTATATTGCTGTCTTTTCAATTTTTCAATTCTCAATTTTCAATTCAACATCCTGTTCCATTTTTATTCGTTCGTTGATTTGATTACATTTGCAACGATAATTGAAAACAAAGAGAAATGAAATCTGATTTATATTCTCATCCGGACTATTTATTAATGGATGAATTGCTTACAGATGAGCAAAAGTTGGTGCGTGACGCTGCTCGTGCGTGGGTAAAAAAAGAGGTTTCTCCAATCATTGACGAGAACTACGAAAAGGCAACTTTTCCAATGCATTTGTTGAAAGGATTAGGTGAAATCGGTGCTTTTGGACCTTATATTCCGGAAGAATACGGTGGACCCGGATTGGATCAGATTTCTTATGGATTGATCATGCAGGAATTGGAACGTTGTGATTCAGGATTGCGTTCTACTGCTTCAGTTCAAAGTTCATTGGTGATGTACCCGATCTGGAAATACGGATCTGAAGAACAAAAGAAGAAGTATTTGCCAAAATTAGCTACCGGAGAAATGATGGGTTGTTTCGGATTAACCGAACCTGACCATGGATCTGACCCGGGAAGTATGATTACCAATTTCAAAGATATGGGTGATCATTACTTATTGAATGGGGCAAAAATGTGGATTTCCAATGCACCGTTTGCAGATATCGCCGTAGTTTGGGCAAAAGATGAAACAGGTCGTATTCACGGAATGGTAGTTGAGCGCGGAATGGAAGGATTTACAACTCCTGAAATGCATGGAAAATTATCGCTTCGTGCTTCTGCAACTGGTGAATTGATTTTTGTGAATGTAAAAGTTCCGAAAGAAAACTTGCTTCCTGGTCGTTCCGGATTAGGAGCTCCATTGAGTTGTTTGGATTCTGCTCGTTTTGGAATCGCTTGGGGTGCTTTAGGTGCTGCAATGGATTGCTACGATCAGGCTTTGAGATATTCAAAAGAACGCACGCAGTTTGGTGTTCCAATTGGCGCATTCCAATTGACACAAAAGAAATTGGCTGAAATGATTACTGAAATCACGAAAGCTCAGTTTATTACTTTGCGTGTTGGACAATTGAGAAATGAAGGAAGAGCAACATCTGCAATGATCTCTATGATTAAGAGAAACAACGTGGAAATTGCTTTGGATATAGCTCGTGAAGCACGTCAAATCCACGGAGGAATGGGAATTACAAGTGAATATTCTATGATGCGCCATATGGCAAACTTAGAATCAGTTCTTACATACGAAGGAACTCACGATATTCACTTATTGATCACCGGAATGGACGTAACAGGAATTCCTGCTTTCACAAGAGAAAAACCGTAATTAAGTGAAAAGATAATCCCGATAGCTATCGGAATCAAAAGGTGACTGAGCGGAGTCGAAGTCACCCTTTGAATCAGCATATTATGAAACCTTCGGATGGAAATTCGGAGGTTTTTTTATTTTAGCGCAGAAAGATCTAAATACTCAAACAAATGGAAAACGATACATTAGATTCGATTGCAATGACAACCAAACCCAAAAGAAATTTGGAACGGGCTGGCGGAACTTTAGCAATGGGAATTATTTCTATTCCACTTGCTCTGAATTTTGTTGGAATAGTTCTGGCGATTGTAACATTGGTAAGATCCGGAAAAGCAATGACTGAGTTTAAAAACAATCCACTTTTATACACGCAATCATCCTACAAGAAAATGAAGGCGGCAAGAATTTGTGCTACAGTAAGTCTATGCCTGTTAGGAACTGGTATTCTGGTATTTATTGCAGTTGTTGGGATGCGCTAATCAAGTTCAAACCAATTAAACACTAAAAAAACCGTTGAAGCAATTCAGCGGTTTTTGATTGGGTACATGTTTTTCGAATGATACCTAGTTCCAATGGATAATTTGTCCGGATATCATGGAGTCATTGTACGAATCGCGTAATCGACTTAATTTTTTTGCTGCATCTTCATCACCTAAATCTGCTTTAGCTTTCAGTTTGTAGTACAAGTCCAAAGAGTGTCCGTAAACATCTTGTTCAAGTACTTGTTTAATTTCAGAAATTCGACCATTTACGCCAATCAGGAAGTGTTCTAATTCACCTAATTCGTGTAATTCATCTTCTGTTAAATTCTTGCGCTTCAGCAATTTAGAATAACGCGGCAATAAAACCCCCAATAAGTCGATAAATCGATCTAATTCTCGTTGAATGGCTGCCTGTTGATCTTTAAATCCCATATTTGAAAAGTATATCTTTTTGTTTAATGGTAAAAATTTAAAGCGTTTTTTAACATTTAATAAAAACCTCCAATTTTAACTAGGTGAAAACGCGCGATTAATCCCTAATTTTGTCCCATGTCCGGCTGTTATATCCATATTCCTTTTTGCGCCCAAAAATGTAGTTATTGCGACTTTCATTTTTCTACCAATCACACGTATCAGGATGAAATGGTTGACGCTTTGTGCACGGAATTGGAAATGAGATCAAAGGTCTGGTTACAGGAAAACTTTGAAACGATTTATTTCGGTGGCGGAACACCCAGTATTTTGACTCCAATACAGCTTCAAAAGCTAATCAATCAGGTGAAATCCAACTATCAGGTAGTTGATTCGGTAGAAATTACCTTGGAATGCAACCCGGATGATTGTTCCCTGGAGAATTTACAAAAGTGGAAGGAATTAGGAGTAAATCGCCTGAGTATCGGGATCCAGTCATTCAATGATGACCAATTAAAATGGATGAACAGAAGCCATCAGGCAGCAGATAGTTTGAATGCAGTCAAAAATGCAAAACAAGTAGGTTTCGATGAATTGAGTTTGGATTTAATGTATGGCTTGCCAAATATGACCCTGCAAGAATGGAAAGATCAATTGCTTCAGATCATTGAATTGAATCCGGAACACATTTCTGCCTATTGTTTGACAGTTGAACAAAAAACAGCTTTGTCCAAGTGGGTAAAAGAAGGAAAATTGGTCGTTTCTTCCAATGACCAGCAATCCGAACAATTTGAATTGTTGGTTTCAACGTTGAAAGATGCCGGTTACGAACAATACGAGATTTCTAATTTTGCACGAAATGAGCATTATTCCAGACACAATACCTCTTACTGGAAAGGATCGAAATACCTTGGAATTGGCCCGTCTGCACATGGTTATAATCAAACTGAGCGTTATTGGAATCAGGCAAACAATAAAGTGTATTTAAACGAACTGAAGAAAGGAAGTTTGCCCGAAACAATTGAAACGCTTTCAGATTTTGATCGATTCAATGAACTGGTGATGATTGGACTTCGAACAAAATGGGGGGTTTCAAAGCAGCAATTATTTGAAAACAGTGCTCCAAACGAAGAATGGTTTCAGATCGTAAAGAATTACGAGGATAAAAATTTACTGGTTCAAACAGAAGAGCATATTCTTTTAACGAATGCGGGAAGACTCTTAGCAGATGCGATAGCTTCAGACCTATTTCTAATTGACACTTCGACTCCGCTCAGTGTCCTTTAGATAATTACGAAACAATTTGCTCGGTGACTGAGCGGAGTCGAAGTCACATCTCTAGGGTTTCCAACCCAAACTGACAACGGAAATCTTCGCGCTTCACCTTTTCCTGAAACTGATCCTTACTAATCTTTACCAAATTCTCCCGATTTGGGCGTTCATGGAATAAATGATATTGAATGGCTTTGTATCTTACCGAATAGGGAACAATTCCTGCTTTTTTCGCACGGAATTCGATATCGGAATCTTCCCCAAATCCGGGAGTGATGTATGTTTCGTCAAAACCGTTGATTTTTACTAAATCGGCTTTGAACCAACCCATGTTGGATCCCAATAAAGGAACCAATTTTCGTTGCAATAAACTCCATAAAGGAAAGCTTTCCTCAACGCTTGTGCTTTTATTCCGGATCATTTCCAGATAGCCGGGAACGGTTCTTTCACCTGTTCTGATCTTGCGTGAAGTTTCAGCATCCAGGTTCACTCTGCGTCCGATACACATTTTACCTTCCTGAATGGAACGTACATATTGTTTCACGAAACGTGGATGAAGCACACAATCTCCGTCAATAAAAATCAAGCGCTCACTTTTTGATGCACGAATGGCATTATTGAGCATTTTGGTCTTTAAAAACCCTTGATCTGGCTGTTGTAAATGCGTAATGGAAAACGAACCACGAAATTTTTCAATCAATTCGTCAAAGCATGGATCGTCACAGTCTTGTGAAATGATTATTTCAAAATCTTTTTCTTTTTGCAACGCAGCACTCCTGAGAACGGCTTCTAATGCACTAACATCTTTGTAAACGGAAATAATAAGCGTTGCTTTCACGGCGCAAAGATAGAAAATTAACATTTACTATTTAGTAACCTTTTGGAATAGTTGCAGAGGGAATCTGATTGCGTCCTAAATTTGCAGGATGCAGTTCCTATATACCATTTTGGTTTTTGTGCTTCTTTCCTTCGGTTCCTTTGGTCAAGAGATTACCATTTTGATTGATCCCGGCCATGGAGGTTCAGATCCCGGCCATGAGGCTGCAGATAAGAATTTGCTGCCCGAAAAAGACCTGACGTTAAAAATTGCGTTG
This sequence comes from Flavobacteriales bacterium UBA7666, assembly GCA_002483265.1. Lineage (GTDB taxonomy): Bacteria > Bacteroidota > Bacteroidia > Flavobacteriales_D > Crocinitomicaceae > Fluviicola. The sequence continues at coordinate 1,444 of DLHO01000001.1, read as the reverse complement.
AAATTTGGGGCTTACCTTTCTGAAAGATTGGAGAATGTAACCATTTTATATACCAGAACGGACGACCGTTATCCAACCTTAGATGAACGGGTGAATATGGCTAATTCGAAAAACGTGGATTATTTCATTTCGGTTCATATCAACGGCAGTCCGAACACCAATATCAAAGGAACCGAGTCGCATGTTCATTCAATGAGCTCAAAGGCATCTGTTAATTTGGCTAAGGCATTTGAAAATGAATTTAAAACACGTGCAGGTCGCAAATCAAGAGGAGTAAAGGATTCGGATGACCGCGAACATTCACTACAGGTTCTCAAATTCACTGAAATGACCAGCGTTTTGGTTGAATGTGGATTTATGACCAACGTTTCGGAAGCGAATTACTTGAATACTTCAGAAGGTCAGGATGTCATTGCATCTGCTTTGTTTCGCGCAATGAGAGGTCATTTGCAGGAAACACACAAAAACATTTCGTTTACCAAAAGGGCAGTAAACACTGCCAATAATTCAAAACCGGTTGCCTCCACTGAAAAAAACTACAGTGTTCAAATCATGAGTTCGAAGGAATGGCTCGATACTGAAAAAGGAGGTTTTAAAAATCTGAAGCATGCTGTCAGCCGCACCCAGGTTTCACAAACAGGATACCGCTATAAGTATTTTTCCGGAACCTTTTCTTCCAAATCAGAAGCGCAAAATTATTGTAACGAGGTGAAAAAGAGTGGTTTCCCTGATTCAATCGTAGTGGAAAGAAAGAATTAGCGTGAAATGTATTACTTTTGTAGGGAAACACATTATAATTTACCATCAATAAAAATATGGCAACTGTTTTTGAAACACGCTTAATTGGAAATATTGGAAAGGACGCCGTTGTGAAACAAATGGAGCGTGGCGTTATTGCAGTAAACTTTCCGGTTGCGCACAATAAGAATTGGCGCGATAAGCGTACAGGAGAAGCAAGAACCAAAACGACTTGGGTAAATTGTACCATCTGGAAAAAGGAAGGCGCGAATATGCGTATTCTGGATTTTCTAAAGAAGGGTGCTTTAGTTGAATTAGTTGGAACTCCATTTGCAAAATCGTTTTCCCAGGAAGACGGGTCTTCCAGATCTGAAATCCGATTGAATGTATCCCGAACAAACATTTTAAGACCTGCAAAATGCGAAGAAGATCTTCCGTTTGACATGATTGATGATAATGAATCACCATGTGAAGAAGAAGGTTGCGATGCAAGTTTGGATGATTTCACTTTGACGGAAGATGATTTTTAGTGCTGAAAGTCAGGCTAGTACTGGATCTAAATAAAAATAATTTCATTTTTTTTCGCAGAATTTGTGCTAAAATCAAATCTTTAGCTATATTTGCAACCGCGAAACCAGATTCCTTCTTAGCTCAGCTGGTTAGAGCATCTGACTGTTAATCAGAGGGTCGCTGGTTCGAGCCCAGC
>DLHO01000022.1:859-370309 GCA_002483265.1 Flavobacteriales bacterium UBA7666 | reverse complement strand
AGCGTGTCTACCAATTTCACCACATCCGCATATTATATAAACACAATCGTGTTTTTATAAACTTATTTCAATTTTAAATGATTCGTTAACCATCTAACGCGTGTCAACCATCCCGATAGCTATCGGGATCACCACATCCGCATATTATATAAACACAATCGTGTTCTATAAACTTATTTCAATTTTCAGAATTTCGCTTAATTCCGCCCTTGTTCCTACGCTGAAGCTTCAGCACAAGCGTTTCGGGTGCACAAAATTAGTGATTATTTCAAATCTTGCAAGTGATAGAAGCGTTTTTTCATTAAAAAATGCAAAAAAATGACTTCGACTCCTCGTAAATCAGCGCCTTCGACTCCTCTCCATCGGCCGCCAAAGGCTCGTCGACGGCGAGGCAGTCACCTTTTCGTATTGTTAAATGACACTAATTCAACTTAAATAGCATAAAAGTGGACTGAGTGACCATGATGGAAAGGCTATTTCTTTTTAAACAACTCCAACATCGGTTTACCAACTGCTGTATTTGGTCTTTGAACATCCAGAATGTGAACCAACGTTGCTGTGATATCTACAATCTCGTAAGGTGTAAATACATCCTGTGGAAGAATATCTTTTCCATAGAACAACACCGGAACATGCGTATCGTAATTAAAAGCAGAGCCGTGACTCGTTCCTTTATGTGAACCAGGAGTATCCGACGTTTTTGGTAAGTATCCCGGTTGAAGAATAAAAATCAATTCGCCGCTTCGTTCTTTATCATAACCCGAAGCAACCATTTGCTGCCAGTTTTCCGAAGTCTTAGAAAGTAATTCTTCTTTTGTGTACACACGCTTCACTTCTGTCCATTTAGAAATTTCGGCTTTGAAGAACGAAATAACTTGTGGCTCCAGATCAGTACCCAAAACGTCATTGGTCAAATAGACATTGTCGTTTTCAATCGTATTCAAATAGTCTTTGCCAAATTTGGAAATACAAGCAGTTCTCAAGCTATCCATTTTGTTTTTCAGGAATAAATATCCTCCCGGCAATTGATGATCTTTCAAAAATTGCGGTACAGGAACCACGGCGTGATCTGCAGTTAAAAACACCACGTACTGCCCTTTCCCTACTTCCTTATCTAAAGTTTGAAACAAACGAGCCAATTCCTGATCTAAACGAAAGTACATATCTTCCATTTCCAATGAATAAGGCCCAAATGCATGACCCGCAATATCCGGAGTAGAATAACTGATCGTAAGGAAATCGGTTGTTGTATGTTTTCCTAATTGTTCTTTGGAAAGTGTCTGAATAGCGAAATCTGTTAGAAATGTATTTGCAGCGGGCATAATCGTAAACAAACTCAATTGATCAACTGCTGTAGCTTTACTAAAATCATACGGAAAAACAGGACTTGTCTTTCCTCCTACCAAACCTTCGTATGGCGAATCATCCTGTTTGATGTAAGTATAGCAAGCTGAATCTTTCAATAAGTTCCAAGGTAAATTTACATACTTTGAAACCAGTTTTTGATCATTGAATTGACTAACCCAAGTTGGCAATTCTTTTTTGTAAAATGTCGATGTAATAAAATTCCCGGTTGCATAATCGTACCAATACGATCCATCGGATAAATGTCCGGCAGGTAAAATCGCACTTCGGTCTTTAATGGAAAGTCCAATTACTTTCGAACTTGGATAAGTTAATTTCAACTGATCTGTAATGGTATTTGAGCGCAAAAAATAGGGCGAGCATTTTCCATAAGAGCTTGTAGAACCAACTGTGGAAACGGTTGTATCTTCTACGCAATTCACTTCTCTTCCAAAAGGTCTGTAATACCACTCATTGGCCACAATTCCATGATTGCTCGGTGTGCTTCCCGTATAAATAGATGCGTGACCCGGTCCGGTGTAAGTTGGAACGTAATTGTAAGTCACATTTCTGAAATGGGTTCCTTTGTCCATCAATCGTTTGAAACCGTCTTTTCCAAATTGGGGATAAAAGCGATACAAATAATCGTAACACATTTGATCGACTACAATCCCAACCACCACTTTCGGGGTATTCTTTTGGGAAAAGGATTGATTGGAAGTTAATCCGAAACAAAATAACAACAAGACTACTAACGACTTCATAATTCAAACTTATTCTAACAAAACTAGGATTTGAATTCAAGAAATCGCGAAATTCGCTGTAAAATTTCAATTATGTTAGGTTTAAAATTACCAACCGACCCGCGCTGGGTGAATATTGTAGAGAAAAACATTGAAGAAATCCTGACTGATCATGCTTTCTGCGAACAGAAAGCAGCAAGTAATGCAATTTCGATTATTGTTCAGTATCCACAATTTCCGGACATGGTAAAAGCCATGATTGAAATTTGTCAGGAAGAGATGGAACATTTCGGGATGGTACACGATAAAATTCTGGAAAGAGGTTATCAACTCGGTTTCGAACGACGTGATCCGTATGTTCATGATTTACATAGTTTTCTGAAAGTCACTCATTCGGGGAATCCGAAGAAATCGCACCTAGTGAATCAATTACTCTTTGCGGCCATGATTGAAGCACGCAGTTGTGAACGATTCAAAATTCTATCGGAAGAAATCAATGACGAAGATCTGCGTGGATTCTACCGCAGTTTAATGGAAAGTGAAGCGCGCCACTATATCGTTTTCTTAAATTTTGCCCGTAAATACGGCGAAGGAATTGATGTAGATGCACGCTGGAAATTGTTTCTGGAGTTTGAAGCTTCTCTGATGGACAAATACGGGAAAGCCGAAACAATGCATGGCTAACCTTAGTAATGAACTAAAATTAGCCATGCCGGATCAAATTATAAACTAGTAATCATTCAAACTCGAATTCTGCTAAATCGATGACTTCTTTCTCATCGGATAATCTCCGTGTGATACTTTGAGTCTTCTCATTTTTCCTTCCATAATTTGTGATCAGTTTCACTTGGATGGTTGTAAGCCCTGATAAAGTTTGAGCGCTACTTCCATAGTAATTTGCCTGAATTTGATATTTTCCCTTAATCGCTTTTCGAATCATAAATTCTTCCGGACCGTAACCTCCGGTACAATCCAGTGAAATGCGACCACCAGCTTTTGTCAATTGATTGGAATAGAAACATTTTTCGTTCAAAGGATCTGTGACCCACAAATCGATATCACAATTGTCCGAATCCCAATCAATCACCACACGAATATCAACCGGAATTTCATGTCTCAAATCTTTGTTCAATTTCCCCATTGCCACTTTATGTTTCGCTGCCAGGTGATTCAATTCTACCAAACAAATATTTTCAATGTCTCTGAAACGCTCATCCCATTTGTGGGTAATTACATATTTCAATTCGCTGCATGCTTTGGAATAATTCTTATTCATTTCATAAACCAAGGCCAAATCACGATACGATTGTGGCTCTTCAGGACGCATTTTTTTCACCGTTTCAAAAACAGAAATCGCTAGTTTGTATTCTCCCATTTGTTCATAGCGATGAGCCAGAATACGCAGCATTTGGGGATTTTCCATTTCCAATTCCGAAATATTGGACAATACGCGAATCGCTTCTTTCTTCTTTCCGATCGTTAGAAAATAATCCGAAACATCGACATAAAACGACGGTTGATTCTGGTATTTCTTCTTCAGGGAAAGATACGTATCGTAAACTTCGGAAGATCGAGTAGCTTTCAATTTACTCAAATAGGGCGTTTTCGGATCCCAGTTTGAGAGTTCGACCTTCGGCTCTGACTCATTCTTCTCTGCCACTTTAAATGCTTCGGTGGCATTTGCTGTTGTAAAAGAAAAAGACGACGTAGCGCCATTCATAGCTGTAGCGGACAGGCTGTAAGTTCCTGCAGAAACTTCCTGTACAGTTGATGGAGATATTTGAGATGTAGTTGCATCTGAAAACATATATGTTACTTCATCAGCTGATGCATTTGCAAGTGGCTCAGCAAATCCAACTGTTCCTCCCTCTTTCTGTTTTTCCTCTTTTATCGGTGTTGGATCAAAATCCGTTTTCCACCATTGAATTAACTCTTCAAAACGGGCTTGCACCATCTCCCGATGATCCTTTGTTTCTTTTCTTGAATTTGTTTCCGGAACTTCTAGTTGCTTCAACCGTTTGTAATACTCTTTTCGCATCTCAAGCGGGGGAACGATCCGGTATTGCAGATAATCTTCCATCGCATCCAAAACAATGAGTGAAGTAAAACGTGAAATCAATTTATTTTCTCTCGCCAAACGAATCATTTCTGACTTGTTTTGATCACTCTTCAAATCCAGTTCCTTGAGGTAATTATTTGACCAAAATTTAGAAAGGGTTTCTGTGGATTTCAATTTGCGCAAAGAAGCGCTTTTCACTTTGATCTTTTGGGTTACTTTTCCCTCCAATCCGAAAAGCAAGGTAAATTCTTTTGGCAGCGATTTCAATTTGGAGTAAGAAGTAAAGTCTGAATCTGCGAAAGACCCGATTCCGGTGGTTGTTCCTTCTACACCTTGAATTCCCAAAAACTCGAGTTGCTCGTAGTTTAATTTCTGTAAACTTTCAGTTAAACCTGTTTGATTGAGATTGATGAATTCTCCTCCGTTTTGTGCGGTCAATTGTGCCGAACGGGAATCAAATTCAGAAGTTGAACTAATGACATATACTCGTTTTTTAGTCAGTTTCGGAAAGGATTCTTTTCCTAAATTGGACAAACAATCAGACAACAAAAGTACTTCGTCTCCTAAAATCTGATCTGGAGTGATGCAACCCAATTGAGTTCCACCATCCAATTTCTGATAATCCATTTCTTCCAATAAGCGTGTAATATCCGACTCAGTCAAAATGGTTCGCCAACTGGTTTGATGCACTGCATTACTGAATGTAATCAATTGCACATCCACTTTCTTGAAACTGCTCAGGTATTTTTGGATCAGGGACTTTTCTTTCTCGAAACTGCGTTTTTCTGAAGAGGCTGATACATCCAATAAAATAGAAAGGGATTTTACTTTCGATTTCAGATGCTTTTCGTGCTTTGGCTGAAGTGAAGTTTGAAAAATACACTTCCCATCTGATGTACTTGCTATACTTGATTCAGACTGATCCAAATCTTGCTGTATCAATTGAATTCCCTTTTTCAGTTTCACCCGTTTCAAATCTGTTTTTGCCACGAAATGATCTCCAACCAGCGTGAATTTATTTTGCTTATCGATGAGCTCTTGTCCTAAGTCATCCACCGATATGGAACAGGTATAATTTTCAATCTGACCACTGTAATTCAAGGGAAGAAAATACCCGTTTGTTCCGCCATTGGTTGTGAGCTCTTCCACATAAGTAATTGAAACTTTCTTGGTGCCTTTTGCGGGAATCGGATAAATGCGTGCTTTGAACACGTTCCCCTTTGATAATTCCAATAATCCCGGATCTACTTTTCTCCGGACAGTGGATTCAAATGCAACTCTTCCTAAATCTTTATCTACAATAACTCCCTGGCGCATTTTCCCATTGACTTCTAATTGAAAATCACTGATAATCTGCTTTTCAGCAAGTGGAAAATAGAACTCTCCTTCTAAAATACGGTTGTTCTCATTCTCAAACTCCATTTCCAGTTTCGTCTCCGCAAAAGTTCCGTGAATCACCGTTTCAATATGGAGACTTCTTGTGTTCAAAGGAACACTCATTTCCTTTTCATTCTTCACCATCAAAGCCGGACTAGCCAAAGTTGTGTCCAGTTCCAATTTTTCAACGGTCCAACTCACAGATTTATGCTTTTCAGACTTCTGTTTAATTGCTTGTGATTCTTTTGAAAAAAGGCCGTAGAGTAAAAATGAAAGGCCAAATAACAAAGCCAAGACAGGAGTTAGATACTTCTTAAAGTTCATAGAGTATAGATTTCGACCTACAGGTACAACCTACGGAACCAAAAGTTCAATCGGGATTATTTCCCGTCCATAAAATACCAGCGATCGGCAATTTTTTCAAATCGGGAATCTTCTTCGTGACGCGTTAACTGCCCATTTTCATCTAAGTAAGTTGCCACAAACCGGACACGATTTTCAGACGAAGAACGTATTTCCAAACTAATCCACTTACTGCCGGAAGCCCATTCCAAAATTGATTTCGGATTGTAGTATTTTCTGAATTTAGGAGACGTGGTTTCAATGATATACGAAACATTCTTAGTCACATAGGCCGAATAGCGCGAACGCATCAATTCTTCTGCAGTTGAAGGAAAACTAGTTCCTAACAAAAAAGGCTCACAACAGGTTTCAAACGATTTTTGACTGCCGCAATAGCATAAATTGATGGCCCCGGAACTCATGGTTTCTTTTTTCGAATGGCTTCATCCATGTGCAGCTTTGCCACATTTGGACGAATGAAATTTTCCTTGGTATCGATCAGTGGTTCGTATGGATAATTTCCAAAAAGTGTAGACAAGCGATTGATTCCAAACACTTTCTTCGTGTAGTGATTTGAAATAATAATCATGCAAATGGTGTCTTGTCTAAGCGAAGCATAGCATCCGGTATTTCCATGCCACCAACCGGTGTGAAAGAACAAAGTTGATTTCCCTTTGTCTTCACGCATTCTGAAACCTAAACCGTAATTGCTTTTCCCTTTGTGTTCGTAGCTATAACCACGGAAAATCTCCTTCTTGATCGAATCACTTAAAAAAGCGTTGGAATAAGTGGCTTTATCCAGTTTCAATAAATCTCTTGCAGTGGTATACAAATTCTTGTCACCATAAACACCGTCTAAATTCGTAAACGGCTCCAACCTGTTTCGGGAATCGTAAGAGCGGGCAATGGAATCTGAATTTTTAGATCCGTCGTTGATGAATGAATCCGTCATTTCCAGCCGATCAAAAATCATTTCCTTAGCTAAAACAGGGAACTTCTTGTGTGTAATTCGTTCTGCAATTAAAGCTAAAAGGACATAATTCGTGTTGCAATAAGAAAACTGGGAATTCGGAGGAAAATACAAAGGCATCTTGTACGTATTCAAGAGCTGAACGATTTTTTGGTTCGTCAATGTTTTTGTCGCAGGCCAAATAGAATAGGGAAAATAACCGTAATAGGGAATTCCGCTTCTATGATTCAACAACATTCTGACAGTGATTCCATCGTACATGATTTCAGGCAAATAGGAACGAATGTCTTTATCCAAAACAACCAGATTTGAATCTGCCAATTTGCAAATCACCATGGCCGTCACCACTTTCGAAATGGAAGCTACGTGCAAAGGAGTGTGTTTGTCTACACGCTGTTTGAACTGCTGGTTCGCCATTCCCTTGTAACGCTCGTATACAATTTCCCCATTCTTCGCTACTAAGAACATTCCGTTGAAGTCGGGTGCAATGCGCTCACGGTAAAACTGACTGATGCTGTCGTAATAATGCGGAATAAATGATTTCGGAACTGGATTGAATTTCGGGAATTGAAACTCATCCGACGCCATTTCAGCTTTCGTTTTTTCAGTGACCTTGACTTCCGTCTGACAGCCAAAAAGCAAAAAAAAGAACACAAAAAGGGTCGTAAATCGGGAAATCATGGCGCGAAGTTAAAAAAACTTCAACGAATCTTTAATTCTTTAAAATCAATTTAATAAATAAACGCCGCTGTTCTTTTGCGGATCAATCCGTCTTTTCCTTTTGCCTGAACTACCAAATTAAAGGTAATGGGTTTTCCTTTATTTGCAGCTGAAGCTTTTGCCTTACGCAACGCATCGATTACTTCGGGGGTGATTTTCGTTCCGTTAATTACGCCCAATGGTTTTTCAATGGATACCGAAGTCACTTCGTAACTGATCACATCAAATCCCGCACTTTGAAGCACCGCATTCTCTTCATAACCCACGCGCACAACAGCATCATCCAATGTAACAACGGTTGTTCCTTCCAAAGCATTTCCCACATAAACAGAAGGAGCCGGCAAATTCAACACACGGTATTCGTAAGTCTTAAGCACTTTGTTTTCCTTCAGATTTTTCATCGTAATGGTAATCGTTCTTTCAGGTCCATTTGGTCTGACATAGAAACACGAATCACCTCTGAATACTTCAGCTTGTCCACTTTCCAAAACTACAAAACGGGTTTCTTCACCTGCACCAATCAAAAACTTGTTGTCATAACCACGATATACAACATTGTATTCAGGCATTGCCAAAGCAACTTGTCCGAAACTCAAAGAGCTGACAAAACATGCTATTAATCCAATCACTATTTTCATATAACAGGTGTTAAATTTATTACTAAATATACGGATTTATAATTAACTTGTGAATATGAAAAATTACAGACCAATAGCAGCAATTCTTTTTAGTACTCTTCTCTTTTCTTGTGATGATAATCAAGAAGAAAAGCAGATTCCAGAAACTCCTGTTGAAACTCAGTCAATAAAAGAGGAAGCAACGCCGGAGCCGGAGAAAAAGGAAACAAAGAAGCCCAAAGGAGATACGCACGTACAGATCACCGATACGGAAGACAAATTGATCAGTAAAGTTTGGCAACTTCCGGAAGTAAAAACCTTGTCGGATAAAATAGAACGGGAATCGAAAGGAAAACGCCATTTGGTCGGGAGGATTTCCTCTAACCCTTCTGATGATCAGGAATATTATGGGGTTTCAGTTTCGGAAGACAATGGAGAAGCTTTGGCAACGTATTTTGAATTCCGCATCTATCCCGATAATTCCATCTATTATTATGATGTGGTGGAAGATCAGGAATTGACTTTAAAAGAATGGCGGGCACAGAAAAAATAATTCCGGCCCGCCTATAAAAGTATTTTGTTTTTTTCTATTTAAAAAGCTGCACGAAGCCTTGTCCTTCAAATGATTCGTCTTGCGCTCCTTTAGCCGTGTATTTGTAGAAGTAAACTCCCTCACTGACTAAATTACCGGATGCATCTTTTCCATCCCAGCTGAATGGAACTGCCGTGGAAGTATATACCGGATTTCCCCAGCGATTGACAATTATTACCTCCAACTCTTTGATGTTCAACAATTCGAATGTAAAGAAATCATTGACGTGATCTCCGTTTGGCGTGAAGATATTCGGAGTCTTCAAATCAACTGGTACCACAGGAGGAATTACCGGCGGAACATAAGGAGGAATCACTGTTATTGAAATGGTAACGGTATCTGTACAACTTCCATTGATAGCAACCAAAGTAACCAAATAAGTTCCTACAGAATCATATACCTGATTCTGAGAAGAAAGATCATTTGTAGTGGTACTGTTTCCATTTCCAAAGTACCAATCAAAACTGCTGGCATTTGTACTTCCATTGGTGAATGTAACCGATAAAGGCCCATAGCCGGAAGTTGGATTTGCTGAAACTTGCCCAACCGGTGGATTCAACGGAGTAACCAAAACAGAATCGTTTCTGTGACAACCGTTATTTTCCACATCAATATAATACCAGCCCGGTGAAAGATTTTGCCATACAGAAGCATTAATCTGATTCGGATTATTTGCTCCCGGACCATTCCAGGTATAAAGTGGTTGTCCAAGGAAATTTCCATTCATCAACACATAAACCGCTCCGTTATTGATTCCACAATCTGAAGGAATTGCAGCAACGGTATCAAAATCCCAAGGCATTGCTTTGATTGTTACAACAACCGTATCTGTTAGATTACATCCGCTTGATGATGTTGTCTGAACAACATAAGTTCCGGAAGTTGTAGGAGCAATTGTTGCACCTGTTTGTCCGGAAACCCATGTGAAATTCGGATTTGCAAAATTGGCAGTTGCCGTAATTGTTTCGGGCTCATTTTCACAGAAAGTCAGGTCTGGTCCTGCACTGATTTGTGCCGGATCATATGAAACGACGATTGTATCTGACTGCGGACAAACCGTGTTGAAGGTAATGTTGTCAATTGCAAAGTCGTTATTTCCACTCGAAACCTGAGCAATGATACTAATCGTTGCAGATGTGTTTGCTCCGGAATTCCAGGTTTGGACAAATTGCTGCCAATCGCACGCAACCAATGTTGGGCTAAAAACAGGTCCGATTTGAACTCCATTAATAAAAAACTGTAATCCTGCAACATCTCCCAGACCAATATTCATGACACTGGAAGCCCACGAAGAAAAGGAATAATCGGTATTCGGATCAACTGTAATTGTTTGAGTCCACACAGTTGTATTCGGAGTATTTGATCCATTCACAACCAGCATATTTCCCGGAGGAGCTGTTCCAACGTCACCACAGTTTGAAAAATTACTGTGTACACTATTCGGATTGGTTGTGATTGCATAGGTACTTTCATCCCACAAAATCCCTCCGATTGCAGGAGAAGTTCCATAGGCATAACCAGTTGTAAAACCAGTGTTTCCAGCTTCAAAGTCACCATTTACGACCAAATTCTGCGTAAAATTGCCTGCATTTAAAATGATCGTTGTTGGAGAAGTAATCGTCACACTGTTCTGATTTCCAGGAGCAATGTTCCAATTGTAATAATCGTATCCAGCCGGAACCGTATAAGTGATTGAAGTTCCCTGACAAAGCATGGTATCGTTTCCAATATTCAAAACAGGATATTGACTACATGGAGATGCAGCAGAGCAACATTCAAAAATGATTGAATCAATAATCAAACCGCAACCAGGCCCCGGACGATTATAATTAAACGACACATTTGTTAGTGAGCCACTCCATTCTACCCAGCCACGTGCATTATCCATATTTGAGTTTACCTGAGTAGATCCTCCCGGATTGGAAAAATCACCTACCACATCTGTCAAACCAGTATATGCCGGAGAAATTGCACTCAAATATTCATTCTGACCTCCGTCTAAATCTGTAAACCGAATACGTAAATTACATACGGGTTGAGAGAAAGAAATGGCCATTGGAATACTCAACGATGGATCAAAAATAGCTCCCGGAGTTACCAATCCTGTTGTATAATTGGGATCACCCGCTGCCGATATATTCTTAAATCCAATGGGAGAAGTGATTGAATATGTTACCTGTCCGTTACAAAAAGTAAAGGATGGACTTGTTCCTGATGTAACAGAAGTAGCGGAAACCCAACTTAAGTTGTTGGAAACAGTCTGAGCATTCGAAACGAATACAAGACAAAGTACTAAAACTAATGATAACAGGCTTCTCATAATAGTATCACTCGATGGTTAATGAATTTGTATGCAAATTAAACTATTTAGCAAAGTAAGACATAATATTTTACACACATTGATTTTTAACTATTTAAACAGCTGTACAAACCCTTGTCCTTCAAGTAATTCGTCTTGCGCTCCTTTCGCCGTGTACTTAAAGAAGTAAACTCCTTCATCCATCATATTTCCTGAAGCATCTTTTCCATCCCAGCTGAATGGAACTGCACTGGAAGTATATACCGGATTTCCCCAGCGATTAACAATTATTACGTCTAAAGACTTGATATTTAGTAATTCAAACGTAAAAAAATCATTAACATGATCTCCGTTTGGCGTGAAGATATTCGGAGTCTTCAAATCAACAGGTACCACAGGAGGAATTACCGGTGGAACATAAGGAGGAATCACTGTTATGGAAATGGTAACGGTATCTGTACAACTTCCATTGATAGCAACCAAAGTAACCAGGTAAGTTCCTACAGAATCATATACCTGATTCTGAGAAGAAAGATCATTTGTAGTGGTACTGTTTCCATTTCCAAAATACCAATCAAAACTGCTGGCATTTGTACTTCCATTGGTGAATGTAACCGATAAAGGCCCGTAACCGGAAGTTGGATTTGCTGAAACTTGCCCAACCGGTGGATTCAACGGAGTAACCAAAACAGAATCGTTTCTGTGACAACCGTTATTTTCCACATCAATGTAATACCATCCCGGCGAAAGATTTTGCCATACAGAAGCATTAATCTGATTCGGATTATTTGCTCCCGGACCATTCCAGGTATAAAGTGGTTGTCCAAGGAAGTTTCCATTCATCAACACATAAACCGCTCCGTTATTGATTCCACAATCTGAAGGAATTGCAGCAACGGTATCAAAATCCCAAGGCATTGCTTTGATTGTTACAACAACCGTGTCTTTTAAATTACAACCATTCGGTGAAACAGCCTGAACAACATAATTCCCTGAAGTTGCAGGAGTAATTGTTGCACCTGTTTGTCCGGAAACCCAAGTGAAATTCGGATTCACAAAATTGGCAGTTGCTGTGATTGACTGGGTTTCGTTTTCACAGAATGTCAAGTTTGGTCCGGCACTGATTTGTGAAGGGTCATATGAAATCACGATTGTATCTGACTGCGGACAAACCGTATTAAATGTAATATTGTCAATTGCAAAGTCATTATTACCACTCGAAACTTGTGCAACAATACTGATTGTAGCAGAAGTACTACTTCCTGAATTCCAGGTTTGGATAAATTGCTGCCAGTTACAAGACAACAATGTCGGGCTGAACACCGGTCCGATCTGAACTCCATCAATAAAGAATTGTAAAACAGTTACATTGGGCTGCGTGATATTTTCCACACTGGTTGCCCATGCTGAAAAAGAATAATTGGTACTTGGATCCACCGCAATTGTTTGGGACCATACGGTTGTATTGGGTACAGTCGACCCGTTTACAACTAACATATTTCCAGGGCCGGTGGTTCCCAGGTCACTACATGCTCCAAAATTATTATGCACTAGGTTTGGACTTGTTGTAACTGCGTAGGTACTCGGATTCGTTAACAAACCAAAACTCCCTCCGGTTCCGGGACCATATCCTGTTGTAAACCCAGTATTTCCGGCTTCAAAATCGCCGTTTACAACTAAATTTTGTGTGTAATTTGCTACATTTAAGATCAAAGTAGTTGGAGAAGTAATCGTTACGCTTGGTTGATTTCCTGTACCAATATTCCAATTATACGAATCATATCCAGCAGGAACCGGATAATTGATTGTCGCACCTTGGCAAAGCATGGTATCATTTCCAATATTCAACACGGGATATTGCCCGCATTGTGATTCCGCTGTATTCCAAGCCAGAACAGCAAAAACAAGACCTAAAAAATTTTTCTTCATAACGCAAATCTATGAATACTAAACGGATATAGTAACTATTTAGTTGCTTGGAAAATTATTTTTTTCAGTTTTTAACAATTTATTAAGAAAGCATCTAATCCACGAAAAATACCTATGCTTAAATAAGATTAACTAACTTTGTATTTATGAAATTCAATGAATTAGGATTAAATGATTTGGTCCTTGAAGCCATCCATCATATGGGCTTCGAAAATGCAACTCCGATCCAACAGTTTTCCATCCCTGAAATATTAGCGAATAGTGACTTATTGGCATGTGCGCAAACGGGAACTGGTAAAACAGCGGCGTTTATTCTTCCAATCTTGCACAAATTGACTGGAAAAGAAGATGCTTCTATCAATACATTAATATTAGTTCCAACGCGAGAACTTGCTATACAAATAGAGCAGGAAATACAAGGTTTATCTTATTTTGTTTCTGTGGGCTCAACTGCAATTTATGGCGGTGGAGACGGTACACGCTGGGAAGAACAAAAAAATGCAATCGTTGAAGGAACGGATATTATCGTTGCTACTCCTGGAAAATTATTGTCTCATATCATGCAAGGCTATGTTGATTTTTCCCAAGTGGAACATTTGATTCTGGATGAAGCAGATAAGATGCTGGACATGGGATTTTCAGATGATATTGAGCGGATTATTTCGCATCTTCCTAAAAAGAGACAAACCTTACTTTTTAGTGCAACAATGCCATCGAAGATTAAAAATTTGGCATCAAAGATTCTGATCCATCCAAAAGAAATTGCACTTTCTATTTCAAAACCCGCAGCAGGGGTTACTCAAAACGTGATTCTTTGTTTTGATGAACAAAAAAATGCCGCATTGGATTTTATTCTAAAGGAACGCGTAAACTACGACAGTATTATCATCTTTACTTCGGCAAAAAGCAAGGTTCACGAAATCGTTTATGCACTTAAAAAAGCCGGATATAAAAATACACAGGGTGTTTCCTCCAATCTGGAGCAGGAAGAACGCGAAGAAGTTTTAAGAGGTTTCCGATCTAAACGAACACGCATCCTGGTTGCTACAGATGTAATGAGTCGTGGAATTGATATCAAGGAGATCAATCTGGTTATCAATTATGATGCTCCAAGAGATGCTGAAGATTATGTGCATCGGATTGGAAGAACAGCGCGCGCAAATACAAAAGGAGAAGCATATACTTTGATTAATCAGAAAGATATGCCGAAACTATCACGGATTGAACGTTTGATCGAAATGGAAATTCAGCGTGTAGCTCTTCCTGAAGAATTCGGACCAACTCCTGAATGGAAAACTGGTGGTGGTGGTTCACCTTCTAACGGCCAAAATAAAAATCGCAATAATAAGAAGAAGTTTTACGGAAAGAAGAAACCTACTGGTAATTAAAAGACTTAAGATGAAAGACTATAGACTTTAGACTAATTCAAGTCTTATGTCTCGTGTCTATAGTCTTAAAGTCTTTTACTAAACAAAAGTCACTATATCGCCTTTTACAGCTTTACGAATACGTTCTGAGTATCCTTTAAAAAAATACGGAATATTGTCTTCATCTCCGTTGACAATGCGGTTTTTCACTTTTTCAAAAGTCAAAATAGACACTTCAAATTCCGGAAATCCGGTTTTCAACATGGGTTGTCTTAAATTATCTTCCCAAAAGTAAACTCCTCCATAGCTTCTTCTGGCAACTTCAAGGATGTAAGATCCGGCTTGTGCGCAAAAGTCATCAATCATCTCTTCATCTGAAAGATCTGCAAAATCTGAAAAATCTTCAATTAAACTATCCAATACATTCAAACTTCTGATAGAATAATCGAAAGCTCCGTCATATTTTGTATTAAAGGCGCGGACAATTTTTTCAGCATTAGTGGTTGCTTTGCTGATAAATTCTTGCTGAATCTTATCGAAGATATCGTCACCGGAATTCAATACTATCGGTGGCTCTTCCTCTTTGATTGGGGATTTTTTGTACTTGAAAAAATCAAACAATTTCATGTAACATTTCTGATTAGATGTGTAGTATAGTTCTGATGTGGCGAAAATACAACTTTTTTAATTATTTGTATAGTTAAAAATTATTTGTCTTGAATTATTTTTCAAACTCTAAAAGTAACACAATTGTATTATAATCAATCTATATAGCGAACATCCTTTCGATAAGGAACTTTCAACATGTTTTCAACTTCAATGGTGAAATGCCCAAACTCTTCGGCAACTTTTCCATATATGGCATAAATGCCCCTTCCACGAAACGGAAATCTCAAAGCAACATCTTGAAATTGAACTGTATCCAACTGTTCTCCTTCCACATCAAACAAAGTTCCAAAATGGACAATTTGATTTTTTGAACTCACAATTTTTTTCACTGCGATCAAATATCCATAAACGCAAATTTTCCTGTTTACGTGGTTTGCAAGATTCTTAGCCAGTACATAATCTGTTGGTTTTTCTTCCAAGATATCGAAGGGATTACACAAAGGGAAATCCAACAATTCCATGTGTTCAAAAACCTCTTCAAAATCCGTTTCGCTCAATTCCGGAAATACAAATTCACGACGTTCCTGCAAAAACAATTGAGGTTGACTTTTTGATTTCAGCAATACTTTGTGAAAGTTCAAATGGGCATTCCACATCAGCTCTTTCTTTGGAATTCCAAAGGACCGAAGCGCTCCAACACGAATCAATAACAACAATTGTTCTAAAGGAAGTGCTATTCGCTGTAACAGATCATTAAATCCTATGAATTCACCTCCTGATTCCCGTTCCCGGATCAAGTACTGGAGATGTTTCATTTCAATTCCCGCAATGTGTTGAAATCCGAGGTAGATTATTGTTCCATGAATGATTGTCTCTCCCCTGCTGCGATTGATACACGGAGCTTCCACCCTTGCCCCCAGTTTTCTAGCTTCCAAAACATACACTTCGGTTCGGTAAAATCCACCAAAATTATTGATCGTCGCAACCATATATTCTAGCGGATAATATGCTTTTAGATATAAACACTGATAACTTTCCACCGCATAGGAAGCGGAATGACCTTTTGAAAAAGCGTATCCGGCAAAACTTTCAATCTGTCTCCAAATTTCCTGAATGTCTTTTTCTGAATGGCCTCTTTGCTTTGAATTTTCAAAGAACTTCCCCTGAACGAGCAAAAACTCATCCCGGGATCGGAATTTTCCCGACATTCCTCTCCTCAAAACATCCGACTCAGCCAAATCCAATCCGCCGAATTGGTTGGCCACTTTGATCACATCTTCCTGATAAACCATTACTCCGTAAGTATCCGGCATAATATCCAACAAAACAGGATGCGCTTGCTTGACCCGCTCCGGGTTTCGATGTCTCAAAATATATTCCCGCATCATTCCGGAAGAAGCAACACCGGGCCTGATAATAGAACTTGCAGCTACTAATTCCAGGTAAGTATTCGTACGAAGCTTGATCATCAACATACGCATACCAGGAGATTCAACATAAAAACAGCCAATTGCAGTTGCCTCCCGCAATAATTTATTGATCTTGTCATCTACAATAAATCTGCGCACATCATGAATATCGTGAGGCGGACAATCCGGCTGATTGTATGCAATAATATCCAGCGTATCCCGAATTTTCCCTAATCCTCTTTGAGAAAGAATATCAAATTTGTAAAGACCCACATCTTCCGATTCGATCATGGAAAACTGTGTGGTTTTGTATCCTTTAGAAGTCAAAAAAGTAGCAGTAAAGTAATTGATCGGTTTTTCACTAATGATCATTCCCCCTGCATGAACGCTTAAATGCGACGGAAGTCCTGCGATCAATTTGCTGTACTTCAACACTAACTGCTGAATCGGGTCTGCTTTATCTCCCAGATTTTTATCACCTGAAAGCAGGTCAATATCAGTTTTGGGCAAACCAAATACCTTTCCCAATTCGCGCACGGTAGCTTTGTATTGAAAAGTATTGTAAGTACAGATCAAAGCCGTATTCTCAAAGCGGTCAAACATGTATTGAATCACATCATCGCGGTCGCGCCAGGAAAAATCAATATCGAAATCAGGCGGATTCTGTCGGTACAGGTTAATGAAACGTTCAAAATACAAATCCAGTTCCAGCGGATCAACATCTGTAATTCCCAATAAATAGGCCACCAAACTATTGGCTCCACTTCCTCTTCCGACATAATAATAGCCTTTGGATTTTGCGTAGGAAATAATATCCCAAGCGATTAAAAAATAAGTAACGTAATTTTTCTCGTCGATAATCTTAATTTCTTTTTCAATTCGCTCTTGAATTTCTGTTGTATTGCTATCATAGCGGTGTTTCAAACCTTCTTCGCACAATGAGCGGATCAATGCTAAATCATTTTCTCTTGAATGCGTGTAAAGCGCCAAATTCTGTGAAGCCGCCTGAGGTGCAAATTCAAATTCAATGGAACACGCTTTCAAGATTTCTTCCGAACGAAGCACCAGCTCAGTGAATTCTTCATAGTTATTTAATAAGGTCTCTCTTTGCAAAAACACGGCATCTTCCCTGCTTTGTTCTTCAGGGATTAATTTTGAAAGCAACACATTTTGATCAATTGCGCGAAGCAAACGGTGTGTATTGAAGTCTCGTTTCGAACGGAAAGTCATACTTGAAAGCGCCAGGTATTTATCCGAATCTTTGTCTGAATTCATTCGAAACCGGTTTAATTGATGAGCTGCTACACCAATAAATTCATACGATTCAAGAATTTCCGGCTCTTTTCCCCAGGAATAAATCACCACACAATGTTCAAATTGCGGCGCTTTTGCAGGAAAAGAAGTTTCCTCGTGTGTATGCCTGCTCAGAAACCGATTTATTTCCAAAAAACCTTCATTGTTTTTGGCTAGAACGACATAACAACACGAAATTCCGTTCCGAAAATCAACTCCAACAACAGGAATGCGCCCGTTCTCCTGACTGTAACGCACAAAGTTCAACACTGCGGAAGTGTTATTGATATCCGTCAGTGCAATGCGTTCATAACCCGAATTTGATCCCCAATGAACCAGTTCTTCCGGATTCACCATTCCATATTTCAGGCTGTAGCATGAATGAATGTTTAGCATAACTGTATTAATTACGAATTACGTCCCGATAGCTATCGGGATACGAATTACGAATTCCTTATAACCAATAAACAACCAAATTCCTGATGCCACGGTGCTTATACCTTCTTTCTTAATCCGGCAGCAGCGTGACATCCAGGAATCTGATTCCAATCGTTTCCCCCTGTTCATTCGTGGTCAGGCGTTAGGCCTTGGTGGTGGTTGGTAGTTGTTAGTGAACAGAGGGCAACAAAAGGTGTGATTAGTGGTTGGTTTTGCTTTAATTCATTTTATTCTCTTGTTTTCCTGTGAAGTTGAAACCCTGTTTGCTTCGGATATTCGATAATTCCGTTCCCATTTTTCTCTCTTCGGTAAAAATGTTAGACAATCCGGTTTGCAACTATCACTGGAGTTTCTCCCCGAAAAGGATTGAAATGTCCGATTCTCTTCATCTGCATGCCGACTGCACGCTGGATTGCCCGTTCGCCGAAACGCTCTCGAATATCATCCATTGAATGATATAGAGTCGCCAGCTGGGAACCTTCATCAAACAAACGCATCTGATAATTTCCATGCACCAGTTCACTCATTCGTACACCAACCAAACGCACCAGAAGTCTTCGATTATGTAATTTTTCAAAGAGATTCATCACAATTGGAATGATCTCATGATCCGCGGCCGAATACGGAATCCGTTGCTGTAAGGTCTTTGTTTGAAAATCGGAATAACGGATCTTCACCGTAACACAGGCGCAGACTTTTTTCCCTTTCCGCAACTGGAATACTAAATTCTCGGCTAGTGCAAAAACAATCGCTTTCAATCGAACAACATCAATTGTATCTTTCTCAAATGTGCGCTCACTGGAGATCGATTTTCGTTCGCTGTATTGAATCACCGGACTCGTGTCAATCCCCTGTGCTTTTTTCCAAATCGCAATTCCGTTTTGTCCAAGTACGCTTTCCAACATTTCCACCGGCATTTGCTGAATGGTTCCGATGCGTTTCACTCCCAAATTGCAAAGCATCTGATAAGTTTTCAGTCCAACCATCGGGATCTTCTGAACCGACAGCGGATTTAAAAACAATTTCTCTGCTCCGTCGATGATATTCATCTGATTATTGGGTTTGGCTTCTCCGGTTGCGATCTTTGAAACTGTTTTATTGACTGACATTCCAAAAGAAATGGGAAGTCCGGTTTCATTCATAATCTTATTCCGCAGTTCACCCGCATATTTATAGCATCCAAAGAAGCGATCCATTCCCGAAAGATCCATATAGAATTCATCAATGGATGATTTTTCTACCACTGGAACTGACTCCTGAATAATATCTGTGACCATCCGGGAGTATTTGGTGTAATTGGCAGAATTTCCACTAATTACAATTGCTTCCGGGCAGCGTTCTCTTGCCATTTTCATGGGCATTGCAGAGTGAATTCCATATTTCCGGGCCTCGTAACTACAACTAGCTACTACTCCACGGTCGGATGCTCCACCAATTAAGATTGGCTTTCCATTCAGGCGGCTGTCTTCCAAGCGTTCACAGGAGACAAAAAAGGTGTCTAAATCCATGTGGACAATGCTTCGTTGTTGTTCGTTCATGTCTCGTATTTTTTTAAAATTTACGACTGCATAACGTTTCCGAACAGGAACTAAGTTGTAACTTAGTTCCGACTACAAAATTACTAATTTGATTATTTTTAAATCTAAAAATGATTAATAATTAATCAACAAGGCAAAAATAGTTATTAACCACGTAAAGGATTTACGAACAACTTTTCATATTCATTTTTTTCGACATCCTTCATTTACAGTTTCAAAATCTGCCAATTCGCCAATTCGCTAATTCGCCATATAGCGAACCATTACCATGGTATCTATTTTTTGGGCTGTTTATTATTTCGTTACAATCAAATTATTAGTATCTTGTTTTTAAGTCTTAACTGAAACAGCTTTTAACCCATGAAACACATTTTTCTCGGTATCATCCTATTGTTTAGTAATCTGATCTATGCCGATAGTCTGGACGAAATACGCATCTATGTGAATCATCAACTGGTAGCGACGAGTTATGAAGGTGGTTCCCAACTCCTGGAGCTGGAAGTTTCCGAAGGAGATACATTGAGTTTCGAATTATCGACAGATTGGGGAGGAGAAGACAATGCAACACTTAGTGTTTTTGATTATATCAGCAGCGAACAAGTCCTTCAATTGAAACATCTTTCAAGCAAATTGGAAACTTATGTTCAAATCGTGAAGCCAGAACTGATGAACAGCGAATTGCTCTATGTATTGAACTTCAACCGGAAAACTGTCGGGGTTTGGAAGTTTGCGCGGATTATTTTGAAAAACCAATAAATATACTGTCAAATAATTCAACTACCTTTATAGAATAAGAATACTTTACATAATTAAAAGACACCTAATGAAAACAACTGCCGTAACGCTTTTAATCCTATTTTCTTTGATTTTTTCTGCAAAAAGTCAAATTTTGGTTACTAGCTATTGCTTTGAATCAAACACAAATTGCGAGGACTCTCAAGCAAATCCTGAATCCATATTTACGATTGAAAACACACCTAACAATGTTTGGGAAATAGGCCAACCCCAAAAAACAAATTTTACGACAGGTTTTAACTCTTTAAGAGCAATTGTAACAGATACACTGGATACTTATCCAGTAAATAATACTTCGGCATTTGCCATCTCATATACAACCTATGAGCCTTCCAATTCAATCCACTGGGCAAATTTTCACCTTAAATTTGATTACAATGTAGATTCAGACACGCTCACAGATTATGGTACAATTGAATTTTCCCCTGACAATGGCACTACATGGATTAACTTATTGAACGTGAACGACCCAACTTATGGTTCTTATTTAGACTGGGATCTTTCCGGACCGAATGGAACTATTCCTCCAACCCTATCTGGTAGCTCAAATGGTTGGATTTATCGTTCCATTAATTTGGGGAATTTAGGATCTTATCTGGCTATTCCTGCAGGGACAACCATCCAATGGCGCTTTACATTCACAAGCGACGGAAATCAAACCAATAGAGACGGTTTGATGTATGATAATATCTACATTGCAATTACACCACCTTTAGGTCTTGAAGAAACAAACGTTGAAACTTTTCAGATTTCGCCAAACCCGGTATATTCAACACTTGAAACCAATTTTTTGGGTTCACAGCAAAATGTAGGCTATGTTATTTATTCTTCCGAAGGCAAAGTGATCAAACAGTTCAAGGAACAAAATCCGAAAACAACATTGGATATGGAAACATTAAATACCGGCATTTATTATCTATCGGTATATGATGCAGACAAAAACTTTCTGGCTACAAAAAAGTTTGTCAAATTATAGCCAATACGAACCATTGAAATTCTAGTTGTTTCAATTTTAGTCCCAGAAGCAACTTTGACTTGAAAGTTTGCACGGATTGTTTTGAAGACAGCAGCGAAATAAATAGATTAGAAATGGCAAAAGCAAGACCTCTACCCTCCGACTTTCAATCTTTATTGGACTTGAAGGATCAAACAGTGATTGATCTGTTTTCTGACTTAAGAGAGTACATACTGGAATTGGCTCCTGAAAGCAATGAACTCTTGTATCATACTCATGCGCTCACTTCCGTTTTTTCTATTTCTGACAAACTTTCGGACGCTTTTTGTATGCTGCCCATTTACACCAATCACCTGAATTTGGGTTTTAACAAGGGAAATCTGCTAAAAGATCCACATAAACTATTAACCGGAACAGGAAACTTGATTCGACATATCGATGTGAAACAGCCAAGTGACTATCGGAATGAGCAGGTCAAAGCTTTAGTCCAAGAAGCGATAGACTTTGCAATAAAAGATATGGATAAACCAAGCAAATCGATTGGGGAAACTATTTCAAAAATCAAGAAAGCTTGATATGAAAAAATTCCTCCTAAGAACCGCAATTGTACTTGTTGTAATCTATACAGCCGGATGTATCCTGCTCTATTTCTTTCAGGAGAACCTGATTTTTTCTCCACAGAAACTGGACAATGCATTTGAATTCAAATTTGATCAGCCCTTTGAAGAGAAAAATATTCAGGCAATAGACGGAACCAATTTGAGCGGGATTCTATTTAAAGTTCCGGATTCAAAAGGATTGATTTTCTATTTGCATGGGAATTCCGGATCCATCAATTCTTGCGGAATCGTAGCAGAAACATTTACGACACTCCATTACGATGTCTTTATGCTGGATTACAGAGGTTATGGGAAAAGTGAAGGTTCTATTACCGAAGAAGAACAAACTCACCAAGACGTTCAAACGGCTTACAACGAACTAAAGAAATTGTATCCTGAAAATAAGATTCTTGTTTTGGGTTATTCGATCGGAACAGGTTTTGCGGCAAGGGTCGCTTCAGAAAACAGTCCACGATTATTGATCCTTCACGCGCCATACTATAACCTAAGGGATCTGATGCGTCACAAATATCCGATAGCACCAACATTCATCTTAAGGTATCAATTAAAAACAAACGAATACCTGAAGAAATGCAGTATGCCAGTCGCAATCTTTCATGGAGACAAAGACCGTGGAATTTATGTCGGTTCATCAATCAAACTGGAAAAAGAATTCAAATCTGCAGACACCTTAGTTATCCTTACCGGACAAGGTCACAATGGAATCATTGCGAATGAAGTGTATCAGCAAGTAATACCGAAATTACTCAACCGATAACTAATTTTTAAATTTGGGGATAAGAGTACACTTATCCTTCCTATACCATGGTAAATAAAACAATGAGGATACCTATTGAAACTAATCAGAAATTTGTATTTCGCTTAGAGGATTTTATTTATATCTTCTGCATTCTCTATATTTACCCTATAGCATTTGCCGTCTACAACATTTCCTTGCACAGTCGTTTTAAAAATTCGGCAGTAATTATCATTGCAGGTTTGATTCTTACTTGTCTGATGATTCAATCCTTGATGATCTATTTATCCTACAGGAAAAGACTTCAGGATGACTATTATGTAGAACATGAAACCATTATTCGAGAACGAAACGGGCAGGAAATCTTTCGTATTCCTTTTAAAGAAATTGTATCGGTAAGAGTTTATAATAAAAGGGGCGCACAAGGAAGTATTGTTTTTTTCACCCATCAAGCAAGCAAAAAGTATTCAGCCAATTTTTATTTTCCGATGCATAGTATGGTTCCATTTTCGGTTTTGGGTTTTACCAAAAACAAAATAAATCTGGTAAAAAATAGAAAACAGCTTATTACTGCAATTTACCTGGTGAATCCGAATCTGCATTTTATTGAATAATCCATCAATAATACTGAGTAAATAGACACAACTTGTCCTGCCAATACGGGATGTATATCCGTATTTCGCAGACTAAGATTACTTACTTCACAACCGCCGGAATCAAATAATTCCGAATCATCGAATCCACTTGAGAATGGCAATAAGGTGTGTTATAAGCCGTTGCAGTGATGATCATTACCAATGGCAGATCTTTGAACACAATGACCTTATTCCCACCATTTCCGCTGCAGTAATACACTTCATACGCTTTCCCTTCCACTTGATAAGTTTTATTCCAAAACAAGTAACCATAATATTCATCCTTCGCAATAGGCATTTGATGAGAAAGGCTTTTTTCGACCCAATCTTTTGGTAAAATCTGTTGTCCATTCCAAATTCCCTGATTTTGATAAAGCTGCCCATATTTAGCAAAATCCAAAGATCGCATCCGTAAACCTCCGGCTGTATTTGCTACTTTTTGAGGAGTAAACTGCCATTTGTAGCTGGTAATTCCAAGTGGTTGAAATAAGTTTTTAGCTGCATATTTCTCCAATCCATTCGGAACCGATTTATGAACAACATCTCCCAAAACAACAACACCAGCTGTAAAATATTCCCATCTCTTTTCCTCCAATTTTGTTGCATCTACCGGAAGATTTAAGGTGAAATCGACCCAATTTGGAGTCGGATACATGTTCTCTTCGGTTCCCGGAGATTGTGGATCCGTATCCAAGCCAGTAAGCACCGAACTCATTGTCAATAGATCTTTGAGTTGAATACTATCTTTGGCCGGTGAATAATTTTGATTCTTCTTCAAGTCGTAAAATGCACTTAATTGTTGTGTTTCACTTTTGATATACCCATCCCGAATTGCTATGCCCATTAAAGTCGATGCAAACGTTTTACCGACAGATCGTGTATCGTGAAGTGTATTTCTTTTAGCTCCATTAAAATATTCTTCCAACAACAGCTTTCCATCTTTGATCACCACGATACTTGTAATGTCTTTGTAATCCTTTGTGATAATCTTTTTGTTCAGCATTTCTATTTTCGCCGTATCTAACTGATCGCTTGACAGCGTCCAATCTTTTAGAGGCTTGATTGATTGGACTCGGGTCAATCTTTCATCGACCTTCACTTCCGGAACCACTATATTGATTTGTCCTTCAGCAATGAGTTCTCCAACCAAAACTTCCGTTAGCTTCAGATAAGGCCTGATTTCTATTTTGAGCACGTGTGTTCCGCTTGTTAATGCGTCCTGCCCACCACCAGTTATGAAAAACCGATTCCATAGAAACCGACCCCATGAATCTTCATCAGAAGAACTGATAAATGGAATACGAAAAACCGTTCTTTGATTTTTGCTATCAGCACTTCCCGCTCCGGTATTCAGATTCTCTTCATATATCTTTTTGCCATCAACCAGAAAAGTAAATTGGTAATTTCCATTTTTGACAAGGTCATCGACAGCTAATTGAGGTGAAAGCAAATGCAAGTAATTGGTTAATGAATTCCCCATAAAAACCCGGATATTCAAATCAGTTTTCTCCTTCAATTCAAAACTCGTTAGAAAGTCGGATTCCTTAAACACTTCAATCGGAATGGTTTTTCCCATAAAGGCAATCTTACCAATATTATTCTTGTGAATCGGATAAGTTATCGAATCGCATTTCACAAGATTGGAAAGTTGACCAAATGAGGTACTGGATGAAAAAATAAGCAGGATTAAAAAGAATAGTTGCTTTGTCATGGTGTGTTCTATAAATCTCTACTAAAATAAGGCTTTTCAAAAGAATAAGCACAAAAAAAGGCGACTCTTACGAATCGCCTTTTCTATTGATAAAGTGTATTTTTCGATTTTTATTTTTTCACAGAGTCAACTACAGCTTTGAACGCCTCAGGGTGGTTCATTGCTAAGTCAGCTAAAACTTTACGATTCAATTCGATATCGCTTTTGTTTACAGCTCCCATGAATTGAGAATAGCTCATTCCGTGAATACGTGCACCTGCGTTGATACGCGTGATCCACAATGAACGGAAATTTCTTTTCTTTTGCTTACGACCTTCGTAAGCATAATTTAATCCTTTTTCAATAGCATTTTTTGCTACTGTCCAAACATTTTTTCTACGGCCGTAGTATCCTTTGGCCAACTTCATAAAGTTCTTTCTGCGAGCTCTTGAAGCAACGTGATTTACCGATCTTGGCATAACTTTTTCGTTTTTAATAAGGAGTGCAGTATTTTTTCAACTGACTTTGTACTCATTACTTGGTTAACAATACCGAAGTTTAAATCCTAGCGCAACGCTGGGATTACTTCATATTCAACATTAATTTAACATTCGACAAATCTGATTGGTGAACCAAACCTGCGTGAGTCAAATTACGTTTTTGCTTCTTGGTTTTTTTCGTAAGAATGTGGCTTTTGAAAGCGTGTTTTCTCTTGATCTTACCAGACCCAGTTACAGTGAATCTCTTCTTTGCACTGGATGTTGTTTTCATTTTTGGCATTTTTCTCTTTTTTTAAAAAATGAACACTTTATCAAATCTATAATTCAAAATTCAAAAGGCAAAATTCAAAAAATATGATCCTTTTTGCATTTTGAATTTTTAATTTTTACTTCTTTTTAGGGTTGATCATCACAATCATTCTCTTCCCTTCCAATTTTGGCATTTGTTCCAATGTACCCAAATCAGCTAATTCCTGAACGAATTTCAATAACAAGATTTCACCTCTGTCTTTGAAAACAATTGTTCTACCACGGAAAAACACATATGCCTTCACTTTTGAACCCTCTTCCAAGAACTTACGAGCATGCGACAATTTAAATTGAAAATCATGATCATCCGTATTCGGACCAAAACGAATCTCTTTCAAGATTACTTTACTTTGCTTCGCTTTTAATTCCTTTTGTTTTCTCTTTTGGTTATATAAGAATTTACGGTAATCCATAATCTTACAAACCGGAGGAACGGCATTTGGAGAGATCTCTACCAAGTCTAAATCTTGCTCTTCAGCTAATTGCAATGCTGCAGCCAAAGTCAATACTTGCGGTTCTTCTCCCTCTACAACTAAACGAATTTCACGAGCGGTGATCTTCCCGTTTATTTTGTGCTCGTCGTTATTTTCTTTTCTTACTGGTTTTCTACTGTCTTTTCTCATTCAGTTTATTAAACATTTGTCGACAATTCTTTTTCTATCGCTTGGTTTACTATAGCTGCAAAAGCATCTATTGTCATTGAACCTTTATCTCCTTCTCCACGCTGTCTTACAGATACTTGCTTTTCTTCAGCTTCTTTCTCTCCAACAACCAGCATGAATGGGATTTTTTTCAGTTCCGCCTCACGTATTTTCTTGCCTATCTTTTCGTTACGGTCATCAACGAATCCGCGAATATCGGAATTATTTAGCAATTCCAAAACATCTTTCGCATAATCGTTGTATTTATCACTGATCGGTAGGATTGCAACTTGCTCTGTTGCTAACCACAACGGAAAGTCTCCCGCACAGTGTTCCAACAATACAGCAACGAAGCGTTCCATCGAACCAAATGGCGCACGGTGAATCATTACCGGACGGTGTTTTTGGTTGTCAGCTCCTGTATACTCCAATTCAAAACGTTCAGGTAAATTGTAATCCACCTGAATTGTTCCCAACTGCCATTCTCTTCCCAAAGCATCCTGAACCATGAAATCCAGTTTCGGGCCGTAGAATGCTGCTTCACCTAATTCAACAATTGTTGGCAGGTTTTTCTCTGCAGCCGCTTCAATGATCGCGTTCTCAGCTTTCACCCAATTTTCATCAGAACCGATGTATTTGGATGGATTATCCGGATCACGCAAAGAAATTTGGGCTTTGAAATTTTGGAAATCCAATGTTTTGAAAATATACAGCACCAGATCAATTACTTTCTTGAACTCTTCCTTCACCTGATCCTGCGTACAGAAAATATGCGCATCATCCTGCGTAAATCCGCGAACACGAGTCAAGCCATGCAATTCTCCACTTTGCTCATAACGGTAAACCGTACCAAACTCTGCAAAACGAGCCGGTAAGTCTTTGTACGAACGCGGTTTGCTTTTAAAGATCTCACAGTGATGCGGACAGTTCATTGGTTTTAATAAGAACTCTTCATCCGGATCCGGAGTTTTAATTGCCTGAAACGAATCTGCTCCATATTTCTCGTAATGACCGGAAGTCACATACAATTCTTTGTTTCCGATATGCGGAGTAATTACCTGCTCATATCCTGCTTTACGCTGTGCTTTTTTCAGGAAATTTTCCAAACGTTCACGCAATGCAGCTCCTTTCGGCAACCACAATGGCAAACCTTGCCCTACTTTCTGAGAGAACGTAAACAACTCCAATTCTTTCCCCAATTTACGGTGGTCACGGCGTTTTGCCTCTTCCACTTTCTCCAGGTATTCAGTCAATTCAGCTTGCTTAGGGAAAGTAATTCCATAAACACGCGTTAATTGCTTATTCTTTTCGTCGCCACGCCAGTAAGCACCGGCAATGGACATCAACTTCACAGCTTTAATGAATCCTGTATCCGGAATATGAGGTCCACGGCATAAATCCGTAAAATTACCTTGTGTATAAAAAGTAATGGAACCATCCGGTAAATCTTGGATCAACTCCAACTTGTAAGGGTCTTCTTTCTCCGTGAAATAAGCCAATGCATCTGCCTTAGAAACCTCTTTGCGTACAAAAGGATTCTTTAGCTTTGCAAGCTCTTTCATTTTTTGTTCGATTTTATCCAGATCTTCTTCCTTAAAAGTATAATCCATAAAATCTACATCGTAGTAATATCCATTCGTAATCGGAGGTCCGATTGCCAATTTAATTCCCGGATAATAAAACTCCAAAGCTTCTGCCATTAAGTGTGCTGAAGAGTGCCACATGGTCGATTTCCCTTCTACGTCATTCCAGGTCAGTAACTGCAATGCACAATCACTGGTCAATGGACGGTTTGCGTCAATTACCACATTATCCACTTTGGCTGCCAATACGTTACGAGCCAATCCTTCAGAAATGCTAAGAGCAACATCCAATGCTGTTGCTCCTGCTTCGTATTGTCTAACTGATCCATCAGGAAGAGTTACATTAATCATCACTTATAAAATTTAGTGCAAAAATAGGCTTTATCTATGAAATAAGCCTCATTTCCGCGATTTATGGTTCGATACCGTAAACTAAAACGATACCTTCTTTTGTTCCTTTTCCGGAACCAATTGAATACTCGATATGAATATTTCTTAAACGATCCGCATCCGGAACTTTAGCTACGTATGCATCATTTAATTCTGTCGTGCTGAATTTCAGGTTTTTACCCTGAGCTTTTTTAAACTCCCTGATCAAAACTCGCTCGTTATTATCAGCAGGAGCATCATAGATCTTGATCGTCAATGAAGCGCTGCATTTTTTTGCACTAATCGCAAATTTATATTCGTCTAACAGGAATGTATAAACTTCGATGCTTTTAACCTGCTTAGAAGCACCAGCCGTAAAGTATGTTATCTTGGAACCTTCGTAACGCGTTCCTTTGATCATCTCTTTACACTCTTGTTTCAAAGTGCTCATTTGAGCTTCCAGTACATTATCATTTCCTCCGGATACTAATCCGATCCATAATAAACAAATGACAAGTGGAAGGGTGAATTTGAATAGCTTTATCATAAAAAATTATTTCCCTGGTTTAACAATATTTGAACGTACCATTTTCACTTCTTTTGCCAAAGCCTGGTATTCAGCTTCTGTCAATTCCGGCGTTTCACGATTGATATTTTTGGATGCTTTCTTTACGGAAGCCATACCTTCATATTTGTTCAAAATACCTTCATACATTTTGATCACTTCTTTCAAGCGAGCATCTTCCTGCGCAGGGTGACTCTTGAATCCTTTAATGATATTTTTCAGCAAGCTCATTTGTTCAACCAACAACTTTCCTATTTCTGCCTTATCTTTTTCATTATCGATTCCCAAATACATTCCTTCGATCCATGAACCGGAAAACTGAATAGCTCCAAGATACTTCAGGTCATTGTTTTCCATGTACTCATCAGATTTATCCTGAATTTCATAAATAAGATCCTTTAATGCTTCCACATCACCCAATCCTTTATCAAATTTCTCGATCAATTCTTTATCAGAAAAAACACTTTCCAACCCTACTTTTGATCCCATCTTTTGGATAACCACCAAATACTCACGAGCTTCCTGTGTTTTCGAGTTGATTGCACAATATGCCAAATCGGTTGAGTAAACTCCCAAATTCATCAATTGATCAATTTTTACAGAATACTTATCTGCATCTGCTATCGGATTCGTTTTACCTGCAACATAGGGCAAACCTGCACCTTGAAATGCATTCGCAATACTTATTGGCGGAGGTAATACATAATCATCATCAGAAGAGTCATCTGATGCATCAGTAGTTTCTACGTTAGTGACCTCATTCTTTTCAGTCTCACCTCCTCCACAGGATGCCAGGCTTAGCGTCAGAGCAAAAGCAGGTACAAAATAATTCAGTTTCAACATAATTTGGTTTGTAAAGTTTTGATTGTAAAGAAACAAAGAAAAATTAATTTGGGGTGTTATCTATCTAACAATTTATTAGATTAGTATTGTTTTAATACAAACCGCTGGACACGTATGCCACTATTACCAATTTCAATAGGACTCATTCTGGGTATTCTCCTTTCGTTTGTTTCAGGTGGAAATTCGGACGTAATCGGATTGACTATCACGGCCGCATTCACCCTTACGATTCTCTCTCTGGTTTTTAACCATTTATTCAAATCCCGATCTTTTCCGAAGATTACAACTGTTATTGCTTTCAGCTTGCTTTTTGTTCTGATTGGCTTTTGTAAACTGGAAATAATTGACGAAAACACTTCCAAACTAAACGAAGTATCCGATCGGGTGAACTTTGGAACGGTATTTAAATGTAAAATTTCCGAATCGGGATATCAAACCATTCATCTTTCGCTTGAAAAATCTGTAGTCGGAAGCAGGCAAATTGTTTCTCAGGGAAATATCATTCTGACACTAGACACACTGGAAGGCAAGTATGTGATTGGTGACTTTCTTGCTTTTAACACGCAAATTGACCCTTTTAGAAATGAGGCTAATCCGGGAAGTTTTGATGCCGAATATTACTATGAAACGCATCATTATATTGGAAGGGCTTTTATAGCTTCGAATCGCATTGCAAAGATTGGTTCAAGGGAAAATGTGACTGTTTTCTTTTCGAAATGGCAAGATCAAATTGGAAACAAACTCAAATCCTGGCTTCCGGAATCGGTTGCAGGAATTGGAGTAGCATTGCTATTGGGAAATAAAGCAGACATCGATCCGGAAGTATTGGATTCCTTTTCAAATACTGGAGCAATGCACGTTCTTGCAGTTTCAGGCCTACATGTGGGAATCATCCTGATTATCTTCCAATATATCCTCGGTTTCTTTAGCCGATGGATTTCAAAGAAACAAGCCATTCTTTTTTCAGTTGTTCTAATCTGGGCATTTGGTTTATTGAGTGGAGCTTCCCCATCCGTTATCCGGGCAGTGGTGATGTTTAGTATTCTGGCTCTTGGACAAGTATTGAGCAGGAAAAATAACGGAATGAATAACCTCATACTTTCTGCAATTGTACTATTGATGTACGATCCATATTACTTATTCGACATTGGTTTTCAATTGTCTTATGTTGCTTTGATTGGTATCATTCTTTTCCAAAATCCCATTTACCAGCTGATCTACTTCAAACAGAAATGGCTGGATTGGATCTGGAAAGGAAGTGCTGTTGGAATTGCAGCTACGATTGCAACAACTCCATTTATGCTCTATTGGTTTCATCAGTTTCCGAATTACTTCCTACTTTCAAACATCGTCGTGATGCTGCTGGGATTTATTGTTTTGCTCTTCTTAATCATTCTCATCTTCGCCGCATGGATTCCATATGTCAATTCTTTGATCATTTTCCTAACAGCGCTTTCTCTGCAGGCTTTGGTTGTTGGAATTCAACTAGTAGACGAAATTCCCGGAGGAGTTTCCGGTGGATTTGAACTCAATTTTGCTCAATTTCTGATCCTTGGGGTACTGATTGGATATTGCTTTCACAAATTACTCATCCAACAGATCCTTCCGAAAATTGCACTGACCGGATTAGCATTGTGTATGCTCTTTATTTCCTGGGAAAGGGAAGTAAAATTTGAAAAAGATGAATTAATGGTCTTTTCAAACAAATCATTTTGCGGCATCATTCAGTACAAAGGAAAAATCATCACTTTTGCTGAAGACATACCCAAGAATAGACAGATCCTTCAAACACTTAAAAACGCGGTTCGGGATTCCGGGCTAAGCCTGAGCCGATCCATTATTCTGAAGTCCGAAAACAACTTATTCTTAGATGGAACAGAAATTTCGTTTTACAAGGAAAAAAACGGATGGAAATTCACCATTGATTCTCGTGAATTCAATTATCAAATGAGTGGAACTCCTGAACACAAACATCAAAAGGAATTACTCTCTCAACGGCTTCAGCATTATGTGTATAAGGATGAGAAGATTAAGCCATTTTGTATCTCAATCTAAGAATGGAGAATTGAAAATTGATAAGATTCTTAATTTGCCTCTTGAAGATGAAATTTATAACCCCTGCACGAATTGAAAAGACTTTTCAATTTTCCATTTTAAATTATCAATTAGTTTACCGGCATAAAGAACAAATCATACCTTCTGGTGATCACAACGTTTTTATCCGTTTGAGAAACTGCTTCAACCACATAGAGATCTTGCTTCAATTGCAGGTTATTCACTATTTTGAATGAAAAAACATAATCTGCAGCTTTGAAATTCGGAATTTCATTTTTCATTTGACGTGCTGCCAATTTGAGCACGATTCCTTGGGCCGCCGTACTTTTAGCCTCACTCGCAAAGCGCATTACCAGGAAAAGATTTTGAATAAATTGATTTTTCTCTTCGCCTTTCAGACTAAATTCTTTGTTCTTCATCATCGAATAAAAACTCAGATCATCATTCGATGTATATCCCAAATCACGGGTCAGCCATTCTTCTTTCATGTATTTTTCTGCCCAAACCTGATTCGAAATTCCTGTTTGAAATTCATCGATAAAATCCATTTTACGAAGCACGTTGCGATTATTTAAAAAGCATTGAGCTATTATAAATTCACAAGTCGTATCCTGAATCAATTCAAACCAATGTGTTTCCATGTAAAGCACTTCCGTTGTATCAGAAAGCAAAACCATCTTCTGATTTTCAATCAAGGGATCAATTTCCTTCGTCGACATTCCGCTTTTACTCATTCGGTATTTCACTTCAAAAAGAGAATCCAAACGCTGATAAGACATCGGTTTCACCACCACTTCTTCTCCATAAGTTAACCCCACATACTTTTTGTTCACTGCAGCAAAATCGTGCGCTAATTGCTGTTCCAGACTTTCTTTCCGATTTCTTGCTAAATCTTCCAGACTCGGGCCGGGAACATACTTCAGACCGCAGGAAGTAACTGAGACAACAATCAACAAAAAATAGGCAAAGCGACTTAGAAAGTTTATTCCTGACATATATATGACTTTATATTATCAAAAATAACGAATTTTGTCAGGTGAAATTGAGCTACTGGATACTTCTAACTTTTATTCTGATTTCATTTTCTTTTCTGGCGCAAAAAACGGTTTCAGGAAAGCGGACAAATCATGCCATTTCTTTAGACGGAATGCTCTTGGAGGTGGCTTGGGATGAAGCTGAGGCAGCAGGCGATTTCATTATCAATTATCCGGATCCCGGAGTTGCCAGTAAGTATAAGAGTGAAGTCAGGTTTTTATATGACGATCAATACATTTATATCGGTGCTAAACTGACCGACAATCAACCGGACTCTATTATCGCTTTTCTATCCGAAAGAGATGATTTCGGAAATGCAGATTGGTTTGGTGTCTTAATTGATCCTTATGGAGCCGGACAAAATGCCTTCGGGTTTTATGTAACAGCTGCCGGAACGGAACTGGATGCCATTATCAATCAAACCGAAGAAGATTACTCCTGGAATGCAGTTTGGAGAAGTAAAGTCAAGCGAATTGCTGAAGGATGGAGCATTGAAATCAGAATTCCATTGACTCAATTGCGTTTTCCAAAAGAACTAATTCAAAATTGGAAGATCAATTATGTGCGAAATGTGCGAAGAAATCGCGAAACTTCTCATTGGTCTGCCGTAGATCCACAACAATATGGCGAAATTGCACAAAGTGGTTCTATCAAAGGAATCGAAAACTTAGGGAATCCATTAAGACTTTCCTTTTCACCTTATTCCACCATGTATCTGGAAGACAGTTACGATGAAAATTCGCAATCACAAAACTGGGGATTCAGACCGCGATTCGGAATGGATATGAAAGTGGGATTGAGTGAATCCTTTACTTTAGATGCCACCTTAATTCCTGATTTCGGGCAAACTGTTTCGGATCGTTTGGTGTTAAACCTCTCTCCTTTTGAAGTTCGCTACCCGGAAAACAGACCTTTCTTTTTGGAAGGAATGGATTTATTCGGAATCGGAGACCTGTTCTATTCACGACGAATTGGTGCGGAAAGTTACCTCAAAGAACAAGCACTCGATTCAGCAGCACAAGATCCGAATAACAAAGTCAACACCATTCCCGACAGAGGCCAATTAATAAATGCTTTAAAGATTTCCGGTCGAACAAAAGGAGGTTTGGGAATTGGTGTATTTAACGCGATTGAAAACAGATCCTTTCTCCACTACGAAGATTCGTTAGGAAATGAATACAAAATTTTGGCTCACCCAGTTTCCAATTACAACGTATTCGTTCTGTCTCAAAACCTGAAAAACAACGCAAATATTTCGCTTTTGAACACGAATGTTCTAAGACCCGAGATTGACGTAATTTCCAACGTCAGCACCCTGCAAGGCTTGGTATTCAATAAATCAAAAGTCTACAGTATTTCAGCAAATACGCAAGTTTCAGTTAATTCTTCCGGAAACAAAGTGAGCGTTGGCCGTGCTTCTTCCATCAGTTTTCAAAAAGTAAAAGGAGTAAACCAATTCAACATTGATTACTACGACAGCGACAATAATTACAACCCAACCGAACTCGGTTTTTTGCCACGCAATAACTTTTTAGGTTTTTATGGCCGTTATCGCTGGACGGGATACCAAGCCACAAAAAGACTTTTGCGCAGAAACTTCTCTGCAGAAAGTAATCTTGAATACTTATACAAACCCACAAAACTCGGTTATTGGTCAATTAATACCGAATACATTGTCACCACCAAAAAATTTCTTTCCACCGGAGTTTCCCTAAATTATTATCCATTGGGAGAGCGTGACTTTTTTGAATCCCGTGTATTTGGAATTCCAGTTCATTTCCCGGCATCCTTTCAATACGGCGGCTTTTACTCAAGCGATTATTCTAAACGATTCGCATTAGATTTCTATGCATATCACCGCGTTTTTGAGCGAAAAGGCATGTCGAATGTCGATTTAAACATCAGTCCACGCATTCGAATCGCACCAAAGGTTTTCACCGTTTTGAGTTCAACGGTTCAGCGTTACTTTCACAACTTCGGTTATGTGCGTGTAACAGACACCAACTATACCGATCAGATCATTTTGGGGAATCGGGAACGCTGGATCGTCACGAATTCCATTTCGCTAGATTATACCTTCACAAAAACATTCCGTTTAAAACTGCGCTTCAATCATTACTGGCAGGAAGTTTCTTATAAATCCTTTATGGAATTATCAGACAATGGAAGCTACCGTTCTTCCTCTTATTCCGGAGTAGATTCCCTAGGTCAAAGTTACCACAACACCAGTTTCAATGCCTTTACCGTTGATTTTGATTTACGTTGGGTAATCTATCCGGGAAGTGAAATCCGTTTTGTTTGGAAGTACAATATTTACGCCTCAAAAAATGGACTGGATTACGGTTACTTCAAGACATTCCGCAATTTGTTCGACAATCCTTATTTGAATTCGTTTTCGGTGAAAGGCTTGTTCTATATCGATGCAGGAAAGTGGTTTCGAAAGAAAACTGTTTGATTCAAACTAATTATCAATTATGAATGACTTAATTATCAAGAAGATTTTTCACCTTGATAATTAATAATTGATAATTCCCTTTCACCTCTTCTGTTTAGAGTTCACCAAATAAACTCCTCCAACAATTACCACCATTCCTAAAAACTGAGAAACATGAAACTGCTCGTGATTCCAAAGCACACCCAATATCACTGCAACAATCGGAATCATGTAGGTCACTGAACTGGCAAACATGGGTGATTTCAAAGCAATGATCTGATTGAATAGCAGCAACGCCAAACACGTTCCGAAAATGCTCAAAATACTGATATAACCCAAAGCTTCAAATGCATGTTCATTTGTTTTCAGAACGGTAGTTGTATCCAAACAGAGCATCACAATCCAAGCCGGAATTGCCATAAATGTAAAGGAGAGCGAAGCAATCTCTAAAGATTTAAACTCGCTGAGTTTGTATTTAATCGTATTTAAACTGGTTGCATACATGACGGTAGCCAGTAAAATTGCTCCAACGTGTAAAAGGGAAATTTCAAGTGGGGCGTTGTTCAAAATTCCAACCAGAATACAAATTCCACCAAAAGCAATACACAAACCAATTACTTGCTTCAATCTGATTTTCTGCTTAAAGAATAAAAAGCCTAAGATCAATGTAAAAAAAGGAGTAAAGCTATTGAGCATTCCGGCTAATCCGGAGGATAATTTAGTTTCAGCGAATGTGAATAAAAAGGCTGGAAAAAAGTTACCGCAAGTACCAACAAGCAGTAAAAAAAGGACTTGTTTCCACTGTTTGATCTTCCGTAAATTCATTATTCCGAAAGGCAGCATGACCAAACCTGCAATTGCCATTCTCATTGCGCCTACTTGTGAATCAGAAAAAATATGTCTGCCGTTTTCATCATACATCCCACGCTTCATCAGTATAAATGAAGCTCCCCAAATAAGTGCTAAAATGAATAAGGATAACCAGCTTCGTAAATCTTTACTCATTAGGTGAGTTTTCGATTTCCTTTCTGGCATTGCTCATTTTGAAACGGATAGCGATCAGAGCAGGCAAACCAACATGGATCAAAATAAAAAGTGCATAACCCATTGGTT
This sequence comes from Flavobacteriales bacterium UBA7666, assembly GCA_002483265.1. Lineage (GTDB taxonomy): Bacteria > Bacteroidota > Bacteroidia > Flavobacteriales_D > Crocinitomicaceae > Fluviicola. The sequence continues at coordinate 333,785 of DLHO01000022.1, read as the reverse complement.
TTAATTCGAACCTAGTTGGAAATATCCCATTTGCCATCGTCTTGTTCAAACCAAAACCGAAGTAATAACTCAAAGCCACTTTGGATTCCGTTTCGATATGCACCAGTTCGTGATCGTAATGAAAAATTCCATCATACATTGGAATCGGAACGAAAACACACAAAACAAGTAACAATACTCCAATTAAAAATCCGAGTATCATTGGTTTTTTCAGCAATGCTTTCATTAGTTCAATGTTTTAAATCCTTCAGAAAAGAATACACGATCACGATTCACACGTTCCTCCAAGGCTGTACGGAATTCTCCGTATTTCCCTTCCGGAATGCAATTCACAGGAAAAAAGAGCTGCAAATCTTCAATGTATTCGAAGTACAATGTCTGCTGATGTGTTTCTACTCGTCTCAATCCGGAAAAGAACAATAAACGTACTTCGCGATCTGCAACAACCACCGCTTTATGCGTAATTCCAACCCGAAACCAAGATTGTGCGATCGCCAAAAATGCAAATTGATCCAGAGCCATAATTCCATAAACGATTGCTACCGGCCAGGCTTCATCCGTAAGAAGCATGACTGTAATCATAGAAAATAGTGCAATCAGTCCTTCAATTGCTAGAAACAAACGCACTTGTTTTTTGCGCTCCTTAGAAACGGGCGTACTCCACAAAAAACGTTCGGGTTTCCGGGTCATGCTAACGCCAACCCACCGGCTCACAGATCTACGAATGATCAATAAAAGCAAAAGTGTTGCAATTCCAATGAAAATATGGAATTTAAACGGAAAATCTGCGATTGCAATATTTAAAAACCGGATGTCAAACGCTACACAAATAATGAATGCAAATGCCGGAAAAGAGAAGAATATCAGTAAAATATTTATGGAACGATTCATCGATTATTGGATCATTTTAATCTTTGCTTTCAGCTCTTCAATTTTACGTTGAGCTGCTGCAATTTTACCTTCCACTTCTTTCTTCAAGATGTCAGCACCTTTCGATTTCGCAAAGAAACCCAAGTTGTTTTCAAATTGTAAAATATCCGATTTCAGTTTGTTTATTTTATCGTGTAAGTCATACTTTTCACGCGCCATTGCTCTTTCAGCATTCGGATCCCCCTTCATGGTATCCAAACGTGCCTGGAACAACATTTTTTCCTGCTCAGCGCCTTCCAATTTCAATTTCTTGTAATGCGAATCCAAAGCTTCTTTGTACGCATTGAAAACACGGTCCTTCTCCTTCATTGGAACATGACCGATCTCGTTGAATTCGGTTGCAAAACCTTTCAATAAATTCAATGCTTCTTTTTTATCTTCCGGAATGGCAACTGCTTTAATGCGGTCAATCAATTCCATTTTTTGCGTTAAGTTGCCTTCAAACTCTTTGTCTTTAGAACTAAAATGAGCTTGCTTTGCTTCAAAGAAATGGTCACATGCAGCACGGAATTCCTTCCACAATTTTTGTTCAAATCGCTGACCTGCACTTCCCAAAGTTTTCCAGTCTTTTTGAATTACCAAAATCTGATCTGTTGTCTTTTTCCATTCAGTTGAATGTTTCAACTCTTCCAGTTTATCAACCAATTGCTGCTTTTTTGCTGCAACTTCATCAAACTTCCCTCTGATAGAATCAAAGAATGTTTTCTTTTTAGCAAAAAACTCATCGCAAGAAGAACGGAATTCTTTCCAAAGTTCTTCATTCTCTTTTCTGGGGCCAAAACCGATTTTCTTCCACTCTTCCTGAAGAGCCAAAAGGGAAGCAGTTGCTGTATCCCACTCTTTTGTATTGGTTGATGTAAAATCTTTTACTAATTCAGCTGCTTTTTGTGCAATCTCTTTTTTCAATTCCAGATTTGCAGCCAATTCAGTGCGTTTTTCATCATAGAATGTTTGAATACGAGCATAAATTGCGCGCACTGCATCCCAATAGGAGTTTTTCAGACTTTCCCAAGCTTCATTTCCAACAGGACCTGTTTCGTCCCATTCGTTTTGAAGTGTTTTAATTGCCTGTTCAACGTCTTTTAGATTCTCTACCTTAGATAATTCCTGAATTCTGCGGATTACATCCAATTTCAATTGATGATTTCGGTGTAGATCGTGTTCGCGTAATTCGCGGTAAATTTTGATGTGATAAAAGAAGGTTTCCAATAAACGGGAATATTCCGATTGAATATCCTGACGTTTTTCACGCGGAATATCTCCAACCTCTTTCCATGCATCGTGGATTTCCTTGTATGCAGTCATTGCCGCACCTATATTCTCTTCTTTTTCAACAACATCTTTGAGTCGCTCCAAAAGCACTTTTTTACGACGTAAGTTGGATTCTTCAGCTTCTTTCTTTGCCTTTTGCAATCCTCCTTTGCGCTCACGGAATTCATTGTACAATTTATAAAACTCTTCTCGCACCGGATCATCCGTTCGTTCTTCAACCGGTTCTCCCTTTTCCTGAGCTTCCAGTTGTTTTATTTGGAACTGACGATCTTCTTCCAAAACTGCGTCCTCAAATTGATTTCGCAATTCACTCACCTCACGCGCTACAACGAGCGCATCTTCTTGCTGCACGAGATTTTTTAATGACTCTAATAAACTTGCCTTTTCCATGATAAAGCTTTTAGTGGTTTCTCAATTTACAAATATTTAACCAACTACAGTTGACATTTCGAAATTTGTCAGAGAGATAAAGCGTGCAATTCGAGCTTCAATCTCCTCATGATTAATTTCTAATAAACGTTGTGTTCCAAATTTTTCTACGCAGAAAGATGCCAATGCTGAACCTGCAATAATTGCACGTTTCATGTTCTCAAATGATGCATCATCTGTTGCTGCAATGTATCCGATAAATCCACCTGCAAAGGTATCTCCTGCTCCTGTCGGATCAAATACATCTTCCAATGGTAAAGCCGGTGCGAAAAATACATTGTCGTTTTGGAACAATAAAGCTCCGTGCTCTCCTTTTTTAATGATCAATGTCTTTGGACCCATTGCACGAATCACACGACTTGCTTTTACCAATGAATATTCTCCTGACAATTGACGCGCTTCTTCATCGTTGATAATCAATACATCAATCAATTTCAATGTTTCTTTCAAATCATCCAATGCGATATCCATCCAAAAGTTCATCGTATCCATTGCAATCAACTTCGGTCTTGTAGTCAAACGCTCAATTACCTGGCGTTGTACTTGCGGACTCAAGTTTCCTAACATCAAATATTCTGCTCCTTGATAAGACTCAGGAATGATCGGATCAAAATCACCCAATACATTCAATTCCGTTACCAAAGTATCTCTTGAATTCATATCATTGTGGTAACGACCTGACCAAAAGAAAGTTTTTTCACCTTGTTTGATTTGCAATCCTTCCAACGCAACACCCTTAGAAGCAAGCAGATCCAATGTTTCTTGAGGAAAATCATCTCCAACAACTGAAACGATGCGTTGATCTTTTATAAAGTTTGAAGCAGACAACGCAATAAAGGTTCCTGCACCACCTACAATCTTATCTGTTTTTCCGAATGGTGTTTCAATAGCATCAAATGCCACACTACCAACTGTCAATAGACTCATTTTCTTAATTTATTTGGGCAAATGTACGCAATTATTTAGGTATAAATCGTGCGTAAACCATTAACTATTTGTCTATAATAAATGACTTGCACATTCTTAAGTTTTAAATTTTGAAATTATTTAATGATAATTCGTTTTTATTTTAACAAATTTCAATCTATTCGTTTTTCGGTACGTTTATTGTTTAGTTGCTCTCGAATTAAACCAACTGTTATGAAAAAACATGTTACATTCTTTGGATTATTCGCTCTTACTGCGCTAGGTACACTCAATGCACAGGAAAAAGCAAACTTCGGAACAGATTTCCAACCAATCAGAAAAGATTTGGTTGCTTGGGATGCCGTTCGAGGTGAATGGCTGGCTTCATCAATGGAAGCTATGGCGAATAAAAAACCAACTCCGGATCGTAATTTCCCGGAAGAATACACCCCCGCAGAAATGTTTGGCGCAATGCCAAGCGCAACACAAGAAAGAGTCCGATCGCAAATTCAACGATCGAGTACTAGTACCAGTGACAGCACATCCCGTTCACAGTGGTCGAGATTGAATAGCTTTACAAGCAGAACTCCTGATTGTAAGCCTGTTATGGGTAGAACTTACGGTGATCCGCATTTGAAATCGTTTGACGGAGCAGCTTATTCTTTCCAGACTGTTGGAGAGTTTACACTCGTGAAATCAGGAAGTGGAAATGTAAACGTACAAGTTCGCCAACGCAATCAATCAGATGACTTTTCATTGAATACCGCTGTAGCAATGAATGTAGGTGGAGACCGCGTTTGTTTTTACGCCAATGAAAAACCCGATGGAAACACTTCAACACCACTTCGCATTGACGGAGAACCGGTTTATATTGAAGGAGCAAATTATTACCTGGAGCATGGAGGAACGATTTCACCTTCAGGAAGAAACAACTATACCATTACCTGGCCAACAGGAGAAAAAGTAAAACTAGATGGTTCTCAATCCGGTGGAATGGGATTCTATAATATTGCAGTCGAAGTATATCCTTGCATGGACACCTATGATGGAATTCTTGGAAATGCCAACGGAAGAACTTCAGATGATTTCGATGTACGTAACGGTAACGGAGGAATTGCTTCTTCTAACTGGAATATGGGAGTTTTCGGATCAACTAATCAACGTGATCAAGTTCTTGAAAAAGAGTACTTAGCATTTTTAGCGAAGGATTTTGCAAGACAATACCGCATTACACAGCAAGAATCCTTATTCGACTACGGTTTCAATCAAAGTACATTGGCATTCACGGACGAATCATTCCCACGTGTGCATCGAACTTTGGGCGATATGAACACTGACGATTACAGAAGAGCTCAAAGAGAATGTGAACGAAGAGGATTCTCAGGAAGCGATTTAAGTTCTTGTATCTACGATAACGGCTTCTTACGTATCGAGCCAACACCAAAACCAAACATTCCAAACCGCACGGCAGGAAGACAATTGGATCCGATAAGAACTCCTACTCCAAACGTAAACCCGGGACAAAAACCCTACAGAGAGCGTTATCCTGAAGTAAGACTGGGTGGAATTCCCGCAGGAAACCCTGGTAACCCTGGCGTTCCAAGAGGCGAAAACAATCCGGGAGGATCAACAAGATCAGTTGGTTCTGAGACAAGTAAACCTACTCCTCAAAACCCGGAAGCAACAGGAAACGGAAGCTCAAGAACGATTCACAGCGAGGCATCAACTAGTAAGCCAGTGGAAACAACAAATCCACGCACTTATAACTCCGGTTCTTCAACAACCAGTGAACCAGTGAAACCGGTTAAAAATCCGGCACCGGTAAGAGAGCCTGAAGTTGTGAGACCTGTTTACAACAAACCGGTTTATACTGAGCCCGTTAAAACGGAACCGATTAAAACACAACCTGTGAGAACAGAGCCTGTTAGAACAGAGCCCGTAAGAACGGAACCAAAATATACACCGCCACCAAGTAACCCGGCACCAACACCAGTGCAACGCCCAGCTAGCACTCCTGTTTCGACACCGAGTTCACGACCGTCAACACCAATAACCTCGCCTGGAAAAAGAGGAGGTTAACACTGAAAGGAGCTCTCGGGCTCCTTTTTTGTTTCCTTATTATCCATGTCGATTAACCACATAGATACATAGGCCACATAGGTTTTAGAGATATTGATCCGTAGTATATTTTGCAATCACTACTGATGTCCTCTATGTTTCTATGTACCTATGTGGTTCAAATAAACTTCTGCAAATCCAACATGGTGTAATTATCGTATTTTGTTCCATGCGTGTACTGTTAATTGGTTTAATCGGATTATGGGATTTTGTGGCATTGAGTCAGGATAGTCTGTTATACAAGGAAGCGTACACAATTCGTTATGAGAACGACCTTTTCACCGGGACTGATCGCTATTATTCACAAGGGATTTTTCTACAATACGATCATTTGGATATTGACTTGAAATGGCTGAACAAATTCTTTTTCAGGGTTCCGGATATTCAACGAAGTTTGCAAACCGGGATTGCACAAAAAGTCTATACTCCTTCATCCATTACTTCAGATAGTTTGCTTTTGGACGACAGACCTTACGCGGCAACTTATGGCTATACTGCTAAATTCAGTTCGCGAAGCAGATCTAAAAATTATACCTTGAGCTGGAGCTTGAATACGGGATGGATTGGGAAACCTGCTTTTGGAAAAGAAACACAAACAGCCATTCACAGATGGACGAACAACAACAAACCACTCGGTTGGCAGCATCAGCTCAAGAACGGCTTGAGTATCAATCTCAGTTTTGGAGTTCTGAAGACTTGGTTCACCAAGACCAAGTGGATCAGGACGGAGCTCGGAAGTTTTACCACCATCGGAAGCTTAACGAATGAAACTCGTGCATTGGGAATGTTGAAACTGGGTTACATTGCCAATCAAAAGCAATTCTTCGTTTATTACAACCCGGAAGTTCGCGCTGTTGCTTACGATGGAACGCTGCAAGGGGGGCTGTTTACAAAACCAAGTGAGGCCCGCATTGCAAGCAAAGAGATCACTCACCTGGTTTTTGAGCAGGAGTTGGGTTTTAAGATTTTGTACAAGCATTTCTCTTGCGGGGCGCACGTTCATTTTCAATCAAAGCTTTTTAGGAGTGCTCTGAGCCAAGCATGGGGAGGCATTAGTTTGAGTTATTATTTTTAAACCGGGCTATTTTTTATAAACAATCAAATAAGTACTTACCACGCGGAATCCGATGGTAGGTTTAGCATCCACAATCCCTTTGTTGGGATCAGGAGCGTAGATTTTGATATCATCACCACTACTTCTCCATGAACCACCGGCTGTTCCCGGATCTGTACGTTCCATCCCTTCATAAACCATTTCGGCTGCATTTCCACTTAAATTATAGATCCCTAGTGCATTTGGCCAGAAAGATTTAGAAGGAGCCGTTATATCAGAATTGTCATATTTAATCTTGTAAAATCCGGTTGTATCCACTTGATCTTTAACAATATCATGTGTGAAATTTGCCTGATACATTCCATCTGAATTTCGCCGGTATTGTCCATTCCATGGGTAGGGAAGCTGTTTCCCTTCATTGCTGGCAGCTTTTACCCATTCTACACGAAGGGGTAAACGTACATCGTTGTATTGTTCCTGTTTTTCATCACCAATTGATTTACGTACTTCCTGAGAAAGCCATTTACAATATAATTCAGCACCTTCTCTTGTAATATTAACAACAGGAAAATCATCGTAGGCTTTATGTGAAAAGTAATGTTCTGTATACGCATTGCCACCACCCTTCAGTTCTTTACTCCATGCCGACTGATCGGGTTTGGCTTTCAGAAATTCATCTTTTCTCCCTTGAATAATCAGATCAAAAAGGAATGTGCGGTATTCAAAATTGGTTACTTCGCCAATTCCCATGTAGAATGCCTGCACGGAAACTTGCTTTCCATTGTAATCGAATGTTCCGCTTGGAATATAGGCATAAGCATTTTTGTCGTGTTTCACCAATGCTTTTAACATGGCTTTTTTCTTCTTTTTGGTGATGGTGATTTCCTCTTCTGTCAATATTGGAAACTGATAAGGGATATCATCCATTGGTCTGATAGAAGCAACCTTGCGATCACTGGAATTTTCACCTTCCGCTTCAGAATTGGTATTTCCGGAAGTAAATGGCAGTTCGGTAACCAGTTCCTGAATGGTTGCTAAGAACGGAGCCGGTTTTGGATTGGCAACATGTCCTTGTTTCTTTTCCGTTGGATTTGGTTCAGGAATTTCAGCTTTGTTTTGCGAAATGACTCCGGTTACGCCCGCTTTTTCAGTTTGTTGTTTCGTTTTATTGGTTTCTCCCTTGTTCCATAAAAGGAAAAGAGAAATACTTATTGTGCTTACAGTTGCTAACATGATCATCCATTTTTTTGTGAATACTTGTTTTGTTTTGGTTTTATTCACCGAAGGAGTACTCACAGAAGAAATGAATCGGTCTTTAGTTTGGTCAAAAGACTGGATCACCTGATCTTGTTGTGCAAGCTGGAAGAGTTGGTTTAAATGTTGCTGCTTATCCATGACTTTGTACTGTTTTTAAAGAAGATTCATAGGTAAGAATTTCCATCAATTTTTCCCGCCCCCGTTTTAACCGCTGTTTCACAGCTGATTCGGATGCGTTTTGAATGACGGTAATTTCCTTAATACTGAATCCCGATATTTCAAAAAGGATAATACTTTCCCGCTGTTCTTCTGACAATTGAGCCAATGCTTCATACAAATAATGAATATCTGCATGAGATTGCGGATTGGCATTCCTGTCCCAAATTTCGAGGTGAGTACTTCCTTCTGGAAGTCGGTTTTCGCGCTTCTTTTGGTGATAATTCCCTAAAACACGTACACAGATGCTAAACAGAAAGGAGAGGAATGCTTCTTTTGATCGCAGTGTATCGAATTTTTCGTAAGCCACTAAAAGGCTGTCGTTCATCAAATCTCTGAAATCCATTTCATTATAAACCCGCGCTCTGCAGAAGCGTTCAAACCGTTCATGAACCGGTTCGTAAAGTTTGAGAAATGCTTCTTGTTTGTCCTTCATTCCTGTTGATCACATATTGGGTACAACTGTATGTTTGACAAAAGTGGAAAAAGTTACATTGATAATTGAAAATTTAAAATGGAGAATTGAAAAGATTTATAAACTCAAAAGGTTCAAAGATGTTTCCTTATTACAGAAACTCCTTGAACCTCTTGATCACGGATATGTTTTTATGCGGAATGAAAAACCTTTTCAATTTTTCAATTCTCCATTCTCAATTAATTTAACTTGTTCGTTGAAGAACCACCTTCCCGCTCAACCAATGGTTGTTTTCGTCCAAATAGCGGATGAGGTAAATCCCGGTAGCATATCCCGAAAGATCGACCTGAATACGTTCGTCTTTTTTCAATCTTGGAAGAATCTGAAGCACTTTCCCGCTCAAATCTGAAACGTACAATTCTTTGATATCTGTATTCGGGAGAATCGTTATCATTCCGTTTGTTGGATTCGGATAATAGCTCCAGGTGATATTCAATGCTTTAGGATCCGGTTTCACAGCGTTTGTATCTGTTGAATCTACCGCTTGAATGGTTGAAACGATCGAATCCGGAATATTTAGTGCCAGATCCGGAATGTTTTGCTGGCAATCTGGCATGTAAGTGTAGCTTTTTACAATGCGAACCAGAATAGCATTCAATGTTTCCACTTCATAACTATCCGTTGAAGGTTTAATATGGCTGTTTCCAATTCCGCTGTGATCGGTCAGGAAGGTATAAGTTCCGTTTGTTCCCAATGCCAAAGCGCGCATCAAGTATTCGGTGCTTTTATCAATTCCGCTTGCTCCAATCGGAACAATACGAATTCCTTTTTCAGCAGCCTGAAGAATCAAGCGCTGCAAACGCTCGTTGACTGCAGAACCCTGATGTGGAGGAGCGTCAAGAATCAGGAACAAAATGCGTGCACGTGCATTTTCACTCCAGCTCAGATTATTGATTGCAGAGTCTAGACCCACATCCATTGCTTCCGGAAAATCGCCCCCACCGCCAGCAGATTGCTGGTTGATGAACGCATCGGATTCGGATAAAACACGGTTAAAATTCATGCTTTTAGTAACATATGAATCCCCCTCATCTCGGTAATAGACATTCGCGAACCGGAAATTCAATTTGTTACTAATTTGTTTTGACTGGAAAATGATATCGCTCATTTCCGCTTGCAGGAAGTTGATCTCGTCTCCCATAGATCCTGTAGCATCCACCACGAAAGCAACGTCTACATTTTCTACTTCCTGACAAGAGATATTCAATTTTTGATGATTCAATCCGTTTTCAAAAGCACTGACTTTATTGATAGTGCTTGTTTTTCCGTTGTAAGCAATCTGAATGGACAATTTTCCGTTTACTTCCGGGGTTTCATTTTTGACGGTCAACCAACATTCTGCTTTTCCGGTATTGTCTGTTCGGGTGGTGAATACCACGTTGCGGTTTAATAGCAATTGCACAATGGCGTCAACGATCGGAATTCCACTTTCGGATTGCAACATCACCGTGTATCTTCCGGATGGAGCGATTTCCCACATTTTCTGATAGCTTGCCAATTCTCCTTTTGAAAGATCCTGCCACATTTTCCATTTCGAAAAGTCGTTGATTTCACCGGCTGTCAGTTGGCTTGAGCTGCCAGTTCCATTGGTTAATGGCACACCCAATCCGCCACTTTTACCCGGAGGAATGGCCATGACAGTGCCGTCTGATGTTGTTCCTCTGGGAGCACTGCTGTATGCTTCGGCCCGGGATTTTTTTGGTGAAGAAAAAGTCATTCTTTTTTCGCTTTTGGAACTAACGATAGCAACTTCCTCAATGGAACGCATTTCCTTTCGCAAATCACCATCTTCTGCTCTTGCGGCGAGTTTTGGCGCACTTGGATCTTCTTTCATTTTGAAATTAGCAACCTCATCTCCGGTTACTTTAATTTCTTTTTTGATGGGAGAATAACCTGCATAGTTCATGACACAAACATAAGTTCCGGTGTCCAGAGCAATGGCGAAATTTCCCAATTTATCCGTAATAACGGACGCTACTAGTTTATCTCCTTTGTAAATATCAACATTCCCGTAGCGAAGAGCTTCACTATCGGCTTCGGAATTCATGTTTCCGGAAATAGATTGGGAAAAGGCAGCGCCGATTCCAAGTAAAAAGATGCAAAGTAAGGTAACGAATCTCATAACATGCAGTTTAGAATTATTACTAGTTACACTTAAGATGCGTTTGGGTTCAAAATTCCATAAATCAATTACAAATTTGTGTCCATCTCGATACTTTCACCGTGTCAGTTCGAGTGTCCCGACATTTTAGTCGGGATGTATCGAGAACACATGGTGAAAACTCGATGTGACACGGATTTGGAATTTTAAATCAGTGATTTAATTCCAGTAATACCGATTTGCAGTCCTACACAAAAAATGAGGAATGCCATGATACGATTGAGGATTTGTTCTCCTTCTTTGCCAATTACACGGATGATTTTTTTGGTGTTTAAATAGAAAAAGTAAATCAATGAACAGATTACTATAATTGCCAAAAGAATTGCTCCGGTATTGATGAGGTACAGATTGATGTGGGCATTAGCGCTGTGAGCACTTAATGTGAAAAGAACAGAAATTGATCCGGCTCCTGTTGTTATTGGAAAGGTAATGGGGTAAAACAATTTATCCTGAACGAGTGCATAATTTGAATTCGAGCTTTCACCGGATTCGTCTATAAGTGGTTTTTCTTCCTTTTTATCTGAGGAAAGAAATTCCCATCCGATTTTGCAAATCATAATCCCTCCGGCAAGTTGAACTACCGGGATAGTAATCCCAAAAATTTCAAGAATCCAATGACCAGCAAAAAGAGCAATGGTGCATAGAATGAATGCAAAAAGAGCGATTTTTTTAACCGCTTTTCTTTTTTCCTGAATCTCTAAATTCGACAGATAAGGATTGACAATAAATGCCGATCCGATTGGATTGACCACAGGAAAGAGTGTGATTACTCCTATAAAAAGCATGTCAATGAAAGATTGAATTCCGTTCATGCAAATGTTTTTTTGGTATGATAATAATACATATAATTATGAATAACTAATTCCTAATTGGATTAAACTAGTAGGGGCGGAAAATTTTCCGCCCCTACTAGTTTCTGTTGAATTAATCCACAGTGAATTCTTCCTTCTCATCAGGTTTCGATTTCTCCTTCAGTTTCTCTCCGAATTTCTTGAGTCCTTTCTTCTCCTTTTCGATCTTCTTCTTTTCCTCAAACGGATTAACTTCTTCTTCCTTTCCGAATTCAATTTTCAAGACTTCGTATTCTTTTTTCGGAGGCAGGTATTTTTTGACCGTGGTGTCTTTTTTAAACAAGCCGAGTTCTGATTTCAGGATTGAAATGGCTTCCTGTTTCGCTTCTTCGCGGTTTTGTTTGGCTTCTTCCTTGCGTGAAGTTTTATCCCATTCAATGATCGGATCACTCAGGTTTCCATACATACGAACGAACACTTTGATTCCGGTTCCGTCATCTTCCACAATCCCGAATTCGGATTCATCTTTTTTCTGTTTTAACTCACGGAAACGGAATGCGAATTTGTAATCAATGTCGTTGTTGAATTTGTGTTTTCCATCAACGGTAATGTTAAGTACGTTGGATTTAATCTCCATTTTTGGAATGATGATCACACTTTTTTTGATGAAAATGGTGTTCTCCAGTGTTTCAAACCGGATGTCATTCAATTTATCTCCAAGCGCATCAATTTCATGCGATTTCAGGATCATTTTCGTTTTGGTTGTTTTCAGATCCTTTGTTAAAGCTGTAAATGTGCTCACATTTTTCAACTGCCCGCTGATTATTTTTAACTGAATCTGAGCTTCCAATTCATCCTTCAGAATCCCATACGTTAAATCGAACGGAGCTTTCATGTCGAGAATTGCTTCTGCACGACCGCTGATATTGTCTTCTTTAATGACATCTTGGTCAAAGTTGTTCCATTCCCGGAAGATCGGTTTGAAATAAATGTCTTTTGAACTCAAATTGGTTGCGAGTTGAAAATATTCCGGAGAAGATTCAACTACGGCAAGGGTTCCACGTACCGTTGCATTTGCCGTAATACCATGGAGCTTTTGAATCGAAATACTTCTGTTTCCAACGGTCATTTCTCCATTGATTTGTGAGAATGTGTGATGATCCATGTGGATTGCATCGACATTTAGTTTCACGTTCCCATTGATCATGGTTGGCAGCATCCATTCCCGGTTTGTGGTAGTCTTTTTCGGATCGCCGGCAATGGTATTGGTAAAATCTTTCAGATTGATCTTTTTGCTTTCGGCAATAACAGCTACATCCAAGGTGTGTTTATCCTGAAGGAATTGATCGATGAAATTAAAACTTCCGTTCAATTCCAGATCAGATTCACCTAAACGTACTTTCAATCCTTCCAGTAAAGCATCGCTTCGGTTTAGGATCAGGTTTCCGTACATGTCGTAGAATTTCCGGGAATCATTTTGAAGCCTGAAATCCACATTGTCCATCAATGCGGTTCCATTTCCATCTACAATCTCCACAATTGCTTCGTCATTTTCAAATACGGTTTCCAGGTGGAAATTGGTGTTGACTTTTACTCTTCCTGAGAGTTCTTCAATCTTAGGTAATTTGAATAAAGCATGAATGACTTCCAAATCCACAGAACCTTTTGCAGATCCACGATAGCTTGGTTTGGAGAATCTGCGGATGGCTAAATTCCCGGAAAAAGGTCCGCTAATGGTTTGAAAAGACACGTTTTTAATGGTCAGCTCTTCCTGATCTCTTCCTTTCAAAGTAGAGTAATATCCTTTTAGGTCAATATTTCGAAGGGTCAATCCTTTTGTGGGCTCGGTTAATCTTCCGTTGTCAATGGAGAAATTACAATCTACCTTCGGATAAGAATCTTTCTTTAGATTATTCTGAAAAGACAAATGAAATGTTCCCGTTCCGGATCCTTTTAATTCTGAAACGGTTTTCACTTCTTTTACAGCCAGGTTATTTGCCAGTTCTGCCAATGGAATCTTATCGGCATCAATCTTCAATTTAACTTCGTTTGTATCCACTTTCACATCGAAGTCGAAAGGAATTCCCGAGAGCATTAATTTCCCTCTGTTGATAGCAAATGTTTCTGAAATTTGATCAATATGAATGGCAACCTCTGTGGAAGCTTGCTGATTGATGATGAATGGAACCAGTCCGTTTTGAATGCGCTGAATGTAGAAATCTGCTTTAGTGTCAATATCGAATTGATCCTGGGTAAAATTACCGACTAAATGAATGTCTTGCACCTTGGTTTTATAACTGTTGTCATTCACCTTATTCGAATAGGAAAAGCGAATCCCGGTTGCATGAATGGATTCTAAAGTCAGATTGAAATTTGTTTTTTCCGTGGAAGTAGATTCTTTGAAAATATCGTAATTGACCGCACCTTTCTTGTCTACCTTTAATTTCAAGGTTCCGGGTTTGATATCGATTTTCTTTACGTTGTATTTCTCATTCCAGATATCCATCGGACTGAACTTCAATCGGATTTGTTCGGTATAGAGCAGAGTGTCTTTTTTTGTCGAATAGGAAAAAGCATCCTGAATAAACACACTGTTGAAATCGAGACTTAAATTGGGAAAAGTAGCCCAGAATGTGACATCAATTTCATCAACGTGCACATCGGTCTTTAATGTTTTGTTGATTTCCGCAACGGCGTAATCAATGATATCGTCTTTGAAGACATAGAGCAGGAAGCTTATGAGCAAAACAAGCGTCACAAGGATTCCAAAGAACCACTTCACAGACTTCACCAACCGCCTCTTCCACTTCATGAATCAAATTTACGTCTAAACCAACGGTTAAAATAGTCCGTCCTTAAATAGTAATTAACGTTCGATTCTTAATTTGTTTCAGTTTTTGGGAAGAATTGGGAGTTTCCAGCGGAACGCTTACGCTCCGGAACATCAATTGGTTCCAATATCTCCGAAGCTATTCGTGGACAATCATTATTAAAACGCTGGAAAGTAAGCTAAAGTAATTTTATATTATGTCATTAAGACTAACATTCGTATGAGGTAATTTTTCCTAAAAATGACTTAAAAAAGGGATTATTCCTTAACTTAATGCCTGGTAATTTTATCACATCCAAATATCGTATTGGGATAATTTTCCTCCCGCAGATTTCGCGGATTTCGCAGACTAGTGACTTCAGAGATAAAACATCTGGGTTGTCAAAAAAATCTGCGTTTCTCTGCGCCCTCCGCGGGAAATAAAAAACACAGATTTATTCAAATTCAATAACAAATGGAATACCGCATAGAAAAAGATACAATGGGTGAAGTGAAAGTTCCGGCCGATGCCTATTGGGGAGCTCAAACCGAACGCAGTATTGAAAACTTCAAAATTGCCCAGGACATCAGCAAAATGCCTAAAGAAATCATTCGCGCATTTGCCTACCTGAAGAAAGCTGCGGCTCTAACCAACTTAGATGCAGGTGTATTATCACAAGAAAAATCCGACCTGATTGGAAAAGTAGCGGATGAAATCTTAGCCGGAAAACTAGCCGATCAATTCCCATTGGTTATCTGGCAAACCGGAAGCGGAACCCAGAGCAACATGAACGTCAATGAAGTCATTGCCTACCGGGCACATGTATTGAATGGCGGAGCTTTAACAGACAAAGAAAAAGTCCTTCATCCGAATGATGATGTGAACAAATCACAGTCATCCAACGACACCTTCCCCACTGCCATGCACATTGCGGCATATCAGACACTCATGGAAGTCACCATTCCCGGAATTGAGAAACTGCGCGATACGCTGGCTCAAAAAAGTAAAGATTACATGAGCGTGGTGAAAATTGGCCGTACCCATTTCATGGATGCAACGCCCTTAACACTTGGCCAGGAAATCAGCGGATACGTTAGTCAGCTCAATCACGGATTGAAAGCCATCAAAAATACACTCGCCCATTTAAGCGAATTGGCATTGGGAGGAACAGCAGTCGGAACGGGGATCAATACACCTCCCGGATATTCTGAAAACGTAGCCAAACATATTGCCAATCTAACCGGTTTGCCCTTCATTACGGCAGAAAATAAATTCGAAGCACTGGCAGCACACGATGCCATAGTTGAAGCACACGGAGCATTGAAAACCGTTGCCGTAAGCTTAATGAAAATTGCCAACGATGTCCGCATGCTCTCTTCCGGTCCGCGCAGTGGTATTGGAGAAATTCATATTCCCGACAACGAGCCCGGATCTTCTATTATGCCCGGAAAAGTAAATCCCACGCAATGTGAAGCTTTAACAATGATTGCTGCACAAGTGATGGGAAATGACGTAGCAATCGGAATTGGTGGTTCAAACGGACATTTTGAACTCAATGTATTCAAACCCGTCATGATTGCCAACTTCCTGCATTCTGCACGCTTAATCGGAGACGGCTGTGTTTCCTTTAACGACAAATGTGCCGTGGGAATCGAACCCATCACTGCAAACATCAAAAAACATGTAGACAACAGCTTGATGCTCGTAACCGCATTGAATACCAAAATTGGGTATTACAAAGCTGCCGAAATTGCACAGAAAGCGCATGCCGAAGGAACAACCCTGAAAGAAATGGCTGTGAAATTGGGATATTTAACCGCAGAAGAATTTGATCAATGGGTGGTGCCGGAGAAAATGGTTTAAATAATTACGAATGCCGAATTCCTAATTACGAATTAAAAAAACCTGTAGGTACGTGATACCTCGCGTGCCTAACAGGTTTTTCAATTATATTTAAGCTCTTAACCAACAGAAATGGAACCGATCAAAATCTTAACCCCACAGAAGAAAATGCCTTTCACACTCGCAGTTTTTATGCGCTTATTGGTTTTGGTTCCCATTTTCGGAATGTCTGTTCTCATGATGGTAACCGGCTATACCGGCATTCAAAAAAGTGATATTATTGAGCTTCCTACTTTGCTTTTAGGAATCGCATTCTTTGCTCTTTCTTCCGCCCTGTTGACAAAAATATTCATCCTGGAAAAGATGCGGCTTTCTCAGCTTCAATACCTGTTATATACTGATCGTTTGGTGATTTATAATCAGAAGAAAGACAGAATTATCCATGAATTGTTCTACTACAAATTCCCCCAGTTTACCTTTCATGAGAACCTGAACAATTTCGGCTACATCGTTATTGGACAAAATCAACCCATCATGGCACGAGGCGGAATATTTGGTCAAAATATAGGAATAAATATGAAGGATCCGGATATCATGCTCGAGAACTTACCGGAAGTGAAAAAGGAATATCTTTTTCTGAAAGGGTTGGTGGAAGCAGGCGAAAAATAACAATTGAGGTTTAACGAAATGAAATCAATAGTACTCATCATTCTTTTCTTTTGGAGCAGCGTTTATAGCTTTTCACAAGAACTCATTTTCGTCAATCAGAATGGAGTCTTTGAAGCAGGAACTGAAATGCGCATTGATCTTCAGCTCGACAACAAAGCCCCGCTTGAACTCATTACCAAAAACAAAAAGATTAATCTGAGTTCTTTTTCTTTCGATAGTATCGCAACGCTTACCGTGAACGGTCCTTTCATCCATGAATACATCAATCAATACACACCGGAACAATTCAAAAAACTGGATACCATAGTTCTTTTTCAGCAACGCAGGATCTTCGGGCCAACACCGCGGATCTTTCCAAAAATGAATCACGATCTGGATTCTGCAATCAACTTTGAAGCAGGAATTCTCCGCTCATTTATAGATGAGTCTATCATTGAATCGACCTTCTCAATTAACATCTATCACACTTATCCTCTAAGCAAAGAAGACTTTTTGCAGATTCAAGAAATCAAAACCAAATTATGTAAGGAAGTTGGAGTCGATGAAAAAAAGATCACATTGATTGATAAAGAAGCACCCTTTTCAACAGAAAGACTTGATTTCTTTAACCCCGGAACAGTCATTTTACCTGCATTTATCAAGGAACAAAATACCTTCTGGATGAAATCAAAAGCGGAAGACTATCGTTTGGTATTAAAGATCGAGGTGATGTGGATCAAGGATTATTGACTAGATAAGATTCGTAATCGCGATTGAATTACATTGAAAACCCTAAAGGTAAGAGATCAATCCCTTACCTTTAGGTAATAGAAAAATATAAGGCTCTATGTCCTATGTTTCTATGTGGTTAAAATACCCAATCAAAACTCCAATCGATAGCTCAAAATCGGGATCAATGTCGATTGGTACCAGTATTTTACATTTCCTGTTTTCTGATCGAAATACTGCCCTCCAACGTTCTTTCTGTTCGTCGTGTTTTGAATATCTAGTGCTACGGTGCTTGTAATTCGTTTGTAGTTGCGTTTCAAACTTAAGCGGATATCCAATCTATAATAATCGGGCATTCTTTTTTGATAGGTTTGCGACGTGACAAATTTCGTTTCACCGGCTGCTACGGATGCGTTCAGATCGATAGGCGTATAACGAAAACCTCCAACATAAATGGACTTAATATTGAAACCAATGGCTCTGCTTTTCTTCTTGTTTTTCAAATTCCATTCTTTTCCAATCGTTAACGATGTAGCGTAATTGGTGTTGAATCGCGTATCGTACCAAACTCCATCAGCCGCTTTGTATTTTGATTCATACAGGGAGGCAGAGACTAAATAATAGAGATTCTTAAACAGGAACCGCTCATAGGTCAATTCCACTCCATAATTTCTCCCAAGCCCAGAATTACTCAATGATTCGGAAGGAAAACCATCCGTAGAATTTAAAATCGAATAGGTACTGGTGGGATCTTTACTGATTGGAACATCAAACAAATGCTGGTAATACACTTCTGTTTTGATGTGTTCGTGTTCATTCAAGACGAAATCATACCCGAAAACAGCATGGTGCGCTTTACTTAACTTTAAATTCCGGTTCGGAAGTGTAGTCATTCCGCTTTCTGTATTCTCCACAAAGTAAACACCTATTGGCTGCAACTGGCTGTGTAAACCATAACCTAAGGTCAAATGATGCTTCTTGTGAATATCATAGCGCATGGATGCCCGCGGTTCAACCGAATTGCTGTTATTCAGAAAGAGTTGAAAGTAATGAAGTCCTACATTGGCAGTTAGTTTTTCAGTGATGTGTGCATTCCATTGAAAAAACACCTGCATGGTTTCAGTTCCGCCTTTTTCATTGATTTGTTCCAACAAAACGGTCGAGTCTCCCATATCACTCTGCTTTAAACTGTAGCCAATATGATTCAGGATAAATCCGGTGCGGATATTGTTCTTTGCATTGATCTTTTGGGTGTAGGTGCTTGAAAGCGTCAGTTTATTCTGCAGAAATCGCTGTTCGTATTCACGTGTGAGCGAAGAATAATCAAATTCCAATCTATCCTGTTTGTAACCGTTTTCGGTTCCGGAAAACACCAAAGCCGTTTTTAAGTACGATTTGTTTCCGAAAAGTTTGGTGTTAGTAATACCAACTGCCCCTGTATTACTGTAGAAATTGGTATTTAACCGGAAAAAGTCATCTTCCTGCCAACGAACAGAATCTTTTTCTGCTGTAGTTGTCTGGTAGCTCAATCCACCAAAACCAAATACGGTAAACTTCCCCAGCTTTCTGGTTGGGAGATAAAAATTGAATGACAGATCCTGGAAATTGGTATTCGCATCTCCGATCGGAATCCCTATTTTCCCCAGTATGTTCAAGGTCGAATAGCGGTAATTGATGAGGTAGGATCCTTCATATCCTTTTTTAAACGGACCTTCGGCTGATACATCCATTCCAAGAATTCCGAGTTGCACCGTGTATTCGCGCTTTTCATTATTCCCCTTTCTCAATCGCAGGTCGAATACGCCGGAAAGCGCATTTCCGTATTCTGCGGCAAAAGCTCCGGTTGAAAAATCCGAATTACTCAAAAGCTGTGCACTTAAAATAGAGATCCCGCCGCCAGCTGTCCCCACATTCGAAAAATGGTTCGGGTTCGGAATCTCCACACCTTCCATGCGCCATAAAAGACCGTTTGGTGAATTTCCACGAATGGAAATGTGATTGTTGCCGTCGCCTGCCACCACAACACCTGCAAAAGAGGTTGCCATTCGAGCCGGATCATTTACCGCAGCTGCGAACTTTTGGGTTTCTTCCACAGAAAACGTCCGGGTACTCACCGTAGAAAGTTCATTCAAAGGCTTGTTTTTGTCCGTTTTAGCAGTGATAACTACCTCGTTGATTTTCTTTAGGTCTTCTTCCATATTGATTGTCAGAACCAATTCCTTTCCGGCATTCACCGTGATATTCTGCATCACAACCGGTTTATAATCCGTAGCTGTAATTTCAATGGTTCTGCTTCCAACCGGAACACGAGACAGATTGAACTTGCCGTTCTCATCCGCTACTGCATGGATCACAGAATCCAATCCGGTTATTCGAATGATTGCACCCGGAATGGAAGACTGGGAAATATTGTCGACAACTGTGCCGCGAACCGTTTGTGTTTGTGAAAAACAGGTATTGACAATAAAGCATAGCAATCCCGATACGAAGAATTTCGTTAGTGTTTTTTTAGAAATCATTTTGATTTTTGTTAATTATGAATCCTGTGGTCATCACCTGTATGTACGCGATTAATAGCGTACATACAGGATTTTCAAATTAGATATGGATCAGAGATCCTGAACCGCTGATATTTGTATTGACAATTGGGTTTCCTCTATATCTGATATTTCCGCTTCCGGAAATTTTCGCGTTCAGCTGATTTACTGCCCAAACAGAGATTGATCCCGAACCACTAATCTCCGCATCCGAAATACTAGCCGGCAAACCATCCATCTCCACATTCCCTGAGCCGCTGATATCCACTTTCTGGTTGGTTACTGCTCCTCCTGAAACAACAATATTCCCCGAACCGCTAATCTCCGCTTTCAACTCAGCTCCCTGAACTGAAGCAAGCTTGATATTTCCTGATCCACTGACATTTAATTTCAGTGTTGTTGTTACAATATTGGACGACGATTCCATGCTTCCGCTTCCACTCAGATCCATAGCATAAAGTTCCGGTGAATGAACAACGATTTTAATTCCGTTGTGTTTGCGAATCCATCTTTTGGAGTCGATTTCCAATTCCCCTCCGTTAATATCAGTCGTGATTACATCCACAATATTTTGCTGCGCCGTAATTTCAACGAAATAAACCGAGTCCTGCACATAAATTACATCCCCGTCAATAGACAATGAAATTTTATTGAAACCACTAATATTTCGGGTTTCAGTAACCGTTGCACCCTTTCCTCTAATAGAATTAAACAGATGTTTCTTACAAGATGTGATTGACACCGCAAGGATCAGTACCGCCGGAATCATCAATTTTAAACTTTTCATAAAGACTTTTATTTTGTTTGTTGTATCTATGACAACTGAGGGAAGGTTTACCCCTATGGGAAAATGAAAAAAGATTGGGAATTGTTTGTTCTTAAGGAATTCATACCTATCTCGATACTTTCGCCTTGTCAGTTCGAGTATCCCGTCCATTATTCTCGATACGCCCCGACTAAAATGTCGGGACTACTCGAATTGACATGTACGGGATGTATCGAGAACACATGGCGAAAACTCAATATGACATGATTAGATCACAGAAATGTAAATTCTCTTTCAATGAAATAAACTTCAGAGACTATTTCTAGAAAAACCGCAAAGCCAATTTCGCCCCAACCCACAACCGATTGGAATAATTCCCCTTAAAGGAACTTTCAAGTGTCTTCTGGCTGATTCTGCTCCAGATGGGATCCGTTTCCGGGTCAGCAGTTTCACTACTATACCAGTTTAAAGTTGGGCCGGCTGCAATGCTGAAGTTCTTTCCAAAACGGTATTCGATCCCCAGGAAACTTTTCGTCAGCATGTTATAGGTGTAGTCCGTGTTGTTCAAATACAGATGCTGCGCTGTAAGGTCCAGATCCAAATACCATTTTCTTCCTAGTCGAATGGCAGAACCAACTCCATAACCAAATGTCCACAGGGAACGCCCACCTGAAATTTGCATTCCGCCGATGAGCATGTTGTGAAACACATCCACACCGGTCCGGAAACTGAGTGTTGTCAGTAAATTTTCATCCGTGGCAAGTTCCACTTTGTGATAACCTGATTTTACAAAGCTTAAAAATCCAATGGGCATTCCTTTAACTGAGTCGGCTATATTGATGAAACCAAGCTGCGCCCCGTTTACTTTCTTAGCCCTGTTGACCAAACCCGAAACCTGGACTCCGTTGATCACATCAGCTGAATTGACCAAGCCTGCGATCTGAACCCCGGAAACGGTATCACCACCGTAATTGGCAATTCCGGCAATCTGACCTCCAAATACATTTTTTGAATGATTATAAATTCCAGCGATTTGAATTCCTTGCGTATAAGAAGCATTCAAATTTGCAATGCCACCAACCTGAATAGCGGTAACCGTATCCTTCACCACATTCACAATTCCGGCTACCTGAGCGTATTTTACTTTCCCGCGGTCGAGGTTTATCAAACCTGCCACTTGAACCCCGGTCACATCTTTTCCTACGGTATTAAACAATCCTCCTACCTGAACTCCAGATAATGTTCCGGAAACCAGATTAGTAAGTCCACCAATCTGCACATATTTCGCGTTCCCACGATCAAGGTTTATCAAACCGGCAACCTGAACCCCGCCCACGTCTTTTCCGACGGTATTTATCAAACCGCCCAACTGCACTCCGGATGATGTTCCTGAAACCAGGTTAGCCAAACCACCTATCTGTACATATTTCACGTTTCCGTAATCGAAATTGACCAAGCCGCCCAATTCAAAAACATCAATTCCTTTGGATGAACCGACCAGGGCATTGAACGAAAATTTATTCACTGTATTCACAGAAAGCAAGCGGTTGGTACTTATTGGAGGGAAAAGTGAAAATGAAACCTTCGTGAACAAGGTGTCCGAAATGTTTCTGAAATTTGCTCGACGCTCTCCGAATCGTTTCAAAAACGGGCTTACAACCGGAGTTGTGTCTTTCACTTCCGCTTCCACCGGTTTGATCGAATCAATTGAAACAGTTACCCGTATCGAATCATTCATCATGACGCTCACCGGTGCTGCTTTGGGCTGCAAGTAAATGATCAGTGTATTCTGCTGTTTAGATAAAATGACAACAGTTGTATCCTTAAAATCTTCTTTTGCCACAGAAATGGAAATCACATCCGTAGTTTTCGGAAACGACAAATTGAAATAACCGTATTCGTCTGTGATAGCTGATTGTTTATTTTGACGAAGATACACACTGGATTCAACTACTTCCGAAGAATCTTCCGCATTCAGGATGTACCCGTTCACAATCACAGTAGACTTACTTGCCGAAGCATTATCCGGCTTGGGTTTGGGTACTGATTTACAATTCACAATCAGGTATTTCCCTTTCAGTTTGCAGGTGCAATTTCCATTATCGAAAAGTGTATTCAACACAATCCGAAGCGGCTGTTTGTCAAACTTTACTGACATGCGCTGTTTATCATCGAAACCGGTATATGAGAAAACGACTCCCGTTTGATTGGAAATCTGTTTAAACAATTCTTCATACGAATAAGTTCCTGATCGAACAGTGACAGCTTTCTCCAGATATGGAGTTTGTGCGTTTGACTGAGAAACCGCAATACAACAAAGAAAAACGGTGCTTAAAAAACGGATCATTGTATGCATGCCATTCCTTTAATCAGATATTCGGTGTTCTTTTCCTTGATGATCGTCACTTCAAGTGTTTGAGAGATCACTGTTAAAACAGTATCCAGATCTTCATTCAAAAACTCAGTCGTGATCCTGCAATTCTTCAACGCCGGATTATCAATGCGAATATTCACCTGATACGTCTTGTTGAGCAGATCAACCACGTCTTCTAATCGCAGATTATCAAGCAGAATTGTTTTATACTTCGTTTTCAGATTTTCGATAACGACATCCATTTTCAGATCACCGTTGGAAATAACGTAATGAGCACTTTCATTGGCATGAAGAGTGAGCTTCATTCCTTTGTTGTCATAGATCACTACAATTCCTTCGTCCACACGAACATAAATCGTATCCTCGGTAGTTTTTACATCGAATTTTGTTCCCAAATCTTTGATGTGAATTGGTCCCGCATCGATAATAAACGGTAGTTTCTTGCTGTGTTTTACAGAGAAATAGCCTGAGCCTTTCAATGTTAATGAACGATCTTTCTTTCCATAACCAGCAGATAGCTCTAAGCTCGAATGTGCTGCTAATTGAATGTCAGTTCCGTCGTTCAATTCAATGTTCTTTTTTTCTTTCCCGGCGGTAAACAAGTTATTTTGCTCGTTCGAATTCAATAAATAGAACACTGCTCCAAAAGAGAGGATCAGAATAGCAGCAACCGCAGAAATCCACCCGATGGAAAGTTTTCTAATCGGAGCTTGTGTCAACTGTGACTGAACGTTAGTCCAGGCTTTATCCGTTGAAACCACTTTCTCTACCAAACCAAATGCCTTTGCACTTTGTTCGAAATACGTTTTATTCTCGTTCGATTCAGCAATCCAGTCCTCTAGAAACATTGCTTCTTCAGGACCCGCTTCGCCGGTAAGGAATTTGCCAATCAGCGCATCCATGTCTTGTGTTGTTTTCATAATGTTTGAATGAAAAAAAGGATGAGTAATGGCAAATAGTCTTTCAACTCTTCGCGTACAATTTTGAGGGCTTTCCCCATTTGATTTTCTACCGTTTTCACTGATAAGCCTAACTGGTCGGCAATTTCCTGATAACGCAGTTGTTCAAAACGACTCATTTTAAAAATGCGTCCGCATTGCTCAGGCATATTTTCAATCGTTAGCTGAATCCGTTCATTGAGTTCATTCGCCTGCACCGAATCAGAAGAATCTTCGAAAACAGCTGTTGC
Organism: Flavobacteriales bacterium UBA7666; assembly: GCA_002483265.1. GTDB lineage: Bacteria > Bacteroidota > Bacteroidia > Flavobacteriales_D > Crocinitomicaceae > Fluviicola. Next base: position 309,281 of record DLHO01000022.1, on the reverse strand, counting down.
TTTTAATTCTTCAGCGTAAACAGTTCGGACTTTCAGATGCTTGATCTTATTCAAACAGGCATTTTGAACAGCTTTATATAAAACTGCGCGAATGGAAGTATGAATATCGAGCTGCGTTCGTTTTTCCCAAAGAGAAACAAATACCTGCTGAACAACATCCTCCGTTTCATCTGAATCCTTCAGAAAGGTGTTGCCGTAGCGAACCAGCGGTTTATAATAATCGCGAAATACCATTTCAAATGTCTTTAAATCTCCTGTCACAACTTGTGTTATCACTTGTTTCTCTTCCACCCCGGTGTATTTCACAAGGGCAAAGTTATCATCTTTTATTTTAAGACAACTCAGAATGAGATTACCCCTATCGGGGTATGAGATTTTTTTGAAAAAGATTGAAGGAACGCCAATTAAACATTGTAGGTACGCGATTAATCGCGTGCCTACAATATGTCGTTCTCGATACGCTTCACACTCGAACTGACAAGCGGAGGTATCAGGATGCAATGCTATTTATCCAAAATCTTAAACGAATCAAAGAAAGTTGAAGCAGATTTATTTGGGAACTTGGGATCCTGCGTCAGGATTGTTAGTCGATACAAAATCCCGTCATGATAATACCACCTGTGATAATTCATATATTCAGTCGGCGGTATAATCATTCTTGAACTAAAATACCTTCCGGATATACCGTTCAAATTAATTTTCTCTTCTGATACAACAACTGCTTTTGAAGCAGAATCTACTTCAGACTTTAGTTTTGAATTCATTTCAGAAAAAATAAAATCTCTCTGAAGATCAAACAACTCTTCCACATTTTCAAAGTCACCCAGATCCATATAGTTATAATCTATCTGATAAGCAAGGTTGTCATCATTTGTCTCCTGCATATTTGCAAAATAATGATACACTTTCATCTCACCATGTTCGGTCACAGTAGGCGTAACATCAGTTTTAGCTGCAGGAAAAGTTAATTCAAAATGGAATTTCGGAACTTTCAAAAAATAGTTCTCTGCAGTTGAATTTGTTTTGTCGGACACTTGTGATTTCACTTGAAATGGAATACAAGAAACCACTATTAGAAGAAATAAACTGAAAATTCCGGTGATTTGAAAAAGGCGCATATCGTATTTTTTGATTGACACGAATATAAGAAAGATTCAACAAAAAGGAACTGCCCCCTGAAAACCCAGTAGGCACGCGTTCAAACATTGTAGGCATCTGCAACCGAAATACAACTATGTCATGTCGAGTGTCCCACATGTCGTTCTCGATAAGCTTCGCACTCGAACTGACACGGTGGGATTTATCGAGACAGACATAAAATGAGCACACGCCACAACTAATTCTCAATTACCCAATCCTCAGTGCCCCCAATCAATATTGCACACATCTGTAACCTGAATACAACTATGTCATGTCGAGTGTCCCACATGTCGTTCTCGATACGCTTCGCACTCGAACTGACACGGTGAGATTTATCGAGACAGACATAAAATGAGCACACGCCACAACTAATTCTCAATTACCCAATCCTCAGTGCCTACAATCAATATTGCACACATCTGTAACTGAAATACAATTATGTCATGTCGAGTGTCCCACACGTCGTTCTCGATACGCTTCGCACTCGAACTGACACGGTGGGATTTATCGAGACAGACATAAAATGAGCACACGCCACAACTAATTCTCAATTACCCAATCCTCAGTGCTTACAATCAATATTGCACACATCTGTAACCTGAATACAACTATGTCATGTCGAGTGTCCCACACGTCGTTCTCGATACGCTTCGCACTCGAACTGACACGGTGGGAAATTTTTTATTGCGGTGGCCCAAACGGCCCGCCAAATCCACCTTCATGCGGTCGTGTTTCCTTCGTTTCCGGAGCCTTCGTGCCGAAATTGCGCAGGTTATACGTCACCGTGAACATGTAATAGCGATTCAATACATTCGATTTCACATCTTCGATGTAGGATTCCGTTACGTTTCGTGAAATACTGTTGTTGTTATTCAAAATATCAAAGACTGAAACGCGCAATTCCAGTTGTTTCTTCTTCAAAAGCTTGTAGCCGATTCCGCCATTCCACAGCATGATTGTTTGATTGTAGCCCGAACCCAAACCTGCATATGCATTCACCGAGTAGGTACTGTTGATTACCAAACGTTCCTTGATGATCCAGTTGAAACGGGCATTCACGTTGTGTACGAAGTATTCGTTTTGCGCCACATTCTGACGGGTATTCACCACGTTGTTGTAGTTCAGGGTATAGCCTAGGGTGAAATCCAGATTCTCACTGATATTACTCGAAATGGTCAACCCACCATTCGCATTCGAAGTCTTCGCTTTATTCACTACATTGTTGATCAATCCCGGTGCAACGGTATACGCTCCACCCACGTAGAAATTCAGGTTCAGTTTCAACTTCGTTAAAGAGAAACCGTAAGAGATTGTGGAACGTGCATTCCAGCTTCCATCCAGATTCACCGGCTGACGAAACTGCGCTCCGCGCTGCAACACCACGTTTCCGTTTACCACCGTATCACTTGTTGCAATGATGGTTCCGTTCGAAATGTAATTTTGGTTCATTTCACCCCCAAAGAAAATATTGAAATTTCTGGCTTTCTGCACATTCGTATTATTGAACCGACCGAATACACGGTGATTGTATTGCTGCTTCAAATCTGGGTTCCCCGAAGACAAAGACAGTGGATTGGAGTTGTCAATCACATTTTGCAACTGGTCAATGGTAGGGTTTCGCGTTCCCGCACGGTAAGCCAGCATCATACTTCTCGACTTGTTGAATTCGTACTTGAAGCGCGCATTCGGCAAGAGTGAATTGAATGTCAAGTTCACATCGCGATCTGTTGGAAATTCTTGCACGTTCATCAAGAGCGAATTCTGGTAACCGACTCCCAATTGAAAGCTCACTTTATTTTTCTGAAAGCGGAAATTCGTTCCACCTTCCTGCACCATGGTTTGATTCCCGAATACATTGGAAAGCGTCGTATCCATGTATAAATAACTGTTCGTAATCGAATCAAAATCGTAGGTGCGTTTATCCGCATTGTTCACCGTATAGGCCGGAGCATAATAAAACTCACTCGACCACGATTTACTCAGTGGTTCCGTAAACGAAAAACGTCCGTTCACCCCGTAACCATTGGTTTGATTATCGGAATGCTGGTTGATTCCCGCTATGGAATCATTGTTCAGTTCATCGTAATAATGTGAAACCGATTCCTGGCCGCTGTTTCCTTCTTTCAGGTTATACGATCCGGTGATATTGGCTGAAAAAGTACGTCTCGGTTTCACGAAACGGTGGCGCCACAAAACGCTGGTACTGGCATTCAATCCTTTGTTATCGCTAAAAGTATTGTTATTGATGCTGTTGATCAAGGCATCGCTTCCGTCCACCGTTGTTCCGTCCGTTCGCTGCGTTTTGTTATTTCCCTGATAGCTTAGTTTTGGATTGATCACCAGGGAATTCATGGAATCCAAAGCGATATCGAACTTAAAGTTAAATCGGTGATTCGCGTTCTTCATCAAGGCCGAAAAGTCCTCGTCGTATTGTTGTCCGGCAGTGGTAGACAAGACATAAGTACGATTCGTTTGCTGCGAATTATTGGTATTCGATCCGTTGAAGAAGTAACTTCCCGTCACTTTCGTGTTCTTGTTCTTCCCCCATTTATCGGAATAATTCAATCCCAAACCGTGAGAAGTACTGACTCCGTTTTGCTGTGACACCAGGTAATTCTCATTGTCGTTACCCATTCCGCCACGACCGCCTCTTCCCTGCTGAGCAGTTGTAGCAGTAACACCCAAAATATCATCGGTAGAAAAGTTCTGTTGATTCACATTGTTCGACATGCCCACAATGGAAAAGCGCCGTGTTCCCTTAAAGAAATTCACATTCGCTCCCGCCATGTACAAATCGTTGGGGGTTCCGTAACCCGCGTAGAGCTTTCCAAACTGTCCGTTGCTCTTCCCGGATTTGGTCACAATATTCAAAGCCTTCGCCTCATTTCCATCCGAGATTCCTGTAAACTTCGCCTGATCACTTGCCTGATCGTAGACCTGGATCTTCGACACAATCTCTGCCGGTAAATTCTTCAAAGCCGCAGCTGCATCATCACCAAAGAACTCCTGTCCGTCGATCATAACTTTCGTGATTTGCTCACCCTGCGCCTTCACTACTCCGTTTTCCAACGTAATACCGGGCATTTTCGTGATGAGGTCCTGAACCGTTGCATCCGGATTGGTCTTGTATGAATCTGCGTTGTATTGCGTGGTATCTCCTTTTTGTTCCACCCGCACCGCATTCGCCTCAACGGTCACTTCTTCCAGCTTGGTATCTGTTTTCATCGACACATTCAGAACCGTTTTACCTTCAGGCAAAGCCACATTCCGAAACTGATCCACGTATTCAAACAAAGTCACTTTCAGGATGTAATTTCCGGCAGCAAGTTCTGTCAAAGCGTACATTCCGTTCTCGTCTGTATTCACTGCTTTGACCATCGAAGAATCGACCGGGGAAAGCAAGGCCACGCGTGCATCCATCAAGGCTTCACCCGTTTTGGGATCCGTAATCTTACCGGAAAGCTCGGTTTGTGAGTAGGTGTTAAATGCAGTAAGTAGTGTGGTGAAAAATACAAAGAGAATGAAGCGAATCTGCATAAAATGGGTTTGTTTACAGCTTTGATTGTTTCCGGGGTTAAAGGTTTATCTGAACCCGCGAAAAAGTTGAGGAATAGCAAAAATCGTGCCTTGGGGGAAGTTCAAGGGTTGAAAAGTTCAAATTCAGATCACTATTAGTTGTATTGTTGATTCGGGTTAACTGTCCATCTCGATACATCCCGTACATGTCAATTCGAGTAGTCCCGACATTTCAGTCGGGATGTATCGAGAATAATGGACGGGATACTCGATGTGACAAGCCGGACGTTGGCAAAAGACTGATTAAAAAGAAAAAACTGTACTTTTGAATCCTTAAATCAATCCATGAAAACACCGCTTCTCATTCTCCTGCTTCTCTCCGTCAGCATCACCAACAAGACGCTGGCTCAGAAAAACAAGCTCGTTGCTACCATCCTGGGTGAAACGAACCGTAAACCGATGACCGGTTTAGAAGTACGAATTTCTGCTCCCGGAGGCCGCATACTCACAAAACTGACCACCGACAGCACCGGAAAAATCGAATATCCAACCGACCAGACATTCCTTGAACTCGACATCCGCTCCAACAACCTCGATTTCAAATCCGCTTTTAAACAAGTCAGGCTGATTCCCGATAACCCCACCATTGAGTTCTATTTTCTTGCCCCGCGCGATCCGGAAGAAGTCGAACAAATCAAGCAGGGATTACAAAAACTTCCGGGCGATAAAAACGAAGTTCTTGCCAACGTTTTCTGTCCGAACTTCATTTCGGGAACACAAGACACAGCCACGTTCAAAGAAGTTTATTCCTGCCTGATCAAGAACATGAAATACCCCGAAGAAGCACAGGAATTAGGAATAGAAGGAAAAATAAAGGTCAAATTCATCATCGACGAAAACGGAAAAATCTGCAACCTCGAACTCGTCAACAGCAACTTCGCCATCCTCGAAGAAGAAGCCCTCCGCGCCGCAGCGTGCCTTTCCGGCATGACTCCCGCTACCTGTGACGGGAAGAAAGTACCTACTTATTATGTGCTGCCGGTTAGTTTTCGGTTGAATTAGGGGAGAATGAAATTAAAAGGCTAAGGAAATAGTTGAACCAAAAAATTATTACCTTCAGATCCTTATAGCAAAGAACCATGGCAACATACACTGAAATAATTCAAGCTTTGATCCAATTTCGCGATGAGAGAGACTGGAAACAGTTTCACGATTCTAAAAATTTAGCACTCGCAATCTCTATTGAAGCAGCCGAATTAAATGAGTTATATCTGTGGAAGGAAAAACCGGAATCTGAAAACGTAAACATTGATAAAATCAAGGAAGAGTTAGCTGACATTCTATCTTATGCCTTTCTATTGGCTGAAAAACACCAACTTGATCCATTTGAAATAGTTGCAGATAAAATAAAAAAGAACGCCGAAAAGTATCCGGTTGACAAAGCAAAAGGGAGATCGGATAAATACACTGACCTATGAAAGGTAAGTTTGACCTGGCCGTAGAAATATCCGAAGAATACGATTTCAACATTAACTCCCTTTCCACTATTGAGAAAAACAGATGGGTAAAGAGTCAATATCCTCTGGTTTACTTCATCAAAAACAATGAAAAGAAAATTGCATACATAGGCGAATCCACAAATGGTCTAATGAGGGTCAGGAACCATCTATCGAATCCGGCTAAAAAAGATTTGAATAAAATCTCAATAATTGGAAGCGGTCAATTTAATAAATCTGCTACACTCGATATCGAATCTAAACTAATCCAATACATTCAGGCAGAAGGTAGTTTTGAGCTGCTAAACGGGAATGGCGGACATACCCTTCACAATTATTATCAACGGGATCTCTATGAAAATATCTTTCATGAAATCTGGATTAAACTTCTCGAAAAGAAGCTGGTTAGTCAGACTTTAGAGGATATTGAAAACTCCAGTCTCTTTAAATATTCACCTTACAAATCATTGAACCCTGATCAATATGATTCTGTCATAAAAATCATAGAATCCTTAACTAAGGATTCGGAATCTACAATAATGATTGATGGATCAGCCGGAACAGGAAAAACAGTTTTAGCAACATACCTGATCAAATTATTGGTTTCAGACTTTAGTGAGTACGAAGATTCATTGTATAATGAAGATGCCATCAGGGAAATAAATGCTTTAAAAAAGTTCAAGGAAAAATACCCGAAACCTAAAATCGGATTCGTGATCGCTATGAGTTCATTGAGGGAAACAATTCAGAAAGTTTTTCAAAGTGTACCTGGATTATCAAAATCTATGGTTCTGAGTCCCTCAGATACTTTTAAAGCTGAGTATGATATTCTGATAGTGGATGAATCACATCGATTAAGGAGATATAAGAATATCTCGTGGATGGGTGCGTTTAAAAAAAACAATGAAAAGCTTGGTTTAGACCATACAGGAACTGAGTTGGATTGGATTCTTGCAAACAGTAAAAAACAAGTCTTGTTCTATGATGAACAACAATCTGTAAAACCTTCTGATATACCAAAAGCTCGTTTTGATATCCTGAAAGAAAAGTCAGGTACAATTCGATTATCCCTAAAATCTCAAATGAGAATTAAGGCAGGCAATGACTACATAGCATTTGTTGACCATTTATTAAATCTGGAATCCGAAGATTTAAAGAAGTACACCATTGAGAATTATGAACTGCTACTTTTTGATTCTCTGAAAGATTTGTACCATGAATTAAAACTGCGAAACGAACAATTTGGATTATCCCGGTTAATTGCAGGATACTCCTGGGAATGGAAATCGGATCCAAAAAGAAAACCGGTACCCGATTTGAATGCAATTGATATTGAATTAGACGGACTCCAGTTTCAATGGAACCGGACGGATAAAGATTGGATTAACACCACTACTTCTTTTGAAGAAATTGGTTGTATCCATACTACTCAAGGCTATGATCTAAATTATGCCGGAGTCATATTCGGGAGAGAAATAATACTCAATCCAAAAACTAATAAAATTGAAATCATTGCGGAAAATTACTTTGATCAAAATGGAAAAAAGGCAACTAAAAGTGATGAATTAAAAGACTACATCGTTAATATCTATAAAACACTCATGTATCGTGGTCAGCGGGGCACATTTGTTTATGTTTGTGATGAAAACCTGAGAAATTTTCTCAAGCAGCACATCTCGATCTATAGAAAAACATCTCCCTTCCGGGTTCTTGAAACAAAGGATGTTAAACCATTTATAAATTCTGTACCGGTTTATGATTTAAAGGCCGTAGCAAGTGATTTCAGTGGTCTTCAAAATCCGGAAGAATTAGAATGGATAGAATTACCTTCAAACATATCTCCTCAAAAAGGGATGTTCATTTGTCAGGTAATCGGAGAATCCATGAATCAAATTATTCCAAACGGATCCTGGTGTCTATTTAAAGCTGATCCGGGAGGCTCAAGAAATGGATTGATCACACTGGTTGAAATGACGGACTTTACCGATCCGGATTCCGGCTCCAATTATACTATTAAGGAATACTCCAGCATGAAGGTTGCTTCCGAAGAAGGTTGGAAGCATGAAGAAATTATTCTCTTGCCTAGATCAACGGATTCTTCTTATAAGCCGAGAGTGTTGAGAGATGAAGAGACAGTTGGATTGAAAGTGGTTGGGGTGTTCAAATCAATTATTAATCACATACATACAAATTAACGTCTATTAGATATGAAATATCTATTGATTGATACTGCAACGATAAAGAAATCTTTGATTGCCAAATCAAAATTTAGCAATTCTTTGAAACAATTAGATTTATGGTGTAAAGAAGGAACTATTACACTACTTTATCCTGAAACTTTAAAATTAGAGTGGGAAAAACATCAAGTGATTGAACTTGATAAACTTAGAAAAAGTATCTCAGATATTAAGTCCAAACTAAGCCTTTTAAAAGCTTCCATCCCTCAAAATGGAGAAGATTTAGCCTTAGAGTCTTTAGAAGGCCAGATTCACCTTCTAAATAAATTATTTCTTAATCACTCCAGAGTTTACTCTGCCGAAAGTGCTTTGTACAAAACAATGTATGAACAAAAAACAAATTCCAAAGCCCCTTTTCATAGTAAGCAAGCAAGTGATAATGATTTTTTAATTTTTGCATCTTCAATTAATGAGGCTATAGACCATGGGATTGAAGAATTTCACTTTATTACTGCAAATTCTAATGATTATGGAGATTCGTCTGATAAAGAAAATAAATTACATCCAGAATTAATTTCTCTTTGCGGAAATATTAAAGTCAATTATTTTTCTGATTTCACAAAATTAAGTCAACAGTTAATCAAATCAGGTCTTTCTGAGTTGATTAATCAAGAAGAAGACTCAAACAATTCAATTCCAAAGAAACAAAATAACTCAATCATAGAATTAAAAGATGAAAATCATACCCTTAGCATTTTACATTCTCATTTTCAAATTTTATTTCAAGATTTAAAATCAATTCCTTACGATATATTAAACAAATTACTTCTTTCAAGAATAGACACTGAAATCGGCTTCTCTCCTTATAAATTAGATACAGTATCCGAATTAGTTTATAAGGTTTTATCCAATGTCGAAACTGATAAAAAAGGAAAGATCAAATTAATCAATGATACTGGAATCAATGATACAATTGCAACAACTGACCAAACTAAGTTTTTAATAGAAAAACTTCAATCACAGAGTGTATACTATATAACGTGTGGGAATAAAAAACATTCATTGCCAGAAATTATTAAAGAAGACTGTCAATGTTCAAGGTGCCGTTTTCATTTCTTTGATTTTAAATCGATGGATCTCAATTTTAGAGACAATGATGAAAGTGATTTTGTTTACACATTTAAAAAGGCATTTACATTATTCAAGATCGGAAACTTTAAGGATGCAATTGATTCCTATTATGAATGTTTAGATATCGCCAAAAAAGAAAATAATGAAATCAATATTTTCCGAACAAAGTATAATTTATTAAAACTTAAGACCTCCATTTACAACCATCATTTTTTTGATGATGAGACAGGTATTGATTTTGAAAAGTTAAAAAGTATTGAACTCGATGAAATTAATCGGGAAAGTAATAATGAACTTGTAAAGGAAGTTATTCGTTGGATGAGTAATGATCATTATATAAAAGATGCATATCACAAAATGTCCGAAATAAATAAAAAAATCATTTCTAATTATTTCACATCCTATAATGGTGGTATGAGTAGCAATGGTTCGGTAAATGAATTAGGTTTTGAATATGCACAAATCCGTTTATTTCTTGAAAACAATTGCATTATTTACGAAAATTTTACTGAGTTCAGGCAAATTGTCAATTGTTTTATGGAAGCTATGATAGCTTCTTATGCGACAAATAATAATAGCAGTAGAGTAACTGCATTTAATGACTGGACTCTTATTCAGCTCTTAAAATTCGGGGAGTTTGATACAATAAAATCCTACGCGACAAAATATAAAATCAAAAAAATTCAATATAAATCATCTAATAAAAAAGGAAAACAAATTACTGATATCATTCTAAACTTATTTCAACAAATTGAAATTGCCGAGAAATCTCTTACGCTTACTGATCAATATGCTAAGAGGCTTTTTAAAAACAAATACAGAACCTGGCTAAATAATGCCTTTTCAATTTTATGGATAATGGATTTCGAACCTGTATTTATCAAAAAATGTTTTAAGCTCATTCCTAAACTGATTACGAATACAGATATTCAAATAGATCAATATAAACTTATATCCATGTTAGTCTCAAAATCTGATATGATTGATGTTCAGTTATGGAAATCCATTTTACTTGCAGCTATTAAAAATAAAAACAAAACGGTTGTCCATTTTTATCATATGATGACTGAGATTGCTATTGACTATAATCTGGAAATTTCTTTTAATGATAGAGAATTCAAAGAAATTCTTTCAAAACTAAAAGATAATACCCCTACAAATGACTTTTGTTCTTTACATATTGCTAGAGCAACAAGCAATAAGGATCAACAAAAAGAATTAGTCGAAATATTTGAAAATCACTTTAAAAATCCCAATGAAATCAAAATTGGTTATTGCTTAGGTCTTGTCCATGGCATGATTAAACCTAATGATGATTATTTGAACCAATTAATTATACAGTATTCTCCAGTCGAACCTATCAAATCACCTCGTAATAATTTTCATGGGTATCCAAACTACAATGGAAATCTTGATTTCTTAATAGAAGCTCTATTCAAGCTAGAGTTAGATTTAACAGAAGAACGATTTAAAAATCTCAACAATCATGGAATTTATTACCAATGGCTATTGAATCTGGATACATTTGATTACTCAAAATTTGACCCCGAATGGATCTTATGTTATATTCGAAAAAGCTATACAAAAAGGTTTGCAAGATGCATTCCCCTCAAACAAGCTATTGAAAATTATATTATTTCTCCTGAGCAAACTAATAAAACGACAATTCAAGAAAGATACTTTGCAATTTATTTGAAAAACTGACAACCATAATTAACTATTCACAAATGAGCGGATTTAAACTAATCGGAATCGTTCCATTAAAAGGATGTAATGACCGTTTTTTAAAGAATTTGAAAATCGGTCAGAAGTACTTATTTTACAGGAACTACAAGATTTCCACGTCAATAACTCAAGACGAAATTGAGACTTTCGAAACAACCAATATTTCAGGTAATATTGAAGAGTTGTATACTACTTCAAATGGTAAAACACTAAATATTTCGGCTATTGTAGGGAAAAACGGCTGCGGAAAAAGTTCTTTGATTGAGTTGTTATTTTATGCTATTTATAAGATAGCCTTAGATAAAGATTATATTGATTTTACAGACAATATTCAACGCTATCGCTTAAACGAATTAGAGGAATTGAGTGCTATTCACATTAATCGTTTGCTTTTTGAAAAACTCGATTTAAACCAAGGTCTTCAAACAAATGGATATAAATCTCTTTTTGGTTATTACTTCGATTTAATCAGAAAGTTGAAATTAGACGATTCGATAAGAATCGCATATAATTCAACGAATAAAGAGCAGGAAGTCAATCAAATAATCGATATTATTACAAATACAATCAATCAGAAAACACTTAACCTTAAGGATAAAATTGAGGACGAGGAAGCCTTTCACAAAACACTGAATCAATTAAATGTTTCGATCCTTTTCTCTGAAAATAACGACTTGTATGAATTGAAGATTTATAATGGTAATTCATCAATCAAAAATTGGATTAATCAAGAAAACAAATACCTAGACTTAAAGCATTTTGATTTTTCCAAATTATTTTATTCAATAGCCATTAATTATTCCCACCATTCTTTGAACAGCAGATTAAGCGGTACCTGGTTAGATGCACTGTTTCACAAAAATGACGGTTATAAGACCCCCTTGGTAATTAATCCGATGCGAAATGATGGAAATTTCAGTATCAATAAAGAAGAAGGTTTTGCACGTGCACGATTATTAGCAAATTTAATTTCAGCCAGATTAAATAAAATCGATGATCGCAATTTACTTTTGAATGAAAGTCAGAATATTATTGGAATTCATTTTGAGTTAAAAAAATCGATAAAAGAAAAGGCGCTTCTTTCCATAAACATGTTGAAAGAAGGCATGAATTTGGAAGTTTTTTTTATCCGTAAGTTCATTTTAGAGGAATTAGAAATTGAATTTGAACAATTAGAAAAAATCCCATATCATCAGGAGTTATTAGATTATTTTGTAGCCAAGTGGTATAAAATTCTTGACACTTATGATGGTTATTCAAACATAAGAACTCCAGAAAGAGCAATAGAAAACCCTGATTATGTTGATTTGGTGTATGCATATTATAAAAAGGACAAAAGTCATGTTACCTTTAAAATTCGCCAGGTGATTAACTATTTTAACGAAAGGTTGAAAAGTTCAAAAAACAATACATGGGAAAGAGAAGAAAAGGGCCATTTAATTACACCAAGTCACCTAATACCATTTTGTGGGATTAGCCAGAATGACAATTTCAATATTATTCAGGAAAAACTCCCACCTGCCATTTTTGATATCGATTTTATGTTATCAGATAGTGTCTCTGAAGAAGAGTTTTATTCGAGACACGAAAAAGATTCTGAATGGATAAAAAAACAACCCCGATTTGGTGGATTGAGTTCCGGAGAAAAGCAATTAATTCATTCCGTTCAAACGGTCATTTACCACCTAAGCAATCTTGAATCTATTGATGAAACGGACAAAAATAGAGTTGCTTATTCGCATGTCAATTTAATTTTTGATGAGATTGAATTGTATTTTCATCCGGATCTACAACGCAAGTTTATCAAGTATTTAATTGATTCAATTGGTAGAATTAAACTTGAACGGATAACAGGTCTGAATGTCCTTTTTGCCACACATTCGCCTTTTATTCTCTCAGATATTCCGGCTAGCAATATCTTACGCCTTGAAAATGGAGAACCTTCCACCAAAGAATCTACACAAACTTTTGGTGCTAACATCCATGAATTATTGGCTAATGATTTTTTCTTGAAGGATGGTTTTATGGGCGAATTTGCGAAGGATAAAATTGAATATGTTATGTCTCATCTTAAACCTGAGAAACTTTTAGGTGATACCGGAAAAATCATACAAATCAAAGAGATCATTGAACTTATCGGAGAACCCATAATTCAAAGTCGCCTGAAACAACTCTTCAAATTACAGTATCCAGCTTTTTCAGATGATAATGATGATATAGACGATCGTATACGAAAACAACAGGAAGTATTGCGTCAATTGGAAAATCAAAAAAGAAAGTAAGATGCGTAAAATAATTGATTTTAATTTATTAGATGGATTAGCGAAAGATCATTACCATCGACTTAATCCCAAATTAGTGAAACCGGACCGTAATACTGGTCGTATTTATTATGATTATAGCATCCACAATAAATTATCTGAATTTGCAAAGACTCAGAATCCGATCTACGCACCATTCTATTCATTTCTTGAATCCAAACTAGAAGAAATTACCATCAGTCCTCCTATTCAATTACTTGATTTGCATAAAAATATTCAAGAAGAATGGCTTAAAGTTGATTCCTGTTTGAAAAATTTAGAGGCTCTTCATGGTAGGCTGCTCGAAAACGTATTTATCTATGAAAGCTTTCGAAATGGTAATAAAGATTCAAGTCGAAATATAAAATGGTTTCAGTCTTTAAATCTTAAGGCATGTCCATATTGTAATCGAAATTGGATAAGTTTTGTGAAAAATTCGAACGGTAATAATACTCTACTTTTTGATTTAGATCATTATTTTCCAAAATACAAATATCCTTGGTTCGCACTTTCATTTTATAATCTAATTCCTTCATGCACCATTTGCAATCAAAGAATAAAAGGAAGTGAAGACTTATTCCTTGATTTACATTTACATCCATATCTTGATGATTTTGATGATATTGTCAAATTCAATGTGCCTGCTGAAACATTAGATGTATTCTTTGATAAGAAAGTGAAAATAGAATTAGAAATCTTACCTCGCCCACCAAGAACAAGTTCAGATAAAGATTTTATACGTGCTATTGAGTTCTACCAATTTTTCAATTTAAAAAATCTCTATGACACTCATTTGGACTATATTCGAGAGCTGCTTCAAAAACGAATTGTTTACTCCCAAAAATATGTCAATCAACTAAAAGAAAATTATGGAGAGTTATTTCAATCTCCTGATGAGATTCCTAGAATGCTATTTGGAAATTATGTATTACCTGAACAAATCCATGAGCGTCCACTTGCTAAATTGACGAAAGATTTGATGGAAGATATTATTTAAATCCCATGCCCCTCCTCTCCAAACTCCACCCCAACCAAAAGCTTGTCTTCTTAGTTATCTTCGGATCAGCCTTACTAATCAATTTGGTCAATTGGTACTACGGTCAATACACCTTGAAGGCCGCTTTCCGCATTCCAGCCATTTTCTGGGAAGGAATTGTCCTGTTGGCACTGATTAGTTGGAATCCAAGAGGTATCCGATTGTTCCTCTTAGCTGTTTTGGGATTTTTTATCAGCCAATTAATCATAACCAATTTTATCGTGGGAGGAATGTCCACGCTTCCTTTTTGGTACCTCTTCCGGGATGTTTACGGATTATTGAAATTGGACAGCTCGTATGCTTTTCTAATCGAATCGATTTTACTTCTTTCCATGACCGCATCCCTCTTCTTCGGAAAACGAAGGATTAATAGTGGCCTTATCGATGATGATCTTTAAATACGCAGCCAGAAATAAACCAACTTACTCAAATCCCTATCCGGCGCATTGGTAAACGAGATCGGGTACCTGTGCAGTAAATGACAGGTAAATTCACCTTCTGTTTGAGGCGGTACGCTGAGTTTAAGGTGAATTCTGTCATAACCTGCTAACAGGTCGATTGGTTTACCCGCGCCTAGCCTTTTTGCTACTTTTTTGGCAATGAAAAAAGTAGAAATCAAAACACCCGCCCCGGCTCCGCCTT
Source organism: Flavobacteriales bacterium UBA7666 (assembly GCA_002483265.1). Taxonomy (GTDB): domain Bacteria; phylum Bacteroidota; class Bacteroidia; order Flavobacteriales_D; family Crocinitomicaceae; genus Fluviicola. The sequence goes on along the minus strand of DLHO01000022.1, from coordinate 294,118 downwards.
CTTCAACCTTTTCTTCGTCTCCCTCGGAAAATCCAGACTGGTCTTCAATCGGCCGGGGAAAAGCTTTTCCAGTTTCCGATGTAAAGATGTGAAACCGTCACCTGCTGCGAAATATGCTGCAGTGTGATCGTTTCGGAAATAGTAGGCAAAACTGTTTCTGGGACTAAACCAATACAAGTCCGTCCATTCATCGGCGCGAATTAGCAGCTGACGAGGTTTCTTCCGCGCAAATAAACTGTACTTTCTCAGCGGACGTTCAAATTTCAAATCCCCGTTCAAATACGTGATACGGATATAGGTGTTCATTCCAAGTTCGTAAAGCAGGTATAGGAGAATAATCCCTATCCACAGCGCATGGATGTATTTTGGATTATCGATAAAAGCGGTGATTAAACCTATAGGAAGGATCAAAAACGTTGCCGTGTTTAAACAAATCAAACCGCCATTGTTCCAGCTGCGCAATTGATCATCCATAATCCAATCAGGTTCCTTCATGTCCCAAAAATAACGAAATCCGAAACACCTTCAAGTACCGATTAAGTGGTAAGTAGAAATCAAAACACCCTTCCCCGCTCCTCCTTCTTCAACCTCCTTTTCGCATCTCGCGGACGCGCATTGATTATTTTAACCCCGTGAGAAAAAAGAACACCTAGATCCGAATACAGAACACTCAATCCCTCAGCTGACACGTAATAAGCATCTCTGTCGTTATTCCGAAAATAATATGCCGTACCTCCTTTATACCAATAACGGTATACCTCCGTCCATTCATCCGGGCGGATCCGCATCCGGTTATTCTTCTTGCGGAAAAAGAGACTGCACTTGCGAAGCGGTCTGCGGAACTCCAGTTCTCCGTTCAAATAGCTTACCCGGATATAAGAAAAAAGAACCAACTCATAGATCGCATAGAAAAGAACAATTCCGGCAATTAATAATCCATAGTTTGTTGGATTATGAATAAAAGCATTAATAAACCCTGCCGGAAATATCAAAAGAAAGAGGGCATAGTATCCAATTATCCACGCATTATTCCAAGTCCGCAATTGATCATCATTGACCCAGTCCTTCATGTTCCAAAAATAATGAAATCCGAGACACCTTCAAGTACCGATTAAGCGATATTAAAGTCTCAATGTACCATGGATAAGAGTCAGCGATAGTCCGCCGCGGCGGAAAGACTGAGGCTCCATCTCAAAGATGGAAAAGCCGAGGGACATAGTTAATTTTAATTCGAAAGTATACATACAATAGATAGTGCATAGATACAGTATGGATAGAGCATAGATAAAGCGACGTTTGTACCTATTTTTAACAACCAATAGATATTTTTCATGACTGTTTGGGGTATCGCACTTATGCCTTCTTCGCAACTTACAAAGCCGCACGAAGAATTATCGGGAATAACGGCGGCACGAAGACCGGGCCAAAGGGCAATACTTAGTGAACCATAACGCTTGCGCTAAAGCTTGTGCCATCGCTTAAGCTGAAGCGGCATGCGATCAGCGAAGGCGCATAGTCACATAGAACACATAGTGCCGAAAGGGATTATCTTATAAGAAGGATTGTCCCTTTTTCTTTTTCCGGATCGAAGCCAGAAATAAACCAGCTAAAGAAATTCCAAATAATTTCAAACTGCGTTCTTCAAATCAATTCATCAAAAATGATTGTTTCGCGGTACAGTGCCATTCCGGAAGCGAAGTAAGAAAAAAAGCATTTTTGTGATGTTTTGTCAAAAGTTTCATCCGCCTAAGCGGATGGAAGTTTCAGATCCTGATCTGGCACTTTTGACCTAAAAACATAGAAAATGCTTTTTTTCACGAGCGGCTTCGAATGGCACTATTGAAAGGATGTTTTGCATACTTTTTCAGCCATGGCAAAAAGTATGAAGAATAAATAGAAATATCACCTATTTTTATCCCATGAAAACAATCCTGACATCCCTTATCGTTCTGATAACAACTATCAGTTTCACCCAGGAGCCACCTGAGAAATACCAAAAGATTTGGAATGAGATCAACGAAGGTGATCCTACTAATGCTCAAAAAGAGCTGAAAAAAATCATCAAAACAAAACCAAAAGATCCATGGCCATACTGGATGATGGGATTGTCCTTGCACGCTCAAGGAAGTGAACCTGAAAAATGTGCATACTTTGAACAAGCAATTGCTGCGGATTCCTCTTTTGCACCTGCTTATTATAATCTGGCTAGCAATATCGACCAGGACAGTTTAAATTATAACCGTGCTGAAAAACTCTATACCAAAGCAATTGAACTTGCCGGGGAGAACTACTATTATACTGCTCGGGGAGATCTGTATTTGCGTCAAAAAAAATACGATCTCGCGATCAAAGATGCGAAAAGTGCCAAACTGATTGAAGCCTCGGATTGTTACTTTGCGAATCAGATTATTATTAAATCCCTTTATGGACAAGGAAAAACAGCCGACCTTAAAATGTTCCTGAAATTGAATGATCCCAATAACGGTGGTGGCCCACCCGAGCCAGAATACCAATACTTTTTAGGTGAATTATATGAAAGTTGGGGAGAATCCGTAAAGGCTTGTCCTTACTTCCAGCAGGCAGTTGCCGATACCGAATTTTTTCTGGATATGGTAGACGAGGGAGTTCTGGACAAACAACTGGAGCAATACCGCGCAAAAGTAGCAGCCATTTGCAAATAAGCAGGAAGATTACAGGAATGAAACCGAAACCAATACTTACTGTACGCTTCCTAAAACGCTTTTTTGTAGTATTCATAGGATGGCTTCTTTTATCTATGCTCTTTCCTCAATACGGCAAAGTCATATTCGGTGTTTGTTTTGGAACCGGACTTCTGGTTCTGTACGTGTTGCAATCCGGCTTTCCAAAAACACAAATAACAGTCGATGAGGAGACCATTTTTTTTAAAAGGGAGTTTCCGATGTGGCATCCACTGAAGAAATATTATCTGCATGAATTGATCGTCCCCCATGAAGGTTGGGACAGCTGGATGAAGATCATTCGATCAAACGAGGATAGCGCACAGTACTACTATCTATTTTTTAAAGATCAGCGCTTGCGTTTTGTTGCTGAAACAGCTGAAAACGGCGATTTGGAATACTGGATTGAAAAGAAATTCCCGGATAGACCTCTGGAAACGAAACGTCCCTTCTTTTTTGATAAGTATGGTGAACGCATTGATAACCTGAAAGAAAAAGACCGGATGAAAGTGTTTTAAGTTTTTATTTAACCAGAAGGGTTTTATTGACTACATAGTCCACATAGTGAGGAAAGGGATTATCTTATAAGAAGGATTGTCCCTTTTTCTTTTTCCGGATCGAAGCTTGAAATAAAGCAGCTTACTCAAATCCCTATCCGGCGCATTGGTAAACGAGATCGGGCACCTGTGCAGTAAATGACAGTAAATTTCTCATACTGTTTGAGGAGGTACGACGAGTTTATGAGAAATTCTGTCATAACCTGCCAACAGGTCGATTGGTTTACCCGCGCCTAGACCTCCTCACAACTTTCGCACTAACGTTTGTCGTCGATCGTCTTCAAAAGCTTTGCTTTTTCTTAGCTTCACCTTTTTTTGGCAATGAAAAAAAGGTGGAAATTATCTTGAGAAGAGTTTTATAGATTCGCGAAGAAATCATTCCCTTTATCATCCGTAATAATAAACGCCGGGAAATCCTTAATCGTAATCTTTCTTACTGCTTCCATTCCCATATCTTCAAAGTCAACCAGTTCTACCGAAAGAATGTTCTCTTTTGCTAAGATCGCAGCAGGTCCACCAACAGATCCCAGGTAGAATCCGCCATGTTTATGACACGCATTCGTTACGTCTTTCGAACGGTTTCCTTTTGCCAGCATAATCATACTTCCACCCATACTTTGGAACAAGTCCACGTATGAATCCATGCGACCGGCCGTCGTAGGCCCAAAACTTCCCGAAGGCATTCCTTCCGGAGTTTTCGCTGGTCCCGCGTAATAAACCGGGTGATTTTTAAAGTATTCCGGCATGGGTTGACCGGCATCCAATAGTTCTTTGATGCGTGCATGAGCAGCGTCGCGAGCAACGATCAATGTTCCGTTCAACTTCAAACGCGTTTTAATCGGGTATTTTGATAGCTCAGCCAATACTTCCGCCATTGGTCTATCCAGATCAATTGATACCGGCGGCTCCAAATGCGGAGGAATTTCAGGCAATAAACGACGTGGATTTTTCTCCAGTTGCTCTACGAACAAACCGTCTTTGGTGATTTTTGCTTTGATATTCCGATCTGCCGAGCAAGAAACTCCCAATCCAACCGGACAAGAAGCAGCATGACGCGGCAAACGGATCACACGCACATCGTGCGTAAAGTATTTCCCACCGAATTGTGCTCCGATCGTACTTTCCTGACAAATCTTATTGATGCGTTTTTCCCACTCCAAATCACGGAAAGCCTGACCTCCCATGTTTCCTTCTGTAGGCAAATGATCGTAATATCCTGCAGATGCTTTTTTCACCGCAGCCAAATTCGCTTCAGCGGAAGTTCCCCCTACAACAAACGCCAGGTGATACGGCGGACAAGCAGAAGTTCCTAAGTCTTTGATTTTCTCTTTGATGAATTCCTCCAGTGAAGCATCGTTCAACAAGGATTTCGTTTTCTGGTACAAAAAGGTTTTGTTGGCTGAACCTCCACCCTTTGCTAAAAACAAGAATTCGTATTTCGGTCCCTGACCAGCGTAAATATCAATCTGTGCCGGAAGATTGGAACCCGAGTTCTTTTCTTCAAACATGTCTAAAGCCACAATCTGGGAATAGCGTAAGTTGCGTTCCTGGTATGTATTGTAAATCCCTTTCGAAAGGTACTCCGCATCATTCGCTCCTGTGTAAACGTCTTCTCCTTTTTTACCTACCACAATCGCCGTTCCGGTATCCTGACAAGACGGAAGTTGTCCTTCTGAGGCCACTGTTGCATTTTGCAATAAGTTGTAAGCCACAAAACGATCATTATCCGTTGCTTCCGGATCATCCAGGATCGCGCGCAATTTCTCCAAATGCGAAGTTCTCAGGTAGAAAGAAACATCTGCCAATGCCTCCTGCGCCAAAAACTCCAATCCTTTCGGATCAATATTCAACACTTCTCTGTTCCCGATTTGCTCTACGGTTACGAAATCAGAAGAAACTTTGCGGTATTCAGTCGTGTCCTTTTGAATAGGATACGGCTCCTGGTAAAAAAAGTCAGCCATAATTTGTTGTTTTCGACTGCAAAATTAATGAAAAAGGGATTTTGACGTTCGAAGAATACAATTAAGAATCAAGATAAATAAGATTGTTTCTCTAGATTATGGTGGTATACAACATGTCAGTTCGAGTATTCCGTCCAGTATTCTCGATACGCCCCGACTGAAATGGAAATCTTCTCACAGTAGAAGTGTCACGTCGAGTTTTCGCCCCGTGTTCTCGATACCCCCGACTGAAAAAGTCGGGAACTCGAACTGACACGGCGAAAGTATCGAGACGGACACTAGACAAACTTCTTCTTAGCGAGATTCACCAAATCATCAAACCGACCTTCAATCAAAGCCTTTTTCTTCGCTTTACTCCATCGTTTGATCTGTTTCTCCTTATCAATAGCAAAATAAAAATCATTGAATTCAGCATAAAAAACCATCTCTACAGGTCTACGGGAAAAGGTGTAACTATCGGGATTCTTTCCGGATTGATGCTGGTCCAGGCGTTTGGTCAAATTATTCGTTATACCTGTATAATAAGAACCATCCGAACACTCAAGAATGTAAACATATAATAATCTCATTCTATTTAAGTTAGGGAAAAAGTTCATTTGATGCAAGTCTTGCATATGTCACATCGAGTTTTCTCCCTCTGTTCTGGATACTCCCGACTGAAATGGAAATCTTCTCACAGTAGAAGTGTCACATCGAGTTTTCGCCCCGTGTTCTCGATACTCCCGACTGAAAAAGTCGGGAACTCGAACTGACACGGCGAAAGTATCGAGATGGACACAAGAGAAAATTTCTCCCGAAACAATTTCTCTATCAAAACCACGTTTTTAATTACATTCGTAACACATGAATTTATACTCGAACAAACAAACATGGAAAATGGTGCTGCTAATCGTAGCATTGATAACCGTAGCTGCTTCTCTTTGGGTATCTAATTCAACGGTACAAAAAGTTTCCGACCGGGAGCGTTTGCGTGCAAAACAATGGGCAGATGCAATCAAGAAAAAGGCAGAGCTCGTTGAATTTACCAATCGTGCATTCCAGCAATTGCGCGGTTATGAACGGCGAAAAATCAAACTCTACCTGGATGCAATCAAGGAAGTCTCCAAACCAATCGAAGGGAATGTTTTCCCGGATTACCGATTTCCAACCAGTTTAATTGATGAAAACAAAGACATTCCGGTTATTTTGGTGGATGATCAGAATCAAATTTCCAGTTATACGAATATTGATTTCGATACTACCGATCTGCGGGTGTTATATCCGCAACTATCGCTCAGGGAACTGGAACGAAAGTATGAAGACAGTTTATTGGTACTCACCACTATTTGGGAGAAAAAGCACCAACCTTTCCGCATTGAAGTAGTGGAAGGGTTAACGATGACTTCCTTTTATACCGATACCAAACGCACCATTCAGCTGGAAAAAGAACGTGATTCTTTAATTACTGCTTTTAACAATGAATTGATCAACGATTCCAAGCTGATCCCGGTTGTATTAATGAATATCCACAATGACTCTCTGATCTCGAGCAATCTTCCAAAAGAAAAAACCTCCCCGGAGAACTTGAATAAAACACTGCGTTCTTTGGAGCTGGTAAACGAACCGATCAAAATCTCTTTTGGCGGCGATGAGGTGAACTTGCTTTACTTCGATAATTCGGACGAGCTGAAACAACTGCAATTCTTTCCCTACATTCAGTTTTTGATCATCGGATTATTCATTTTCATTGGTTATCTGCTCTTCAGCACCTTCCGTAAAGCAGAACAGAACCAGGTTTGGGCGGGAATGGCAAAGGAAACCGCACATCAATTGGGAACTCCGCTTTCGTCTTTGATGGCCTGGATCCAAATTTTAGAAACACAGGACATAGATCAAAACATTATTGCAGAAATGCAAAAAGACATCGAACGATTGGATACCGTTTCACAGCGCTTTTCTAAGATCGGATCAGAAACCCACCTTACTCAAAGCGATATCCGTGTCACTATTCAGGGAGTAATGGACTACCTGCGTCCACGCATTTCCCAAAAGGTAGACATGACCACTCATTTTGAAGACGAGCCCGTAATGGTGAGTCACAACAAATCATTGATGGAATGGGTCATGGAAAACATTATCCGCAATGCAGTCGATGCAATGGAATCGAAAGGAAAACTGGACGTCACGATTAAAGTGGTTCCGGAACGGGTTTACATCGAAATCTCCGATACCGGAAAAGGACTCTTACCCAAACAATTCAAATCGATCTTTGAACCCGGCTACACCACCAAGAAACGCGGTTGGGGACTGGGACTCTCCTTAGTAAAACGCATTGTCTCCGAATATCACAAAGGAAAGGTATATGTGGTGCATTCAGAAATCGGAAAAGGAACCACAATTCGGGTGAGCTTGCCATTGAAGTAATTTCAATTTCATGTTCTTTTTTCCCATTGCGCAAAAAAGAACCAAAAAAGGCTAGTCGCTCGCAAACCGAATGACCCATGAGCAGATCGTTCACTCATTTTTCTAAACTCGACTGCGTCTCAAACAAACGAAAAATGTACGTTCACTCCTGCATGGGTTCCCATTCTTGTTTGCTAAGGCGACAAAAAAGGGATTCTCCGTCAAAAAACATTTTTTCTTCGAAGCAATAAATAGCTCATATGCGGGAATTCTAAATACGGCGCATTGGTGAACAAAATCGGATACCTGTGCAGGAAATGACAGGAAATTTTACCATACTGTTTGAGGAGGAACGACGAGTTTATGGTAAAATCTGTCATGATCTGCTTACAGGTCGATTGGTTTACCCGCGCCTAGATTTTTTGTTACTTTTTCATCAATGGAAAAAGTAAGATTAAATACTCACATCAATATTCCCGCATTTAAAATGCCTCTCCGGACAAATCTTCCCGCCATGTAAACCGCAAGGTCTACAGATCAAAGCTTCTTTCGTTTCACGGATTTCACTGTCATCAGAGAGCGGGCCGAAACCAAAACGCGGAACAGTAGCGCAGAAAAATGCCGTAACCGGAGCATTTACGGCTGTAGCCATATGCAAAGGTCCCGAGTCATTGACAAAACAACGGGTAGCTTTTTCAAACAAGGCACACGATTCCAACAAATTCAGTTTCCCTGCCAGGTTATTTTCATTCGGTATGTTTGCTGCCTCCAAAATGCGCTGACACAATTCAAAATCGGCAGGTCCGCCAACAAGGTAAACGGCTCCTTTCTTCTTTAGATTAGTTGCCAGCTCGATCCACTTCTTCTCCGGAAGCTGCTTCGTAAACCAAACTGAAGCCGGTGCAAGGGTAAAAAACGGTTCCTGAGTATGCGATGCTACTTTTTTCCGGTCATCATCCGAAGGGAAAACAGCAGGGCGAACCAGGGTTTTCGCTCCATGATGCGCAATGCATTCCAGGTTTCGTTCTACCTCATGCTTTCCTTTTCCAATTTCGTGTTTGATTTTGATTGCGTAGCAAAACGAGAACGGATTCTTATCGAAACCAACTTTCTTCTTTGCCCCGGAAAGAAAAGTAATCAATCCGGAACTGCCGAAACGCTGTAAGTTGATCAACTCATCGTACTTCTTAGAGCGAAACAACCCGATCAAACGTTTCATCTCTTTCCATTTACCCTGCTTCTTATTGAAGGTGAACACTTCATGAATATCCGGATGGTTTTTCAGAATCGCTTCATTCCCCTTTCTTACCAACACATCGATTTCGGAATCAGGATGCAAACGCTTCAATTCACTGATCACAGGAGTGGCCAAAATGACGTCTCCCAGAAAAGCTGTTTGAATGACTAAAAAGCGTTGCATGGAGTAAAAATAAACATTAAACCAGTAGGGTGAAAAATTTTTCACCCTAGCGTTATAGAATATCCCAATGTTAATTACGGGGCAACGAAAATTTCAAGTCCACCAGTCCGATATCGTAGCGGTTTTTACTAATCTCTTTTAATTCTTTTTCAGTGAAGTCATTTTTCAATTCAGTCTTCGTATTGTAAAGTGTGGGCAGTCCATTATAGAATTGATGCTGATCGACCCAACAGGCATACATCCACGGAGACATATTCCCGATTTTCAACTCATTCAGAAAAAAAGGCTTCATGCGTTGATAGAATTCTTCATTCCCAGCACTGTGTATTAACACATACCAAATGCAAAACTCACCGTATTGTAATTTTTTTTCTCCCGGAAAACCAATTTTACGAACCATCTCTTCCAATGATTTTTCATTGACACTATTTATCCAATCCAGTTCGTTCTGATACAATTTATTATCCGGGTTTGTACTCAATTGACTTCGATAAAACTGATCCCAATAGGTCATACTGTCAATCACAACAGTTAATGAATCCGCATTTTTCGGACGATTTTTACCTGCATTCTCAAATCCTTCATTCACTAATTGATTTTCATCTTCATTAAAACCTTCCATTATTTTGCCCGGTTGAAGCTGATCAATATACCAAATTGTACGCATGTCAAATGAAGGTGTAGACCAACATGTTTTTAAAGAAAGTGCCGCCTGTGAATTATTCCCCATCATCTTATAACAATAGCTTTGCAACAGGTAGTCTTCCCCGTAGAGCATTCCGTATTTCTTTTTGACAGCTTCCAGTTTCTGTAAACTTTCCACGTACTTTGCATCTTTGACAGCTAATAAACATGCCTGATTGACTTCTTGTTTGTAAACAATGTGATCAAAGGACTGCGCCTGAGCAAAGGAAATGCAAAACGCAAACGTGATAGTGATTAGTCGTTTCATAAGGAGTTTTTTTGATAATCAGTCTGTGCGTATTTGGTTACAAGATAATCAATTCAGATTCATCATTTAAACCACCGTAGTACACATCGAAAACATAGAGAATAATTAGTTGAATAACGGAATAATCCTTAATTATTCAACTGATACAATAATCCATGTTCCTATTGTAGTTTTATTTAACCGTATTCTTTCACTTCCACTGAGTTGGAAGGTTAAATAACGAACAATTCATTAACTTTGTGTTCTTATTTCCAAAATATGAAATCGCAACTACTCCTGATACTCCTATTTCTCGGGTTCATTCAAAGTCAATTACATGCGCAATCTTACTGGCAGCAAAAGGTAGATTATACGATTACTGTCAAACTGGACGATGTAAAACATACATTGAGTGGTTACGAAAGCTTTGTCTATCACAACAATTCTCCTCAAACACTTGATTTTATTTACATTCACTTGTGGCCAAATGCCTACACCAATGGAAAAACAGCTTTAGGAAAACAGCTGTATGAAGGTGGTGATGGTATCCTGACATTTGGAAAAGATTCCATTCACGGTGGAATTGATTCGCTTCATTTTCAAGTCAACGGACAAGATGCTTCGCTTACTTTCGATGCTCTTAACCCGGATATTGCAAAATTACAACTCAACACTCCTTTAAAACCCGGTGAATCCATAACGGTTACCACACCTTTTCATGTGAAGATCCCTTCCGGAGACGTTTCCCGTTTGGGACATGTGGGACAATCATACCAGATCACACAATGGTATCCGAAACCGGCAGTTTACGATAAAAACGGTTGGAACCAGATTCCCTATTTAACTCAAGGAGAATTTTATTCGGAATACGGAACCTTTAATGTTTCGATTACCCTCCCAAAAAACTATGTGGTAGGAGCAACGGGAGATCTGCAGACAGAATCTGAAATTGCGTTCATGGATGAAAAGGCTGCTTACACGAAAGACAATTTTCAAACGCTTCTACAAAAGGAAAATCGCACCAATAAATTTCCGGCTTCAGCTGCGGAATGGAAAACGATTCGCTACACCCAAAAAGATGTCCACGACTTTGCCTGGTTTGCAGACAAACGCTACGGAGTATTGAAAGGAGAAGTGGAATTGCCTCATTCCAAACGCAAAGTAACTACCTGGGCGTTATTTACTCCGAAGAATGCAACTTTGTGGAAACGGGCTTCCGAATACATTCACGACGGAACATATTATTATTCGCTTTGGAACGGGGATTACCCTTACAACCAGGTTACTGCAGTAGACGGAACCATTTCTGCCGGCGGTGGAATGGAATACCCGAATGTAACGGTGATTGGAGATGCCAGATCGGACATGGAATTGGAAATTGTGATTGTGCACGAAGTGGGACACAACTGGTTCTACGGAATTCTGGGAAGTAACGAACGCGTTCACGGATGGATGGATGAAGGAATGAACACACTGAACGAAATGCGTTACGTATACACCAAGTATCCTAAGAATACCAATTTGTCGGATCAGATTCTGGATGGTAAATTTCATTTCGATCATTTGAGCCATTACGATAGTGGAGATATGATGTATCGCATCATTAGTGGAATCGGAGAAGATCAGCCAATAGAAACACATTCGGCAAAATTCACGGATATCAACTACGCAGGAATCATGTACCAGAAAACGGGATTGATCTTTAATTACCTGAAAGAATATTTGGGTGATACCCTTTTTGATCAAGCCATGCAAACGTATTACAAAGAATGGAGTTTCAAACATCCCCAGCCGGAAGACATGCGTGCAACATTGGAACGCGTTTCAGGAAGAGATTTGTCGTGGCTCTTCGGAGATTTGATTCAAACCACCAATCACATCGATTATAAAATCACGAAAGTGAAATCATTCGGAGGGAAAACAACCGTTACAGTGAAGAATGCAGGACAAGTTGACGGACCAATTGAAGTGACGGGTTTCATCAAAGGACAAAAGGTTCAAACGCTTTGGGTTGAAAATGGAGCAGAGAAATCAGAAGTAACTTTTGATTCTGAAATGGATGCCGTGCAGATCAATGCAAGCGGAAGAGCTCCTGAAATCGTTCAAACCAATAATTACTGGCATCAAAAAGGACTATTCGGAAAGGTTGAACGACCGCGTTTGCAATTTCTGATTGGAAAAAATGAACCCACACGGAGCAACTTGTTTTGGAGCCCGATCCTGGGAGGAAATGAATACGATAAGTTCATGCTGGGATTAGCTCTTCACAACTTCAGTATTCCTTCCAACCGCTTTCAATTCCTATTGGCTCCCATGTATTCTTTCGGTGGAAAACGAATCTCCGGAATAGCGGAAGCAAGTATTACTTGTCTGCCAAAGAAGAATCTCAAGCTTTCCAGATTCGGAGCCTCATTACGTTCATTCAAGAATGATACGCTGGGAACAAATGACGGGTATTACGTAGCCATTCTCCCCTACTGGACAGCTAAAATCGGAAACCGCATTGGCGGGCCAATCAGCCAAACCATTCGTCTCCAATCCATGTATCGTTTGGATCTACTCAGACCGAAACAACGCGAATTGATTGGCGGATATCTTCAATATGATTTCAATTATTCAAAAGAAGATCACAAACTGGACTTACAGGTGCGTTCGGATTATGCCGCAAATCCGGTTAACAGTGACAACTTATCACGTTCATCTATAGCAGCAACGTACAAATACCGTTACATCAAAAACAAACGTTCGCGCTGGGTGGAATTGCGTTTGTTTGCAGGAAATTATTGGAACTTCAATATGTACAATTCCGGGAATGTGGCAAATTATGCCTTTGCACTAAGCGGCGCAAGCGGAAGCCAGGACTTGTTTGTAGAAGATTATTTCTTTGGTCGCTCGGCGCAAAGCGGCATTTGGTCACAGCAGCGTTTAGACAACATGGGTGGATTCCGTTCTACGGTTGGCAATGGGAAATCCGGATACTTCGGTACTACAACAACCTGGATGACAGCTGCCAATTTCTATATGGAAATGCCGGTGGGTCCAAAGATTTTTGGAATTTATGCAGATTTCGGAATTTTCGACGAAGCCTACAAATCCACACCAACACAAGCCTATGATATCGGATTAGCCATGAGATTAGGAACGACCTTCGGCATTTATTTCCCGGTTTTGCAATCGGATAATATTACTAATGCGTATTTGACTAAGAATTACGCAGAGCGTATCCGGTTTACCTTGAAGTTCAATTTGACGGATAAGCCTGTGAATTGGTTGAAGTTGTTACCATGATAATACTTAACTTTGCTTCAGAAACTACTTTAAATCAAAAAAATGTCTGAATTAATTGACAACGTTTTCACTCAGGTTGTAGATCCGAGTCAACAGGTAAATCTCCCTAACGACCGAGGTGTTTTTTTAAAAGGTCTCTTTGCGCTCATATTTTTTATCGTACCTGGATTTATGATTGCTCTTATACTCACAAAAATGTGTTTTGACGATTCGAAAATTGCATTGGAATCATACAACAAAGCTCCGCATCTTTACAAGGAAAGTTCGATTTCGAAAATCAAAAAAGGACGTATGCTCGTGTATATTGGCCTGGGAGTTTTTGTTTTTGAAACAATTGTGTTTTTAGGATACCTTTCACGCTGATGGAATGATGAAGTTACTGGTGATGATCAAAATTCTTTGATACTTTTGAACCATGCTTTTCAGAAAAAGATACCATTTCCAAATCAGTCAAAACAAAGAGACCTTAACTCAAGCCCTGAAGGATTTGAGCAAAAAAGAGCTGGTCCAGGAAAATACTTTTGGAAATGATACGCTCTATTCCCTTGAATTTAACTGGGATGAGTTTGTGGTCACACGCAAAGCAAGGTTTGATCGGTCGGCGGGCATTGAACCTGATGCACACATTCGACTGGTGAGTCTATCTGAGGATCTTACACAAATTGATGTGAAAATCAAGTTCTCTGAAATTGTTTGGATCATCCTGATCTTCGTTCAATTGGGAATTATCGCCGGATGTCTTTTCGGGATTGAATTACATTGGGCGTATCGAATTTTAATAATGATTGGAACATATGCGGTCTGGAATTTCATTATCTGGCTGATCTTTGTTGAGGGGACGAATAGATTGAAGAAAGTTGTTGACCGGTTATTTAAGCAAGTTGATTAAGAAACCTAGATTTCCATGAATTTTGTTTTTATCGTGGTAAAACAAGAAAGAGTTTAATCGACTTTTAATTTCTTATCCTTTTCTTATCAAATTCCATCCTGTTTCGAAAGGTTTCAAGCATCTCCAAATAATCAATCATACTGAAGTTCAATTCTTCCATTTCATCAAACCACTCAACATCGACACCCACTTTTTCAGCTTCCCACTCGTTTGTTCTGTCAATCCCAATTCTCTTCCATTGAATTAAATTTCCTTGATTTATAATCTCAACAACGATCAAGGTACAAGAAAAGTCGTTGTCATCAGGACACATTAGTATAGGACAAATAGCGCTCTCATTTTCATTGGGCAAAATTCGTTTCCAAACTACTGATTTTTCATCTTCCCGGTCTATCCATTCAACAAGTGTTGGGATTAATCCTTTGTACATCTTATCAGGATAAATCTCTTCCAATTTCTCATCCAACCAATAATCATCTATCCGATAATTGATGTAATCCCAATAACCATCGTAGTCGCTTTTATCTAATAATCCCTGAATGTTGTTCATCACTCAATCTCCTCCATTGGTTTTCCACAATTTCCCATCTCGAGTTATTTTACAGTAATAGCACCCGCTCTTTTCATTATCTATATTATACCATTTATGATCAGCAGAAACTTCTTCGCAATTTTTTCCTTTTGCTGCAAATCCGGCATTGATCAAAAACCATGGAAGTCGTTCCCGAAACCATTTTCTAAAACGATAGGGGTGTTTACTCATTTTTTCCTGTTTGCACGCTTACATTCTTCCCTAAAGTTTTGAACCGGACTCCGTTTTCCTGAACCACCGTAATGGTTAAATGACCAGTTTTGCTCATATTCAAATCCCGGACAGTACCGTTTTTTCCTTTGTGCGTACCGGCTATAACAATGCAAAAGTCACCGTCCTTTAATGCAGGATTTTTTTCTTTATCCATTAGTCAATCATTTAGCATTCTTTATCCAGGACAAGTTAATTAAAATTTAACCCCACGGATTAAACGTTTCTGTGATAATTAAAGAAGAAGTATTACTCCGGAAGTAATGTATAAAAGTACCGCCGTCAAAAGAAATGCAAATCCGAGGGATGTGAAGAACAGTACAATCCAGGTAAATGGCTTTGCTTTGTACTTCTCCGGGTTTCTTTTCACACGCATTGCGGAACTAACAGCATTGATAAATGCAATCAAGAACAATAGAAAAAGCAGAACCAAAGGAAGAGCAACACTTGAAAATAAGGCTGCCGGCAACAATCCAAATCCTATTCCAGCCAGTAAAAAGGCGAACGCAACCCAGGTCAAAGGCTCGACTTTCTTTTTCACTTCCTTCTTTTGTTCGTCGGTGGAACTATCTTCTTGAATATCCTTCTTGATTGTCGGCTCTTCTGTGATCAATCCGTCTTGGAATACTGTTTCCTCTTGCACAGTTGGTTCAACTACCAACGTTTCTTCATTAACCGTTTCAGCTTCGTTTTCAGATGAGGTGCCGGAAGTAATTACTCTCTCCTCTTTCTTTGATGCACTTTTCTCTGAATCCGATTTCGAAACTGGAGTCGTTTGAGCGTACAAGGTATCGGATACTACATCTTGCTTTTTAGCGACTGCTCCATCTTCCTCATTCCATTTCTTTTTCCACTCCACATGATAACCGCCACCAAAATGACGTTTGGTAACCGTGCATGAATCGAAAATAAATAGGACTGCGCCTAAACAAAATAACTGGATGATGATTTTCATTGGTGGTTTATTGTTTTAATTTTCAGATTCAAAGATAAGCATTCAGTCTTTATAGACATGCAGTCTTTCTTCGTGGGCGTATTTTCTGATTGTACGGCAGAGATCACCTAATTGATTACCCGATTCCGTATTACACGCATCTATGTTATGCTCTCTTTTTGCACAGTTATTCAATTCAGGGGCGAACCCTTCCAAAATCCAACTTCCTCCGTCCAAACCATGAATAATTCCGGTACCAGCTTTGTTGGACCAATAACATCCTTCAATTATTTCAGTTTTAATATCATTCCATTGTTTCTTGCTTAAAACTTCTTTGTACTCTTTGACAAGGATATATTGGATGTCGTATTTGCAATTCACCTTGTATTTTTTACCCAATATGATTCGGCTATCACAATGCTCTATTGTTTTATCACAATATTCGCGTACATCTAATTCAGCACCATTCACTGTTTCTTTCAAGGTGTAAAATTGCTCGTACTTGCTAAAACTATGCTGCATTTTTAAGCGGTAAGATTCCCTGTTCAAAGATTTCAACTTGGGCAAACGATAAAATTTATCCTGGCGCTTGAAGAAAGCTTTATCCTTAAGAAAGCCATCTACAATACTATCATTGTAGGCAAGATCACTTGTATCGCACTTACAGTTAAATGGCTTTTCCGTATTGCAGGTCGTCAAGGTGAATACCAGAAGAGCTATAAATACAACTATTTTCATCTAATTAAAAATAATAACCGGATCAAAACCAAGTGCTTCAATAGCCGGACTCAATTCATCTGCTAAGAATTCCCTTTCTTCCGTATCCAGTTCGTCCCACGGAAGTTCGTCTACCAATTTATTGAGCTGCTCCAATCTTTCTTCCTCTGTGCTATAATTGTCTTTAATAACCTGTATCTCCTTCAGGAAATTGGATTTCGCTTTATTCATCATTTTAATGATCTCCTGTCCTGAAGGATTCAATCCTCTTTCTTCCCAGGAAGATGCCTGATTAAACGAATCGTGCTTTCTCAAATTCCTGATAATCTTATCAAAATCTTTGACTGCTTTTTTCGGTTTCTTTGGCTGCTTTACAAAACACACTTTCCCATCGTGATTGTCCGGATAATTATTATTCAATCGATTCCAATCAGTCAGAATCCTTCCATCTTTTTGAATGGTCAATGTAAGGATCGGATCATTGATCCCTATTCTATTTTTCTCCAGTAAATCCCCTTCTTTCACGGTTGGATTTATCAGTTTCAGAGAATTTCCCCTGACAAGTCCCACACATTCCAACACGTAATAGGACTGGATTCCGGTTGCTGTATAAATGCACCGATGTGCGCCGCCATAATCTTCACTTATTTCAATCGAATAATCCACAGACCCATCATTAAAAATCCAGCTTCCTGTCCAGGGATTGTCGGTATCCGATTTCAATTCAGTTGGGTTCTTTTCGTTCATTTTCAATGGATCTTCGTTTGGACCACATCCGAAAAGAATGATCGGAAAGGTTGCAAAAAGTAAAGTTGATTTTTTCATTTGATTCAAGCTGATTTTATTCTTACTCTACAATATTCTCCATCACTCGTTTTCTGTAAGCTTCCAGCAATCGGTGTTTGGAATAATAACCCAAAACCTGATCATTGTCTATCACCGGAAGGTAATTCAGTTTCGAATGTTCAAACATTTCCATCACCTGCTCCATGGTATTTCGTGGATTTAAGGAATAACGGATTGGTTCCATTACAAGTTCCAAATGCGTATTGGGTTCGGAAGAATAAACCGGTAAAATGGTCGGTAAATCATCCAAATAGATCATTCCGAGGAGAATTCCACTATCTGAAACAATCGGAATTAAGGCTTGTGGAGAATATTGAATGGTTAAGAACAAGGTCGAAACGGTATCATCAGGTTTTAGAACTACCAACGTTTCTTCCAGAATATCTGCACTTTCTATGGAGGACAAAATATGCAGGTCTTTATCTGCTCGTACCACGTGACCTTCTTCTGCCAGTTTCACAATATCCATCGAATGGTTCAAATAGCGCTTCGAAATAGCAAAACTGATGGAAGAAACGATCATTAACGGAATCATCAAGCCGTAACCTCCTGTGATTTCTGCAATGAGAAAAATGGCTGTTAAAGGGGCATGAAACAAACCGCTGAGCAATCCGGCCATTCCAACCATGGTGAAATTGGTGATCGGAAGTGCTAAACCAATTCCTGCTAAATTCCATCCGTAAGCAAAGGCAAATCCGGTGTAGCTTCCCACAAACAAAGAAGGTGCGAAATTCCCACCGTTTCCTCCTGAACCCAATGTTAATCCGGTTGCAATGGCTTTCATGAAAACAACTGCTCCGATAAATATCAGGGGAAACCAGGATTGCTTGAAGGATTCAAATAAGGTTCCGTCCAACAGATCGAATACTTTTTCGGTAGAAAGCGAACGAATACTATCATAACCTTCACCAAACAGAGAAGGAAAAATAAAGATGAGCATAGACAAGAGTAAAGCTCCCAAAATTCCTTTTTGATAGGGTCCCATTTTCCAATGTTCTATCCAGGTTTCTATCTTATTGAAAACACGCGAATGGTAAACAGCAATGAAACCGGTCAATACACCCAAAACAATGTAAAAAGGTACGTTGCGTATTTCAAAGTCCGCCATGTTCTTGAACGACAATAAAATACTTTCATTCAAGATCGCTCCGGAAAGTAAAGCTCCTGAAACGGAAGCCAGCATCAATGGAATAAAAGCTGTGATTCCAATATCTGCTAAAAGCACTTCCATTGTAAACAATACACCGGCAATGGGTGCATTAAAAGCTGCGGCAATCCCGGCAGCAACACCACAAGCCAATAATAAGGTTCGCTCCTTGGTAGAAAGTTTATAAACACGGGCATAATTCGATCCGAAAGCAGCACCCGTAATTGTAACGGGAGATTCCAAACCTGCGGAACCACCAAAACCAACAGTAACAGAGGCTGTAATCACTTGTGCGTACATCTGTTTACGAGGCATGATACTCGACTTTTTATTAATCGCATAAATGATCCGCCAGGTTCCCTTTTCCAGTTTTCCGTTCAATAACTTGCGCGTGATCAAAATGGTTAATACAATTCCAAAAACAGGTAAAATGAAATCAACGTACTTGAAATGTAATTGTTGATTGAGTTCTTTGGCGAAAACCAGGATTGTGTGGGCAAAGGATTTCAATGCAACTACAGCCAATCCGCACGACACTCCAACGATCACACTTGAAATCAATAAGAATTGGCGGGGAGTTAAACTATTTCTGAGAAAGAAAATTCCACCGTTTAGTTTTCGCAAAAATCGTGACAACATCCCCTAAAAATACAACATATAATTGCGAATTGCGAATGCCGTCCCGATAATTATCGGGATGCGAATTACGAATTATTGATTAGAGGGTGACTGAGCGGAGTCGAAGTCACTTAGTGTACAACTGTTACATTTCCTCTGAAGAAATATTCCTGGTTGTTGCCATCCATAACTTTCAGTACGTAGACATAGACATTTGGCGCGACTAATTTCCCACTTTGTTGGTGATGTCCATCCCAACCTTCTGTTGGATCGTTTGTTTGGAAAACGAGTTGTCCCCAGCGATCTACAACTGAAAATTCGTATTTGGATACATCCTGAAATGAAACCACCGGAATAAAAATCGGATTCAATCCACCCGGAGTAAATGCATTCGGTACATAAACCAACGGCTCAATTACCGCACACACGTCATTTGAAAAACTCAATTCCTGAAATCCATATTGATTGATTGCTTCTTCAGCCACAACAAAGTAGCAAACTTTTCCGCTGTGCTCGTAGCCCAATTCATCTACCAAATCTTCATAGTAGCGTTGATCCGGAGGTACAATCGCTGTAGGAGTTGCAGGGTAAACCCCATCTATTCCTCTGTAAATTTGATATTGCAGCACTCCGCCATCATAATCACCGTAAGGCGACCAGTTCAAATAAGTAGATAATCTCGTTTGGTCTGCGGTAACTTTCAATAAGATCGTTCGTGCCCGATTCGAGATTGCACCTAAATTTCCGCAACTGTCGATAACAATTCCACGATAAGTATAACTGAAGTTGTCTACATCCACATCTATATCAGTGATGGAAAGTGTGGGTGCAGAAGCGGGTACTTCTCCCAAAAGATCAAACTGACCGGTTGCCATATTGAATTTCTCAAAACGAATGGCTTGCACGTTCGATCCGGTAGAAACCTCATGTCTCAATACCACCGTGTTTTGATCTACTGTTGCTACCCGCAAGTAATTAATTGCCGGCGCAGTAGGTGCATGAATTACAAAGGATTGCATATTTGAAAACGCTTCAAATCCATTGGAATTATTTGCCCGGATCATCACGGTGTAATTCTGCAATGGAATACAATCCAAATTATAAAATTCGTCTGTTGTAGTTGCCACCTGAACCCAAAGTCCTGTTCCCTGCTTTACAAAAACGGTATAACCCGTCAGGTTCGCTCCCCAACCAATGTATGGAGTCCACGTCAATTCTGCCTGAGCCGTACAACTATTGGTTGTGTAAGTCAGGAAGACACTTGTATGCAATTCGGCTTTTGCAGATGTTTGATAAGTTGGCGGAATTGCAGGAGTGAAGCACGAATCAAAAGCTGCTATCGAATACGTTTCCGCTCCATTGATAGGAATGGAATGATTGTATGTCGTATTCGCAATTCCCCAAACGGTATCAATTTCTACAATGAATCCATTCACATCTTTGTGATAAACAATGTATCCGTAAGTATCGGGTTCATAATTCTGATTCCAGGTAATCACCACATTTCCCGTAAGTGTATCAATTGAAACGCTGGAAACAATCGGAATCTGTGGTGTAATATCATCCTGTAGATTATCTCCGACAATATTAGAAGACCACTGACAAGTTGGTGTGGAATAAACTACCTGATAATTCAGAAATGCAGAACAAATATCAATGGTGTCAATAAAATGAATCGTATTGTAAGGAAGTATGGCAATCGATGTCCATGTTCCTGTTGGATATTCTCTATAAATGGTGCAGAAATTATCCATTCCCGGAAGCGGATTCGGGGCCGGAAGATTCCAATCCAATACTGCTGTTCCATTTGCCGGATTCAAAAGATCCAAATGCACATTTTTAACTGTATCACTGGATAATGTAACATTGCATCCTGATTTTACCAAAACGTAATAATCTGTTTCAACTCCCGGATTCGGAACCGTAACGGTTGTTGTACCAATTGGGTAATTCCCTATCAATCCATTTTGAATGGAGCGCAATTCGAAATCTACGAAAGTGTTATTGGGATTCAAAACAGGATCCCAGCTGATATCTAAATTACCATTGGGTTGTGAGGAAATACAATTGATGGTTGTTGCCGGAATAATCCCCGGATTTCTTACATGAATGGTAATCGTTTTGAATGTTGTTTTCGGGATTTGACAGAAATTATCCTGCACTCTGAATACAAATGTGTACGTTTTCTCATCGTCCGTATTTCCATGTGCATCAATTAAATGGGCGCAATCTGTCTGCCATGAAAAATTGGTCGACACACCCTGAACTCCGGTAATGATCGGTGTTTGATTCAAGGTAGCACAAGGAGCTACATCACAACCGGATGTACTGGTAAAATTGGTTCCGAATTGAGAACCACTGGCAATGAGGTGATTGCTTTGCGGTGTTCCATCCTGCAGGAATTCAACATCTGTTGCTGTGAGTGTAAAGTTGACCAAAGTTCCTGCATCTACCGTTGTTTCGAATAGTCCGGCGAATGGTCCGTTAATTACCGGCGCATTGTTCGCAGCAGGACAATTCGTGACGATCAGTTGCATTTCACGTTCCACTTCAGCGATCAATACTCCATTGCGGTAAGATCGGGCAATGACTTTCACCACAAATCCACCAATGGTGAATGAACGGAAGCTCAAATGTCCATTTTGAGAATCTAAGGTCAAAGGAACATTTCCAGCATTGAATGTCGCATCAGGTGTTGGATTCAGTGCGTTAAAACCTGTTTCATAGGGAACAAAATCCGGATCTGCAGGAGGATTGTAAGTTGCTCCTTCAATCCGATCCATTGGAGCGGCTAGTAGGGTAACCACAGAATCTAAATCTTCATCGACCGGATGCATATTGTATTCGTAGTTTTCACCTGCACAAAGTACCAAGTAAGGATCTTGTAAAAAGCGTGGTGAATTATCGGTGCAAACTCCAGCCGAAGCACCTGGAATGGCATACATCGTTGCGCGAATAGTTACTCCGTAATTAGTTGGATTCGATAAATTGGTGATATTTCCATTTCTGGAAAAGTTGCTGTAGGTAATGATCCAGCCTTGTGAAGGTGGAACTCCGGACAATATCACCGGATTGGATTGATAGATTATCTTTTCGATTGCTCCTACTCCATTTCCACCACTTGCTCCGGAACCGCATGAAAGCGGATTTGGAGAACCTGCAACTTGCGTACAGCTAGGTGAAATATCTGTTCTACTAACAAATAAAACCGGGATTGTAGAAAGAGAAGGATGATTCCAGATCTTCAGATTCTCAGAAACCGGATTGACATCTACACCGTTGCAATCGCGGTAAAAAACCAATTGAAAGACGTAGCCATTTCCGGTACATTTCCATGTGATCTCACCACCCATCACATGAGTAGCATTTGCTTTAAAGCACAAAGCAGTTACGATCGCCAGGAGAATTACTCGAATCATATTTTATATAACGTAAAAAACGTCGTTTTAGTTTATTAATCCAATAAGAAGAAGATACTTTCTCCCACGGATTACGCGGATTGTGCTGATTATCGATATTTCATTCATATCAATTAAAAATCTGCGTTCTTCTGCGAGATCAGCGGGAAATAAATAAAATCACGCTATTTGGATATTATTAAAACGTTAGAATTTGAAATGCGTTGTGTCTTTTAACCTGCTGTAATGATTAAAAAGTCTTCGAAATTCAAATACTGTTTCGCCAGTTCCTGAATTCGAGCCGGAGAAATGCGTTTTATTTTCTGAATGGCTTCGTCATAAAATGCCAAAGTCAGGTCATACATATCCACGCTATTGTACATATCCAGCATGGCGTAAGGACCGTCTGCGCTTTTCAACAACTGTCCCAGCATGTAGTTTTTAACCAAATCCAGTTCGTCATCTGAAACGAGTTCATTTTGCAAACGTTCTAATTCAAATTTGATTTCATGCAATGTCAGATCCAGAACTTCTTTTCCAACTTCGGTAACAATCACAAAATACCCTGTTTGATTCATGTCCATCATTCCGGAACCAATACCGTAAGTGTACCCTTTATCTTCGCGAATATTTGACATTAATCGGGAACCGAAATAATCTCCCAAAATGGTGTTCAACACCTGAAAATCGATGTAATCCGGATGTGATTTTGGAAATAGGAAACGCCCCATTCTAAGCGCGCATTGAACAGTATCCTCCTTCGGAAAGTTAATTCGTTGTGCCTGGAATTTAAATCCTCCGGCATGTTGTACTTTTCCGTCGACCGCCCATTTACCAAACAAATCAATCAATGCATCCACTTCATCGACTTCCAAATCACCAACCAGTGTGATTCGGGTTAATCCTTCCAAATAGTGCTGTTTCCAGTATTTCTTGTATGCTAAAACACTTGCCTCATCGTAATCAGATTCTTCTGAAATAGTAGCGTAATCCGCATTGGAAGCAAACAAATGCTTTCTGAATTGCTGTTGTGCAACGTATTTTACTTTTTGCTGATTGACCGCAAACTGCTGTCTCATAGAACGCAATACATCTTCTACTTCGTTTTCTCTGAAAGCCAGATTTTGGATTGCATTTGCAACGATATTGGAGATCTGACGCACATGCTCACGCAAACAGTAAATGCTTACAACAGCGGTTTCAAATGAAATGTCAGTATCTAAAAACCCTCCTAATGAATCAATCTGCTCGTGAATTTCTACGGAAGAAAGTTCCTTGGTTCCTGAAAGTAATAAGCTGTGAACGATTGCCGGAAGACTTTTGTTTCCACGGGTAATTCCCGCATCAAAAAACAAATCCAACCGCACTGTTTCATTTGGAACTTCTTTCACCCACAGCAATTTCACATCTTGAGTTACATCAAAAATATGAGGCTTTACAAACGAAATATGATCTACCTGTTTCGTTTCAGGCTGCTTGGTTCTCACACTCATTCTTTGATGGATTTAACGCGTAAAAGCGACGTGTTTTCTTTTTTAAACAGTTGATTTGCAACCGTCTTTATTTGCTCTGCAGTAATGCTTTGGTACAAGTTATTTTCTTCGTTCACTCCGTTTGCATCTCCTAACAATTCGTACAAAGACAAATTCATTGCACGATTCAACAAACCTTGTTCCTGAAATTCCTTCACCGTTCTGATCTTGTTCAAAAGCTTGGAAGTTTCTGCTTCTGACATCAACTCTTTTTTAATGTCTTCCAGCAATGGCCAAATTGCTTTGTCCAATTCTTCGAAAGTAACATCGTTGCTCAGTTTTCCATCGATGATCAATAATCCTTCATCCAATGATCCGGTAATGTATGCATTGATCGAAGTAACCAGCTTCAGATCTTTCTTCAATTTGGAATACAAACGGGAAGACTTTTCACGACCTAAGGCATCGGAAATAATATCGGTTACATAGTATTCAAAGCTTTTTCTTTCAGGCATTTTGAAACTATAGTAAAAGGCATCATTGGGAACTTTTCGCTCGATAGTCAATTCACGGTATTCTGTTTGAACAGGTTCTTTCGGTAACATCCGTTCTGGTTTTAAAGAAGCAGGAATATCTCCGTACCACTTATCAACCAAACGTTTGGTTTCTTCCAGTGAAATATTTCCAGCGATACATAAAATGGCATTTGCCGGATGATAATGTGCTTTAAAAAATGCTTTCACATCATCCATCGTTGCTTCTTCAATGTGCTGAATGTTCTTTCCAATGGTCGCCCATTTGTAAGGATGTTTGTGATAAGCCAATGGACGCAACTCCAACCAAACATCTCCGTAAGGTTGATTCAAATAGCGTTGCTTAAATTCCTCTATAACCACGTTTCGCTGTACTTCCAAACTCTTTGGAGTGAAAGCCAAAGAAAGCATGCGGTCGCTTTCCAGCCACAATGCCGTTTCAATGTTTTGAATCGGAAGTACGTTGTAATAATTGGTAATATCGTTTGAAGTAAAGGCATTGCTTTCTCCTCCGGCACGCTGCAAGGGGGAATCAAAGTCTGGAATATTTACGGAACCGCCAAACATCAAATGCTCAAACAAATGGGCAAAGCCTGTTTTTTCTTCTGATTCATCTCTCGCTCCCACATCGTAAAGTGTGTTGATAACAGCCATAGGAGTGGTTGAATCAAAATGGTGCAGAACCGTTAATCCGTTCTCTAATTTAAATCGGTTAAATGCGATCATTCAAATGCATATTTTGCGTCGCTTCGTTCGTTCAAAGCAACTTTAAATTCGTTTATTATTTCACTGACAATCTCTGCCGCAGGTTTCATTTCGGAAATCAACCCGGAAATCTGCCCCACTTCCAATTCGCCTTCGATTAAATCACCTTCAAACATTCCTCTTTTGGCTCTTCCTCTTCCAAGCAATTCATTCAATTCTTCGTTTGAAGCACAACGTTCGTAAGCCTCTTCCACTTTGTCAAAGAATGGATTTTTGATGAGTCGAACAGGTGTCAATTCTTTTAAAGTCAGCATGGTATCGCCTTCTTCCGACCTCAAAACCTCGTCTTTAAAATTTTGATGCGCTGAAGATTCCGGTGAAGCGATGAAGCGTGAACCGATCTGAACTGCATCTGCACCTAAAGTCATTGCAGCAAGCATTCCCCTTCCTGTTCCGATACCTCCGGCAGCAATTAAAGGAATAGTAACAACTGCTTTCACCAGTGGAATTAAACACATGGTAGTTGTTTCATCTCTTCCGTTGTGTCCACCGGCTTCAAATCCTTCCGCAACAACTGCATCTACTCCGGCATCTTGTGCTTTTAAGGCAAACTTTGCAGAAGAAACAACATGAACTACGGTAATTCCGGCCTCTTTTAAGCGCGCAGTGTATGTTTTTGGGTTTCCAGCAGACGTGAATACGATGGGAACCTGATGTTTGATAATCGTTTGAATATGCTCTTCGATATTCGGGTAAAGCATGGGAAGGTTTACAGCAAATGGTTTCTGAGTTGCTTCCTTACACTTACGAATATGTTCATCTAAAATTTCGGGATACATGGATCCGGAACCGATGATTCCCAGTCCGCCGGCATTGGAAACTGCACTTGCTAATTCCCATCCGGAGCACCAGATCATTCCTGCCTGGATCAAAGGATATTTTATCTGAAAAAGCTCTGTAATTCTATTTTTCATGAAATGATTCCTACTTTTCGATTTTCAATAACGAAAATACAAAGAATACCCTGAACGTAGTACTTTCGGGGAATTGAAAATTGAGAATTGAAAATTTAAAAGTTAAAAGAAAAGAAGGTTCTAATCTACTCAACAGATCTCATCGAAAGAATTGTCTGAACTGCACTAACGCTTGTTCATATCGAAAGCAATGCTTTCACTCATTTTTCAATTATCAATTAAATAGTTCTGTTAAAACCCTTCCTTTTCCGGTTGGCATCGAAAAATGCAGTAATTCGGAGATTGTTTTACTGATATCCAATTGCTCCGAACAATTTTTGGATTCTACGTTCTTTTTGAAATCAGGACCAATTGCTAGTAAGCTGATATGTCTGCAACCTTCACAATTGTCTCCGTGACTAATGTATCCATCTTTATGCCCGTCTAAATGACGCCCGTGATCATTCGTAATAATGAGGGTTGTTTTGTCTTTCATTTGCTCGTTTGACTGAATCATATTCCACAATTGAAATGCATAATCATCACATTTCTGGATCGATTTCAAATACATATCCCATTGCTTTGAATGTGCGTATGAATCGGCAGCAAGTAAGTTGATCAACATGAGATGTGGCGGATGATTTCCGGAAAGCACATCTGTTACTTTGTCAAATGTTTCCTGATCTGAAGTATAATCAGCACCGTTTCCATGAAGTCCGCAATAGGTTGAAGGCTTGTAAACATTCCACCATTTCTTGTAGTTGGTATTTCCTAAAACTTCCAATTTCCCTTTGCTCGAAATAACCCACGCATCTGATTTCGGAACTCCTTTTTCTTTCAGATAGTATTGAAACATGGAAGGGTATTTTGGCAATTGTTTTCCGGCATTTGAAAGATGTTGGTACCTTCCAGTAATAATTGCGGAATGTCCGGATATGGTATAAGTTGGTCCGTTATTCCTGAAATTACTCAACAACACGCCTTCTTTTTTAAGTTCATTTCCTAGGTGTGGAATGTATTGATAAGTCGTATCACCAAATGTTTCAGTATAGCGCGGGCCATCGATAATAAGCACAATCACATATTCGGTATTGTATTTTACGGTCTTATCATCCGGTAATTTATTGAAGTCGAAAGAAGAAGTAAGTATTACTCCAACTGCAATTACCACTGAGAGCAACAATTTAGCCATGTTTCATTTTGAAGCCCTAAAGTTACTTTTTTAAATGAAATACGCAGGTTATGAATTATTGGCAATTTAAAATAAACTCGTTTATGTAACGTTTCCTAATTTTAGAATTCTAAACTGAAAACTTCTGCTTATGACAAGCTTTTCCGGGATTAATTATTTCATTCATTGTGTAAGATTTTTATTTCCAAACGGGAAAGAGGTTAACTCTTTTTTTATTAACTTACTTATTAATCAGATAATCCCAGTTCAAAACAGTCAATTTCAATTTACACTACGCCATTAGCTACAAATTTAACTTAAAGGAGATTACAACTATTTATTTCGATGACTATGAAAACTAAGAGAGTATTAATTATTGATGATGAAGTCGATGCAAGGCGAGTTATCTCAAAATACTTAGAACGTTATTTTCCCAATTTTCAAATTTTAGGAGAAGCAGATTCATTTAAATCAGCAGTTCAATTAATCAATGAAACAGAGGCCGATTTGATATTTATTGATATCAATTTAGGTGACGGAACCGGATTTGATGTATTGGATGAAAGCGATGCTTTTGCTGCTCAAATCATTTTCACTACCGCTTTTGATCAATATGCTGTTAAAGCTTTCAGATATCAGGCTCTTGATTATTTAATGAAACCGATTGATTCGGAATTATTCGTTGAAGCGGTAAATCAGGCATTGGATAAAGTACGTGAAAGACGTTCCATGAGTGCGGATCAAATCATGATCTCTTACGGAAATGGAGAACGCAAAATTTCTATTCCAACAGCAGACGGAATGTGTTTTATACGTTTGGACGCCATAGTATTTTTTGAAGCAGACAGCTCTTACTGTAAAGTATTTCTGGATGATGGTAAGGAAATCCTGGTTTCCAAGCCTCTGAAATTCTTCGACGATAAATTAAAAGCGAATGTAAACTTTATCCGTCCTCATAAATCATTCATTGTCAATATGAAATATGTGGACGAATACCTGAAAGAAGAAGGTGGATATATTAAAATGAAAAACGGATTAAAAATTCCGATCTCACGCCAAAAGAAGGAAGACGTGATTCGCGATCTGCAGACACATTTTTTGTAAAATATCATCCTGCAGGTGCGCGATTAAATCGCGTACCTGCAAAACATCAGCCAATATGTAGCCCGTTTATTTCTTCGGGTAAAAAAACTCAAATTGATCTGCCGGAATTTCTTGTGTTTTTGCAATGAGATCTGTCAGAATCAACTCAAATTTAGGCCGTAAATCCGGGTCTAATAAATTAAGGAAGTACTCATTCGTCTCTTTGATGCCTTGCTCGATTTCATGAATCCATGGTTCTGCTTTTTTAGTAATATGCAGTCGGCGCTCTCTACGATCCTCCGGATTGGTCTTTCGTTCAACGAAACCGTCTTTTTGTAAAGCATCAACAATACGCACCATGGAAACCTTATCCATTAAGAGTTGGTCTGCCAATTCCTGCTGGCTAATGAGCCCGTTGTTTTTTCCAATCAGATATAAAGGGAAGTAATAACGCTCAACAGGTGTATGTTCCAAACTGAGAGTCAATTTCCCGATATATTGTTTCGTAAGAAAGCTGAAAAAGCGACCTAAAGGCCATTCTTGTGTTACCATATCATACAAGATAGTTAGTAAAGCTAACTATTAATAATTCGATTCGTTTCGATTTAACTAAAATTTGACTAAAACTTCAAGATTCTGTTAAATTTGCCTTTGAACTCATCTATTGCTTAATTAATTTGATCAAGTACATTTTATCCGGACTCTTTTTTATTGGAATTGCGTTTAACGCATCTACCAAAAAAAATCATATTTCATGGGTGTTCAATTACGATCATTTCGGCATTAAAAATGGCTTATCCAGCTCGGAAACCTATCAGGTTTACCAAGACAAATCCGGAATGCTTTGGATTCTGACAGATCGCGGAGTTGTTAGATATGATGGCTTTCAATTCCATAAGTACACCATTGAAAACGGATTGTGTGACAATGTCAATTTCAGAGTAATTGAAGATCCGAACGGAGGAGTTTGGTTTATCGGTTTCAATGGTCTTTTAAGCATTTTCAAAAATGGAAAGATGCAGGCCTACAAATACAATCACATTCTTGAAAAGAGCTTTTCCGTAGGCAGAAACACGAACGCATCACTCCATATCAAAAAGGATAATTCCATCATTTATAGTGTTTTCAGAAAGAAAATGATCGCTGTGAGTACAAATGGCAAGGTAACAGATCTATCAGTCAAATTGAAAGATAACGCCTATTTTTTTGAATTTGGGAATGAACTATTAAGTATCCATAAAAAGAAAACTGTTCCGGCAAGAACTTTTTTAGTCAAGAATAACAAGTTGATTTTTTCCGGTTCCACTCATTTATCAGGCACTATCCGAGCAAAAAACTATAAAGGCAACTATTTTACAACTTCCAATTACAAGCTCTATTTCTTTGATAAGGAGAAATTAAAGCAGATGATCAATCAACCGGAGCACGAAGTGGTGGGACTGGATTGTGACAAGGATTTCATCTACGTTGGGTTATACAAGAACGGGATGAAAAAATACACTTTCGATCCAAAAACAAAAGAACTGGTTCTCGTTCGCCATTATTTACCAAACTGTTCAGTTACCTCTGCCTTTAAGGACTCGAATGGAACCCTATGGATCACAACACTTGAAAAAGGGCTTTTTGCTGTTTATGATGAAGCATTTAATCAATTAGCCATTAACGGAAGGAAATTGTCTGAAGAGGTTCGTTTTATTACCGGAAACAGGAATAAAATAGTTATTGCACATCACGTGGGTAAGTGGCAGCAATTATATCCTCCGTTTCTTTGCAAGGATGCAGGTAAAATAGTTTATAAGTCCAATTTGTTGCCCGTTAAAAATGGGTTTGCATTTGAAAAGGGTATTGTGGATTGGAGTGATTGGAAGGATGTGGATGCAACTTATCCAATGAACCCTGTTTATGTCAACAATTCTTCCGTCGTAGGATGGGCGAGATCTTCCTACCAAATTATTGAAACGAAAGGTTCATCACTCATTAAATATGATATTGATGAGAGTACGCGCGCTGAACTGACAGGAGCTTACTATTGGTTTTATCGGTTTAAAAACAAAAAGATGTTCGCTTTATATGATGAAGGCTTATTTGTTTTTGATCTTGAAAATTCAAAAATCAACAACAATTACAGACCGGTTTTAAGGAAGCGAATAAATGAATTGAAATACAATGAGAAGTGGGGCTTACTTGCGTATTCGAGTTTAGCAGGACTTTATCGGATTGATATGGAAAGTGAAGTTTATTCCAAATTGGCATCGCACCTCGATATTGGAACACAAGTTTCCACTATTTTCTTTGATGAAAAGAACCGTCTTTGGGTAAGCAGTGAAAAAGGATTGTTTTTGTTAGCTAAGAAAAACGGCAAAATAGTCATTGAATTTTTTCTGAGTAAAAAATCACTTTCCAGTGGAGAAATCATGGATTTGTATGCATATAACGACATCCTATATGTATCCACCAAATTTGGTGTTCAAAAGATAGACATTCTGAAAGTAAAAAAAGAGCGAACCGATTTTCCTCTTGAATTGTTTTCTGTCTATGCATTCGCAAATAATAAAGAACTCCCTTCGAGTAAGGTTTATCCGGCTAAAACAGACCTCATCAAAATCTCCCTTTTCAACAAGAATCTGGATCGGCATATCGAATACCGTTACCGCTTTGGAAAAGATGAAACCTGGATCCGATCTAACAAAGGGGATATTATTTTGAGTAGTCCTTCTGACGGAGTCTACCTTTTGGAAGTCTCTTATTTAGATAAGTTCAATAACTGGTCAAACCCAAGGATTTTAACTGAATTTGAAGTAGAAAAGATCATCTTCCTTCGTTGGTATTTTATACTTCTGTATGTTTTGATGATGCTTATTATTTTTTATATCATTTTGAAACTTTCCATTCAATCAGTAAATAAGAAGAACTACATGCTGAATCGCATGATGGAATTGGAAAGAATGGCTTTAGCTGCTCAAATGAATCCGCATTTCATTTTCAATTCATTGAATTCAATTCACAGTTTTCTATTGTATGAGGAGAATGAAAATGCCGAAAAATACTTGTTGCGCTTTGCTAAATTAATTCGTCAAACACTTGCAAACTCACGAGTTTCATATATAACAATTGAAGAAGAATATGAGACGTTAAAAAATTATATTCTTCTTGAGAAGATGCGTTTTAAGAATGCATTTAGTTTTGAAATTGTATGTGATTTTCAACAGCTACCCTCCTATCCGTGCATCCCTCCGATGCTTATACAACCTTATATTGAGAATGCAATTATTCATGGATTAGCTCCGCGAACAAACGGAGGCATACTGCTTCTCAAATTTTATATGGATTCTGGTACTTTGAAAGTATTAATTGAAGATAATGGTATCGGATATTCTGAGTCAAAGAAGAAGAAACGCGATTCAAATCATAAATCATATGGTACACAAATTACAGAAGAACGTCTAAAATCCTTACAAGGAAAAAGGAATGAATCTTACAACGTTTCGATTAGTAATGTCGATGAGTCAAACCAGGAGTTTCCCGGAACCCGGGTAATCCTAACAATTCCAATTGTTAGATAATTCAAAAAAGCAAAAGTTAGAAGTCTAAATGATTTGAACTCTTTGAACCATTTTGAACATAAAAAAAGTCCAGATCCCGTATGTACGAAATCTGGACTTTTTATTCTTTTATTGAACCCTATTCAGCTTTCAATTGCTTGATAGACTCATCTATTTCTTTCGAAAGTGACGGCATTTGTTTTTTAAGGTTTTCCATAGAATGGATTGTTTCTTCCTTAAACTCAGCATAACCACTGCACTCTTTCATTTCTTTACGAAGTTTCTCCTGACTAGCTTTGTCATTTTTTCCTTCGTAAACTTTCTTACATTTTGCTTCTTCTGCTTTGTGCTCTTCAACATACTTCTTTTGGAATGTTCCGTCGAAATTATGCTCACGATCACCTTTCATCATTTCAGTAGCCATATCAGTACACTCACACAATTCACTTTGTTTAGAACAAGATTGAATCGTCATGAATCCCAATCCAAGTAAAGCAATTAGTTTTAAATTTTTCATTCGTTTGAATTTAAGTTCAGGTAAACTTAGTAATATAATTCCGAATTACGAATCGATTAAAACTCATTCGGAACCGGCCATCGACGAACAGAACTACACTTATCCGCCACTGCGGATTTTATCGTCAGCCGCGGCTGACTCTTATTTCCAGCCACCTCCCAGTGCACGGTAAAGATTAACAACTGATTGTAACTGATCTAGTTTGTCGTTAATCCCATTCATTTGTGCACCGATTAAATTTTGCTCGGAACTCAATACATCTGTATAATTGGTTTCATTACGATTGCTGAGTAACTCCTGTGTATTCTCCACTGCTGTAGTCAAGGATTCAATCTGCAGATTGCGGATTCGTTCTCTTTCTGTAGCATTTTGGTAGGCATAAAGCGCGTTTGAGACTTCCATCCCACTTTTTAAAATTACATCCTGAAAATTATAGAATGCAATTTGCTGATCCGCCTTCGCTGTTCTCAAACGCGCTTTGTTCTGACCTCTGTTAAAAATCGGTTGGGTTAAACCACCTATAATATTGTAAAAAATGGACTGACTGAATAAATCCTGAATTTTGAAACTTGCGAAACCACCATTAGCTGTCAATGTCAGTGATGGATAAAAGTAGGTTTTCGCTACGTTGGTGTTTTCAAAAGCAGCAACAAATGAATACTCAGCAGCCTGAACATCCGGTCTGTTTTTCAACAATTGAGAAGAAACTCCTAAACGCAAATCGGTATAAATTGTTTGTTCATCCAAGGTACCGCGAGTGATTTTTTCAGGACCACGAGCCAAAAGGTAATTCAACAGATTTTCTGCCTTCCAAATCTGGTTTTGCAATTCAGGAACCATTACCTCTGCTGCATATTGATTGGCTTGACTTTGCAGTACTTCTGCACTGGTCACTTTTCCTGACTCCTGCAAAGCGGTCAGTGTTTCCACTTCTTTCTTGCGCAGCTCAATGGTTTCCTGCGTGATTTTTAATTGCTTATCAAATGCCAACAGATTGTAATACGTATTTGCAATATCAACAATCAACTGTGTTTGAATAGCGCGTTTTGAAGCATCACTTTGCAACATTCCAGCAATTGCACCTCTTTTTGCACTTCTAAGTTTTCCCCAGATATCTGCTTCCCAAGATGTACCCAGCTGAATACGATTTGTATGTGTTGTCAGTTTAATAAAACCTGCCGGCGCGTTAATCGCCCGACCGGATTGCTTCGCATCCGTGGAATTGATATCTAATTGTAAACTTGGCAAAAAGGCCATTTTACTTTGTTTCAGATATGCCTGACTGATATTGATGCGTTCAACGGCTTGTTTCAGATTCAGATTTTGAGCCAACCCTTTTTCAATTAAGTCTTGAAGGATTGGATCGGAAAATAATTTTTTCCATTCCAAATCAGCCATTGAAGTGGTATCCTCAGAAGTATTGTCTCTGTACAAATTCGCTGAATTCATCTCAGGCCGCTCATAACGCGTTGTCACACAACTGGAAACAACGAGTATTAAAGCGAATAAGACGGTATTTATTGTTCGATTCATTTTCATGGATTGATTCTTTTTTATTATGCAATTTCTTCTTCTGCCTCAGCAGATTCATCTTGTAACGGTCTGACTCTTTCCTGCAATCTTTGGAATACAATGAATAGAACTGGAATGACGAGGACTCCGAAAATAGTTCCTACCAACATTCCCCCAACTGCTCCAGTACCAATAGATGTATTTCCTGCTGCCCCAACTCCGCTTGAAAGCATCAACGGCAATAATCCGAAGATGAATGCGAATGAAGTCATCAAAATTGGTCGAAGACGTGCGGTAGCACCACTCACGGCAGCATCCACAATGCTCATTCCATTCTTTCTGCGATCAACCGCATATTCCACGATCAAAATGGCGTTTTTGGCTAAGAGACCTACCAGCATGACAATGGTAATCTGCGTATAAATGTTGTTGTCTACCTCAAAGATCTTATCGAAGATGAATACTCCGGATAAACCGATCGGAAGGGAGATCAATACTGCAAGTGGTAGAATATAACTTTCGTATTGAGCACACAGTAGGAAATAAACAAAGACCACAACCAATAAGAAGATAAACAGGGTTTGATTTCCTCCGGAACTTTCTTCTCTTGTCAAACCGGAATATTCATAAGAATAACCGGCTGGCAGATTGGTTTGAGCAACTTCTTCAATGACTTTCATAGCATCTCCGGAACTGTATCCTTTGTTGGGCACTCCGGTTACTGCAATAGCCGTAAACAAATTGAATCGGGAAATTACCTGCGGTCCATAAACTTGTTTCATCGAAATGAACTCTGAAATCGGCGCCATTTCTCCGTTTGTATTACGCACATAGATCGAATTCAAACTTTGAATGTTCTTTCTGCTTCCCGGTTCTGCCTGATAAATGACACGATACTGCTTTCCAAACTTATTAAAATTGGAAGCATAAACACCTCCATAGTATCCCTGAAGCACGCTCATCACATCATTCATAGTCATTCCTGCTTGTTTGATTTTTGCCACATTGACATCAATTTGATACTGTGGAAAATTCGGGTTGAAGGAAGTCGTTGCATATTGAATCTCCGGACGTTGAGCCAAGGCTCCCAGGAAGTTTTGAGCTACCGTATTGAACTCATTGATATCTCCTCCTGATTTATCCTGTAACTGGAATTCGAATCCTGCTGTATTACCAAATCCCTGAATGGTTGGTGGAGAGAAGAAGATGATCTTCGCATCTTTGATATGACCTGTTTTTGCGAATAATTCTTCAATAACAGCTTTTACATCCCGATCTCTTTCATTCCACAGTTTCAAACGAGCCAGTACCATTCCGTAAGAACTTCCCGAACCAGAGATAATTGAACGACCAACTACCCGCAAGGTAAATTTCGTTTCAGGGACAGAGCGGACAATGTTATCAATCTCTGTCAATACTTCTTCCGTGCGTTCCTGAGAAGTTCCCGGAGCTAAAGTGATATCGGAGAAAATAGTTCCCATATCCTCTGCCGGAACAAACCCTTTTGGTGTTGTTTTCATTCCCCAAACCAATAAGCCTGTGAAAATTGCCAGAATGAAAACCACAATCCATTTTCTTCTACTCAGGAAGGAAACTGAACGTTTGTAGCGGTTCGTCATTTTTCCGAAGGAAGTATTGAACGCTACGTTGAACCGCATCATGAAGGACTTCTTCTTTCCATGTTCATCTTTATGCGGCTTCAGTAACAACGCACAAAGCGCCGGACTCAGAGTCAAGGCATTGACCGCTGAAAGGATAATGGCAATGGCAAGTGTCAACCCGAATTGTTTGTAAAAAACTCCTGTCGATCCTTGAATAAAGCTTACCGGGATGAACACCGCAGCCATAACCAATGTAATTGAGACAATTGCGCCTGTAATCTCATCCATGGCGTCAATTGTTGCTTTTTTGGAAGATTTGTATCCTTCATCCAGTTTCGCATGGACGGCTTCAACCACAACAATGGCATCATCCACCACAATACCGATGGCCAATACCAATGCGAATAAGGTCAATAAGTTGATACTGAATCCAAAGAGATTCAGAAAGAAGAATGTACCAATAATTGCTACCGGAACACTAATTGCAGGAATCAATGTGGAACGGAAATCCTGCAGGAATAAGAAGACAACTAAGAACACCAATATAAATGCTTCAATGAGGGTATGAAATACTTTCTCAATGGATGCATCCAGGAAATCGTTTACGTTTACAATGGTGGTATATTTTACTCCTTTCGGAAAAGATGCTTGTGCGTCATCCAATACTTTCAAAGTTCCTTCAATAACTTCCTGCGCATTCGATCCGGCGGTTTGATTTACCGCAACACCCAAACCGAATTTCCCATTTACCCGAACAGAACTGGCATAACTTTGAGAACCTAATTCAATGCGGGCAATATCTCTCAAGCGCAAAATTTCACCATCTTCTCCAACACGGATCACGATATCACTGAATTCTGCTTCTTCCTTCAAACGACCTTTGTATTTGATCGTATACTGATAGCTTTGATTTCCCTGTTCACCAAATTGACCCGGAGCTGCTTCAATGTTTTGTTCCGCCAATGCTTTGTTTACATCATCCGGAACCAAACCGTAACTTGCCATTACATCCGGTTTCAACCAAATTCGCATGGAATAGTCCATCAAACCGAAAGCGGTTGCATCCCCAACTCCTTTGATCCGCTTGATTTGAGGAATCAGATTGATATTGGCGTAATTCTGTAAGAATGTCTGATCGTAGGTAGAATCTTCACTGTATAAGTTAAAGATCAATAAGTTACTTGCCTGACGTTTCGTTGTGACAACTCCGGCTCTGTTTACCTCTGCGGGAAGTAAACTGGTAGCACGCGAAACGCGGTTCTGAACGTTTACCGCCGCCAAATCGGGGTTAGTTCCCAACTTGAAATAGACTGTAATTGTTGCGGTTCCGTCATTTGAAGCAGTGGAAGTCATGTAAGTCATGTCTTCTACTCCATTGATCTGCTCTTCGAGTGGAATGACAACATTATTCAGCACCACATCTGCATTTGCTCCCTGATAAGAAGCTGAAACCTGAACAGTAGGTGGTGCAATATCAGGATATTGGGAAACCGGAATGGCTATGAGGCCAAGAATTCCGAGAATTACAATCAATATCGAGATAACCGTAGATAATACGGGTTTTTCTATGAATTTTTTAAACATAATTCGTACTTAAGAATTGGATATATACTAACACGAATCTTATTGATTCAATTCTGCATAAATTGCTTTAGGATCTGCTTTTACAGGCTTGATTTTCATTCCATCTTTCAGGAACTGAATTCCTTCCAAAACGACTGAATCTTTCTTTTTCACTCCTTTGGTAACGACATAGAAATGTCCGCTTGTTGCTTCCATCACTTCTACATTCACCATGCTGATTACCCCTCCTTTGCCCACAGTGTAAACAAATTTCTTTCCTTGTACATCTGCAACAGCACGCTGCGGGATCAAAAAGCCATTGGAAATCTCCTGAGGAATCCGAATTTGAGCACTTCCTCCGCTTCGTAATAGATTCAGTGAATTGGAGAATGTAGCGCGAATTCTAGCAGATCCTGTTTGCTGGTCAATTAATCCGTTGATTGATCCGATTGATCCTTTATCGGGATAAAGTGAACCATCCGAAAGAACCAATGAAACTTGCGGTGTATTGGCAATTTTTGCTTTCAGATCAGCACCTTTTGTATTGCGAATGAATTCCAATAATTGTTTCTCATTCATGGAGAAGTAAGCATAGATCTTTGAAATATTGGAAACCGTTGTTAAAGGTTTGATCATGTTACTTGAAACCAAACTTCCCGACTTATAGGTCAAGCTTCCAATTACCCCATCCACAGGGCTTGAAATACGTGTATAACCTAAATTCACATTAGCATTTACCAAATTTGCTTCTGCCTGAGCCAATTCAGCCAAGCGCGTTTGCAAGGTTAGATCTGCTTCTTGTAATTCATATTTATTTACAATATTCTTATCTACCAATGATTTGGTTTTCTGAACTTGCAAGCGTGCTACACTAACTCCAGCTTCTGCACTTTTTACAGATGCTCGTGCTGTTCTTACCAATTGCTCGTATTGAGGAGCAGAGATGGTAAACAATAATTGTCCTTTCTTAACGAACTGACCTTCATCTACAGCAATTTTCTCCACGAACCCATCAATTTTAGGATGAATATCTACGTTTTCAATTCCTTCTAAGTTTGCAGGATAAGTGGTTTCAATGGTTGTGGTTTGCTGTTCGATCTCCAGAACCTGATATGGTTTGATCCCACCGGCTGGTGCAGGTGCTTCTTCTGAACTACATGAAGCCAAAAGGATTAGCGACAATGTCGCCAACAAGTGGTTTGTTTTCTTTGCAATCATAAATTTTGTCTTTTTCGAAACTCTTACAATGGGGTAACGTGAGTGAGAGTTTAATCTTTGTTACTGGTTTAACTATTTGGTCAAATTCTAGTACAAAGATCTTTCAAAGTCAGATTAAAAACTTATTCAATTCATGCAATTAACTATGTGAATCAAACATTTTACATTTTTTAACTAATTAAACACCTCTAAATGATTTGGGGGTTAATTGCGTTTGTTTTTTGAAAAAATTATTGAAATTGGAAGGATGTTCGAATCCTAGTGTATAAGCAATTTCTGCTACTGAGCTGTCGGTATGACGCAGCAGGGCTTTGGCTTCATTAGCAAGTCGTGAAGAGATTATTTCCGTAGTACTTCTTCCGGTAACTTCCTTAATGGAGCGGTTTAAATGATTGACATGGATGGACAGTTGCTCTGCAAAATCACTTGGTTTCTTAAGCGCCAATGATTGATCCGAAGAGTCGATTGGAAACTGTCTTTCCAACATTTCCATAAACTGAGCGGTAAGAAGAACGGAAGCCTGGGGCTTTTTATCTTCATTTAGATTTTGAGAACACAGTTTATTGGTATGATGCAGCAATAAATGCAGGTAATGAACAATTACTTCGTACTTCTTAACATAATCTCCTTCTACCTCATCATGGATTTGCTCAAAAATGAATTCAAAAATGCTTGCTTGTTCATCTGTTAAAGCATAAACAGGATTCATTGCCATATTCATTAATGGTGTGTCTCTGAAAAGCGTATCGAGCAAATACGTTTCAATGAAATGATTATTGAACAAGCAGAAAGATCCTTGTTGATCTTCAGAAACGGGTTCCCAAACATGCGGGACATTTCGGTGGTAAAAA
The DNA here is from genome assembly GCA_002483265.1 of Flavobacteriales bacterium UBA7666. Taxonomy (GTDB): domain Bacteria; phylum Bacteroidota; class Bacteroidia; order Flavobacteriales_D; family Crocinitomicaceae; genus Fluviicola. Next base: position 254,808 of record DLHO01000022.1, on the reverse strand, counting down.
ATCAATGTTTTACCGGAAATTGGCACTTTTGAATTTTCAAAATGAATGATTCCATCGCCCACCACCAGTGATATTTTATGAAAATCAGTCCGATGTAGCTCCGTAATCCGTGCACACTGGATCTGACCTCTTTTAAACACATTGAAGTGACTCATCTTAGACAAGTGAGAGAACTGTTCTAGTGTTCCCTTATTCAAAATACTTGCATAAAACTCCTGTAAAGTCAACAATCCATTCATGGTGTAGAATTATGTTTTTCAAATATACAACATTTTGGAATTACGAATTACGAATGCCGCATGCCGAATTGCGAATGAATTAAAAGACTTAAAATGAAAGACAATAGCAACTCCTTCTTTTCATTCTATTCGTTTTTTAAAAGCATACAAGTTGAAACTCCGTATGCATATTTTTTTCCTTCCGAATCGGTTAATTCAGCTTCTACTAATGCCGTTTTATTTCCCAAGTGGATCATTTTTCCAGTTGCTGTTAACACTCCTGATTTAGCATGCACCATCTTTAAGAAATTGATTTTCAACTCCAAGGTGGTATAAACGGTTCCTTTTGGCAACAAGGAATGAAGTGTACAGCCCATTGCTGAATCCAGAATCGCTGTAATTACTCCGCCATGCACACTTCCATTGGGATTGTAGTGAAATTCTTGCGGCTCGAAGTAAAAACTTACTCTTCCTTCTTCTAATTCACCCAGAGAAAAATCGAGTGTATTAATCAAAGGAGAAGCCGGAGCCTCCCCTCTTTTGATTGCCAATAAATATTCGAGCCCCGAAAGGTCTTTGGATAATTCAACTCCTTCTAAAGGGTTTCCCCAAGAGTAGGCGCGTTCGCGTTGTTTTGTTAGTTCCATAATTCAAAGATTAAAAGGGTTCAATAAAAGGGTTCAAAAGTTCAAAAATTGATCTGATTGAACCCTTTGAACTATTAAACTGTTACAAACTCTTTAGACATTCCAACCGGAACGAGCCATTGATCCTTTTCCAAAGCAAGAACCAATTCATCTGCTACTTCTTTTGGAGGAATTCCATTTTCACCCCCAATTTCTTTCGAAAAATCTGTATTGACTAATGGAGGAATTAATTCGAAAACATTCAATTTGTCCTCAAAAGTATCTCTTAGAACATCAGTGTATGCTTTCAATGCGGCTTTACTTGCTGTATACGTTGGAAGCATTTTTTGAGGATGGTATGCAACAATAGATGTCACATTTACGACTGTCGAGTTTTCGTTCTTTAAAAGGGTTGGTAGTAACTTTTCTGTCAGGCTAACTATTGACAAGTAATTCGTTTCCATTTCCTGACTTGCTTTTGAAAAGGCATCTACATTTGCATCCAACTGATAAACATCAGCATACCCTGCATTATTGATCACCATATTCAATTCAGGGTGTTGCTCTTTGATCTGTGCCAGAAGTTGGTCTGTGCTCACCGAGCTCGTAACATCTCCGGAAATTGGTATGACGTTTTCTAATTTGTCTGCAGCCTCTTTTAATTTATCGGCATTGCGACCAGTGATCAATACTTTGTTTCCCAATTGAGAAAATTGTTTTGCTAATTCGAATCCGATTCCTGCTGAACCCCCTGTGATTAAAATTGTGTTTCCGTTTGTTTTCATGTGTTTGATTTATTTATTTGAAAAGACTGAAAGACTATAGACATAAGACCAAAGACAAAAATCTGTCTATAGTTTATGGTCTTTAGTCTTTTTAAGTTTTTACTTTGATTGTATATTTTCGATTAACATTGCTGTTGCGCCCCCGCCGCCATTGCAAATTGCTGCTATTCCGTATTTTGCGTTTTGTTGCTGTAAGATATGGGTGAGTGTTACCAGTATGCGTGCTCCGGAAGCTCCAAGTGGATGTCCGAGCGCAACTGCACCACCTTTGATGTTGACTTTTTCCAAATCAACACCTGCCAAGCGTGAATTGATAATTGGAACATTGGCATAGGCTTCATTCATTTCGAAATAATCTATTTCATCGATCCCAACTCCTGCTTTTTGAAGTGTTTTTTCAATTGCGATAGATGGGGAGGTTGTGAACCATTCAGGAGCCTGAGCTGCATCTGAGAAGGCAATAATTTTTGCCAGAGGTTTCAAATTATGTTCTTTCAAAAATTTTTGAGAAACAATGACTAGGATGGCTGCTCCGTCATTCAGATTGGAGGCATTTGCAGCAGTAATTGAGCCGTCGGATTCAAAGATCGGTTTCAACTGACTCACTTTCTCCGGGTTCAATTTCTCGATATCTTCATCCATATCGTAAACGAATTCACCCTTTTTAGTTTTCACCGTGATTGGTGTGATTTCGTCCTTAAAACTTCCGGAAACATGCGCGTTTTTTGCCTTTAAAAAAGACTTCAACGTGTATTCATCCTGTTCTTCGCGGGAAATTCCATACTTTGTATTTGCCATTTCTGCGGCACTTCCCATGTGGAAATTATGATACGGATCCCACAAACCATCTTTAAGCATTCCATCAATGATATGTTGGTGACCGGTTTTGTGTCCTTCCCGATGATTCTCGATGTAATATGGTGCATTCGACATACTTTCCATTCCGCCGGCAATGATTACATCACTGTTTCCCAAAAGAACCGATTGAACGGCATAGGAAACCGATTTGATTCCGGAGGAACAGATTTTATTGATTGTTGTTGCATCTACCTCGTCCGGAATTCCTGCTGCTCGCGCCGCTTGTCTGGCTGGAGCCTGACCGATATTTGCTGAAAGTACATTTCCCAAAATGACCTCATCAACATCATTTGGTTGTATTCCTGCTTTCACCAATGCATCTTTGATTACTTCTGCAGCTAATTGCGGTGCAGAAAAGGAAGATAACGAACCCATAAAACCACCTGTTCCGGTTCGTGTTGCTGCTAAAATGTATGCGTTATTATTCATGCTGTTTATTTTTTAATATACCAATTGGTATATTTTAAGGTAAAAAAATTTAAGTCGTCATTTCTTTGATCATTTTACGGATCAAGTTCAGGTTCGACATCAAGTGCTTTTTGTTATTCAAGGTTTTCGATAATAGAACTCCACCTTCAATCAACGAGAGAAAATTATCCGCAAATTCATCTGCATTGGTTTCCGGTTTAAAAAAAGATTTCTTCATTCCATAAGTTACCACGCTTTCCACATGTTCGTGCCATTCAATTAATGCTGAGCGAACACGTTGATATAATAAAGGATTGCTGTCGTCGCAATCAGTAGCCGTATTCAAAATAGGACAACCACCGGCAAAAACTACTTTCTCAAATACTTCCGCATAGAAGTTGACATAAACTAACAACTGTTCTCCAGGATCTTTCAATCCAAGAGAACGATCGGTGATTCCACTTCGGATCTTTTGCAAGTTGTAATCAAAAGCTGCTGCAGCTAATTCATTCTTGTCTTTGAAATTTCCGTAAACACTTCCTTTCGTAAGCTTAGTTGCAGATGTGATATCAGAAATAGAAGTTCCCTCGTATCCCTTACTATTGAAAATGGGAGCCGTTGTCTCTATGATGAATTGTCGCGTACGTTCTGCCTTTGTCATGAAAATTAATTCAAATCCAAAGCAAATGTAACTAATTTTATTAATTAAATACCGATTGGTATATTAATTTAAGTTAAATGGGACTTCAACTCCACGACATCTATGCTATGGCTCTTAGCTTTCGTTAAGCCACTTCGACATAGCAAGGTCTGCGCAAGCATTCAGTCACCTTTTACTACCATTCAATCAATAGGATAGTTATCGGGATACGAATTCCGAATTATTTGATGATCAGTCAATAAAATGAATAAATAATGAACACAACAGAGATTCAATCAACAAATTGATAATTGATAATACAAAATTGAAAAAGTGTCTGAATGCTTACGCTAAAGCTTCAGCATAAGCTTAGCGGAGTCGAAGTTCCTTTTCAATTCTCTTAGTTTACAAACAAAGACGGATACTCCTCTTTTTGGTTTACAAAAAACTCAATTTCTGCAGGTAGGTTCGTCCGACCAAATGAGCGGGAAACAGGATCACCGGTTCCTTCGCTAAAATAAGATTCTAAGTTTCTGTATTGAACGATCTCAACAGTTTTGATAATGTCTTTCCCTAGCCAGTAAATATTTTTGATTTTACCGTAAGAAAACACTTTCAATCCGATTCCTTGCAGATCCGGAATGATGTCAGAGAATTCAATTAAATCCTTGACAAGTCTAACAGGTATAGCCATAATACAACATTTTTATTTTCAGCTAATTATAGGTAAATTTCAATCTGCTGTTTTTGAATACAGGGGAAAGTTACGACTTTTTATTTTTGTCCTGAATAAGAACTTTTGAACAGTTTTAAAACTTAACGTTATGTTCACATTGCATTCCCCTATTCCATCTGCAAATTCCATTTCCCAATTATTCAAAACAGATCATTTTTAAGTAATTTTAATCCATGGAATTCGGAAAAATCGATCGCAGTTTATTGGACAAAGTGAATTTTCGCTTACCGGAAGACGGGAATTTCACCAAGCAATTAAAACCTGCTGTTAAACAACCTAAATTATTTCTTGGTGGTGCAAAATGGGGAAGAAAAGAATGGGTTGGACTGATTTACCCCACGAAAACAAAAGAATCCGAATTTCTGGACTATTACATCAAGAACTTCAACGGAATTGAACTCAATACAACTCATTACCAAATTTATCCGGAAGCAACAATCCAAAAATGGGCAGAGAAAGCGAAAGGAACTGATTTTAAATTCTGCCCGAAATTCCCCCAATCGATTAGTCATTACAGCGATCTTTCCAGTACAAAAGCATATGCTGACACGGATCGTTTTCTGGCTTCAGTGATCAACTTTGGTGAGCATTTAGGGCCATTATTCCTTCAATTGAGTGAACGATTCGGTCCGCAACGCAGAGAAGCCCTTTTCTCTTACTTACAAAAATTACCAAAAGACTTAGCGATTACTCTAGAAGTCCGACATCCGGATTGGTTTGGGAATTCAGAGATCAGAAACGAGTTGTTCCATGTTCTAAATGAATTATCAGTCGGTGCGGTAATCACAGATGTTTCGGGAAGAAGAGATTGCGCACATATGGAAGTCACTTCCCCCGCTACATTCATACGCTTTGTTGGAAACGGACTCCATTCAACAGATTATGAGCGCATTGACGATTGGGTGAAACGCATCAAATCTTGGTTACAAAAAGACATCAAAGAAATTCACTTTTACATGCATCAGCCAGACGAATTGTATACACCACAATTGACAGATTATCTGATAAGGGAACTAAATAAACAATGTAGTTTATCGCTGCAAACTCCTAAACTGATTGAAACAACGGGAGACCTTTTTGGGTAATTAGCAATTATGAATGGTCGAATTATCAATTATCAAGCAGTTTCTACCTACAAACTACCTTGATAATTAAATCATAGCTAATTGATAATTCTCTATTTTAAACTTTTTGCTGAAAATCTGTTTATTTTTAGTCAAATTGTTGTTGGTTTCAAACAATTATTACCTTTACCCCTCACTGTTCACTCGATAATTCCAATGGATAAAGCCATTATTCCACATTTCACAAACTCTTGCGTCACAGGTGTCTTCTGGGATAATTCCTTTTTTAAGTCTACTGGAATTACACTATTTATTACAACATGCCTCAAAACAAATTTGCCATCGCCCGCTATGCGGTCATCGATGAACTTCTCAAGAAGAATACCTATGTAAAGACTTCCACCATCACTGAAACCTGCAAACGAAATCTCGGATATGAGGTTTCCAGACGGACTATTCAGTTAGATTTGAATTCAATGAAGGACGATACTTTCCTCGGACTTTTCGCTCCCATTGAGTATTGTCAGAAACGGAAGGCTTATTACTACAAAGATTCGGATTATCAATTTGGTTATCAGCAATTGAACCTCTCAGAGGTCGATCTGCTGGAAAGTGTTTGCAATATCGCTTCCGGGCAATTAAAACCCGATCAACGAGCCATTCTCGGAGACGTTCTGTTTAAACTCAAGAAAAGATACATGGCGAAATAAAACTTCGCCATGTAAGCGTATCCTTGTAAGCTTAATTATTTTGTTACCACATTCACTGAGTTATGATTTTCGAGGCACTACAACTGCTTTCCGGACAATTAAATGACTACTTGAAAATTCGTTTCAGGTTGACGGAAGATATTGTGTTCATTTCTCCCATCAAAGACGCAGCAAAAGCATTTCCAAACCGCGTTGCATTGACCCTTGTGGGCATGGAACGAGAAACAGCCGGTGGTGTAAGTTTTCAAAGAAGAACGATTTCAGATTCCACTTCAGCTCAAACTGCTCCTATGTGGCAAATCAATTTAAATGTGCTGATTTCAGTCATTTTTCAGGAGAAACAATACGAAGAATCCCTACGCTTATTTTCAGCAGTAGTTGCTTTCATTCAAAAAAACAACATGGTAAGATCTGCAAATGAAGGACTCGCTTTTTCGCTGGAAGTTGTGAATCTGACCTTGCATGAATTATCTAATCTTTGGAGTATTTCGGGGGAAAATTATTATCCATCTGTGGTTTGCAAGATCCGATTACTGGAAGTAGATGCCGGAGAAATCATGGATCTTTCTCATATCATTTCGAAACCTGAAAGTACTACCCAATTGAAATGAATCATCAAGGCACATATCGCATCTGGCTTAAGCTTGTCATCAAACATCAGTATTTTGATGCGGAACAATGCGGCCTGACCCTTGAACCGAATTCAATTACAAACAGATTGCTTCAAAAGGCAGGAATTCTTCTCAAACAGCAAAATTCCTGTACCTGGATTCTCGTAGCGGAAGATGAAATCAATTTAGACAGTGAAATCAATTTGTGTTTTCATCTAAAAACGAAACAACCGGATTTTTACTATTACACGGATCAATCTACATCTGATGATGATGCTTGGTCATTGGTAGATTACAATAGAGAGGGAATCTGGAAATTATTGAATATTCCGGTTACTGATAAACAACTTGCTGCAAAAGATCCAGAAATAATCGAGATTCAACTGAATAGTCCTTTAAAACACATTGAATTTCTCGTGTTTCCTAATCAATCCTATTCCATGGAGCCATTGGAGATTCGCGAACAGCGTGGAAAAGTGCTATTTGATAAGCGAGAAGAAATCACACTTCCCGGAACTGAGAAAACAGTATTTCGGTTTGTTTCTTCGGAAACAATCTCACTTAAATTGAAAAGTGCTTATCAATTTCATCTCTGGGAACTTCGGAAAAGCGGAGATAATCTATTGAGCAGGCTCCCTGACTTTCCGTTGGTACAATCGCTTTCACCCTTCAGTCCGAAGGACACTATAACAAGTTTCATCTATTTATAAATCAATACAATAAATCCAAATATGAGTACAATGAAAACACCTGGGGTATACATCGTTGAAAAGAACGCGTTCCCTAATTCCGTTGTCGAAGCTGCAACTGCTGTACCTGCATTCATAGGTTACACCGAGTTCGCGAAAGACGGAAACAAATCTTTATTAAACAAACCATGGAAAATCAGCTCATTAGCTGAGTTCATGCAGTATTTCGGTGGAGCTCCAACTCCAAAATTCAGCGCAACTGAAGCCAAAGAAGGTGGAGATGATGATACTGAACAACTTGGAGTTGCAACTCTGATGCTCAACGGTAAAAAGCATACTGTTCAGCGCGAGGGCGATAAGTACAACTTCTATTACCAGATGCGTTTTTTCTTTTCAAACGGAGGTGGACCATGTTACATTGTCTCTATTGGTGAAGGATACACTGGTGGTTTGGAAGAAGAAAAATTAAAAAATGGAATTGACACCCTTTTGAAAGAAGAAGAACCAACCATGGTTTTAGTACCTGAAGCTGTCTATTTAAGTACTGTAGACAGTTGTGCCAATGTTCAGGTTAAAGTATTATCCCATTGTGGAGGAGAAATGAGAAACCGGATAGCCATTTTTGATGTATTCGACGGGTTCAAAGATACCAGAAGTGAGAATGTCAAAAACTTCCGTGAAAAAATCGGTACTGAATTCCTGGATTACGGAGCTTCATACTATCCTTGGCTGAATACATCCATTGTTTCAGACACTGACATCAGTTTCTTGAACTTTAACGATCCGGATGCGATTGCAGCACTTCTTATAGCTGAAGACAAAGACAAGAAACTGGAAGAATTTACCAAAATGGTTAGTAAAGCCAATGTGGATAAGTTCTTTGAATTGATTAATGACGATGATAAAAAAGATGAATTCAATAAACTGGAGCTTGATATTAAAACCGCACACAAAGTATTGGCACGTCACTCTTCAGTTTACAGTGAATTGATGCGCGAAATGCTGTTGATCATCAACTTGTTGCCCCCATCTACTGCTATGGCCGGAATTTATACTCTGGTTGACGGAACAAAAGAAGTTTGGAAAGCACCGGCAAACATCGGAGTTGCAAATGTAATCAGCCCAACGGTGAGCATTTCTTTCAAAGACCAAGAAGATCTGAATGTTCCTATGAACGGTAAAGCAGTGAATGCGATCCGCTATTTCGTAGGTGATGGTATCAAAGTTTGGGGAGCACGCACACTAGACGGAAACTCACTTGACTGGAGATACATCAATGTACGCAGAACTATGATAATGTTGGAAGAATCCATTAAAAATGCTTCTAAAGCTTATGTATTCGAACCGAACGTTGCAAACACCTGGGTAAGTGTAAAAAGCATGATCAGCAACTTCCTGAATGGAATCTGGAAAAGAGGTGGTTTGGCTGGAGCAGTTCCTGAAGATGCATACAGCGTTCATATCGGATTGGGCGACACCATGACTCCTGAAGATATTCTGGAAGGAATCATGCGCATCACTATTCTTGTGGCTATTTCCAGACCAGCGGAGTTCATTGAGATTACATTCCAACAACAAATGCAAAAAAGCTAAAACAAATTCAAAATTGAGAATTGAAAATTGAAAAGTGGAACTGCTCTATCCGCCACCGCGGATTTAAATCGAAAGCAGTGCTTTCTCTTCTTTTCAATTCTACATTTTACATTTTCAATTAAATAAAATAAGAAATCATGGCAGGAGAAAAGCAAGATAATGTATGGCCTCTACCGAAGTTTTACTTCCAGGTAAAATTGGGTGATAAAGAAGTTCCATTCCAGGAAGTATCCGGATTGGATATTGAAGCTCAAATCATTGAGTACAGACATGGAAACAGCAAAGAGTTTTCAACGATTAAAATGCCCGGAATAAAGAAAACCGGAAATGTAACGTTGAAAAAAGGTGTTTTCGTGAAAGACAATGGATTCTGGGATTGGTTCAACAAAATCAAGATGAATACCATCGAACGTCAAACAGTTGTAATCAGTTTGTTAGATGAGGCAGGGAAACCTACAATGGTTTGGACACTCAACAATGCATGGCCAACAAAAATTACCGGAACAGATATGAAGTCTGACGGAAATGAAGTGGCAGTGGAAACAATTGAGATTGCACACGACGGATTAACTATTGCTAATAGCTAATAAAAACAATGTATGGCAAAGTGGGAACTTCCAGTTGCTTTTTATTTTCAGGTGAAAATTGGAAATCAGGAGTACGCATTCAAAGAAGTAACCGGATTATCAGCTGAAATAGAAACAGAAAGTGTTAAAGAAGGAGGTATGAATGAATTTACATACCTCCTTCCGAAACAAGTCAAGCATGGTAATCTGAGTCTGAAGAGGGCCTTGAATCCGATTAATCGTAATGATGTGGTTTGGATCAAAAAAATACTGGAAGGTGATTTTTCACAACCCATTGTACCACGAGATATCATTGTGAGTTTACTGGGTCAAGACGGATCTCCCATTTACACCTGGACTTGCTCAAAAGCATATCCTGTAAAATGGGACATTGCAGGACTTGATTCGCAATCCAATGCCATTTTAATTGAAACAATAGAATTCGCATACACGACCTTGAAACGCTCTTAAATATTATGTCGATAATTATTAAAGAAATCAGTATTCGAACAACCATTGAGCGAAAAATGAACTCAACGGGTGATCTTGATTTGAAGGTAGCTAAACTCAAAAAAGACATTTTGAGAGAAGTACATGACACATTACGTAAACAACGAATTAGAAAAGGAGAGCGGTAATGGGTGAATTAGTCAAGTTGAAAATATTGGGATACGAAACTGAAAGTTATTCCGAGGCAAAAAAGAGTGGAGAATTCACTACACAAGTGAATCCTGCAACATTGAAACTTGGAAAAAAACTGAACTATTCTGAAAATGGAGAAGCTCATGGGATAGCGAATTTGAAAAAATTCAAATCTCAGGCACTTGACAGCCTTTCTTTTGATGTGTTGATGGACGATACGGGAATTATTCCAAGTAAAACAGGGAAAATAAAGGATCGGATCAATCAACTGGAAAAATCCATTTACCGCATTAATTCCGAAAGTCATGAACCAAGCTATACCAAAGTTATTTGGGGGACATTCATCTTTCGTGGAAGGGTGGAAAGTATCAGTTACGATTACAGCTTATTTTCACCGGAAGGAGCTCCTTTAAGAGTAAAAGTTTCCTTCTCTTTTGCAGGTCATTTTGACAAAGACACCACGCAAATGAACTCACCCGATCTTTCACGAGTAATTACCTTTCGTGCAGGAGACAGTATTGCCCGTTATTGTGATGAAATTTACGGCGACGCGTCCTTTTGTCACGAAATTGCGGCATACAACAACCTCAGTGAATTCCGGAAAATTGAACCCGGAACGAAAATTCAATTTCCTCCATTAGCCAGACGATGAGCGTATCTCCAGAAAAAAATAGTGAAGGCCTTGTAACTTATTCCATTTATAGTGAAGGGGATAGAATCAACGATTCGTTTGAAGTGGTTTCTATATGGATTCATAAAGAAGTGAATCGTATTGGGCGCGCAAAGCTGGTTTTTGAAGCCGGAAATATGCCTATGAAGGAAATTCCTGAAAGTGATGATGAGACATTTGCACCCGGAAAAAACATTCGTGTCGAAGTAGGTTATCAAAGCAATGAAAGAATTGTTTTCGATGGAGTGGTCATTACACACAATGTAGATATTCCTGAAGAGGGAGCTACCACTTTAGAAATCGAATGTGCAGACTTTGTTTTTCCTTCAACTTTGACCAGAAAGAATATGCTCTATGAGCAAAAAACAGACAGTGCCATCATCAAAGAGATTCTCGGGACTTATTCGGACATTACAGCCACTGTAGACGCAACAACAGTTACTCATCCGGAACTGGTCCAATACTACTGTTCCGATTGGGATTTCATTTGCTCGCGCGCAGATGTAAACGGACTCATTCTTCTTTCTGATGGAAAGAAAGTAGACATCATCAAACCAAAAGTTTCTGCTGCTGCTGTACTCAAAGTGACTTACGGCGAAGATTTGATTGCGTTTCGAGGTGAACTACAAACTTCAGATCAAACGATAGGAGTTGATGCCTATGCTTGGGATATTGCAACTCAAGCAGTCATTAAAGCGGCATCAGCAACACCAACATTGAATGAGCAAGGGGATCAAACACCTTCTGATTTATCAGAATCTATTGGAGGCGATCGATGGGAACTTCAAACAGAAAGTTATGGTGATTCATCACAGCTCCAAACATGGGCAGACGCTCAATCGTTGAAAGCCGGTTTGGCGCGAATTCGTGGAGAAATCAAATTTCAGGGAAGTTCACTGGCTGTTCCTGGCTGTTTAATCACTTTGGACGGTTTAGGAAAACGATTCAATGGAGATGCCTTTATCGGTTTTGTAGAACACGAAATTCAAGATGGTGAATGGATCACAACTGCCGGAATGGGAATTGATCCGGAAATGTCTACACAAAATCCAGATGTAGTAACTCCTCCTGCTTCCGGACTTCTTCCGGGGATTGAAGGATTACACATTGGAGTGGTTAAAAAACTTGACGGCGATCCGGCTAAAGAATTCCGGATTCAAGTAGAAATTCCACTTTTGAATACTGATAAAAACCTGGTTTGGGCTCGTCTAAGCAATTTCTGGAGCAGTAAAAGTTTTGGTGCATTCTTCATTCCCAACATAGGTGATGAAGTGGTGCTGGGTTTCCTGAATAATGATCCGACTTATCCCATTATTTTGGGAAGTTTATACAGTTCAGCAAATGCAGCCCCATTGCAAATTGATGCTAAAAACCCCATTCAACTCATGCAAACCAAATCCGGCATCAAGCTGGAAATGGACGATGAAAACAAGGTTGTAACGGTCACAACTCCGGGAGCCAATAAAATGGTGTTAAGTGACAAAGATAAATCTGTCACCCTGGCAGATCAAAACGGAAATAAGATTGTGCTTTCGGATAGTGGAATACTGATTCAGGCAGCCAAGGAAATTACAATCAAAGCCGGAACGGAAGTAAAAGTAGATGCAGGAACAAATGCCAATGTGAAAGCAGGAGTGAATGTAGCAGTAAAAGGCACAAATGTAGAATTAAGTGCAGATGCCAGTTTTACAGCAAAGGGGAATGCCTCGGCAGAATTATCTGCAGCCGGGCAAACGGCCGTAAAAGGCGCAATTGTAATGATTAATTAAAAAAACATGGGGTTAGCAGCGCGATTAACAGATATGCATACTTGTCCGATGGTGACACCAGCAGTTCCTCCTATTCCACACGTTGGAGGCCCAATAACCGGGCCGGGAGTACCAACCGTTTTAATCGGCGGATTACCAGCCGCAGTCTTGGGAGATATGTGTGTATGCGTTGGCCCACCGGATAGCATTGTCATGGGATCAACGACTGTAATGATCGGTAAGAAACCTGCTGCCCGAATGGGTGATACCTGTGCACATGGCGGAGCAATTGTATTGGGATGTCCAACAGTAATAATCGGAGGATAAAATGGATGATAAAACATATTTAGGAACCGGCTGGGCGTTTCCCGTGCGATTTAATCAACACGGAGTGCATCTTGTTTCCGATGAAGAAGATATTTGGGAGAGTTTGCGAATCCTGTTCTCCACCATTCCGGGTGAGCGCGTTTTCCGTTACAACTACGGTTGTCCGATTGATAAATGGGTCTTTTCGAAAATTGATCTTTCGGAGCGAACCATGATCATTGACATCATCGAGCAAGCTATTCGCGATGGAGAACCGCGTATTATTACAAATTCTGTAGATGTGGAAATACGGGATGCAATCGAGGGAGTTTTGTGGATCAAATTGGAATTCACGATCCGACAAACCAATAGCAGAAGTAGTTTGGTTTATCCATTCTACTTTTTGGAAGGAACACAACTTTAATTAAAAATTCAAAAGGCATTTCGACTTCGCTCAATGACCTTTTAAACTAAGGTGACTGAGAGGAGTCGAAGTCAACATTTGAACATGATATAAATGGAATCAAGAGACGGACAAAGTAGAAAAGATCGTTTAGATCGCTTGCACGTTCCCGGCACATTCAAAATGCTGGACAGCGACAAAGCTGCTATACTCCAAAAATTGATTCAAATTGCGGGATGGATCCGTTTTTACAACGAGCGTGAAATTCCTGAAAATTATTTTGAAGGTTTTCTTGACGAACTGAAAGCGCTACTGAAAAGTATCCATATGAAGCATTCTCACGAGGCTATTGGGAAAATGGAACCGTCACAGGCTCTACTGCTTGCTTTTGTAGAAAACCTTCAAAAGGTAACAGAAAAATACAACGGGCGCTGGAATGATTTTGCCAACTGGTACCTGACAGAATACTTAAAAGTAAGTCCCTTGTCTGTTAAAGGAGATCGTGTTTGGCTGGCTTTTGACAAGACGACACCGGGAACCATTACTATTGAAAAAAACACCGGATTCAATCGAAAAAATGCCGATCAAAATGTATTGACTTATCGTTTGGAAGATGAATTGATTGTTCAGGATATTGAAGCAATCGGCGCATATACAGTTTGCTTTGAACGAAACCCTTACCACTACCCTGCTGCAAACTTAAATTTTGTAACAGCGATTAAAACACGGAATCTCTTACATGACAAACCAAATCCGGATCGCACACTGATCTTTGATAATGAATTCTCGCGTGAGACACGAGCTATCGGAATTCGAATTGCAGCACCTTCTTTGCTCTTACGCGAAGGAAAACGGGTGGTGAATATTTACTTCGAAGCTGAGAATAGAGAATGGCTCAAAACACTTCAGTCAATCGAACCGAAACTGGTAAAGTTGGAACTGTTGAAGTTGAAAATAGAGAAACTCAAATTTGAGAAACAGCAATTAGAAAAGCTTCATTCTCATGACACGAAAGTAACAGAACGACTCAAATTAGTGAAACATGAGTTATCCAAGCTCAAATTGAGTAACCTGAAAGGGGATAAACTGAAGTTCACCAGAGAAGAATTACACAGGCTGAAATTAGATAGAAAGGAATTGACGCGAATTATTGGAGTTCGTCAAACAATTCGGGCAAATATCTTCAACAATCTCTTTTACTTAACAATCAGTACACCAACAGGCTGGACAAACGTGACGGTATTCGAAGTAAAAAAAGACACTACTCGAAATCGCTTGATTTTGAAGCTTTTATTGCCAGAAGACTTTCCTTCTACCGTTGGCTGCACCGAAGAAATTCATCATTTTAAATCCGAATTTCCTGCAATCCAAATTCGTCTCAATTTTGACGCCTGGCTTTATCCATACTCCTGGATTCATAAATTATCCATTCAACGAATTTTGATCCGCACGAAGGTTGAAGGAATCAACGATCTTCAGGTTTACAATGAATTAGGTAAGATCGATAATACCAAATCATTTCCGCCATTCGGAATCAATACTTCTGCAGGAACCTGGATGGTTATCGGAAACTACGAGATGGCTATTAAAAACACCAGCAACATCGATGTGTGCATCAAATGGAATCAACTTCCACTGCATCCAAAAGGATTGAAAGGTCATTATGCTGCCTATCCCGAAAAAATTGATAACGAAAGCTTTAAAATCCGAACACGTTATCTAAGTGACAACAGTTGGTTTCCAACTACCGGAAAAAGCGGGTTTTCCTTATTTCGTGATGCGGAGACAGACGATCCCATAGCAGCTAAACTAGATAAAGCGGTTGCCGATGAAAGTGGGTTCAAAAAAATATCGATTAAGAAAATGGTTCCGTTTGAACTTTCTGAAGAAGCATACAAATACACGATCAAGACTCGAACCGGCTTTGTCAGATTAACGCTGGAAAGTCCGGACATGGGATTTGGAAGTCAGGAATACCGCGACCTGTTTACCGAACGCATGATGATGAAGAAATGGAGAAAAAAACGACTTCCTGTTTTACTTCCGCCCATCTTTCCTCATGTAGAAAACATGACTTTGAATTACAAGTCCGAAGACATTATTGATTTACGCAAAAACACCCGAAACAGTAATGTAATCGTGGATCAACTTCATCCATTTGGGATTGTTTCTTCTTTGGATTCCAGCACAAATACCGGAATTCCATTTGTATTCTCACAAGAAACAAATGCGAGTATTCTCATGGGTTTCAAAAATATAAAAGGAGGTGAAGTTTTTTCAACTTTTATAGTATTTGAAGCAATCAGCAATGAGATGACTGTTGACGATATTCCGAAGATTGTAATGTATTGGGGAGATGGCTACTACTGGGAAGAAATTCCCCGTGGATTTATCTTAAAAGATGGCACCAAACAAATGACCGTGAGTGGAAATCTGGTTTACAATTTCCCCATCCATATTCCGCCAAATCTCTACGATAAAAATGGCGTATTATGGATACGTACTGGCTTTGTAAAAAACCATGAATTCGTTCCGGAAATACGTGCAGTTTACAATAATGCAGGATTGGTGGTTCTGGAAACAAACGATGCTTCGGCCGAAAAAATGCAATCGTTCAAAAACTCGAATGGCGTTCTTGAACCGGAGAAAAAACTACCCGGAATTACCAGTATTGAGCAGATTACCTCTTACTATGCCGGACAAGAGCTGGAAGATTTGAAAAGTATGCAGGCACGTGTTTCGGAATATGTAACACACCGTGGAAGAGCAGTAACCGCTCGTGATTTTGAATTACTTACGCTACAGGAGTTTCCCGACATCGGTAAAGTGCTTTGCCTTCCGAATACCAACCTGAAAAACAGCAAACAAGGCGTTGTTACGGTCGTTGTGATTCCTCAAAACAAACTAAAGACCATTGACAATTCAAAACCAATGGTTCCTTCGGGAATGCTTTCCAGAATGGAAGATTTCTTAAGTGCACGCGCTTCGAAAAATGTACTGGTAGATGTGATCAATCCGGTTTACGAAGAATTGCAAATCAAATGTGCTATTCGTCTGGTAGATCAAAATCAGGTAGTTTCTCTTGAAGCCATTCAGGAGATCTGTGATAATTTTATCGCACCGTGGCAAGCTAAGGATTCACTTCCGAAATTTGGAGAACCCATTCATGCTTCTCGCATTTACAATGCAATCAAAGAAATTGATTTCGTTGCTGAGATCGATTATTTTGCAATTATACGCGTCTCACAAGACAAAACAGAGACCGGCAAACGAAACTTCTATCATTTATACAGACTCGAGGACGAAGACCAGATCTTAATCCCCGATAAACCTTACAAACTATTCGTTCCGGCAGAAACACACATTATACAAGTGGAGGAAAAAGAAAACTCCGTTTATCCTTATGGCTTAGGTGATATGGAAATCGGAAAAACATTTATCCTTTAAAAAAACAGAATCATGGCTATTAGAAACAGAAATACATTAATTGAGGGTTTTAGTAAAGGACAACGTCCAACCGGTGATGATTTTAAGAATTTAATTGATTCAACTGTCAATATTCTGGATGATGGTTTTTCAAAAGATGCCCAATCCGGAATTAAATTGGCTCCCATATCCGAACAAGAAGGAACAGTCATGACCTTTCTTCAGAATATGACGGATGATATTGGTGGACGATGGGAATTCGACGTTTTGAATAATGACCTTAAAATAAGCCACGTCAACGATACCGGAAAAGGGCAACTGATTCTCCTGAAGCAAAATGGCGAAATTGAAATCGGGAAGGAAGGCTGTGACGTTCATGTAAAAGGAACGCTTCATACAGAACAACGCTCCGGAAGAAAAGTAACCAAGAAAATTGCAGCTGACGGAAAATGGCATGATTTGACTGATTTTCTGGAAGGAATTCACGCTTTGGAAGTGATCTGTGTGATGGGAAAACGCCATACCGGAAAGCATGCTGTTTTGATTGCTCATGCCACTCATTGTTTCGGAGCAAAACCGCGCATTCGAAAAGTCAGATCTCATTTTGGAGTCTTTGGAAATAAATTACTGATCCGCTGGGTAAAAGCCAAAAATGAACGTGCCTGCAAATTGCAAGTCAGAACACGTTTCATGCTTGGAAATGAGATTTTCATTCAAGGTTCAATCACTTCCCTTTGGGACAATCCATTGTTGGAAAATTTGTAGAGGATGTTTATAAAGAAACGAGAACGTACGGACAATTTTTATCAGGAGCTTCAGGAAAAAACCCTTGAGCGTCTGCAGGAATTAAGTGGCGGTGTGTGGACAGATTTCAACATCCACGATCCCGGTGTGACCATTTCGGATAACATGAACTATGCTTTATTCGAACTGCAATACAAACTGGAGCTTCCCTTTCGTTCATTCCTTGGTCCGAATAGCCAGGAGTATGCAAGCAAAGGAATTCTTCCGGCTGAAATCATTTTTGCCCAATCCATTGTTACACCTGAAGACTACGAACAATTATTTCTGGATAACATTAAAAACCTGGAAAGTTGCTCAGTGGAATTTGAAAATGGTTTTTATCAGATTCGTGCTTCCGTTTCACTCAAAAATCCGGAGATTACAACGGAGGAAGAACACATTAAAGAAGAACTCTTTGTACTCTATCATCAAAACAGGAATTTATGTGAAGATTTACGGTGGGAAGACGTTCACATCTTAACCAAATCTGCCGGAAAGCGCAAAAAAAGAGAAGAAGATGCTCCGCAAATTGAAAGAATGTATGATTTGGATGCTTCAGAAGATCCGATCAAAATACACAATTATCATTCTTTCCAGTTAGATTTTCCGGATGTATACGGAATTGGTCATCGCGGGCTTCCTTATGAGGCAACGGAACGCAATAAAGCCCATGTACTCCAATTGAAAGGATACTTGCTGATGATGGATTTTCTGATGGCAGATGTGACGGAACAAATCCAAAATACGCCGCAATTAATTAGTTTCAAAGATCCTGCTCCAAAAGGAACAGTTTCACTCATTTCCATTCCGGATGTGGAAAAAGTAGTAGACCGCGCCAAATTCAGCAAAAACAATCAATTGCATTCGGTCGCTTCCATTCAAAACAAAAAATCCGGATTCATTGATATTTTGGATTCCTTGTATGGAGAAGACACAGCTCAGTTCTTTCAGGATTTTCAACCTCCGAAATCAAAGATCAATTACCGATCTGCACTTACGGAAGAATTGCCTGAATTGAATAGAAATCGTTTCCGCTCTTTCAATAAATTAAATCCTACTGAAAGCAATATCGTCTTTAAGGAACTATTTTCCTTGCTTCATGGAAACAAAATTGAATCTGAAATTCCGGTTCGCGATTTGCTCAAAAAACATGATTTGGAGCTGCTTCCTGATTCTGTTTTCTTCGAACAATATGAAGTTTATTTAGACATTGCACCTATTTCAGGAGTTTTCTACAATCCGATCTTTAATGAAACACCGCAAAACATTCCAATAACACTGGAAATGGATTGGAAAGAAGAATACTTCCCTTCCTTACAGACAGAAATCAGTTTGATCCGAAGAAATGCCTTATTTGAAAGTTTTCTGGAAGTTGGAGCAAATGCCGGAAACTACCGCATGATCCAATTAAGTGAAAACAGCCGCTGGATTCTGGTATTCCGTTATCCGGGAAAAGAAGACTGGATGATCCTTGGCTCTTACAGAACGAGAGAACATCTGATTCGTTCAGTCAACCGTTTTTTGGCATTTATGCGTTTTTTGAATCCGGAAAGACACTTGTTTTACATTGTTGAGCACCGCTTACTGCAGTTTGCCTACCCGCATAAACATGACCAGGAAGAAGGAAACACCTTGTCCATTGTTGCTTCCAACCGCTTTAAAAATGAAGAAATGCATGAACGTTTGGAGCAATTATTAAGAGAACGTCTTCCCGCACATTTAAGGATTAAATTATACCGCGTTCAACCGGATCACATCTACGATTTCGAGCAAATTTATTATAAATGGCGTGAAGCACTGGCAAGCAGAAACACCAAAAAACTGATTCATTTTTCGGAATCAATTAAGGCGTTTTTCAAAGTTAGTAGTAAACCAATAGAGATTCAATGAACAGTATTTCGTCCATAGCGCTTCATGTAACTGCCAGTAATGAATCTTTTGTTCAGAACTGGTACCGTGATTTTGAGCTTTTTGCGGAGAAACACATCACTGCTGTTGCCGATCGCGTACTGATGCGTTGTGATCAATATGGATTCGAAATTGAGATCTCAAGACTGGAAATCGATCTTGGAAAGCTTACAGAAGATGATTTCGAGAAAGATTTCGAACGAATTCTGGAAGAAAAACTAGAAGAAACCTTATTGAAAGAGATTCTCTATCCGACAAAAAAAGAAGATAAACGCTTGGAAGAAGCCGATTATCAGCTGGAAGCTCTGAAGCAATTTTTACTGCACGGAACGTTGAATTGGAACTTGGCCAAACGCTTCAGTAATATCACCGAGTTATTTCAGCAGGTATTGAAAACCCGCGCAAAAGAATTGAGTTCTTTTATAAAGTCTTACGGACATTTCTCAAGTGTACAGCACCGCATGATCTATCAATTCGAAGATGCAAATTTATTCGAAATTGTAAAAATCATTGCACCCGAAGAATTTTCATTCATCCAATCATACATTGCATTTTTACGGATCAAATATGCAGAAGCTCCAACCGTTCCTATTCGGGAAGAGGAACGAAGAGTCACGATCTGGAAAGTGGTTTATGCTTATTTATTGAGTAATCAAAGTGCGACTTTCAATAAGAAACTATTTGTTCGGGAAACTATTGGAAACCTGGCTTCCCACATCAATTTAAGTTATGGAGAGTTACTAAAAACAGTGACTTTCTTTCTGGACAAAGGTTTTGGAAGTGCCATTCCTTCCGGTTTACAACTCATTCTGAACGAACTGAAACAGGAAGAAAACACACTGTTCATGGCACTCCGGATTCAGAAACCGGATGAGTGGCCTCACATTTTACGTGAACTAAAATCTTCCAAACAACAAATTAAATTACGGGAAAACGATTTGGATCACCTGCGTATTTTGCTTGAAAACGAGAAAAATGTGCTTCAGATCATTAAACCGCTTCGCGAAACGGAAATCTTTGATTTGGTTCGCCTACTCGTTCCTGCCGATGCAACTTTTGTGATTGAATATGCTCAGCATTTGAACAAACAGAATCAAAGTGGAGCAATTCAGGGAAAATCGAGTGGTGATTTCTTATTGTTCAAGTGGCAGGTAATTCTTCCTTTATTGGCTCTTTCAAAAAGTTCAGCTGTCAATCGGGAATACTTGGTTTGGCAAGTATTCAAAAGGCTTTCAGCTCGCTATAACATTGAGATCTGGCAAATTATCTCCTTTGCTTATAAAGAGACCAGCACGTGGAAAATCCAGCATGGATTACGTGAAATTGTTCAGCAGTTTTATTTGGAATTGGTTCAGGGAAAACCAAAATCCGAACAAACTCAACGATTCGATTCGATCAGTTTTCAACTTCAATTATTGGAAGAAAAAACGAAGCTCAGCAAAGATCAATTACTTGAATTGAAAGCAAAATTAAGTTCTTCTCATTTCAGAGAATTGTTTTTGGACCGATTGGGAGAGTCAGCCCGGCATCGCTTATTGGCTATTATTCTTCCTTCCAAAGCCATTGAATTATCTGCATTCATGTATGTTTTGAATCACTCCGGGAATGAAGCAAAAATAGAAGGCCGTGCAATCGGATCCATTCAACGTTTAAAGTGGAGCTTCTTGTTTGATGTGCTGGAAGATGTCAAAAATCAAGTATTCAATCAAGAGCATATTGTACAACGTATTTTAGAACGAACAGGAGCTCATTACAACCTGACTTTAAAACAATTAGTAGATTATTTCTATCTGGATTTCAAAAATTCAAATTTTTCACTACCTTATAACCTGTTTAAAATACTGACTTCCATCAAGTTGAAGATCGATTCAGGCGACCATTCCGAAAAGGAAAAGGGGAAATTCGATTCGAAGAAGCAAATGGAAAACAGGAAATTATTAGTAAACTATTTCACTGAAAACGAGCAAAACATGCCCATGATCAATGCTATTTCCCAAGATTTGGATTGGATGAATTTCCTTAACCCGATCCTAGATGCAGCAAAGCGCATGATTGATTTTGTTCAGCGCAAATGGAATATTCGGATCAATAACCAATTGCTTTTGCAAACGATTTTCAGGTTTTCAAAAAATGCATCGCACCGAAGTCAGAAAGAATTGATGGTTGAACTCTGGAATTTGATTCAAAAGAGTTTAACCCGCAATCAGAAAATTCAGGTTATGAAGGAGTTTCTCATTCCAAATAATCAGGAAGGGTTGCTGAAACAATTGAATAGTCTGCTTGAAAAGGATCCTGATCTTGCATCTAACGAAAAGGAGGAGGAAATTCTTGAAGAAGAAGAACTTCCGGAATCAGAAGAAGAAGATAACACCAAACAAATTCAATTTATTGACAATGCGGGTCTGGTACTGCTCTCCCCTTTCCTACCACGTCTTTTCACAATGATGGAACTCACGGAAAACGGAAAATTCAAGAATCGGGAAGCTCAGATCAAAGCCATTTTTTTGACGCAATATGCAGTTTTTGGAAACGGAGAATTCCCGGAATACAATCTGCAGTTGAACAAGCTATTGACCAATTTCAAAACAGGAATTCCAATTCCAAAAAAGTCTGTGCTAACTGATGAAGATAAAAATACAGTTGACGGAATGCTGGAAGGAGTTCTACAAAATTGGGGACGTTTGACAAATACCACTGTTGCCGGTTTACAAGAAGGATTTTTGCGCAGAGAAGGAAGATTGGAAGAACAAGAAGACACTTATTTATTGACGGTCGAATCCAAAGCCTATGATATGTTATTGGATCACGTACCCTGGAATTTTAGAACGATTAAATTCAGTTGGATGCAAAAAGCTATTCAGGTGAAATGGAGATAAAGAGAATTCAAAATTGAAAATGCAATCCCGATAGAAATCGGGAGCAAAATTGAAAAGTTAAAAACATAAGATTATGAAAGAAGGTAAAACGAATCAGACTGGCGGGAAACAAAGTAATCCTGTACAAGCAAAGGCAAAAAATCAAGGAAACGAAGGATCCATTCTTCAGGCGTACAAAAAAGGAACTGCTCAACTCGCAGCGGAAGAAGAAGCTGTTCAGGGCAAATTTGAGACTACTCAGCTTGCAACTGAAGAAGAAGAGTTACCTGTTTAACAAAAAGAAGCGTATCCCGTGATTGCCCGATCAATCAAACCAGGCATTAAACAACTTTAGGCTTATGAAAACACATGCTCAATCCCAAAAAAACGCAGATTCTTCCTTTCAAACAAAAGCAAAGAATCAGGCGAATAACCGTTCTATTCTTCAAGCTTACAAAGAAGGAACCGCTCAACTTGCAGCGGAAGAAGAACCAACACAACTGCAAGAAAATAAGACAGGCTTACCTGACAACTTGAAATCGGGAGTTGAAAATCTTTCGGGACATTCCCTGGATGATGTGAAAGTGCATTACAACTCTTCGCAACCGGCATCTTTGCAAGCTCATGCATACGCGCAAGGAACCGACATTCACGTGGCTCCCGGACAGGAAAAACACCTGCCACATGAAGCATGGCATGTGGTACAGCAAAAACAAGGACGGGTAAAACCTACCAAACAGCTGAAAGGGACAACAAATATCAATGATGATACCGGATTGGAAAAAGAAGCAGATGTAATGGGCGCCAGAGCTCTTTCACTAAATACTCATGTTTCTCAGTTAAAATGTGACAAATGTGAAGAAGAAAATCAAAGCGGATCGACTGCACAACTGAGTGCGGTTATACAACTGTATGAAGAATGTTCAGAATCTACTCATGCAACCACTTTACAGCACAAATGGGTTGCTGATCAGTATATCGGTCACTTTGGAGGGGTCAGAGAGTTTTCAGTAACAAATAAAGATGGAAATTGGAATTTCATTGATGTTGTTGACAAGGAAGAAATTTATGAAATAAAACCTAAAGGAAAGGGGGATGCCGGTAAAAATAAGGCCGAAGAGGAAGCTGCATTTTACGTGGATTTATTGAACGGTCCGAATGGTTGTACAAGAAAAGATGGGAAGAAATATAAAAAAGGAAGAACATTTGACAAAACATGGACTGAAACAGGTTTAGGAGTAAAATTAACTGCGTGGTCTCCAGCTTCCGGAGTACTTCTTTATACACAAGAGGATGCGTAAATTATGAAAACACCATCTCCACAACAAAGTAATTCACAGGTTTCAGAATCAAATTCGCAGAAACAAGCTTCAACGGCATCTATTCTTGATGCCTACAGACAAGGAACTGCCCAATTGAAATCTACAAATGATGGAGAACCAATTCAGCCAAAAGAAAATAAAACAGGTTTACCCGACAACTTAAAATCGGGTGTTGAAAATCTTTCCGGACATAGTCTGGACGATGTGAAAGTACATTACAATTCTTCACAACCGGCAGCTTTGCAGGCCCACGCTTATGCCCAAGGAACGGATATTCACGTAGCTCCGGGACAGGAAAAACACCTGCCTCACGAGGCGTGGCATGTGGTACAGCAAAAACAAGGTCGGGTACAACCTACGAAGCAATTGAAAGGTAAGACCAATATCAATGACGATGCTGGATTGGAAAAAGAAGCGGATGTGATGGGTGCAAAGGCAGCAACGAAAATAGACTTTAACACCTTACCTTCCTTACAAGAAAACAGTAAAGTCAACACATCGAATATCGTACAGCGCGTACCAACCATTGGCAATGCAGGTACTTTTGACCAGGGGACACCAAACTACACAGCTGGTGCTTTCGCCTCCACCGCTGCTAACGTCCTGACAACCCGGGCAAATCACAATAACGCCAGCGCTCCTGCAAACCCTGTCAATTGTGTCAATATATTTGCCGGCAGATGGTTAGGAGACAATTATCAGGCTGGAGTTAACCTGGCATTGACAGCTAACGGCACCGCACCAATTTTAACTGCTATACAAAATACACCAGACATAAATGGCATTGCGAATCCTCACCGCAACAACATCGCAATTGCTGCCCGCAATACAGCAGTTCAGGCAGGAGCAACCTCCATTCAGATTGCAACTGCAGCAAGACAAGTACTGCTAAACGCCGCACCAGCCATTGTTCTGCAAGCGCAGCAATTAGGAAATAATCCGCAACAAATCTTAGTATTACAAAATAATATCATTACGCTCGCTGGAAATTTCTACAACGATGTCCTTAATTCAGTACCCGCCTACGCAACACCGACAGAAATGTGGATCCAAGGTGGCATAAGCGCAGGTAATGCCGGTAATCAGCTAACACGAGTTCACATTATTCATCACGCTTTAGGAGCAGGAACAAATAACAATGGTAATAACATTTTCTGGGGAAATCCTGGTTTCAATAATCCGCAAATTTTGGTAGAGGAAACAAGAATGTTGAACTTCCTGAACGGTGGTCCACAAACCTTCAACGGTGGTGGACTCACTATTGCAAACAACTATTTTGGAGGAAACAACAATGTTGTGGCACATAATGGACTCTGGTATTCCCCGGCAGGAAATGCTTTTCCGGTTAAAGTCGGAAACAATATAGCTGGAGCATTGTACGCGACCATTAATGCGGCATTTAATAATGCAAACCTGCAATATCAACAAGTAGACACAAACAGTTTGCCCCGTACGGGCGATTATAGCATGACTGTCGATTACAATCAACACAACACTAACAATATGCAAGTTAATCTGGCAAACGCACTGATTACCGAATATAACAACCGTGTCAATCCTCTATGGGTTGGAGAAAACAATGGACTCGTGGCCGCAATGAGTGCGCTAATGCTTAACGAAGCCCGGGCTAGCATCAGTAGTCAAGTTACTGTCACCCAAGAACATCAATCAATGGCCTGGAATCCAGCTCCAAATGCTGCTGCTGCTATCAATAGTGCTATTCCTATCAGTCAGGCTACTACTTGGCAAGTTGTAGCAAATCACAATAATCCCGTTAGGGATAACGGCACTCCATGTTTCCGTTTAGGTACGGTGTATCGGAATGCCAATAATAATCCAATTAACGGTGCACACATTATATACCCCTGGTAAATTAAATACCTGAATCAGATTTATGCAGTAAAACAAGATATACGATAACAATTAAATTGATAAATTATGAAAACAGATTCCAAGATTAATGAAGTTTTATCTTTCATAGGCATAGAAAAAAGTTTCTCAGAAAGACTGGGATAGATAATCTGTAATCGCAAATTCATCGATTAACAAGCCTAAAAACTGAACAATTCTATGAAAAACACCATTCAATACTTCCAAACTTTGCTTCACACAGCTTTTGCGCTCTATTTCGGGCAGGAAAGCGAGTATAAATCATTGGAGGAAATTCCACTTCCTAAAAAGAATGAGCTGGATAAATTGACCGGAAAAGAATTGTCCTGGGAAGAAAGAGTGACTTTACTATTGGCACTAATCCCGCATATTAATCCACAGAGTTTGGATTTGTTTTTCATTTTAAACAAGAATCTGGATCGACCATATACCGAATTCGGAGGTTGGAAAGGAACTTCTCACAATGGTTTTTTACCTACCGGTGAAACGGCAGCTTTTTTACTTGCACTGAACTCGGAGGAAAAACGAAAAGTGATTGTGAACCTGTTTGATCGAGAGCATTGGTTCTATAAGGAAAACGTGATCCGATTAGAAGGTCAGGGAACCGGCGAACCTTATTTGAGTGGAAAACTCTGTGTTTCGGACGAATTCTTAGCCAAGGTATACCGGGATGGAAATTACCGTCCGGATTACAGCAGTGATTTCCCTGCAAGACGCATGGAAACGCCTTTAAACTGGGAAGATTTGGTACTTCCTTACAACTTAAAAGAGGAGCTGGAACAAATTACCCAATGGCTGGAACATGGTCGGGAAATCAGCGAGCGCTGGAATTTGGATAAATTTCTGAAGAGCGGTTACCGCTGTTTATTCTACGGGCCTCCCGGAACAGGAAAAACATTAACCGCTTCACTTTTAGGAAAACAACATGGAATGGATGTTTACCGTATTGATTTGTCGATGGTGGTATCCAAATACATTGGAGAAACGGAAAAGAATTTAGCGAAAATATTTGATCGTGCGGAACATCAAAATTGGATCTTGT
Organism: Flavobacteriales bacterium UBA7666; assembly: GCA_002483265.1. Classification (GTDB taxonomy): domain Bacteria; phylum Bacteroidota; class Bacteroidia; order Flavobacteriales_D; family Crocinitomicaceae; genus Fluviicola. The sequence continues at coordinate 228,309 of DLHO01000022.1, read as the reverse complement.
TTTTTGATGAAGCAGATGCTTTATTCGGAAAACGAACCGAAACTTCCGATTCCAATGACCGACATGCCAATCAGGAAGTTGCTTACCTGCTTCAGCGTATTGAAGACTTTCCGGGAATGGTGATTTTGGCAACCAATATTAAAGACAACCTGGATGAAGCTTTTTTCCGCAGATTTCAATCCATTTTGTACTTCCCTGTTCCAAACCAACAATTGCGTTATGATCTGTGGCAGCGATTGATTCCTGAGGAATGGATGGACGATCAATCAGAAGAATTATTGCGTGAAGCAGCTATCATCAAACTTTCCGGGGGAAGCATGCTCAACGTGGTACAATCCTGTGCTTTACAGCTCTTTGATCCCAAAGTTTCTAATAAGCTGAGTTTGGAGATGCTAAAGAACACGATCAAAAAGGAATTGGAAAAAGAGGGGAAACTCGTGAATTAAGAATTGAATTATGAAATATATAACCGGATTATTGATACTATTTGTTGTTGCTTTTCAAGCCACAGGGCAAGGACAACAGCGGGGACAGACATACATTGCTCCCTGGGATATTCCCGCACTGGAAGATCCTTACTTTTTCGAACCTTATTTCGACACGATCTACATTCACGACACCGTGTATGTTTCCAATGCAGATGCCTTTTTAAAAAAGTATTACAAGGGAAAAATTACACTCAATGACTTGGTTAAGAATCAACAGATTCTGGACAGTGTTTTAAAAGATCTCAACAAGGTTTCCGGGAAAGAGCTATTCTACAATTACTTCGGGAATCACCGTTATCCGAGGGCCCTATCCAACAGTATTTCCATCAGGGAATTTTCTTTGGGAGATAATCTTCAATTCAAACAACGGTTTCAGGAGAAAGGGTACGGTGCAGCCGGAAATTTAAATGACGGCCTTCTCTTCCGGTTCAACGGAGCTTCCCGTACCAATCGTTTTCTCAATAATGAAGAGGCCGTAATCCGGGCAATTTCTTACATATTCACAGCACTTCAGCCGGATAGTTCAAAAATCAAAACGATCAGCTTATACTTTCCGGATTTCAATTTCAAGGAAAAAAGAGCGATGGCTCAATTCGCAAAATCAATCCGCAGAGTTATGGATGCTTCAAAGTATCCGACTATTAAAAACATGAAACTCAAGATGTTTTTTCATGAACCGAAGGATCGTGAGACTATCGGTGAAGATTTCATGTATGCCTTGATCCTTATGGCAGATGATGTCATCTTATTGGACCCAACCAATATCATGGATGATTACTACGTGAAAGGTGATCCTTTTAGCTATTCGGAAATTCAGGATCTCAGCTTGTTTACACAAATTAACAGCCATTTTTACCTGGCAAAGTTCAGTACCGGAGACACGGCTTCCTATATTAACACCCTGAGTAATTTCTCTGTCAAAGACATCCGGCCTATTGTTATGGGTGATAATCCGGATAATAACTGGGAATCTTACTTGTGGTTTCTGATCGGTTTAGTGTTCCTCATTATGATGATACTCTTACTTTACCTGTTCTATCCTCCATTCTCTTATTTATTGAATCAAAACATGGGAATCATTTTGGCTTCAGCCATTATTTTTGCCATTGAATTCTTCATACTGTTAGCAGCTCTTTTCAACTACATGTGTACGGAAGATGATGAAATTTCATCCAGTAAGAACACCTGGATCCTATTTTGCATGCCGATCATGATGGTTGTTGTTTTGCCTTTGATGCGGCAGTTTACGCGGAATAAGAAGTTGCCATAATTATTTTCCCACAAGAAAGCGCGGTTGCGATTGAAGACGAAGATAACTTTGATAAAAGTTATAATCTGAGGAGGAAGACAGAAGATCGCAGATTAAGCAAGGGTATCTTTCAAGCAAAACCCCAAGACCGGATTGTCTCAGGGTTGTATTACTTCCGATAAAGTTGAATATAGGAATTCGGAAGTGTTATTCATTTATCCCAAAAGGAGGTTCGCTACTTTTGCACTGTTGGATGCCCAGTTCAAATCATACACCTCATCTGCAATAGACGGATCGGTTACGATATTCAATCCCTGAATTTCTGCTTTCAATGTCAATACTTCACCGATTTTCAGTTTAGCATCCAATTTCCGCATCAAATTCAAAACTGTTTCGGCATTCATATTTTGAACGATTTGTCCTCCAAATGGCATTTCAAGCCAGATGATCTCTCTTTTGATCACATCCAGAACGCCGAATACCATTCCTTTATCCAAACCTTGCTTGATGCGGACTTCCCGTTGAACATCTCCCGGGTTGTAAGCAACTCCGTTAGCCATTATTTTCATCGGGAATGCGCTGTTCATCCATCCTACTTTCATATTGGAAGACAAACCTCCGCCCGTAAATGCGTTACATGTAAAGCTTACATATTTTGCACTCCATCGAGTCAATTCTTCCAAATCCAACTCGATGTATTCAACCGCACCTGTCTTATCCGGAATCCGCTGAACGTCACCACTGTGTTTACATCCGATTGTTTTCAAATTGGAATAAGAACAATAATCTGTTGTTTCATCGTAAACGATGCTGCAGCTCAAATCCATATCCAAATGCTGAGCAGGCAAACCTTCTCCCCAGTGCATGAACAAACGTACTTTCTCTCCCTCTACTGAGAAACGGGTTCCCATCGGTGTTGCGATCAAATCCTGAACGTGATTACTTCGATCACCGATTGCCAATGGAATTTGGAACAAGGATTCATCCAAATAGATTGTCTTATTCTCATTCAATTGTTCACCAAAACGTTTCGTGATCACTTCCAGGCTCAGTTCCTGAATTTTCGAACACATTTGCTCCAGATCTTCATTGGAATATAGATTCAATAATTTATTCGTCGGAACCCGTTTCGAGATTGCTCCCAATGGTTTCACGGTTCTGGATCCGTTTTTCACAAAGTAATATTCAGCATACATGTTCAAACTGAAGATCAAACGTGCCGGAACATCGTACATGACTTCTCTGAAGTTTGTAAGAGTCTCATCCGCTCCAAAGTAGAGCATATTGGAGAACAACGATCGTGCAAACAATCCTGGGCGCTGTTTCAGCAAACGAAATGTTTCAGCAGAATCCAGTTTCAAACGGAAGTGATTCACTTGTCCATTCCACACTTCATAACGTTCATTATAAAATGCATCCAGCAATTCTCTCAATCGCTCAAATCCTTTTCTTTTGCTGTACTCAGCCAATCTCAAGGCACGGATCACACGTACCCAGATTTCCCGCTTCGGGTGCATTGCTTCACATTGTGCTTCGACAGTTCCTGTCAACCCATTCAACCATTCGGCGTAGCGTTTACATTCTGCTCGAGAGAACTTCAATTTCAGCTTTCCTTTTTCTTGCATTTCAATGTCTGCCACCATTACTCTACCAAGCATGTGCGTGTTGCTTATCGTTCTTTTCAGAATTACTTTCGGCTCAACAAGCTGCAAAAATCCTGTATGCTTATACCAGATATAGCGCAAAACATCGTTTGGCGTTGAAAACAAAACTGAAACCAGTTCTGATTCGCCTTTCGCGCAATACATATCGATCACAACCATTTGTGTTTCTTTCATTCCGATCAACGAAAAGTCAGACACTCCAAAATTTGCTACCAGAATCTCCAAACTTTCTACTTGTGTAGCATCCAAAGCAACAGGAGACTTTAACAGATCAGACAACAGGTCTTTCAACTCATTTTCTGTCCACAACTCCAATACTTTCAATTTGTTTGGGACTTTCAAATCCAATTCAAGGGATGTATCAAATTGTTTTCCGCAGTAAGGACATCCGTTATATCTCTCCAGTGGAAAAGTTCCCTCCGGAATAATATGTCCGCAAGCCAGTTTTGTTCCTTTACTACTTTGGAATATATTTGCCAAAAAAGTAAACACATGGTCTAAAAAACCCTCTCCGGTTGGATTATCCCACTGTTTAACCAAAGGCATCCAGTTTTTACCGACTCCGGCTGCTTCTTTCAAATCTTCCAGCAATTCCAGTTTCGCTATCGGGCTTAGTGTATTGACTTTCGCCAATAATTCTTCCGAAAAGGTATATCCCAATCTGTTGCAATTTGCCACCAGGACAATTGTTGTTTCATTCAAATTCGTTACTGAATTGTTTTCCTGTACTTTGTCTTCCAGGAACAATGCGTTGTGTCTCAACGCTACTTTTGTAAGTTCTTTTTTCATCGTAGTATTAATTAATAAACGGTAATCCTGGTTCTTTTTTATCCTAAATGTGAAGTAAGACCCAGTTGACCTGTTTTTCTTAGGTGATCAACATGCTTCTAAAGACGGACTCGAACCGTTAAACCAATGAAGTAAGCATGTTTTGACCTAATTGTGAGATAGGCAGGATTCGAACCTGCGACCGATAGACCTTAAGAATGAAGTAAGTTCCCATTGACCGAATCATCTGTAATCTAAAAACTATAACTATTGCTCTACCACTGAGCTACTATCTCTGATCAGGTAATCTAAAAGGTAAAAACTTTTGAGGTTGCTAGAAGTAACCTTTTATTGACCTGATCTGTCTCCGGAAAATCGTTCTCTTTCTTTGACATGACAAAGGTTAAAACGATCTACGCAATCATTTTGCGTAGATAAATTTTTCTTTGAAAAAAATTCAAACAACTAATTCATGGTACGGGAAGAGAGACTTGAACTCTCAAAAATCCTGATTCTAAATCAGGCGCGTCTGCCAATTCCGCCATTCCCGCATTTATTCAGAATAAGAAAACAGAACGAGAATGAGGAAATCTCATTTCTGTTTCTTTTTCTAAATCGTCCGAAGAGTGGGATTCGAACCCACGACCTCCTGTTTCCAAAACAGGTAAACCAACCACCGTTATCTCTCCGGATTTTTATTATGTTGCCCCAAAAGGATTCGAACCTCTGGTACAAGAATCAAAATCTTGTGTGTTGCCATTACACTACAGGGCAATTTAGTGCGGAAAAAGAGATTCGAACTCTCAAAATTCTGATTCTAAATCAGACGCGTATACCGTTCCGCCATTTCCGCATGTTTTAACAGAAAGAGAAGCAGAGTGAGAATGAGGATGAGGATTTTCCTCTTCATTCTGTTTCTCTTTCTGAATTGTCCGAAGAGTAGGATTCGAACCTACGACCTCCTGTTTCCAAAACAGGTAAACAGCCACCGTTATCTCTCCGGAGAAATTCGTACTGATCATTCAAAAACACCCAAGAGACAGTTAAGCATTTAAAAATTCAGCAGTACGAAGTGTTATTTATAAATTATTGGACATAAAAAAAGCACCTCGGATGGAGATGCTTCAATGAATTGAGAATTTATCTATTCATCGAAACCTTCCATGTTTTGATTGTACAAGTGCACAAGTATCCTGCAGTCCTGTCGGGACAGTGAGTTCATTGAAGAATATCGGTCGCATAATTGTAAATACCTGTTTCATGTTGTTATTAATTAAAAGCAATAAAGCTTTGTTTATTTGTCGATGCAAAGTTGAATTCTTTTTTTGAATCTACCAAATTATTTTTGAATTTATTTTACTGAATATCAACTAGTTATATCTAATCAATAGGCAATAAAATTCCTGTCCGCATACTGCAGATTTTCACCTTTCGGGCAACCGACTGTCTCTCAATTGCTTTGTGTCTCAATTCTTTTTTCTGTTCTTAATTTTTCGGTTTCATTTTCACTTAAAAAAATTCAAAAAAAAAGCGTCCAAATTTCTTTGGACGCCTGTATTTGTATTCAATATTGACTTTCTTTTATCGAAATTCATTCCAAAATAACACACACAATTGGTCCTTTCCTCTCGAGATACCCGGGAGTAAAAGTGCTATCAGCTGAAATTGGTATGTCATTTTTTTATTCATTTCGAGCAAAGATAAACCATTATTGAGAATGAGAAACAGAATGAGAATGAGGAAGAATTTTCTTTAATGTTCAATTTCTCATTCTCGCTCCCATTCTCATTCTATTTAGAAGCGTTTTGTCTTTCTTCCATTTTTCGTCGTCTTTTTTGTTTCCACGGAGCATTTTTCTCCCAGTCTCCAGCCATGATACATCCGTAAGGCATCACCTCATCGATTACCGTTCCCAAACCAAATTCGTCCATTTGATTTCTAACGGTTGTCGCATTTTTATATGCTGACGGCAATTCCGTGATATCGATTTCGGTTGAAAAGAAACGAACATCCAAACCTGCAGTTTCTTCTGCAAAAACAGATTCAATCGTTTGATCTCCTTTTGATCGGCGGTGCTGTGTTCTACTCAAATTTCTTCCTGCACCATGTGGAGCAAAACCTAAATTCGAATCGGTTGTTTTACCTTCGACGATCAAAACCGGTTCCGACATATTCAAAGGAATCAATCGTGGGCCAGTGATATCCGGCATAAATGCAACATCTAACGGAGTTGCACCTTTTGCATGATAAAACAAATCTCCTTTTTTAAAGACGAAGTTATGTTCATTCCAAAATCTGTTCTGAACTTCGACCCCTAATTTTTCTATTGTTGCATTATGAATTACTTCATGATTTGCTTTTGTCCAGGAACGAATTACCTGCAATGCTTCCCAATAGGCTTGACCTTCTTCGGTTTCAAAAGGAATCCACGCATTTTGTTTCAAAGTATCCGGAGAAATTTCCTTTCTGAAGCGCTCTGCTATTTTCATTCCTTTATCATACAAACGAGCACCAACTCCGCGTGAACCGTGATGCGTAATCATCATCGTATTTCCTGTCAATTTGGAAGTTCCCACAAACAAGAAGTGATTTCCATCTCCCTGTGTTCCCAAATGTGAACGCGCTGCCGAAATCATCTGCTGATCTTTCAAGAATTCGTTTTGTTCGAATGCTTCCAACAAATCAGCAGGGAAACGGAATTGAGAATCTCTATCTCTTCCTCCCGGTCCGAAATGCGTAATCGAATGTGCAGCATCCAATACTTCCTGTGGATTTACTTTTCCGAAGTCAGTCAACAAAACCGAACAACAGATATCCGCGCTATGCATTCCCGGATGGATTGCATTTTTAGTGACCACTACTCCACCTACCGGAATTGTTCCGATAGGGCCTGTTGGACAAGCATCCGGCATAATTGCTCCACCTACAACTGTTGGTGTTTTCACGATTTCTTTCATGGATGCAATAACGCTTTCAACGTTTGAAATTTCGACCTCTTCTTCCGCACGAATATTGATTGCGAATGAAACTCCTTCTTCATTTAAAGGAATGATTGGTTTTGAAACATATGGCAATAAATAGGCGTTCATTGCTTCTTGTGTCAATTGGTTTTCATTGATATGCTCAATGGCTTCTTTGAACCATTTTCCAGGACGGTATCCCAATTCGATCAATGTGTCTCCTGATATATTTTTGTAATTTTCCATATTCTCTTTCTTTTGCAGTAGTGCTGTTTTTAATTTGATAAAGCAAAGGTTAATAGCTACTGCGCAATGATTTTGCGTAGACAAAAATAAATTTTAATTTTGTTTTCTTTTCGTTGAAATCATGCACTCATTTTAGCACGCAGATTTCGCAGATAAACGCAGAGGTTATTAAATACCCATTTTCAAATTTAGTATTATGGCTCAAAACAAAAATGCATTAATTCGTTATAAGACAATAGACAAATGCCTTCAGAATAAGTACCGTCAATGGACGCTTCAAGATCTGGTTGATGCTTGTTCCGATGCACTCTACGAATACGAAGGACGTGATATAAATGTAAGCTTACGAACCACTCAGCTGGATATTCAGCTGATGCGCAGTGATAAGCTTGGGTACAATGCTCCGATTGAAGTTTATGACAAACGTTTTTACCGCTATGCCGACGAAGATTATTCTATTACGAATATTCCTTTGACTGAAAATGACATGATTATCCTGAACGAATCGGTTGAAATGCTGAAACAATTCAAGAACTTTTCGTTGTTCAATGATTTGAACGGTGTTATCCAGCGCCTGGAGGATACGATCTATGTTGAAAAGACCCATCAGTCTGCCATTATTCATTTGGATAAGAATGAACAGTTGAAGGGTTTGGAGCATTTTGATTCCATCTACCAGGCAATTATCAAGAAAATTTGTCTGGTTCTTCATTACCGTTCTTTTAAGGCCAGAGAAACTGCCATCCATGCGTTTCATCCTTATATTTTAAAGCAATTCAATAATCGCTGGTTTGTTGTAGGGAGAGAAGAAGGAAAGACACAAATCATGACTTTTGCTTTGGATCGCATTGAACAAGTTGATTACAACCTGGACCTGAACTATTCCAACAACAATTTTGACGGAGATCTGCATTATAAGAATACTTATGGTGTTACCGTTCTGGGAGATTCGATGCTAATGGATGTTACGCTGAAAATTGATCGCGAAAATGCACCCTATGTGATTACGAAGCCTTTTCATCATTCTCAGACTTTACTGGAAACCCTTGAGGATGGAGCGGTGATCATTCAACTACGCATACATTTGAACATGGAATTTGACCGTTTGATTTTGGGATTCGGACCATCGATTGAGGTGCTTTCGCCTAAGATTCTGAGGAAACGGATTGAGAAAAAACTTAAACTAGCGTATCAACATTATGACAATCAAACTTCCGAAAATGGAAAATCGAATTCAGTATTGCCCACTTAATTTTCCAACATCACTCAACAATCACTCTTTATCTCCACCCTACTTTTTTCCGAGGCAAAAATGCTACCTCATAGCTTTCGCACTTACGTTTGTTGCTATTTGTCTTTGTCCGCTACTACAAATCGGTTAACAAGTTAAAGTCTTCATTCCGAAAAGTAAACAGAACCAGCTTCTATTTCAGTTTTTTCACTCCGATGTAATTGTAGTTCTGGTTTTCAGAGTCTACCATGGAGATTTCTAAGATTGTTAAGTGCAGAATATTTATTCCCGTTGGATTATCTGCATTTATGATTACGTTAGGATCTTTTGTGATGGAAGTGCAGATTGCTTTGATCTGTGCGTAGGCTTTCCTGTTTCCGTTGTAATCGGGTGTGTTGACATTGAGAAAAAAATCGGCGTTTTCTTTCGCAGATTTTAAAGTAGCGAAACTTTTGTAGTTATCGAAAAGCACTTTGTTGTCTCCGGAATATTTCAAGGCTTTGGAATTGTATACTGAAGGATTATCAACGATTTGAAATTCACCTTTATCAAAAGCATATTTACTCAAATAAGCGGGTAAACTGATCAAGAAGGTATCTTTCAGGCGCACTTCTTTGCGGGCTGCATCTAATTTGTTGATCCATTCTTTTTTGTCGGTTTCGAATTGATTCAGATTCAGTTCGTACTGCTTTCCTTTTTGAGGTTCGATTATTTTACAGTATTTCAATGCATTGTCTGCAGAACTTGCTTTAGAGTATTCGAGGTTCAGAAGAAAAACAGCCCGCTCATCGAGCCAATCTATTTTACCGGTTTTATTCGGGTTGGTAAATACGATCAATTCTTTTGCCTGTAATGCTTTTTCGATGGGCATGTACAGGGTACGGTTATTGGGTCCCTGCAGCTCAAAGACTACCGAATTCTTAAAATCGAATGAGCAGTGCTCCTGAAACGAGAGTATATTTTTGATGACGCATTTTGATCCGGAGATTACTGTGTCCAATTCAGTATATCCGCATACATTTTTCTTGTCTTTGACAAAGATCCCGATGTATTTCTTTTTTGCGCTGAATACATTCTTCCCGGTTTCTCCAACAACGATTGTATCTCCTTTGGAATAGGTGTGCTTTGAAACAGTGGATTGATACTTTTTCAGTTTCTCAGCTTCCTGAGCAAAGAATGAATGGATTGAACCAACAAAAAGAAGAATGAGTAAAAGGGTATTGCGCATAATTTCAGGTTTCGTTTTACTGAGTCAATAAAAGTTGTGCCAAAAATAGCTCATTTAATTGCGAATTGCGAATGCCGTCCTAATAGCTATCGATATACGAACTAAACTAAATCGATTTATTATTAGCTTACCATTTGTTGCCAGTCATATAACAAGTGCTTAACGAACAAGTAATTTATCTAACATTTCTTTGTAAAAAAGAAAAATTTCTATGAAATCAGTTATTTTATTGTGCATTCTTGGGCTTTCCATTACCACATTTGCTCAAAATATCAAACCCTACCTTCAAGCTCCTACTCCCAATTCAATCTATGTCAATTGGATTTCACAAAACTCAGGAAGTTCAACCATTTCACTAGGTACTTCTTCTACTAATTTGAATTTGACAGTAACTGGAAATCAATCCTTGTTTAATGACGGTACTATCAGTTATTATTACAACACAGGTTTACTGAATGGCTTGAGTGCAAACACGAAGTACTACTATTGTGTTCATTCCAACGGGCTTTCATCGGACACTCTGAGTTTTAAAACAAAACCACTTCCCGGGCAAGCGGCTTCAGCAGATGGTCATTTACGCTTCCTGATTATGGGAGATAACCAGATTCAAACAACTGGAAGATATGACACCTTGGTTCATCGTGCCAAAGAGAAAATTTTCGAAAAATACGGAGGTGATCCGTCCGATTTCATAGAATTGACTTTTATGGTTGGTGACCAAGTAGATTTAGGAAATTTGACACAATACAAAAATATTCACTTTGCCTACAATCAAGAGTTATCGGGGTATATTCCGATTCAAACAACGGTTGGTAACCATGAAACATATGGTTCCATGGGAATGAACGCCTATTACTCTCACTTTTATCTGGATCAGCTGGCTTATCAAGGGATTAGCTCCGGAACAGAAAATTATTATTCCATGCAGGTTGGAAATGTTTTATTTATCAGTTTGAGTTCGGAACATACCGGAACTGCTCAATACAACTGGTTGCAATCGGTTCTGAATGCTGCGGATAATGACAATACGGTAGACTGGATTTTGACATTCAGCCATCGCCCATACGAGTCGGAACAATATGTTGGAGATATTTCTTCCTGGATCAAAAACAATGCTGTTCCCATGTGTATGCAACATGAAAAATACTTCATGCATGTTGGAGCACATCACCACATTTATTCCAGAGGTCAGTTCAAAGAAGAACCCGTATACAATATCATTTCTGGCGGTACTGCCTGGGATCAGTATTGGGGACAATCTACCGAACAAGATTTCGAATACATTCAAAAAACCATCTCCAATTGGTGTTACCAAATCATGGATTTTGACGTAACCAATGGAAAAGTGGATATTGAAACTTATTCAATTGGAAGTCCGATGCTATTTGCTAACTCTGAGTGGAAGGACAATGAGTTGGTTGATGAGTTTCATCGTTATAAAAACCAAGCAATTCCGAATACACCTTCCATTACCACCAATTTTGGAGATTCACTGCAATTGCCAGTTGCTGTTCAATCAACGCCCTTCTCAACTTCTACTGTGGAATTACTGAATTCGACCGAATTTCAAGTTTCTCAAACAAGTAATTTCTCTGTTTTGGAACTGGATAAATTGAGAGATTATGAAAACTTATTCGGGCAAGCTCCAGGTCAGGCTGCCGATTCTACACAAGATCTGAATGCAGGAGTAAACATTCTAAATTATACCATTCCAGTTGGTTCAATTGGAAATGGAAAACATTATATCCGTGTTCGTCATCGTGACCGAAACCTGAATTGGTCGAACTGGAGTTTGACTGATTCAATGATTGTTTACAATTCATTTGCTGCATTACCAAGTATTGCAATGGATTCTACGGCCTATCCATTAGGAGCTTCCATGCAGGCATTGTATGCCAACGGCCCCGGGAATGCCACAGACTGGATTGGGATTTATCATACCGGACAAACACCGGGACAAGCAAACTCAACTTCCTGGCAATACTGTTCCGGTGGAAACGGAACAATGAACTTTGCTTCGAATGCACTTACTTCTTCTGACATTTATTACGCGGCTTATTTTGAACTGGATGGATACAATGAAATTGCTCCAAGAGATTATTTCTATTACGGTTTGATTCCAACTATTACTTCGGATACCAATTCATATCCGGTTGGTCAGTCCATTATATTATCTGTTGACAATGCTCCACATGTAGCCGATTCGATTGAAGTCATTAAGGTTGGATTTACACATGGAGTTCAGCCGGCTGCATTTGCTGCGCAAGTGAATCAAACTTCTGAAACCTTTACGGTAAACCCGATCCCAAAAGGGTATTACAGTGTGAAATACTATTTCAAAGGAATCGAAGTCATCGGAGAACCTTATTTCTTCAGCGTTGGAGACACTATTACCAATTTGTGGATTGATAAACCAATTTATGATTTGGGAGAATCTATTATTGCAACATGGACAGATGCTCCCGGAATTGCGAAAGATTGGCTTGGAATCTATCATGCCCAAGATAATCCGAATGTGGATCCGTTAGTGAGCTACTCCTATTTCAACGGACAAGCTTCAGGAACTAAAACACTAACCGATTCATTATTACCAGTAACCATCGGGAACTACTTTATTGTCATGTTTACTAACGATTCATACACAGAGGTTTCCAATAGAAATTATTTTTCTATCATTGACCAAAGCGCAGGAGTTGAAACAAATGTGGATCACGGAGTAAGTATTTATCCAAATCCTTTGAACAATGAAAAACTTACTTTATTCTCATCCGAATATCCAATTGAATATATTCAACTAATTGACAATGCAGGAAAGGTTGTTTATAGAACTGATAATGTTGCTAATCAAAAATATTCGATGGTTTCAGAGCAACTACCAGCGGGAACTTACATTGTAGAGATTCAAACACGCAAATTATTCCGCTACAAGTTAGTTGTAAATTGATATTCTCATTATCTACTGCTACCCAAAACGAACAAATCCAATGTATTGCATTGGATTTGTTCGTTTATAATCACTTCTCTCCGATTTCTCCAACTATCACGGCATTTCCTTTGGAATGGGCCTGCTTTGAAATAGTGGATTGATACACACATCTGTAAAGGGGTTGAATTCATCGGATTGTGGGCTTCGACTCATCTAATCACCTACATTTTTGATAAAAAAACGCTTGAAACCCAGTAAAACGGCCTGTTAATTTCTTAACCTTTCCATACTCTATCCATACTCTATCCATACAGTATCTATACCTGATCTACGGTTGATACTCTAAGTATCGAAAAACTACTTAAAAAGTGCTGTTTTTGATTGGTTTGAAAGCTATTTATTTTCACACTTTTGAGAAGGAATGAAATTACCTAGCCAATTTACGGAAGACTTAAATGAATGTTCCAAACGGATCATTCTTCCACTTCTTTTCGAATCTCCATGGATCCTTTGTACCACTCTTTCATGTCAACAGCACTCCAGCTTCGCACGGCTTGGGGAAATACTTTTTGGAGGGGGGCGTTAAATTCCTTTGAGTGCGCGATAACAGAAGCCGGCTGATTTTTTTTACTGCTGTTATTGATAATTGCCGGGCCAACTATGTCTACTAATATCTTTCCTTTGAAATGAGATTCACTGTAAATAGTGATGTGAACATTGGCGGGAATCGCAATTCCATTGGGTGTTTGATTCGTGGAGCCCCAGGAAAAGCCGTTCAACACCGGATATTGTCCCAAGGGGATGAAATTGGAATGGTGATCGGTAATATAGGCTTGCGATGAAAGGGCATCTATACTTGAATCAGAAATAAGCAAACTGCTAAAATGGATGGTTTTCCAACGTTCCTGTCTTGTTTTGGCTTGTTCGATTTTAGCTTTTGGGTATTCATCATCTCTCATATCCAGAGCTGCCGTATAACTTTTGATTGAGGCTTCATAATTCAATTGTACGAATTCACTATCGGCTTTATCGAGCAACCGTTCAAATTCCTGCAGGTTTAATCTTGCGAGTTCTGTATTGGATCGACCGATTTGTTCTATTACATATTCATCTTGTCGAAATTGTAATGCGCGATTGTATTGCTCAATTGCCGGTTGGTATTTTTGCAGCAGAAACAGCGAATCTGCACTTTGCACTGCAGTCATGTATTCAGCTTCATGCGCCTGTTGTTCTTTTTTGGACTTTTTATATTCTGCGGCAGTAATAACTTCTCTTCCCAGAGTAGTAACCGCATCAAAAATTTGGAATACTCCCTGAGCTCCTAACTGACCAAAAGCGGAGGAAAAACCGAATAGCATGACTAAAAGTACGGACTGTTTCATAAGCTACGAAAGAATGCTTTTAAACAAAGTTAATGCCAAAAAGTGTTAATCCGAAAGATCATTTCATCAGAAACAGCATCTTGCTTTCAGACTTTAAAAAAATGTCAGCATCCAGGCACTCATTCCAATCATCAAGGCATCTTCTATAATCGTAACGGTACTCATGGGTAAATTGAAAACTGCTCCCAAACAGGCACATTGAATTTGTTTTTTGTTCAGCACGGTTTTCAATACTCCGATAATGCTTACGCTCATTACAATGAGGGTGATCCAATTGGTAATCCAAGGAATAAAATCAATGACGTAAGCAATTCCAAGACCCAGTTCTACAAATGCATATAAGTAAGCCCAAACGGGTAGTTTTCTGGCAATGACGTCATACATCACATAACTTTCCACAAAACCTTTCAAGTTGAGCAGTTTAAAAAATGAAAACACCAGAAAGAAACCCGCCATAAAATGCCGCATCCACTGCATCCAATCAAAATGATTGTTCCCCACTTGAATCAAACTAATTACTAAAATCACATATCCGAAGATTAATAGGATGGGTTTATAGGTCTGAAACCAGGAACGGGTATGTTCGACCAGTTCGTTGTGGTTCATTACTGAAATTTGGTATTTCGAATCCAAGACAGTCTGTAAATCAGACAGTCTGACATGTTGGTCCATGGTAATATTTACCGAATTATTTTCTTTTGAAACTTCCACGTTGGTAACGTGTTCGACCTGTAATAGGGCTGATTTCACTTTTTCCTCGCAACTCGTGCAAGTCATTCCTGTTAATTGATATGTATGTATCATCGTTTAATTGCTAATTGCTTGATGATACAAAGGTAGAGCGGGGTGTTTTGTGAACAGTTGTGGAATTCTGGAATTGATTTGTGAAATTTACAGTTCTTCGATATTCTTACGGTGATTCTCTTTCAGAGCTTTGTAAAAAGAGGGAGAAAGTCCGGTTTGTTTTTTGAACTGATTGGATAAATAAGCAACCGTACTATATCCTAATCGGTCTGCAATTTGAGAAAGGGAAAGTTGGTCATACATGAGTAATTCCTTCACTTTTTCAACCCGTTGCGCAATTACATATTTTTCAATTGTAAGCCCTTCCACTTCTGAAAAGAGGTTGCTCAAATAATTGTAATCGTAATTCAACTTTTGGGCAAGTAAATCTGAAAGGTTGATTTTAGGAGTCTCATCATTGTGGTGAATTCGTGCAACGATGGTATTTTTTATCTGTTCGATCAATTGGCTTTTTCGATCATCAATGATTTCAAATCCCAGCTCAAGTAATGCCTCTGTTAATTCACGAAGTTCCTCAACACTTGGTTCTTCTTCAATTTCAACTTCTCCCAACTCAACTAACGTTGGGTGAAATCCGGCTTGTTTGAATGCATTTTGAACCGCCATTTTACAGCGGCTGCAAACCATGCTTTTAATGTAGAATTTCATATAAAAACGCTTTATTGAAAAGAACACTAAAGATACGACTGATTATTGTTTTTGAAAGTCTGCTAAAAACTACTATTTTAGTAGAAAGGCTCCAATTATGATGCACACCCATTTTCCGAAAAAATTCGTTACACCGTTCATCTTCTTATTGCTTCTCTTTAGTTCTGCTTGTAAAAAGGACAATCCGAATCCGGAAACGAGTTATGATGTAAATCAGACTTATAATTTGCAGAATATTTCATACGGCACAGACAATCAGCAAAAGATGGATGTCTATCTGCCTGCTAATAGAAACTCGAATACGAAAGTATTTGTATTGATTCACGGTGGTGGATGGAGCGGCGGTGACAAAGCTGATTTCACAGGTTTATTAAATACCCTTAAAACGTATTATCCCAATCACGCAATTATCAATATTAATTACCGTCTGGCATCTGAGGCAAGTCCGGCATATCCGAAACAGATCAATGATATCCAGTCGGCTTTGACAGAAATCAGCCTTCCCAAATACAATGTTTCGTCTCAGTTCTTTTTGTTTGGAGCTTCTGCGGGCGGACATTTATCACTACTTTATTCTTATTCATTTGACCAGGATCATCACGTGAAAGGAATTTGCAATACGGTTGGGCCTTCAGATATGACAGACCCGAATTATTTGAATAATCCCTTGTATTGGTCTGCTTACAATGTATTGGTTAGTGGCGGCACCCAAAATCAAGCAGGAATTCAGGCCGTGAGTCCTGCACTTCACGTTACTGCAACTTCTGCTCCAACAATCTCTTTTTACGGAGATTCGGATCCGTTGGTTCCTTCTACACAAATGGCTCGTTTACACGATGCGTTGAATGCGAATGGTGTTTACAATCAAGCTACTATGTATCAAGATGCGGGACATGGAGACTGGGATCAAACTCAATCAAACGACTGCATTGCAAAGATTTTGGTTTTTGTGAATGCTTATTTTCAGTAGAGGAGATTAATTTACAGCACGAGTCTGGAGACTCGCGCTAGCTTAGGAGATTAATTACATAGCACGAGTCCGGAGACTCGCGCTAGCTTAGAGACTCGCGTCAGTTATCTGAATTGGTAAGGAGGTGGCCATTCATCGGCGCACTCGGTTGCCAGACGTGCCCACTCCATTGTTTCTGGTTTTACCCGCAGAAAGGGAAATCGTTCCAGATATTCAAAGGCCTCATACAAGGCCATTTCCCAGTCATGGGAGGCGCGCCATTGGACATCACTGAATACTTTTCGAAAGATTCCTCCATTATACGGGTCTTTTTTCTCGAGTGCAATCACTTCTTTTTCCAGTTCAACCACAAACCGCTCTGTATAAATCCTTCCCTGCCTGCTTTTTTTCATGATCATTCAGTTTGCTCCGTGTACCATTTCAATAGTGCACGAATGGTATTTGCCGAAATAGATTCATCAGCCAAAGGTGGAAAGAAGGAATAAACACCCGGAGCCATTTTTTCACTCTGTAAAACGGTGATTTTCGGGTGGATGTATTCGTCACTGATTTGATTTACCCGATAGGAAAGCACCAGTTTTTTATCAACGGAACTGATTGAAAGCAAAGCTGTATCGTCTGTCTTTTTGACAAACCAAACATATTCTGTGTTCTCAAAAACAAGCTTTCGTTTTCCTTTCTTTGCAATCATAGCAGAAACATTTCTAACAAGTAGGGGGCGAAAAATTTTTCGCCCCCTACTTGTTTTTATTATCAATTAAAATTCACCGGTTTATCTGTAGGTTTCGGATCCCAGCAGCCTTCGTATTTGAAGGTTAGTTTTCCGAAATAATCAGAAGAATAAAATGCTACGCGATCCAAAGTTGCATCGATCTCACTTTTATCCAGGTTATCTGCTTCACGCAAAGAAAGTACATACGTCCAATCAGCTTTTATACTTATTGCTGAGCCGTACATTGTATGATTGATTTCCAACAGGTTTTTGAAAAACGCTTCGTGATTGCGATCCGGAATCCGTAATAAAGGACTCATTACCTGAAAATAATACTTATCGGGATTTTGCGGAAAGTTAAATACATCAATCCACACGGTTGAACCTTTATAGGTCATATTCCATTGTCCGGGTTTCTCGCCACGACATAGTCCCGGATCTACTCCTAATTCAGCAAGACTCTGCTCAATCAGAAAACATACTGCGTCAAAATTCATGATGGAAAAATAGTATTTTTTTAGATATTAGGATGTTAAGACTTCAGGATATTAAGACATCAGGATTTTAGGACTAGAGACTTTCATCTAAAGTCTAAATCTTTTTTACTTTTCAATTTTCAATTCTCCCTTGATTTATATGTAAGTTTAGCATTGAAAATCCTGAAAGACAATGAATCCGAAAAAGGCTCCTTGGTATTTTTTACTACTGCTTATTCTGGCAGGCGAATCGGTTTTCATTCTTCCGTTTGTACTGTCGCGGGTTTTTCGGCCGATCGTCTTGGAAGCCTTTGATCTGGACAATCTGCAATTGGGAATCTGCTTTTCTATTTACGGGATCGTTGCCTTGGTATCTTACCTTTTCGGTGGTCCGCTGGCAGATAAATTCCCACCACGAAAACTAATCGCTACATCATTGTGGATGACTGCTCTGGGCGGTTTCGTGTATGCGGCGTTTCCGAGTTTTACGGTTTTAAAAATTCTTTACGGTTACTGGGGATTTACTACTATTTTCTTATTCTGGGCACCGATGATCAAAGCAACGCGCGTTTGGGGTGGTTCGACTTCACAAGGAAAAGCCTTTGGTTTTTTGGATGGCGGCCGCGGATTGGTAGGAGCTTTATTCGGAACAATGGGAGTACTTGTGTTTTCAATCTTCCTTACTTCGGAAGTTTCAGAAGCCAGCATTCCAGAAAGTAAAGCGGCTTTCAGACAAGTGATTCTCATTTCTTCCGGAATGATCATCTTAGTTGGGATTTTGGTGTGGTTTTTCATGAAACTGGATTCTAAGACAGAGGAAGAACTCAAGGTTGATAAAATCACCTTTTCTCAGATCAAAAGAGTATTGCGTTTACCAGCAGTTTGGTTATTGATGATCATTATTTTGTGTGCATATGTAGGCTATAAAATAACGGATGTCTTTTCCTTGTATGCGCAGGATGTCATGAAATACGACCCAGTTGAATCTGCCAAAGTGGGGACTTTTTTATTGTTTATTCGTCCGATTATTGGAGTGATCATTGGAGTTTTGGCCGACCGTTGGCAAACTACGGTTTTGTTGTTTGTGAGTTTTATCATCTCATTTTTTGGTGCTTTGTTATTTGCCCTAGGGTTTGTTTCAGGTTCCGCTACTTTATTATTCCTGATCTCGATTTTGATTGTTGCAAGCGGAGTCTATGCAGCACGTTGTTTGTATTTCGCTGTGATGGAAAAAGGAAGGATTCCACTAGAACTTACCGGAACGGCTGTCGGATTAATCTCATTGATCGGTTATACACCGGATATCTTTGCAGGACCGGTTATGGGATTTTTATTGGATGGTTCAAAAGGAATTGCGGGACATCAGCAAGTGTTTTGGATGCTGGCGGTATTTTCGTTGATTGGGGGAATAGCAGCTTGGTGGTATTCCAAGATATACACCAAATAATCCTGAAAATGCTCCCGCAGAACGCTTACGCCTTTAGCTTCAGCGTTGGCGCATCACGCGGATGACACAAATTAATTTTGCAAGGTGTGAATTACAAAACACTTTTCCTCATGGTCGTTGTGCTTCTCGTGGTTAATCTAACCACTAAGCACACGAAGCACACAAGGATATTTGCCGGATTACTCGAAAGGAATAGCTGGATGCTTATTTTCTCCCGCGTAGATTGAATTTTACAGGATATGGTATGCAAAAAAAACTTTCCTCGTGATCTTTGTGCTCCTCGTGGTTCATTTAATTAGGACATCAGGACTTAAGATCAGGAAGTTTACCACATGAAGCCGATTAGGAACAACAGTAAACCCAAGATGATCATGACAACCGCCAATAACAAAGTCCATTTGAGGAATGCGATCACTAATTCAAAATTATGCTGTTCTTCATCTTCGGTGAGTTCCTTCAGTACTTTTCTGAAACGGAATATAAACCGGATGACAGGAAAACTTTTCTTCTCGTATCCTCTCTTTTCCTGCTGTTCCTGAATGACAGTCACAATTTTATAATACGAAAAGATAAAGATGGCCGTATTTAAACCCAGCCCCGTTACCATTAGGCAGATCCCAATCCACTGTACCGCATTTATTTCAAACTCCATACTCTTAAATATAGGAGCGATTTCGGCCAAAACCAAAAATCCAAAACATTTGCAAGGCTCCACAAGACTTTTGCAAATAGTCGCCAAATAATCCTAAATGATGACTTCGCACTTTTTCCCTGACATCGAATACCTTAACTTTAGTAGACACCACTTCAAGTGGTACGAGAAAGTTTAACTAATTAAATGGTGAAAGATGAAAAACGAGAACGCAAATGAATTCAAAGACAGACCGGACAAGGGAGAAGGAAGCGATCACGATTCAATGAAAACATTGTCTTCAACTACCAACAAGCTCTCTCAAAATGGATATGTTACGCAGTTCAAGGCACTAAAGGAGGGATTGGAATCATTGGAGACCCACCAAATTTTTGCTCCTGATGAAGTAAAAATTATCAATTTTTACCGTTTTGAAGGAGAATCGGATCCATCTGACAATGCCATTTTGTATGTAGTGGAAACCAGTACCGGTGAAAAAGGAACGCTTACAGATGCATATGGTGTTTATACCGATCAAAAAGTATCCGAATTTGTGCAACAGGTTGAACAGATCCAGAAAGTAGATACCAATCCGCCAATTGAAGGCAAGCCTGAAGATCAGGAGGCAGGATAAGGAGATATAAGAAATTATTCAGCCTTGATTTTCACGAATCAGGGCTTTTCTTTTTCTTTGCTTTAAAGAGCCAGCGACGTTTTAAATTGCGCATACTTTCATCGAAATCATCTGCTCCATTTTCAAAATGCATCAGGATGGAATCGAATTTCTCCATATAATCCGGATCTGTGAACAATACCCTAACGATTCCTCTGCCATTTTTCATGTTATCAGACAAGGATTGAAGATTTCCGGAAACGATCGCCAGACTGTCTGTCAGTGAACGGATATTGACGACTGTACGACTAACGTTATTTCTCAAAACCGTATCTCCGAGTATCAGTCCTGCTGTCCCTTTTCCTTCGCGAACACTCTTGACAACTGCCCGTAGGTCTCCCGTAAGCACCGCCGTATTTTCCCCTACATATCTAAAATGAGCAATTGCCGATTGCACATCATCTGATACCGTGGGATCAAGTAGCAGGTTCAGTAATGAACGGTCACTGTTCAGTTTTCCGGAAATAGCGCGCAAGTCTGCCGATATCACGTTTAAATTTTGATTCGTTTTATTCAAGGTCTGTAGAGTGGCATCCATTTCTACAGATCTCAATGTATGCAGTTTATCTCCTTCTTTTATTTCCGGAGCTTTACTATGTGAAGGATTGATATTAATAATCCTGTTTCCCATTAATCCATCAGTTCCAATAACTGCCATTGCATCTTTCCGGATAAATCGGCAAGCATCCCTGTCAATTGCCATGGTCACCATTACGGAAGAATCGCTGATGATTTCGACCTCATCGACCGTTCCAACGTCTATTCCAGCAAAGCGTACACTGTTTCCGTTTCTGAGTCCGCTCACATTATAAAATTCTGCCTTGATCCGCATAGTAGACCCAAACAAACGCTGTCTGCTCCCGACATAGTAAAGTGCCGCAATAATTCCCAGAGTCCCGATCAATACAATAAGCCCTAACCGGATGTTTCTGTTGGTTTCTTTTTTCATGATTCAAAAAATTTTTTGACAGCTTCATTTTCTGACATCCGGAGCTGCTCATAAGTACCTTTCTGATAGCATCTTCCGTCTATCAGCATTACAATTTTTTCAGCAACTTTCTTTACGCAGCGCATGTCATGTGATATAATAATCGACGATGTATGATATTTTTTTCCAAGTTCGATCATCAGATCACTGATTTCTCCTGCAGTAATCGGATCAAGGCCGGTAGTGGGTTCATCATAGAGAATTATTTCCGGCTTAAGAATGAGGGTTCTCGCCAGCGCGATGCGTTTGCGCATTCCCCCGGAAAGTTCAGATGGCATCATGTCGATCGTATGGGGAAGCCCCACATTGGTTAATGCCTCTTCAACGAGCCGGTCTACTTCCTCTTCCAACATTTCCCTCCGATGCCTGCGTAACGGAAATTCCAGGTTTTCCCTGACAGTCATCGAATCGTAAAGCGCATTACTTTGAAAAAGGAATCCCAATCTGGAGCGTATTTGATCCAGCTCATGAAGACCAATTCCCGACATGTCCTGCTGCAATACACGGATAATTCCCGAATCGGGTTTTATCAAACCGATGATGCATTTGATCAATACCGATTTCCCCGAGCCTGATCTTCCCAGTATAACGAGATTTTCTCCTTTGTTTAATGTCAGGTTAAAATTGTGAAGCACCTGATGATCCCCGAATGATTTACAGAGGTTTTCCAGGCAGATAACAGTACCGGAAGTTTCGGTCTCTGTTCCATTTTCGGTTTTCTCACTCATATCAGTTGTAATAAATCCGTTATCTGAACAGCCACCAGGTCAAGTATAAATACCATCAGGGAAGAAATAACAACTGCTGCATTTGCAGATCTTCCCACTCCTTCCGTTCCGTGTTGAGTAGTGTATCCTTTGTAGCAGCTAATTATACCGATAGTAAAACCAAAGAAGAACGTTTTTGCGATCGATGGGATGATATCGCCGAAAGAAAGAGCCTCCATCACCTGAGTCCAATAAAGATCCCAGCTGATGGCACCACGCAGGTTTACACCTAGATAACCTCCATAGAGTGAAATGGCATCAGCAAAAACAACGAGTAATGGAACCATGAATGTAACAGCCGACACCCGGGTTACCACAAGGTACTTAAACGGATTGGTTCCGGAAACTTCCATCGCATCGATCTGTTCTGTTACTTTCATAGAGCCAAGTTCGGCACCGATTCCGGAACCAATCTTTCCAGCACAGATCAATGCCGTAATCACCGGAACAATTTCCCTGACAAGAGAAACAGAGATCATTCCAGGCAACCAGGCTTCGGCACCAAATTTTATCAATGTGGGACGCGACTGGATCGTAATGACCAAACCGATGATAAATCCGGTTATTACTACCAGTCCCAATGATTTGTAACCAAGAAAAAAGCATTGACGAAGCATTTCCTTGAATTCGTATCCTCTTCTGAAAAACTCTCCGAAAAACCGGATGAAAAAACGAGTTATTTCACCTGTTTCGATTACTATATTTTTAATATTCTCCCACATCGTATGACTACACTGAAATACTGTTCAGCCGGTTAATTTTTTCAAGCGTCATTTCGCCGGAGTCGATTATCTGCCAGGACGCATCTGTCCATTTATAAATTTCTGTCTCAAGACCGAATGCGTCTCTCAAATAATCCTTCAGTTCTACAGGTGTCATTTCCGGTTTTATAATGAGCATTCCGTTCTGACCTCCCGACCGGCAATCGCCAATTGTAAAACTGCTATTCCGAACGATTTTATCTGAATGTGCTCCATCTTCTGTATGAGGTTTTGCATAAAATTCGAGTTTCAAATTCTTGAATTTATTCGTGAAAAGCTCCCGAATGGCGAATACCTTCCGATGATTATTGATTTCTATCTGAATTGCTTCCATTACAAACGGTCTAAAAATTAATACTACTAAAGTCTTCTATCTCGTTTCCGGAAACAATGACTTTTGTCAAGCCCTAAGTTGACTTTTTGCATATAATGGACACAAGTTATCAGGGAGACTGATTGATAGAACCACCCGGTTATTTCAGTTGAAATTACTCATGAAGCGCAAGCAATGGGACATTCAAATGAAAAGCCAGTTTTTTCGTATTCGGTTCGTGGAAAAGAGAGTAGAAAAAAGAATGCTTTCTAGGAACGATCACAGCCATATTGATGTCTTTGTTCATAATAAACTGGTTAATCCCGTATGCAACTTCATCTTCAGCAAGCGTATGCTCAGTGTAAGGAATATCTTCCAATGCACGCATTATCTGAACACCTGTTACGATTCCTTTATCAAGTTTCACCGTCGGTTCAACGACATACAACACATACAGATGTGCCTGAAACATCGTGATTACATCTTTTAAAGGTTTTAATATATTCTGATAATCAGCATCCTGATGGTCCGTTGCCAAAACAATCCGCTCAATCGGATTGAATTTCACGTCTTTACCAATCCCAAGTATAGGACAAACAGATTGCCGCATCAATGAAGTAGTCGTGCTCCCTATAATTTTTTCGGATACAAAACCTCCACCCTGCATTCCCATAATGATTAAATCGACCTGATGTTTTTCAGCGAATGCGTTCACTGTGTCGACAACTGTTCCTGGCTCACAGTGGCATTTCACGATCAATTCCTTACCGAACTGCTGTTTAATTTTTTCACGAATAACTTCCAGTCGTTGCAGATTTCCCTCCACTAATTCATCATTTGACGGCACCCAAATGTATGGATCCGTTGACACGAAAGCATAATCATAAACATTGAGTAAGTGTATCTGAATTTTTGCTTTTTGCGCGAATTTCAATGCATAATCCAGTGCATTGTCACATGCTTGTGAAAAATCGACCGGTACTAAAATTGTTTTCATAGGTTATCATTAAAAGAGATTAATATTAACAGGCAAGGTATCGGGAAGACTCCTGATATGCCCATCTCAAATCCGCATCATGTTCCGGAGAACAAAAAATTCCTCCAATGACTGCTTTCGACGTAAAATGGCAATGAGTAATGGTCTTCATAATACTTTTGCTTTGAAACAAAAGTAGTCTTACACTCCATCCCATCTTTTGACTCCAGTCAATTTGCACTATGATTTTCATCAATTTCTGATTATTGTCAATTGATCGTATTTTAAAATATTGATTTTATTCGAAGCGATGTTCGAACATTCGTATCGGGCCCTTTTCAGGAGAGAATTTGATTCCGACGACATTACATACTGAAAAAATAAGTCTCTCTTTTTTAACACATTAACACAGCCTCGTGTTATTTATGAATAATTGACACTTATCAATCCATCATTTGACTAAGGTCATTTTGATTCATTTACCGAATCCATCTATTTGTATAGTAATTTAAATTTCAACAATATGAAAACAGATTCTCAATTGCAAAAAGATGCCTTCCATTTCAATAACCAACCTAAGGGTCTCAATGAGTCCCTGCATATCCATTAACCACAAACACACTTACTAAACCTGATAAAATGAAAACTGTAATCGCTATTTTATTACTTGTTGGGGCAGGAATCTATTTTTTGCTCCCCGAAAAAAATGAATTGACACCGAAGGAATTTGCAGAAGCACTCAAATCTGACGGAAATAAAATTCTCATTGATTTACGTTCCAATTATGACTTTTCAAAAGGCCATATTTCTGGTGCAACCAATATTGATTCCAATTGGTCTACCTTTGAATGGCGAATAGCTGAACTCGAGACCGATCAAAGTGTATTCATTTATTGTCAGAACGGAGAGCAGAGCAAGAAATCTGCTGCCTATTTGAAATCACAGGGATTCAATTCCGTAACCATACTAAAAGGTGGTTTGAAGCAATGGTTGAAAGACGAATACATCCTGACACCGGAAGAGTTGATTCCGCCTTCCGAATTAACATTCAAGGATTTCATCAGGATATTGGAACTGGAACATCTTGTTATCGTGGATTTTTACTTACCCGGAGATCGAAATTGCCGTGCTATGGGAGTTCTATTGGATGAACTTGCACTTTCTTACGACGGAGCAGTTAAAATTCTCCGAATTGATATTGACAACTATAAATACCTGGCAAGTGAAATGGGAATCGAAGTCACACCGACTCTGCAGTTTTATGAAAACGGAAATCTCTGCGGAACACTTGAAGGGGTCATGAGTATCGATCGCATCAATAATGCATTTCACCTGAAAGAATACAATGCAATGGCCGATAAATGAAAGAAAAATGCGCAAAAAAAGAAATCAAGAACTTTGAGATCTCATCCATTTCAAACAAACAAGAAATCAATTAATCATCCAAGAAAATGAAGGTTATCGTTTACAGTTTTCATGCATTTGAACAGGTATATTTTGAAAAAAACGAACAGAATAACAACCAACTGTTTTTTTCAGATCAGGCACTTTCTGTCAAATCAGCATCATTAAGTGCCGGATTCGATGCCGTCAGTTTATTTACAAGCGATGATGCTTCCGCACCGGTACTTGAACTATTGTATCAAAACGGGATCCGTTACATCGCTTTACGATCTGCCGGATACAACCATGTAGATCTTCATAAAGCGAAACAGCTTGGAATGCGGGTGGCCCGGGTTCCTGCCTATTCTCCCTACGCTATCGCCGAGCATGCGGTAGCATTAATGCTTGCCCTCAACCGGAAACTGATACAATCACATAACCGGATAATGGAGCAAAATTTCTCATTAAATGGGCTTACCGGTTTTGATATGAACGGGAAAACAGTCGGGATTATGGGAACCGGAAAAATCGGCTCCATAGTTGCGCGTATCCTGCATGGCTTTGGCTGTCGCCTGCTGGCCTATGACATTATGGAGAACGAGGAGATCAAACAACAATACCAAGTAGAATACACGGATTGTGAATCACTATATCAACAATCCGATATCCTGACACTGCATCTCCCGCTCAATGAAAAAACGCAGTATCTGATAGACCATGGGGATATACAGCTCATGAAACCGGGAGTCATGATCATCAATACAGCCCGTGGTGGTCTTGTAAATACGGAAGCAGTATTAACAGCACTCAAAAGCGGACACATCGGTTATTTCGGAATGGATGTTTACGAAAAGGAACATGGATTATTTTTTGAAGATCATTCGGCTGACATTTTGCAGGACGATATGATTGCCCGGCTCATGCTTTTCCGGAATGTGCTTATTACAGGACATCAGGCATTTTTGACCGATACCGCATTAAAAAACATTGCCGAAACCACCATCCATAACCTGAATTGTTTTTCCAACGGGCTTATTTCCGGAAACGAACTGGTCTAAGCCAAGGGAATAACGCCATGCTTACTATAAAAATTCATTAAATTCGGTCTATGGACACAAGTGTTTTTTCCAATAAAGAAATCGTTCCGGGAGATCAGGATCTCTCCATTGAGTTGAAAGACACCTATGATCTATGGAATTCCATCCGGGAATCTATTCGGAAAAAGAACCCGGATTCAGTGGAAGAATGGAAGTATTCCGGGAAGAAATTCGGGTGGAGTTTCCGGGTTAATGACAAAAAACGGGTCATTGTTTACCTGCTTCCGAGGGAAGCCTATTTCAAAGTCGCATTTGTATTCGGACAGAAAGCTACCGATGAAATCATAAACAGTTCGATCTCTGACGCGATCAAACATGAGCTCCTGTCAGCTAAAGTCTTTGCAGAAGGGCGGGGAATCAGAATTGAGGTTCGTGAGCCGGAAATCTTAAACGATATCATGCGATTGATCGAGATCAAGGTGGCTTATTAAAAGTTTGAGTGTGTTAAACTCAATCAACTTGTTTGAGAAAATAACGGATCAAATCCGTAGTAGTCACAATACCACTCACACGGTTGTCATCCAGAACGATGATAGAGCTGAATTCTCCCTTTGCCAGAAGCGCGCCTATTTCGGCGATAGAAGTATCCTTACTGACAGTTACCGGATTACGCGACATAATGTCTTCAACCTTCTTTAAAGAATAAACCGGCTCATTATCATCGAGGGTTGCTTCCCCAATTGCGTGCATGTAATCTGCAAGACTCACCATTCCGACTACACGATCCTTTTCTGTTACAGGAAAATGACGGTGAAAACGCTGTCTTTCGTAAAGGTGTTTGATCACCAGTATTTTGTCCTGAGAACCAACACATTCAACCGGTGTGATCATGATCGTTGATACGGGTAATTTCAAATCCATATATTTTCAAATTAAATGCGGAAGGACTATCCTGTCATCTGACATGCCTTCATTATTACTCAAAGATAGTGAGTTATATCTAATATATACAAGGAACAAAAATCATGACTCATATTGATATTGATCACTTTTTTTCTGCTTTAAATGATGGAAGTTAGCAGAATGAAAGCAAAAACATTTATAGAATTGGCTGCATTGTCTGCAAACTTGTATGCGATCTCAAGAGAGACACACCTGATGGATAAATTAAAAGAATTGTCCGAACAGGGACGCGATAAGATCAATGAATTCATGTCTGAAAAAAGCCTTGATGAAAATGGAAATGAAATTCCTTTTACTGAAAGAGTCCGGCTAAAAGCAAAGGAGGTGCAGGAGGAAATGGAAGAGAAGATCGGTGAAATGGTGGCAACATTCTACGAAAAAGTAAACATAGCTCATACCGATAAATTGTCGGAACTAGAGCGTAAACTGGAAGAATTGAACAAAAATTTGTCCTTGGCGGAAGCGCGTATCAATCAACTGGAGGACAAAGGTTAATCGCATGGCGCTGTTTGAAAACATAAGACAACGTTATCGGTCTGTCCTTAGGTTCAATCATATTCTGCGCATTTTTGTTCGTTACGGTTACGAAGACGTTGTCTCATACCTTATTGAGACTCGTCGGTTTTCCTTATTGAGAAAACTGATTCCCCGTGCCACAGCGCGAAATGCGCGAAAGTATACGAAGTACGAAAAGATGCGTCTGGTATGTGAAGATCTTGGACCAACGTTCATCAAATTCGGGCAGATCCTTAGTAACCGTTCAGATCTGCTTCCTGCAGAGCTGATCGTCCAACTTGAAAAATTACAGGATAATGTGCCTCCGCAATCCGGAGCAATTTCACGTCAGGTAATCGAGACCGAATTGAAAAAGCCAATGGAAGAATTATTCGCTTGGTACGAAACGGAGGCTTTTGCTTCTGCCTCTATGGCGCAAGTGCACCGGGCGACCCTCAAAACAGGTGAAAAAGTTGCCGTGAAAGTACAACGCCCGGGAATCGGTTCTGTCATTGTTGAAGACATCCGGATTATGTATATACTGGCTCGGATCCTTGAACGCAGAATTCCTTCTCTGAAAAGTTTTGATCCGATTGGTCTTGTCCAAAACTTCGAAGAAAGTATTTTGAAAGAACTCGACTTCATCCACGAATCAATCAGTATCCAGCGTTTTGCCAGAAACATTGAAGAAGACACGCACGACAATACGACACATGTTCCGAAAGTTTACAAGGAATACACTACCGGTAAGGTGCTTACCATGGAGTTTATTTCTGGTATAAAAGTAACCGACAGCAAGATTTTGGAATCGAACGGATACGATCGCAAGGATATTGCTCACAAACTTGCCCTCACCTATGTCAAGCAAGTTTTTCAATACGGTTTCTTTCATGCAGACCCGCACCCGGGAAACATACTCGTTCTTCCGAACGGGCACATCTGCTTTCTGGACTTTGGCATGATGGGCAATATTCTTCCCCGAGATATTGAAATACTCGGCCACCTCTTCCTTTCTGTAAAATCCAAAGATGTCTTAAAAATTATCCGGACTTTAATGCAAATGTCCGACACGGTGACAATTCGTGACATGCGTTCATTGGAGTATGAGATCAACGAATTTGTCTGCAATTACAGTGTTATAAGTATCCACCAAAACGAAATGAGTACTGTGTTGCTTCAGTTGAAGGATATTATTGTGCGGTATGACCTAAAGGTACCGGCTCATTTTTTCCTGCTTGCCCGGTCCATGGTAACTATTGAAGGCCTCATCAGCAACTTGGATCCCAAGATTGATATGCTGGAAATTGCACGACCTTACTTGGTTTCAGCAATTGCCAGGAAACTCAATCCTTTCACATTGGGAATGAAGGTTTTGAACGGTCTGTATGAGATAGCCAATTACATGGAAGAATTTCCTAGTGATCTAAAAAATGCCATTCGCAAGATCAATACCGGAAAGGTTAATGTGAACCTGAACCATCAGGGAATTGATCCGCTGGTTCATACTTTCAACCGCATCACCAAACAAATTGCCAGCTCATTGGTGATTGCTGCTCTTCTAGTCGGATCTGCACTCTTCATTATACATAAAGTTGGCCCATTCTGGTTTGGATATTCATGCTATGGTGTTATCGGAGTCATTTGCAGCATAGTACTCGGATACGGTATGATGAGGAACATCTCCAGAGGCGACCACGATGATTGGAGCGGATGGAAAGAAAAGCAGTGACCATTTTTATATCGCAATCACTGAATTCAAGAAAGGTGACGCGCATCATTTTTTTAGTACTTTCTACCTCCTAGTTTTGCAAAAAAAAACATGGCAAATACTGGTCTGATTGCAAAATATAATATTCCAGGACCAAGATACACTTCTTATCCGACTGTCCCATATTGGAATAAATCCCAATGGGAAATCGCTAACTGGTGCGAATTAATTAAAATCTCGCAACAAGACGAGCAAGTCAAAAAATTGGCTTTATATATTCACCTTCCTTACTGTGATTCTCTTTGTACCTTTTGTGGATGTCATAAACACATCACGACTAATCATACGGTAGAAAAGAGATATATTGATGCAGTACTCAAAGAATGGAAACTTATATCAGGCTCACTTGACACACATTCACAAATTCATGAACTCCATTTAGGTGGAGGAACTCCTACCTTTTTTGCCCCGAAAGAGTTGAAGCGATTGATTGAGGGAATCAAACAGGTTTTGCCTTTCACAGAGGAAGCCGAATTAAGTTTTGAGGCCCACCCTAATTCTACCAGCTTAGAACATTTACAGGTATTGCATCAACAAGGATTTCGCAGAATCAGTTTTGGAATTCAGGATTACGATCCGGTTGTTCAGAAAGCAATTCACCGCATCCAATCATTCGAACTGGTTAAATTTTGTCATCAAAGCGCAAAAACGATTGGTTTCGATGCCATTTCTCACGATTTGGTTTATGGTTTACCTAAGCAAACACTTGCCGGGTTTCAGCGGACTATTCAACTTACCCTTGAATTAAAACCGGAACGAATTTCGTTATATTCCTATGCCCATGTACCTTGGATAAAGGGAACAGGACAGCGCGGATACAATGAATCGGATCTTCCTTCCCCAAGTATGAAACGCCAACTCTACGAACTCTCAAAACAAACGCTTGTTGCAAACGGATATTTGGAAATCGGGATGGATCATTTTGCATTGCCCACCGACTCCTTAGCAAAAGCTGTAATTGAAAAAAGATTGCATCGGAATTTCATGGGTTACACAACCAATTCTTCCCAGTTATTGATCGGACTCGGAATGTCGGCAATTTCAGAATGCAAGTTTGGTTTCGCACAAAATGAAAAAACGACCGAACGCTATCTGGAACTAATAGAAAGCGGAAAATTACCGATCACCCGAGGACACCAGATGAGCCTAAGAGATATTGAAATTCGCCGCCATATCCTGAACCTGATGTGTCATTTTGAAACGGAAATCCCGAAAGATACTCTGTTGAGTCGTTTGGAACTGGAATTACAATTATCGGAACTCATTTCAGATGGATTAGTTGAGTGGGAACAAGATGTCATTCGTATTCTACCCAAAGGAATTCCGTTTGTTCGCAATTGCTGTATGGCCTTCGATTCCTATTTAAAAGATCAGAATCCGGTGAACCGGTTCAGTATGACTATTTAATCGAATATTTGAAAAGAACAACCATGCAAAACCAGACAGAAAAAACAACATGTTACCATTGCCATGACACGTTACCAAAAACGATTGTCTATGCTGATCAACATGCCTTTTGTTGCAATGGTTGTAAACAAGTTTATCAATTGCTTTCAGCACATTCTCTCGGAGCCTATTACGAACAAGATCCCCAAGCTGGAATTCGACCAAACAAAGTAACTCAAGAGGTTTTTTCAGTATTGGACGACGAAGAATTACGAAAAAAATACATCGATTTTCAGGAAGGAAGTATTGTGAAAATCACTTTACACTTACCTCAAATTCATTGCGCCAGTTGCATTTTTCTTCTGGAACATCTGCAACGTTTAAATGATGGTATTCTGCGCTCCACCATTCATTTCCCAAAGAAAACCGCAACAATTACTATTGACCTGAATCAAATAGAACTTTCGGAACTTGCTTTATTACTAACAAAGATCGGATACGAACCAAATTTCAAGGCAATAGATAAATCGACCGGTACATTTAACAAGCGCCTGTTGTTTCAACTGGGAATCGCGGGTTTTGCCTTTGGAAGTATTATGCTTTGGAGTTTCCCGGAATATTTGGGTATCGACCAAACTTACTCAGGGGTCCGGAATCTGAGTTCTTATCTCTCATTTGCAGTTTCCATTCCCGTTTTGCTTTTTTCAGCACAGGATTATTTCAAATCGGCTATTGCAGGAATCAGATTACGCAGTCTGAATCTGGACATTCCCATTGCTATTGGAATCCTTGCACTTTACATCAGAAGTTGCGTCGCCATTTTCAGTCATGAAGGTCCCGGATATATGGATTCCTTTGCAGCATTCATCTTTTTTTTATTGATCGGAAAATGGTTTCAGGGGAAAACCTATCAATGGTTATCCTTTGAACGCGACTTCCGGTCTTATTTCCCGGTTGCCGTGATAAAAAAAACAACCGACAATACTATTCTTTGTCCTATTGATGAACTGCAAGCAGGTGATGAAATTTTCATCCGAAACGAAGAAATTATTCCTTGCGATTGTATTCTACTCTCTGAAAAGGCTACACTTGACTATAGTTTTGTAAGTGGTGAAGCAGATTGGATCGAAAAGAAAAAAGGTGATCTACTATACGCCGGAGGAAAAAGCATGGGTGAAACCATTCAGTTAGTGGTTTCTAAAACGACCGAACGAAGTATTTTGACCCAATTATGGAATGACGGACATTCGAAAAAAACAGAATTATTTTTTCAAACCCGGCAAGACCGCATTTCAAAATACTTTATTGCCGCTGTAATCGGATTAGCCATAACGGCCTCCATTGTCTGGATATGGATCGATCCGACCCAAATCCCGGAAATTGTCACCGCAATTCTGATCGTTGCTTGTCCCTGTGCTTTGGCGCTTTCCGTGCCGTTTGTTTATGGTAACATGCTGCGTGTATTGGGGAAAAAGGGATTTTATCTTCGAAATACGGCAATTATTGAACGCATTCAACAATGTAACTATTTGGTTTTTGATAAAACCGGAACCTTAACCGAACAAGACCACAAGCAAATCCAATACAGCGGGAAAGCGCTTACGAAAGCTCAAAATCAGGTGCTTTTTCAAATGACCAAACATGCCATTCATCCCTATGCTAAAGCGATACACGAATTGCTTTCAGAATACACGAATGATACTAATCCAGATCAAACTGCTCTTGAGATTCCGGGAAGAGGAATTTCATTGGACACTTATCAACTGGGTTCTGCAATTTTTATTGGATTAGATGAACAAAACCATGACGAATCCTCGGTTTATTTTGCTTCCGAAGGCATGTTGTTGGGAACTTTCAGATTTCAATCGAAATTGAGGGAACAATTAAAAGATTTAGTTCAGAACCTGAAATCAAACTATCAATTAGCAGTTATTTCAGGTGATAAATCGAAGGATTTGGATTTGCTTCGAACCATTTTCCCTTCCGGAACTGAATTCCATTTCGAACAGCAGCCACTTCAAAAGAAGCAGTTTATTCAGCACCTGCAGGCAAATGGAAATTATACCCTGATGATTGGCGATGGATTAAACGATGCAGGTGCTTTAAACGAAGCCTTTGTTGGTATTGCCCTTTCAGAAGATTTGGTGCGTTTTACACCTGCCTCAGATGCTATTTTAAAAGCAGAAAATTTAAAATACCTGGCTTCCTATTTCAAGTATATCCGAAATGGAAAACGCTTCTTACGTATCTGTTTTGCATTTTCACTTTGTTACAACCTGACTGGAATAGGTTTCGCAGTAAGTGGACAA
This sequence comes from Flavobacteriales bacterium UBA7666, assembly GCA_002483265.1. Classification (GTDB taxonomy): domain Bacteria; phylum Bacteroidota; class Bacteroidia; order Flavobacteriales_D; family Crocinitomicaceae; genus Fluviicola. The sequence continues at coordinate 194,660 of DLHO01000022.1, read as the reverse complement.
CTAACACCATTTGTTGCAACAATCTTAATGCCTCTGAGCTCCATAACTGTTGTGGGATTAGCAACCTTTCTTACGCTCCGCAAAGAGCTTCCTCCATTAGTAAATTCTTCAACAAAAGTCGAATAAAATCCCAACTGGCAAATTATTCAGACACCGCTAAATATTGCGGCATTAAAAACATGATATAAATCAGCTTTTACGGTTACCTATATCATATTTTATGCGAGTTCTGCTTGTGTTCTTTGTACTATGGGAATGATCTACATAATGTTAATCGTAAGCCTCTGTTTAGCAGTGTTTTTCTTAGTTATTTTTCTTTGGGCTGCCAAAACAGGACAGTACGATGATGATTATTCCCCAAGTGTCCGCATTCTCTATGAGGACGATTCTGCTACCAACGAAACAAATCAAAACAACGATGGAAATACAAACAGTAAAGTACGACAATAGGATTGTCAAAAATTTTGCATTCGCAACTATTCTCTGGGGGGTTATCGGAATGCTCGTAGGTCTAATTGCCTCCTTGCAATTAGCTTTCCCCGAATTTTTCAATGATTATTTAGGCTTTCGATACATTTCGTTTGGCAGAATCAGACCCTTACACACGAATGCTGTGATTTTCGCCTTTGTGGGAAATGGGATCTTCATGGGGGTTTATTATTCACTACAACGCTTGCTAAAAACGCGCATGTGGAGTGATAAACTCAGCAACCTGAATTTTTGGGGATGGCAATTCATCATTGTTTGTGCGGTCTTAACCTTACCGTTTGGAATCACGTCCAGTAAGGAATATGCAGAGCTGGAATGGTGGATTGATATATTAATCGCAATCATTTGGGTTGTCTTCGGATGGAACCTATTCGCAACCATTCTCAATCGACGTGTAAAACATTTATATGTTGCGATATGGTTCTACATAGCCACTTTCGTAACTGTTGCCATGCTGCATATCTTCAATTCATTTGAGCTACCAATCTCTTTTTTCAAAAGTTATTCTTGGTATGCCGGTGTTCAGGATGCCTTGGTACAATGGTGGTATGGGCACAATGCGGTAGCTTTCTTCCTGACTACACCTTATCTGGGTTTGATGTACTACTTTGTACCAAAAGCAGCCAACCGTCCCGTATATTCTTATCGATTATCCATCATTCACTTTTGGGCATTGATCTTCATTTATATCTGGGCAGGACCTCATCACTTGTTGTATACTTCCCTTCCTGATTGGGCACAAAGTTTAGGTGTTGTCTTTTCAGTAATGCTCATTGCGCCTTCCTGGGGAGGAATGTTAAACGGACTTTTGACACTTCGAGGTGCATGGGATCGGGTTCGGGATGATGTTATGTTGAAATTCATGGTTGTTGCCTTGACCTGCTATGGGATGGCCACTTTTGAAGGACCACTTCTCTCATTAAAATCCGTGAATATGCTTTCTCACTATACCGACTGGATAGTTGCACATGTACACGTAGGTGGACTTGGCTGGAACGGAATGATGACTTTCGGAATGATTTACTGGTTAATCCCAAAAATGTTCAAAACGGAATTGTACTCCAAAAAACTTGCAAACCAGCATTTCTGGATCGCAACACTTGGAATCATCCTATACGCAGTTCCAATGTACATTGCCGGATTTATGCAAGGATTGAGCTGGCAACACTTCAATCCTGACGGAACATTGGTTAACAAAGACTTTTTGGAGATTGTAATCGATATGAAACCGTATTATATTCTGAGATCGATTGGCGGATTCCTTTACATCGTTGGAGCCTTAATGCTTGTCTACAATATCTTCAAAACAGTGAGAGCAGGATCATTTGCAGCAGACGAAACTGTTGAAGTAACGGTAGAAAGAGCACATGCTTCCAAAGGAAAAGAATATTGGCACCGCAAAGTCGAAGGAAAACCGGTTCGCTTTATGTTGATCAGTATTCTGGTTGTTGCAATTGGAGGTTTAGCTGAAATTATCCCGACAATCGCTGTTAAATCCAATGTTCCGACGATTAGCAGTATAAAACCTTATTCTCCTCTCGAACTGGAAGGTCGTGATATCTACATCCGGGAAGGTTGTAATAATTGTCACTCTCAAATGATTCGACCTTTACGCTTTGAAACTGCCCGATACGCACCCACTCCTGAAAGTGGCGGATATACAAAAGCAGGGGAACACGTTTATGACCACCCGTTTTTGTGGGGTTCTAAAAGAACCGGTCCGGATTTGGCACGTGAAGGAGGTCTGCAAGGAAACTTGTGGCATTACAAGCACATGATTGACCCTAAAGGCTTGTCTCCCGGTTCTATAATGCCTGCATACACCTGGTTAAAAGAAGACAATCTGGATACCGATTTATTGCCGAAGAAAATTGAAGCAATGCAAACTCTTGGTGTCCCATATCCAAAAGGATATGCACAAAAAGCAAAAGCGGATTTGGATAAACAAGCACTGGAAATTGCGACGGATATTGTTGAAAACACTCCGAAAATTGCATTGAACGGTCAAGATAAAAATGCAAAAATCAATGAATTGAAACAAAAAGAAATCATCGCTTTAATTGCATATCTACAACGAATGGGAACGGATATCAAAGTGAAAAAAACTAATAACTAGGATCATGTTACGATTTATTAAACATCATTTAGCAAGCGAATCGGGAGTAGAATTTTATGGGATTTTTTCCCTGGTGATTTTTGTCCTCTTCTTTTTAATCGTGCTTATTCGTATTTGGAAGATGAAAAAATCTACAGTAGAAGAATTAAGCAGCATTCCTCTTAGTTCTGACGATTTAACTCCTCAAAATGAAAAACTATGAAAATTCATCAACTACTTATCATAACCGCGTTATTGTTTCAGACAACGGGTTATAGTCAGGGTGAAGCCTTATTCAAAGCAAAATGCAATACCTGTCATGCCGTCGATAAAAACTCTACTGGCCCCCTGCTCAAAGGAGTGAAAGCAAAATGGACAGATGCAGGTGAAGGAGAATTATTGTATGATTGGGTGCGGAACTCCAAAACTTTAATTGCCGGAGGTACTAGTAAAATGGCATTGGCTATTAAAGACTTTTCAGGATCTGAAATGTCTCCACAACAAGCAAGTAACGAGGAGATTGACCAAATTCTGGACTATGTAGACAATTATACTCCTCCCGTGAAAACTGCAGAAACCGGTTCGCCAACAGCAACTGACGAGGTAACACTTATTCCTGATTACAAAGGTAATTTAACCGTCTTCTATGCCTTAGGAACCTTAATGATTGTTTTATTGCTTGCCATTATTTTAATGAGCAGTTCCATCCTTTCATTCGTAAAATCAGATGTTTTCAAAAAGAAATTGAGGGATCAGGAGAATCTGACTAAAATTCTCATCGTGTTGATTACGATTGGAGCGACATTTGTTCCAGGCATTTCCTATGGAATGAGCACGCCTGATTCAACCAATCCGGAAGAAGCAGCATACCCTTGGTTACTGGTTGAAAAAGTAGACATCTACATCCTGATTGGAATTAATATAGTGCTTCTTCTGGTGGTTCTTTATTTGAGAGGGCTTTTCAATAATTTTTACTACATGGTTTACAAGCGAAAAGCAAAAGCGCCTAAACCAAAACGAAGTAAAGTTGTGAAAGTATTAGTGGATGCAGTTCCAATTGAAGAAGAGGCAAGCATCTTAATGGATCATGAATACGACGGAATTCGGGAATTGGATAATAACCTTCCTCCTTGGTGGGTTTGGGGATTCTATGCAAGTATCGTTTTTGCATTCATCTATATTTTCAATTACCATCTATTCAACACAGGTGATCTTCAGATTGAAGAGTACAATAAATCCATGATTCAGGCTCAAAAGGAAGTTAATGCCTATTTAAAAGAAGCGGCAATGAACGTAGATGAAAACAATGTAACTCTTCTTACCGATCAATCTGTACTTGGTCTCGGGAAACAGCAATTTGAAGCGAATTGTGCAGCTTGTCACAAAGATGGTAGTGGAGATATCGGCCCGAATCTAACGGACAAATTCTGGATTTACGGAAACGACATTAAAATTGTCTTTGGAACCATTAAAAACGGTACTACGAATGGAATGCCTGAACATGCTTCAAAACTCAACCCTGTTCAACTGCAACAAGTGGCATCCTATGTTTTGAGCATGAAATACAAACCGGGAAAAGAACCACAAGGAAAAGAATTTCCAATAAAATAACAAAGATATGCCTGCCTTGAGGGGCGGGCATACCATTTACATTTAAACGAAAAATGGAAGAAGAATTCAGAGATCATATTGCCACTGTTAATGAACAAGGAAAGCGCATCTGGGTTTATCCAAAAAAACCAAAAGGAAAATTCACCAATCGTCGAAAATTGGTTAGTTATGCTCTTTTAATTTTCTTATTGAGTGCTCCATTTATACAAATCAACGGAGACCAACTCATTGAAATAAACATTCTGGAACGTAAATTCTCCCTGTTTGGAGCAACATTTTGGCCGCAAGACCTCTACTTATTCGCCATCATGTTAATCATTTTCATTGTCTTTGTGATCTTGTTTACCATTATTTACGGGCGCCTATTTTGTGGTTGGTTCTGTCCCCAAACTATTTTTATGGAGTTTGTCTTTCGGCAAATCGAATACTGGATTGATGGAGATTGGACCCAGCAAAAGGCATTGGACAAACAAGTCTGGAATGCTCAAAAATGGGGAAAAAGAATTCTCAAACACAGTATTTTCTGGATGATTTCCTTTGTCATCGCGAATATTTTTCTGGCTTACATCATTGGAAGTCACACCTTACTTAAAATAATTACGGAGCCCGTTCACCTGCATATTGGAGGATTGATCTCTATCGGGATATTTACCACTTTGTTTTACTTCGTTTTTTCGCGATTACGGGAACAAGTTTGTACTACAATCTGTCCATACGGACGTTTACAGGGAGTACTTCTCGATCAAAACTCGATGGTCGTTGCATACGATTATGTGCGTGGAGAGGAACGAGGTAAATTCAGAAAGGGAGAAGACCGGCCAGCCGCAAAAAAAGGTGATTGCATCGATTGTGCTCAGTGTGTGCATGTTTGTCCTACAGGAATCGACATTCGGAACGGAACACAATTGGAGTGTGTAAATTGTACCGCTTGCATTGATGCCTGTGATTCCATGATGGAAGGAGTAGGACTTGAAAAAGGATTAATCCGTTTCGTTTCGGAAAACGGGATCAAAAACCGCACACGCTTTCAATGGACCAGAAGAGTTATTTCTTATAGTGTTTTATTGGTAGTTCTGATTGCTGTATGGACCACTATGCTGGTTATGAGAGAGGATTTTTCCACCACTATTCTGCGTCAGCGCGGATCTACTTATCAGGTCACACAAGAAAAAGACATCAGCAATATTTTTGAAATAGATCTGACCAACAAAACAAAAGATTTGTTCCATGTTAAATTGATTTCCACAGATCCATCCGTGAAGCTGGAACTGGCTAATGATTCATTAGAACTACCAGGACAGAAACACATTCGTGAACGATTTCTGGCGCGATTCCCCTACTCGTTCATTGAAAAGGGAACTCGGAAAGTTGAGATTATCATTATGGGGAACGGGAAAGAAATTGATCGCGTCAAAGTCAAAATGATCGGACCAAGCTTTTAGATAAATTCAAAAGTAAAAATGCAAAATTCAAAAGTGAGATACCGTTTTTGCATTTTGAATTAATAATTAGAAAATATGAATTGGGGAAAAGGAATAATTATCGGGATGGCACTATTCATGGGTTTTATCCTAACAATGGTAACAATCATGATGCGCCAGAAAATTGATTTGGTAGAAGAAGATTATTACAAACGCGAATTGAATTATGATGATCAATTTAACGCTCAAAAAATCTATGCTTCATCCGTCGAAAAAATTAGTTTTGAAAGTAAAACCGATAGCTTATTGATTAGTTTCCCCAAGGATTTTCAATCAAAAAAAGTAACCATTCATTTTCAGCGTCCAAATGACAAAAACAGTGATGTCTCATTCACTGTAAAACCGCTGGAAAAAGTATACATTCCAACAACTGCGTTCCCAAAAGGGATATTTAACTGTACCATTCAGGGTTTAATACAAAACAAACCCTATGAAATGTCTCAGCAAGTTACCATTCAATGATTTTCCTAATTAGTTCATTCGTTTTGGGACTTGCCGGTTCGTTTCACTGCATCGGAATGTGCGGACCAATAGCGCTCGCACTTCCGTTAAGCAGGAAATCTGCTACAAGTATATTGATAGGGATTTTAACAGCAAATGCCGGACGGATAATTACCTACATGCTTTTGGGATTTTTAATCGGGAGTATCGGATTTTCCCTTCATTTATTCCGTTTGTTTCAAGTATTGAGTATCCTTTTCGGAATTGGATTAATTGCTCTTGCCTGGCGAAAACACTGGCTCAAGCATGTTGAGTTTCGGACTCCCAGGTTCCAAAAATGGGTTTCCAGCGCCATGACACGCTTGCTTCGACAAAACGGATCTATCAAATTGTTCGGAATCGGATTACTTAATGGGTTGCTTCCCTGCGGAATGATTTTTTTAGCTTTGACCAATGCACTTTTAGCAGAAAATCCAATTGGAAGTGCAACATCAATGGCTGCATTTGGATTAGGTACATTACCGGCACTTATCGGAGTAGGATTCTTTGGGCAAAGAATGAATCAAACATTTCGGATTAAGCTGACAAATGCTTTTCCTTATTTGTTATCTGTTATCGGATTATTAGTGATTTTACGTGGTGCCAATCTCGGTATTCCTGTATTAAGCCCGAAGATAGAGCAGCAAATGAATTCGGGACATCCAAAAGCACTGATTATTGAGTGCCATAAACCTAAAGGCTGATTCAACGATTACTCAAGATTCTTTCTCAACTCCATTTCATGAAGTAATTTTTCCGGAATAGGTCTGCAAGTACAATTCTTATGATGTTCCAAATGCCATTTGACCCGTTGCTCAAAAGTGGCATTTTTCGGCATTTTATTTTTTTCATGCCAATCTTTATTCAGTTTCATAAAGCTTTGTTTTTAAAGCGGATTTATACTCTGATCAATTCAAACGCTTTTCCAAAATTTTCAATAACATCGGTGATCAGCATACTTTCCATACTTTGTTCATTCAAAGTGATATCTGCAGCCAAACCATTGATATACACGCCCAGCTTTGCAGCATTTAACGGAGAGTATCCTTGTGCTAAAAAGGAGGTGATTGCTCCTGTTAATGCATCGCCAGCCCCACCTTTTGCCAGACCTGCATTTCCAGTAGTATTGTAAAACACCTCTTCAGCAGTGATAATTGCTGTATGTGAGCCTTTTAAAACAATGACGATCTGATATTCAGCAGCTTTATTCATAGCTGTCATAATCCGTTCTTCATTCGTTTGATGAATACCGAAAAGTCGGTCAAATTCACCAGTATGCGGTGTTATAATAGTTTCTTCCGTAACTGAACTGAGGAGCTTTTTATTTTTGGAAATAATCGTCAGCGCATCCGCGTCCAGTACCAGCGGAATTTTAGACTGTATGATGACAGAAACGAGCATTTCTTCAGAAACTTCATCCACACCAATGCCCGGTCCAACCCCAATAGCAGAAAATCGATCCAATGGATAATGATCTTCTTCCCGCATAAACAGCATGGCTTCCGGAACGGAGGTTTGCAAAATAAATCTTTCTTCAGTGGGAACACAAACAGTAAGTAAACCCGTACCTGTTCGAACTGCAGCCTTTGCAGCAATTACTGCAGCCCCCATGTATCCTCTTCTACCTGCAATAATCAGAGTATGACCATGATCGCTTTTATTGGAAGCTGCTTCTCTTTGCTTTAAACAGGATTTGATATAGCTATTTGTGAGTTGATTCATACTATTTAATTAAATTACCCCTTAATTTAGGCATTAAAATGTTTTTTTACAAATGCCCTTTTCTCGTTTTCTGTCATTTTATCAGCGGATTCAACAGCTATTTTCACATGTTTAAAATGAGTATCTCCATTTAGATAATGAAGGAGTTCTGTCTTCGCATTCGTAGGACCAAATAAGAGTACTTGATCATACTCCAGAATCTTACCTGCAATTTCTTTAAAATAGGTTTCCTGTACTTGCTGTTCTTTATGGTGCAAATGTTTTTCACCTTTCTTTAAAGCCTCTTCTTTTATAGCTGGTGAAAATTTCGATCTGATAATCTGATTCGCATCCTGATGCGGATTTATTAAGTCTGCAGATGAATAATCCATCCAAACACCTAAGTTTTTATTTGATTTCATGATTCTTTCAATTAAGATTACATGACAAAGAAACTTAATCAGCAACTCAGATGAAATGAGCTTACTCAGAATGGGGTATGATACTACTCAGAATCCAAATTGACAAAAATCAAAATCAATTTTTCATACAAACCAATTGATCGTAATCAAGAATTGTTATTGTACTTCCTGAAATTTCGATATACCTGTCCTCCTTAAAATCACTCAGGGTACGAATCACAGTTTCTTTGGCAGTACCAACCAAATTTGCCAGATCTTCACGCGAAACATTCATACTAAAACGTTGATCTGTTTCTTTTTTGTATTTATCCGAAAGTTTCACCAATGCTTCAGCCACCCTTTTTCTCACTGAGTTATAAGCCAAACGCATCAACTGCTGTTCATTCTCGAGTAGGTTATCTGAAAGCAATTCAATGAATTTTCGTGCAACTTCCGCATTTCTGTAAATCAGCGAAAAGAAATCCTCTTTCGGAATTATATAAATCTCAGTATCTTCCAATGCAGCAGCAGAATGGATGTACTGTTCATCTTTCAGCAGAGACAGGAACCCGAAAAAATCACCTGCTTTATGTAAAGCACTGATGAGTTCTTTGCCTTGATCGTTTTTCTGATAAATCTTTACTTTTCCTTTGTGGATGAAATAAACACCCCGTGGATAGTTACCTTCCTGAAAAACAACATCCTTTTTTTTATAAAGTCTGATATCCCGTGATTCGGATAATTCTTTCAATGCATCAAAACTTTTGGCTTCGTTCAAAAAATGATTGACTCCCTCTATATTCCGGGCAAATTGTTTCTTCAGTATATCCGTTTTATTCAAACGGGTTTCGATCGCACTTAGTAATTCCTGATCTGTGAAAGGTTTTGTAAGGTAATCATCTGCCCCCATAGACATTCCTTTTCGAATATCTCCCCGATCCGCTTTGGCTGTTAGAAAAATGAAAGGAATACTAGCTGTGGTTTCATTTTTAGACAATAAATGTAACACACCATACCCATCCAAAACAGGCATCATAATATCACAAATAATCAGATCCGGGAGTTCTTTGAGGGCGAGCTGTACCCCCACTTTTCCATTTTCAGCAGTCAACACCTTATACTGTGCCAAATCAAGGATTTCCGCCGTGTTTTCACGAATATCCGTATTGTCTTCAATGAGTAGTATCTTTTTCATAAGCCTGTATTTTAACGCGGAATGAATAATGTAACAGTTGTTCCCTTGTTTTGAGCACTTTCAATGGTGACCTTTCCATTCATCAACTCTACATATCGAGCAACAATATTCAGTCCCAAACCAGTTCCTTGTATATGTGTAACATTCCCCCCACGGAAGAATCGTTCAAAAAGATGCTGCTGATCCTGTTCACTGATCCCGACACCATGATCCTTTACTAAAATGGAAATGGCATTCTCATCGACCTGAGTGTATAATTCGATTGTAGCTTCATCCGGAGAGAATTTAATGGCGTTTGAAATTAAATTGAACAGGATATTACGAAGTAATTTGGGATCCAAACAAACATGTTCGTCTCCCGAGTAATTCTGAATAATTGTTTGTTTTTCGGATAACATTCCCTGCATTTCGGAACTGACATCCATCAAGAATTGCTTCAAGTTGATTTCTTCCGGAGCATTTTCAACTTTGCCTTCTTCCAATTTGGAAACAGAAAGGAAATCATTGAGAATATCCGTGAGGTTCACAATGGATTTTTCGATTTTACGGATATGTTTTGCGTGGTTATCCGGATCATTCCGTTCGTTGTATCTGGTGACCAGTGACAGAGATGACATCATTGTAGTAAGCGGGGTACGAAATTCATGGGAAGCCATTGATACAAAACGCGATTTCATTTCATTCAACTCTTTCTCTTTAGCTAAAGAAGCATCGAGTTCTTTTTGGGTTCGCTCCAATTCTTTAATCGCTTCTTCGAGCACCAGTGTTCGGTTCTTCACTTGTTTTTCCAAGTCTTCCGAATAATTTTTGAGCTTATTTTCCGTTTCTTTCCGAAGTGTTACATCTATGATAAAGGCAATGACAAAATTTCCTTCATCGTTACTATAAGGACTCAAACTAATTTCAACCGGGAATTCTGAACCGTCCTTTTTCAGACCTGACAACTCCATTCCTAATCCCATTGATCTGGCATGCGGATGGTGCGCATAGTTCGCCCGGTTATTTTCATGTTTATGAGTAAATCTGGAAGGTACCAGTGTTTCGATTTTTAGCCCCATTAATTCTCCCGAACCATAGCCGAACAGTTTTTCAGCACTCGGGTTAATTCGCGTAATTCGCCCTTCTGCATTCGTTACAAGAATTCCTTCAGTAGCGTGTAAAAACAGCGCATCAATTCCTTCTTTACTCTCCATCTTTCTGTGTTCGTAATCCATAACGAATATACACTTTTTTGACCCGGGATTAAAAGTAAAAGACGCATCATGCCAAAAGGATGATTTTTATCATCTTTTATACTGACATTGATCACTAATGGGTGTAAAAAAGCACCTCTTATATAAAAGGTGCTTCGTGTAACTCAAAAACCGGGTTATAATTCTCTGCCTAGTTTAGCATAAGATGGAATTTTCACCTCAAGACTGTTCTCAACAGTAGCAACTCCCGGGGCATTCCATGCAGCTTGTTCTGCATCTTGCCTTTCAGCATAAGATCTCACTTCACCGGTAAGGATTACCTTATCCCCGATATTTTCCACATGAATACTGTTTGCATCAATTGTTGCGCTTCTCTCAAACGCTGCTGAAATTTTCTTTTTCACATCAGCGGAGTTTACTTTGGGTGCAAGTTTAACCAGATTGCTAATTCCTTTTACCCCAACAATACCTCCAATAGCATCTCGAACCGCGTTTTGTTCGTATGCCCATTCTACCATTCCTTCCGCAGTAACCCAGGTATTTTCTACCTTGATCTTGATTTTGTCATCCGGAACAAGTACATTCCATTTCAAACCATTCACTACTGCCTGTGCCAATTCAGCATCTGTTTTTTGATCATGGTAGCTCAACTTAATTTCAATATCTTCTGCAATTCCTTTGACACCAGCAACTTTAAGCGCAGCTTTTTCAGCCGTTTTTTTCTCCAAATAGGTGTCAACCATACCTGAAAGAGTAACCACACCATTTTTCACAGAAACACCTATCTCGGATGAATGAATAGCAGGTTCCCATTTCAATTCCTCCATTACATGTTTCTGAATTTCAGCATCTGTTTTCATACTCTGTGAATTATAAAGTTTATGTTGCAAAGATTCTACTTGGAATGCTTGAAAGAAATGACTCTTATCATTCATCTGACTGAAAAAACTCATTGACATACATCATATTAAATAGTGACACACCTCATTTCTAACTGTTTTAACATTCCCTAGTTTTGCCTTTAAAACAAAACCCTAATGGAGATAATTGAACAATATCACTACGCTTCAGCAATTATGATCACACGGGTGTTCCTCGGTTTTCTTTTTCTTTTTCAGGGATACGATGCTATTGTCAAAATCGGAATGAAAAATGTGATAAATATCTATCAGGAGCGATTCGTTATGAAAGGTATCCCACGATTATTAACTTCAATTGCAGCGCTGTTCACTGCATACACCGAATTAATCTGTGGAGGACTATTGATCCTTGGATTATTTGAGTTTATTGCGCTTTATCTCCTTGGGTTGAACCTGATCATTGCCGGAATTGGTTTTGGAATAAATGAGCCGCTTTGGGATACTCGTAACGTATTTCCAAGACTTGCCCTACTCCTTCTTCTTTTAATAACTCCCTTGGAATGGCATAGTTTCTCATTGGATCACTTATTCTTTAAATTGTAAAGTACTGAAAGATGAAAAAAATACTTGTCCCAACAGATTTTTCAAAGCTCTCTGATAATGCTTTGAACTATGCCATACAACTGGCCAACTTAACCGGAGCAGAACTTCTGTTGTTACATGCTTATCTCACACCTGCATTTACAGAAGATTCCCCCCTCATATCACCCCAGCAATATCTGCAGGAAGAGGCTCTGGATAATCTGGAAAAACTAAAACAGTCTATTGAAAAATCCAACCCGGATTTAAAAATCAGTTATGCTGCAATAGATGGAATACCGGCAGATGTGATTACTTTCTATAGCAAAAAACAGCATATCGATCTGCTTGTAATTGGTGCGCAAGGTGTCGGTTATCTTCAGGAACGAATACTGGGAAGTACTGCTTCAAATCTTATTCGCAAAACAGAAATACCGGTAATGGTTATCGACAAACATGTGAAGTTCAGGATACCTGAAAAAATAGTGCTGGCGGTTGATTTTTCAGAAACCAATAATGATATTGTTCTGAAACCACTTAAACAACTGGCTGCAACCTTCAAATCACATATTTGCATCCTGAATATATTTACAGAAGCACAGACCATTCCAACATTCGGAGAAATTGCCGAAAGCTTTAAGCTGGAAAAATCGTTGAAACATACGTACCATACTTTTTTCGAAATAGAACATCCTGATGTTGTTACAGGAATTAATGATTTTGTAAAAAAACATCAGATAGACTTAGTAACTATCATTTCACGGAAACACTCTTTAATTGGACGCATCTTCCGTGAACCAATTTCAAAGGTCATGACTTTTCATAGTCTTGCACCTTTATTAATACTCCATCAGTAAACTAATTCCGATCGAATGAAAATAATTATCAATGACCAACAAAGTATCGCACAGATCCGTAATTCGTTTAATAAAGCATTTCCTTTTTTGAAGCTCGAATTCTTTTCGAAAAGACATGAATCAGGACAAGCTTCATCCCTTCATTTTTTAATACGAAAGGATGTAATGCTCAAAGATTGCCGTACTATTCATCACTCAAGTGAAATAAGCGTTACTCCTGATATGAAAGTGAACGAACTGGAACAGCTTCTTTGGGCTGGATTTGGACTTGGTGTTCAGGTATTCCGAAAATCCGGAAAAGTTTGGCTGGAAACAACCTTAACTGATACCTGGACATTGGCAGAACAAAATGCAGAAGGGGAATCTCTAAGTAAAGGAATTGAACCGGATGAACCTGAGTACTATCAGGATCGTGATTAAAACACACTTCAAGCAACTCACTATCCCTAAAAGGGAAAAAGTAAACCAACCCTTAAGAAAAAGATCTAAATTTCTTAAGTAAATGACTGCTCGGTACATTCCGGGCAGTTTTCAAATTAAAAAGCTGTATGCAATTCTTACCCTTGTTCATCTTTCTTGCGCTTATTGCGGAAATAATGGGTACAGTGGGCGGCTTCGGATCTTCCATGTTTTTTGTTCCGGTAGCAGGGTACTCGTTACCAGATTAATAACACTGACAAACAGTTTGAAGCATCTGTAAATACTGATCGAAATCATCTAGTGAAGAGATGATAATCATTCTCTTTGAATAGTAGAGGCTTTAGCTTTGCTTTACACTACTAAAATAAATGGTATGGAACAATTGAAGATCATCGGGAGACTTTCTTTGATTATTTCAGCCCTGAGCAGCCTGTTCCTTTTGGTATATAATCTCTGAAACAATCATGCGGAATTATGAATAATGAATTTAGTGTTACAAAAGCTTCGGGTGAAAAGAGTCCGTTTTCCGAAGAGAAAGTCCGCAGATCTCTCCACAAATCCGGAGCAGATAATCAGCAAATTGATTTCATTCTTCAGGAAATTCGGAAGCAGCTTTATGAAGGTATGTCAACCCGGAACATCTATAAGATTGCATTCTCTTTACTCAAATCAGGGGCGCGTCATCAGGCAGCCCGTTATCATTTGAAGTATGCAATTATGGAACTTGGCCCCTCCGGATTTCCATTTGAAAAATACATCGCAGAACTATTAAAAAAGGAGGGATACAAAACACAAACCGGGAAAATCCTTCAGGGAAAATGTGTTACACATGAAATAGATGTGATCGCGGAAAAAGATAATAATCAGATATTAGTGGAATGTAAATACCACAACCAGTCCGGGATATCGTGTAATATCAAGATTCCCCTATATATTCATGCCCGGTTTAACGATATAGAAGCACACCTATCTAAAAAGCCAAATAATATTTCAAAGCAACGGAAAGGCTGGATTGTTACGAACACCCGCTTTACCGCAGATGCAATACAATATGCCGGGTGCTCCGGACTAAAACTTTTAGGCTGGGATCATCCGTTTGAAAAAGGTTTGAAAGATCGAATTGATCATTACCAGCTTTACCCGATAACCTGTCTGACATCACTTACAACTTCTGAAAAACAAAAACTACTGGAACAAGAAGTTGTTTTGTGCAGCGAATTATTAAAACGACCCGAATTACTTAAATCTATCGGAATAAAAACGATCCGCACTGCTACCGTATTAAACGAAGCTAATCAGTTGTGCGATCGTACCGTCATGAACCAATAATCCCCAATTGCTAATTAAAACATGGATATGAAAAAGGATTTAACCATTCATTTTTTCGGAGCTGCTTCTACAGTTACCGGATCAAAATACCTGATTGAATTATCTGGTGAAAAAATACTTATCGATTGCGGATTATTTCAGGGTCTGAAAGAATTACGCTTACTTAACTGGCAATCTCTGCCTTTTGATGTTTCGACTCTTGACACGGTAATTCTGACACATGGACATTTGGATCATGTCGGATACCTTCCGTTATTGGTGAAGCAGGGATTCAAAGGTAAAATTTATGCTACAGCTCCCACCATTGAGATTACAAAACTAATCCTGCTGGATAGTGCAAAAATACAGGAAGAAGATGCCGAACGCGCCAATCGCTTCGGATACAGTAAACATCATCCTGCCAAACCGCTTTATACCACAAATGAGGCCGAAGCTGTTTTCCCTTTATTCCAAATGGAAACAATTGACAATTGGATTAAACTTTCCGATTTGTTCACTTTCCGTTTCCGGTACAACGGACATATCGTTGGAGCTACATTTATAGAATTAAAAGCAGCAGACAAACTCATTGTATTCTCAGGAGATATTGGCAGACAAGAAGATCCCTTATTATTTCCACCTCAGAAACCCGAAAAGGCTGATATCATTTTCATTGAATCAACTTATGGAGGACGACTTCACCCGGCGGAACCTGAAATCCGTCTCGCAGAAATCATTAATAAGGCGGCAACTAAAAATGGCACCATCATTATCCCAGTTTTCGCTGTGGAACGGGCTCAATTATTGATGTTTTACATGTGGAAATTGAAGAATGAGCATCTAATTCCGGATTTACCTGTTTACATGGATAGTCCGATGGGACAAGACGTTTTGAAAATCTTCGGCAAACATCATTCCTCGCACAAATTATCTCCTTCGGAATCAAAACAAATCCGTAGAGAAATTAATGTGGTCAGCAAACAAGATGAAACCCTAAAGCTGGCAAAAAGCGACACACCAAAAATTATTCTCGCAGCATCCGGAATGGCCACAGGCGGAAGAGTACTGACCTATTTCGAACATTATCTCGGCCAAAAATCAGCTACGATTTTAATGGTCGGTTATCAAGGAGAAGGTACTCGTGGACGCGCATTGCTCGACGGTGCAAAAGAAGTGAAAATGCGCGGCAAATTTTGGGATGTGCATGCCACCTGTACGCTTGTAGAAGGATTGTCTGCACACGCCGATCAAAGTGAGCTGATTGACTGGCTTAGTAGTTTGACAAAAAATCCCGAAAAACTGTTTATTGTACATGGTGAACTGGAAAGCTCCAAGTCCTTAAAGGAAAAATTAGAAGAAGTTTATCGTTACAACTGTATCATTCCTGAACTAAATTCGTCGTATATTATTCCGGTTAATATTCCTGAAAATGAAAAGGAGCCTATTAAATGAAAAATGGACATACATTCCAATCATAGGAATTGCACTTTTTATTATTCTCTATATTGTTGCTGCAAATCTTTATCCCGGGGGATCAAATGTAAACCCGATGATGAAGGGGTTTGATTGGGTCAACAATTATTGGTGCGATTTATTTGCGAAAAACGCAAAAAATGGAATCCCTAATTCCGGAAGAGGATTTGCCTTAACCGGAATGATCATTCTCTTTTCATCAATAGCAGTCTTTTGGTATTATCTACCTCAATTTTTCCATGAACGAAAACTGAATACTTTTATCATTCGTTACACCGGAAGTTTGGCGATGTTCATTCTTATATTTGTCTTCACCCAGTTTCATGACGGCATCATCGGAATTGGAAGTACGATTAGCGCTATTCCAATGGCTGCAACTTTAAATGAATTGAAAAAACATCGGCTGAAAGTACTTTATTACCTTGGATGGCTTTGTATCTTTCTAATCCTTCTGAATTTCGCAATTTATATTACGAACTGGTCGATTACATTTTTACCGCTGATTCAAAAAATAACCTTATTGCTGTTCCTTGTTTGGATTGCATTGATTGATATCAAATGTCTTTTGATTAGCAGGAATATGAGAATGGCTCAAACTACGCATAGGTAAGTATTCAATTAAGGGGTTTCCATAAAAGACAAAATATTTTAACCTTATATTTTAACCTTATATTTTAACCTTATATTTTAACCTTATATTTTAACCTTATATATTAACTTTAAAAAATAAATTGAATTAAGTTATACTTCAGTTATAATCTTTGATTAGACAAATAAAAAAATGAAATTAATATTGATCGTTATCCCTTTTTTCTTTATCCATTGCTCCAAAGCCCAAACACTTGTATTCAAAAATCCTGAATTCCTTGAAGTCGTTTTGAAACAATATCCTGAGATAGATTTGAATAAAGACAATCAAATTCAACAGGAAGAGGCAGATAAGGTAAAAGAACTCGATTTAACGGAACAAAACCTTGGAGATGCTCAAGATGTAGATAAATTCAAAAATATTGAAGACCTATCTCTGAGCCTCAATCATATAGAAAAAATTAAATTAGACGGTTTCAAACATTTAATCAAGTTTTATTGTGCCGGCAATAATTTAAAAGAATTAGAGATTTCTAACTTACCTGTGCTAACTCATCTGGCATGTGGTGTAAACCAATTAGTCAATGTAACAATTAAAAATTGTCCGAATATCATTTCTCTAAATGCTATGAATAATCAAATCAAAAGCATTGATTTAACTCCTTTTAAAAAGTTGCAATTCCTTGTTATAGATAATAATAAATTGGAAAAACTGGATCTTTCAAACAATACAGAACTTGTCCAAATCATCATAACGGATAATCCAATTAAAAACATCGATATTACTAAAAATCAAAAACTAAAGATGGATATTCTTTATATTGATGAAAGCGCAACCATTATTGCTACAAAAGAGCAGATGAGTCAGTACAAGACAAGAGAAACTTTGGAAACATTGGGTAAGTAATCCATCCCATTTCCATGTTTAAAAAGAACATCTTCAATTAGAATTTATTCGAAAATAAATAAGGGTAGTTGTAAAAAACTACCCTTATGTTCATCCTAAAAAAATGATATTCAATAACCTTATCTTTTCAAATGTTTGTACTTTTCCAGATAATATTTATCCGTGACCCTCGCAACGGAATGGTCTTTTTTTGAATATCTAATTAATACCGTATCCTTTAGGTTCAATAAGGAAAAGTCCCCACGTTCTTCAAAACTGTAATTCTTATTATTTACTGAATAACTAAAAACACCATAATATGAGCCGTGAATTACTTTTGGAGTATGAATTTTTACTATGACCCCCTTTGTTTCAATGGCATCTTCAAGTAGTTTATCATCATTAGCTTCGACCAGATTTTGAAAAAACGGGTATACTAAGAAAAATAGAATTATTAAAACTCCAATGATTTTTGTCCAGCTTTTTGTTGAGATATTCTTCATGTTATTTAGTCGTTTTATCAAGAGCACCTTGAACTGCACAAAAAAAGACATCTCCTACATTTGATACATCTTGGACTTTTCTGTTTCCTACAGCCATATAGGACTTTTCTTTTTGCTTTTAACAGTAGCGGTCTGGACGGGACTCGCCCTAAACGTCACCAATTTCATCTAATGCCTTAAATATTTTGAGATAACGCGCTTATTTATGAGGAGTCCCTCTCTTACCACTTTTGGTCGCATATTGATAAAAATCTCTAACTTCAATAAGAACGGATTTGTTTGTCAAAGCCTTCTCAATTACAACACCTGCTTTATCTTTAGGCTTATAATCTGGATGTGAAAGCGAATTTTCAGTAAATTCCAAAAACTCTTTTTCTGCCTCACTATATACTTCATACGCATACTTTGTGCATAAAAAAGAAGTTATTGAATCGGTTTTCTTCTCCTTAGGTAATGGTATTTCTGGTGTCGGATCCGGTTTGAAAAAGGCTACATTAGAAGAATTTTGTTTGAAGGACAAATATGATGAATTGAGTTTAGAAAAATATGTAAACTCAATATTTTCGCCTGAAATTGGCATAGGAGAAGTCAAATCTCCCTTGCTACCTTCAACGTTATCAATCTTTTTAGTAAGATTTCTTAAGATATTACCAATTAGGTACATTCCAGGATCTGTTTGTAAATATACAATCTCTTTAACACGGGCAAGCGCCATAATTCCTGCACATTGAGAGCAAGATTCTAATGTAGTATACATAACGACATCTTCAAAAGTGTTATAATCTGTTCTCGGATTATGTTTATCCAACGACACTTTCCAAGAATCATTGATTTGAGTAAGAGTAAAAACCCTTTTAACCATTCTGGATTCAGCGTGCTCTGTTGAGCTGTTATAGGTTTTATTATGATTAAATTCAAAATCAATGACTTCTCCATAGGCATCTACAGCAATTGAAGCAATATTATGACCAACGTAATCATTTTTAATGAAAGAGTATTTTTCAGGGTTTAAAGGATATGTTCCATACTGGCCTTCCTTGTTACCATTCCAATAATATTTTGTGATAGCCATTAATAATAAAGAGTATAATCTGTGTCTCTCCTGCATACCTTCATCTATTGGGTATTTATCGAGTTTGATAAGATCTTTGACTGACTTTGAAGGATCTAAATAGTAGTTTAAATTTGGATTGTTCGTGCTCATAGTGATTGTTTAGAATGTTAATATGGCAAGTATAAATAATAATATTTAACTCGCCAAACCATCAATCAATTACATTTTAGACTATGCTGGTTTTCATGTCGGATGTGTCAGAATGCTGGCTCAGGCCATCATCAAATTTAGAGGACAAATAGGAACGGAATTTCTTGAGATACCGGAAACTGGATGCTGAGTTAACAGCTAATAAGTATGAGGCGTTTTTTTAGTAGTATTTACTTAATTCTCCAAATCTGCAACCAGCAATGTTCTATTCTCGTTCTCTTTGTACTCAGACTTTCTTTGAGTCAAATACCTGCGGGCAATCCAAAGACTTGCTCCAAGCAATAGAATGAATCCCGCAATCATGATACTATAGCTGAGCGATTGAAAGAAGGCTAACCAGTTTGTTTTGGAAACAAAGAATTCCTTGTAAACAAGCACCAGGATACTTCCCAAATAACCAATACTATCTGAAAGATACATGAAGTAACCTGCATTGCCGTTTATCTTGAATAAAGCAACAAAACGTTCGTAGACTACTATTTGAAAAGGCACATAGGCCATATACAATCCTAATCCGTTCAATGTCATCCAGACAATCGGAGAAAGTGCATGAATAGTGAACAGGAAGTTGGAAAATCCGATTAATAATAGACCAATAAAAATGAGTGTAAACGTGAAGAACAAGCCTTTGAAATTACTCTTGAAAAATGCCAATGTTGACGTAATTAAAATCACTGCCAATGCAATGGGAATTTCTGTTGCGGTAAATACGGAAGTATCTCCTTTTGAATCCAATTCATGCCAGATTTCCACAGCAAAATTATCTCTGAAATCGCGGTAAATGCACAACATGGTGTAAGTTAGTACAAGGGTGAAAACGGCAACTCCATAAGCCAGGAACACCTTTCTACGCCCTTCTTTTGTCATGGGTAAACGCTTCGATTTTCGGGCAACGTCTTTTTCATTCGGGGCAGGAATAACACTCAACATCCATACAAATAGCAGGAAAAGAGGTAAAAAGAAAAATCCGATCAATGCAGGCATCCAAAAGTCACTGATTCCGTAGTTCTCAATGAGCATCCGACCAAGAGATTTCAACGACCCGGAAGATACGATGGCACTTACTGAAAGTCCGGTGGCGATCAATTCTGTCAATTTTCTTCCTTCCAGGAAACTAAAAATAATCCCCCAAACCATTCCCAAAGGAAGTCCATTCAAAATGAGACAAACAAATTTCAATGGGACAGGAACAATACTGAAGCCAATTAATGCCAATTGAGCGAAAACAATTAATCCAATAATGAGAACTACCCGTTTGTTTGCTTTCAATTCCGAAATAACTTTTACGCCCAAAAACTTGGAAAGCATGTAACCGGAAACCTGGGATAATATCAAGACTGTTTTTAAAGACATTCCAAATGCGCTGAATCCGGAATACTCTGCTGCATTAAAAGGCTTTCTGAAGGCATACATGGTGAAGTAAGCTCCGAAACTTGCTACAAAGCACCAAAAAGCGAAAAGGATTGATTTTCGCTCCAGTAATTTTGATATTTGTTTACTATAGTTAAACATTATATTTCTAATTCAAAACACAAAATTCGGCAATAAGGCTCTATTAACGACATTTTTGTTCATTATGGTTTTGTTATTCAATTATTAAATATTTGAACAAATGGAATTTTTTGTTTACTCATAAGAAACTTCATTATCTTTGTTGGAGTGAAAATAATGAATCCAAAAAATCAGCAAATTTTCACAAACGAAGCTATTTAATTTTAAGTCTAATAAATATAAACTGAATGAATTCACAAGTTCGAATGGTCGTTTTTGACATGGCAGGAACAACAGTAGATGAGGATAATGTTGTCTATAAGACAATTCAAAAAGCGCTTGCACATTACGATCACATTTTTACGTTGGATCAGGTACTGACATATTGTGCAGGAAAGGAAAAAAGAACCGCTATTATTGACATTCTCACAAATCTCGAAGGAAAGGATATTAACCCGATTCATGTCGATACGATTTTTGACTATTTCAAGGCGGAATTGAAAACTGCTTACCAGGAAATGGAAGTAAAAACGTTTGATCACACATTGGAGGTTTTTCAAAAATTGAAAGACGCTTCTATTCTGGTTGTTTTAAATACGGGATACGATCGTGCAACGGCAACCGGATTGTTATCTAAAATGAATTGGTCTGAAGGAGTTGACTATGATTTCCTTGTTACTGCAGATGATGTGGTGCTAGGACGTCCGAATCCGGATATGATCCAACTAGCCATGCATAAAGGAGGAGTTACAGATCCGAAACAAGTAGTAAAAGTGGGTGATTCATGTATAGATATTGAAGAAGGAAAAGCAGCTGGTTGTATTTATTCCATCGGAATTACTTCGGGAGCGC
This sequence comes from Flavobacteriales bacterium UBA7666, assembly GCA_002483265.1. GTDB lineage: Bacteria > Bacteroidota > Bacteroidia > Flavobacteriales_D > Crocinitomicaceae > Fluviicola. Next base: position 172,933 of record DLHO01000022.1, on the reverse strand, counting down.
AACCCAAAGAAGAGTTAGCATTAGCAAACCCGGATTACATTATAGATTCGTTGGTTGAGCTTGAATCGATCTTAGGTTTGTCTGTTGGGAATTATGCTGTATAAATAAATTCTCCAAGGCATCAGAAAAGTCCCGGCATTCATAGTCGGGACTTTTTCTTTTTCTGATAAAACTGGAATTTCAGACCGCCACGGATACTCAACCCATCATAAGATGAAGTAATCATTCTTCGCTCGTTTCCACGGTAAGTTTGGTGAGGACTATTGAAAATATTGTTCACTGCAACATAAAAAGAAACTCCTTTTTTAAAGGTGTATTCACCATAAAAAGATCCTTCCCATCGGTGACGAATAAACTGATCGTAATCCTGATTGGAAGCATGAAGCAGCTGCTTATTCTGGGTTCCGTCTGAAACAGCAGCCGTATTAATTTCCGTTGTGTAATCTCCGGTGTAACTGGCGCTTACTAAAACAAAAATCCCGGATTCGTGTCCGTCGAAAAACAACTGGATATTGCTCAGGAAATTGGGTTGATTCGGAAGTGCCTGCTTGAATGTCTTCCCCGGAACCTGAAACTGTGAGTAAGTTGCTGCTCCATTGATTTCTATTCCTAAATCTTCCCAGATGCCAGGCAGAAAGGAAAATAGTTTTCGAAAATTGAATTCTGCCCCCACCAGATAAGCCGGTGTAGCACTATTTTCGTAGGATTTGGTCCGAATTCCCAAAGATTGATCCGTATTGTAAGAAACGGTTTTGAAAATCAGCTGATCAATCCGCTTAGCGAATACACCAAACTCAACCAGTTGTTCATGTGGTAAATAAGTGCTGCTTGTAAAATCAACATTCCATGCATAAGCCGGTTTCAGATTGGGATTACCTAACGTATATTCCAATTGATTGTAATCAATAATGGGTTGGCCAGGTTTTAATTCTTCAAAGACAGGCCGTCTGTAAGAACGGGTAAGTGATGCACGAAGGACTGTTTTCTTTGTTGCGTCAAACTTGAAATTGATCATTGGAAGGAAGGCACTGTATGCGGTGTTTCTCGTCAGCTTTTCAATGGGATAAGCAACCGTATTACTCACCGTAGGAGTTAATTTCCCAGAGTAAGGATCACTTTCAACGGGAACCAAAGAGTATTCTCCGTTTCCTGTTTCATATACATTAGCCAGGTACAATTGGTCATTGTCATACAAAACGGTATCAACGGTGATTTGCGTGTGCGTATGCTCCACTCGCAATCCAACTTCCATCCCCCAGCGATTGCTTAATTGAACAATAGCTTTTGTATAAGCTTGACCGTAATCTTCCTTGTAAGCATAATTCGATCCGGAGAAAAATCGGTAATTGTAATTCCCAACAGTCATGGGAAGTTCATAGGTTTTATAATCCGTATTTGGGATGAAAGCCTTGATTTCGCCATTGGACAAAGCCGGCAACAAGTAGGTTTCGTTGGAATTAGGAAGTTTATTTAAGAAAGATGCCGGATTTGGGTGCAACTCGTAAGACGATAATAAGATTGGGCTATTTTGAATTTGGTTGTTCTGATACCATTCGTGCATGGATAATTTCCGCTCCCCGGTTTTGTGTGTAAATGAAATCCCGGATTGAAGTTTCAATTTATTATTAGGTTTCCATGCCGAAGAAAGATGTAAATGAACCGGATCAATTTCCCGGGAATGATTAATCTCGGAAAATGCACGATCAAATTGAAAGGATGATGCCTCAGTGGTTTTGACCTGCGGTTGAACCTGTTTCCAGGAATCAGCTGTGGTGTTTGCTGGCTGATCACCGTCTATGTATTTATACCGGTTCAAATTTCCAACCGGATTGACTCCATTCGGAATGACCGGCAACCCGTTGACATCACTGGAATAGCTGTTTCCTGCATCGTCCGTATAGATCATATCCTGGAAAACTACATTAGATTGCGTGAAATCAATAAATAAATCACCATTTCTTCCATCACCTTTGGCATATGGGAAGTTCGGATAATAAAATTGAGTTCCGTAGGAAGATTGGGTCAGTTCCAGGTGAAGCTTGGATGTTGGATCGTAGTGCACAGACAGTTTTCCGCCAAGTAATACGGTTTGTGCATTGGAAAACCCTTGTCGGGAAGTGATTAAACTGGAGGAATAATCATACCGCGATTCCCTGGAAAAGGATCCGGACTTGTTGATGCTTCCAAGTGCCTTATAACTGATTTTTAGTTTTTTGTTGACCTGATAAAAACCACCCAGCAAAGCAGAATAAGTTCCCTTGGTATCGTTGTTGTTTTGGAGTGAAAACCGACGGATTGAATGTCCGTATTCACCGAAATATTGAATTTGAAGGGCCTGATCATTGGTGTTCCGGGTAAAAAGGTTCGCGCCAACGACATATCCCCAGCGCTTATTCTTTGTACTGTTACTCAAGATGAAATTCCCGTTGATCAAAGGCTGCTGTGCCTGGAAATTGTATCCTCCTGAAATGTTTATTTTGAATAAAAGAGAGTCCGATTCGTCTTTGGTAATGATATTCATGATTCCGCCGATTGCATCACCAGGCAAATCGGGACGGCTGGATTTGGAAGCATCCAGATAGTTGATTAAGGAATTAGGAATCACGCTCAGACTCATAGATCGTGTTCCCGATGCGTTAGCTATCGGAAGACGAACTCCATCCAACAACACCATATTCCAATCCCACGGAGTTCCTCTTGCAGATAGTTCATTTCCTTCTCCATGATCGTGCCCTACATGCATGGAAGTCATTTTTTTGATATCATCCGCTACATTTTGGGTTGCATCCTGGTTCGCTCCGATGTAATTCGTTTCACCAATCCCATGATCGTGATGATCAGCATGCGCCGCTTTTTGATTTCCGTGTTGCTGTTTGTGAGAAATGGTTACTTCTTCTATTTCTTCTGTTTTTCGATCCGGGTCGTTCAAATGAATTACCCCAAGATCAATGGTTACGTTTTTAGGCAGATGAATCCAATTTGAAAAGGTTGTCTTCCCTTCATGAAAACAGGTGATTTGAATAGAATCAAGATCGGATGGAATGGAATCAAAAGTGAAAAAACCATCCTGATTCGTGAAGGCTGAACGAGACGAAGGAGAAAGTTTAACCAATCCAAAGTCAATAGGTGACTTTTCATTTAGTAATTGACCTGTAATCCGGGTGGTTTGTGTGTAAGCGAAAGAAGAAGTCGCTAATGCCAGAAACAGGAAAAACAGATGGAATAATCTGTTTCTTTTTACATGAAGTAAACCTCTTTTCATTTGATTGGTAAAAATTAAAAACGGAGGATTTAAAAAACCCTCCGTTAAGCCATTTGTTTATTCAATGATTATTTTTCGATAAGCAATCTCCTTACTTGTACGAATTCCTAAAGTGTACATCCCTGATTTCAAGGCGTCCTGATCTATCTGTATTCCATCTGCGAGCAATTGAGTGGTTATCTGAACTTCTCTTCCGTGATTGTCAAATAGTTGAACCTGCTCGATTTGTTCAACTGAACTAATCTTGAAATGTCCTTTGCTCGGATTCGGGAATATGATGAACTGATTTCCTGAAAGCTCCTGAACCCCTAATGTTTCGGTATGAAACTGGAACGGACCAACCCAAGCAGAATTGCCAATACTGCAATTGGAACGAACATAATATTCATAAGTAGTGTTCTGAGCCAATCCCGCCAAAGTTGCCGGAATGGTTGGCACACTTGTTTGAATTGCCCACTCCGGATTTCCCAACGGTTGAATTCCCCATGCAATCGTCCAGTCGCTTCCGTTTAGTCCGTCCCATGAAATCGAAGCAGAAACATCTGTTACATCAAAGCTGGTAACATTGGACGGTTCCATACAACGTTCGCCCGAGAATGTAAATGGCCCAACCCATGGACTATTCCCACCTGAACATGAATCCTGTACATAGAGTTCATAGGTCACATCCTGAATCAAAGGTTGAAGATTCACCGTGTTTGATGTCATGTTTGAACCGAAAGTTCCGGTTCCAAGTTCAAATCCAGCAACTCCCCATTGAATATTGGAAATGCCAGACCCACCATTGGTCCATGAGATATCCGCATTGTCAATTTCGTTATCTATTAATTGAATATCGGATGGTAATGAACATGTAAGTAAATCACTTGTAGCTAATATAAATTCACTGCGAACGATTAGGGAATCACTGGAAATCGTATTTGCAGTAAAATTCGCCGTTGCAGGATTGATCGTCCAGGAAGGTGTGCTGTTCATTTTTCTGTTCAGTAAAACCAAATCAGCTTCAACCGTTTGAGCGTTGGTGTATGAGTTGTAATCCCAGGTAAATTGAACTTTATTGCTTCCTACTGTATTTTCTGAAACAAATATTCCGTAGTATGCATTTTCGTTTTGAACCAAAGGCAAGTTTGCAGGATTGTCAGCAACTCCGTCTACACGATACACGTGAATTCCATTGGGCAAACCGTTCAGCACTTGCAATTTTCCAGTTCCAACACTTGTTGAAGTCAATACGACTTCTGCTGTTAACCAATCAGTTGCATTGTGAATGTGTTCCGAGTCATTTCCAAGTGGTGCTCCGGAAATCACATGATTGGCATTCGCTCCATTCGTCATCACTCCTGAGTTGTTTCCGTTAAGATCTGCAATCGCAACTCCTGTCTCCTCATCCAATCGGCAGTATAGCATCAAGTCATTTTCTGTTCCTGAAAGCAATTCACACATGTAGTCACGAATTTCTTCTGCTGTTCTTGCAACTCCCCAAACGCGAACTTCATCCAATTCACCGTGGAAACTTGGCCCGCCATCGCTGTTTCTTCTATCACCACCAATGCGGTGAGCAACTGTAACAGCTACATTTGTTCCACTTGTTGTTGTTTCTCCATTTAAGGCACCGTCAATGTAAAGCTGAAATTTATGGATCGTCGTATCACGTACGAAAGCAACGTGGTGCCAGTTGTTATCACGTAAATCTTTGGTATTGGTTGAGATAAAGTCTACTTCCCCTGCATTCCAGAAAACACGCATTTTGCCCCCTGCAGAAACTTCGTAGTTGATGGAATTGGCACTATTATAACTACCGATTAAAACCCCAACACGTTCTCCGGCAGTTAATCCACCCGTTCCAACAGTTGGGATCTTCACCCACGTTTCAAACGTATGGCTTCCCATTCCGATGTTTAACGGTGAGTTTAATTGAATGTAATCGTCGTCTCCGTCAAATTTCATGGATCTTGCCGGTCCAAGATAGGTTGCACTCGGGATATATAAAGTTGCAAAAGATTCAGGTCCGACCAATGAAGAAGCTCCAATAGTTCCGCAATCAGCCGAAATGTAAAAGTCGTAGCTGGTATTTGGTATTAGTCCATTAATGGTTATTCCGGTGTTTCCTGCTACGGTGATTTGTCCGGTTCCGGGTGTGAATCCGCTCAATCCGTATTCAATGGTCCAGGAAGTGGCATTTCCTGTAATCCAATTGATTGTTGCGCTATTTGCGGTAATACCTGTAGTATTTTGTATGATCGGATCATCACAGGTTCCATTATTGAATCCCAATACAATTTCAGTTCTTCCGGTATCCGCTGCAGTGATCTGATTGTTCGGAGCATCAAGAGTTACTGAAGTGGTATTCCATGGGCTAACATTATTTGCTGTGCGATCAAACAATCCCAAATAATTCTCATTCGTAACCGCATCTGTGTAGCCTGAATAATCATAGGTAATTTGATAGGTGCTGTTTGGATCGTTTACCGTGAAAACGCCAAAGTAAGTTTGGTTTGTATTCAATGAAGGAATTCCGGATTGATTGGTTGGTACGCCGTTTACTTTGTAAACATGGATTCCATTCAGTGTTCCGTTGATTCCGTCAATAGTGAAATTCCCGTTTGAAGAGGGCAAAGATTGAGTAATCCCGGTCCAGGTTGTTCCATAGGTATAAACACTTTCATCACCTAATGGGGCACCTGAAACAAGATGAGCACTTGTAGTCATGTTTGCTGACATATCAGACGAAATGTTTCCGGTTGCATCTGTTATTGCTGTTCCGGTAGTTTCATCCAAATGATACAAAACCTGTAACGATGTTTCTGTACCAGTTAAGGTTTTACACATCTGTTCGCGGATTTCAGTCTCTGTTTTTGCCACCGACCAAATACGAATTTCATCCATCTGACCGTGAAAGTTGTACCCTCCATCAACAGCACGGTTATCTCCACCGATACGGAAAGGAACTACTGTATTCAAATCAGAACCCGCCGAAGTCGTTGTTAATTCGATGTTTCCATCTACATAAATGCGGATTTGATTGGCAACTTTGTCTTTTACGAAAGCTACATGATGCCAAAGTCCATCTCTCAGGTCTTTTGGTCCATTTGCATTGACTTCCGCATTATTGGAATAAACCCGGGCTTGTCCACTGGCGGTGAATTCATAATTAAGATGAGCAGGCGAGTTAAAATTACCAAGTAATACTCCCACACGTTCACCAGCAGTCAATCCACCCGTTCCAACAACTGGGATTTTAATCCATGCTTCTACGGTGTGACTAATCATCCCTAAGTTCATAGGAGCGGACATTTGAAGGAAATCATCGTTTCCGTCAAATTCCAACGCATTTTTACTTCCTTGCGCAAGCACTGTTCCACCCAGGAAGAGGAGCGGAAGGACTTTAAAAAGTGTGTAAATTGTTTTCATGTTTATTGTTTAATCATTAGTTGAGATGTCGTTTGCCCTTTCGTTGTAAGGCGGATAAGATATGTTCCGGAAGTCAAATCAGAAAGGTCCAATTGGATTTGCTGGTTCGATGAATTGGAAGAAACAGTTGTGTTGTGTACAGTTGTTCCGTCTAACTGACAAACTGCGATTTGAGTTGATTCATCCGTTGCATTTGGAATACTGATTTCGCAGATCCCAGTTGTCGGATTCGGACTGATTTTCCAGTTGGAGAACACCTTGTTTTGCTCTAATCCCGCTGTAGATTCTTCCTGAACCAACCACGATTTTCCGTCCAGGTTCCAAGCAGCGGCATGTGACTGAACACACAAACTATCGCGAATTAAATAATTCAATGCGGTAACTGCGATATCCGTCTGAACCGGTGTTTGCTGAATTGCTGCAGGTGTTGGAGGTGTTCCGAAAGTGAATGATCCCGGATCACTTCCCGTGATAGTCATATGAGGAATTTGATAACCTGCTGCACCCCACCAAATATGGCGTTCGTCGTTGGAGTTTCCACCATGCGATGTTCCACTTCCACCGTGATCCGTACAAACCAAAATCAACCATTTTTCACTACTGTAAGTCGGTCTTGCTTCCAATGCATCCAGAACTTGACCAACCTGCGAATCGGCATAAGCAATTGCGTTCATGTAAGGAGTTACCGTTGGATTGAAACCATTTCCGTGACCTGCCGCATCACAATCATTCAGGTAGTAGAACAACAAATCCAATTGAGGATCTTGCAACTGGTTAATCGCAACTTGTGTAGCAGCATCATCCGTAGGAACAATGATCTTGTTGTTCCAACCGTCGTTATACACATTGTCGCTCATAGGCGCCCAAGAAGTGATTTGAACAGCCTTCAAATCTGGTCTGCATTCCTTTACACGTTTCGGGAAATAAGGAAAGGTATTGTAATTACTTCCAGTGTAATTGTTATTTGACACACCGTGTTTTGACTGCCAAACTCCAGTCAACATGTTTGACCAGGATGGGCCGGAAGAAGTTGTTCCCATGTTCCAGGAGTCGTAAGTCGACATTCCGGTATCAAAAATGTGTTTGATATTAGGCGCATTTCCGTTGGCGATTTGTTGTTGTAACGCATCTGAGCGCACACCGTCAATCCCGATAAACAGGACTTTGTACTCATTGTCCGCATCCTGGGAATATCCCACGAAATTGAGGGTTAGAGCTGCTAAAAAGAATAGATTTTTCTTCATAATAAAAGAGTTAAATATTAAAAGAGGGTGAATTTGAGTTTTGAGTGATTCCTACACGGAATACTTCCGAACGATTGGCATATTCAAATGCCTGGGTTAAGTCTTCCAGTTGAAATTCTGCTCCGACCAGTTCCTGAAATGGATAGGCATTGTGGTGTTTTTCAATGAAATCAATGGCGTTTTTCAGATCTTCAGGTATGTAGTTGTGTAGCCCGCGAATAGTCAGTAGGTTTCTGACAATGTTTTCTGCATTGATCGAAATATCCTCTTGTTTGAAGATGGAACCAACCAAAGTCAATACGCCGCCGATTGCTAAACTTGAAAGGGTCAATTCGATGGTCTTTGGATTCCCGCTGGTTTCAATAGCCAGATCAATCTCCCGGAAGTGTTCAGCACCAATGGTAATTTCCCCTGTCGATGGATCTAACAAAACAGCATGTGTTGCTCCGAAGTTTTTAGCATATGTCAACCTGGAAGCATCAATATCCATCACAATGATTTTGGATGCTCCCAACGCTTTCAATTGAGCGCAGGCAGACAAACCAAGCATTCCCGCTCCAACCACCAAACAGGTCTTGTTTACCGGATTTTTTGCCGAAATACGAATAGCCCCCGAAATCGTAGCATGTGTACAATTGATAGGCGCAGCTACCGGATTTGAAATTTCGTTTGATAACAAGAATAATTCCGTTCCTTTTTTGAGGTGGCAATGACTTGCAAATCCTCCGTTCAGCATGTCGTTTTCTGAGATCTTTTGATGACCATATTTGTAAAGGTTTTCCGATTTTTGAGGATATCCCTTTCGCGCTGTGTCACAACAAGGATCAAAAGCGTAAACCATCCAGGTGATCCGGTCACCGATGGTTAACAGTTTTCCCGAGTAATCACGTTTACCTCCCGAGCCGATGGCTTCTATTGTTCCCATGATCTCATGCCCGAGAATACTTGGCATGGGAGAAGTTCTTCTTCCGAAGTAAGTATGTAAATCGCTGGTACAAATGGTAGTGTATTCTATTTTCACCAACACTTCTTCTTCCTGAAGAGTTGGGAGAAAGCTGTCTTTTAATTCAAATGGTGTATTGGGACTAGTGAAAACCATTGCATGTGCAAGCTCCTCATTTCGGTCTATTTTTAGAGTAGATGACTGTACATTTAAATTTCTCATGAAGCAAAATTAGATCATAAATTTTCATCACAGGAAAATTATAGGCAGATTTAGCAATTATTTAATCTGTCGCTATTTTTGTTTTTTGACACTTAAACTGGTATTAACAGTCATTTCAAGCCCACTATAATCACATTTCAGTTTTATAACTTGATGAAAAATAATTTTCTTATTAAGAAAATATTAAACCCGATAAGAAATCTTCTTTTTCCTTTGGTAATGGGAATGGTCTTTGTAATATTGTCGTTTTTTAACTAGGTATGCTGGGTCCGGAAGAAATTATTGCAAGTGTCGGTGAACACATCAAGGAAGTACGTAAACAACGAAAATTGACACTGCAAAAAGTGGCTGAAATTTCGGGCATTAGCGTAGCGATGCTTTCAAAAATTGAGAATGGACGGATTCATCCTACTTTTTACACCTTGCTTCAGATACTTCTTTCTCTAAAGGTTGACCTGAATGAGTTCTTTGCCAGCATCAGTACAACGAAAGATTTGCCGAGCTATTTCCTGATCAAAAAGCAGGATTACAGACCGATTCAAAAAGAAGCCTCTACCGGATTCAATTATGAACTGATCTTTAAACGCGCCTTGGAATCTTCGACTGTTGAGTTTTCCTTATTGCATTTGGATCCGCAAGCAAAACGAAAAAAAGTGACCACAGCCGGTTACGAATTCTTGTTCATGATCTCCGGGGAAATCGATTATTTCCTGCAGGATGAGAAAATAAAATTGGAAGAAGGTGATTCGTTATTTTTTGATGGAAACATACCGCATGTACCGCAAAACAATTCGGAGAAGGTATGCACCTTGCTGGTGATCTATTTTATTCCGCAAGGAGTTTCGTAAATCACTTCCCAGATTATCTGTTTATTAAAAAACGAAACAAAGGCTTTCCAAGTAAAAAGGATCGTTAATTTTGGCAGATTGAATTATTAAACTTATGTCAAACAGCATCCTGCCGCAATTCGGGCGAAAAATCAGAACTATTCGAATAGAAAAAAAGCTATCCATTCAGGAAGTAGCTGATCGTTCGGAGATCTCAAAAGGAATGCTTTCAAAAATTGAGAATGGACGCTCCATTCCTTCGTTGCAAGTTCTGTTGAGTGTGATCAAAGGATTGGGAGTTGATATTCAGGCTTTCTTTACAGGGATTTATCTGGATAATGACAAAAAATACATCCACGTAAAAAAGCAAGACGTTACCATCATTGAAAAAGAACAGGGAACAAAAGGCTATACTTATTCCATGGCTTTTAGCTCAAACATCGGTTCAGAAACCATTGAAGTGGTTATATTGACGATTGATCCGGGAGCGGTTCGTGAGCGCGTAACAACTGATGCCTACGAATTGAAATACATGATTTCAGGCAAAGTGAAATACTACCTGGAAGATGAGTTTATTGAGCTGGAAAAAGGTGACTTCTTATTTTACAATGGAAGAATTCCACACGTTCCGATCAATGAAGGAAATGAAGTAGTAGAAATGCTGGTGGTTTACTTCTTCCATTCGACGGATAATTGAGAACCTGAGTATACAGATCATTGCGATACTCTTTTTTAATCTCTACTCTCCATTTCCCCCGCTCAATCCCGCTACCAACTTCCAAACGCTAATTCGCCAATTCGCAATATTACGAACCGCTACCATGGTATTTAAATTTGGAAGATCTTTTTTCTGAATAGAACTAATGAGGCTTCATCGATTGGATGAAGTAAGTTAGTGGTCATAAAAAAAACACCGCCTTTCGACGGTGTTTCCAAGAAAAAAAACTAAAAATTAGAAAAACAGCTTTTGAACATGTTCATGAGCATAGCCTGCGCTAGCCGTCATTCCTTTTCCGCCAATACCTGTTACGATATGGATATTGGAACCGATGGTATGTTCAAAAATTTCTCCGTGACCCTTCATTTGTGCATAAAATCCGGACCAGCTGGCTGCAATTTGTAGATTAGGGACGTTAATGATTTCCTTTGCCCCCTGAATGATCAGTTGGTTAATCTTCTCTTCTTCTTCAAAACCGGCATCAAATCCGGTAGCGTTATCGGCATACACGTGTGAATCTCCTATCACAATGCTTCCATCCGGACGTTGTTTGAATAGAATATGAATTCCTTTTTCAGCCAGTTCAGGGTGTGCATTTTTCGGATCGAGTTGCGCGTAAGACGGGCATTCCTTGAATGATTCGTAGCGACGAATCGTCATTCCGGTTAGAATATTCCCAGGAAGTGAGGTCGCAATCGGAGTTGATACCAACATTTGCAGCTTGGAGATCTCAATAGGTGCCTGTTTGAAAATGTCAGGATACAAAAATTGAAAATCGCGGCCGTTGCAAATGAATACTTTTTCGCATTCAACCGTATTTCCGTTTGCCAACTTTACCTTGACACCTGAAGTGGTTTCCTGCGTTTCCACAACTGCGGTTTCATAGAAAAAAGACACGTTTCCGGTTTCCACAATAAAATCATGGATGGAACGGATCAATCTCCGCGATTCTGCAGAAACTTCCTGCTTGAAAAACAAACCTCCAACCGGGTATTCGCCTTTCAGCAAAGAACTGTGAGCCCTTACCTGTTCTTTGGTTAGTAATTCGGAAGGATAATCCGTGGCGTCGAATTGAGCTTTTAACTCGATCAACAACTGCATTTCACTTTCATCGGAAGCAATGTAAAGCGAACCGTTTGCATGAATTCCAATGTCTTTTTTGGCCTGGATGGATTTAAACAGCTCGGTGCTGAATCTTCCATATTGATGCCAGCGTCCGTTTGGAAATCCCGAAGGAACAACCTGTCCGAAATTCCGGACAGTTGCTTCCCGTGGTGTGGCATCTTTTTCAAAAACAGCGACTTTCTTTCCCAGTTTTGCAAGGGCGTGAGCGTGGAATGTTCCTAGTATTCCTGCGCCCACAACCACTGCATCGTATTTTGATGCGATCATAATTAATTTTTTACCAACTTATAAGTTTGCTTGTTTCCTTCGGTAGTAATTGTCAGGAAATAGATTCCTGCATCCTGAATTCCGTCAATTACAACCAATCCATTTGTCGTTGTTGTTGTTGTAAACGAAATCTGCTGTCCGGCTGTATTAACGATTTCAAGCGCATCGATGTGGTGCGTGCCTTTTACGCTAAACGATTCTTTAAACGGGTTCGGATACAAATTAAATGAGTTTTGATAAGTCTCAATCCCAGCGATATCTGTTGTTGTGAATGAAATTGGACCTATCCAAGTGGTTGAGCTGTTTCCTGCACAGTTTGCCTTTACATAGAACTCATATGCCGTATTCGGGGACAATCCTTCCCATGTAAACGTATTTTGAGAACTGCTTTCTGTAATTCCCCAATCAGGCTGAAGACCTGCCGGCCCCCAAGAAATTGTCCAATTATTTCCGTTTAATTGATCCCAAGATGCCATAGCCGTGGTGTCAGTAACCCAAAGTATTGCGATATTCGTTGGCGGCTCACAAACTTCCGGTTGGTAAACATATGGACCAACCCAAATACTGTTTCCTCCTGCACAAGAATCTTGAATGTAAATTTCATAGGTAAAGTCTGCATCCAAGTTATTTAATTGAAGCGAGTCACTTGTGATATTGGATTGAATTGTTCCGGTTCCAAGCATAAATCCTGCTTCTCCCCACTGGAAATTAGAAATACCCGATCCGCCGTTGTTCCAGAAAATAGTAGCACTTGAAGTTCCGTTGTCTGCAGAAGTGATCATGTCCGGCAATGAACAAGCGCTTGAAATCCCGGCAGCAAGAGCAAACTCCTTGCGAAGAATAGCTGTATCTGAAAATTCAAAATGCTGAGCAGTGTTTTGAGTAAACTCGTTCAAAGCCCACAAAGAATCGATACGACTATTTTTGGAGATTAATCGAAGATTAGATTCAACTGCCATAGCAGCTGAATTGGCACTATAATCCCATTTGACGATGAATTGTGAAGGGGCTGTCAGTTCATTTTCCGCTATGAAAACACCGTAATAATTCGGCAAATTGTTCAAAACAGTCGTATTCAAATCTCCATCCGGAGTCCCGTTGATTTGGTATAAGTGAATACCATATGCATTCCCTTTCAACATAGACAAAGTTGCTTTGTGACCATTTGCCGTTGGCAACATTGCTTGAATTCCGTTCCATGCAACCTGGTTGTAAATGCTTGCAGATGTATCTCCGATCGGAGCACCGGAAGGAATTTTATGCGCGATTGTTAAGTTGCTGAAGCTTCCCGGAGTTGTAAGTCCGGTCAAATTTACAGGCTGTGTACTCCCCAACTCATCAAAACGGTAGTAATGAGTCAATCCGGTTTCTGACCCTGTCAATTTATGGCACATACCAGCTTGAATTTCTGCATCAGTGCGAGTTATGTTCCAAATACGCACCTCATCAATTTCACCGTCAAAGGTATTGGATTCGTTATCATCTTTGTAACAGCCAACAGAAAGCCAGGAGTCTGAATAATCAATTGGTCCTGAGTTTGCCGTACTAGTTCCTTCCAAATGACCGTTTACGTAAATCTTTTGTGTAGTTCCATCATATGTTCCGGTAATATGATACCACTTGTCAGTAGAAAATGAAGAATTGGTTTCCAGGTAGGTCAATACTCCGTTGGTTGATAATGCAAAAGCAAACTTGTTGTTATCCCGAACCTCGATGTCCCAGCCTTTTTCAAAAGAACCGTTATCTTGAAGAAAACCAACGATTCCATCCCATTTTTGATAAACTCTTGGTTTAGCCCATGCTTCTACGGTAATGTTCTGCGTTGGTAATTGTTGCGATGAAGCACTTACTTTCCCGTTGGATAAATTCACGAATCCATTTGAGCTATTATTGTTGATTGCCAATCCTGATCCCTGACCCACATTACTTGGAATACTCAATGTTTGGAAAGTAATTGGACCAACCGTATTGGAAAGTACTCCACCAGCGCACTGAGCAGTCAAATACACATCGTAAGAAGTATTTTGAGTCAAATTGTTTAATATCTCAGTTGAATTACTGGAAGTAATCACCGTTCCCGATCCGATAGTGAACCCGCTTGTTCCATATTCAATGGATACAGAAGCTGCTGAGCTTATCCAATTGATTGATGCATTACTAAAGGTAATATTTGATGCACTGTAATTTGTCGGGTCATTACAAACCGGATTCGCAAATCCCAGAATAAATTCAGAAGACGAGTTAATCGTATCAACAAAAGAATTCATTGTGGTATTTACAGTTGCCATCGCATCTAACCATGGAGTTGTATTATTGGCAACACGCGAGAAAAGAATAATGTTCGACTCATTTGCTTGTGCATCTGTATTTCCTGAATAATCAAAGTTCATCACAGAGGAGCTTCCGTTTGCTTCTACATAAAAGACACCGAAGTAATCAGTCGTAGCTGAAAGTAACGAAATTCCGTTTTGATTAATCGGCGCACCGGTTACTTTATAAAGCTGAATTCCTTTGTGCGTTCCAGAAATATTATCCAACACCACAGAGCCTGAAGTTCCGTTTAAGGAAAGGTTTGTTCCAGTCCAGGTATTGGTATATAAATAGGTGCTTTGATTTCCGATTGGCGCACCTGAAGTTGTCCAGCTTGCCGCTGTTCCATTTTGCAAAGTTCCCGGATAATTGGTTGTCAAATCCTGAACCGTACTTCCCGGTGAATCATTAAATGGATAATACACCAATAAATTTGTTTCATTCCCCGATAATTCAGTACACATTCTGTCTTGAATTTGAGTTTGACTCAAGGCAGTATTCCAGATTCGGAATTCATCCATTTTTCCCGTCACTTGATCACTGTAATTTCCTGTACCATCCTGACCCAATTTGTAGGTGTTTACAGAAGTCAAATCTCCGGTTGATGTTGAAATAAGTATTGCTCCTTTACGAATACCGTTCAAATAACACTTTAAAGAATCTGCACGGCTTACGGTTACCGCGATGTGGTTCCAGCCGGAAGTAAAAGTGAATCCGCTGATTGTTAGATCTCTTCTTACTCCGGTTGCACCCTTGATGTTTATTTTAAACGTGTTTCCAGTGGATTGAAAATTCAAGTTAAACCCGGTATTTGTACCTGAATTCCAGTCTTTGTTTGAGAAGATAGCAGGATCTCCGGCATCTGCATTGGATTTATACCAAAACTCGACAGTGAAATCGGAAGTTCCCAAAGGAAGATTTCCCAGATCGACGTGATTTTTTCCGGATGGATTTGCAGAAAAATCGATTGCTCCTTTAGAACCCTGACCAAAAGTGAGGAATGCTCCAAGAAGCGCTAGTGCAAGTGAAAATGCTTTCATATTTTTATCTTTTAATGATTCGTTTGGTAACAATCGAGTTACGGGTTTGAATTTTCAATAAATAAGTTCCATTAGCCAGAGAGCTGATATCGATCTTCTGTTTAGAATAAGCAGAATAGTTTGTCATGTCACCTGATTGAATCACACTTCCGTTCAAGTCAATCACACTTACTGTGAAAGTCTCTACAGTTTGACCGTCATATACGATATCAAATACACCATTGCTAGGATTCGGATAGATTGCAAACGCTGCCGCAGCATCGTTGTCTTCTACGTACAAATTCCCTTCGTCCAACCAGGATTTCCCGTCTAAGTTCCAAGCAGCTTCATGACTGGTAATACAAGTATTATCAGAAATTAAATGATCGATTGCAGTACATGCAATATCCGTTAATACAGGCGTATTGTAAATCGCAGTTTGCATTGGAGGAGTTCCGAATTGATAGGATCCAGGATCAGTTGCTGTTATTTGCAAATGAGGAATGTTGTAACCGGAAGCTGTCCACCAAATGTGACGCTCATCGTTCGAGTTTCCACCATGCGTTGTTCCAGTTCCACCGTGATCCGTTGTTAAAAGAATCACCCATTTTTCGTTTGCATAATTCGGACGTGCATAAAGCGCCTGAAGGACTTGTCCAACTTTTGTATCCGCATAAGCGATTGCATTCATGTAAGAAGAAACTGACGGATTGAATCCGTTTGAGTGACCAGCTCCATCTACATCATCCAAATGCACGAACAAAATATCTAATGCTGCATCTGCTAGTTGAGTTACAGCTACCGAAGCACAAGCATCATCCGTAGGTGGTACGATTTTACTGTTCCATCCATCGTTGTAAACGTTGTCACTCATTGGCGACCAGGATGTGATCTGAACCGCTTTGGCATTCGGTCTGCACTCCTTTACCCGTTTCGGGAAATAAGGAAAGGTATTGTAGTTACTGTTCGTATAATTATTGTTTGTAACACCGTGTTTGCTTTCCCAAACTCCTGTTAACATGTCTGACCAAGATGGTCCGGAAGAAGTAACTCCCAAATGCCAGGAATCAAATGTATACAAACCAGCATCCATAATGGATTTGATATTCGGAGCATTTCCGTTGGTGATTTGCTGTTGAAGCGCATCAGAACGAACTCCGTCAATTCCAATAAACAGCAATTTGTAATTGTCATCTGTGTCTTGCGCAACAGATGTAAATGTCATAGCACAAACTATGAAGCTTTGAAGTAAAAGTTTTGTTTTCATCATTGTTTCTTGTTAATTATTAAAAGTTGAATTTCACGCCAAGAGTGGCTCTTAATGCATAATACTCTACCTGCATCGGTCTGAATGATTCGCCGCGGTAGATATAGAGCGGTTGATTGAGTATATTGGAGATCTCAGTATAGACCTGCATGTATTTGGTAATCTTATAAGAAGCACTTACATCCAGCGACCATTTATAGCGCATGAATACATCGTAATCCGTGTTGTCATGCAGTAAGCGAACAGTTTTTCCGTCATCAGAAACCGCAGAAGTGTTTACCTCCATCAAATAACCTGCTGTATAATTTAGAGCTGCACGAATTTTCAATCCTTTATCACCTTCATAGAGAAGAGCGCAGTTTACCAGTACCGGTGGCTGCATCGGAAGCGCTTGCTTGAAAGATCTTCCCGGGATTTGCATTTGGGAATAAGTCAGAGTGAAATTGGCATCGACTCCGAAGTTTCTTAAGAAAGAAGGAAGGAAATCAAACTTCTTTTTCCCGTTAATTTCAATTCCAGCCACGTAAACAGGTTTCTCGGCGTTTTGATAGGATTTGTAGATGATCCCTAATTGCGGGTCAATATCAGCAGTGATGGTTCGGTAAATATGATCCGTAACCACTTTTCCGTAAAGTCCTACCGAAAACAATCCGGCGTTTTTCATGTAGTGCTCATAAGAAAGATCCACGTTCCACGAAAATGCAGGTTTTAAGTTCGGATTTCCCTGGTTGAACTCCAGGTTCGTGTAATCAATTACTGCGGTTCCCGGTTTTGTTTCGATAAAGTTCGGTCTACGGTAAGTTCTTGTTATAGCTGCACGCCAAACAGTATTGTCGTTTTGATCGAAACGCAAATGAACCATTGGAAGCGGTGCATAGTAATTGCGTTTCAAGCGCGATTTTACCACCGGATAAGCAACCGTATATTGAACGGTCGGAGTGATTCCTGAACCTGCATAAGGATCATTGTCAATCGGCACTACTTTGTAATCCCCATCTATGTTGTAGATATTCGCTAAGTACCAGTCGTTTTCTCCGTCTAGTACAGAATCTGCTGTCATTCTTAATTGAGTCATTTCCACTCGAATTCCTCCGATGATTGTCAATCGCGGTTTGATTTTCCATTCTGCCATTGCATATACGGCTTCCGCTGCTTCTGTATAGGAATAAGTAGAACCTACGAATTCATAATAATCGTGATGTGCAACAGTCATGGGTTCTTCGCGCAATGTATCTCCCAAGTTGTTGATCAATCCATCTATCTCGTTAGGCTTAAGGAATGGCATAAAAGTACCCGCATACGGTTGTCCCAATTCCTGCAAGAAACCACCATTTAGGTTTAAAGGAGCTGTCGGATAGTTGGTGATTTTAAGTGATCCAGAATACGTATTGAAATCCTGGTACCAGTTGTGAAGCGATAGACTTCGGTATCCTTCTTTATAACGTGTTTTTCCACCGATTTTAAGCGTCAGATTTTTACTCGCTTCGTATTTGAAGTTGGCATTGACAATTAACGGATCTCTTTCCCAGGTCGTATTTAATTCACTGTAAGCTCCTGAAAACTCGTAATCACCGGCTGAGTTACTCCCCTGGATTTGTGGCTGAATATTGTTCCAGCTATCACCATCTCCAAAAGGATTGTCTTTTCCAAGGAGTTTTACACGAGCCAATTCCAGGCTTGGATCATTGATTACATTCCCACTTCCATCTATCGGGTTTCCGTTTTGATCTTGTCGGTAAGCTTGTCCGTTTTTGTCGATGTAGATTTGATCCTTGAAATGAACGTTGAATTTTTCAAAATTCTCAACGAGGTATCCGTTTCTCTTGTCTTTTGATTTAAACGGAACCTTTCCATATCCGTACTGATTGCTGTAGAAAGCAACTTTCCCATCAAAGAATAGTTTTTTACTCAATTTAAGCTCCGTTCCTAACTCACCACCATATAACAATGATTGCTGAACAGAATGGATGTGTTGCAACATAATGGTCGAACCAGCTCCAATAGCATAATTGTAACGTGTTTTCATATCGTACTCGTCATCTGTAAATCGACCAACCATGCTTTTGAAATAGATCTTATTGTTTGGAGTGAATTTATAGTCCAGGGCAATATTTCCTGAGTACGTAGAACGCATACCGGTATAATCTCTCAATTCCAATCGATTCACACCTTGATTGTAGTTACTTCCGTAAACGACTTCATAGTTATCTGTTCCCCAGTTCCGAACGTAAGCAGAACCATTGATCAGGAAACCAAATTTCCCGTTTTTGGAGCGTGTTCCGTAAAAGAAGTTTCCGTTGTAAATAGGCTTTTGAGACTGGGCACTGTAACCACCCATTAAGTTGATTTTAAATTCGGTTGAATCAGGAGAACTTTTCGTAATGAAGTTAACAGAGCCACCGATTGCATCGCCTTCCATATCTGGTGTTAAAGCTTTCGCTACTTTGATGTAATCAAGCAAATCACTGGAAATCACATCAAACGCCATGGTACGTGTTTCCGAGTTTTCATCCGCAACAGGCAAACGATCTCCGTTAAGCATCGAACTGTTCCAATCGGTTGGAGTTCCCCTAACAGACATGTAACGTCCTTCTCCCTGGTCTTTTTGAACCGTTACCGCTGGCATTTTCTGAAGATTATCGCCAGCGTTGTATGCCACCTGCTCACCATCTCCTACGTACTCTACGTTTCCAATGACATTTTCATTCTTTTGCATCTTGTTTGCCTTATTATCTCCTTCGGCAAGCTTCCCATTAACAACTACCTCTTCAATTTCGTTTTTGGATTTATCCGCATCCAACAGGATTGCTCCAAGATTAACTACTCCATTGTTGTTTAGAGTAATCGTATCACGGTATATGGGATATTCAGAAGATTGAATGATTAAGTAATAAGTCCCGTTTGGAACATTTTTGAACTCAAATTTTCCATCTAAATTGGATAGCTGCTTCAAGGCGGTTCCGTTCAAAATAACTGGAGCATCCGGAATCAAGCCCGCTTCATCTTTCACCAAACCAGTAATGGTATTTTGCGACCATGCAAATTGTCCGATGAATAAAAGGATAATAAGTATAAATGATTGTTGGATCATTGTTTTCATTGTGTTATTGATTGTTGTGTTTGGTACAATTGGAGTGATTGTGGCTTTTATCGTGAGTTTCGATAAACTGAAAAAGAGATACATCTCTGAATTCCTGAGCGATTAAATAACTTGCTTGTAAATCTTCCTCATTGATCTCCGAAGTTTGAAAGAACTGAATGAGCTGTTCTTTAGCTTTTGAGTACAGCGAATAATTATTTTCTGTTTTCGCTTTTTTGAAATCTAATTTCAACTGATCAGGGATGGATTGTCCTTTCACAAATAAAGGAGACAAAATGAATGAAGCTTGAATAAGGAATGATTTCATATCTCTTGTTGTAATGTTTCTTCTAGTGAAACTCGATTGTTTACAAATAAGAAACCCTGTTAACAATCAAATTCCTGATGCAAATATCTCTAACAATTGATATATAGGCGTTTTTAATGGATTATTATATTGTTAATTCAATTTTAATAAATTTGTTTTGTAGTAAAATAGA
The DNA here is from genome assembly GCA_002483265.1 of Flavobacteriales bacterium UBA7666. Lineage (GTDB taxonomy): Bacteria > Bacteroidota > Bacteroidia > Flavobacteriales_D > Crocinitomicaceae > Fluviicola. The sequence goes on along the minus strand of DLHO01000022.1, from coordinate 152,739 downwards.
GCACTATTAGGAAACTTTTGAGTTTTTGAAACAGGTAATATTTGTACTCTATTGAAACAGTGCAAGGGGAATGATGGGGGAATTGTGGAATTTTTGGAGAGGAATTTATCCAGGAATAGATTTGTAGATTACATAAACTAATGGAATTCTTTAATCACCTTCCTTGAAAAGTGATTTTCTATATAAAGACAAAATCCCCAAGACATTTGATACATCTTGAGGATTTCTAAGCTTACAGTTCAGACGATGTCAACGAGAAGTTCCTATTATTTAATAATCAAGATCATATTTCTCCGTCAACATCGCAATTATCTCATTTTGAATAGTGATGTCCTTTGCTGAATTTTTCGTTTTACTCAATGAATTGTATTCATTTTGAATTTTTACCGCCATGAATGTGTCATCCCAATTAATGGAGTTCTTTGGACAGTATTCCTGGACCAAGCCTTTAAACTGTTCAACATATCTCAACTCAGTGACTGCTTTGGTAAACAATTGAAGTGCCGATGTTGAAACACCTCTGATAATAATCGTTTCTGAATCTTTTTCACCTATTTTCCAGTCAATTTTATTTCCTAATTTCTTCAGAGAAATTCGATATGAAAAATCCTTATTGGCAATGGAGACACTTAATATATTGTCTTTAAGAGTATGAATTATCATGATGTTTCTTTTGTTTCAAGTTTATAACTGGCCTTCAATTTTTAAGGTTGATCCAATAGCAAATGTAAACAATCTGGATTTCAACGAAAATGAATTTCCATAAAAGACAAAATCCCCAAGACATTTGATACATCTTGAGGATTTCTAAGCTTACAGCCATATAAGCTATTTTCTTCTAACGTTTTTTAGCGGTCTGGACGGGACTCGAACCCGCGACCCCATGCGTGACAGGCATGTATTCTAACCAACTGAACTACCAAACCAATTTTCTTTCCGCTTTCACGAATCAAGCAACAGCCTGATTAAGAAATTGTGTAATGCTTTACGTTAAAAGCGTTGCAAAGATACACTGTATTTTCATTTTAACAAGGAAAAGATGAAAAAAAAATGTTTTTTATTTCTTCAAATTCCCATTATTGCTAGAAATCAGAAGATTATTCATTCAATTCATCCCTCATTTCTTCCTTCTTTCACATGAAGAAATTCTTAAAAAACGATAAAATATTATTTACCATGGTAATTAATTTAAAAGTTGTTGTATCTTTGCTTCATAAAACAATCCAAAAAGGAGAAACAAAATATGAAAACAATCTTCCACTCAGAAAACTCAAGAGGTCATGCCAACCACGGTTGGTTGAATGCAAAACATTCTTTTAGCTTCGCTTCCTGGTATAACCCGGAAAGAGTCAACTTCGGTACCTTACGTGTCTTAAATGATGACACAGTTTCACCGGGGATGGGATTTGGAACACACCCTCACGATAACATGGAGATCATTACGATCCCGTTAGAAGGAGCAATCGCACATAAAGACTCAATGGGGAATAGTGCAACCATTAATGCAGGAGAAATCCAGGTAATGAGTGCAGGAACAGGGGTACAACATTCGGAATTTAATCCAAATGAGGATAAAGACCTGAAATTATTCCAAATCTGGTTGTTTCCCAACAAACGCAATGTGGAACCGCGCTATGACCAGCAAAAGATCGCAGTAGATGAACATTTGAACGAATTCGTACAAATCCTTTCACCGAATAAAGAAGATGCTGGAGTTTGGATCCATCAGGACGCATGGTTTCACATGGGGAAATTCACAGAGGACAAAACAGTTACCTATGAATTGAAAAATCCAGCTAATGGCTTATATGTGATGCAGGTGGAAGGAAGCTCAGTTATCGACGGTCAACAATTAAATCGTCGGGACGCATTAGGAATAATGGAAACTTCCTCCGTAACTTTGCACATCACGAAAGACGCTACCCTCCTACTCATGGAAGTTCCAATGGAAGTGAAATTGTAACACAAGAGAAATGAAGAATGCCTTAGCATGGCGGTATGCCACACAGAAATACGATCCGACGAAGAAAATCAGTAATGAGGATATGCAGGAAATTTTGGAAGCGATTAACAGCGCGCCAACTTCCTACGGCTTGCAACCTTTCAAGTTGATCCATGTAAAGTCTCCGGAATTACGTGCACAGCTGAGAACTGCTGCCTTCGATCAGTCTCCCGTTACAGATGCTTCAGATTTGGTCGTTTTCACGGTAAATCGCAGCGTAGCGGACCAGCACATCGATTCATACATGCAGCGCATTGTTGAAGTTCGGGAATTGGAACGCGAAAGACTGAACCGATTTCAGGAAAACATTGTTGGCACCTTGTCGAACCTGAGTCCTGAAGAACTGATTGCCTGGAATACAAAACAGGCATATATCGGATTGGGATTCGGATTGGTCATGGCCGCAACTTTAGGAATTGACAGCACTCCGATGGAAGGCTTTCAAAAAGAGAAATACGACGAAATCTTAGGTTTAACAGATGACCACGCGGTCTTGGTTCTAACCTTCGGTTATCGTTCGGATGAAGATCATACACAACATCACAAAAAAGTCCGCAAGACTTTAGAACAATTAGTAACTATTAAATGAGCTGCGTCAGCAACTCAATAACAGATCAATAACAAATTAACAAACAAAAACACAAAGATTATGACAACAAAATGGACAATTGACCCTTCTCACAGTGAAGTAGGATTTAGCGTAAAACACATGATGTTTACAAAAGTAACCGGAACATTCGACAAAGTTGATGCAACAGTAGAAGCAGAAGACGGATTCAAGAATGTAGTAATCAATGCTAATATTGACACTGACTCTGTAAATACCCGCAACGAACAACGCGACGGACACTTGAAGAGCGGAGATTTCTTTGACGTTGAGAATCACCCTCAAATTACCTTTAAAGCAGAACTTCCTGAATTGAAATCAGGTAAAATTGAAGGGGAGTTTTCACTTCATGGTATAACAAAACGCATTCCTTTGGATATCGAATTCCACGGTGAAGGAAAAGATCCTTGGGGAAATGAAAAAGCAGCATTCAGCTTCGAATCATCTATCAACCGTAAAGATTTCGGTTTAACTTGGAACTCTGCATTGGAAACAGGTAGTGTACTAGTTGGAGAAGACGTAAAATTACGCGGAGAGATCCAATTGGTAAAAGGATAATAAAAATACCAACACAATATGAAAGGGCATTCCATGAATACGGGATTGCCCTTTTTTCTTTTATCAACTATGTGACCTATGTAACTATGTGGTTTTATCATCTAACCACATAGAACACATGAAAAACATAGAGCTTGGTAAACTGAATGGCTATCCTGAATTGCAGGTTTATTCACCGATTGTATTTATTGATCATATTTCACAAAAAAAAGCGGCCACTCTTTCGAATGACCGCTTTAACTTTTTAAAAGAAACCAGATCTCTTAGTTCTTCACAATTCTTTCGATGGAAGTACCGGATTCTGTTTTAATTCTTAATGTATAAACTCCTCTTTCGTAAGTACTAAGATCAACTTGATCTCCGGACTTAATTTGAGTTGTCTGAATCAATTTCCCTTGAACATCAACTACTTCAACAATCGCAGAAGAAGCATCCATCGTTACGATTACTACATCGTGAGTTGGATTTGGATGAACCGAAATCGTAGAGATCATATGCTCTTTGATACCAACGTTCGCAATCGTTACACAGTTAGTGGTATCAGAACATGTTCCGTTTGATACTACTGCTGCATACGTACCATTTGCAGTTGGAGCAAATGTTTGTGCAGTTGCCCCTGCAATCGGAGCATTGGTCGTACAGTTAATCCACTGGTAAGTTGTACCCGTAGAAGCTGTAACCGTCGCATTACCATTATCCGTTGCCATTGCAACAAACGGTGTGATTGTCAAGTTCAATGTCACAACTGAATCACATCCCGCAGCATTTGGAATCGTATCGTTATACAACCCTGTTGCATTATAAACCGTTCCGTTTTGAGCCCATGTATAAGTTGGACTACAAGTCGAAACCGTAAACGTAGAAGCAGTTGCATTGTTAATAGTCAGATTCAACGTGATAATCGAATCACAACCTGCAGCATTTGCAATCGTGTCGTTATACATACCAGAAGTAGTATACATTGTTCCATTTTGCGGCCATGTGTAAGATGTACACTCTGTTACTAAAACAGTTGCTGTTGTTGGCTGATTGATTGTCAGATTCAATGTTACTACCGAATCACAACCTACTGCATTTGGAATTGTATCGTTGTACATACCAGAAGTAGTATACATCGTTCCGTTTTGCGGCCATGTGTAAGATGTACACTCTGTTACTAAAACAGTTGCTGTTGTTGGCTGATTGATTGTCAAACTCAAAGTGATCACTGAATCACATCCATACATATTTGGAATCGTGTCATTGTAAGCACCTGAAGTGTTATACGTCAATCCTGTTTGAGCCCATACATAAGGTCCGCAATTTGTTACCGGAACCAATGATGCAGAAGGACCACCGATTGTTAAGTTCAATGTAATTACTGAATCACAACCTGCAGCATTTGGAATCGTAGCTGTATGTGTTCCTGAAGCAACATATGTTGTACCGTTGATAGGCCAAGTATACGTTTGACAAGCAACATGGTTCACAGTAGCTGCTGTCGGTTGATTGATTGTTAAGTTCAATGTAATCACAGAGTCACAACCAGCAGCGTTCATAATCGTAGCTGTATGCGTCCCTGAAGTTGTATACGTTGTGGTGTTGATAGGCCACGTATAAGTAATACATGACGAAACGTTTACAGTTGCAGCTGAATTATTCTTAATTGTCAAGTTCAAGGTTGCAATTGAATCACATCCAACACTGTTTACCAATGTATGAGTATATGTCCCTGAAGTTGTGTATGTTGTCCCGTTCCATGTGTAAGTAGCACAAGCTGCAACCGTAGTTGTTGAAGTCGAAATCGGCTTCACAGTAACTGTTACAGGAGTTCTTGTCACACCTGAACAACTGTTGTACTCTCCCTGAGCATAAACCGTGTAAACACCCGGTGTGCTTGTATTAGGAAGAACAGAAGTTCCAACAGTCTCGAACGGAGACCCCGTTCCGATTTGCGTACCACCTGTAGAAGCATTCCACCAGGAAATAGCTGCTGGAACCGGCGGAGTATAAGTAATTGTCAAATTTGCAACACCTGCTCCTGTTGGGAATGTAGATTCAGAACCTGAAGTATTGTCGTTGAAAAAATCAAAGTAATGCAATGAGATTGTTCCTCCAGCAACGTTAACCGAAGCTGGTGTAACCGAAGCTGTATAATTGAACGTTCCTGCTGCATTTGTTGATCCTGTACCTCCGGTATAAGGCTGCGTTGCCGCTCCTGTTAAACCAAGACGAACATCTGACATCCACGATGACGCAGTTGCCTGAATACCGTTATAATTCAATGTTGCACTTGTAATAACCGAACCCGCAGGTAATGCTGCCATCACTGCTGTTGAAATAACATTCGGAGAAGCCGCTACGGTTGGAACCGTATTTGCACTTACTTCAGTAGGCTGGGAAGCAATATTAAATGGAATAACTACAGTTACAGGTGCTCCGATAACATTGGTTGTTGATGCTCCTGAAACCATTGCTGACAACGCATTTTGACAAACAGTTGCTCCTGAACCAGTTGGAGTACTAATTGTAGTTGCAGGTTCCGTAATTGTAATGTTCTGAGATGCAGAAGTAAATCCTAATGAATTCATCACTACAACTGTATGTGTTCCAGGAGTTAAATTCGTTGGAATTGTTCCAACAAATGCGCCTCCATCAATTGAATAAGTGTATGGAGCCGTACCACATGTTACTGCACCCTGCGTAAATGTTCCGTTGTTATATCCGTTACAAGTAACGTCTACAGGAGAAAGAACTACTGTAAATGGATCAACAGTTACACTTACTGATGAAATTGCACTACATCCTCCATCAACACCAGTCACATTATAGGTATAAGTTCCCGGTAGTGTTGGTGTAACAGTAATCATAGCTCCTGGTGTTGAAGTAACTCCACTTCCTGCCAAACTAGTCCAAGTATAAGTATAGCTTTGAAAAGGAGTACCACTTGTATTGACTACAGTCAAATCAATAGAAGAACCGATACAAATCGTTGCATTATTAACTGATGCTAATATTGCATCAGGTGAAGAAACGGTTACGGTAACCGGTGTTCTGTTTGATTCACAACCTGTACCTCCATCTACTTCAGAAACATAGAATGTAGTTGTTGTCGTAATGGTAGATGTATAAGTAGATGATGTACTGCTTTGCATCAATGTTCCTCCTGTTGGAGCATCATACCAATGGAATGTTGGAGTTGGTGCACCTGTTGTTGAAGTAACACTTGCAGTTGGAACCTGAGCACCACATTGTGCTGAATTGGTTGCCGTTACAGCAGATGGCAAAGGATTTACTGTTAAAGAAACGTTTCCGGATGCTGAACATGAACCAGATGTAGTGGTTACTGTGTAAGAAACAGGACCTGTAATATTATTTGCTATAGGGTTTGCAATAGAAGCATTGCTTAAGTTTCCTGCTGGTGCCCAGCTGTAAGAAGGCTGAGGTGCAGGAGTATATACATACATACGACCACTTACAGGAGCTATTGCGTTAATATCATTTGCAGTAATTCCACTGGAAGTATTCGTTGAAAATGTAGTAGAATTAAAGTTTGTTGCACTTGCAGTCAAACCTGATGAAATAGTTCCAGAGGAAGGTGTCCCCATAGCTCCATATCGGAATTCAATTGCATTCGTTGATTCATATAACCAAGCTTGAAAAGTAGAATTTGCAGCACCTGTTGTATTTCTAGGAACAGTTAAAAACCATTGTACGATGAAAATTCTATTCGGTGCAGTACCAGAAACCAATACTTTAACGTTTCCATCTGTACCTGTAGCAAGGTCATCCCAGAAAGGATAAATTTTTGGAGTATTCGCAGTACTGGTTGCCGAATTAGTAAATTCAGATGCTGCAGCACCGTTTCCAAGTAAAATCCATCCATCTGGGGAAACACTGTAATTCGTATAGTTTACACCATTGAAATTGAATGTGAAGCCAATTGGAGCTGATGCAGCGGTCGGAGTATCATCGTTACTAGCGTTTATTACCTGAGTCGAACCGACCATTGGATCCAATACAGCACCAGTACTTGTACTGAAACTGTAATTTCTTGCCAGTGTTGTTACCGTTGCATTTGCCTGTAACTGAGAGTTATTTCCGAAACAAACCACAGCTGGCGTAGCAGTCACACTTGAAACAACCGGAATTGGAGCAACCGTAATGGTAGTTTGGGCGGTATTTTGACATCCATTTCCATCTACACCCAATACAGTATAAGTAGTTGTAGCCGATGGAGTTGCAGTAACCGACGCACCTGTAGCAGCAGACAATCCCGCTGATGGTGACCATCCGTATGTAACACCACCATTACCCGTTAAACTCACACCAGGACCTGGTGTACAGTAAGTAGCAGAACCTGGAGTAATTGAAATAGTTGGATTAGCATTTACAACAAGTGTAAATTCATTTGAAAGACCCGTTACAGGACCAAATGAACAAGTAGCTTCCATTACGAAAAAGTAGGTTCCAGCTGTCATTGCAGCAGTAGTATAGCTTATTGATGTTGCTCCAGTACCACCTGTTACATTCGCATATGGTCCACCAGAAACCGTCGCAACTTTCCATTGATAAGAAATTCCATTCTCATTCGTTGCACCTGTTGCAGTCATAGTTCGAGTAGCTCCTGCACAAATTGAAGCAGTAGCCGGAGAAATAGTTCCTCCACTAGCTGATGCACAGTTAACAACTGCCAATTCAAATTCATCAGCCCCCATATCAGGAGCAGTACCTGTTCCAACATATCCGCCGTTTCCTTGACGAGTCTGGTTATCGTAGTCAATTGTAATTCCTCCAATATTTGCACCGCCACTTTCAATTGCTGTAGGCAAAGCTGTATTGATATGAAGGAAATTCACATTCGATCCTACTGTACTAAGGAAGTTTGGTGCTTCATTAATTGAGTTCACATCTCGTGCTGAAACCCTAGTTTGGTAAGCTCCAAATGTAGCATCAGTATTGGTTCCATCTGTAAAAATCGTAGAGCCAACAAAATCATTTCTGTTAGATCCTGCACCATAAGAAGTAAGTGTTGTTGTACTTCTTCTATACACAGCTGCCAACCCAGTTCCATTTGCAGCACTTGCATTGGAGAAGATATTATTGTTCAAGTTTAAAGTCGGAGCAGTAGTTGCAAAAATTGCACTTGTTCCAAAGTTTGTATCTGAACTTGATGCCGCTAAGTGAACGGTATTATAATATACGTTAACCGTTGTACCAGCACTAATACTGATTCCTCTAATCACATCCGTACCGCTTGCAATCGGCGCAGTAAGTTCACCAATAATATTATTAGACACATTAATGCTTGCACCTCCTGTAACGCTAACACCGAATACGGTACCTCCGACATTGGAATTGGACAAAGCATAAATACGGTTCGCATTCAAATTTGTCTGTGTTGCAGATGAGATCCCAATAGCACTAACCAAACTTGCAGCCGTTGAAGACAATGAATGAATATCGTTATTTGAAATATTAATTACAGGAGATGTATTTGAACAGGAAATTCCTGTTACAGCTGCTCCTGCACCAGAAGAAATTAATGATGTTAAAGTGTTTCCAGAAATATTAGCAACTGTTGCACCATTGAAACTGCTACCTATATTGATTGCTGTGATTGATGCTTGTCCCGTAATATTTGATATGTTGTTAGATGAAACACTTGAAGTCCCACCCAAATATGATACAGTAATTCCTGTTATTGAAGATGTTCCACCAGTAATCGAACCAATAGTATTCCCATTAAAGGTTTTTGATGGTGAAGACCCTGATCCATCTGAATCAGAAAAACCTACAAAAGTAGTCGCTCCTGTCAAAGTAACATTGGTAATTGTATTATTGGAATAATTGCACGTTGCTGAATTTGGAGAACTTGCCCCAGAAGTCATAAATGTAACGGTTCCTCCTGCACCCGTTTTATTGAATCCGGTAACTATAGCATTGTTTGAAACAGATTTTGTCCCATTCGCAGGCATTGTATAGCTATGCCCAATAAAAGTGACACTCCCCGTTGTATTTACAGTTAAATTGTTAAAAGTATTCCCATTAATATTGGTCGTTAAATGGGTACTCACGGAACTAATCATCGTTAAGGTTCCCGATGCAGCTGCGATGGTATGACCAAATCCTGTAAATGAATTGTTATTGATGTTACAAATGGATGTTGCGGAAGCCGAACCACTTGGTTGGTTAATTCCATTTACAGTACCTCCAACAACATTGGATTTTATATTGATTGTATTGTTATTTACATTTTGTGTAAACACACCAGTTGGCGTATTTGAAGAAGCCTGAATTTGAATTCCGTTCAACGTACCCGCAGTTACTGTACCATTACTTGTTAAAGTATTGTAAGCAAGGTTTATATTTTTCGAGTTTCTTACTAGAATTCCATTTACAGTTCCTGAAACATTGACAAATCCAGAAAATGTTCCGGTCAAACCGTAAGTGATATTGTTCGGGCTTGCTAACGTACCGATAATGATTCCATCATTTATATCCGCCGCCGCTGTAGGCCCAACAACTACGATACCGTTATTTACATTAGTAATCGTATTTCCAACAATCGTCAAACCGGAGTTACCACCTGTTGCACCTGTTGCTGTTGCACTTGTGGTAACAGTTGTAGCACTATGTGTTGCATTTGCATAAATACCAAAAGCATTTTGGTAAGTTGCTCCTAAGGAAATAGTATTTCCGTCCAACATAACATTCTGTGCCCCATCTGTAACAGTTGCATAAAGCAATGCAATCCCCCACTCAGTCATGTTATTTGTACCAGCAGCAGTTGTTGTATTTGCCGCATTTTCACGCAAATCCAATCCTGAAATGGTCACATAATCCGAACCGATCAACTTAATGATTCCGTCATTCAGGTTTCCAGCTGTCAATGCACCGGATGCAGTGATAATTGGCTTAGGTGCTCCACCTATTCCCTGAATAATAATTGGATTTGCCACAGTTCCTGTAGCTGTAATCGTAAATCCTCCTGCTGGTGCCGTTTCGGTATAACCTGAAGGAACGTTTAAAGTAACACCCCCGGAACCAATTCCGTTTGTGTTGATGTCGGTAATAAAGAGTGCAAAGGTAGCATAGTCGGTAGGGATTGTTTTTGTTCCCGAGACTTGTCCAAACAAACTTCCCGAACCAAGAATCAAAAGCGCAAAGCACAAAATGACCCTTGAAAAATTCATGGTACTGTTTTTCAACATAATCTATAATTTAAGTAACAGCTACAAAAATGTTACTATCCTAGCTACAAACAAAATTGATAAGCCAATTGACTTCGCAATTATTGATATGATAAACCGATTTAGTTAAAAAATCAAAACTTAAAAACATAGTTAAATCTAAATGAAATCAGGGTGAATCACTCTAAATGATGGGTAGAAAAGAAAATGTTGACTTGTTAATTATTTAACGTAATAATTATCAATTATTGATCTAAAAGTGAAAATCATTTGTTTTAAAAAGGTTACAGGTGTTATCTTAGAAGAATTTACGTTAATTTTTAGTACAATTATTTTAAAAAATGAAATTTTAACAAAGGTCCTATTGGCAAAAAATCTGAATCAATTAAATCGATCTAATCACTTTAATTGCACCCTTTGAATCCGTTATTTTAAGTAATTGAATCTGGTTAATTCGTGGAATTGACACCGGAATTTCACTTAATATTGTTTTTTTCATTAATAATCGCCCATCAATACCCAATACTTCCACAGAAAAGCCAGCTTCTTTGCACGAAACCTCAAGAAACTCATCAGTCGTTGTCAACTTAATTGATTCAAAATCCAAATCCACTAACCCCAAAGAAGTCACATTCACCTGAATTGAAAACGTATCGGAATTACATGCAGAAAACGCGATCAATTGAACCGTATAATTTCCATTCGAACCAAAAGTATGCTGTGTATCTTCTGTAACCGCACTTTGCCCATCCCCAAAATTCCAGGTATAAGCTATCGCTCTGGAACTTTCATTAGTCAACTGAATTGTTTCCCCATTTTGCATTATTGAGAAACCTGCTTGAGTCGGTTCATCAACCGGATGTAAATGAAAATGATCCAATGAATCCAACACTACCGTTGCTGCTGCATTTTGCAAAATCTCGGCAGTTGTGGCATTCAATCCCCCATAATAATTCGACCCCACAGGAGATTGCTGAAAAAGAGACGCGTAAAAAGTACAAGCAGCTAAATACGTTCCTTCAACCGAAGGATGCGATTCATCTGCATTATACAAATTAATGGTAGGGTGATTTGCACGAACGTAAGACCAAACTCTTGCAACCGGTGAAACCATCGCACGATCGCTTGAATCTGCCATTCGCATGTATGCATTATACAAACGCGTATTCATTTTTTCGAAGGTGTTTATGCCCGTCCACTGCGGATCGCCATTCTCTCTTCCCCAAGTCATATAATACATGACGTTGCTACAAGCATTGTTTGCCCAAATGCTGTCGGACAATTGAACCGCGAAAGGAATGGTCTGCGTATCCACTTGCGCATCAGGGAAACTTGGTTCCTGACTTTGTCCCTGAATCACCACCACATCCCAGGGTTTGGAGTGGATTTTCGAATAGGTCAGTGCATCATTCGTATGATTTTGAAAAGTATAACCACCATTTGTCTTGGAATCAATGGTTATTTCTTTTCCTAAACTGGTTGCAAGTGAACCAAGAGTTCCGGGAAGATCATTCACATAGGTATAGCTATTTCCGATAAACAAAACGGAAATTGAATCCTGAGCGCAAACCATGGAATGTGCGATTGGAAAACAAAAAAGGGAGAGGAGAATTTTTTTCATTATTAGTCGTTTTACTCTTAAACACTCTTACAGTTTTGGAGTTGCCCGAATATTTGTCTTATTTTACGAATCATATTGTAATCCTAAACAGATGAAAAAAGTCTTCATTACCCTTCTTTGGATGATCGCTAGTTCGCAACCGGTTATATCACAGACTTATTTAGGATTTGAATACAACCCGAATATTCCTGTTAAAATCGGAAGTACAACACTCAAAAACCCTTGGGCCGGTGGAATTAATTACGGGCAGTTCTCAAGTATAGACTACAATTTCGACGGTTTGGAGGATTTAGTCATCTTTGATCGAAGTGGTGACGAGTTTATCTTAATGGAACATGTGGTCAATGCATCTGTTCACGGATATCAATATGTTTATAAAGGATTTCTTTACTTCCCACCCGATTGTAAATACCGGGCTGCTTTCGTGGATTATGATTCAGATGGGAAAAAGGATTTGTTTACTTATGGAATCGGAGGAATAAAAGTTTATAGGAACATCGGAAACACTTCTCTTGGTTTACAGTGGCAATTGGTTACGGATATTCTTCAAACGGATTACGCAGGAGATATCTCCAATTTATTCGTGAGTGCTAGTGATATTCCAGCGTATTCAGATGTGGATTTTGACGGAGACATGGATATTCTGACCTTTCATATCGGTGGACAAAATGTTGAATACCATCAAAATCAAAGCATGGAGCTCTATGGAATTCCGGATTCATTGACCTTCGTTTTGAAAAATCAATGCTGGGGGAAATTTAGTGAAGATCCGAACAACAATAATTTGGTCTTGAATCAAACTGATTATCCGTGCGAAAACGGAGATATTCCAAATCCATTAAGACCAGAAAACACAGGAAAGGAGAATGAACCAACAGCAGACTTTTCAGTCGCTACGGTTCATAAAAGTATTACGAGACATTCCGGTTCCACCCTGCTTGCTATTGATGTGAATAATAATGGCGTCATGGATTTAATCCTAGGTGACGTCGCTTATCCAAATATTACCTTGCTCATGAACGGAGGAGCAGCTCCCAACACCAATTCTTCTATGATCAGTCAGGATCATAATTACCCATCGGTCACTCATCCGGCGTATATGCAGTTATTCCCGGCAATGTACTGGGAAGATGTGGATTTTGATGGAAAAAAGGATTTGATTGTAGCCCCCAATGCACGAACCGTTTCTGAAAACCAAAACAGTGTGCAATTTTTCAAGAACACAGGAACCAATGCTCTTCCAACCTTTGTATTTCAGGAGAATAATTTCCTGCAAAAAGACATGATCGATCATGGTTTGGGAAGTATTCCGGTTCTGGTCGATGAAAATGGTGACGGATTGAAAGATTTATTAGTATCCAATTTTGTTCGCTACAAACCTACTTTGAATTTGGAGTCGGTATTCCAGTTGTATCGAAATACGGGTAGTGCCTCAAATCCTGAATTCACACTTGTCAATAACGATTACCTTGGTCTTTCATCACTGGGTTTAGGGTTAAGAGCCGTTCCAACTTTTGGAGATTTAGACGGAGACGGTGATCAGGATCTGATTATTGGACAAGAAAGCGGAAATCTGGTTCAATTTACAAATAATGCTGGAGCAGGAAACACTTTGAGCTTTGGAGCGGCTGTTTCAGTTAACGACAATACAGGAACACCTATTCATGTCTCATCTTATGCTTTCCCACAACTTTTCGACCTCAATAAAGATGGCTTGCTGGATCTGATCATTGGAAGGAAAACAGGAGAAATTTCTTACTATCAAAATACAGGAACAGCTACCAATTCCATTTTCACCTTGATTACTCAAAATCTGGGGCAGGTAGACATTTCACCAAATCCGGACGGATATGCCGCGCCACATTTCTTTCGGGAGAATGATACCACTCATTTGTTTGTAGGAGCCTACAACGGAAAATTGAATTACTACCGAAACATTGACGGACATCTAAGCGATGGTGATACTTTCAGCTTATATTCCAACAGTTATTTGGATCTGGAAGTTGGCCTTTACAGTACAATTTTCGTGAATGACATCGATGGAAATGGCTTCCTAAACCTATTTGTAGGACAAGATTTAGGAGGTTTGTTCTTATTTGAAGCAGATCCTTTGAGCACATCTTCTGTGAATGAATGGAAGATTGAATCAAATCTGGTTCTTTTTCCTAATCCGGGAAGTCAATTGATCCGGATTCTTTCAAAAACAGGAACTTCTTCCGACGTGAAACTGCTTGGAGTTTATAACAATCTGGGACAAAAGCAAATAGTCGAACTTTCAGGAGTGACACTAGATGTAAGCAACCTGAGCAATGGAGCCTACTACTTTGTTCTGGAAATGAATGGAAAAATTGAGCACTTGAATTTTATTAAAAACTAAATCAGGTCGCTGCATAATGTCGCTGTATTGAATTTTCAAAAAAACTGATAGCCAACAAGATAGCATTCAATCTGTTCGTATCTTTGGGAACACCCGAATTTGGGAATTCTGAAATTTTCAAAGAGGGTTATCAAAAACTAGAGTTTCAAATACTTTTCGTACTTCACCTCCCGTGACCAGGAAATGGACTCGACTTCTCTTTCAAAAATTCCAAAGAGTGTAGATCCTGAACCTGTCATTGCAGCATAAACCGCTCCATGCGTATACAAATCATTTTTAACTGCTGCCAATTCAGGATAGTTCAGAAAAACAGATTGTTCAAAATCATTGACCAATTCCTCCTTCCAGGTTGGAATCGGTTGATTCAAAATATCAGCTAAAGGCTTTCGATCATTGTTAGGAACAACTCCCCCAAAAGCTTCCTTTGTGGAAACATGAATTCCGAGATTTACTAGAACCATGTATTTATTTTTGAAATCTAATGCCATTGGAGTTAATACCTCTCCTCTTCCTGTTGCAAACTGAATCCCACCTTCGATAAAAAAGGCACAATCCGAACCAATCTTTGCAGCCATCTCCTTCAAACGCTCATTGCCAATTTCAGGCGCATACTTATCACGGATCAACTTTAAGGCGAATGCCGCATCAGAAGAGCCACCTCCCAAACCACCACCAATGGGAATCAATTTGTGTAAATGAAAAGCAAGTGTTGGAATTGATTGATACTTCCTAAATTCAGCCTCAGCATCCAAGACCAAATTACCCGATCCACGAATTTCCAAACCAGAAGTAGTAAACGAAGATTCTTCGCTTTCAATCAATTCAAGAATATCATTGAAAGGAAGTTCCAACATAGCCGTTTCAATGTCATGGTAGCCATCATCTCGTCTTTTTAAGATGTGTAAACCAAGGTTTATTTTGCATGTTGGAAAATTAATCATGTCGTAAAATTAATAGATGCGAACTATTTTCGTAATTTTCGCCCCTCAAAATAACAATTATGTCTACATATTTAGATTTTGAAGAACCTTTAAAGGCTTTAGAAGAACAAATTGAACAAACACGTGAGATCGGCAACAGTACTGGAGTCGATATGTCTGATAAGATCCGTGATCTGGAAGATAATCTTACAAAAAAAACAAAAGAAATTTTCAGCAAGTTGACTCCATGGCAGCGCGTTCAGTTGTCTCGTCACCCTGACAGACCATATACATTGGCTTACATCAATGCAATTACCGGTTTTTCCTTTCAGGAATTGCACGGTGATAGAACGGTAAAGGATGACAAGGCAATGATCGGTGGTTTCGGGTTACTTGATGGAAGGACAGTCATGTTTATTGGTCAGCAAAAAGGGATCAATACCAAAATGCGTCAGTATCGTAATTTCGGGATGCCAAATCCGGAAGGATATCGCAAGGCTTTGCGTTTGATGAAATTGGCTGAGAAATTCAATAAGCCGATCGTAACCTTCATTGATACTCCGGGAGCATTCCCTGGACTTGAAGCTGAAGAAAGAGGTCAAGGAGAAGCAATTGCACGCAACATTTATGAAATGATGCAGCTGAAAGTTCCTGTAATTTGTATTATCATTGGCGAAGGTGCATCCGGTGGAGCTTTAGGAATTGGTGTTGGAGACAAAGTAGTAATGCTTGAAAACACTTGGTATTCCGTAATTTCTCCGGAATCTTGTTCTTCCATCTTATGGAGATCGTGGGATTTCAAAGAAAAGGCTGCTGAAGCATTGAAATTGACCAGTACAGATATGAAACGCTTGAAGTTGGTTGACGATGTAATTGAGGAACCACTTGCGGGTGCTCACAGAGATCAGGAAGCTAGCTTTCAAAATGTAAAAGAAAAAATCATTCAATACTTAAAAGAATTAGATCCGAAAGATCCGGAAGAACGCATTGAAGAACGTATTGAGAAATTCAACTCAATGGGGGTTTGGAACGGATAGAAAAGGGTTCAAAAAGTTCAAATAAAAATGCATTGATCTTTTCAGTCTTTTTGAGAATATATTAAACAAAAGGCTTCCAAAATGGAAGCCTTTTTATATTTTGAACCTTATGAACTATTAAGCATTTGAAACCTCTAAATCTCCCACTTATTGATGGTTTCTTCGTTATTTAAATCAATCACTAAAGTGACCCGAACGACCTTTTTCACTTCTACAGCTTTTTCATAAACCGCTTCCACAGAATAATCATTGACAATCGTATGATCTTGCCAAACACCATCCAAAAAGGATTGATTAACAATTCGAATCCGATGCTGTCCCTTTGGAATTTTTAATGCAAACGTTCCTCCGTTACTTTCTACTGATTGGGTAGAAGTGCCATATTCAATATCATCTACAAAAACGAGCATTCGCGAAGGATGATCATACCCTTCCTCCACATGAATGAATTTCCAATGAATCTCCATTGGATAATGCTTTCCTTTGAATACTGGTTTCTTCTTTATCCATTCGCCTCCATCCGTGTTGAACTGAACGATTGAGACATCTGATCCATTGAGGTCAAATTCTATCTGAACCTTTGACACCTCTTTCGCATTTAAATCAAACTCACAAATCGCATTGATACTGAATTCATTATCAAACGTATGTTCAATCCATTTACCGTCGTAAAAAGCTTCATTTATAAGCTTAATGTGGTGGTTCGTTTTTGAAAGTTTCAATTGATATGTTCCCCATTCGCTTTGATGACACGAGGTGGAAACAGACATTTCTAATCCATCTACAATGACTTTACTCCTATTCAAATGATCGTATCCATCCTCAATCCCTTTGAATTTCCATTCCAGAATTACAATTTGGTCTTTTGAATACAGGTTCAAAAAAAACAAGACAAATACGCAAGTTAAGAAGTTGTTCACAGCTTTATCTATTTCATTATTACAAAGTTATTGAATAAACCCAACTCTCCAATACTACAAATGGTGTATTTTAGGATTCCTAGATTACTCCCTGTTTCCTATCTATAAAGTAGATTGTTTTTTAAAAAGCATTCCAACCATCCAATTAATTCTGCATTAAATTCATAGTTATTTATCAGGGTAAATATTATCTTGGCAACCAAAAGAAACGAACTAAAATGATTCAAAGGCTATTATTTATAGGAGCAGCTTGTTGCTTTGCACATTTTTCAATTGCTCAGGAGGTAGACACAACGGAAGCTGTGGAAACAGAAAGCTCAGTAGAAAGTGATTTGGTGGAACAAACATTTCAATCTACCCGAATTGTTAGCGGTCATTCAGTTGAATGTTTGCGCAAGGGAGTATTGGAGTTTCGGGTGGAACATCGTTTTGGTGATCTTGCAGGTTCGAACGGAGGAGTTCAAAACTGGTTTGGATTTGACAACTCGAGTGACATTCGTCTGGCATTTGAATACGGAATTACCAATAACTTCATGGTTGGAGTTGGAAGAAGTAAAGGAAATGGAACACCTTACCGTTCATTAATCGATGGATTTGGGAAATACCGCATTCTTCAGCAACGAAAAAAGGGAATGCCCATTTCATTAGCGGTTACCGGAAGTATGTTCTATACCTATATGAAAGCACTTCCTGATATTTATGCGGTTGCACATTTCCCGAAACAGGAATACCGCTTTTCTTATTCAGCGCAGTTAAACATTGCACGTAAGTTTGGAGATTTGGTCAGCTTGGCTTTAATGCCGTCGGTAGTTCATAGAAACTATGTTGCAGCCGATGATCAAAACACCTTATTTTCTTTAGGAGGAGCAATGCGTTGGTCCATTACGCAACGTTTAGGAATCATGGTCGAATATTATCAGGTTTTTCAGGATAAAGGAATGCGAAAAACAAATTTCAACAGCCTCGGTTTTGCGGTAGAATGGTTGACTTTCGGGCACAATTTCACCATTTACCTGACAAACGCCCGTGGTTTTGGAGAAACACAATTCATTACCAATACTTATGATAATTGGCTGAAAGGTCAATTTAGGATTGGTTTTTGTATCGGACGAAAGTTCGAGTTCGGACAGTAAAGAGAGTTCAAAAGGACACTTCGACTCCGTTCAGTGACCTTTTTAGAAATTATACTTCGGTGGCCCAGCGGAGTCGAGGCCACCAACAAAACAACTGATTATGAAAAAAATAATTTATCCAGCCTTAGCGATCTGCTTATTTGCAGGATCGGCATTTGTAACACTTACAGCACCGAAAGACTATACTTTCAAAGAAGGATTCACTATTGCATTTAAAAGCAAAGATCCATCCGGAGAGTTTAAAAAAGCGAAAGGATCAATCAAGTTTGATGAAGATGATTTAGCAAATTCAAAATTTGATTTGACGATCGATGTGAATTCCATCAATACCGGAAATTCCATGCAGAACAAGAAAGCCCAAACATCCGAATGGTTTGAAGCCGAAAAGTTTCCAAACATCAAGTTTGTTTCCTCTAAAGTGGAAAAATCCGGAGAGGGGTATTCTATTACAGGTAAACTCACTATGAAAGGAGTTACCAAAGAGAAAAAAATTCCTGCTACAGTATCAAAATCAGGAAATGATTTGACCTTTAGTGGCAAGTTTACAGTCAATCGAATTGACTATGGTGTGGGACATAAAAGTGATGCAGTTCCTGATCTGATGAATATTTCGTATTCCATTCCGGTAACTGAAAAATAAGTATTTGATGTTTAAACGCTTCTTTTTTCTGGCACTGACAGCCGGTCTGTTTTCATCCATCATTTCGTGGGCTTATTCATCTATTTACAAAAATACGATTGCTGATTTCACAGAAGTAAGTGGTTATTGGCATTTGCTCTGCTTTTCTCTGATGATCACTTTGGGAATCAGTATCCTTGGAGTAGGAATTTATGCACTTTTAAAAAACAAAGCTCTGGCAAGTTTTATTTGCAACTTCATTCTTTCGGGTTTTTCTATTTCATTGGTCTTTTATGTCTTTACCATGAATGATCCTGAATTTAAGAATGAAGACTCCATGGCTATGATCGACTATTTTAAAGGCTACCTGATTCCATTGGTATTTATTCCGGCGCTTTCATGGATGAGCTTTAAACCTTTATTTATTAAATAAATGAAAAAAACGAATTCTATTTTCTTTGCATTGGGCAGTGTGGCTATTCTAACATTGTTTCTTCCAAGTGGATGTTCAAAGGCAAAAGCTCCTCCTCCACTACCTGAGGTTATCTGTACGAGTACGATTTCATTTAGTCAACAAGTTGCTCCGATGATTGAAGAGAACTGCTCAGGTTGTCATGGAAGCGGGGCAGGAACATCTCCTGTTCTATCCAATTATACTGAAATTTCGGAAAATGCAGATAAAATCATTCATGCATTGCGAGGAACTCCTCAACTAATGCCTGAAGGTGGTCCTGCACTGGCTGATTCATTGATTCAACAATTTCAATGTTGGTTGCAGCAAGGAAAAATGAACAATTAAAACACCCCAACTCCGGAAATTCATAATTTATCACGGCAATTTCATAACAATAAACAACGCTTACATACATAACTTTGGAATAATGCAATTACATCGGATAAATGATCTATTTATAAAATTCATTTATCTGGTTGGGAATGCAATATGAACAATTGAACAATTAAAAATGGTTATGAATAAAAACTACATCTTTATCGGGCTATTAGCTGCATCAGGGTTTCTGCTCAGTTTCTCAGGAAATAATTCCTTTCAAACAGTTAAAAACTTCAGTAAGAATATCCATTCAGCATTCAATCAGGCCGGCAGTCCCGGAGGAAGAACCGGTGCTCCTGGTGACGGAGTTTGTACACAATGTCATTCGGGAACAGTTCAAAGCGGTTCCGGATTTAATAACGTGACGCTTTTGAATGGTGGAAATCCGGTTAGTGAATACGAAGTAAGTACAACTTATCAGGTTCAGTTAAGTATGGCGACTAATAACGTGAAAAACGGATTTGAAATTGTTGCTTTGAATCCAAATAACACGGTTGCGGGAACTTGGACCATCACGGATGCAACGCATACAAAAACCATTACATCCGGAGGGAAATCACGGGTTACACATAAGTTAGCGGGAACAAGTTTAACCAGCTGGACCTTCAACTGGACATCACCGGCAACGAATGTTGGAACCGTGACATTCTACCTTGCAACCAATCAGACAAATAACAGTAGCAGTGATGCCGGAGATGTAATCCGTACCTCACAACATTCTTTTGGTTCTCAAGCCGGAGTTGAAGAAATTACACCTACGCTGGAAACACAAATTGGTTATCAGGCAAATACTAATTCATTAAACATTCAATTAAACAGCAAAGTAGATGGTTCTGTTTTTGTCAATGTGGTTGACCTGAGTGGAAAATCTGTTTTCACAGAAAAATTAGGTACCGTAAGTGCAGGCGAAAGCTCTCTTTCTGTCCGACTTGACAACGAATTGACTAGCGGAATTTACATGATAAATGTTTCCGTAGACAATAATATGGCAATGAAGAAAGTATTTATTTCTAAATAAGAGCTAGCTATAGCTGGTGAAAAAAGACAAACGTCAGTGCAGTCATGACAATACCTTTGAGTATAATGCGGGGACGTCCGCCGCGGCAGACGTCCCTCACTGTTTTAACCTATTCTTCGCTGAACCAATTCATCCACTCGCTCGTAAAACTGAGATGGTGCACTCGTTCTCCAATCAACATCTTCCAAATCACCTCCCATTACAAAATAGTGATCGACCCGTGCTTTTTCAAATTCATGAATGACATGATCGTGAAAATTGACTAATGCAATCCATCCGTCTTCCACTTCATCAAACCATTCTTCATAATAACAATCATCTGAATAATGAAAATTCAGAACGTTTTCTCCTACCAGAATAAATTTATTAATTCCGTGGGGCATCATTTCCTCAATTACATTTCGCTTAAGAGTCATGATGTCGTTCTCAATTGCATCATTCCACTCTCCAATAAATTCCATGATTGCATAACCTTCTTCATAATCCACAAATAAAATCTTTGTAAAGAGTGTTCTGGAGCCGATATTATCCCATTGCGGATGAATCAGGAAGTTGTAAATGCGTTCCGTGAATTCAAATTCACTATACTCCCGATCATAAAACGGAGAAAGTGAATCCTCAGAAGCGATGTACAAGTGTCTCCAATTAAAATAAGGCTCAATAAAATGCACAGAATCAGACTTTTAAGTTTGGAATAAAAATTGTAAATATGAACTTCGAAATTAAAAAGAAAGTCTACATTTGAGTGTTCATTTGAAACAAAAATTTACCTATGAAAAAATATAATAAATCACTACTATTCAGCATCTTCGCAATCAGCGGAATTTTGTTCTTCAGCTCTTGTTCATCCGACTCTTCGGAACGAGATGCAGCCGAAGCAACTTCAGCATTAATTGAAGGTAATGAAAAAATAGTTGCTTTTGGTCACATCAGCGCAATGAACATTTTAAATAATGCAGATTACAAAAGCATTCCGAAAGTGAATACAATTTTGGGAAGTGTGCTTGGAAACTGGAAAAGAGGATTGGAAATTGACAAACCAATTTACTACGCATTGGAAGCTCCTTTTGGTCATGATGGTACTCCTGAAACAGTGTATGCATTAATCAATATAAAAGATCAAGACAGTTTGGCATCTATCATCAGTGAAATGGGATATGCATTGGATAAAGACGGTGATATTTCATACCATCAAGAAGATGATGTGACTTTCGGAATCCGAAATAAAGTCCTGATGATTATTAGCAAACCGGGAGATTATGATGGCAAAGCGAAAATAAAAGAAGCATTTGCTCTAACTGATGGTGATCTTTCGGAAGATAAAGCAGAAGAAATCATTGAACAAAAAGGGGATATCGTTTCAGGAATTGACGTTGCTCGTTTGTTGAATACTTCCAATACTGAATTGGAGAAACTTCCGGCTGAAAAGAAAGAACACCTGGACGAATTAGTAGAAGATGCGTACATCAAAACAGTAGCAAATTTCACCAATGGAATGGCAACTGTTGAATCTGAGAATCTATTCTCTGATGACTTGAAAGACGAATTGTTTTTCAAAGATAAAAACGGGGCAACTTTGGTAAACAAATTGGGTGGTGGCGATCCATGGATGGGAATTGCCATGAACTTAGACCTAAGAAAAGGTGAAAGTTTCCTGAACGATTATTTGCCTACTGCTCAACAACGATTAACACAAGATTTCCCGGGAGAAGTCAAGTTTGCCTTATTGGCTCTTGGACAAAACCCATTATCTAAATTATTTTCGGGTCAGGCAGGTGCAATTTTAAAAGGAGATCCCAAATCTGCAATGGGAATGGAACTGGAATACAATAGCTTCTTAGGACTTGGTCCGAAGGGTGATATTCTTCAAAAAATGATGGACGATCAATTCGCAGTTTTTGGAGAGAAAAAAGGAGATACTTATATCATGGGAGATTTACGTGTTAAATCATCTAAGAAAGGAATTTTCGCTACCAGCGGAAAAGAAACAGCAGGAAAATTAAACTTACCTCCTTATGCTAAGAACTTTGGCGAAGACAGTTTCTCTCTATTCATTGCATTTGAAAAAATGGATGTAAAAAGTCTGGAATTGGAAGACGGAGCAAAGGTTATTGAAATCCTTCAATACGTTACCATCAATGTAAACAGAGATGGTTCTAAAATGGTCATTGCTGCTAAAAATAAGAAGATCAATATTTTGAAACAAGTTACTGATTTTTATGCAAATCAAATCATGGACAAGATTGATTCAATGGGTGTGTAAGAACCAAAAAAGATTTATTGAAAAGAGGTTGTCTGGTAGTTCGGGCAACCTCTTTTTATTCAAATAAGGGAATTTAGTATTTTCAAAAAATTCAAACCCTCAGTATATAAATCATTTTGAAAATCAACAGATTAACTCTTAAATTAAATTTCAATTAACTTATTTACCAGCACTTCCCCATTCATTTTTTTTGTATCTTGTAACTGCAAATTTAACCGATGAAAGAAAAGAAAGATTGGAATCCATTGACCCCGGACGAAGAACGCATTATTGTTCGAAAAGGAACAGAATATCCCTTTACAGGTCAATACAATAAATGGGAAGAACAAGGGTTGTTTGTATGCCGTCGTTGCGAAGCTCCTTTATACAAAAGTTCAGACAAATTTGATTCAGGATGCGGATGGCCGTCATTTGACGATGAAATTCCGGGAAGTGTAAAACGAATTCCCGATCCGGATGGAAAACGTGTAGAAATTGTTTGTGCGAATTGCGATGGACATTTAGGACACGTATTTAACGGTGAACGTTTCACCCCCAAAGACACAAGGCATTGTGTCAATTCGCTTAGTATTCTATTTGTGAAGAACAGCTAAATAAGGTTCTTAGTTATCCTTTTAAATGCTTTTCAACTAACTCATTTAATTCAAGGTGTTTTGATTCTTGGAAAATTTCTTTGTGAAAATCATCCAATTTACGCAATGTATTTACAAGAAAAAGCAATTCTTCGTCGCTTAAAATCCCAGTTGCAATAGTTGACAATGATTTTGTAGTCTTCGCAGTAGAATAAACAGCTACCCTGCCTTTATCAGTTATTGAAACCCGAACACTTCGCTTATCTTTCAAATCATTTGTCTGTTCCAAATACCCTTTTCCTATTAATCGTTTAATGATTTCAGTGCCCGTTGTTATTTGATGCGCATTGTGATTAATCAATTCACTTTTTGTCATACTTTGCTCTTGAAGCATGACAATTAAATAAGTGAATTCTTCAATGGAAGCAACTTGGGTTTTAGGCATGGCTTTTTTAGCATAATGATCTACATACCTTCCCATTTTACCAATGAATGCACTGGCCATTTCGGTCAATGTTTGTCGGTTAAAATTTTCCCAGCTGGATATTCCAAAATCAATACCATTATCCCCTGTTTTTCCCAATCGCTTATTCATAAACAATAAAAAACCAGTTAAGGAATCTCCCTGTAAATCATTCTTGATTGATTGCTTGTATTCTTCATACTGCTTTATCAACTGAACTAAAGTACTTTCCATTTATAGCTTACTGTAATACGAAAATACAATAATTAATACAAAAATGTTGTAATAAAAGTATTTTATATTACGATTACGTATTATATTTGATTCGTAAAATACGAAAACATATGAAATTAAACATTCCATTTCTTATTCTATTTCTCTTCAATTATTCAAGTCTTAGTGCACAAACCACTGGAACCATACAAGGTGTAGCACGAGATAAAAACACGCAAGAACTACTTGTGGATGGAATTGTAAAAGTAATAGGGACTGACTTTGCAGTAAAAACAGATGAAAACGGAAACTATCAACTTGAAATTCCTACAGGGACTTACAATGTAACATTCAGCTTGGCTACTTATGAAAGTCTTACAAAGTACAATATCGTTGTAACATCAGGAAATGCACAAATTGTAAACTTTGAAACGACAGAAACGGAAACGGAAATTGGAGAAGTTGTAATTACCAATTCAAATGCAACTAAAGCGGATGCTACCGACATGGTTACACCATTGTCTGTTCAAAGACTTACTTCGGAAGAAATTAAAAGTAATCCCGGAGGAAACTACGATGTTTCTAAAGTGGTTCAATCACTTCCTGGGGTTGGAGGATCAACAGGTGGTGGCGGACGAAACGATATTATCATTCGTGGAGGAGCTCCCAATGAGAATGTTTACTACTTAGATGGAATTGAAATCCCGGTTTTAAACCACTTTCAAACTCAGGGAAGTTCAGGAGGGGCTCAGGGAATAATCAACGTTTCTTTTATTGAAGAATTAAAACTATCTTCTTCTGCTTTCGATGCAAGATATGATAATGCTTTGGCTTCCACTTTTGTCATCAAACAAAGACAAGGAAACAACCAAAAATTTTCCGGAAATGTGCGCGCAAGTTTAACGGAATCTGCCATTACCCTGGAAGGCCCTTTAGGTAAGAAAACTGATTTTTTAGTAGCAGGACGATTCTCCTACCTGGACTTGTTATTCAAACTGATTGATTTACCAATCCGCCCACGCTACCAAGATTATCAGCTGAAGCTATCAACTCGATTAAATGAAAAGACTACTCTGACATTTATTGGCTTGGGAGCAATTGATAAATTCAACTTTGGAGAAACCCGGGAAGCAAGTCCTGAAAATGAATATTTCCGTCGCTCCTTACCATTTATCACTCAATGGAATTACACCACTGGGTTTACACTAAAACGCTTAATCAAAAAAGGATATATCAATTTTGCACTAAGTAGAAACATGTTCAATAAC
Organism: Flavobacteriales bacterium UBA7666; assembly: GCA_002483265.1. Classification (GTDB taxonomy): domain Bacteria; phylum Bacteroidota; class Bacteroidia; order Flavobacteriales_D; family Crocinitomicaceae; genus Fluviicola. The sequence continues at coordinate 127,144 of DLHO01000022.1, read as the reverse complement.
CAATTGGATCAATTCAAAGATGCGCAATATGACAACGAAGCGTTTCGCAACTTCGGATTGCAATCTCAAGAAATTGAGAATAAATTCCGCGCAGATCTAAATAAATATGTAAACGGGTGGAAATACTCCATTGGAATTTCTGCTCAGTATGTGAAATACAATACCGATATTTATTCAAAACTGAATGAAGGAACCACCGATTCTGCCGGAAATGTAATCACTCCACCTCTGGAAATCCGCTTCAAAAGCGCCATTGATTTCTTCAAATTTGGAGCGTTTGCACAACTTTCTCGTAATTTCTTCTCCGATCGGTTATTAATTTCAGGTGGTATTCGCTCAGACATAAACACTTTTACAGCTGATGGGATGAATCCCCTTCCCACCATCTCTCCCCGACTATCAGCAGCACTCAAAATCACTCCGAAATTTGAATTAACCGGGAGTGCAGGAGTTTATTACAAAATACCAACATACACGGTTTTAGGTTATCGCAATGATACCAATCAATTGGTGAATAAATCCATTGATTATATTCGTTCCACACATTATGTGTTTGGCGGACAATTTCTTCCAAATGAAGCATTACGAATCACTTTGGAAGGATTCTATAAACAGTATTCCAACTATCCGGTATCAGTTTCTAATGGAATTTCTTTGGCCAATCAAGGACAAGAATATGGCGCTGTAGGAAATGAAGCCGTGAAGAGTTCAGGAAAAGGAGAAACGATCGGATTTGAGGTTTTCATCCAGCAAAAACTAGTCAAAAAACTATTCTATTTTGTCAGTTATACCTATGTAAGAAGTAAATTTTCGGGAGCAGACGGTGTACTAATTCCTTCTGCGTGGGATAACCAACATTTACTTTCTGGAACATTAGGTTATAAGTTTAAAAAGAGTTGGCAACTAGGTGCAAAATACCGTTTGGCGGGTGGTGTTCCATATACTCCCTATAATTTAACTGCTTCTCAATTTGCCTATCCCACAACCGGAAATGGAGTTCTTGATTACGCCAACGTAAACTCCGCGCGATTGAAACTATTCAGTCAACTGGATCTACGCATCGACAAAACATGGAATTTTAAAGCTACCAGTTTGGCATTTTTCATTGATATACAAAATATTCTGGCAACCAAACAACAAGGAACTCCATACTACACTTTCAAACGAACCGATGATAATTCCGCATTTGCCACAACAGATGGACAGCCTTTAAAATCAGATGGTTCAAACGGAATTCCTTTACTCTTAAAAAACGAGTCGGCTACCGTTACTCCAACCTTGGGGCTGATTTTCCAATTCTAAAGAATCACAATCAATCCTTATCCTAATTTGGGGTAAGGATTGGTTCATCCGAAACAAATGCCTTACTACATTCATAAACAGAAGACGCTTTATTTGAAATAATTTGTCCCAATTGAATATGTGCCGCCAATGCTAATTGTGAATAGTTCTGAGAACAATTCCCGAAACTTCCTGCACTAGTAACCCACATTTTCTGGATTAACTCTTCTCCGGAAGTTACTGGTCCAATAGCATTTACCACAGCTTTCACATTCAAAGCTCCTGCGTGATAAACATGCATTGTCAACAAGCGAAACCAAATGGATTGTTCATCCACAACCAAGCCGGCACCTTCTGCAATCCCTTTCGCTGAAGGAATACAAATACGCTTGAGCAATTGAGATGCGGCATAAGCCGAACGCATAAAATCTTTTCGCTCATCCACGGAACGATTGACAGTCAATCCCATCGAACGGGCAACCGCTGGCATTAATTGAAAAGGACCGTAAGCACCAACAGACGATTTCTGCATTCTTCCCGGACTTTCAATTAATAAAATAGATTGCGCATACCACGGATCTACACCAAAACCTTCAAATGCAGAAACACCTTTAGGCAAACTTTCAAATACCAAATCAAAACGATAGAAGTCGTTTTTTCCAGTGGTGACGTTGATCCGTTCGTCCGCATTCAAGCTGAACAAGGTGCGAATACTATCTTTAAAAATGGTTTTTTGAGCCTCCGTTTGAGCATGCCAGTCTTTATTCGACATTTTTGCAATGATCTGTCTCGTGGCTCCTACATTTACCAAAACGGAATCCGGTGAAAGAATCATGATCTGCTGCCAGAATTTTGGATGTTGAAGCTGATCCCACTGCGCAGCCTCAATTCCTGCGGATCCCATAATAATGTGTTCAGAAGTACCTTCGGTAACAGCGATCATTTCTCTTTCCCAGGTGGAATTTTGAGAAGAAGCAATAAATGGAATACACGCAAGTATTGCAAGGAGAGTTTTGCGTTTCATTGTTGTTTGTGGGTTTTGGGTAATGCAAATTAAGAAAATGAGTGGAAAAACACAAGAGTTGTCAGAAATTTTAACGATTTAAGGCTGTTTCCATCATTCTCATTCAGAATCTCTTCAATCCTTCTCCGTTTACATATCCTTTCAAAATAAGCTCCATCTCATCGATAGAAATCGGAAACCAGTCTTCTTTTGCAATTTTACGAATCGTTAATCGCTCTTTCACAGAAAGGGTTCCGTCCACAATCAACCCGAAAATCAATAAGCGTGCAATCACTTTATTTTCCTCCGGATTCGAAGTAAACAACTCATCGATCTTCACTTCTTTCGCATATTTTAAGTCGAGATCCGGAAAAATTGCCAGCATTTCTTTCATAAAAGAGTAAAGTGCAAAATTGTACTGTCTCTTTTGCTGAGCAATAAAATGAAATAATTTGTTGAAACCCTCTTTAACCTGAATCAATTCTTCTGTTGAGAATTCGCTCATGAAATCCTTGGTGGCGGCCGCAGCAACAATTCGCATCTGTGTTTCTTTCATGACTTGCCTGCTGCTCCACGCATTCCAAAAGGCAAAAATGGGGATCCCAATCAGATCAGTAATGATCCGCAAAGCATACCTTCCAAGAAAACGTCTGACCAAAAATTTCATCAATACATTTGACAAAGTAGCTTTCAACTTGGTACCAATCAACAATGCGTAATACGAAAACCGGGTTAGTCCGATGTAAGGATCAATTTCCAATAACTGCATATGTTTTGCCGGCATTTCCAATCCAGCTTCTGTTAACAAGGCTACTTGCTCCTGATAATCATTTTGAGAAACAGAAGGATACTTATAGATCTCGCAAATTTTTCTTACCGCATAAATATTCAGCATATTCAAGAGCCAGATCTCCGGAAAGATCATTGCAACTGCATAAATGGTATAATAAAGCTCAAAGTCAAATTGGTATCCGAAAAGATCAAAATGCTGTGCATCCAATAGATTGGTGAAGTGAAAGGGAAAAATGACGATCATAACAGCGCAAGCTCCAATAATTCCAGCAATCAAATAAACCCTTAATTGTAGATTTCTTAGCTGTTTTTTTTGACCAGGATTTAAGGTATAGCCATGTCTTTCCTCGTTTCGGATAGTTGCCGTCTTTTTACTCAAATACGTATTTCCAAGTCGAAATGCAATGCTCTTCTTTCGCTTCTTTTGAATTTCTTCCATAAGTATTGGCTAAAATTACGAAATAAGTATTCCATTCTTACGTAACTTTGTCGGGAAGAAGATCATGAAATACATCCGACAATTTTTTATTTCCATTTTGATCGTCCCGGTAAAAATTTATCAGTGGATCATCAGTCCTATTCTTCCAAATGCATGCAGATATGACCCAACCTGTTCCGCTTATATGATCGAAGCTTTAAAAATTCATGGACCGATCAAAGGTTTATGGTTGGGAACAAGAAGAATCAGTCGTTGTCACCCATGGGGCGGACATGGTTATGATCCGGTTCCGGAGAAAAAATGTTCATGTAAAAAAGACTGAAATCGAAGGACCTTTTCAAAAAAAATCTAAAAATTAGTTGTGCAATTCATTTATTTTAATTTACTTTGAATTTCAAAGTTCTTTTATGGAAAATGAAAAATATTTAGCACAGCTTCAGGAGATCCAATCGATGATGCAAAAATCCTCGAAGTTTTTGTCTCTTTCGGGTATTTCAGGAATTCTTGCCGGAACCTATGCTTTAATTGGCGCAGGAATCGTGTATTCCATGAGAGCAAGTTTCATTTCTCCTCTCCGTTTTAATTCTTCTGAATTTTTGACCGTAACAATTATTGCCGTGCTTGTAATGGTCTTATCATTCGTCACAGGAGTGATTTTTTCTGTACGGAAAGCAAGAAGAAAACAAGAAGTTGTTTGGAATAAAGTATCCAAACTGTTTATTATGAGCTTCATGGTTCCATTAGTTACCGGAGGTTTATTCGCTATTATTTTAGTCACAAAAAGAGATTTTGGGTTGGTATCTCCTGTCACCCTATTGTTTTACGGTATTGCGTTGGTCAATGCAAGCAGGTATTCATTCGAAACTTTACGAAATTTGGGATTCATCTTTATCATTCTGGGATTGATAAATAGCCTGTATATTGGTTATGGTTTGTACTTTTGGATGTTCGGTTTCGGAATCTGTCACATTTTTTATGGTGCATACATGTATCTGAAATACGATTATAAAAAGCAATGACAAGTATTATCTCAGATATCAACAAAACATTTGACCATCGGATCAGACTGGGAATCATGTCTATTCTGATGGTGAATGATGCCGTCGACTTCAACCGTTTGAAAGAACTGTTGGAAGTGACTGACGGAAACCTGGCATCTCACATAAAAGCTCTGGAGCAATCGGAATACATTGATATTAAAAAACAATTTATTGGTAAAAAACCCAACACCACTTATGAAGCAACTTTACTAGGAAAACAAACATTTGCCAAGCATCTGGCCGCGCTTGAGCAATTAATCAAAACAAGTAAATAACTATTTTTTTATTCATCCACTTTGAATTTCAAAGTTCTTTTAAAACTGCAGAAATGGAAAATCAATCAAAAACAGACAAAGCAGAAACCAGTGATTTCATGAAGTTCTTAAATGCACCTTTCGGGCGTTTCCTTTTAATCGGAACTATCACAATCATCCTGCTTGCCCCATTGGCACGAGTCATCTTCCTGATTCAGGAACGAAAAGACCGCGCAGAAACGATTAAAAAAGAAATACGCTCCGAATGGGGAAGCGATTTCATGTATAAGGGACTTGTTCTGAGAATTCCGCTAAAAAACAATAAAAGCAAAAAACACCTATTCTTCTTCCCCGAAAACGAAGTAACAAATCTCAATGTTAGCGCAAGTACTAAGAAACGAGGGATTTATCATTTTCCCGTTTTTCAATCCAACAACTACACCAAAGCTGAGTTCATACCAAATCTGAACAATCCGAATCTGGATCTCTCTAAGGCTCAAATCGGACTCTTGACACTTGCAGAAACCCGCATTTCGAACATGGAAAAAATAGAAGTCAACGGAAAAGGACTGGAAATTGAACAGGAAACCATGGCAGAAGCCAGTCCGGAAAAGTTATTCTACGCAACAGCTCCATTCACTATTGACAAATCAACCACCCAAATCAAAGTCAATACGAGTTACATCATCAATGGATCAGGGAAAATCATCCTAAAAGGTTTTGCCAAAAAGAGTGCGTACAAAATGACTTCAAATTGGGAGAATCCATCCTTTTCCGGCACTTCTCTCCCAAACCCCGATTCCTTTGAAGTCAAAAAAGGATTTAAAAGTTCCTGGAATATGATGAACATTGCTCAGAATACAAAGGCCGGAATAGATCATTCCAAACCCTATGGGAAAATGTCTGAGGCATCAGTGGATTTTTTAGAAGCGATTGATCAATATCAGCTAAATGAACGAACGGTTAAATATGCCATTCTGGTGATTCTTTTAACCTTCACCGTGTTTTACCTCATCGAATTAATTGGAAAAATGCTCATCCATCCAATTCATTATCTGATGGTAGGTCTTTCACTCGTCTTGTTTTATGTCATTTTACTCTCTTTCTCAGAGCAATTCGGATTTGCCCGCTCCTATCTTGCCGCAGGTATCGGAATTCTTTCACTTTTAAGCTGGTATGCTTATTCTGTTCTTCGATCGCTGAAGTTTGCGCTCACTATTCTCGCTGCCATTTCAATTCTTTACAGTTTCCTTTATGTGATTGTAAACCTTGAAACTTATGCGCTGATAATAGGTAGTTTGGGATTATTCATTGTCCTGGCTGCAATAATGAGCTTTACCAGACGATTGAAAGTTTGAGTTACAAAAAATCCCGGTCTTGCAGCTACAGGATCGGGATTTTCAATATTCAAAACAAGTTAATTTTTAATCCATTTATTGGTACTCGTTTGAGAACCTGAAACCATGCGAATGGTGTACATTCCCGCATTGAATTTTTCAACGTCGATCGCGCCATTGTAATTACCCGATTCAATGATTTTTCCCTGCATATCGGCAATTTCATAGAAAGCTGATTCATTTAATCCATTAATCGAAAACGAATTGTTTACAGGGTTGGGGGAGATCGAAAATGGTGCGGCAGAAAGATCGGAAAGTCCCAAACTGGTAGTCAAATCAAGTAAATAAGCATCGTAAGAGCCATATCCGGTTACGTTAATATCACCGTTTGCCGCTCCGCCACTTATCCAAAACGAAACCGAATAATCATTAGGTGAATTCTCAATTAGATCAGTCATACCTTCGTAACCAGTTGCAGATCCAAAGGAATAATTCTTTTGGTAATTCCCTGCATTATCAAACCACATAAGCCACATATCATGATCTCCGTTAACAGCTCTTGTAACCCAAGGATTTGAATCATTACTACAAGCTCCATAAGCAACAAATCCGTTAGCTATTTTGGTAATTCCTGCATGAAAACTAGCCTGATCTGTTCCTCCAAAACATTGATCCGAAAGAATCGATAGGTTTTCATCCAATTTCAACAACCAGGCAGAGGATTGTCCATATAAAACAGATTGTTTGTTTCCACTCACACCTGAACCGGACTGTCCAGCCAGGTAAATCGTATTTCCTATCTGGAGAGCTTGATATAGATAATCGATTTCAGTTCCACCAAAACCGTTTTGTTGAATTAATTGTCCATCAACCGGATTTATTTCTAATACCCATGCATCCGTTATACCGTAATTCGGAGAGGTTTTAACTCCGGAAACTCCGGAATTAGAAGCGGTTAATAACAGAACATTCCCGTTCTGTAATGGACAGATACTTGTTGTTAAGGGAGAAATAACTCCCCCATCATTACCGGTTCCTCCATACGCCTGTTGCCAGATCTCAGTTCCGGAAGAATCAATTCCGATGCACCAAACGTCTGAGCTCCCATAACTTGGGCTGTTCTTTGAACCGGAAACCCCTCCTCCTGAAATCCCCGAAATAAAATAGTTTAACGGGGAAATTTCAAGAATAGATATGGGGTTATCATAACTGGATGATCCGAAGGACTTATCCCATATTTTAGTACCAGAAGCATTCAATTTAAGTACCCAATAATCATTAGATCCATAGTTCCCGCTTGTTTTATTCCCACTAACTCCTGAAGGACTTGCCCCCAATATCAAAATGTTTTCATCGGATAATTCCACAACCGAATAAGGGATCTCATTTAAATTTCCACCGAACGTTTTTTCCCAGCGAATGCTTTTGTCTGCATTCAAACGGACTACCCAAATGTCATTTTCGCCAAAACTAGCCTGTGTTTTATCGTGATTACTTCCATTTGAATTTAAGACCATTAAAAATCCGGAATCCTGGCATTTAATCGTTTTTATGAGGTTATCTGAATCCGAAGTACCGTAATGGTGTTGATCTGAGATCGTAAAATTTTGACCAAATCCGCTGGAAGAGATCAAAAAGCAAAAGAATAAAAGTTTATTCATGGTTTAGATAGTTTAATAAATAGTGGATATTTCGAATACAAATATTATGCCGAAATAAAACCATTTACACTCTTATTTAACACTATGTAAAAAATGTAACCAATCAAATACCTATGAAAGTAAAACCCTCAACTTAAATGAACAGAGCCGAGGGTTTTGATGTTGATCTATTTGGTGTAGGTGTATTTACGTGATCGGGTGATGTTGATTCCAAGCGAAACACCATATGTTGTTCCATATTTATTCATGCTTGCATATAAGTTTAAAGGAACATTCAAAGCTCCGGGTCGGAAAGTTTTACCAACTGCGAAAATGAAATTGGTAGAAAAATAGGTTGCTCCACGCGTATCCGGTCGTTTAAAATAAGACATATGAGTTGCCGCGTCTCCTACCCCAAGATCATACAATTCCTGGTAGGTATGAAAGTTCCCATCGTGGTCAGTTGTTCCGGAAACTAAGCGCTTCATTGTAAACGACGGACCCATAGCAATTTCCCAAGCCCCCTTCCCAAAGCGGACACCGTGCATAATAGCAAGTGAAGGAATTGGAGTCCCATGTTCCATTCCCGCAACATTTCCCAAAAACTCAAACAAGCCGCTAAACTTCTCACTCCCGGCATATTGAACCTCCAATTGGTAGCCGATATTGAATAAAACGGGCAATGTTCCCACGCCCCCATCTCGTTCATTTCGGGTAAAAAACTCCCCATTTTCTCCGGTAGCAACTGCAAAACCAATTCGGGGTCCGGAGTTATTCATTTTTCCCAATCCGGCACTGGCAGTTGGACCGTCTTTAAAAAACAAGGCTTTGTAAACGGATAAATCCACATCCATTTTAAGTAATTTGTAAATCATGATATCCGTCATGCGATTCAACTCACGTGGTTGGTTTTCAAATTGTTCAATTTCATTCTGCTCAATTTCACCGGTTTTCACATTCACTATTTTCATTGAAATAAGAATCCGATCTCCTAAACCTTCGTAACTGGCACTCATTGCAAAATCTGCACTTAGCTGGGTTCCGACTTTTCCAAGACAATCTTTCCCCATGCATTCTTTCATCTTATTGTCACCCAATTTCTCTGCAACATCATATCGGTCGTTTACCACATACTTTTTAGAGTTAACCAAACTTTTGTAGATCACTGAACGAAGGATGTCTTCATTTGAAGCAATGTTCCTCACCTCTATCCCTGCAATCACCATTGAAGGCATCTGCGCGGTTTGTGCAAACGATTCATACACACACAAGCCCAAACAAATTAGAATTATTTTTTTCATGGTTTTCAATTTTAAGTTTCAGGACAAATTTGCTAGGTATGCATAGGATTAGAAAACGGAATTCCGCGTTTTGAATTTGACTGTTGCGATTTTCCGTACAGCTTATTTAAATAAAACAGTCACACTATTTATTTGTTCAAAAAACAACTTTTTATTCTTTGGTTCGCACTATTGCGAATTGACGAATCATCCCTAAATTTTCACCACAAAAAAAGGCTGTTATCCGCCACAACGGATAACAGCCTTCTCTTAATTGAGTCGTTCTTATTTTTCTAATACGATCGGAATATGTTGTGCTCCCGCATCCGTTAGAACACGAATGGTATAAACACCTTTTGCCATATTTCTCAAATCTACATCTTGTTTTGAAGTTTGTAGATTACTTATCTCAAAAACAACCTGACCAAGTGCATTAAATACTTTCACTGAATTTAAGTTCACTTCTCCGGAATTGATCGTAACCGATCCTGTTGACGGATTCGGATAAACAGATACCAAATCTATTTCATTTTCCGCAATGGATGCACAACCGTCAACCACTACTGTAGTTTGAGCTGATCCTGAACAACCATTTCCGTTGGTGAAATTATAAGTTACCGTTGTAGAACCAACACCAGTTGTTGCAGGATTAAATTGATTTCCGGTTACACCTGTTCCTGAATAAGTTCCTCCGGCAGGACTTCCCTGTATCAAAGTATACGGCCCATCAGTTGAACACAGCATCGGAACCGAACCGAAACTAACACTTGGGTTTGGATTCATCGTCACTGAAATACTGTTTGATGGCGAAGAAGTACAAGAAGCTGCGGTTGTTGTTGCAGTGTACGTTCCTGAAGCAGATACAGTAATTGAAGCTCCATTTGCCGCATTAGACCAGGTTGTTCCTGCTCCTGCAGAAGAAGTCAAAGTAACTGAACCTCCCTGACAGAATGTAGTTGCTCCACCGGCAGTAATTGTTGGTGCAGCCGGAACAGGATTCACCGTAACGTATCCTGTTTGGTTAGATGCATTCGATCCACCGGCATTCGTTGCCGTCAGTGTCACGTTATAAGTTCCTGCAGCTGCATAAGTCACCACCTGACTTGCAGTAGTCGAAGAGGAAGGAGTTCCTCCGGGGAATGACCAGTTATAAGATGTCGGATTATTCGTAGAAGTACTGGTATAAGTAACCGACTGTCCTGCACAAACAGTTTGACCTGTGGAAGTGAACGAAGCAACCGGAGCTACTGGAGTACCACTGATTCCTGTTATATTGATATTATCTACATAGATGTTATTACCATTCCCTCCGATATTCCTAAAAGAAATCCAAACAGAACTGTTACCAACATACGGAGTCAAATCTACCGTTTCACTTCTCCATTGAGTCGTTGATGGCACAAAAGAATTGGTCGTTGCATTAGCCGTAGCTAAAGTTGTATTTGATTTGGAGTATACGGTTGTAAAAGAATTTCCACAATCAATAGAAACCAACACCTCTAATCCATCAAAATAAGCTGTATTATAGGGTGCATAAGCTACATCAAAGACCATTTGAGCGCTTGAATAAGCTGCAATATTTGCTTTTGGTAAACGCATCTCATCGCTGCCTGACACAATATTGTAATTATCAAATCTTAAAGAATTTCCAGCGGTAGGTGCTCGTCCTACAGAATTCGATCGTGTCCAGGTACCAGAACCATTCGGATCCACAATTGTCCAACCTGTTGGAGGGAAAGTTGTAGAAACGAAACCTTCCGAAATAGGTAAACTAACCGTTGTACCTGAATTTACAGTAATATAACTTGTTTTCGATTTGGAATAAGTAGCCCCATTCGATGTAGCAGTTACACTTAAACTTGCATTGTATGCTCCTATTGTAGAATAAGTAACCGTTGGACTTGCAGCTGTTGATGTTGCAGGTGTTCCTCCAGGGAAAGACCAGGAATAAGTTGCAATTCCGGAAGTTTGACTTGGTGTGTAAGTAACGGTTGTTCCCGTACACATGGTTGTTTGGTTTGCACTGAAATCCAATGCACACAAAGAAGTTCCAGGTCCACCGCCTACTAAATTCAGGTTTGCAGTTGTCCAGATATTATTTCTTCCCCCCACTGAACTGATCATTGCAGCACGCATTCTATCTACCTGACCCTGTGTAAACATTCTCGAACAATACGAGTAATCCATGTAATTTTGTACCTGATCTATCTGATCAAATCCCCAATAAGCATTGTCTGTTGAACAGGAATTTTGAGTAAGCGCACAAGATTGTGACCCTTGCGTTGCCGGTGTATCATTTACATTATCCGTACCAGCGCAACCTGCCGAACCTGGGTTATTATTTGCCCCCCATACGTGAGATAAATTTAACCAGTGACCAACTTCATGTGTAAGCGTTCTACTATTCGTAACATTCGAAGTTCCAATTGATCCGGTGTAATCGTTCAAAGCAAAAACACCATTGTAATACATCTGTTGCTGAGCCGTTCCCCCGTTGTTCGGATTAAAGGTATAACCGGCAGCACCACCAATATCATTTGCTATGTAGATGTTTAAGTAGCGGTTATGAGGCCAGATTCCTTGGTAAACATTATTCCCGCTAACGACTGCAGCTACTTGAGTTTCACCATCAGAACCGTCATTGGTTGTTACACTAACGGTTCGGGTAATTCCTGAAAAACATGCACCGTTTGGAGCTACGGTAGCAAAAACAAATCGAATTTCCACATCCGCAGCATCACCCTGGAAAGCAGCTACAATTGCGCTTGTATCGGCATTCAATTTTCGATAATCCCGATTCAGAATATTTAAGGCATCTTGCACCTGAGCATCCGAAATATTTTCCGAACCATTATTGTGTATAATGTGGAAAACAACCGGAATGGTATAAATAACACCTGTTAATTTCTCAGTGACATTCGGTTTGTGTTTTGTTCCTTGATTTGGCAGCGGATCTTTAAAAATCGTTGCAAAACGAGCAGGGTCATTGAGTTCCATTTCACGCATGTGGTGATGCTGGCTGCATTTTTCAACTCCCTGTGGAGAGACAAGTTGTTGATGTTTTGGTTGTGTAACCTGCGAATAGGACGTAAATCCACATAACAAGGTCACAGAAAAGACGAGTTTTCTCATAAGCGTAGTTTAATTGAAATATAGTTTTCTAGTTCTGGGAGTGAAATTTAATCAAAAAATCATTTCAAAAAGCTCATTCTTACCTCAATAAATGAAAATGTGAATATCTTTCTCACTAGAAATTCGATAATTATTTCACAAAAACGAATTAAATCACGTGTAAATAAAACTCTTTCTAAAGTAAAAACCCGAACTACAAATCTGCTGTAATCCGGGTTAATAACTATTTAATTTGTCTTTACTTCAATTTCTCCAATGCCACTTTCAAATTCGAAATTACACCATCCACATCTTCCAATTTACAAGTTCCAACAGAAAGTCGGTACCAACTGGAATCATCTGAAGAGCCAAAAGCATAAAACGGCACAATCGCCACTTTCGCCTCATCCAAAATATATTTCGTTACATCTTGCGTGGTTTCCAACACGTTTCCTGATTCGGTTCTCAAGCCGTGCAACTGAAATTGTACAGTCAAATAAATTGCCGCTTCCGGAGCAATGGCATCAACTTTATGCCCGGCAGATTTCAAGCTCTGAATTCCATTGTAGAAACCAACCAAGCGTGCGTTAATTTCCGACTTGATGTGATTCAAATAGGTATCGTATTGGCTTAACTCATTTAAGTATTTCGCAGTTGCCATTTGCTCTGCTTTTGGTGCCCATGCTCCAACATGCGTCAAAATGGATTTAATCTTATTGATCACGAATTTTGGCCCCATTGTCCAGCCCACACGAACTCCGGTTGCTGCCAGTGATTTCGAAATTCCATCTACAAATAAAGTGTATTCGCGCATTTCAGGTCGAAGTGAAACCGGATTGTAATGTTCAATTGAGCCATGAGTCAAAGGCCAGTAAATTTGGTCGTACATCACGTACAATGGTTTCACACCAGCTAATTCACGTTTCTTGTTCTCTGCAATCACTAAATCACAAATCTGTTCCAAATCTTCTTTCGAGAAAACTGTTCCTGTAGGATTTAATGGAGAACACAAAGCCAATAAACTTGCTTCCGGAAGGAAAGGAGCAATTTCCGAGGCACGCGGCATGAAATTATTCTCCGGACTCGTCTCAATCAAGATCGGACGAGTGTTATTTAAATAGGTATAATGATTGTTATTCCAGGATGGAACAGGGAAAATCACCGCATCTCCCGGATCAACAATTGCCTTGAAAATGGCATAAATTGCCGGACGGGCACCACCTGTAATCACGATTTCGTCTGTTGCATATTCCAAATCACCCCGCTTACTCAACAATTGAGAAACGGCTTGGCGCAATTCCAACATTCCATCGGCTGCCGGATAATTGGTCTGATCATCTTCATATGCTTCCTGAATGAATTGCTTTAATTCACCAGGAATTGGAAAAACTTTCGGATTAAAATCCCCGATCGTTAAATTGTAAACCTTTTCCCCCTGCTTAATCTTCTCATTGACTTCTGCAGCTAATTTGATGATCTCAGAACCAATGATATGTTCTGCCAGTTTCGAAACACGAGGAGTTGAAAGTTCATTTTTTGTATCCATGACTACTTTAAATTAGTGTTGCAAAAATATACACAATTGTTAGCAATCCCGAAACACTTATTGAAAATTCGGCCAAAATGCGGAGTTCAATTAGTAAGAGGCTGAAAGATCGGGTTGAGCGGTTTGGGGCAAATAGATCTCAAGATTTTAAGATATCAGGATATCCTAAAAAGTCGTATCATTATCTTCGGAAATTTATTCAACCCGACATGCGAAAAATTGGTATTCTTTTATTATTCTTTCAACTAGCGATCGGAACGGCTTCCTATGCTCAGGACAAAACAACCGAAATTGACTGGCAGAAAGTTGAAATCCGGATTATTGAATCCCGAAAAACACCACGGAAATTGGATATTATGGGAGAATCTACGCTTAAGATCACTCAAAGAATAAATGCCGTAAGTGATTTAAATGAGGAACAACTCATGGAAATGAAGAAAAAAGCAGCAAAAGACGGCTGTAAATTGGTCGGTATTGACACAAAAGGAGTTTACGATTCACCCAAATCTCCTACGTTTTATTCCAAAGGAAAACTCTATTATTATTGGGGGAAAGAAAAATAGGAGAAGCTACTGCTTTTTATAAAAAAGTCCGAACCACAAACTGATCCGGACTTCCTTCTAAATATTCTAAGTTCTTAGTTTTTGATAAACTTATCCTGAACGATTGTTCCTTCTGCACGGATCTCAATCACATACGTTCCTTGTTTCAAGGAAGAAACATTCAATTCGTTTTTGTTTTTCAAATTCTCAGACAAAACCTGGTGACCTGCCATATCGTAAATCACTACATTGAAATCTGTTGCTTTCGTTTGAATCGTGATTACTTCATTTGCCGGGTTCGGACCAAAAGTGATTGTTGACGCTGTGTTTTCTCCCAATCCTAAGCTCGGATCAACCACTGTTACTTTTCCAGTCATCATTGCTGCGTGAACATTGCAACGATACATGTAAACACCCGCAACGTTGAATCGTTTTCCAAACGTCCAGTTTGTTCCTGTTGTCAACATGGAAAATGATTCAGGATTTGCAGCAAAAGTCGCTGTTGTCCCGTTCAAATTGTGCGAACCATTGTTATTGTTTATCCATGTTACTGAATCTCCAAGATCAATAGTCAGATCATTCGGTGACCAAGACGATGCCTGTGCATTTACGGTATAATTTGTTTGTCCGAAGGCAACCGGTGCCAAACACATCATAACTACTTGAGTAAATCTCTTCATAAGCCTACTGTTTTTAATTAAGGTTATATTATTAAATATTATTTAAGAATATAACGCACAATGTTTGAAAAGGTTGTAACCGAAAAGCAAAAGAATTTAGTTAAGATTTGAACTTAGCCATTTTGTGTATACTCCATTCGTAACTCGGCATTCGCAATTCGCAGTCAGAATTGTCCGTCCTACATTTGTCCCAACCATATTCTCCAAACTTTCTCTACATTTAAAGCCTAAATTCACTATATGAAGAAACTAGTTGCTTGGGTCATGATTGGCGCAATGGTTATGAGCCTTCGAATGCCTAACCCACCGGAACAAACATCAAACGTACCACTTTGGATGCGTTATCCCATTATTTCCCCTGATGGAAAAACCATCGTATTTACTTACAAGGGTGATATTTATCAGGTACCTGCAACCGGAGGAACAGCCGCTCCAATTACTTTAAGCGACGCATACGATTTTATGCCGGTCTTTTCTCCCGACGGAAAAACAATTTATTTCGCATCAGACCGATATGGAAATTTTGATGTGTTTTCCGTTCCATTGCAAGGTGGAACAACCAAAAGATTGACGCTCCATTCCAGTAATGATTACCCACAATGCCTTTCACCGGATGGAAAAAGAGTGGTATTCATTGCTTCACGTGTTGACAATGCAGCAATGACCCAATTTCCTTACGGAGCTTTGGGCGAAATTTATTCTGTTGGAATTGACGGAGGACGTGAAAAACAAGAGCTTTCGATCACTGCTGAAAACATTAAATGGAACAAGGCAGGAACAAAAATGATCTTCCACGACAAAAAAGGATACGAAGATTCCTGGAGAAAACACCACCAATCGTCTGTTACACGCGATGTGTGGATGTATGAAAAAAGCGGTGATAAATTCACGAAACTGACAGAATTCGGCGGAGAAGACCGCAACCCTGTTTGGAATAATGATGAAAGCAGCATTTACTACTTAAGTGAAAAAAGTGGTTCATACAATATTTGGAAAATGAATCCAAGCTCACCCACTTCTGCAACTCAAGTTTCAAAATTTGATAAAAATCCGGTTCGTTTTCTTTCGATTTCTGAGAACAACACCTTGTGTTATGGTTATGACGGAGAGATTTACACTCAAAAAGACGGTGCAAATCCTGAAAAAGTGAGCATTCAGATCAATACGGAAGACCGCAATGCGGACACTCAAAACAAAGTAGAAACCGGAGGAGCTTCAGAAATTGCAGTTTCACCAAGTGGCAAAGAAGTTGTTTTCACCAGTCATGGAGATGTTTTTGCTGTTTCATTGGAAAATGGAGTTACGAAGCAAATTACCAGCACGCCGGAAGAAGAACGCAACATCAGCTTCTCACCTGATGGTAAAGCAATCTTGTATGCATCTGAACGAAATAAGATCTGGGGAATTTACCAAACAACCATGATCCGAAAAGAAGACAGTCATTTCTATGCTTCTACCCTTTTGAAAGAAGATGCATTGGTAGTCACTGAAAACGAATCATTCCAACCACAATATTCCCCGGATGGAAAAGAAATTGCGTTCCTGGAAAACAGAACGGCTGTAAGTGTTTACAATATCGCCGGCAAAAAGATTCGCAACGTGTTGCCTGCAACGAAAAACTATTCATACAGTGATGGAGATCAAACTTTCAATTGGTCACCGGATAGCAAGTACATTCTGGTTTCTTTCTTACAAGACGGAAACTGGCATGAGCAAATTGGACTAGTAGATGTAAGCGGCGGGAAACCAATGCTCGAACTGACACAAAACGGATTCTCAAATGGCGGTCCGAAATTTCAAATGGATGGAAAAGCCATTTTGTGGTTCTCTAATCGTGATGGAATGAAGAATGTTGCAAGTCATGGCTCTCAGCAAGATGCATATGCACTTTTCCTGGATCAGAATGCCTATGATTTGTTCAAAATGAAAAAAGCAGATTACGAGCTTTGGAAAGAACAAAAAGAGAAAAGCGATAAAGAGAAGGAGAAATCCAAAGAATCTGAAACCACGAAAAAAGGGAAAGGTGAAAAAGCCGATACAACGAAGAAAACGGAACCCTTGAAGATTGATCTGAATGGATTAATGGACAGACAAGTTCGCTTGACCGAAAACTCTTCTTTCTTACAAGATGCATTCCTGGATCCGAAAGGAGAAAAATTGTATTACCTGACTCCTAATGAGGACGGAACCAATTTATATGTGCGCAACTTCAAAGATCACGAAACAAAACTTTTGATTCCTTTAAAAGCTGGAGGAGTTTGGAGTACTTCCATGGACAAAGAAGGAAAAAACATCTATGCCGTTATTGAAGGTAAACTCACTCGTTTAGATCTGGAAAAAGGCGAACGAAAAGATATTCCATTCAAAGCGGAACGCACACAAGATAGTTATGCAGAACGTGCTTATTTGTTTGAACACATGTGGAGACAAGTGAAAACAAAATTCTATGTCGTGGATCTTCAGGGAACGGATTGGGATTATTACAAAACAACTTATGCAAAATTCCTTCCTCACATCAATAACAATTACGATTTTGCAGAAATGAGCAGCGAATTGTTGGGCGAATTGAATGCTTCTCATACCGGTTGTCGTTATTATCCGCATCGTCAAAGTGCAGATGAAACAGCGCAGCTTGGGGTGATCTTAGATGAAAGTTTCACTGGAACAGGATTGAAAATTGCAGAGATTCTGGACAAAGGACCATTAGTTAGTTCCGAAACAAAAATAAAAGCCGGAGCGATCATTGAGAAGATTGATGGTGTTGAGATCAAACCGGAATTGAATTACTATTCGCTTTTGAACCGCAAATCAGGCAAAACAGTACTGCTTTCCATTTACGACCCTGCAAACGGAAAACGCTGGGATGAGATCATCAAACCGATTTCTAACGGCGCACAAAGTGAATTACTTTATCAGCGCTGGGTAAAACGCATGCAGGCCATGACCGAGAAATTATCCGGTGGAAAATTGGGATACATGCACGTTCGCGGAATGAATGATGGAAGCTACCGCGACTTCTATGATCAGGTAATGGGGAAATACATCAACAAAGAGGCTTTGATTGTTGATACCCGATTCAACGGTGGTGGATGGCTACACGATGATTTGGCAACGTTCCTGTCCGGAAAACAATACATCAATTTCGTTCCGAGAGGACAAAAAATCGGAATTGAGCCTGGCTCCAAATGGACCAAACCAAGTTGTGTGATCATGGGCGAAGGAAACTATTCCGATGCACACATGTTTCCGGTTGTTTACAAAACATTGAATATCGGGAAATTGATTGGGATGCCGGTACCGGGAACAGGAACAGCAGTTTGGTGGGAAAACCTTCAGGACAATTCATTGGTCTTCGGAATTCCGCAAGTGGGTGTAATGACCATGGACGGAAAATACTATGAGAACAACCAATGCGAACCGGATTTCAAGATCGCAAACGACTACAACACGATGTTGAAAGGCGAAGATGCACAATTGAAAAAAGCGGTGGATGTGTTGTTAGGTAAATAACTCATCCCTAAAATATAAAAACGCCATTCGTCAGCTGATGAATGGCGTTTTGTTTTAGATCTATTTTGAACTACTTACCGAAACGATAACCCAATTGCATATTTACATTAAAATCAAGTCTTCCGAAAGTTCCGCTTTTCTGATTGACCCCGTTCAAATTTGTACTACTGGTCATAAAATCGGATTTCTGAACAGAATAGATTCCCGGATTAAAACTGACTGACGATCCCAAATAAACCCCTCTTCCAATCTGCCATTCTAATCCATAACCAATACTCAAGTTAACTCCCAATTGTTTGTAATTATAATAATACCTTGAAGTTAACAATCCATTCCCGTGATCCTCAACCGTATTCGATCTGTTTGTTGAAAACCCGATTCCACTAAATAAATACGGTACAAAACGGTTTCCAAACCCATTAAAATACCGCTTATAATTGAAATTCACTCCAAAATATTTGTGAACATCCCGGGTATTCGGATCTGCCAGTAAAAATTGAGGTCCTAATTCAAATTGGTTTTTTCCGTGGGTGTAAGTTAACATAGGCAGCACCCCAAATTTCTTAGCGCCTTGACTAACAGAAAGATCCATTTTATAGCGATCCAACAGCATTCCAGTACTCAATCCCCAACGTCCTTTTACGGATGGGGGATTTTCAATTTGAGCAGATGCTCCTAAGCTTGTTAGAAAAATTGCACCGGTAATACCGGCGACTTGAAACAATTTAGGTGATTTCATAGAATGATTTTAAAAGTTGCCACAAAACTATCCGGCTCGCTAAAAGTTTGGCTTCCATTTGGCTTTTTTTAACGCTGAAACCCACTGTTTTTAGGATTCTATAACAAAAAAAAGCTTTCAGAAGGAAATCAGCAAAATATTCAGAAGTCATTTTATCGGGAAGTGCTTCGTTTGGATTCTATCTTTAATTTTAACTTCAAAAAGAAATCGATTTAAATTCAAAACAATGAATACACTCACATGGGATGAATTTATGCACGTGGAAATGCGTGTTGGAACCATTATTTCAGCAGAAATATTCGCTGAGGGGCGTAATCCCGCATATAAAATCACGATTGATTTCGGGGAATTCGGCTTGCGAAAAACTTCTGCGCAAGTAACAGCACTTTATGATACTGAAGAATTAATTGGAAAGCAAGTAGTTGCCGTGATCAATTTTCCACCCAAACAAATTGCCAATATGATGAGCGAATGTTTGGTATTGGGAGGAATTGGAGAAAACAAAGAAGTGACTTTGCTTCAACCGGAACGAAAGGTTAAAAACGGAACACGGATAGGGTGACTTCGACTCCGCTCAGCCACCTCAAATTCAACTCCCGTTAACGCTTCATCCAAGATTCCCAACACTCAAACATCTTAATGTAGATTTATTATTCATGGGGCAAGGTCACTGAGCGGAGTCGAAGTGCCTGCGCCATATGTCGTTGATTGTGATAAATCACAAAACGGAACGTATCCCCTAATTTCAATTTAATCAGCTTTGAGATACTGATAGCCGTTCTCGTTTTATTCAGGCTAATCCTGCGGCTTTCTTCCAATAATTGAAGGAGCTCCTTTTGTTGATTCAGGAATTCGTCAATGACTTGTTTATCCAATTGGCTATTGATCGGATTCATATTCTTGAAAGTCTTCATCTTTTTCAATCCTGAACCTGTCGAAAGATCTTTTGGCAGCATACTATTGGCAAAATAGTTCCCCAGCCAGCCACTGTTGAAAACCGGATCACTCTTCCCTTTTCCTTCCTGAATGCGTTTTTTAATTTCCGGAAGATAAAACCGACCGTATAAATTCAGATGCTCCAAACATTCCAACGCACTCCAGCTGGCTGGATCTTTCTTGTAATTCAAAACCTCTTCCGATTTCTCTTTAAACAATTCTGCCTCCTGAATGAGTTGTTTTGTTCTATTTGTCAAATCCACCAACAATGCTTCTGTCTGTATTTTCATCTTCTTTTATTTAGATCCTCCGCCACGGCGGATCGGTGTTTTTTTGACAAAGATCCTACATAGGCAAGCAAAAAACATTGATCGAGATCAAGACTTTTTTAAGCGTGAAAGTGTTTCGGGAGTCATTCGCAAATAATTTGCAATATGCCGGTTCGGAATTTCCTGAAACAAGATGGGACTCCGTTTCAACACCCGTTCAAAACGCTCTTTCGGAGACGCAATTAACAAGTCCTTTTCCCGTTCGATTTGCTGGAGCACTAAATCTTCCAGAATTTTCACCCAAAGCTTTAATCCACTATCATCCTTGTTAATGAAATCCATAAATCTTTTTTTGGGGATAATCTTTACCCGTGTTTTCTTCAATGCCTGAATCACGAATTCGGAGGGTCTCTCAGTCAAAAAGGAATCGAGTGAAACCAAAATATTGTTTTGATAACCAAAACGAATCGTCCGTTCTTCGTTTTCATCCATGACATACACACGCAAACTTCCCTCTTCCACAAAATAGATATTGGTATCGATACTTCCTTCGGTTTTAAGAAAGGCGTTGCGTTCCAGCGTAATTTCCTTTTCAATTAACTGGTTGGTTTCAATGAGTTCGATCAGATCTGCCTGCTTCATTCTTCTAATCAAGATTTAAGGGAATCCATTGCACTAAAACTTCTTTTGGTGTCATTTCAATAACGATTGCTTTCGGAGATTAAAATTACTACTTTGCCACTTTAAAACTACAACATGAAACAAATACTATTCACTATCCTGCTGGTTTTCAGTTTTTCTGTTCAGGCTGATGACTTCAAAGCCCATTTTATCAATGTTGGCCAGGCTGATGCCACTTTACTCGAGTTCAGTAAAGGAGTTGTTCTAATTGATGTGGGTGGAGAACTGCATAATATCAAACCGAGTCGTGATTCCTTCAATAACTACCTGTCTAAATTCTATGAACGAAGAACAGATCTAAAAAAAACGATTGATGTACTGATCATTACCCACAATCACTACGATCACATCAGTCTGATAACCGATTTATCTAAGAATTACATCATTAAACGAATTATCACCACTAAATTCAAGTTGACGAAAGAGGTGGAAAAAGCTGCGAAGAATGAGCAGATCAAATTGGAATTCATCGATTACAAATTAATGGACAGCTTGATGCCAAAAGGATACGAAGTCACTCTTTCCGGTTTGGTAAATGCGGGAAGCACGATTCCCAAACTAGTTCTGTATTCGGGAGAAGTTTTGATCAAAACCCCACAAACCATCAATAACACCAAATTCACTGCTTCTCCTTTTAAAGACCCGAATAACAATTCGATTGTTTCTAAACTAAGCTACGGCAAGTCCTCCCTGCTATTTACCGGAGATTTGGAAGTAGAAGGAATGGAATACCTTAGCGCAAAATACCACAACAACCTTTCGTTATTTGACGTGGATTTTTATCATGTAGGGCATCACGGTGCTGAAAACGGTACCACCAAGGAATTTCTCGACATCATGAGTCCCAAAATTGCATTGATCAGTGCCGGAGATAGTACACACAGAAACGGCGGTTCTGCATGGGATCACGGACATCCGAGAAAATTAATCGTGGATCTTTTGAACAACCAACCTTCCATTACAAAACGTAATCAGACAGTTAGAGTTCATGCGTATCCGGAGGAAGAAATGAACCCGGAAATAATAGAGATTAAGAAGGAGATTTATTGTACCTGCTGGACGGGGAGCATTGTGATGTCAGTTGATTCCAACGGGAAATACATCATACAGTAAGTACGTGATTAATCCTGTACCTACTGATTATTTCATATTCATAAATAAAAAAATCCCGATCCGCCATTGGCGCGTTGGGATTCAATTTCCTGCGGAGAATGTAGGATTATAGATCCCGCTGGGGATCGCTTACCAAAGTGAATCCCGACGTTTTCTACGAAACTATCGGAATTTTTTCTTGTGTTTTCACCGAAATCAATTTCGGCAAACCTCCAAAGAAAAAATCCCGATCCGCCATTGGCGCATCGGGATTCAATTTCCTGCGGAGAATGTAGGATTCGAACCTACGGTACCTTGCGGTACAACAGTTTTCAAGACTGCCGCAATCGACCACTCTGCCAATTCTCCGCGACAAAAGTAGTGCTATTTTCCTTTTTGACAAGTATTAATTGAAAAAAAATTAAAAGTTATTTACTTGTTACCTGAGAATCAGTACCGTTTAATCAATGATTTTTCTTTTCTGACCATTCCTTTTCGGTTAATCCCTCCAAATTCATTAACTTTACATTACCTATTTTTGAATTATGAAAAAGCCACTTTTGGTGATTTTGACTTTACTGCTTCTGGTTTCAAATTCGTTTGGACAGAAAAATCAATTGAAAGCATTCATTGATTACAAAAGTTATTATTCGCCTGAACAAGGACCATATATTGATCTACAATTTCAATTTGTAGCGTATACCATTAAGTTTGCTCCCGTTGATTCAGTTCTTCAGGCAAAAATTGCGGTTTCAACTATCGTAACAAGCCAACCAAGCGGAGACACTGTTTATACCAATGCTTTTGCTTTGGAAAGTCCACGAATGCGCGATTCGATTGTAGAAGATTTCTTTGATAATATTCGCATTCCTCTACAACCCGGAAATTACATTGCACATGTTAGTCTTACAGATCTTAATGGAAAAGACAAATCCCTCGACGGACAAATTGAAATGACGATTTCGGAAAAGTATTCGAAAGTTTCGACCTCTGATATTTTGATTGCCGAAGTCGCTTCACCAAGCAGCAATATGGAATCCCCCTTTCAGAAAAGTGGTTACGAGATCCTTCCAAGGATTTCCAATTTCTATAGTCAGGTAATGACGAACATTCCATACTATGTGGAATTGTATAACACCAACCAGATTCAGGACAGTAGTTTCGGCTTAAGACAACAAATCGTTTCTACCCAAACCAATCAGATCATGCCTGGTTTTTCAAGATTTACCAAAATAAAAGCTAGTCCTGTGGTACCTATTCTTAGAAACATCGACATCTCTAAATTACCTTCCGGATCTTACCATTTAACATTAGAAATTATTGATCGAAACAGCAAAACAATTGGTGAAGCTGCAGATTATTTCTTTGAACGAATCAATGATATTGAAGTCGCAGAAAATACAGACGAAATCATTCTAGATCCCTCATTCCAGGCTTCTTTAACGGACGATTCATTGGATTACTATTTAGCAAGTTTAATTCCTATTGCTAGACCGGCTGAGGTAAAATCGATCATGAAAACACTGAAAGCAAAAAGTCCTGATTTGAATCGTAAACACATTCAACAGTTTTGGGTTCAGACATCCGGCGCAAATGCAGCCAGCCAGTGGTTGACCTACAAGCAAAATGTCCAACTTGTTCAGAAAAATTACGGTAATAACTTTCAGGATGGATTTGAAACGGATCGCGGAAGAGTGTTCCTGCAATACGGACAACCCAATACGATCATTGTTCGCGAAACTTCACCCTCTGAATATCCTTATGAGATTTGGCATTATTACAAAATCAAAACTTTTAGCAACAAACGTTTTGTATTCTACAACCCGGATTTGGTAAATAATGCTTACCGTTTATTGCATTCGGATATGGTTGGAGAACAGCAAAATTACAAATGGCAGGAAATGCTTGTAAAACGCAACAGCTCAAACAGCAGTGTTGACAGTAAAAGCGGGAACGAGCAATATGGTGGCAACAGTAACTACTATTACAAACAAGATTAAGAGTATCTGTGCAAAATCCTGATATTGCCGTTGTCATTCTAAACTGGAACGGCTTACATTTCTTAGAACAATTTTTACCAGAAGTCATCCTCCATTCGAAACCTTTTCGGGTGGTTCTTGCAGACAATGCCTCAACAGACGATTCTGTTTTATGGACAAGGGAACATTTTCCTGAACTGGAAATTGTAATCAATGATTCCAATGGCGGATTTGCCAAAGGATATAACGATGCATTAAAACAAATTCAGGCAGATTATTATGTCTTACTTAACAGCGATGTGGAAGTAAGCGAAAACTGGCTTTTGCCTTTGATCGAAACAATGAAAAACCAACAAGTTGCAGGTTGTCAGCCAAAAATTCATTCTTTTAAAACGAAAAACACCTTTGAACATGCCGGAGCTTCCGGAGGCTTTTTAGATAAATACCATTATCCTTTTTGCCGCGGGCGAATTATGGATCATGTAGAAGTAGACGAAGGTCAATACGATTATCCTTCTAAAATATTCTGGGCTACCGGAGCTTGTTTAATGATCCGTTCCAAAATCTATTGGGAAGCAGGCGGATTGGACGAGCGTTTCTTTGCTCACATGGAAGAAATTGACCTTTGCTGGCGCATTCAGAGAATGGGACTGCACTTCGAGGTAAATCCGCAAAGTGTGGTATATCATGTTGGAGGAGGAACACTCAATTATATGAATCCGAAAAAGACTTTTTTGAATTTCAGAAACAGTCTTTTAATGATCCACAAAAATCAGCGTATTGGACTCACTTATGTTCTCTTCAGAAGATTGTGTTTTGATGGATTGGCTGCTTTTATCTTTTTACTCAGAGGACAATTCCCCCATTTCTGGGCCGTATTCAAAGCACATATATCGTTCTACAATTATCTTCCATCTTCTATGAAGGAACGCCGGAAATGGAAAAAATTAGATACGAAAGCACCCATTTCTTTTTACAGAGGCAGTATTCTATGGGCACTTTATATTCAGAAAGTGAGTAAATTCAAAGATTTGAACCAACGAAAATTTGATTTGTAATGAGTTCTGCATTAGCGATCTTTTTAGGAGGATATCCTCATCCGGTTAGAGAACTATTTCTTAAAACGCAGTTTTTATTGGAGCAGGAACTTCCGAATAGTCAGCAGGAATTAGACATTGCAGCAAAAATGCTTGCTTTCAGCTACGGATCAGGATACAAAGGAATGATTTGCGTTTTGCTTCCATCTCAAAAAGGAGTGAAATTATCTTTCAGTAAGGGTACAGAGCTTTCAAACAAACACGGATTACTGGAAGGAACGGGTAAAAAAACGCGTTATGTAGAAATGAGCCAAAGCCTACTCAAAAAACCAGAACTTCTTGAAATTATCCGAAATGCAAAGCTGTTTCATGAAATGACTTCCGGACTCTGAGACTTAAGACTATAGACAGAAGACTCAAGACGAAAATAGTCTTTAGTCTCTCATCTTATGTCTTTAGTCTTTTAAAGAAAATCGTTAATTCCTCTTAAAGCAAAAATAAATTTCCGCCTCCTTTACTACATTTACTGTATGAGCAATAAATTACTCCTTGTTATTTTCATTTTGATCGGATTGACTTCTTTTTCCCAGAATGCTATTCCCTACAATCTGAAACAAGAAGAGCAGGTTATCATTCTTCCGAATGAATTGAGAGAAGTTTCAGGTCTCACCATCATTGACTCTAAAACGCTTGCCTGTGTTCAGGATGAAGAAGGAACTATTTTCATTTACGACCTGAAAAACCAGCAGATCAAACATAAAATTCATTTTGCTGGTTCAGGGGATTATGAGGGGATTGCAACAGTCGGAAAAGACATGTTTGTACTAAGAAGCGATGCCACCTTGTTCCGGATTCGCAACTATCAATCTGCTAAATGGTCTCTTGATTCTATTGCAACAGGAATTCCAAACAAGGATAACGAAGGTTTGTGTTTCGATCCGAAAAACAATCGCTTATTGATTGGCTCCAAGAGTAAGATTGCTAAAGGTGCTGAATTCAAAAACCTGCGTACCATTTATGCTTTCGATCTGAAACAAAACAAATTGAAGCCCGAACCTCTTTATACTTACGACATCAATTCTATCAAGGATTTTGCTGCTAAAAACCAGATCGAAATCCCCACAAAACCAAGTAAAAAGAATCCAACCGAAGAAGAACCTGCATTGAAATTTCAGATTTCTGCTATTTACATTCATCCGGAAAGTAAATTGCTCTATGTATTAAGCGCTTCGGATTATTACCTGTTTGTATTTAATTCAGAAGGTAAAATCATTCACTTAGAAGTATTGGATCCTCAAAAGTTCAATAAAGCAGAAGGAATTGCTATTATGCAAAATGGAGATTTATATATTTCCAATGAGGGGCAAAGCGGAGATCCTAAAATTCTTCTATTCAAAACGAAGAATTCAAAATAAATTTCCCGCAAAAATGTGCAAAGCACATGAAGACGAAGGTTCCTTCCAAGAAGGAATTGCCCTTGGGGCAGAACACAGAAGTTTTATTTAAAAACGTCTATAACCGCAGAGAAGAGAATGCAAAGTTTCCTCTGAAAAAGAATTAATGATCAATAATTCGTAATTCGTATCCAGATAGCTATCGGGACGTAATTCGTAATTACTTAACCTTCTTAACTCTGTTTGTCAGTTGAAATTGAGCTCCGAAAACGATGTTGTATTGCATAAAGAAAAAATGCTGTTTTGCTTTGTCTTCCGGGTTTCTTGTTGTACGAATATCGGGCATGTGAATAAAGCCGTATTTCGCCTCACCCTGAATAAAGAAATACTTGAAGAAACTCAATTTCACCGCTCCGGCCAAACCAAGTCCGTAACCTGCAAGGTGAAACTCATCGTGGCGTGGATTTCCCAAAAGTGTGGTATTTGTGCGTGGCACTAATACTCCTGCCCCCGCTCCATAATTCACACTTAAATTGAAATGTTTCACGTTAATAAATGCATCCGATCTTCTGACTTCTACGTTCAGATAATTCAAACCGTCTGTGTGTTCAAACTTTAAAAATGAAGTATCTACCATCATCGCTTGATTGTTGTAAACACCATCATAAGGAGTCCCTGAATTTTCAATGTTCCCATTCATGTTCACGGTCTGAAAAGGTTTCATCACGTATTTCATATGATCGGCACCAAATGAAATCTCATACTTATCTTTAAAATAATACCCCAATCGCAAATTATACTGAGGAATTGTAATCGTTTTTGGATTGAAGTACAAATTTGCTTTGAATAAAGACTGACGGTCATTTGCAATTACATTGTCCAATTTGAAATTATACGATTTTCCAGAAAATGTAATATCTGATTTCGTGTATGCTCCGCGATTCCATCCCCAATAGATGTAAAAAGAACCTTTCTTATTGGGTTTCCAGATTTCGATCTTGTCTTGTGCGTAAAATTGAGTGGATGTGGAAAAGATCAACAGGAGAAGAAACCATTTCATAATGAACAAATTTTGGGTGCAAATTTAGTATTCTTTCAGGAAGTAAACGTTAATTTACTCAGATTTGAATGGAAGCAACCCCAGAATGAACCAATCGTTTTTACAATTGTAAGAACAGCTATGAAACAAATCACAATCCTACTTTTATTTTTAACGTTTCAAGGAGTTTTATTTGGGCAGCAATCCACTGACTCTTGTACTGTTAAAGCCCCAACAAAACTCGAAAAACAAGGCTGCGGAGACCAGCGGGTTCACGTACAATTTGATAGTCCGTGTCCTATTGAGAAACTGGAAATTACTTTTTATAATCGTTGGGGAAATATATTGCATGTTTCTTACGAACTGGATTACTTCCTACCTGGAAAAATGATGGAATCCGGAACCTATTACTTCCATCTCAAAGGCACTTTTTTAAATGGAGGTGCGATTGACCAGAATGGATACTTTAATTTATTGTGACTTCGACTTCGCTGCGCTTGTGCTGACCTTGCTCCACCGAAGTGGTTACTCGAAGGTGAAGAGCTTTAGCGTAAGCATTCAGTCACCTATACGTACATTTTACACAAATGAATAGAGTCAAAATCTCTTAAACAAAAAAAAGACTGCTATCCGCCTTGGCCGACAACAGTCTTTTTCGTGAGTAGTAGTTGGGTATTGGTTTAATATTTAAAGAAACACTGAATTGATTTTCCGTCAATCGTTGCTCCGGATTTTCTTTGCAAAGCTACACAACATTTCAGGCTAGAACCAATCCCCTTTTGAGTGTAAAAAAATCAATATATACCATCAAGAGAGTACAACGCATTGCGAGATTTCTTAACAATATTCTCCATAAAAAAGGGGACGCAATGAATCGCGTCCCCTTCATCAGGATTAGCAGTTAGTTGTTATTCCTTCACAAATTTGATTGGTGGTATTTCATTGTTCACTGAACCAATTTTCACGAAATAAATCCCTGAACTGATGTCCGAAACATCGATTGTCGCATTGCTTCGTAATTCATTGGTCAAAAGCACTTTCCCATTCAAATCCATTACTTCCACTTTCATAATTTCATCCGGATTTGATGAACTGATGGCTAATTTGTCTTTTGTTGGATTCGGATAAACCGAATACGTTGAAGGATTTGTTTCTTCGCCAAAGAAAACAGCCGAAGTTTTTGCCACATTCAATGTATAACAAGTTGGGCTATTCGCACCGTTATATCCAAAAACCCGAACCGTATAAGTTCCAACAGCCAGATTTGTGATCGACACATTCTCTGTTGCAGTTGAACCAGTTCCTGATCCAATCAACGTTCCACCGCTATTGTACACATTCAGGTCATAGTCAACCCCACTTGGTCCTGCCAATGCAAATTGATGGGTTCCAACAGAAGTAGTTGTGACTTTGAAATAGTCCTGATCTGTACTTGAAGAAATTGCAGACGAAATAGTTGTTCCTAATGGAATTGTTGCAGCCGCCGCTATTGAATTATTCGGTTCGTAAGCAGTGGAACAATTCGTTACAGCTGTTGCAGTAACAGTAAGCGTATAACAAGTTGGACTCAGAGCATTGTTATACCCAAAAATCTTCACAGCATACGTTCCGGCAGCTTGTCCGTTCAATGTAACAGATTCCGTTGCTGTACCTCCAGCTCCTGAACCAATCTGGGTTCCGGCACTGTTGTAAATAACCATATCGAAATCTACACCTGAAGGTCCAACTAAGTTGAACACATTATTTGTCGTTGTTGAAGTGGTGATCTTAAAAAAGTCTGCATCCCCGGAGGTTGCAATTGCAGCAGAAACAGCCGTTCCACTCGTCAACACAGCAGCAGCTGCTTGTGTTTCATTGGGTTCATACGCATTCGTGCATGTTTGCCCGCCACCATCGGTATTACAAGTTAAGGTGATGCAACTATTTACCCGACTTCTTATCAGGTTCCCAGGTTGAGGACCAAAACCAAGCGTAAAATTCATTCCGGTACTTGTTAAATGGCAGTAACTCATGATCGTCCCTCCATTCGAAGGAATTGGCCCGTTACAACCTTCAGAATAGCCGGCCTGCGGACCACAACCATCAATTGCACCACCTGTCCAGCTGCATGCGTGTGTATGTGGTGATCCCAAATTGTGCCCGATTTCATGCGCTGTTACGTTTACCGCCCAGCTATAGGTTGGAATCGCATTTACCGTTCCACCAACAGCTCCACAGAATCCGTGTTTGTAGTATTCATTGCTTCCACACAGTTGATCCAACCATGCAACACCACCCCCACCGGTATTCGAAAACAGAGTAGCAATATTTGCCCCGAAATTCGAACGATTAGCAGAGAATGTATTCAGATCATCATTATAAGTATCTGCCGTTGTCCACACATACAATTGATTCAACTTCGATCCGATTTGCTCATTTTCATAAAGCAATTTGAAATTGTTGAAGATGTTGGTGATGTGATTTGTAACAGCTTGTGTACTTCCCTTTGCCGTATATAAATTGTAGCGCGTTTCCCAGAAATAGGTCACACATTTGTACGTTGCCTTTTCCATTTGCTCCAGATCATCTTTTTGAGAAGAAAGTCGCTCAACGGCTTCCTGGTATTGCTGCAATTCTTCGGAACCACAGGAATAAACAGGTTTATTCTTCAAATCATCGTCCGAATAAACCACATGTACACCGGTTTTGTTCTCCGGAAGTCGTATGAAACCCGCTTCGATTGTAGCATCTTCCACAGCGTTTCTGTTGATCAAAACAAAGAACTCATCTTGGAAGAAACTGACTCCCACAACCGCATCTTCATCACGAACGGTTCCTTGGTAATACAATCCGAAATTCACTCCTTTCTCCAAGCCGGGAGTGCTCGTTTCTAACTTAAACTCATCAGTGAAAATATTCACTTGAACTAGGTCTAGAGTTAAAACCCGATCTTCATAGGGCAATTGAACAGAAAGTACTTCCGGTCGGATTGCAAGTAGATTGGAAATAGAAGTCGTGTTTGAGTAAGTCACAAACCCGGACTTTTTGAGTGCCAAATTTGCGGTAGATTCAATCTCTTGAGAAACAGATTTTGTTCGAGCCGTAGTAAAATCAAAAGAGTAAACATCCTTTATTCCCTTAAAGGCATCGTTAACACGTTTCTGATTCAACCGGTCAAAAGATTTTGCTTCTGAATAGATTCCCTTTGGAACGGAAATCTTTTTAAATTCTTGAGTGTAAGCGCTCAATGAGCCGCCAATGCATAGCACGGCCATTACCAAATAGTTCATTTTCTTCATAAACAGCGTTTTAATGTTAGCTGGGGAATATTACAACTATTGTTTGAATTAAAACAATTTACATTGTTAAAAATTGAAATTTTAACAAATGAAAAATAAATTAACACCTTGAAAGCCCGTTAATTAGATCGCTGAAAAACAAATAGTTATGAATCATTACTTAATGACAAGCTTGAAAAACAAATCACTGGCAAATTTTGAGACTCATTTTGGGAAAAATCACCTCAAAAAAAAGAAATTTTGCAACTTAAAGAATGTTCAACTAAAATTACGACCTTTAATTCAACTCAATAAATATGGAGAATTACAAAGAGATAAATAAAGAACAATGGAATCAGCGGGTTGATCCACACGTAGAATCCGATTTTTATGATCAAACCGGATTTTTAGCCGGGAAAAACTCACTTCAGGAAACGGAACTTGCTTTACTTGGGAATGTAGCAGGAAAACGCATTTTACATTTGCAATGTCACTTCGGACAAGACACTATCTCCCTTGCAAGAATGGGTGCCAGCGTCGTTGGAGCAGATCTTTCCGACAAAGCAATCGACAAAGCACGCGAAATTGCAGAAGCAACGGGTGTAGACGCAACCTTTGTTTGCTGTGATTTGTATGAT
Source organism: Flavobacteriales bacterium UBA7666 (assembly GCA_002483265.1). Taxonomy (GTDB): domain Bacteria; phylum Bacteroidota; class Bacteroidia; order Flavobacteriales_D; family Crocinitomicaceae; genus Fluviicola. The sequence goes on along the minus strand of DLHO01000022.1, from coordinate 95,628 downwards.
CTTCCGCAACATTTGGAAGGACAATTTGATCTTGTTTTCACTTCGTATGGAACGATAGGCTGGCTGCCGGATTTGGATAAATGGGCTTCCATCATCAATCATTTTTTGAAACCAAACGGCAAATTTGTTTTTGTTGAATTCCATCCGGTTGTTTGGATGTTTGATGATGATTTTCAAAAGATCGGTTACCGCTATTTCAAATCCGAACCCATTGTAGAAACTGCAAGTGGAACTTATGCTGACAAAGAAGCTCCGATCAAAACGACTTCTGTGAGTTGGAATCACGGAATGAGTGAAGTCATTACGAGTTTACTCAAGCATGGCATTCAATTGCAGGATTTGCAGGAATATGATTTTTCAAACTACAATTGTTTTGCTCATACGGAAGAATTCGAACCTGGAAAATACCGTATCAAACATCTTGGAAACTTCATTCCGATGATGTATTCGATCATAGGGATTAAATCAAACTAAACTATGGAAATCGCTATCAAAATTATTATCGGAATTGTGGCTCTTTTTCACGTGTATGTGATGTGGCTGGAAATGTTTGCGTGGACAACCAAAGGGCCGAAGACTTTCAAGAATTTTGAAAAGGATCTGTTCCCCAAAACGAAAGCGCTGGCAGCCAATCAAGGATTGTACAATGGATTTCTGGCAGCAGGATTGATCTGGACATTCTTTATTTGCAATCCGGAATGGCGTTTTAATGTAAGTCTGTTCTTTTTGATTTGCGTTTCTGTTGCTGGAATTTATGGTGCATTGACAGCTGATAAGAAAATCTTCTTCGTTCAGGCTTTGCCTGCTTTGGTTGGGATTGCTTTGTTGGTGTTTTCACAAAAGACTTGTGATATGAAATGTGAGGTGAAAAAAGAAAATATTTCTACTGGCATTGACCCAAAACTTGACAGAAGAGAAGTTTATTTAATTGACGCTAAGGGCAGAAAATTGAGTGAAACATTCCCTCTTTACACTAACAATAAGGAAGATTTTTCAGATTCTCTTTTTCTGTCAGTTCATTTTAAAGACGAATTTAACAAAACCAATCTGCTTAACTTTTTTGGTCCTTCTCGATTTGCTCTAGGAAATAAAGACGCTTTTAAAGTTACCTTAAATGATTGGGGAGTTATTTACTCGGAAAATCCGCGAATGCAAAATTATGTTCTGCTAAAATCAAAAGACGAGAAAGTTAATTCACTTATCTCCCTGAGTTTAGTAAATATCCTGAAACATAAAAAACAGGCTGTCGAAAAAATTCTTCAAAACCAGCAACAATACCCTGAAGCTGATTTAATTTGGTGATCAGACGAACTATTGAACTTTAGAAACTATGGAAATCGCTATTAAAATTGTAATCGGAATTGTGGCTCTATTTCACCTGTATGTGATGTGGCTGGAAATGTTTGCATGGACAACCAAAGGGCCAAAAACTTTCAAGAATTTTGAAAAGGAGTTATTTCCCAAAACTAAATCTCTGGCAGCCAATCAGGGTTTATATAACGGATTTCTGGCAGCAGGATTAATTTGGACTTTCTTCATCTGCAATCCCGAAACGCGCTTTCAGGTAAGTTTATTCTTTCTGATCTGTGTTTCCGTTGCAGGAATTTACGGGGCATTGACAGCTGATAAGAAAATCTTCTTCGTTCAGGCTTTGCCTGCTTTGGTTGGAATTGTTTTACTCCTGTTTTCTCCCAAAAGATGCGACGTGAAATGTGAAGAGAAGTGCGAAGTAAAGAAGGAATCCATTGCTTATTACTATTTCCCGAATGATGAACGATCTCAAATTGACACGGTTTCAGCATCTGAAATTCTTAAACGAAATGACAAGGACTCCTTAATTGGAATCAGTTCTGTTGATGATGCAAATGGTAAAGGAATAGGAGTCTCTCTTTTCACCAATGTAAATCATGAATTTGCACCCGATGCCGATGTAAACTCAGGATATATGGAAGGAATTGGAAAAATCTATAGTCATTACATAACCTGGAGAAGTTTCAAGGTACTTCAAACAAACAATGACAGCATCAACCGGATTATTGCCCAAGGTTTGGGAAGATTGATTACGCTGGAAACCGAAAGTAAGCAACAGTTAACTCCTCCTATTGCTCCACTTGAAAAAACCATTCGATTCAAACCCAATAAATAGAGTTTAGCATCTGCTATAGTGGTGGAAAAGAATATTCAATCAACCATTTCTATGTTTTCTATGTGTCCTACCTCAGGCGATTCCTTCATAGAAGGAGCCTTCGTCTTCATGTGCAAAGCACATTCTTGTGGTTCAATTAAATAACCACATAGGAACATTCACTAAAATCTTTAAAATCCTTTAGAATCCCTGTAACCCAATCACAATAAAGGGTACAGGGGTTTCGTTGTATGGAAAGGAACATAGGGGAAACCATGGGAATTGAGGGTCAGAAGCTCAATATTCACACCCTTTTTAGTACCCAAACTGCGGGTTATTCCTTATATGTTTGATCAACCATTAAACGGAACACCATGAAATTAAAGATCAATTTCACACTTAAAACGGGGGTTGAAGGACAAATTCCAGTATTAGCAGTTATGAACTTCGGATATAAAGAGTTCGACGCATTGAAGCAAAGTTATGTGTATAAACCCCTAAAATATTACACAGGAATTAAAGTAAATAAATCTGATTGGGACGAGTTTGAAAAGCTACCCAAGAATAAAACTAAACGTGCTGTTTTGCTACAACTCGAAAAGCAAGCAACGGATATTTTCAATTATCTAAGTGCAAACGAAACAGTAACCCCAAATCGCTTGAAACAAGAACTGGATTTTAAAATCAAGAAAAGAGAACAGCAAGCAATTGTAACCCGTGTTCGATTGGTAGATTTCATTGAAAATGAAATACTAAAGGAAAATGGGATCAAAACGGGGACGAAAAACTGTTATCAAGTTTTAGCGAATCGATTGGGTGAATTTGAAACCAAAATCGGAAAGCAATTGTATAGTAGCGATCTAAACGAAGAACTATATATTGGTTTCATGAATACAATTCGGGAGCGATGCACACGTATTAATTCGGTTACGCATTATTACAAAGCTTTTAAAGCTGTATTGAACAGAATTGCTCGGAAGTATAAAGTGAATGTGTTTAATCCTACGAAAGAGCTTAGAACTACGGACAAATTACGTTCAGTTACAGAAGAAAAAATTTATCTAGAATTTTCGCAGATTGAAAAGATTATCGGTTATCAACCCCCAACGAAGGAACTGGCAAACGCAAAACTCATTTTACTCACATTGCTTTTTACAGGTTGCAGATATTCTGACGTACACAAGATTAAACCCGAATACACATATTCTAAGAATAACGTAACGTTTAACTATGCACGCTATTTGACGACCAAAACCGATACGGAAATAGTTGTACCAATTTTAAAACCATTACAAGAAGCATTTGATGCTAATGGAGGAATCGCAGAACCAATGGCAATGCAGAAGTTCAACTCGCTCGCTCGGACAATAGCCGAAAAGGTTGAATTAAACGATGAAATTACTCTCTCCTTTACTAACTCTTTCGGAAAGAAAGAACTAACCACCAGTAAGCTGTTTCAATTGATTAGTTCCCATATCGGGCGCAGGTCATTTGTAACCAATCTTATGAGTTATATTCCAATTACAGTACTTAGCAAAATAACAGGACACACCAATTCAGCTATTGAATCAGATTTCAAAGGTTTGGGGAGTAGTGAGATTTTCAAATACAACAAAATTTCATTGGTAGATAACGCTGCACTTCTCGTGAAAATACTCCGAATTTATACCGAAGATAAACTGGACGATTTCCCAATAAATTTGGTGTAAATACAAGCGAACAAAAAAAGAAAAGTGACCCCGAATTGAGGTCACTTTTTGCATGGGTTAAAACGTGCTTGCTCCTTGTTTTCGTCGGATGTATTCCATGATTGCACTGCGGGAAAAACGAACACTTCGTTCATTGATCCGAATAGCAACTAGAACACCCTCACGCACCAATTTGATTAAGGAGTTTTTGCCAATTTTTAAGATGCTTTTCACTTGCTCATTGTTGAGCAATTCATCTTCGATTTTAGGTGTTTCAGGTTCAATAACCATGTTTCGATTCCTGTTTCTTTCCAATTCAGAAATGCGCTTTTGCTGTTCTCCTACGATTTGTTTTAACCGTTCAATTTCCTCGCTCATTCTTTCGATAGCGAGTTTAACCACTGTTTCCATGATTAAGGTGTTTTAACTGATTGATTTCCTTTTTCTATTAACGGTTCCGCTTGATTTGAACCGTTTAGCACAAGGATATGAAAGAAACGGAAAACAAAAAAAGTTTGGGGTACTCCAAAAATTCAACTTTTCCTAAGTTTTAACATTTCAAGCTTCAAAAGGACTATAAAGGATCAAAATTGAAGTTTATTCGAGTCCCTTTTTAATATTATCAATATCGGAATCAATCAAAGCTGTTGCAGAAACAGAACCTAAATTTTCGAAAAAGGATCGAATAACTAGTAAATTTTGAAGGGTCGTTTTTTTGCCTGAAAAGGTCAATGGATGGAGTAGTTTTTTGTACAGTTCCGAATGCGTGATTTGAGTGTAAGGAATCCCCAAAAACGAATGAAGCGCATCAGCACATTTGCTTACATTCTTCTTCTGTTTTACTCCAATTAACTGCGAAATGTAATAAGCAATCAAGACTTGTTGGGAACGGGTGAATTTGGGTTCATACGCTTGCTGATTAATAGTAAGAAAATCACTTGAAATCACTTCTACAGCATCTTCCTGATTATCGGAAAACTCGTTGGCGAGTTCTTGGGTTGCCCGATCTAATGCTAAGAGTAAAACAATCTTTTGATCGCTGTATTTCAATAATCGCCGCTCGGTGTCTATCAGTTCCAAAACGGAAGTGTTCTTCTCCTCAATTGCTTGAAGATAGAGCCAGTTTAACTGATACAAACGTTCAGAGATAAATCCATTGACGATAAAGGTTTGTTCAATGATGTTTGAAGTCATTTCACGAATGGGCAAAAGGCTGGAAAGAGTGATTTCAAGTGCGTTGGTTGCACCCAGTTTTTGGTGATGCATGAACGTGGAAACCAATGAATGATAAAATACTGAATAGCGTGGAATGTTTTCGTTTTCCAGGAACAACGCACGTCTGAAATAATCCGTCGCATAGGTTTTATCGGCTGCTTTCTCTACACTCATTAGATAATAACGTTTTAACGAGTTGTAAAAACGGGTATAAGCTTTTAGAAACAGCTCTTCAGGTGATTGATTTGCTCTCATAATCTAATAACGAAACCGATTTGTAAATCTTACATTTTGGTGCAAAAAATCTAAAACCCAGTAAAAACCCATCTTACATCATGTTACACCATCTTTGAAGTAGCTTACCCCAAGTCTTCCATTAGTGTGTAGTAGGAAAATTCCAAGTTAATTCTAACATTACACCATTACATTCCAACTTTACACCATGGGTTGAGTACTTTACACCATTGTCAGAGTACTTTACACAATGAACTCGAAAACAGTACAAAACGGCTGTTAAGTGCTAGTAAATCACGAATTACGTCTAGTAAATGGAAGAATGAAAAAAATTAATATCTTCGACCCGATTTAGGTGGTTAGGTTAGGTTGATTAGTGAATGGAGTTCGGACACCTGTCTGGACTCCATTCGCATTTTAGAGTCGATCTCTTTTCGACTATCCAACTCGAATTCAACTCGATTCCGACTCGAACCATTTTCGACAAATCTTTCTTTTCGACTAGCCCAATCTTACTTTCCGAATGGATTAACTTTTCATTTCGATAGACGAATGGATTTCAGTTTTTAGAGATCGTCGGTTTTGAGTCCATTTCGACCCGGTTTTTACTCGGAACGCTTTCGACCAATCTTTTGTTCCGACTTGACCAATTTAATTTTCCGAGTAGATTAATTTTTCTTTTCAATCGACGAACCAGTTATTGTTTTTAAAGCGAGTTAGTTTCGAGTCTATTTCAAGTCGGTTTTACTCGAAACGTTTTCGACGAATCTTTCATTCCGACTTGACCAATTGAAAGATCCTACTTGATGAACTTTACTTTTCTATAGAACAATCAATTACATACAGAAAAATAGATAAAAGTCAAGTCGAATAATGTGTTTTCTTCCTGTTATCTTGTAAAGAAAAAGTATGAATACAGAAATCAACAAAAATGCACTGTTAGAAACAGTTTTGGCAAACCTGCCAGTTCAAACCATTCACCCAATTCACAGAGCCATGATTGAAGAAGCTTGTGAGCATGTAATGAAACAGAAAGACGAGTTTGATTCGAGGGAAGAAATGGAAAAAGCAGTTCACCTGTCTTTTTGTGTCCTTAACCCAGTGTTTCAATCTACAATGATTGCCATGTTGAAACTAGCCGATACGGTAACAATTGATTACCGTGGAGTAAAAGATGTTTTGACACGTGACTCAGCGATTTTAATTCCAGTGAACTAATAAAAATTTAGTTGCCCACCATTTAGTGGGCAGTTACGATTTTATTCGGTCGAAATTTCGATTCAACCCATAATAAAAAGTTAGTTGCCCACCTTTAAGTGGGCAGTTAGCATTTTTTAGACGGTTTTTTGGTTCAAAGGGATAATAAAAAATTAGTTGCCCACCTTTTGGTGGGCAGTTATGATTTTATTCAAATGAGACTTTTTAAAACGCAATAAAAAATTAGATGCACCACCCCAAGTGGGGCAAGTAGCTTTTTTTAGGCAGTTTTCTCGATTTAGACGGACAAAAAAACTTAGTTGCACCGTCTTAGATGGGGCAACTAGATTTTTATTACCCAAAACTTGGGTTTAAGCAGATAAAAAAAGTTAGATGCCCCGGCACAAGTGGTGCAAGTAGAAAAAAATGAGCAAACAGTATTTCCCATCGCTCAAGACTTACTCAACAGTTTCATGTATTTCTTGCGCTCCAAAGCCAGCCAGTTATAAATCTCAGTTGCCAGCCGTTCAAATGATTCATTGTCATTGAATGCAATTTCGGTAACGTGATAGGCACGGTCGCAATACTCATCCGTTAAATGGTCCAACCGCCTATCATTCAAATTCAATTCCATTAGGGAGAAAACAGCACGACAAATATCCAACATGCCATTATCGTGGTCGAACCCCAACAGGTTTAAACCTAAAACGGTATGTTGGTGTCTTAAATCGTCTTTTATCAATTGAATGATAACCTTTTTGGGAGTTTTTTTCTGCATGGCTTAAATATTTTACATCACCAAAAGTAAACAAATAATGTTTCTTATGAAACTAATTTAGATTACAAAGAAACATTTAATGATTACATGTAATCTTTTTAAGTTTACATGCCCAATGTTTACAAGGGGTTAGGCTTTTAACGTAAGTCAGAAATTTTTTATCTTTATCGCACCATGGGTGAAAATGATAAGGTAAAAATAAACCGAATTGCAGAAGTCTTATTTGAATTAGAGATTTCACAAACGGAATTGGCTGATCGTCTTGGCAAAAAGAGACAAGTCATTAATCGCTATTGTAAAAATGCTGGTCAACCTACTTTGGCATTTTTACGAGAAATTGCACTTGCACTGGGTGTAAATGTTCAGGAGCTTTTAACTCCTACACCTTCAAAAGAAAAAGACGAGAAATAATTATTAAAGTATTTCAGTTATCAGGAAGACTTGTTCAACTTATTGATGAAAATTTCGTTTCGTCTTCTCGCTCGTTCTAATAAGGTAGTATATTTAATGACTTCGGTATAGATGGAGCCATTTGACCTTCCATCGAAACCAACAACGGTTTCAGACGGTCTGAATAGATAATCTAAATGATATGAATGTTCATATCTTCCCACTCTTCCGATAACATCTCTAGGTTCTATGTTCTGACCAATTAAGTATCCGAAAAAACTCGTAATTTGAAACTTGTCCTCTGTATGATTTCGTATTAAGCTAGCATAAAAATCTACTTGTAACAAATGGTCAGAGGCGTTGACATCCGGTGCTTTAAATTCAATGATTATGCATTTTCCTTCTTCGGGGAATAACAAGACATCAGGTCTTTTAGTCAGTCTTTTTTCACCAAGTGAAGAAAGATATACCTTTTCTTCTTCTTCAAAACTAGACTTGAATAACTTTTCCTCACCGATTTTAACTTTACTCAAAAGCTCTTCTGATGAACCTTTGAAGTATATAAAATCTTCATTTATCATCCATAAATCACTATTCTCAGGATCGGATGATCGTTGCTGAAAAAGCAAATTGTGAATTAGTTTTTCGTTGAATTCTCTACCGCCATTCGTTTGAACTGCTAATTCGGATTTTAAAATCTTATCAAAAAGTTCTAATACCAATTTTCTTCTCGCAACATAATGAGTAAGTGTATTTTTATTTTGTTGTGGTATCACTTTTACTAAAGCTTCGACCTCTTCGGCTAGTTCAATTTGGTAGTTGGCAGATGTGGTATCTAAATTGTTTAATTTATCAAAAGACTCCTTTATTTTGGCATCTACTTCAGCACTTTTTTTTGCTTCAGCTTCATAGAATTTGGTTAAAATCTTGCTCTCACTATCATTTACGGAAATATTAATAGACCTTGCCGTTTCTTCATCTAATAAGAACATTTCTTTTAGTTTTTCCAAATCTTTATCATGCTCTTTTTTTACCTCCTCAATCTCTGGATACATACCAGCGATAGTACTATTTACAGCATCTTGTATATCTTCTAAGAAGATCTCTTCACCAGTGAACATGCTTAGTGTTTTTGAAGAATCTTCTCTCTTGGGAATATGCAATACGCCTCTAACGTTTGTATCTCTTTCGTCAATGTAATTTCCAGAAACCAAAAAAACATATCTACTGCCGTTAATTTGTTCCCCTCCTGCTAAACCTTCTAAAACAATTCCAGATTCTTCAACTACTTCACCTTTAGAAACAAGGTTGAGGCTATTTATTGTTGCGATTTCTTTCGTTTTATTTTCTAACAGTTAAATTTCTTAGCAAGATAATTAGTTAAAGAGAAAAATCCTAAAATCACTTCCTCACCAACTGCAATTGTTGCGTTCCTTTTTCAGAAATAATCGTCAAAAAGTAGACTCCAGAATGAAGTGTTGAATTCGATATGCTGATACTTTCGTCCGAAGACAGATTCGAATAATCACGATTTAAGATTCGTTTGCCTTGAGCATCCGTTAACTCCATTGAGAAATCAGAATTGTCCCATTTCCCAGTAATGTTCCATTCGTCGGATGAAGGGTTTGGAAACGCAACAAAAGTGGAAGTTTCAGTTACTTCATTTATGCCTGCAAAAGGATCATAAACCAAAAACGATCCCATCATTCCGTCATCCTCGTGATGCAACAAATGGCAATGGTACATATACGGAACCATCTCATCGGTGAAAGTGGTAAACTTCGTGATAAACTTCACGCTGTCTTCGGGCATCACCAACACCACATCTTTCCAACCCTGTTCCGTTACTGGAGGAGTAGTTCCATTCTTTTCAATTACATTGAACTGAATGTCGTGAATGTGGAACGGGTGTGCAATCAAGGTATTGTTCTTTAACGTCCAAATTTCTGTGGAATTCAGAGGAACGTGAATATTAATGGAATCCATGTTGAACGTGGTGTTATTGATTCCAAATGGTCCTTCAGCACGATTCGGGGTATCCCCCGGAACAAGCGTAATCGTATCGAAAACCAAGGTACGGTTAACGTCTACATCAGCTATATTAAAAGGAACATAAGGAACTAAAGTAGATGGTATTGTTGTGATCGGACTTCCAGTTTGTGCGCCAATGGTGAATTCCACCAAGTTGAAATCTGCCCCGTTCAGAAAATTATCCATGTACATATCCATCGTATCAGCTCCGCTCCCAACAGAAGGTGAACCGAATATTCCATCAGGCATTTCAGAGGCATAACTCATCAAATTCACTGATTGACCATTCATACTGCTTAAATCGACAAGAATCTCTGACCGTTCGCCGGGAGCAATCAATAAACGTGTTAATGCATTGGGTGTTTCCACTAAACCGCCATCAGTAGCAATTTGGTAAAAGGTCATGTTGTTCGAAAATCCAAAATAAAACGAGCGCATGCTGCTTCCATTTAAGAGGCGTAGTCGAACCACTTGTGAAGGAAGGTTATGCGTTGCGTTCAGCGTTCCATTCACAAAAACTGCCGTGTCCATGTGGTCTGCAATCGCAATTTGTTGTAGAACGTCAAATGCCTTTGATTGAACGATCAGTGGAATGTCGTCCACTCCATAAATTTGAGGTAAACCCAAGGCAAGTTCTGCCGGATCGTGAATAATAAATAAACCCGCAAGCCCTTTTCCAACATGTAATTCCGTTTTTCCTTCACCGTGTGGATGATACCAGAATGTTCCTGCATTGTTTAAGATTTCAAACGACGGACTCCACGTAGAACCTGCAGAAATAGACTGATGAGGACCACCGTCATTTTCAGGTGCAACATGTAAACCATGCCAGTGCATTGTTGTGGCCACAGTCAGATTGTTAATGACATTTAAGGTGACTATATCGTTCTTATTGACAATGATAGTCGGAGAAAGAAATGAACCGTTTATTCCATATGTTGGTGTTGGATTTCCCGGATACAATTGAGTTGTGCCTGATTGAACAATCAGATTGAATGTCGTTCCACTTAAGGTTGGCGGTATGTAGAGTGCATTTTGAGCAAAACCAATCCCTGTTGTAGAGAGGACTATAACCGCAAGCATCGTTTTGAGCAAATCTAGTTTGTTGCGTACCATATTTTTTGACGTATAATAGTGTTGGTTCCGCTAAGAACCAGGTAATAAAAATTAACAGGAAATAGTGGTATTTCAACACATAATGATGCTGGAATACTACTCGAAAAGACTTCCTTTCCGCTTAGATCCAATAGTGTTAGACTGGTGAATTTAGATTTTGAATCGGTTAGTCGAAATTGATTGCCAATGAGACTGTAGGCTTGGTTTGTAGAACCAGACTCATCAATTCCGGCAGTAGATTCTGCATGAATGATCCATGTGAGTGTGTCTACTTGTTGAGGCGAATGTATTTCATAAATGGTGTATCTGATAATTCCAGTGCCAGCATTCGTATTCGGGTAGCAATGCACCAGCATGAGTCCATCGTCTCCAGGAAGAACAGGCAATGTTGTTGAACTATCAATAAGTGATGGAAAACAAGTGTTATTATCGCAAATAGTCGCTGTCCAATCATTCGGCATGTAAACAGAAAGCTTCTTCCAAACGAATTGAAGCGTATCGTTATTCGGATGAACTTGCGTGATGTTCATCGTAACTGAATTGTTTACGGTTGTATTGGAAATTAGGGTGTCATTGGGTGAATGGTAATAACTTTGAGAAACAGCAAAGCCAGCAGTGACACATAAAATCATCACTACTGGCACAAATTGCTGAATAAGCTTTAAAATATGTCTCTTAATGTGCGACATTCACTTTTTGAGTAACCGTTGATCCATCAACATGGATTTGTAGAATATAGTTACCTGCCGGAATAGAAGAAACATTGATTTGTTTTTCAATAATTCCTTTTGACATTGTTTCCTTGCTCAATGCCATTACACGTTTTCCATTAAGATCCGTTAATTCAATGAATCCTTCAGATCCTGAATTTGACTGGAAACTAACGTTTATGAAATCCGTTGTTGGATTCGGATAAACAGAAAGATCGGTAATTGCAGTTTGCTCCTCTACTCCTGCCGTAAACGTGGTCAGAATCAAATCACGCATTGTTGTCGTATCTGATGTGTTGAAATCCTGAGTCACAAACAAAACGTCATGATTATCTCCACCCAAAAGTACAGCTGTAGGCATACCGAAACCACCGTAATAAGCCACCTGAACAGCACCGCTATCCATTGGAGCAAAAAGAGGAAGATTGTTATTTACAGTCCAGGTAGAAGAATAAGCACAAGTTGTACTGTTTTGATAAGGAAAAGCGTATGCTTTCACAAGTCCTGGGTGTGTAGCGTTGATGTTATTCGCCATTGTCTGCATTTTTGATGCAACTGGCGGACAAGAACCACAATTTGGCATATAAAAAATAAGCATAACTGCTTTTCCTGCATCCAAATCAGCAAACAGATTCACATTGTTTCCGTTGCAATCCTGTCCTGAAAAGTCCATTGCTGTTGTTTGGCTAAAGCCAATAAATGCTAGCATGGCAAATGAAGCCGTTGCTAGACTTTTGTAAAGTGTAGTTTTCATAATTATTTATTGTTTTTTGATTGAACACCCTCAAGATCCATATTACATACAGGACAAGTACCTGCCTTGTCGTATGTTTTTGAACCTTCACATTTCATAGGGCATTGATATGAACTATAGTTTTCACTACTTGAACTACAAGAAGTGAAAAGCGATGTTACCACCATAGCGAGTGATAGAACTAAAGTAATTTTCCGCATTTTTATTCAAATTGATTATTAACTGAGAAAATCAAGCATAGCCTGAATACTGATCCTCAAAATCAAATGATAAATACGCAGTTTTTTAAATGAATAGGAACTTTTAGTTCGGGAGGTGGCGCATGTACCGAAGGCTGTATATTCTTTGGAACGTACAGCTCATGAACCTGTTCGATGGTAAAGCCAGGGTAAGGTTCGGTAACGATAACAGATGAAAAGAATACAATTGCAGAGGGCGGTTTTTGATCTTCGCTTGTCTTTTTAAAACAAACCTGAACATCTTTGCAGCAGCCCTTTTTCATAGGTTTTCCCGCACAACAAGACTTGTGCGCACTGAAACCAACAAATGAAACTGTTTTAATTTTGCCTCCGCAATAATGGATATTAGCAGTCAGTCTAACACTTATTAGAAGATAAAATACTGCAAGGCTATATACCAAAATTGTTTTCACAGAGCTAAATATAAGCCCTTTATTGGATAACAAAAAAATAACAGAATTCAAAAAGAACCTTAATTATGGGAAAGCTATGGAGTGATTTTTTAACTTTAAGTTTAAAATAGTTGTTTTAAGACAGCAGGTGGTTTACATTTGCTTACAATCAAAATGAGAATGAAACGGATTCTTTCACTTATAATAATGGTTCTATACCTGCTTCCAGCTCTTGGAATGACGGTATCTACGCATTATTGTGGCGGAAAATTGGCAGATGTTTCTCTATTTGGTTCAAAACCCAAAATGACTTGCTCTTGTGGAGCAATGACCCCGAAGAACAAGATTCTCGTAAAGAGAAAATGTTGTGAGCAGGTGGTCTTTTCTTTAAAACTGGACAATCAGCAATTAAAACAATCAACGTTAGACCATAAGAGTCCTAACGCCGTATTAGCAGAAAAACAATTCGATTTCGGTTTCATTCGAAATACGATTATTGTAACACCTAAAGTGGCGCTAAGCTACTCTCCAGATCTACCACCTGGTAGGTACAAAGAACCGATCTACATACAGAACGATTCATTCCTAATATAGAATTTCAGCCAGTAGGCAAATTTGATTTGTAATCCTGTTAAAGGGTTATTCTATAGTTATTCAATAAAATTCATGTTATGAAAAAGATACAGCACATCATGCTGGGATTGTCATTATTGTTGGCATTCACCAGTTGCGCAACCCCAATAAAAAATGCAAAAACCGAAACCTATAAGGTAGCAGGTAATTGTGAAATGTGTAAAAAAACAATCGAAACAGCTGCAAATAAGAAAGGCATTTCTTCGGCTGAATGGGACACAGACAAAAAAGTAATGAGTCTTACTTACGATTCTAAGCAAACTACGGCATCAGACGTTCTGAAACGAGTTGCCTATGCAGGATACGATAACGAACAGTTTCTGGCTCCTGACGACGCTTATGCAAAACTTCCGGGATGTTGTCATTATGATCGAATGAAAAAAGACATTCCGGTTACCACTAACACGGTAAGTGAGCCATCTAAGGGTGATCCCATTGTGAAAGAACAAGAGAAAATCAATGTGCTTTCAAAAGTCTATGATCAATATTTCGCATTAAAAGATGCGCTGGTAAAGGATGATGGTAATACAGCATCTACAAAAGCGTTGGCGTTAGCGAAGACAATCAAAGATGTTGATATGAAATCAATGTCATCCGAAGAGCATTCAGCCTGGATGAAAGTAGAAGCTGATTTATTGATGCATGCTGAACACATCGGAGAGACAAAAGACATTGCACATCAGCGGGAACATTTTTCCATGTTATCCCAAAATGTCTATTCGTTAACCAAAGTGTTTAAGCTTGATGAAACGGCTTACTTACAACATTGTCCGATGTACAATGATGGTAAGGGTGCAGATTGGTTAAGCAAGGAAAATGCGGTGAAGAATCCATATTATGGAAGCTCAATGTTGACTTGTGGGAAAACTACACAGACGATCAAGTAAGTAAATGAAGATTTATATTAAAAACATGGTATGCAACCGTTGTAAGATGGTGGTGAAGTCTGAGCTAGAACAGCTCGGACTTCAACCCCTTACGGTGGAATTGGGTGAAGTGGAATTGAAAGAAGATTTGACTAACGAGGAGAAAGATCGTATAAATACACGTTTCCTCGAATTAGGCTTTGAGCTTATTGATGATAAAAAGAGCAGACTGATTGAACGGGTCAAAAACTTGGTGGTGGAATTGGTGCATCATTCGGAAGAACAATTGAATATGAATGTGTCCGATTACTTGATGCAGTATATTCCCATGGAGTATAACTATTTGAGCAACCTGTTTTCAGAGGTTGAAGGAACAACTATCGAAAAGTTTTACATAGCTCAACGTTTGGAACGTGTGAAAGAATTGCTTGTTTACGATGAGCTTTCTCTCAGTGAGATTGCCGATCAAATGGGTTATAGCAGTGTTGCCTATTTGAGTACTCAGTTTAAGAAAGTTGTAGGGCTTACCCCCAGTCATTTCAAAAGCATAAAAGCATCTAAACGGAAATCGTTGGATCATTTGTAAAAGTCATAACTCTATCAGGAAATATCATAACGCATACCCATCGTTTTCAACTGAACTTTGCAGTATAAATTGAAAATCATGGAAACAACAGACCGAGAATTACTTCATATCCCACTCGAAGGAGTGGAGAGCGAGCATTGTGCACTAATCGTTGACAATGGTTTGAAAGAACTGGAAGGTATTACTACACATAAGGTTGAGCTAAATAACAACCGTGCGATTATCAACGAAACAAAAGCGTTCAATATCCTGCCGAACGCCGTAAAAGCTATTCGTGACCTGGGATATGGTGTTACTACTGTGAAAAAGAATTTTCCGGTATTGAACATGACCTGTGCATCGTGTGCTATCAGTGCGCAGACTATTCTCGAAAGCACAAGAGGTGTTACAGGAGTATCCGTAAACTATGCGAATAACGTAGCGAGCGTGGAGTACATTCCTACAATTACGGATCCAAAGGAATTACAAACTGCGATGCGTTCGATAGGCTATGATCTGATGATCGACGAAACCGAATCAGCACACGACACGCTTGAAGAACTGCAAAGTCAAAAGTTCCGCAAGTTGAAGTTGAAAACGTTTGGCGCAATCCTGTTATCGCTGCCAGTAGTTGCTATAGGAATGTTTTTTATGGACATGCCCTATGCGAATTATATCATGTGGGCTTTTTCAACACCAGTGGTTGTTTGGCTCGGTAAAGACTTTTTTATCAATGCCTGGAAACAAGCAAAGCATCGCTCTGCAAATATGGACACCCTCGTTGCTTTGAGTACAGGGATCGCCTATCTCTTTAGTGTTTTCAATACTTTATTCATGGAGGTTTGGCATAATAAAGGATTACATGCTCATGTGTATTTTGAAGCGGCATCAGTTGTCATTGCTTTTATTTTGCTTGGAAAATTACTTGAGGAAAAAGCAAAAGGAAATACCTCTTCTGCATTGAAAAAACTGATTGGGTTACAACCAAAAACCGTAACAATTCTGAATGCAAATGGCGAATCCGAAGAAATTCCAATCGTGAAGGTTAATATCGGCGACACCATTATAGTAAAACCGGGAGAAAAAATTGCCGTGGACGGTAAGGTAATTTCTGGAAAGTCGTTTGTCGATGAAAGTATGTTAAGTGGTGAACCACTAGCGGTTGAAAAAACCGAAGGTTCCGAAGTTTTTGCTGGAACGATCAATCAGAAAGGAAGTTTCCATTTCAAAACAGAGAAAGTCGGTGATGCAACCATGCTTGGTCAGATCATTAAAATGGTTCAGGATGCACAAGGAAGTAAAGCGCCTGTCCAGAAACTTGTCGATAAAATTGCAGGAATTTTTGTGCCTGTGGTTCTTGGTATTTCAATCCTGACACTGATTCTTTGGGTTACACTGGGAGGAGAAAACGGATGGACACAAGGTGTTCTATCCCTTGTAACCGTGCTCGTAATCGCTTGTCCTTGTGCGCTCGGTCTGGCAACACCTACTGCGATAATGGTCGGTGTTGGTAAAGGAGCTGAAAACGGAATCCTGATTAAAGATGCTGAAAGTCTTGAACTTGGACGCAAAGTGAATGCGGTAGTACTCGATAAAACGGGAACAATTACAGAGGGTAAACCAAAAGTGACGGGTATTCAATGGTTGAACAATGATGATTCTTTAAAGTCTGTACTATACAATATCGAAAAACAATCTGAACATCCCTTGGCTGAATCAGTGGTAAAACACCTCCATGAAAATGAAACGCTTCCCGTTAATCAATTTGAAAGTATTACTGGATTCGGTGCAAAAGCAGAAGTAAATGGAAAAACCTACTTCGTGGGTAACAAGGCGCTACTGGATCAAAACAACATTACTATAGCCAAAGAATTGTTGGTAACAGCTAATGTTTGGCTTAGTGAAGCGAAGACAGTTATTTTCTTTGCTGATAACCAACAAGGACATGCAGTTATAGCTATTTCCGATGAAATCAAGGAGACTTCGGTAGAGGCTATCCGACAATTGAAGAAGTCAGGAATTGAAGTCTATATGCTTACAGGCGATAACGCTCAAACTGCCAAAGCCATTGCGGAGAAAACGGGAATCGACAATTACAAAGCAGAGGTTCTTCCTGCGGATAAATCTGCATTCGTGAAACAATTACAAGCTCAGGGCAAAGTGGTCGCAATGGTCGGAGACGGAATCAACGATAGCAATGCACTCACTCAGGCAGACGTTAGTATCGCAATGGGGAAAGGAAGTGATATTGCTATGGACGTTGCTAGGATGGTCATTATTTCTTCCGATTTGACAAAAATTCCAATCGCATTCCAACTGTCAAAACAAACAGTTTCGGCAATCAAACAGAACCTTTTTTGGGCATTTATCTATAATGTAATCGGCATTCCAATTGCTGCTGGAGTTCTATATCCAGTTAACGGCTTTTTACTCAACCCAATGATTGCTGGTGCAGCTATGACGTTGAGTTCGTTGAGTGTAGTTAGCAATAGTTTGTTATTGAAATTCAGAAAGTTAAACAAGTCGTAAAAATCATAAATCGTTTAGTAAATACTATAAAGACAAAGCGCATTAAAAGGACAAACTTTGCCTTAGTAATCATTAAACAATATAAAATATCATGGAAACACTTCAATTTAAAACAACAATCAAATGTGCGGGATGTCTCGTAAAAGTGACACCGTTTCTGAACGACCAACTTACACCGGAAGAATGGAACGTAGACATCCTAACTCCTGCTAAAATCCTTACTGTGAATTCACATAAGTTGACGGCAGAAGAAGTGGAAGAAAAAGTAAAACAAGCAGGCTTCCAGATCGAACGAATCAACGATAAATAGTCTTAAAAGTCTCCTTTCATAAAGGAATAAAGGGTTAAATGACGTAAATTGTATGTGATGAAAAAACGAATGTTAATGATAGTGGCGGTATTGATGCACTTGGCAACTTTTGCCCAAAAAACGGTGCGATACGATCTATACGTCAGGGATACCACTGTTAATTTCACGGGGAAAGAGCGACATGCTTACTCCGTTAACGGAAGTATTCCAATGCCTGAATTGCAATTTACGGAAGGAGACACTGCTGAAATATGGGTACACAATGAGTTGAAAACAGAAACTTCCATCCATTGGCACGGAATCATCTTACCAAATGAACAAGACGGCGTACCCTATCTGACAACAGCACCAATTAAAGCAGGAACAACTCATTTGTACAAATTTCCGATCGTTCAAAACGGAACCTATTGGTATCACTCACATACGGGCTTGCAGGAACAGGGTGGTATGTATGGGGCGTTTATTATTCACAAAAGAGATGAACCCAAAATGCTTGAATATACGGTTGTTTTAAGTGATTGGACAGACATGAAACCATTTGAGGTGCACCGGAGATTGCACATGGCTAATGACTGGTCAGCAATCAAAAAAGCTAATCTTCAAAAAGGTGCGGTTCAAAGTTATGCCGATGCAATTGGAGCAGGAAGTCTTAAAACAAAATTTGGAAACGAATGGAAGCGAATGCTCGCCATGGATGTGAGCGATGTGTACTATGATAAGCTTCTTACTAATGGTAAATTAGATGATAATGCACCACTCTTCAAAGCTGGTGATAAAGTTCGAATAAGAATCATCAACGGTGGTTCGTCATCCTATTTTTGGATGCGCTATTCAGGGGGTAAAATGAGCGTTATAGCAAGTGACGGAATGGATGTTGTTCCAGTGGAAGTTGACCGCTTTATCATTGCTGTGGCAGAAACCTATGATGTGATTATAACCATTCCTTCGGATAACACTTCCTTCGAACTACAAGCAACTTCCGAAGACAGAATAAGAAGCACGTCACTATGGCTCGGAAAGGGTGTTAAGCAATTGATCTCACCATTAGAACCATTGAAGTATTTTGAAGGTATGCAAATGATGAACGACATGATTAAGATGGATGGGAATCTGGACGATATGGGCATGAATATGAGCCTTCAACAAATGGACATGAATGTGGTGATGTATCCTGAAATTACTGGCTCGAAGAAAAAGAAAAAGCAGAAGATGAAGCACATGAATATGACCGATGGCAGTCAGTATAAGAGTAATCAGCTTTCAGAAATTGTAACATTGAATTACAATATGCTCCGTTCGCCTGTAAAGACTACTTTGCCTAATGTCCCCACAACCACATACAATTTTGAGCTCACTGGGAATATGAACCGTTATGTTTGGAGTATTAACAACAAAACGGTTTCCGAAACGGATAAAATACTGATAAAGAAAGGTGAGAATGTGCGGATGATCCTCTACAATAATTCGATGATGCGCCACCCGATGCACCTGCACGGACATTTCTTCCGCATCGTTAACGGTAATGGTGAGTATTCTCCATTGAAGAATGTATTGGACATCATGCCTATGGAAACCGATACAATTGAATTTGCAGCTACGGAAAGTGGAGATTGGTTTTTCCATTGTCACATACTATATCACATGATGAGTGGAATGGGACGCATTTTTACCTACGAGAATTCACCTCCCAATCCACAATTGCCCGATCCGAAAAAGGCACTGAGAAAATTATATGCCGACGACCGTGAATTTCACTTTATGTTTCAAAATGACTTTGCAACCAATGGAAATGACGGTGAAATGATGTTGCAAAACACTCGTTGGAACTTGCAGGCAGAATGGAGATTGGGTTATAACGATATGCATGGCTATGAAACAGAAGCGCACTTTGGTCGATATATCGGAAAAATGCAATGGTTCTTCCCTTATGTTGGATTTGACTGGCGGTATCGTAAAATGGAAATGGGCGAAGTAGAACGTAATCTGTTTGGGCAGACAAATACAAAAGACCAACGTGGGGTAATATGTTTTGGTTTGCAATACACTTTGCCTATGCTCATCATAGCCGATGCAAGGGTTGATACCGATGGAAAATTACGTTTGCAATTGATGCGGGAAGATATTCCCCTAACGAAGCGTTTACGCTTGGGGCTGATGTACAATTCGGATTTTGAATATATGGCTGGTTTAAAGTATGTCTTGAACAAGTCTTTTTCTCTATCTGCTCATTATGATAGTGACATGGGGTTTGGTGGAGGATTTACGTTTACGTATTGATTAATACTAAAATATACGATTATGAAAGAGCAAATGCATGAACAGCAAGATCAACACGCCAAACACCAAAATCATCATCAGATGTCTTATAAAAAGTTCATTCTAATGATTATCCTGTCTTTCTTTGCGATGTACATACTGATGTACGCCATGGTGGATCGCTTTGAAAATGCTATTCCGAATATCAATCAATTTTATATGGCGGGTCTCATGACTGCCGCAATGGTTGTTATCGAGATGCTTCTTATGGGAAAAATGTACCGCAATCGGAAGGTCAACGCGACGATTGTAGTTATTGGATTCGTTGCTTTGGCAGCGTTTTGGTTTGGGATTCGAAAGCAGACAGCTGTTTCTGATAAACAATTTCTAAAGTCCATGATTCCACACCACGCAGCAGCAGTGCTGATGGTTAAACAAACTGATCTTAGTGATCCCGAAATACGGGAACTGGCAAAAGAAATTATTGAAGCCCAGGAAAAAGAAATTGCCTTCATGAAACGAAAACTAAAAGAACTGGATAAATAAGACCAGAATACAAATACAAACAATTCATTTACATTAGTAAAAATTACTACCATGAAAAAATATTACTTAGTGCTGGCTTTGTCGGCTTTATCAATTAAGGCTTCTGCCCAGACTATTACATGGAATCCTCCCACTACTGTTGCAATGGGAAGCATGTATAACAACATTTATCCAAGGCTCACTTTAACTAACAATGATGTACCAGTCGTCTCGTGGATGAATGATAACAACAATAAAATTTATACCGCTCGCTGGAATGGAGCATCTTTCAATATGCCATTGACAATAAGTCCTACAGGTGTAATGCCCTTTATAGCTAATTGGGCAGGGTCAGAAATTGCATCTTCCGGAGACACAGTTTTTGTAACCTTCAGTACCGATTTCAGTCAAACAAGTAAAGTATATACAGTTAGATCACTGGATGGAGGAATGACTTTTCAAGACACTGTTCGTGTGGATCAAATTGGAACGGATGTTCCACGTTTTCCAACAATTGCAGTAGGTAATGGTGGGAATCCAGTTGTTGCTTTTATGCGCCTTGACTCGGGTTTTGGTAACGCCGAATATGCAGTTGCAAGATCTATGAATGGTGGAAGCAGTTACATGCCATCAATAACCCCATCGCTTGGGGCGGTTGGAACTGTTTGTGATTGCTGTCCTGCAACAATCATTGCAAACGGTAATCAGCATGTGGTGACTTACAGGAACAATGACAATAACATTCGCAATATGTGGGCTTCTTATTCCACAGATGGTAGTGCAAGTTATCCGGTTTCATCAGAAATCGATGAAACGGATTGGATGATTATGTCTTGTCCTTCAAGCGGACCGTCTAATATAATCAGCGGAGATTCTCTTGTTTCAACATGGATGAGTAACGGTAAGGTATATGTTGGAACAACAAATCTTACAACTCAACAGAATGGAATTCAATTCCAAATATTCCCTATGGGAATGGGAACGCAAAACTATCCGATTATTGCAGGGAGTGGTGATACGTTAGGAGTGGTTTGGCAAGGTTCGGATGCCGGAACTCCAAGAGTCTTTTTCACCAGCTCAGTTACAGGTGCAAGCGGTCTAGGTGTTGTCATTGATACGCTGACTGCAACATTTAGCGGAAGTCAAACACGTCCTGATCTTGAATATTCAAACGGTAAATTTCATGTTGTGTACAGTGATGATAATGATGTGAAGTACTTGATAGGAACGGTTGAACAGTCAGTTGGATTGGATGAAACAAGTAAATTTAATCCAATTGTCTATCCGAATCCATCCAATACAGTATGGGCTATTTCATCAATTGATGAAAACGTTGAATTACAATTGTTTGATGGACTTGGGATTGCACATACAAGTGTTTTCAACCGTACCAATGGTGTCATTGAAATAGATAATTCGCTTTTGAGTCAAGGAGTATATTTTCTTGAAATGAAATTCGAAGGAACAACTAGAACAATTCAATTATTGAAGAATTGATTCTAAAGTCGGTTCTAAATCTTCTATTGGAAAGTTAGAACCGACTCATCAGGGGTCACGAAACAATAAAAAGACAACTGCCCACCAATTGGTGGGCAGTTGTCTTTTTATTAAAAACCTACTCAATCCCTTCTTTATAACAAGTGTCTCATCAAATCAAAAAATCACTATCTTCGCTAACAATGAATCTTTTGAAAAAGACAAGCATACTGTTTCTGATTCTGGTGATTATGTTTCCCGGAGAAACAGCTCATGCCTTTTCTTTTATTCCCAAATTCATTTCGCATTACAACCATCACAACGAAGAACATCACCAATTGAGTTTTATAGATTTCGTTGGTGAGCATTTAAGTGAAGGTCATCACAAAAGCAAGGAGCATCACGAACAAGACAACTGCCCGACAAACCACGATCATGTGTTGGTTTCTCTGACATTTGTTTTGGAAAAGAAAGCCACATTGGAAGTGATTTCTCAGGATCATCTGCTAGTTGTACAAAAATCACCTGTGCCTCCTTACCAATCCATATTTTCCGAATTTCATTCCGCTATTTGGCAACCGCCAAAATTGAGCTAATCGTTTATTAGATAATTGTTGCAGGGCTTTGAATGTCTTGTGCAGTCGTGCAATTTGTTTGCCGACTATTGTTTTACGATTAGACTATTCATCATGTTAGATAAAGTCATTCAATTTAGTATCAAGAATAAGTTCATCATTGGCTTATTCACCTTGGCATTGATTGCGGTAGGAAGCTATTCACTTAGCAGACTCCCAATCGATGCATTACCTGATATAACCAACAATCAGGTGCAAATTATTACATCTTCACCCACACTTTCCACGCAGGAAGTGGAACAATTCATTACCTATCCAATCGAGATTTCGGTAAAACCAATCCCGAAGGTGGTAGAGTTACGTTCCATCAGTCGTTTCGGATTGAGTGTGGTAACCGTTGTTTTTGAAGAAGATGTAGACATTTACTGGGCACGTGCCCAAATCAATGAACGCTTAAAAGAAGCAGAAAACACCATCCCTAAAGGTTTGGGAAGTCCCGAAATTGCGCCAGTAAGTACAGGTTTGGGCGAGATTTACCAATACGTTGTTTTCCCGAAAAAAGGCTACGAAGACAAGTACAATGCTACCGACCTTCGTACCATTCAGGATTGGATCATCAGACCTCAATTATTGGGTACACCAGGCGTTGCAGAAGTAAATACTCTTGGTGGAAGTTTGAAGCAATATGAAATTGCCATTCAGCCCGACAAACTGAAAAGTATGAATACCACTATCAGCGAGGTATTCGACGCATTGGAAAAGAACAATGAAAACACGGGTGGTGCATACATCGACAAAAAACCGTATGCCTATTTCATTCGGGGTGTGGGTATGGTTACGAGTCTCGAGGACATCAGCAAAATCGTTGTAAAAAACCAAAACGGCATTCCAATCCTAATTCGTGATGTGGCAACAGTACAGATGGGAAGCAGTATTCGTTTTGGAGCAGTTACCAAAGACGGACACGGTGAAGAAGTAAGCGGTATGGCGATGATGCTCAAAGGCGAAAACAGCGCCGAAGTCGTTTCCCGTGTGAAAGACAAAATGGAGCAGATTAAAAAATCTCTGCCCGAAGGAGTTGAAATTGAAGCATTCATGGATCGCACCAAATTGGTAGACAAAGCCATTGGAACGGTTCAAACCAACCTCATTGAAGGAGCATTGATTGTTATTTTCATTCTCGTATTGCTGTTGGGGAACTGGCGGGCAGGTTTGGTGGTGGCTTCGGTCATTCCGCTTTCATTGTTGTTTGCCGTTAGCATGATGCACCTGTTTGGTGTGAGCGGGAATTTAATGAGTTTGGGGGCAATTGATTTCGGATTAATTGTAGATGGTGCGGTAATTATCGTAGAAGCGATCATTCACCGACTTCAAAGCGATAAAATAAGTAGAATCCTTTCCGCAGAGGAAATGGATGCAGAAGTTTACACAGCTTCGTCAAAAATCAGAAGCAGTGCAGCGTTCGGTGAAATCATTATCCTGATTGTTTATTTGCCAATCCTTGCCTTGGTTGGTATTGAAGGAAAGATGTTCGGACCAATGGCACAAACCGTTTCGTTTGCCATTCTCGGAGCGTTCCTTTTATCACTGACTTATGTTCCCATGATGGCTTCACTAGCCTTGAAAAAACAAACAGGTCATAAGAAAAACATCAGCGACCGTATTATTGATGCATTGCAAAGAGTGTATCAACCTGCATTAACCAAAGCATTGCAGGCAAAATCGTTGATCGTATCGATTGCCATTGGTTTGTTAGTGATAGCGTTTGTCCTGTTCGGTAAAATGGGTGGAGAATTCATTCCTACGTTGGATGAAGGAGACATTGCAACGCACTTGATTATTGCTTCGGGAAGTTCGCTTTCACAAGAAATTGAATCTACCACCAAAGCGGAAAAGATCCTGAAAAGCAAGTTTCCTGAAATCAAAATGATTGTTACCAAAATCGGGAGTGCTGAAATTCCTACCGATCCCATGCCGATGGAAGCAGGAGATATGATTATCCTTCTGAAAGACAGAGACGAATGGACTTCTGCGGAAACGAAAGAAGAACTCATGGAGAAAATGGAAGAAGCATTAGCTGATATTCCAGGAGTTACCACCGAATTTTCACAGCCTATTCAAATGCGATTCAACGAATTGATGACGGGTGTTCGAAGTGATGTAGCCGTAAAAATCTACGGGGAAGATTTGGACATGCTCGTGAGTAAAGGCGACGAAGTACTGAACATCATTAAAAGTATCAACGGTGTTGCCGATGCCAAAGCCGAACGAGTGGCTGGACTACCTCAAATTTCGGTTCGGTATAACAAAGATAAACTGGCACTTTACGGATTGAACGTAGGCGATTTGAACAAGGTAGTTCGTATTGGGTTCGCAGGAGAGAAAACAGGCGTTGTTTACGAGGGTGAAAAACGTTTCGACATGGTGTTGCGTTTAGCTGCGGAAAGCAGAAGCGATATTTCAAACTTGAAAACGCTGTTTATTACGCTTCCTTCGGGAAGTCAGATTCCATTGGAACAGGTTGCAGACATTGATTACGAACCAGGACCGATGCAGATTAGCCGTGAAGACGGAAAACGTAGAATTGTAGTCGGCTTCAACGTAAGAGGTCGGGACGTTAAAAGTGTGGTAGACGAAATTCAGCAAAAATTGGATAAAAAACTGAAATTACCCGCAGGTTATTATGTTACTTATGGCGGACAGTTTGAAAACTTGGTAGAAGCATCAGCACGACTTTCCATTGCTGTTCCAGTTGCCTTGCTCTTGATTTTTGTATTACTCTATTTTACGTTCCGTTCCATGAAACAATCGTTACTGATCTTTACCGCAATTCCATTCTCCGCTATTGGAGGTGTCTTTGCACTTTGGTTACGAGATATGCCTTTCAGTATTTCCGCAGGTGTTGGATTTATTGCCCTGTTTGGAGTAGCAGTTCTAAACGGTATTGTTCTGATCGGTTATTTCAATCAATTAAAATCTGAGGGTATGAATGATGTAGTTCACCGAATCCATGAAGGAACGAAAGTGCGTTTACGCCCTGTAATCCTCACAGCCGCAGTTGCATCTTTAGGCTTCTTACCAATGGCATTGAGTACCAGTGCAGGAGCTGAAGTTCAAAAACCGTTGGCAACAGTCGTGATCGGAGGATTGATCTCTGCTACCTTATTGACCCTGATTGTACTTCCCATCCTCTATTTCTATTTTGAAAAAGGGTTGTCCCGTAAAATCAAACAAGGTGGTGCAAAAGCTGTTACATTGATTATTGGATTCACATTGTTTGCAGGTTTTGCACAATCACAAGACGTTCCCACGCTAACCCTGCAATCTGCCATTGAAGCAGGATTGAAAAACAATCAGCAGGTACAAGCAGGAGAGTTGGAAGTAATCTCACAGAGCCAGTTAAAACCAACGGCTTTCGAGTTACCAAAAACAGAACTCACAGGAATGCTTGGTCAGTACAATACCCGTGCTTTCGATCAGAATTATGCTATCTCGCAAGGATTCAATCCATTCGAATTTGGCGCACGAAAAGACGTGATTGATGCCAACATAAAAAGCAGTGAACTGAGTTTAGACCTCACCAAACAACAAATGACCCTGAACATTCGACAGTCGTGGAACAGTTTGTTGTATTTGATGGAACGCAATCAGGTGTTGAAACAGCAAGACAGCATTTTGCTTCAATTTGTTCGGGCTGCAAAAATCAGGTTCGAAGCAGGAGATGTAAGTCCTTTGGAATCGACTACTTCAATTGTGAAACAACAGGAATTGCAACAACAGATTAAGCAAACCGAAGCCCTGATTTCAATGGAAAAATCGAGGTTAAAAGCATACATGAGCCTGCAAACAGATTTCGTCATTGCTGAAAGTGAATTTGTGGTATTACCCGCTCTTTCAGTAACCGACAGCACGGCATTGCGTGAGAATCCGCAAATGGAATTGGCAATGCAGGAGGTTCAAAAGGCGATAGCTTCCAAACGTCTGCAAAAATCCACCATGCTTCCAGACTTAAAAGTGGGCTATTTCATTCAGTCCCTTACAGGAAATCAGGACGTGAACGGTCAGCCTGTTTATTACAACGGTGCGCCAAGATTTCAGGGCGTAACCTTTGGAGTTTCCGTTCCTATTTTCGTTGGAAGCAGTAGTGCAAAAGTCAGATCCGCAGAAACAGCCGTTCAGGTTCACCAGAAAAACACCGAATACCTGCACACCCAATTGAAAAGCCAGTTTGAACAGCAGATAGAGCAGTTACTCACCTATCAATCTTTGGTGGAATATTATGAAAGTTCGGCTTTGCCCTCTGCTAAAAATATCACTGATAACGTAAGAAAAAGCTACCAAAACGGGGATATTTCCTACGTGGAGTTCATTCAGGGAATTCAAACATCCTTAGACGTGCAATCCAATTATTTGAGCGCTGTTCTGAATTACAATCAGGCAGTTATCAATTTACAATACTTATTGAATCAATAATTCGAAGAAGATGAAAAGAAAAAACATTCTATATATAGCAATCGTAGCTGTTTTAACAGTGGTGGTTGTTTGTGTGATTTCCTACTCAGGAGGTGAAAGTGAACCTGAAAAAACAGAGGAAGCACATGAAGAACATGAAGGCGAAGCAATCACCGCCAAAGAGGTTGAATTGAATCAGGCTCAATTTAATGCATCAGACATTGAACTGGGAACGTTTGAAATGAAAAATTTGAGTGCCGTAATCAATGCAAATGGGTACACAAAACTCCCTCCGCAGAACCAAGCAGATGTTTCGGTTCTTGTTACAGGAGTTGTGCGCAGTATCAATGTAATTGAAGGTCAGTTTGTGAAGAAAGGACAAACCATTGCGGTTATCGAAAGCTTGGAATTCACCAAACTTCAGGAAGCATACTTAACGTCTAAAAGCAACTTGGAATACCTGACAAGCGAATACGAACGTCAGAAAACCTTGAATGATGAAAACGTCAATTCTAAGAAAGCCTTGCAACGTGCAAAATCAGACTACGAAACAGAAAAAGCACGGAATGCTTCATTGAAGAAACAGTTAAGTACCTTGAATTTGTCGGGTTCGGGCGGTGCAATTTCTACCATGTCGGTAAAAGCTCCAATCAGCGGATACATTACGGAAGTGAACGTAAAAATTGGAACGAATGCCGAACCAGGAAAGCCCATGTTCACTATCGTAGACAATTCGAAAATGCACGTCGATTTATTGGTATATGAGAAAGACCTTCAAAAAGTAAAAACGGGTCAAACCGTTCGCTTCATTCTGACCAATCAGGACAATGTAGAAATTAAAGGAAAGATTTTTAGCATTGGGAAAGCCTTTGAAAATGAAACCAAATCGGTTGCGGTTCATGCAGATATTCTAAACGACAAGCAGATTTTAATTCCGGGAATGTATGTAAATGCGTTGATCGATGTAGGCTTAAATAATGTAAAAGCTTTGCCAGTTGATGCGGTGGTAAAAGCAGACGGAAGAGAATTTATCTTTGTACTGGAAGAACATGCAAAAGAAGAAGGTCATGAACATACTGAAGGGAAGACTTACCACTTCCAACGAATCGAGGTAAAGACAGGAACTACCCAATTGGGATATGTTCAGGTGACAATCTTACAAGATATTCCTGCGAATGCGCAAATTGTATTGAAAGGCGCTTACTACATTCAAAGCCATTTGTTGAAAAGCGAAGGTGGCGGAGAACACGAACATTAAATAGAACTGAAAATTTGGGCAAAGTCTTAGAGGCTTTTAACATCAAGTAATGACTTTTTCATCTCCGAGGTCTTTGCCCTTTTTAAAGAAAATAAGATGATTAATAAAGATCCAAATCACGTCCATACCTACGATGCTCAAGGCAGAATGACGTGTTGCTCGCTAGAAGAAAAAATAGATGCTTCAACAGGAGAACCATATTTAAATAATGAAACGGCTCATCCGAAAAAAGAAGCAATTGTAATCGAATCTGCACCATGGAAGGAATATATTCCTGCAACAATAAGTTTTGTGCTGTTATTGACAGGGATTTTGTTCGAACAAGTATTTAAACCTGCTTTTTTCGAAGGTTATATCAAACTCATTTGGTACTTGGTTGCTTACGTTCCAGTTGGTTTACCTGTGATGATTGATGCGGTGAAATCCATTGCAAAAGGAGCTTTTTTCTCAGAATTCCTTCTAATGACAATCGCCACGGGAGGCGCATTTTTTATCGGTGAATATTCCGAAGGAGTTGCCGTGATGGTGTTCTATTCTGTTGGAGAATTGTTTCAGTCATTAGCCGTAGCACGAGCTAAAAGAAGCATTAAAGCATTGCTCGATGTTCGTCCTGATACGGTGAATGTTTTGCGAGAAGGAGAGTTAAAAACGGTTTCGCCATCAGAAGTTCAAATTGATGAAATAATTCAGGTGAAATCTGGTGAGAAAGTAGCATTGGATGGGAAATTGGTTTCCGAATCTGCCTCATTCAATACTGCTGCATTAACAGGCGAAAGTAAACCCGATACGAAAGGCAAAGGCGATACCGTATTGGCAGGAATGATTAACCTTCATTCCGTTTCCGACATTCAGGTTACAGCTTTGTTCAAAGACAGTAAATTGTCTAAAATATTGGAGATGGTTCAGGATGCTACAAGCCGAAAAGCACCAACCCAATTATTCATTTCCAAATTTGCGAAGGTTTACACTCCGATTGTGGTCTTTCTTGCCATTGCAATTTGTTTGCTTCCGTATTTATTCGTTTCTGATTACCAGTTTAAAGAATGGCTCTACCGATCATTGGTATTTCTAGTTATTTCTTGTCCGTGTGCTTTAGTGATTTCGATTCCGCTCGGTTACTTCGGTGGAATTGGCTTGGCTTCACGAAATGGAATCCTGTTCAAAGGCTCTAATTACCTCGACGTTATGACGAAGATCAATACCGTTGTTATGGACAAAACGGGAACCCTCACCAAAGGTGTTTTCAAAGTTCAGGAGATAGTTACGGAGGGCATAACCGAAAAAGAACTCGTAAGACTTACAGCCATCATTGAAAGTAAATCAACTCATCCAATTGCAACAGCAGTAGTTGACTATGCAGGTGGTGCTATAAAAGGTGTAGAAGCTGAAAAAGTAAAAGAGATTTCAGGACATGGCTTACGAGGTAAGATTGGTGGAAAAGATGTAATGGCTGGAAACCTGAAATTGTTGAAGAAATTCGATATCGACTATCCTGCCGAAATTGAAAAAGTAGTCGATACCATTGTCGTAGTTGCCATTGATGGAAAATATGCGGGATATATAACCATCGCAGATGAAATCAAGAAGGATGCAAAACAGGCAATAACCGAAATGCACAGCTTAGGAATCAAAACGGTTATGCTTTCAGGAGATAAGCAAAGTGTAGTGGATAAGGTTGCCAAGAAACTAGGTATTGACGATGCTTTTGGTGATTTACTTCCCGAAAACAAAGTGGATAAAGTACAGGCTTTGAAGTACCAAAACAGGATTCTTGCGTTTGTGGGTGATGGCGTGAACGATGCACCCGTAATTGCATTGGCAGATGCAGGAATTGCCATGGGTGGTTTGGGAAGCGATGCCACCATTGAAACAGCAGATATTGTGATTCAAAACGACGAACCCTCAAAAATCGTCAGAGCAATAAAAATCGGACGAATCACCAAGAAAATTGTTTGGCAAAATATCATTCTTGCAATGGGAGTAAAAGTAATCGTTCTAGTGTTGGGAGCAGGAGGAATTGCAACGCTTTGGGAAGCCGTTTTTGCAGACGTTGGAGTTGCTTTATTGGCGATTTTAAATGCGGTTAGAATCCAAAGAATGAGAATTCAATAGACACTCGCGTTACCGAAGTAAAAGTTTAATTTAGAATAATTGAAATAGCTATGACAAAACACATATTAGCAATCGCGGTATTCATGATAGGCTTAGTCTCCTTTGCACAAAACGGGACAGCAAATACCGAGTTGAAAAAACTTCCATCCGTTTCTTTGAGAACAATGGACGGTGAACAGGTCAATACGGGTTCTTTAGGTATTAAAGGACCGATTATTATAACGTTTTGGGCATCATGGTGTCCAACCTGCAAAAGAGAAATGGGAACTTTAAGCGACCTCTATTCCGATTGGCAGGAAGAAACAGGAGTTACTATTGTTGCCGTATCACTCGACGATGAAAAAACAAAGAACAATGTCCCCACATTGGTAAATGCAAATGGCTGGGAATTCTTAGTTTTGATGGATTCGAATAGTGATTTCAAACGAGCAATGGGGGTGAACAATACGCCACATACTTTTCTGATAAACGAAAATGGTGAAATTGTTTATTCCCGAAATAATTATGCACCTGGTGATGAAGACCTTTTATACGAAGCATTAGTAAAACTTAAAAAATAAACGATCATGATTAAAACATCCTTATTTATAGCATTCTTATTTGCGTCTCAAGTACTTCTCGCACAGAAAGAGCAGAAAAGACAAACCATTACTATTAAAACACCGAACACTTGCGATCATTGCAAAGTTTGCGAAACGTGTGGAGGGAAACTGGAAGGAGATTTGGTCTTCGTAAAAGGGATTCAACTAGTAACTTATAACGAAGCAGACCAAACAACAACCGTTGTGTACTGGACGAAGAAAATAACTCCTGATAAAATCCGTAAGGAAATATCACTACGCGGTTTTGATGCGGATGAAGTGAAAGCTGATCCGAACGGGTATAAGCAACGGGACGGTTGTTGTAAAGGAGAGGAATAATATTCGAAATTGTGAGAAGTAGAGGGAAAAATCTAAGTAACTGGGGTGTAATTGGAATGCTGTTGGTAGCAATCCTTTCACCTTGTTGTTTTCCAATATTTGCACTTGCCGCTTCTGCTCTCGGTTTAGGGAGTTTCGAGGTTTTCGGGGGTTGGACAATGTGGGTTTTTCAAATAACGGTCATAGTTTCACTTGTTGGTTTTTTTATTTCACGTCGAAAACACGGATGTCTTTACCCCGTACTAATTGCAGTACCAAGCGCTATTCTTATATTTTACGGTTACCATTTCAACGATAGCAAATACTGGGTATATTTCCTTTATGCAGGAATGCTTGGTTTATTGATTGCAACAATCGTGGATTATTACCGACACAGATTGCATGGTCGTTGCTGTGAATCGGAAGAAGTAGAATTAAACTCTACAATAACTTGTCCGAATTGCGGATACAGGAAAGATGAAATTATGCCAACCGATGCTTGTTCTTACTTTTACGAGTGTGAAAATTGTAAAACTGTACTCAAACCATTGAAAGGTGATTGCTGTGTTTATTGCAGTTACGGAACTGTAAAATGTCCGCCAATTCAAAAGGGTGAAGATTGTTGTTAATGTATTAGGATAACTTCTCTAAAATTGTTTCCTTCGTTTCTCTAAGAATTAAGTGTTTTAGCTTGATAAAGATAGGAATCCATAGGAAATCATAGGATTTTGTATGATCCTTTTGGTACGTAGGAGTACAATTATAACCCTTTTTCGTACCCTGAATCCGAAACAACACTACATATTATTGATAATCAATTGGTTAAGCTAGTGAATCGAGCACGTTTTTATTTCACATAGAAACATAAGCTATATAGTTTTGAAGTTCATTAATGTGCTTCGTGGTCAAAAACTAGTACCCGATTTTCCCTCTCGGATTTCCCTTAAACCATTCCAATCCCAAACGATAGCTTTCCATTCCGAAGCCCATGATGGAACCTTCACAGACAGCTGTAATGAATGAGTTATGGCGGAATTCTTCGCGCTGCGCCAGGTTACTGATATGAACTTCTACAACCGGAACCTGAATTCCAGAAATGGCATCGCGGATAGCTACGCTGGTGTGCGAATAACCTCCGGCATTTAGTATGATTCCATCGTGTTTTGAGTCGTGAAGTGCATTGATTAATTCACCTTCCACATTGCTTTGAATGTAATCGATCTCACCGGGAAAATTCTTTTTCAACTCTTCCAAAACCTGCAAAAAAGTACGATTTCCATAAATTTCAGGCTCTCGTGTTCCTAAAAGATTTAAATTCGGGCCATTGAGAATTAGAATACGCATCATTGAAAAACTGGGAACTATATATTAAACAATTTGTTCATTATCTTAAGATAGAACGCAGTTTAGCCGAAAACTCCATTTTTGCCTATCAGCAAGATGTTGCTAAGTTACGCGACTTTTGTGAATCTTACACACTTTCTCCCGAGCACATTCAAACCGGACATTTAAAACAATTTATCGCTGAGTTATATGACATGGGATTAAGCGCGCGTTCTCAAGCTCGTATTATCAGCGGTTGGAAACAATTTTTTGATTTTTTACTGCAAGAGGATATTCGAAAAGACGATCCTTCTGAAAACCTGGAGTTGCCCAAAATTGGCAGAAAGCTGCCTGAGGTATTAACCTTAGAAGAGATTGATGCATTAATCGCAGCAATTGATTTAAGTTCGAATGAAGGTCAGCGAAACAAAGCTATCCTGGAAACACTTTACAGCTGTGGACTGCGGGTAAGCGAATTGGTTTCATTGAGATTTGAAGATTGTTTTTTTGAAGAAGGGTTTATACGCGTAATTGGAAAAGGAAACAAAGAACGTTTGGTTCCTGTGAGCCCAAGCGTGATTGAAGAAGTTACCTTTTATGCGGAAAATGACCGGGAAAATGTCCCGATAAAAAAGGGAAGTGAGGCAATCGTTTTCCTGAACCGGCGTGGTGCTCAGTTGACGCGCATTATGATTTATACCATCATCACGCGATTAGCAGAAGTTGCAGGAATCAAGAAAAAAATCAGTCCACATACTTTCAGGCATTCCTTTGCAACACACCTGATTGAAGGCGGAGCCAATTTACGTGCCGTTCAGGACATGCTTGGACATGAAAACATCACCACAACAGAAATTTATACGCATTTGGACCAACGTTTTTTGCGGGAGGCTATTTTGACGTATCATCCCAGGAATACAAACAACTAAAAGGTTACTTCGACTCCGCTCAGCCACCTTCTGATTAGAAACTAAAACTTAAATGCAATTCCGAATTGTGGTGAGAACAGGAAGGATTTTCTTCTATCAATAAATACATTCTGATTTTTCCCCATCAATTCATATCTCGTATCCAGTCCGATCCGGAAACGAAAGCGATTCCAATCATAATAAGCGCTAAGCCCCAATAGAATTTGCGAACTAGTGCTCTTTGAGGTATTCGAGCTGTCGGAAAACTTGAATTTGCTCATGGAATAATAATATCCCGGCATAACAGCCAGTCCAAAACCTCCTCCCAAATCAAAATTGAACTGTGTTCTCAATCCAAATGCAAATCGGGTTACCATTGAAGTGCTGTTGTTTTCAGTAATCGTATTAATTGTATCATAAAGATTCTGGTAGGTATAGCCGAGTGTATCTGTCATTGTCGAATCTAAAACCGGAACAGAATCAATTCCTGTAAAAATGAAGGAAGCGGTAGTGGTTTCCGAACGATAACTTTCCTTTCCTGATCCATATTCTCCATCCAATGTCACGTATTTCATTGGTCCCAGATTTAGTCTTCGGGAAAAGCCCAAACCAATTTGATAGGCATTCGATTCTTTCAAAGTAAAATCAGATTTTGAAGTTTTTGTCCCAAAACGAGGTCCTCCATAGATTTCTACCATCCAGTTTCTAGCTTTTGAATTGTCTTCCGGAGGCTTCACTCTTCCCGGATTATCGGGTTTCCAAACAGAATCAACCGAATTAGCAGCAGTTACTAACGAATCAGCTTTTTGTACTGAATCTATTTTCTCCTTCCCTTGCGGATCTTTTTCAACGGGATTTGTTTCAACCGATCCACCCTTCTCTTTTGCATCTGCTGCGTCCGTTTTTTCCGAATCCGGATTTTGTTTTGAGCCTCCGTCTAACATTCCTGACACTCCTTTTTCCTTGTAATCGTTTGAAGACACAGCAACGAGCGTCCCTCCAATTCCTTTGTTAAACTTCTTTGGCGTTTTCTTCTTTGTTTGAATCGTTGTCTTGCGCTGCAGAAACTTTTTGGATTTAGCAGAAACAAGGGGTTTCGTAGTTTCATTCTCATTCTGAGAGATTGAATTCGTGCTTCCTGTTTTTAATTTAACCGATTGCTGTTTCTTTCCAGTCTGACTTGACCTATTCTTCTCATCCGAATTCGATTTCGATTCTTTTGTATCAACAAGTTCTTCCGGATCAATTGACTTTTTTTCCGGATTAGTTACTGATTCACGAATTTCAGAATCAGTCTTTATTGAAGGTTCGTTCGAATCAACTGGTTCTGAGTTTGAGTCCGAAGCAGCAACGACTTGTTTTGCAGCCGATGAATTGGAGTTGTAATTAATTACCGCGAAAGCAGCTCCGGTCAATAGCAAAATCAAAACCGGAAGCCACCAAAAAATAAATCGGTACCTTCTTTTAGGTCCAAGCTCCTTATCAATTTCCATTTTCACAGAAACAGGAGGAGTCACTTCGAAATTTTCAAAGGCATCCTGGAATAACTTTTCTATGTTATTTTCCTCTGTCATGCGTTTTGGTTTGAAACCTCAAGCAAGCTAAGAATCATTTTCTTAGCCTTGAAGTATTGGGTTTTACTGGTACTTTCGGAAATCGACAAATATTCTGCTATTTCCTTATGCGTCAAATTTTCGATTACAAAAAGATTGAAAATCGTTCTGTAACCATCTGGTAATTCATTCAGTATCTGGATTAATTTTTTCTTTAAATTTTCCTGATCTTCCGAATCAAATGGAACTTCCTGCTGTTCATCAAAAAATCCGTCATCTTCATGAAGTTCAAACCGGTAATTTCTCTTGATGTATGTTAATGCCGTATTTATCGTAATTGTTTTTATCCATGCAGCAAGGGGTTTATCCGTCGAATACTGATCGCAGTTTTTGTAAATTTTGATGAATGCTTCCTGTAAAATATCCTTTGCATCATCAGAACAGCGTGTATAACGCAGACATAGACCGAACATAGCCGCAGAAAACGCAGCATAAACAGCATCGAAAGCCTTTCGATTACCCTTTGAAAATTGTTCCTCTATTTCTTTAGTCAGCACTACTTAACACCCTTCTTGCGTCCTACTCCAATTCGATTTCACGAAATTAATTGGTCAAACGAATAGAAAACTCCCTTTTTCCCCTCAAAATTTTTTTCATTCCGGCTTAGTTACTCCTCCCAAAAACGAAAGGTTGCCTGATATCAAAAAATTAATACAAGTCAGTTCCTTCGATACGGATTCTTGCCTTCGAAATAAACTGTCCAAGGCTTTCAAAATAGGCATTTCGCTGACGTTGATTTTCTTCCGAAATTTTAACGCAACTTTTAAGCATGGATTGGAAAACTGCAAATGATTTATTGACATAATCCTGATCAATAGTGAACAAATAATTCAGCATGTTATGCGTTATATATAGCATACGGTAAGCATTTGTTTCTGAAATGATCGTGTTGTCCTGAATATAGGTTTGATGTAGGTATAAATGGAAATTATCGGCTTCTGTAATTACGGGTTGACCTTTGATAAATTTACGACCGATCTCAGCTTGTTTTTTGATATGATCAACCAAGGAAGCTACCTCATCGATGAGAAAAATTGCATCTTCGGGTGTTTCGAAATACCCCAATTCATAAAAAGAAACGATTTCACGAATCAAGCCTTTCCCCGCGTCGTATCCAATAACTTCCGTGGATTTTACACGAATATAAAAGTTCGACATTTGTTGCAATTGTTCATCGGAAATATCACCTTTCCATCCTTTGTGAAATTTGACATCTTCTAATTGTCCCAATTTCAAATAGCACTTTCCAAAGTAAAGAAGCTTAAATCGCAAGAGAGCAGGGGAATTCAATAATTGAAAGATGATCAGATCCAGATTAGACATATAGAGTTCCTGCGTACGCTGGGCAACCATTCGCTTAAATCCATCCATGATTCCGTTCAAATACGTTTCAAAAGAAAACTCTGAACGCTGAATCGGGTTGTATTGAAAGGTCACACTCTTACCTGAAACACCAATGATTTTATCAATCGACAGATCGTATTTCTGACACAACAGGTGGATTTCTTCAGGTTTCAATGCTGTTTCACCACGTGCTCTCCTATAAGCAGAATCACGTGACAATTCCAAATCATCCATCAACAATTTTCCCAATGAAGTATCAGGAGGTAATTTTGCCTTTAGTTGTTCAAGTAGTCGGTTTTGAATGTCCATACTCAAAAGTAGAATTTTTATTGAATATGCAATTCACTTTCAGATCTCTGAATTATCTATACACTCTCTCAGTTGTTCCGTCTGAGTAATAGTAGATCACCACTCCTTTGCAATTTTCATCTACTTCTTGTCCCATCATATTAAAAATGTGTTCCACTTTCTTAGAACCCTGAAGATTATCCACACTTTGGATAAATGAATCATAAACTGTTCTGGAACCATCCAAATCAGTCAAGATCAATCGGTAATAATTAATATCTATCAACGATGGATTGGAGTGAAAAGTACCGTAATCCTGAATTTCCTGAGAATTTCCTTGTGCCTGTACATGTGCTATTTCCTTCCAATTTCCGGAAGCAGGATCTGTAGTCCATTCAACGGTAAAGAAGTTCGATCTGTTTTCTGCTTCGGTAGTCCAGTTTAAACTATTCCCCTTGGTAGTCTTAATCGCCTTAAATGAACTTAACTCAACCGGCAGAACCACCGGAGTACAGCCCAAAACAGATGTTCCTCCGAACGACATGTTGTATGGTTGACCAGAATTTGAGAAGTTGTCAACCAATAGGATGTAAACCTGATTCGCTGTCGTGGTTAAATTACTGACCCATTTATCACCTCCGGCACCTTCACTGTTATCAGCCGGGTTATTGGTTGTTGTAATCAATCCGGTACACGGAAATAATCCCAAAAAACCACATCCTATGGAGCTGCTTTGTCCGGAAAATGGAATCATCAATCCGGTATTTCCGGTTGCGGAGGAATAACTGCAACGGATTGGAGCTGATGTTGGTGGACAATTTGCACCTGCTGTAGCACTCGTGAAAGGTCCCCAAATAGCAAAATCATAATCATCAGTTCCACTAGTGGGTGAAATCGTCATTGTTAATGATCCACCTGTTTGAACATTTAGATAATACCAGGAGGATTGATGCTCAACACCAAGACACCCCTGATTAGTTCCGTTTAATTCTTGTGTTGCTCCGGCACCACCGCTATTCGCTGTCTGTGAAGTATTGGAACATAACAATTCAGCAGCTTCACAATCATTTCCTCCAGCTTTCTCACGGAAAACATCCATTTGTTTGGTGCTGCTAACATTCAATACCGGAATTCCTACTGATTCAAAAACAGACCTCACATAATTTTCAGCATGTTTCTGTTCGAGAATCAATTCAAATTTATCCCCAGTGATGAACCTTCCTTGATTCGTAATATTATCTGTAGCCAAAGAAAGGAAATCTTTGGTAAGATAACTTTGAGGTACTGAAATTTCATAGCTTGTTTGCGCCGAGGCAAAAGAAGTTGAGACCAGTAATAGTAGAGCAATTTTAATTGCTTTCAGTTGTAGTGAGTAGTTCATACGCTTAAGTTTCATACTAAAGATAGTTTACAATTAAATCTATAGTACAACTAATTAGTATTCAGCCATTTTCAATCAACAAACTACAAGCCTCATCGAGAATCAACTTTGCCATTTTCACAAAAAAAGCCGTTCTGTAAAATCAGAACGGCTTTCATTAAATCATTGACAATCAAATAATTGATACGCCTTATTGTTTTTGAACACGGAACGTGAAACGCTGGCCATCAACCGTTGCATTTACAAAATAAAGTCCCGGTACTTGATTTGAAAAATCAATATCCGTTGCTGTAGCGGAAGATTTAGACGATCCGAATGGAATCTCTTTTCCTTGAATATCAACCACGTTTACAATGGAGAAATCCACTCCTGATGTTATACTTGCAGTAAACTTACCGGTTGTTGGGTTTGGATAAACTTCTAAACCGAATTCCTGACCGTTTTCTGTAAGACCTAAACAAGCACTTACATTAATTGTAAAGGTTGCTTGACCGTCACACCCATTTGCATCCGTGAATGAATAGGTAATTACATGACTTCCTGCACCTGCAGTAGTAGGATTCAACACTCCTCCACTTACACCTGTTCCACTATATGTTCCTCCTGCTGGAGTTCCACCTGAAAGTGTCAATGGTGCGTGATTCAAACACATGTTTGCAACTGGAGATGTAAATGCAACTGTTGGAGCTGTATTTACTGTAATCGTTGTCGCGGCATCATCTGTACAACCGTTGGCATCCGTGAATGTATAAGTCACTGTTTGTGTTCCTGATGCAGGATTAAAGTTGCTTCCAGTAACTCCTGTTCCGCTGTAAGTTCCTCCTGCAGGGCTTCCACCTGTCAATGCTAAAGTTCCTGAGTTACTGCAAATCGCTGAAATTGCACTTTGAGCAACTGTTGGAGCAGCATTTACTGTAATTGTAGTTGAAGCATCATCCGTACAACCATTTACATCTGTATAAGTATAAGTAACTGTCTGTGTTCCTGCTGAAGGATCAAAAGTATTCAACGTAACACCTGTTCCACTGTAAGTACCTGTTGCTGGGCTTCCACCTGTCAAGGCAAACGTCCCGGAATTATCACAAACTGCTGAAATTGCACTTTGAGTAACCGCCGGAGCCGGATTTACGGTAATTGTAGTCGAAGTATTATCTGTACAACTGTTAACATCCGTAAAAGTATAGGTAATCGTTTGTGTTCCTGCTGCCGGATCGAAATTTGATCCTGTAACACCTGTACCACTATAAGTTCCACCAGCTGGGCTTCCACCAGTCAATGCCAATGTTCCCGAGTTATCGCATACTGCAGAAATAGGAGGCAATGAAACTGCCGGAGCATTGTTTACAGTTATGGTATAATTTGAATTGTATGGACATCCAAAAGCATTTGTGTAATCATAGGTAACAGTTTGTGTTCCGGCCGCCGGATCGAATTGCCCTCCGGTAACTCCTGTTCCTGAGTACGTCCCACCTGCCGGGGAACCTTCTACCAATGTATAGGAGCCAGCATTATCGCACAATGCAGGCGCAGTGGTAAATACAATTGGGTTTGCAGGACAAACTACCGTAATCGAATAAGATTGAGATCCTGAACATCCGCTGGCATCACTTACAGTAGCAGTAAAATTAAATGTTCCTGTAGCAGTTGGTGTTCCTGATATTGTTCCAGCAGCGCTTAGAGTCAATCCCGGAGGAAGAGCTCCTCCTGTAACAGCATAGCTTGGTGCTCCCAACGCTCCTGTTTGAGTTAAACCCAATGAATATGCCGAACCTGCAGTTCCACCTGTCAATGCTCCACCTGTTGTCATTGTGAACGCCGGGCAAACATATGGTGTGTAATCTACTTGATCAATTCCAATGTAATCAGAATTTGTACCGGAGAGTCCTGCACCGGTAACAAAATATCTGAAACCAATTCGTCCTGAAGTTGGCGCAGGTAAACCTGAAATAGTGATTGTGTATAGTGTCCACGTAGTTGGATAAACTCCTAGCACCAATGATGGATTGACACTCATCAAAAGTGTGGTATAATCACCAACAGCCATTCCTGTTCCAACGGATGTACTCGCACCATTTGTACTTAAACGAACTTCCAATCTATCCGCGTAGCTATCGGGTGATGGTTTTCGCGTATAAAAAGTAATCACGTCCCCATTTCTAAAAGTGCGGTTTGGAGTCATCAACCAGTTACTGATTGTTCCAGTTGATCCGGTATTGTTGTAGTTTGCTCCAATATAGGCATTTGTTGCTCCATTAAAGGCATCAAATGGTCCGCCTGCTCCAACAGGATTTCCCTGAAACCAGTTTGTTGAACCAACAGCAACACTCGCATTGGTCATTACCCAGCCATTTCCAGCAAGGAGAGTAATATCATTAAAGGATTCTGAGAATGATTGCGCATTGTATTTGGAGATACTTCCAAGTACAAATAGGCCACATAAAGCAGCCAGTTTTAAAATTCTTGTTTTCATAAGTTCAGTGAATTAACGGGTTTGAGGATTCGTTACTTCTGAATAACGTGTGATTTCTTCTTGCAATTGACCTTTCAACTGCTCGTCAGAAGTTTTCTCTAACTCAACTTTTAGCAACCGAAGGTATTCTTCTTTCAACACACGAAATTCGTCATTCAATTTACTCATCTGAGCTCTGGACGTAGCAGTTGATTGATTGATCTCCGCTTGCTTTGAATCCAATTTTGCACGTTGAGTACTTAAATCCGGATGGGATGAAACAACAATAGGAGTCGATTCCTTTTGTGTTTTAGTTTGGGACTGTCCATAGCTCACAAATGATAATGAGCACATGAAAAGTCCGATGAATAGTAACTTTTTTTTCATGGTAATCTGTGTTTAGTTATTCAAAAATAGAGAATTACGCATCGCAGTGAATACTAAAAACAGTCGAAAAAGAAAATCAGGGGTTTACCCTTGGGTCGAAAAATGCGCTGTAAACGGTTATGAATTTCAACTGAAGATTATCGAAAACAACCTTCTTCCCTGTCTAGATTTCATCTGTGAATAGTAACCTTTATTTTTAATTAAGTAATAGTATATGTAAAAACAAAAGTACTAAGAAATCAAGCGGTTACAACTAAACCCATCGACAAATGAGCATATTCCACCTATGAATTAGCCAACTCAGTGGTTGAGTAAATATTTAATGAAAATTTAATAAAAAACTAACTTATAAAACGAATTTTCCATAAAGATCGTAATGATCAGCAGAAGTAATCTCAACCAACGCAAAATCCCCGATACTCACATATCCTTCCGATTTTTTCACCAATACTTCGTTGTCCACCTCAGGTGAGTCAAATTCCGTTCTACCAATGAAATAATCCCCTTCAATGCGATCAAAAAGAACTTTAAACGTCTTCCCAATCTTTTCCTGGTTCATTTCATAGCTGATTCCTGATTGCAGTTCCATGATCTCATCTGCACGCTGGCGTTTTACCTCTTCCGGCACATCATCTTCCAAAGAATATGCATGTGTATCTTCTTCATGAGAGTAAGTAAAAATTCCCAAGCGGTCAAAACGCATGCGTTCCACAAACTCATACATTTCCCGGAAATCTTCTTCCGTTTCTCCCGGATATCCGGCAATCATAGTGGTGCGAATGGCAACTCCCGGAACTTTTTCACGGATGGTATTCACCAAAGCTTCTGTTTTCTCACGCGTGATTCCTCTTCGCATGGATTGAAGAATTTTCGTTGAGCCATGTTGCAATGGCATATCCAAGTACAGACATACGTTCGGATGTTTCACCATCGCATCTAGTACGTCCATTGGGAAACCTGCCGGAAATGCATAATGTAAACGAATCCATTCGATTCCCTCAACTGCAGCCAATTGATCTATCAATTCTGCCAGATTTCGCTTTTTGTAAATATCTAATCCGTAGTATGTAAGATCTTGTGCTATTAATAAAATCTCTTTTACTCCCTGAGCAGCCAAACTTTTTGCAGAGTTTACCAATTGATCCATTGGAGTTGAAACGTGCTTTCCTCTCATCAATGGGATTGCACAGAAAGAACAAGGTCTGTCGCAACCTTCAGCTATTTTGAAATACGCATAATGTGAAGGAGTCGTCAATAAACGCTCTCCAACCAATTCGTGCTTGTAATCTGCTTTTAATGTTTTTAGCAAGCGTGGCAAGTCTCTTGTACCAAAAAATGCATCTACTTCCGGAATTTCTTGTTCTAAGTCGTCTTTATAACGTTGAACAAGACAACCTGTAACGTACACTTTGTCAACCAACCCTTCATTCTTGGCATCTGCATAACGCAAAATCGTATCAATTGATTCCTGTTTCGCATTGTCGATAAAACCACAGGTATTGATAATGACAATCTCGGAATCATCTTGCTTTGCTTCATGTTCCACTTCAAATTTATTGGCTTTCAATTGAGCCATCAAAACTTCAGAGTCAAAGGTATTCTTTGCACATCCAAGTGTTATGACATTTACTTTATTCTTACGAAGTGTTTTTGTTTTCATGAAATCAAACGATACTAAAAGGGGCACAAAGATACGCTAAATTCTTCAGCGAATTGAAAATTGAAAAATCAGTGGTTCTAAGTTCAGATTTCGATACCCTCTATACAATTACTCTTTATTCCCCTTACTTACCTTACAGCTTTCGCACTAACGTTTGTTGCTGTGCGTCTTCACCCGCTACGCGGCCTCTTTCCAAGGCAGAAAAAGTAGGCAAAACTGCTACCTCATAGCTTTCGCACTAACGTTTGTTGCTATTCGTCTTCGCCCGCTATGCGGCCTCTTGCTCAATTACATCATTCAGCCAACCAGCCGATACAGACCTATCCACGAAAAGACGGGATCAGGATCCCAAATGACAAGCACTTTTCGGGATTGGCAACCGTATCAGCTGATTGGCGCTTCTACGAAACACCCAGTAGGGCGGCTAACTATTTGGAATTCTATAACGTTTCTACCGGTCGTGTAATTGAGTATCTGTCCGCTATCTCAATTCTTCAAAATAAATAGATCTTTATTCCGAAATAAGCATAAAAAAAGCCCCACATTTATCGTAAGGGCTTTCTCTATTATTGTAAAGGAAGTGGTGTTGCAACCGCTTCATCAAATTTGGCTTGTTCTTTTTCAGGGACTTTTCGGAAAGTCAAATACAATCCAATGAGAATAAATGGAATGCTTAACAACTGTCCTGTATTCAATGCCCATGAATCATCACGATCTGTCTGACCAACTTTAACAAATTCAATAGTGAATCGCGCAGTCCAGATCAGAATCATAAACATCCCGAATAGTCTTCCTGGAATTACTTTGGCATTTGTTTTCCAATACATTCGAAACAAAACGACGAATGAGAACAAATAAGTAATAGATTCATACAACTGAGCAGGATGACGCGGAACTACTTTCCCGTTGACTAAATAATCCGGGCCGGCATTGAAGAAATTGAATCCCCAAGGCAAATCTGTTGGAACACCTATAATCTCGTGATTTACTAAATTTCCTAGGCGAATGAAACATCCCGCAATTGCAATGGGAGCTACGATTCGATCCAAAATCCACAACATGGGACGGTGAATGACTTTTTTGGAATAAACATACAACATGATCAGGATCACAATTGCAGCACCATGACTTGCTAAACCACCTTCCCAAACTTTTAAGATAGACAGGGGATGATCAAAGTATCCTTCTTCGAACTGGCCTTTTGCGTTAAAACCATCGTGATAGGGTCCGTAGAAAAACACATGGCCTAAGCGCGCACCGATAATAGTTGCAGGAACAACATACAACAATAATTTATCGAGGTATTTTTCAGAGATCCCTTCAGATTTAAACATCCTTTTAATGATGTAGTATCCGAAGATCATTCCCCCTACAAACAACAATCCGTATAAGTTCGGTGTAGACCATCCGTCTACCAGTTGTGAATCTACCTTCCAGTCAATTGCTAATTCCACGTGTTTGATTTTGTTGGTCGAAGATAGCTGTTTTATTGATTCAATTTCTGCAATAAATGCTCAGCTCTTCCTTTTTTGAAAATTTTATTACTGTTGTCCAATCCTTTTCTCAAGGCTTTTTGCTCTTCGAAAGAAAGATGCGTAATTTCCTGACATTCCGGTGTACAGCAGCTTTCATACTTTGTATTACATTTTTCACACTGGATGAATAGTAAATGGCACGCTTCATTTGCACAATTCACATGCACATCTGCGGGTTCGCCACACTGATGACAATTTGAAACAACATCATCCGTAATGCGTTCGCCACGTCGTTCATCAAAAACGAAATTCTTACCTATGAACCGATTTTCCAGTCCTTTTTCCTTGCATTCATTTGCGTACTTAATGATTCCGCCTTCCAGCTGATGTACATTCTTAAATCCGCGGTG
This sequence comes from Flavobacteriales bacterium UBA7666, assembly GCA_002483265.1. GTDB lineage: Bacteria > Bacteroidota > Bacteroidia > Flavobacteriales_D > Crocinitomicaceae > Fluviicola. The sequence continues at coordinate 51,065 of DLHO01000022.1, read as the reverse complement.
TTTAAACCAAGCTGAAGCCTTTTCACAACGAATTCCTCCGGTACAATACATGACGATATTCTTATCTTCGTTTCCTTTCAAATAAGCATCTTCAATGATTGGCAAGGATTCGCGAAAAGTATCTACATCCGGAAGGATCGCTCCTTTAAAATGACCCACTTCGTGTTCGTAGTGATTTCTGAAATCGATCAAAATGGTATCGGGATCTTGAGTCAGTGCATTGAACTCTTCTGCTTTCAAGTGCTTTCCGATATCCCTTACATCAAAAGATTCATCTGATAAACCATCAGCCAGGATCTTGTTTCGAACTTTAACCTTTAGTTTTAAGAATGGGAACTCTGCCCCTTCTTCTTCAACGGCGATATTTAATCTTACACCGTCTAAAAAATCAATCGAATAAAGCTCCGAACGAAAATCATTCAATCGATTGGTTGGTACTGAGATCTGCGCATTGATTCCTTCGTGCGCTACATAAATACGACCAACAACCTGAACATTGTCCAATAGTTGGTATAAATAATCTCTGAAAATTTGAGGATTGGCAATTTTTGCATATTTATAGAAAGAAATGGTCGCAAATTCATGACCAGCCTCGCGCAATTTTTGCTCTAATTCCTCTTTACTAAATGTGTTCCACAGTTGCATGCTATGTTTGTTTTTTGTAAAAAGTTGGGGCAAAGATACGAAGACTTTAGGATATTTAGGACATCAGGATATTAAGATTTTAGGACTTGAATCCTCTTTGCAAAAACAAAAACTCTGATTAACCGAAGTGAACCAGAGTTTTCAAACTTAAACCTAACCCCTAAAATTGTTCAGACAATTAAGTCGTACCTAACAAACACATCTATTTACAGATCAGATCTGCAACTATTCATATCACTTACGATTCAAATGAACTTTTGGATTTTTTAATGCGAATAATTCCTAATTAATCAATTCACAATTTTTATTATCTTAAATAAGAAACACTATTCAGATGAAAGAAAATATCATTCAAAGTAAAAGTTTTGATTTTGCAGTTCAAATTGTCGAAACTTATAAATATTTGGCATTCGAAAAAAAAGAATTCGTTCTGTCCAAACAACTTTTACGATCAGGAACATCAATTGGAGCAAATATTTCGGAGGCAATTCGTGGACAATCTTCAAAAGATTTTATTCATAAACTTCAGATTTCAAGGAAAGAAACCAATGAAACCCTCTATTGGCTAAAGTTGCTCGAAACAACAAAGTATTTACAATTTGAAATTGCAGCAAAACTAATTCAAGGATGTGAAGAACTTTTGAAAATCCTCACTTCCATTATTAAGACACTGGAAATAAACCAAGGTAAATCTTGAGAAAAATTTAAGGTTGAGATTCGTAATTCGTATCCCGATAGCTATCGGGACGTAATTCGTAATTCTAAGTTTTTCTCTTCTGTTTCTTCGCAGCTGGAAAAAGAATGTTATTCAAGATCAATCGATATCCTGGAGAATTCGGGTGTAAATTCAAATCTGTTGGAGGATCTCCCACCTTGTGTTGAAAATCTTCCGGGTCGTGACCTCCGTAAAATGTCCAGGTTCCTTGCCCCAATTCTCCATGAATGTATCGCGCAGTGTTCAGTGCTTTATTTTCACCCATCACCAACACGTTCGATTTTATCAAATCACGTCTGAAATCAGTTGTCTGCCCCATGAATCCATCAATTACGTCTGTGTGACATTGCGTCAACATAGCAGGAACAACATCCCATTTAGCAGAAAAATCGAATAGCGTAAATTTATCCTGACTTTCAGGTAATCGGTGTAAATCCGTTCCGTCAATATTCGAATATTCATAAACCATCGGATCCTGAATCAAAATGAAATCCTTGAATGCAAAGGTCATGTTGTAATCCAGTTTATTCTGACAATTCGGATCTCTCGGATCTCCGTCAAACATGCGTTCGCAAATATCCGTATCGTGAGCAGAAAGTCCAATATCAAAACTATCTGTTCCGCTGCACATAGTGAATAGAAAACCTCCACCCATCACAAAATTCCGAAGATTATTTGCAACCGCCAGTTTCAACTGCGACACTTTTGCAAACCCCAAACTTGCGGCATCCTTTTCTGAATCTGCAACCTGATTTACATACCAAGCCTCCCGATGAAAAGACGCATAGAATTTACCATATTGTCCTGTAAAATCTTCGTGATGCAAATGCAGCCAATCGTATTTTGGAAGAACTCCCATTACAATGGCAGAATCGTAAATTTTATCATAAGGAATTTCGGCATAATCCAACACCATTGTCACGGCATCATCCCAGGGAAGCGCACTATTTGGAGTATAAACCGCAATTTTAGGTGCTTTTTCCAATTGCACAATTTCCATATTTACTTCCGGATTCGCAATCTCAGTTCGAATAGCATTCACCTGGCCGTCTGCTACAATTTCATAGCTTACTCCGCGAATAATCAATTCTTCTTCAATGGTCTGTAAATGAGGAAATAAAAAAGAGCCCCCGCGGTAATTGAGCAGCCATTCCATCACCACTCCATTTTCAAGTACCCAGAATGAAACTCCATAGGCCTTCAAATGATTGGCTTGCCGCTCGTCCATTGGAACCAGGATTGAAGAGGCCGAAACAGTTTTAACAACGATCAGAAATGCGATTGTCAGGAAAAATTTCATAATTCTTTTGTGATAGACACTAAATTTAATTCAAAAATTAAATAACGCCGGATTTACAACATAAATTGTGAATCAGAAATTAAAATGGTGTTTCGTCCGGCCCGTTGAAATCTTCATCCGGAACATTATTCATATTACTTCCTAATGTAATGGTTCGTGGAGATTCATCAAAACCTCTGTTCATAGACATTCCGGCACTCATTGCATTCGGGTTGAAATCATTTCCGGGAGCACTGTTGTACTGATCTTCCATGTTTTCGAATCGGGCATATTTTCCAACGAAACGCATCCGCACATTTTCCAATCCACCATTCCGGTGTTTTGCAATAATCACTTCACCAACTCCTTCATTGGAAGAACCGTCTTCTGCAGTTGTAATTCCGTAATATTCCGGTCGATACAAGAACGCTACGATATCGGCATCCTGCTCAATCGCTCCCGATTCACGTAAGTCGGAAAGAACCGGTCGTTTATCTCCACCACGCGTTTCTACTGAACGGGAAAGCTGGGAAAGTGCAATGATTGGGATATTTAATTCTTTTGCGATTTCCTTAATGGAACGGGAAATGGTTGAAATTTCCTGCTCGCGATTTCCGGTACCTTTTCCACCACCTGCTGACATTAACTGCAAGTAATCGATGATGACCATTTGAATATCGTACTGCATTTTCAATCGACGGCATTTTGCACGTAAATCGAACACGCTCAAACCTGGTGTATCATCAATATAGATGGGAGCTTCCGCTAATTTTGTAACACGGCTGTATAGCTGCTGGAATTCGTATTCTTCCAGTTTTCCTTTTCTTAGTTTCTCTGCCGAAATCATACTTTCTGCCGAGATCAAACGTTTTACCAGTTGGACAGAGGACATCTCCAAAGAGAATACCGCAACTCCCATATTGAAATCAACGGCGGTATTTCTGGCCATGGATAATACGAAAGCCGTTTTTCCCATCGCCGGACGAGCTGCAATTACAATCATATCTGATCGCTGCCAGCCGGAAGTTACCTCATCCAATTTTCGGAAACCGGTTGGAACTCCGGAAAGTCCATCACTGTTTTTAGCTGCCTGTTCAATTTCCTTAATCGCTTCACTCACCACAATATTCATGGTGGAAACGGATTTTTTCATGTTGTTTTCAGCAATTCCGAATAAAGCTCCTTCAGCCTTTGTCAACAATTCAAAAACGTCAGATGTTTCATCGTATGCATCCCGGAGTGTTTCAGAACACATGCGGATAATTTCGCGCTGAATGTGCTTTTGAGAAATGATTCGTGCATGGTATTCAATATGCGCAACGGAACCAACTCGCTGCGTAAGGGAAGACAAATAAACAACTCCACCGCAAGCTTCCAGCTCACCACGTTGCTTCAATTTCTCTGCAACAGTCAATAAGTCAATTGGATTGGAAGTTCCAAATAATTCTCTGATTGCTCCGTAAATGTAAGTATGCTTCGGATCGTAAAAACTCTCTGCCGATAACATATCAATGGTATCAGTTACTGCATTCTTATCCAGCATCATTGCTCCGAGAACGGCTTGTTCTACGTCAATTGCCTGGGGTGGAATTTTCCCCATTTCATTTGCAAGCGGTAAAATTGTATTCTTGGTACGAGCTCCTACCCTACGGGAATTGTTTGGCTGTTGTTCTTCCATGGAGCAAAGATACAGAATCAAAGGATGGCTTGGATGGTAAAGTTTAATAATAAGTTACTAAGACTTAATGAACAGTACTTATTAACAATTGGTTAGTATTTTGAAAAATCAGGAGCATATCGAAATGATTTTTTACTAACCGCTAAGAAGCTAAGAACGCAAAGTATGAATATTGTAACAAAAAAAGACCTTCCATAAAATGAAAGGTCTTTCCAAATCAATATCTGACTTCTAGACTAGAATCTGTAACCCAGTGTTAGCTGAAGCCATTGATTTTTATAGCGTGGAGTGGATGAGGAACCATCGCCATGGTTTATTTTAAAATCCCATCCTGCTCTCGTTGACACCTGTGAATATTGCCCATTCGGTATTCTCTGTTCTTGAGTTGAGTTTCCATCTCTCAATAAGCTTAAACATTTGAAACAGATAAGGCCAAATCCATGCCTTAAACCTGTTTTTACTCTCACAAAAAAACTTAAACGCTAAGCACAGCAATGCTTCCAGAAGGAGATCAACGCAAATGAGATCCGTGCCAAAAAGACGAATCTATTTCATTTTGGAAAAGAAGAATTTCATTTTGGAAGAGTGTATACATTATTTGAACCACATAGAAACATAGTTCATATAGCGTGAGAGTGAACTCAATGAGTAAAAATTCCCTGAAACAAGAAACCAATTAATAAAAAACAAACTATGTGTGGCTATGTATCTATATGGTTCACAAACTCAATTCCAACCCAACCGGACAATGGTCAGAACCAAAAATCTCGTTATGGATTGTTGCAGCTTTCAAACTTGGAATAAATGCTTCAGACACTAAGAAATAATCAATCCGCCAGCCAACGTTCTTCTCTCTTGCTCCGCCCCGGTAGCTCCACCATGAATATTTGATCTCGTCACCATTTAATACGCGCCAGGAATCTACCAAACCACTTCCAATGAACGCATCCATTCCGTCGATTTCTTCCTGCATGTATCCGGCAGATTTATTGTAATTTGCTTTTGGTCGAGCTAAATCAATTGCCTTGTGTGCTACGTTGAAATCACCACAAACGATCACCGGTTTCTTTGCTTCAAGTTTCTTCAAATACAACAGAAAATCAGCATCCCAACCTTGACGATAAGGTAAGCGCAATAATTCACTTCCTGAATTTGGAACGTAAACCGTGATGAGATAAAACTTATCGTATTCTGCACAGATCACGCGTCCTTCTTCGTCATGTTGTGCAATTCCCATATCGTAAACCACCGAAATCGGCTGTGTTTTGGAAATAATTGCAGTTCCGGAATATCCTTTTCTACCCGCTTCATTTGCATAAACGAATGGATAACCTAACGGATTTACCGTTTCCAACACTTGCTCCACAGTTGCTTTTGTTTCTTGCAGACAAATAACATCTGCCTGCATTTCTTTCATATCAGTAAGGAAAGATTTTCCTGCAATTGCGCGAATTCCGTTAACGTTAAAGGACAGAAGTTTCATATTTAAATAAGTTGAAAAAGTTCAAATGTTCAAAGTTTCGATATCGCTCGAAAACCTTTAAGCAGTAAAAATAGAATTTTGCCCGTGAATTTGAGCCAAAAATGAAAAGCAGTATTCATTTTATTTACCGCTGATGCCTAGATTAAATAGCGAGGCTGCCGCACTCGCTTTAAAATATACTGGTGCTACTGGCAGGAGCGTAAAAAAAGGTGCATTTGAGTTAAAATCCCCTGCAAGCGTGTTCTTTTCTCACTTCTCTTTGTCAGCTTCCAAATTGACATTATTTTTACACCATGAAAGGATTTGATCAGCAAACACTTCACGATTTAGAATTTAACCAAATCAGGGAATGGTTGGCTGCTTTTAGTATTGGTGCAACGGCTCAAAACAGATTGGAAAATTTATCACCCAATAATGATTTTGATGCGATCGAATTTGAGCTGCTTAGAGTAAACGAATTCAAAAGTATCCGTGTGGAAGGAGAATCTTTTCCGGCTCTCGATTTTGAAGAATTATTGGCGGAAATCAAATTGCTTCCCATTCAAAATGCGGTTTTGCAGCAAGAGGGTTTTGTACGAATCACCAGGGCTTCGGAATTGGTAAATCACATGCTCCATTTCTTTGATAAACGCTCACAGGATTATCCGAATCTGTTTGGTCTTTTAAAGAACGTTTATTTTACCCGTGAACTGATCGAGGCCATTGAAAAGGTATTTGATCGAAGAGGACTGATAAAAGACGATGCTTCGGCTGAACTATATGCAATCCGACAACAAATCGCGAAATTACGCAATCAGATCAACCGCAATTTCGACAAGGAAATGCGCCGGTATCTGAAAGAAGGATTGCTGGGTGATACGAAAGAAGCATTCATCAACGAACGCCGTGTTCTGACCGTTCAATCAAGTCACAAGCGAAAAATTGGAGGAATTGCAGTCGGGTCATCTAAAACCGGAAGTTTGACGTTCATTGAACCTGCCATCAATATTCCACTGAATAATGAATTGGAAATGTCTTTGGACGATGAACGAAAAGAGATTTTCCGCATTCTTCAGGAATTGACCCGGGATATTGCACATCACCTTCCTTTGATCGAAGCGTATCAGGAATTACTTACGGAATTTGACTTTATCAATTCGAAAACCAAACTGGCTCTTGATCTGAATGCCAATTTACCGGGAATTGTCCGAAATACGCGTATTGAATTGATCGACGCATTTCACCCCATTCTTTGGAAAACCAATAAAACACTTGGAAAAGTAACACTTTCTCAAAGCTTGATTCTGGACGCAACAAGCAGAATGCTGGTGATTTCCGGACCGAATGCCGGAGGAAAATCCATTACATTAAAAACCATTGGATTATTACAGGTGATGCTCCAGGCGGGCTTATTGATTCCGGTTCATGAAAACAGTAAGTTTTGTTTCTTCCAACAGGTTCTAACGGATATCGGAGACAATCAGTCCATTGAAAATGAATTGAGCACCTATTCCTATCGCCTGAAACGGATGAAATTCTTTTTAAAGGTTTCGAATAGAAGAACCTTGCTGTTGCTGGATGAATTTGGAACAGGTTCTGATCCGGAACTGGGTGGCGCTTTAGCTGAAGTGTTTTTTGAAGAATTGTATAAACGAAAATCTTACGGAGTAATCACCACACATTACGCCAATATAAAACTGAAAGCCGACCGATTACCCAATGCTGTAAACGGATGTATGCTTTTCAATACTGAAACACTGGAACCCTTGTATCGGTTTTCCATGGGACAACCCGGAAGTTCCTTCACCTTTGAGGTGGCTCAAATGAATGGAATTCCACTGGATTTAATTGAACAAGCCAAAGGAAAACTAGATCAAAGCCGGGTGAAAATGGATCAACTGTTGAACGAACTGAATCGGGAAAAAATGTACCTGCAACGTTTGAACAATGAACACATTGAAGCACAGCAACTGGCTAATAATGCCCGGGAAGAATTCATCGAAAAGAAACAGAAAATAGATGAGCGTTTGCGTGCGCAGCAAGATTTGGCAGAGAAGAATAATCTGTTCATCAATTCCGGCAAAAAGATGAAGTCATTCATTGACCGGTATCAAACCAGAACCAGAAAGAAAGATGCAAACAATCCTTTATTGGAAGATGTGCGCAAATACCTGATGGTGGAGAAATCAAAAATTGAGGAAGCGAAACGAAAAGTGGAATTGATCCAAGCACAAGCCAAACCACAAAAACCGGCAGCGAAAAAACGCAACACACAAAAGCCGGAAGAAGACACCTATCAACGCGACAAAATTGTAGTTGGTTCAACAGTAAAAATGATTGAAACCAAACAAACCGGAACAGTCGAAGAAATAAAAGGTCATGTGCTTACAGTTGCTTTTGGATTTATGCGCCTGAAAGTAGAACGAGAAAAACTAATGTGGATAAAGTAAAGTTCAATGGGTTCAATGGGTTCAATGTATTTAAACTCAAATTTGAACATTTGAATTCGCCACGGCGTAAACATTTGAACTTTTTTATAAAAATCAATTACAGTAACTATGTCGACCAATAAATACTACTACCTGGAACAATCAAGTATTCTGAATAGTTTACTTTTTTTAGAACGATTTGCTTTCTACGGATTGCAAACCTTCGCCTACAGTTACCTCATCAGTGAGTACATGAACCTATATGGAGATGATGCCAGCGATTTATTACTCACTTTCTCTTCTGCCCTGCTATTTGCACGAATCTTTGGAGGATTAATTGTAGACTTTCTCTTAGGAAATAAGGTTTCTATTATTGTGAGTTGTGCACTTCAGATTCTGGGAATTTTGTTATTCATGCAAAAGCAACTGGGAACATTTTATCTGGGAATGTTTGTCTTTATTGTGGGACAATCCATATTCTCCCCTGCGGTATTAAAATCTATCGGAACAATCTACTCAGACAAAAAAAACAAACTGGATGGAGCTCTCACTATCAATTTCTTCACCATAGCTCTTGGTTCTTTTTTAGCTCCATTGGCATTTCACTACATGGATTTGGCCAGTACTTTTGATAGAGGATTCCTTTCCTGCATCATCTGTTTTCTGATTATTATCGGACTTTGTTTCCTGATCAAATACCCAAAAGACTCGAATGAAATAAATCAGGCAACAGGAGATTTGAATAGTCGTGTGACTGAAACGATTACTCTTTCTATTTTAGGATTATTTCTTTACTGGTTGTTCGAGCAATTATTGAAGAATTCCATGTCAAACTTCAATTATAGCGGTTTCAGATCCGGAAATGTTGACCGATTCGTAAGCATGCTTCCGACTTTAATCCCTTTAGCTGGCTACCTTGTTTTTGGAATTATTTGGAATCGCTTCAAATTTTCACCTATTCTTAAAATAGCAATAGGCTTTGGTGCAGCTACTATTTCAATTTTTGCGGCAATTTTAACCATGGCAAACAGTCAAACAGACGATCCCAAATTCATTATCAGTTTTGTCAGCCTGAATTTCATCGGAGAGATTTTGATCGTTCCCATATTCCTGAGCCTCATTCTTCAATATTCCCCTAAGAAATTGATGGCAACTTATTCCGGAGCAGCACTTGCAGCATATGGATTTTTATCACTATTCATCGGAAATAAGATCTATAATGGAATTGGAGACGGAAACTATCGCATAGCTACAATTGTTGCTGGAATTGGTTTTTTCTTCTGTGCATTGACTGTTCTTATTCTGTTTCTCCTGACACGGAAAAAAGATATCACAAGCAATCATTTAGACGAGTTTTAACTGGAAATAGTAAAGCCATGTCTTGAAATAGATTGTATCTACTCCAAGACATGGCATTTATAACTTAAAGGTTTTTACAAACCTTTAATCAATCAGATTAACATTCCGCAACTTATAGAAGCGTACATGTTTTTGTGATCGATCCATCGGTTTCATAACCATCACAGGTTTTCTTCGCGTCATCCAATGATGCATTTTTAATTGTTTTATTCTCTGTAACTGTCGTGCTACCTGTATTCTGATAAGTACACTCACAATTATAATCTTTCTTACAAGATGCCAAGCCCAGCAATGCCATTGCCGAAACTCCTAAAATTAACTTTTTCATAATGTCCGTTTTTAGTTTCTAACTTGATTGAAGATACTCTGAATAAATCCACCAAAGAGTCAACTTTTGTTAAATCCAAAACATATGTAACAAATAAATACGGGGCTATTCTCCCAAACGCAGGTGTATACCCGCTGAGGAGCTAAAAACTGTCTTTCTCACATTTACAGGTGGTGCACTGTCATAATAGATATTAAATTCAATTCGCATGTCCAATCGTTTGGTGATTGCCTGACTAATTGAGTACTGTCCGGAAAAGCGGAAATCTTTAAATCGGTCCCATCTGGGCTGATAATAGGTGGTTCCTGAAAAGCTAAATCCGGATTGCGTGCGAATAAACCAACTCAGGTAATTGCTCCAGCGAAAATTGTCGTTAATTATACCATCTTCCGTTAATTCTTCATATTCCCAAAAAGTAGAGGATCCAACAAAAAAACGCACGTTGTTGGTATCAATAAACTTCCACCTGGGACCAGTACCAACCAGGTACCTTACGCGTTGATTCAATAACTGATTGTACTGGATCTGAGTATAAGCCTCCCATTTCCACGGGCTATTCTTAATTCGTCTGGCATAGCGAAAGTGCGACATACCGGAATTCGCGTAGGTCGTTTTATTGGAAGCGGTATAATTCAGATCACAAATTAGTAAGAAGTGATTTTTGCGGGTTTTATATTGAACTCTGGGACGCAAATTCCCCGAATACAAGATGTCAGGTGAATTTTGGGTGACAGCAAATCCGGCATCCAGCGCACCACTCCACCCGGATGTATCTTCATAAATACGCCTATTTTCAATATTGACGATCTGTGCATTTAAACCAAAAACGCAACAAATCAAAACAGAAAATAACCCAACGAATTTCATTATTTAGGCGCAATGCGATACATGAAGATGGCTAAAATACCAAAAATAAAATTCGGCAACCAAACTGCCGCAATCGGAGGAAAACCAACTGTTGTGGCTGCTACCGTTGTTACTTTCATGGCGAAAATGTAAATAAAGACGAACAATAAGCCGATAGCGATATTGACACCAATACCTCCCCGCTTTTTCCTGCTGGAAACACTTACTCCTATCAAAGTCAAAATATACGTTGCAAAAGGATAACTCGTTCGCTGGTGAAGCTCAATCTCAAAGGTCGGGACACTCGCATTTCCTTTTTCTTTCTCCTTTTTAATGAACTGTTTCAGTTCAGAATAAGTCATTGCTTCAGCTATGTTGTCGCGAATAGCCATATCCTCAATCTTATATGGTAATACCGTGTCTTTTTTGTGCTCTTCCGTCAATTGGATTTTTTGATTGAGCATCTGATCATTAAAAGCAAGCGTGTCATTGTAGTTTATTCGACGTTCAAAGACATCAACCAAATGCCAATTCGAGGAACCATGAGCAACTGTTGCAGTCCGGGACTTTAGAAAATGAACAAGTCGGTTGTGATTGTCATACTTTTCGACAACGAAATCATTAATGATGTTTTCCTTGGAATTATAACTAGCATAATGAACCAGCTCATTTCCAGGGAATTCCGCATGATAGTTTTCAACCAACAAGCGATCTCGGTAAAACGATTCCTCAAAATCCAAACGCACCCGATTGGCTCGTGGCAAAACAAAATGATTCAGAACCAAAGACATCACCATCAAAATGGTTGCTGCAACCATATAAGGTCGAAGAAAACGTGTAAATGGTCTTCCACTGTTCAGTATCGGAATAATTTCTGCTTCCTGGGCCATTTTCGCAGTGAACCAAATCACCGAAATGAAAACGATCATAGAAGAGAAGGTATTCCCGTAATACAATAAGAAGTTGAGATAATAATCCAAAATGATTGACTGCAGTGGCGCTTGATTCTTAATGAATTCCGATAAACGCTCAGCAATATCGAATACCATTGCCAATAGCATAATAACTCCCAACATAAAAAAGAATGTTGAAAGAAACTTTCGAATGATATATCGATCTAAGATTTTAAGCATTTAAATTCTTCTTCCCAGTTTTTTCACTTGTTCATCTTTCCATGTTCTGAATGTTCCATCCAAAATTCGTCTGCGGGCTTCTTTAACCAACGCCAAATAAAAGGCTAAATTGTGAATAGTCGCAATTTGAATGGCTAAATTTTCCTTTGCTTTAATCAAGTGATGTAAATATGCTTTGGTGTAAACCTGATCTACATAAGCCGTGCCATTGATGTCCAAAGGAGAAAAATCCATTTTCCACTGTTGGTTTTTGATATTGATTGTTCCCTCTGAAGTAAACAACATTCCGTGCCTTGCATTTCTGGAAGGCATTACACAATCAAACATATCAACCCCTAACGCGATGGATTCCAATAAATTAACCGGAGTCCCAACTCCCATTAAATAACGTGGTTTATCGGTAGGTAAAATAGAACAAACCAAATCAGTCATGCTGTACATGTCTTCATCCGGTTCACCAACAGATAATCCACCGATTGCATTTCCTACGGCATTTTGCTCTGCAATAAATTCAGCAGATTCTTTTCTCAAATCAGGATAAACACTTCCCTGAATAATTGGAAATAACGCCTGGGAATAACCATATTTTGGTTCCGTAGAATCCATTTGAGTAATACAACGCTTTAACCAACGGTGTGTCATATGCATGGAACGTTTCGCATAGTTGTAATCGCAAGGATATGGTGTACATTCATCGAATGCCATGATGATATCTGCACCGATTACACGTTGAATGTCAATGGCTCTTTCCGGAGAGAAAAAGTGGTAACTCCCATCGTGATGCGACTGAAAACGAACGCCTTCTTCAGTAATTTTCCGGCTGGTTGCCAAAGAATAAACCTGATAACCACCACTATCCGTAAGAATTGGTCTTTCCCAGCCAATAAACTGGTGCAATCCTCCTGCTCCTCCAATTACATCCAATCCCGGACGCAGATACAAATGGAAGGTATTTCCCAAAATAATCTGAGCTTCCACATCGTCACGTAATTCTTGTTGGTGAACACCTTTTACTGTTCCTTGCGTTCCAACAGGCATAAATATCGGAGTTTCAATTGTTCCGTGATCCGTGTGAACAAGTCCTGCTCTGGCTTTTGAGTGTGGATCGGTATGCTTCAGTTCAAAGTGCATAATTGTGTTGAAAAATAAACGCTGCAAAGATAAGTGTATTTAGGAAAGAGCCCCATCTTTGTAAGCGAAGAAGACACTTTAATGAAAATTATCCCCGAATTACAGGAAACAGGCGTATTTTATATCTTTTGGATTTTTGCTGGACTATTGGCTATACAGTTGATATACTCCGTACTTTTCTTCGGGAGATTAGCTTTTTGGAAAAGCAAACCCGCTCAAACCAGCTTACCAGCGGTTTCGATTGTCATTGCAGCACGCAATGAATCAGACAATTTGTATGAGAATCTACCTAAAATACTAGAGCAGGATTATCCGGCTCCTTTTGAAGTGGTGGTGATCAACAATCAATCCATGGACGATTCCAAGTATTTATTGGATGCTCTGAGTCGTCAATATCCAAACCTGGTTGTGATGGAGGTGGAACGAAGCAAACATTTGATGCCAAGCAAGAAGTTTCCATTAACTCTGGGAATCAAAAAAGCACGTTACGAGCATTTGGTTTTGACGGATGCCGATTGTACTCCTGCAAGTAATTTGTGGCTGCGCAAACTGGTTGAACGATTCAGTGATAAAAAACAAATTGTTTTGGGATACGGCCCTTACACGAAGAAAAAAGGATTCCTCAATAAGGTTATTCGATTCGATACAACAATGATTGCGGTGAACTACTTTTCAATGGCGATCAATAAAGTTCCTTACATGGGCGTGGGGCGAAACATGGCCTACACCAAGGAGGTATTTAATTCAACGAAGGGTTTTAAATCTCATTACTCCCTGATGTCCGGTGATGATGATCTGTTTATCCAGGAAGCGGCTCGAAAAAGTAACTACACAATTCAACTGGATCCGGATACATTTCAATACAGTGAAGCAAAAGACAACTGGGAATCTTTTGTTCTTCAGAAGTCCAGACACTACACTACGTCTCCGCGATACAAGGTTTTCAAGAAAGTGATGTTAGGAATATATCCAACTACCCTGATTTTGATGCTGATATCTTTTGTTCTTTTGATGCTACAAAGTGGATGGTGGATACATGCCTTGGCCGGATTTGGTTTTGTAACAGTGATAAAGTGGTGGCTTCTTGGAATGTGTTTTAAGAAGTTGAAATCACCCGGATTCATTGCTTTATTGCCTATTACGGACTTGGTATATGTTTTGATACTTCCATTTTTTTATTATTCAGCATTGCAAAAAAACTCTTCGAAATGGAAGTAGATCACTTATCGGATAAAGCGCGTATAGACTTGGTGTTAGTTGGCCAGGCTAGAAACGGCGACCAGGCGGCTTATGCCCAATTAATGGACCGATACCGTGAATCCATCTATTTCATGATGATGAAAATGGTTCGCAATTCAGACGATGCGGACGATTTAACCATCGAAGCTTTTGGAAAAGCATTTAGTCGTTTGGATCAATATTCCCCAAGCTTTGCATTCTCTACTTGGCTATTCAAAATCGCCTCCAATAATTGCATTGACTTTATCCGTAAGAAGCGCATCAAGTTGACTTCCATGGATACGGGATACACCAATGAGGATGGAGAAGCAGTAGGCATTGATGCCAGATCGGACACACGCGACCCGGAAGAGCACATCATTCACAGTCAGAAGGTAAAACACATGCGTAACTTAGTAAGCAAGCTAAAACCCCGCTACCGTGAATTGATTGAAAAACGATATTTTGAAGAATTGAGTTACGAAGAAATAGCTGATGAATTGAACCTTCCATTGGGAACTGTAAAAGCTCAGTTATTCAGAGCGCGTGATTTCCTGGCTCAAATGATGGAACAAACAAAAGACGCGATTTAAGATCATAAATAAACCCGCAAACTAAACCTATCATGAAAGGATCTGCTACAACGGATCCTTTTTTATTATTTCTTCGAGCTTAATCGGTTATTTCCACAGAAAGCACTTTACCATTAGCTTTCACCCTTCCTCCTCGTAATTTTGCTACTCCCCCAGGGAATTTCAGTTTAAAATCAGGAAGTTCTACAATATCAACTGCATCAAACCATCTGGTCTCATTAGGCCCACTGCCAGAACCCGTTGCATTTTTTCCGGATTTCGTTTTAGCATATCCCCAACCTGCTTCGTCCAGTTTCGTAGAAACCCCATCTGTAGCCGCCGATTGCACCGATTTAATATTTGCTGTTACGCTAGGACCTTTAGCTCCGTTTACCGGGTTAACCGAGTGAACGTCACAATCAATATCTGCATTTGGGCTATCATCAAAATTTGGGGTTGTACTCTTTTCTGTAATTGTTACATTATATCCAACATAGGAATAAGGTTTCCCATCTTCCGCCTTCTCATACTCGCTGAGTAATACTTGTTTAGCTAGCAATTCAAATTCAGCATGACTTTTATTCGCTTCCTCTGTAATTGGGAAAAGATTTTCTGTTTTTGCCTGCCCTCCCAAACGAGCATTCAACAAATGTCCCTGCACATATTTATCACCAGGATAATAAGTACGTAAACTAGCGTATAAATCCGCTTTTTGTGTGGTTGTTCCGGTTCCCTGAACAGGGTTCTTTGGGTCTAATATCGCCTTCATTTCCGTACCAACTTCTTGTGTCTCATCATCACTGGTTGAAGCCTCTTCGTACTTTAGCTCTGTTGATTTATTCGTAATAATCGTTACTCTCTGAATCGGGTTGCTGGATTTTTTCTGGATTGGCAAATAGGATTTATTTTGTTGAACATGTGCATTTTCCAAATTTCCGGCTTGTAAAGCTTTACTTCCAAGAACATCTGCTTCTTTTTCCAATCCTGCATCATCATTTATTCCATTTCCCTTCAATTGCATCGTTGGGTTTACCCTTCCCTGCATTTGCTGCACCACATGCCAAGCTTCATGAGGCACATGTTTTTCCTGTCCCGAAGCAACATGTATATCTGTTCCTTGCGCATAAGCATGAGCTTGCAATTGGGCAGGTTTATCCGAATTATAATGCACTTTTACCTGATCCATGCTATAACCGGAAAGATTTTCAATCCCGGACTTCAAATTATCCGGCAATCCGGTTTTATTGATCTTCCGTTGAATACTTAAGGTGTCCTGGCTTACCTTCAACTGTGCTATTTGCTTTGAACCCGAGCTATTGTCACCGCCTGCCTGTATTTCCCGCAGTTGAGCAGCTTCCTCTCGGTTATCTGCAAATTGAAAAGTTGCAATACCTCCTGCATAGGGTTTTTCAGAAGTCAGTTTATTTTCTGATTGATTGGATTTTTCTGATTGATGATTTGCCTGAACCTGCATAATAATAAGTTGTGAATAGTTATCGTGAAAATAACTATTCCAAACCATAAAACAGTAGGGGCGGAAAATTTTCCGCCCCTACTGTTTTTTTTTAATTTTCAATTACTCATGATGATCTTCCTTATAAAAACCATCCACAATCGTTTTATACTGTTCAAGAATAATCTTTCGTTTTAATTTTAGTGTCGGAGTCAATTCACCGGTTGCAATTCCAAATTCCTGAGGCAAGAGCGCAAACTTCTTGATTTTCTCCCAGCTTCCGTAACCTTCATTGATGCGATCTACTTCCTTTTGAACACGTGCAATCACATCCGGATTCTTCGCAATCTCTTCATTCGTTGTTCCAATTTGGATGTTCTTACGATTCGCCCATTCTTTCACAAACGGGAATGCAGGAACAATGAATGCGGAAGGAAATTTCTGTCCTTCACCCAAAACCATGATTTGTTCTATAAATCGCGATTCTTTGAAAGTGTTTTCCATTGCTTGCGGAATAATGTATTTCCCTCCTGAAGTTTTAAAAATTTCTTTCTTACGGTCGGTTATCTTCAAGAAGATTCCATCTTCAAACGTTCCGATATCCCCCGTATGGAACCAGCCTTGCGAATCAATAGCCTCAGCAGTTTTATCTGGTAAATTGTAATAACCAATCATGACATTCGGCCCTTTCACCAAAATCTCTCCGTCTTCAGCAATTTTCACCTTCACACCATCAATCAGTGGCCCAACAGTTCCAATCTTCACTCCTTTTTTCAAACAGTTTACGGAAATCACCGGAGAAGTTTCCGTTAACCCATAACCTTCCAATACCGGAATTCCTGCAGCCATAAAAATTTGTGCTAAGCGAGGCTGCAATGCTGCAGAACCTGAAGCTACGGCTTTTACTTCACCTCCCAACGCTGCCTGCCATTTTGAGAATACCAGTTTACGGGCAATTCCCAATTTAATCCTATACCAAAATCCTAGTTTTCCCGTGTGATATTGTTCCGCAACGCCAACCGACCAGAAGAATATTCTGCGTTTAAAGCCGGTCAATCCCTCACCTGTCAGCATAATCTTATCGAAGACCTTTTCCAATAAACGCGGAACTGCTGTGAACACATTCGGTTTTACCTCCTTCAGGTTCTCACCAATTGTATCCATTGATTCTGCGAAATAGATTGAAGATCCGCAATACATATATAGGTAATGCAACATGCGTTCATATACGTGACAAACCGGTAAGAATGTCAATACACGTGAAGTTTCATCAGCCGGAATACTAAACTTACAGGAAAGCACATTGGAAAGCAGGTTGTTATGAGATAACATAACTCCTTTCGGATTTCCAGTTGTTCCGGAGGTATAAATGATCGTAGCTAAATCCTGATTGCGCACATTTGCCTTTAATTCCGTGATCTTATTCTGAGGAATATCCGAACCCAGTGCAATTAAGTCTTTATAATTAGCAAAATCTGGGAGTTGATCAAACGTAAAGATCTTTTCCAAAGAAGGAATTTGGGAAGATACCCCTTGAATTTTATGGGATAATTCTTCACCTCCAACAAATGCATGACGAATTCCTGCGTCATTAAAAATGTACACATAATCGTGCTCCGAAATATTCGGATAAACCGGAACCACAACGGCTCCCACCTGTTGGATTGCAATATCCATGATATTCCACTCCACCCGGTTTGGTGAAACCAATGCCACACGTTCACCAACTGAAACACCGAGTGCCACAAGTCCCTTGGAAATTTGATTTGTAAGCGCTACAAATCCTTCGGTCGTCATAGGTACCCACACCCCCTCAGTTTTGGTAACAAACATGGAGGCGTTTGGAAAGTTATTCAATTGATAAGCAGGCACGTCAAATAGTCGTCTTACTTCATTCATATCAGTTGTAATAGCACTCACAATATATGTATTAAAAATTAAGCAATAGCGCAAAAATGTTCATCCAAAACCATCGTTTGTTTTTTCACAGCATGATGTTAAGAAACTAGTTCATACTTTTATATTGTGGGAATATAGTTTCTAACTTCGATCAAGTGCAATTCATGAACTAGTTGGAAAGTTACAAAGAATTACTGACTTGTGTTTGATCGTTTTTGGTTTTTTGGTTTGTAGGGTTCGTTTGCCGGCGAACCCTTTTTTATTCCATAGAAAACACCACTTTTCCTTTGACAAATGTCCTGTTGGAATAATTCGGATTATAGGATCCTTTTGAAGAGAACGGACTTTCCAAAATTACCAAAGTAGCATCCTTTCCTTTTTCCAAACTTCCTTTGGTTTCTTCCTGAAAACTAGCAAAAGCTGCCCAAATAGTCATTCCACGCAAACACGCTTCTTCCGTAAGCGCTTCTTCAATCAAAAATCCATCTATCGGATCGCCTTCTGCATTCTTTCTGTTTACAGCTGCATGAATGGTCAGGAACGGATTGGTGCTTTCAACCGGGAAATCGGTCCCGATCGCTAACATGCCTGCTCTTTTTAACAAGGTATTGTAAGCATACGCTCCTTTCAAACGCGCTTTACCCAAACGTGATTCTGCCCAGCGTTGATCACTCACGGCATGAGTTGGCTGCACAGAAGGAAATGCTCCTGAGCTTTCCAGCAAATCAAAATCTTTCGGGTCAATTACTTGTGCATGCTCCAATCTCCAGCGATGATCCGGATTCTTTTTCGAATAATCCCGAATTAACTCCAACACCAGACGATTGGTAGAATCTCCGATTGCGTGAATATTCAATTGATATCCCGTCAATTCAGCCAATGAAGAATAGCGTTTCATATCGGCAAGGGAAGTCGTCAATAAACCATGATTGTGCAGATCATCCGAATAAGGTAGCTTTAAAAGTGCTCCTCTTGACCCTAGAGCTCCATCACCAATAACCTTAAATGACCGAACAAGTAAGTTTTTTTCGGTTAGAAATCCATGTTCCTTAGCGAAGTCGGCATTTTCCTTTTCGGGATACAACATTCCATAAATTCCAATCGTGAGTTTATTGTCATTCACCAAACGGCGAATAAGTTTGAAATCGTGCGGAGTTAAACCTGCCTCATGCACATCTGTGATTCCATATCCATATAATTCCTGTTGGATTTCCATTAGAGCCTTAGTCAACTCATTATCTGGAAAATCAGGCAGCCGATCACTAATTAATGAAATAGCGTTATCTAATAAAATTCCTGTCAAACTTCCGTCTTCCTTTTTCAAAATCGCACCACCATCAATGTGAGACAATTCAGTTACTCCGTATTTCTTCAGTGCTGCATTATTTGCCAAAACTGCATGTCCGTCAATCCGATACAAAACCACCGGTTTATTCGGGAATTTTTCATTCAACAGTTCATTTGTGGGTAAGTCTTTAGTATTCCACAAACTTTGATCCCAGCCTCCGCCAACAATTACAGCACGTTCTTTTCGCTGCGAATACTTTTCTACCCGAACAATCAACTCTTCCATGGAAGCTGTTCCAACCAGATTTACCGATAGCCTTTGGCGCGCCAAACTCATCAAGTGCCCGTGCGCATCTGCCAATCCGGGAAAAATATCTTTTCCTTCTGCATCGATAAATTCGTCTGCACTGTATTTATTCATGATCTGGCGATCCGGACCAACTTCTACCACTTTTCCATCCCGGATTGCAATAGCTTGTACAACAGAATTTTTATCATCCATCGTATGGATCTTCGCATTGTGGATTACCAAATCAACGGATTGGCCTTTCATGCAGGAAGCACCGACCAATAAAACCAAAAAGAACTGAAAATATCGCATTAGGAATGGTTTTTATGAAAAATTGTTGAACTCGCCTGTGCGCTTGGCATAATCACCAAATCGTTAATACAAACATGTTTTGGTCTGGAACAAACGTAATAAACCGCATCAGCAATGTCTTCTGCCATCAGCGGATCAAATCCATCGTATACATTTTTAGCTGTTTGTTCATCTCCTTTAAACCGCACCAGAGAAAACTCTGTTTCTGCTGCACCGGGAGCAATATTTGTCACTTTTATATGATCATGTACTAAATCAATTCGGATCGCTCGGGACAATGCATCAACAGCATGTTTGGTAGCACAGTAAACATTTCCTCCTGCATACACTTCTTTGCCGGCGATACTTGCAATGTTTACAATATGTCCGCCTCCGTTCTTCTTCAAAATCGGAGAAATAGCACGTGTTACATACAACAATCCTTTCACGTTGGTATCAATCATCCGATCCCAGTCATCCGTTTCACCGGAATCTATCGGTCCGCGACCAACTGCCAACCCTGCGTTATTAATCAAAATAGCCAAATTGCTTTTCACTTCTTCCGATAAGGAATGAACTGCTTGATTCACTTCATTTTCAATTCGCACATCAAAATTCAGCAATACGATGTCAACTCCCTTCGCTTGAAGTTCTTTTTTTACTAATTCCAAACGCTCCATTCGTCGCCCGGTTAAAATCAGGTTCCAGCCATTATCAGCAAATATTCGCGCTGTTGCTTCTCCAAAACCGGCAGTTGCTCCGGTAATAAAAACGTATTTCTTCATAATTTAAATTTGAACGGTCTTGAACCGATAAAAGCCATCAAAAACAGGGTTAAATATGCAGGCATTCGATAACGAACAATTGCTCCCAAAACCGGAGTTGTCCAACCGATTAACACCAATAAAACAACAGAAAAAGTGAGTAGAAAAAACAGGATATTCTTTTCTTCCGCTGTTCGGTATTTTCGATTGTGCCAAAACCCAAAAGTAAGGAGCACAAATAAACCTATTGTTTCTAAAAAACTAATGATTTTAAGCTTCCCTCCCGGATCCCAAAAAGTAGGCCTGAAAGTCGCATTCGAAAGTGCTTCCGGTACATTTTTAATCAGTCGGCTAAAATCATTCCCAATTGGTGTCAACTCGATATAACTTCCACATTCATTCCCCATAAAGACAACTTTCCAAGGACCTTCGCTCGGTTTTAATTGAACATCCTGAAATGGATAATTCATTCCGAACGTTACTTTTTTAGCTGTTAGATCCCTTTTAACCTGAACAGTTCTATTCTCCAGAAAATTCAAATAGGGGTACTGATCCTTACTGAAATAATAAAAGCAAGAATCTGCAGATACATGAGTTCCTCCCCTTCCAACATTGATAAAATCAAATTGCATCCGCGTGAGGCGATGAGTTACATTTGTTCTTAGGCCTCCAAACAGCATGAATACAATTGCAATAACTCCGAAAATGGTCAATGGAGCTAAGAACACACGTTTCTTAAAAACAAACTTCCCTAATAAAAACATCGGAATACACAGCAGCAAACATCCTAGTACGTATGGCTTGAACCCTAGCATCAATACAAAACCGAGGACGATTCTCCAAATACGGGATTTCCAGGATAATTCTCCAAGGAGTGCATTCAAAAGAAAAGCAAATCCTAAAAGCATCAAGGGCTCTTTCAAAACAGAACTCGTCCAGAAACTTAAAGTAGGGAAGAGAAACAATGCGAACCAAAACCAGCGTTTATCATAAAAAACACGATTCTTAAATGCAAGAAAGATTTCACGTAATCCAATGAAAGAAAAGAAAGAGAAAAATAAAATATGGACGTACACATTTCCTTTGGAAAGGAATACAATTAAACTATTTACGCGCAAAACATTTCGTGAGTCATTCATTAGATCCAAGTCTCCGGCCGACCAATGATTTGTATTTGCTAAATACTGCTGAATCGCGGCTTCTGAGTTCATTCCGAATAAAAACTTCAGGTAATCACCAAACGACTGATAAGCGACACCATTTAATGTCATGCTATCCTCCATGTATTCTTCCCAGTCAACGGTAATTTCACCTATACCGTAAATCTTGGTATGGACAATCATAAACAAAACACCAAAAAGAACTTTAATCCCCCACCCAATCAGCAAATTAGTTCGCGACAAACCATCTGTTTTGAACTTCCAAACAAACCAAGTTAAACCAATCAGGACTAGTGTAAATATCATGTGGGCTCTAAATTAAATTAATTATCAATTATGAAGCTTGTAATTATCAAGAAGTCTCCCTCTTGATAATTAATAATTGATAATTCCAACTGTTATTCTGTGGAAAAAAACGGAAAAGTTCAACCTCCTATGAACAAAGGAATGATTACTTTTGCATCAAAGTTATAACAAAATGAGTACTTCCATTAAACAAGAAGCTACGCTTGAGCAAGCGGTTGAATTAGGTTTACGAGCTGATGAATTTGAAATGATCAAAGGAATTTTAGGTCGTACACCAAACTTCACTGAAACAGCAGTTTATTCTGTCATGTGGTCTGAACACTGTTCTTACAAAAATTCCATTTATTGGTTAAAACAGTTACCGAAAGATGGCCCGCACATGTTGGTAAAAGCTGGTGAAGAAAACGCTGGATTAGTAGACTTGGGAGGTGGAATCGGTTGTGTTTTCAAAATAGAATCTCACAATCACCCTTCTGCTTTGGAGCCTTATCAAGGAGCTGCAACTGGAGTTGGTGGAATCAACCGCGACATTTTCACAATGGGAGCTCGTCCGGTTGCACAGTTAAACTCATTGCGTTTTGGAGATATCTCTGAAGCCCGCACAAAATGGTTAGTAAAAGGGGTTGTTAAAGGAATTGGTGATTACGG
This sequence comes from Flavobacteriales bacterium UBA7666, assembly GCA_002483265.1. Classification (GTDB taxonomy): domain Bacteria; phylum Bacteroidota; class Bacteroidia; order Flavobacteriales_D; family Crocinitomicaceae; genus Fluviicola. Next base: position 28,173 of record DLHO01000022.1, on the reverse strand, counting down.
AAATGCTTTCGGAATTCCAATCGTTGGAGGAGAAGTATTCTTCGATAAATCTTATAACCAAAACCCGTTGGTAAATGCATTTTCTGCAGGAATCATCGATACGAAGAAAGTTATTTCTGCAAAAGCGAAAGGACCGGGAAATCCGGTTTACATCGTGGGTTCTTCCACAGGTAAAGACGGAATCGCTGGAGCTGCATTTGCATCTAAAGATATTACAGAAGAGTCCGCTCAGGATTTACCATCTGTTCAGGTTGGGGATCCTTTCATGGAGAAATTGCTTTTGGAAGCTACCATGGAATTGGCAAATACCGATGCAATCGTTGGAATGCAGGACATGGGTGCAGCAGGAATCACTTGCTCTACTTGTGAAATGAGTGCTGGAGGCGGAGTTGGAATGGAAATCCATTTGGATCGCGTTCCTACACGTCAGGAAAATATGCTTCCATATGAAATTTTGCTTTCGGAATCTCAAGAACGTATGTTGGTTGTGATCCAAAAAGGAAAAGAAGATATCGTAAAACGCATTTTTGATAAATGGGACTTACACGCTGAAGAGATCGGAACTGTTACGGATGACGGTCGTGTTCGCTATTACATGAACGGAGAATTGGTTGGAGACGTTCCTGCAGAATCATTGGTTCTTGGAGGTGGTGCCCCAGTTTACCAACGTGAATATTCAGAACCTGCTTATTACCAGGAATACAAAAAATTCAATATTGATTCAGTAGAACAACCGGATAACTTAAAGGAAATCGGTTTCTTCTTATTGAGTCAGCCAAATATTGCTTCTAAGCGTTGGGTTTACGAACAGTACGACTCCATGGTTGGAACAAAAACAATGACCACCAACCGTCCAACGAATGCTGGAATTGTGAACTTGAAAGGAACTGAAAAGGCTTTAGCAATGACAGTTGACTGCAACTCACGATACGTAAATGCAGATCCGGAAATCGGAACGGCAATCGCAGTTTCGGAAGCCGCTCGTAACATCGTTGTTTCGGGAGGAATTCCTAGCGCAATTACAAACTGTTTGAACTTTGGAAACCCATACAATCCGGAATCCTACTGGCAATTTGTAGGTGCAATCAAAGGAATGTCAAAAGCTTGTTTGAAATTCGGAACACCGGTAACAGGTGGAAACGTTTCTTTCTACAACCAAAGTAATATCGGTGGAAAAGAGATCCCGGTTTTCCCTACTCCAACAATCGGAATGATTGGTGTTGTGGAAGACAAGTCAAAAATCATGTCTTTGGATTTCAAACAAAAAGGTGATTTGATCTTCATTCTTGGAGATTGTGTAAACGATATTTCATCTTCTGAATATTTGGCGAAATACCACAAAATTGAAGCTTCTCCTGCTCCACATTTCGATTTGGAAAAAGAATACGTTTTGCAAGAAGCAGTAAAAGGATTGATCAGTCAGGAATTAATCAACTCAGCGCACGATTGTGCTGACGGTGGATTGTTCGTTTCATTGGTTGAAATGTCTATGCCTCGCGGACTTGGTTTCGATATCGTTACTGACTCAGAAGTTCGTGAAGATGCTTTCTTATTTGGTGAAGCTCAAAGTCGTGTCGTAGTGACTGTTTCAGAAAACACCGAAGAAGACTTCATTGAATTCATGATGGGAAGCGGTGTGAATTACACACTTCTTGGTCATGTTACAAAAGGTAAAATGATGGTTGACGATGAGCATTTCGGATTTATCTCTGAAGCAAAAGAGATTTTTGATAATGCACTTGGAAACCTAATTGAAAATTAATAATTGAGAATTGAAAAGGTGGCTGAGCGGAGTCGAAGTCACCTTCTTTTCCATTTTCAATTTTACATTCTCCATTCTCTATGGATCTAATCCTCAAATACTTTCCAAATTTAACAGCCGTTCAAAAAAAACAATTTGAGCAGTTGCAGGAATTGTATTTATTCTGGAATGCGCAGATTAATGTAATTTCCAGAAAGGATACGGACGAATTTTACGAACGACATGTACTGCATTCACTTGGAATTGCAAAAATCATGGAGTTCACGTCCGGTTCTTCTGTTTTAGATATTGGAACAGGTGGTGGTTTTCCGGGAATTCCATTAGCGATCTTATTTCCTGACGTTCAATTTCACCTCGTAGATTCCATAGGAAAAAAGATCAAGGTAGTAAATGAAGTCACTCAGGCTTTGGGCTTAAAAAATGTTCGAGCAACACACGCAAGAGCAGAAGAAATCAAAGAACAATTTGATTTTATAGTAAGCAGAGCTGTGACTGCAATGCCTGCATTTTTACTCTGGACAAAAGGAAAATTTTTGAAAGAAAGTAAAAATTCGCTACCAAATGGGATTTTATACTTGAAAGGTGGTGACTTGAAAGAAGAAATGTCGCCAGTTAAATATCCTTACAAAATCCACTCACTGCAAACTGTTTTTTCCGGTGAGTTTTTCGAGACAAAAGCAGTGGTATACGTTGATACAAGCGTCTAGTCCACCCCAATAAACTGCTTATCAAACACTTAGCAAGTCGATTTAGTCTAAAATTCATGAAATATTCACTCAGATTTAACATCTGATCGATAAAGCGTTCGGTTTATTCATTGAAGCGATTGTTATTCTTTTAACCATTTGTTATTTTGTATACTTGTCTTAAATCCTGTGATTATGAAGACATTATACCTGCTACTGTGTTTGTCAGTGAGCATATCCGGTGCAACTTTGGCTCAAACTGACTATTCTGTGATTGCATCCAACCGCATGATTCAGAAGCATCACTTACCGGAAAGAATTCAAAAAATCGCACAGATTGATCCTCAAAGACTTCAGGTATTGTGGAACTACTTTACAACCAGTTTTTCATTTAATAGTTCTGAAACAGGTATTTCTATTCAAGAGCTATTAAATATTCAGCATTTCGACGTATCCGAATACGAGCATTTAAGACAAGATAATCAACCCGTTCAATTCATGTTTCGAAGCAGTATTCTAATCACTTTGAAGTCAGGAACGGAATTAAACAACCTGCTTCAGGGTTACAACTTGAATTCACTGCTTCATGAACTTCCTGAAAGACCTTTTCCGGTTTGGACAAGCTATGGCTTTTCCGAATCTGACTTTCAAACCTATAAAGAACAAGTTTGGGATTGGGCGAAAGACTATCCTGCAGCTTATCTGCAAATAACCTCTGATGCGAATCGTCTCCACATCCGTTTTAACGAATTCAAAACAATGGAAGATGCAAGACGCACACAGATTTTGACGGAATTAAATTATTTAATCATTGACTAATTTGCTGTATATGAAAAATTTGTACTTACTATTACTTATTTCACTGTTTACCAGTTGGTCAGAAAACAGTCGGGCACAATGCTCTGGAGGTTTTGCTTTTCTAACAGCCTTAGCACCAACCGGAACTGGCGCTACAACAATCAGCTCTTGTAATTATGCCGGTGATTACAACACAATCACAGGTGTTGTTGCAGGAAATAGTTATTTATTCACCGTCACGCCCGCTGCCTGCATCACCATTCACAGTGGATCACCAACCGGACCCGTAGTTGCATTTGGTTCGTCATCAGTTCCATTCACAGCCGCTGCTTCAGGGACTTACTATATGACTTTGAACACAAACTGTGTAGGTTGCGGAACGGCTTCAACTTGTTTAACAACAACCATTACTTGTACCTCATGCGGAACAGGCCCCTGCGCTACAGCTTCACCTATTTCAGGATGTGGGCAGGCCTTCACCCTCACTACAACAGGTGCATCATCGTTCATTTCTACTTTGTGTGCAACTACGACACCCGGTTTGGAACAAATGTACAGTTATACAGCAACGACAACCGGAAACTATTCATTTAACGTGACATCCGTAACAGGAGGAGGTTATGCAATCGGATGGAAAACCGGAGGATGCTCAGCCACAGGATGGAATTGCGCAGGAACAGCTACAGTTCCAGGTTCAGTAGGATCTATTGCACTTACCGCAGGCACAACGTATTATTTTGTAATGGATGCAACCTCTACAGCAGCAGCTGGTATTACATTCTCATTAACCTGTCCGGCAGGTGGGCCAACAACTGCAGGAGATTGTGTTGTAGCTGCCAATGTTTGTTCCAATGCCTCTTTCTCAATCGATCCGAATGGTTACGGTGCAATCGATGAAATTTGTATTGCAGGAACCTGTGCTGCAAATCCGGATCTGAATGTCTCTGGAACGAACCCGGGATGTCTTTTGTCCGAAGAATTAAATAGCACCTGGATGGTTGTCAATGTATATACCGGAGGTAGTTTAACGTTCTCACTGGGAACTCCCAATTCCGGAACGTTCAATTGTCTGGATTGGTCTATGTGGGCATACACTCCCGGTACTTGTGCCAATATCTCGGCAGGTACACAAGCCCCTATCCGATGCAATTACAATGGATCATGCGAGCAATTCACGGGAATCTCAAGTACTTTGCCAGCCGGAGCAACTTCCATGACTAACTGGGAAGCCCCTTTAAACCCGGGATCTTTAACGCAATACCTAATTTGTTTATCCAATTACTCTTCCGCTATCACAACAGTTCCCCTATCATTTGGTGGAACTGCGGTAGTAAGCTGCTCTGCTCTTGGAATTGAATCGATGAGTCTCACAGGTAAAAATGAATCCGGATTCAATGCTTTGCAATGGACAAGTTCAAGCGAATTCAATGTGGACAAGTATGTGATTGAACGCAGTGAAAACGGAAACAATTACATGGACATCGGAACAATTGAAGCGCACGGTTTAAGTTTGGAAGCATTGACTTATCAGTTTGAAGATTTACAACCGATTAGCGGTATGGCATATTACCGTGTAAGATTGGTTCGTGAGAATGGAACAAACACCACTTCAAATACCTTGGCGATTGAACAAGAATTCATGAACGACCTGGAACTCGTAAAAACCTTTCCAAATCCTGCTGATAACAATCTCAATGTGGTTCTCTCTTCTAAAACGGAAACAACTTACCAATTAACTCTTTCTACCTTGAACGGGCAAAAAGTCTTCAACAGCAATCAAGTTGTTCAGAAAGGATTAACGTATAATTCAATAGATATCCGCGAATTTCAGAATGGATTTTACTTATTGACGATTTCACAAGAAGGAAAAACCCTTTCAACACATAAAATCATTATCGAATAAATCATTTCTCATTCAGAAACAAAGACCGACTTCTCAATGAATCGGTCTTTTTGTTTAATGAAACCAAGAGATTTTCACACTTTTCATAGGTGATTAAATTGGTTTTGGCAGGACGAGAACAGTTAGATGATGTGCTGTTAATCGGAATTCAGGTTTGAATCTTTTTGGTATCTTCGAAGAGTCATGAAAACACAAGGAACAACACCCGAAGAGGTGATAGCAAACTGTCCGGAAGAACGACAGGAAGCTATGATGAAGCTAAGAAAAACAATCCTGGACAATCTCCCGACAGGATTCAAGGAAGGTATCGGATATGGGATGATCGGGTACGCCGTTCCGCATTCTTTGTATCCGTCAGGTTATCATTGCGATCCCAAATTACCGCTTCCATTTATGAGTTTTGCTTCACAAAAAAATTTCATTGCATTCTATCACATGGGAATGTATGCCCATAAAGAATTACTCGATTGGTTCGTCAGCGAATTTCAACAAGTAAGTAAAACCAAATTGGATATGGGGAAAAGTTGTGTGCGATTTAAAAAACCGGATCAGATTCCTTTCGAATTAATCGGTAAATTAGTAAGCAAAATGAGTATGGAAGACTGGATCTCCATCTATGAAAAAGCAATTAAAAAGAAATAAACATGAGTGAAGTATTAGATAACATGAGCTTTTTCGCTCAAAAGAACGTGGATCTTAGCAACTTGAACTATCCGCTAAAGTTTAGTTTCAAGATTGGAACATTGTCCAACGACTTTGTGATTGAAGACGCCAGTTCTGCAACTTTGGCTTATGTGCGCCAGAAAATGTTCAAGTTTATTGACGAAATTCAGGTTTTTACAGACACAAGCAAAAAGAACCTCGAATTCACTATCAAAGCAAACAAATGGATCGATTTCTCTGCTGCTTATGTGTTTACGGATAAAAATGGTGTGGAGAAAGGGCGTGTTGCACGTAAAGGATGGGCTTCTATCTGGAAAGCGCGCTACGATATCTATGATCAGAACGAACACTTGGCATTCCACATCATGGAAGAAAATGCATGGACGAAGGTGTTTGACAGCTTGTTCAGCGAAATTCCGGTATTAGGAATGTTCACAGGATACGTATTCAATCCAAAATACATTGTTGGAAGACCCGACGGATCGAAAGTCATGCGCTTAAAGAAAAACGCTTCCATGTTCGGAAGAAAGTTTACACTTGAAAAAATCGGACCAACACACAATGCAAGCGAAGATGAGTGCATCGTGCTTTCCTTGATGATGATGATTCTATTGGAAAGAAGAAGAGGATAAAACTGAAAAAATCAATCATAAAAACCTGTGTAACTTTCTAGTTATACAGGTTTTATTCTTTAACGACTTAAATTATCCTGCAAAATGTCCTATAAGGTACTTTTAGTAGATCATAAAAAAATGACTCTCCGGTTAATTCTATCTATCGTTGCCTATCTTCTTATTCTGCCTGCAATCATTCTTTTTCTGCCCCAAAACATAGATAAAACATTCTTGTTGCTCATTGAAATTATTGGAATCTTGCTAATTCCTTTATCATTGTTCCTATCTCTTCGAAGTTCCTATTCAAAGGAAAACATTGAATTGGACGAGACTTCGATAATAACGAAGAAGTTTGGTCAAATAAAATTTTCGGATATTCTATTTTGGAAAATAGAATCATTTAACGGAATGCGAATCCAACTTCACCTAATGAATGGATTCAAATTAACAATAACCCAATCTAATCAATTCTCAAAAAGTGCAAATAAAGAGTTCTTGGAATTTTATATGAACTTTCAAAAACTCAATAAAGCAACTCAAAAACAGTCATTTCCATAAAAAACTTGACAACATATCGCTAAAATACTATATTTATGCAAAAATAAAATAGTATCCGATGAAAATTGAAAGCTGTCCCAAATGCAGAAGCCCAAAAATCATCAAGAGCGGTATTGTAAACAGTCGTCAGCGCTACACCTGCAAGCAATGTTCTTACAACTTTACAGTCGATAAAATTGGAAAGAAGATCGATGATTACTATATCACCAAGGCGCTTCAACTCTATTTAGAAGGATTGAGCTACCGGGAAATTGAACGAATCATCGGTGTTTCTCATGTCACAGTTTCCAACTGGGTAAGACACTACAAAATCAAGCGCTTAAACGACGGGATGTATCACCCAACCTACCGTATCATTACTCATCAAGAGCTTCTGGAACAATTGAAACACAAAGAATTTCTTACAGGAGCAGGTATGATTATCACCGAATTAGGCGACAAGTTCATGCTGATCAAATGGGAACGATTCAGAGACTAACTATACTATTTACAAAAATATATAACTCTTTTTTCACTTTAGTCTGAATTACGGAATATTGGTAAAACGAAAACAACAAACGAGCTTCCGGAACTCAACAGTTGTTTTAGCTACGAACTTATTAAACCGTAATTCGAACAAACATGAGTAACAATACATCAACAAAAGGAATTTGGAAAGTCATTTCCGCCTCCTCTGTCGGAACCCTCATTGAATGGTACGACTTCTACATATTCGGAAGCCTTGCAGTAGTCATTTCTACTAAATTTTTCCCTGCTGATAATCCTGTCGCAGCATTTCTATCCACTTTAGCAACTTTCGCTGCCGGTTTCGTCGTGCGACCTTTCGGAGCTTTATTCTTCGGGAGATTGGGTGATTTAATCGGTCGAAAATACACCTTCATGGTTACACTTCTCTTGATGGGTGGAGCTACTTTCTTAATCGGTTGTGTTCCCTCCTATGAAAGCATTGGAGTGTTTGCACCCATTTTAATTTTAGTACTCCGCTTACTTCAGGGACTTGCACTCGGTGGGGAATATGGAGGAGCCGCAACTTATGTAGCCGAACATTCGCCGGGTAATCAACGCGGATATTGGACTTCCTGGATTCAAACCACTGCTACTTTCGGGTTATTCGTTTCCCTGATGGTAATCCTCGTAACCCGAGGTGCTTTAAGCGAAGAACAATTCGACAGTTGGGGATGGCGTGTACCATTCTGGGTTTCAATCCTAATGGTCTTGGTTTCTTACCTCATCCGCAAGAAAATGCACGAGTCTCCTGAATTCGAAAAAGCAAAAACAGAAGGAAAGATCTCTAAAAATCCATTGAAAGAAAGTTTCGGGAATAAATTGAATTTCAAATTCGTGTTACTTGCTTTATTCGGTGTTGCGATGGGACAAGGGGTCGTCTGGTACACGGGACAATTCTACGCCATGAGCTTCCTCAAAACAGTGATGAGCATCGATGCACAACAAGTGGACACACTCATGGGAATTGCACTTCTCATGGGAACACCGTTCTTCGTCGTCTTTGGCTGGATGTCAGATAAAATAGGTCGAAAGAAGATCATGCTCGCTGGAATGCTTTTGGCCATTGTATGCTATCGTCCGATCTACCGACTGATGTATGAGCGCACAAATGTGGAAACCAAAAAGGAATTGATCGTATCAACCAAAACAGATGCATCGGCAACATTGGTAGCCACAGGAACAGATTCCTTGTACGCAACCACAACAAACTATTCAGACGGAACAGTTTGGAACCAAAAGAAAACCGTGCATTTAGACAAGGAAAACAAAGTGATCGTGGCAGCTGGAAAACCAAGAATTGATAACAAAATCGCGATCACCATTCCGAGTTCAGATAAATGGTTCCTCATTTTCTTAGTTTTTATTCAAGTAATTTTCGTAACAATGGTTTACGGGCCGATTGCAGCTTTCCTAGTGGAAATGTTCCCCGTGCAAATTCGTTATACTTCCATGTCCTTACCTTATCATATTGGAAACGGGATCTTTGGTGGACTTTTACCCGCAATTTCGACTTACCTTGTAACTCAATCAAAAGAAGTAGGAAATGCAGAGTTTTACCTCGATGGTTTGTGGTATCCGATTATCATTGCAGGAGTCAGCTTCTTAATTGGATTGATTTACGTGAAGGATAAGAAACCTGAACAAGTAACTAATTGAAAATGCAATTACTAATTTAAAAAATACGCTATGAATATCTTCAAACGAATTTTAGGTGTTATATGGCTTTTACTAGCCGCACTTTCAGCATACTTCTGCGTCATGAAATTTGGAATTCCCAAGTTCTCCACAGGAAGTCAGGATGATTTAGTATTTGGAATAATCATTCTCTTTATTCTCACCCCACTCATTGTCATTGGTTTAGCCATCTTCGGGATTTACGCTTTGAAAGGCGAATACGACGAAGAGAAATAAATCGCATGTTTAATACAGGAAACGCTTTTCCGCTGTGGCGGGGAGGCGTTTTTTATATTAGACACTTTAGCCAGGAAACCAAGTGATGTTCAACTAAATAAATTGATAGATCTTATTATTAATAGATTTGATATTTTTAATATCATGAAACAAAAAATCGGAATCACACTACTAATCATTCTAAATGGAGCATTCATATATCTGATTGCTGTAACAGCAATTTTAAGCTATGGATTAATCAATGGTCGATCAGGTCCAAACAAAGCATTTGAGACTGCAAATGATGTCGCAACAAACATATTCATTAAGGTCGCAATCTTATCCCTCATAACCCTTTTAATCAACTACATAATCTCTCGAATGTTAATCCAGAACAAAAGGCCCATTGTTACCAGTATCGTTATTACAGTTATTGGGATTATTGCTTCCACCCCCTTCTACCTAAGTGCACGAGACTCATTTATAGCTTATCAATTTAATAACATCACACTTGGAGACTATGTCAATCCAAGAAACATTTCTCAGGTTCAATTATTAATCAAATCAGATACAATTCCGTTAGACGATTCCCAAATGTTTATTCAAATGATTGGAAAAGCATCTTACCAAAAAGGAATTTGGAAATACCAAAAATCAATAAAAATACTTTTTAAGAATAGAAATGGAACCAAAGACAGCATTCTAAGTAATGGAGAATTATTTGAAACATCAAAAGGAAAATTTTTCAAAGCGGAAGAAAACATCATCGAAAAATATCTTCGAATATCAAACGTATTGTTAACCATTCCAAACAGACATTGAAACACAAAAAATCCCCTTTAAAATGCAAAAGGGGATTCTCATATAAATCTCTATTTAATTTCTAAAGTGCCTTCTCCACGATTTCATCAACCACCAAAGGATCTAGCAATGTAGAAGTATCACCAAGACTTGTCATATCACCTTCAGCGATTTTACGTAAGATGCGGCGCATGATTTTCCCTGAACGTGTTTTTGGCAATCCTGAAACAAACTGAATCTTTTCTGGAACTGCTATCTTACCGATTTCCGAAACTACCGATTCCATGATTTCTCCGCGGGCAAAATCTTGCTCTTCTTCCAAAATTTCGTGGTCACAAACTACAAATGCATAAATCGACTGACCTTTCACCGGATGTGGATATCCAACAACTGCGGATTCGATTACCAATTTATTGGTATTGATTGCATTCTCGATTTCAGCCGTTCCAAAACGATGACCAGAAACATTGATTACATCATCAATTCGACCGATAATACGATACATTCCGTTTTCATCACGCTTTGCTCCATCACCGGTAAAATAGTATCCGTCGTAATGGGAGAAATAATTGATGCGACAGCGTTCATGATCTCCGTAAGTCGTTCTCAAAATGGATGGCCAAGGGAATTTGATACACAAATAACCCTCTTCGTTCGGCTTTTCAATTTCTTTTCCTTCCTGATTCAATAAAACGGGTTGAATTCCCGGTAAAGGATAACCTGCAAACGTTGGTTTCTGTGGTGAAATATTTCCAATTCCAGAAATCATAATTCCACCTGTTTCTGTCTGCCACCAGTTATCTACCACCGGACAACGTCCTTTTCCAACATGCAATTGATACCATTTCCATGCTTCTTCGTTGATTGGCTCACCAACCGTTCCAATTATCTTCAATGAATCCAAGCTATAAGAAAGCACGTGATCGTCTCCGCAAGCCATCAAAGCACGAATTGCAGTTGGTGCAGTAAGGAATTGATTTACTCCATACTTATCGATTACCTGCCAAAAACGACCCGCATCTGGATAAGTTGGAACACCTTCAAACATGACAGTTGTTGCGCCACTCAACAACGGTCCATATACAATGTATGAATGTCCGGTGATCCAGCCGATATCTGCGGTACACCAAAACACATCACTTTCCTCGTATTGATACACATTTTGAAACGAATAAGCGGTATAAACCATGTATCCACCACAAGTATGTACAACTCCTTTTGGTTTTCCTGTTGAACCAGAAGTATAAAGAATAAATAATGGATCTTCTGAATCCATTGGTTCCGGAGCACATTTTTTTTCTTGTCCTGCCACGGCGTCTGCCCACCAAACATCTCTTCCTTCTTCCATGTGTGGCAACCATCCCAAGCAATCAAAAACGATTACTTTTTCAACGCACTTCACATTTTCCAAGGCTTCGTCAACCACGCGCTTCAGAGGAATTTGCTTTGCCCCTCGATTCAGACCATCTGCTGTAATGATCAGTTTTGCCTGCGCATCATCAATTCTATCAGCCAAAGCATTTGCCGAAAAACCAGCAAAAATTACCGAGTGAATTGCTCCAATTCGAGCGCAAGCCATGACGGCAATCGCTAATTCAGGAATCATGGGCATGTAAATACACACACGATCTCCTTTTTTCACTCCTTGAGCCTTCAATGCATTTGAGAAGACACAAACTTGTTCATATAATTCACGATAGGTGTAACGAATAAATCGCTGCTTAGGGTCATTGGGCTCCCAAATCAATGCGAGTTTGTTTCCGCGTTTTTCCAGGTGACGATCCAACATATTTTCTGTGATATTGAGTTTCGCACCTTTAAACCATTCAATAGTAGGTTCGGTAAAATTCCATTCCAGAACTTTATCCCATTTTTTCATCCATTGAAACTCATTGGCGATCTCTTCCCAAAACCCTTCAGGATTTGAAACACTTTGAGCATATTTTTCATGATATTCTTCCAGGGTTTTAATTTGCATTTTATTCATAGTTCCAGTTTTATACAGATTTTTACTACATCAACTCCATGATCTCTACCATGAGCTGTTTGGTACTAAATGGTTTCGTGACATATTTGTCAGCGCCCATTTTTAGACCTTTTGAAATATCTTCAGGTCGTGATTTTGCCGAAAGAAAAATAATCTTTGTGTGACCAAATAGCGGATTTGCCTTGATTGTTTGACACACATCATACCCATCAATATCGGGCATCATGATATCCAAAATGATTAAATCCGGGATGTGTTCATTAGCTATACTCAATGCTTCGGTACCATTTCGTGCAATCAATGGAACAAATCCTTTCCGCCTCACCAAATAGTCTAACGACAATACAATATTTGGCTCATCGTCTACTATTAAAATCTTCTTTCCTGTCATATTCTTTAATCTCTGTTCTGGGTGAATGGAATGCTAAACGTAAATACGGAACCTTCTGGTTTATTTGTATCTACATCTATCTTCCCTTCGTGAAGTTGGATAATTTTTTTGGAAATCGCCAATCCCAAACCACTTCCTTTTGGTTTTCGCATGGTTTGATTTTTTGCCTGAAAGAATTTTTCAAAAATAATCTCACGCAATTCTGGAATTACTCCCGGACCATTGTCTGCAATTTTCACTTGCAGTACTGAACCACTCCGCGAAATATCTATCCACACTTTCCCACTTTCTTTATCACAATATTTTGCTGCATTGGCCAGTAAATTCAAAACCACTTGTGTAATACGGTCATAATCAGCCTCTAAATCAGGCAGCTCTGACTCAATACCAATGCATACCTGAATATTGTTTTGCTTAAATACTCCATCCAAGGATTGCAAGCAATGCTGAATCAATTCCGAAATATCCACTTTATCAATAATCAATTGATGTTTCCCAGATTCAAAATTCTCCAAATCCAATACTTGCGAAATCAAGCGGGTCATTCGATTCGATTCTTTCAAAATGGTATTCAAGAACTCTTTTTTAACATCTTCAGGCATTGCATCTTCTTCATCTGAAAGCAATTCACTCAATGCTTTTATAGAAGTCAAAGGTGTGCGCATTTCATGCGTTACCGTGTACAAAAATTCGTCTTTCATCAAGTCATTTTCTTTCATGCGTGCATTGGCCAATCTCAATGCTTCCGAAACACGTTTTAATTCATCTGTACGTTGCTGCAATTCTTTGTTTACTGCAATGATTTTTTGGGATTCTTCTAGAATATTCACTACATCTTCCATGGATAATTTTTCCTCTTTCACAACGGATGAGATCAATATTTTTGCGGAAGAAGTTCCTACGATAGGACTCAACATTTTTTCCGAGTAGCCAATCAAGCGAGAATCCAATTCATCCTGATCTTCCAAATTAATCCCTTGTTTTTGTGCAAAATGATTCAATTCTGCTGTCACTCTTCTTTCCCCTAAAAATCGAGATAATAACGATTTAATATCTGGAAAAAAAGCGGTTCCTTTCCAAACAACGCCTGAATCGACATCCGTGGAATAGTTCATAATATCAACATAAAGTGTTGCTTGATTTTGCTCCAGTGCTGTTTGTTTTGTTAAAAGAGATCCAAGAATATATCCCAATGTATTCAGCAATAAACTCCAAAACAACACTGTCGTAATCAAATCACCTTCAGGTCTAATTGCTCCACCCGAATCAGCAGTTCCAAATAATCCATGCAGGTTTACATTTAGAATTGTTGGACCAATCAGAAAAACCAACCAAACAAAAAAGCCTAATGAAATCCCAACAATCGCTCCGTACTTATTTCCCAATTTCCAAAAAATTCCCCCTAGAATAGCTGGAGCAAATTGAGCTACGGCAACGAAAGAAACCAATCCAATGGAAATGAGTGTAAAATCTGCAACAACGAATTTATGGTAGAGATAAGCCAGCAAAAGCACAGTGAAAATACTTAATCGCCGAAAGAATACTGGAATACGATGATTACGGTCTTTAAATCGATTCAAAACGAAACGGTTATTTATAAAACTCGGCATCAAAATCGCGTTGGAAACCATTTTACTCAAAGCGTGTGTCGAAACAATAATCATCCCACTGGCAGCAGAAAATCCACCCAATAAAACCAACAAAGCCATCCAGCCGTTATTCAAATGAATCGGAATAGACAACATGTACATATCGGGATTCATTTTATTTCCTGCAAACATGTTATTTCCAATAATTGCAATGGGAATAACGAATAAATTGATCAGCAACAAATAAATGGGAAACATCCAAATGGCACGCTTTACTTTTCGTTCATTCGCTGCTGTCACAACTCCCATTTCAAATTGACGCGGTAAAAACAGAAAAGCAAGAGCGGACAAAAAGATCATTCCGAACCATTGTCCGTAATCGTTATTGGGGTTTAATTTCAGCTTACTCGCATCAAAATCAGCATACAATTCAGGTTTATCGCCCGCATACAAAACGATGTAAATTCCGAAGAACAAAAAGACAATAAGTTTCACAATGGATTCAAGGGCGATTGCTCCAACCAATCCCGTATTTTGCTCTTTCTCCTGAAAGCGTTTTGTGGTAAAAATAATGATGAAGTAACCCAGACCAAGTGTTACCAACAAACTCGTATCCACGTAACGCAACCATGCATTTTGTTCTGTTCCATTATTGGTCACAATCGTTTCAATCGCTTTATCAATTCCTGTAATTTGAAGTGCGATGTAAGGAATGATTCCCAACATGAGAAGCACCGCTACTAAACGATTCAAACCAATGCTTTTATCGTAGCGATTCGCAATAAAATCAGAAAGGGAAGAAATTCCTTGTGCTCTGGAAACACGGATAAACTTGCGGTAAACGAACCAGAGAAAGGGCATTAAAATAATCGGTCCAATATAAATCGTGAGAAACTGAATATTGTATGCCGAAGCACCTCCCACACTTCCAAAGAAAGTCCATGCGGTACAATAAACAGCAAGAGAAAGTGCGTAAATCGTTGGTGAATTAGCAACTCGCAATCTCAATCTGGTAGACGCATCTATTCGATATGCTACAAAAAAGAGCATTGCCAAATACGCCACTATGACCAAAATTATTAAGCCACTCATTTTTCTAATTACGAATTACGAATTACGAATTGATCATAATTCGGCATTTAAAAGTCATTCTTTATTTCGTTTGGCAATGAGAAAACCGACCACGCTGATGCATAACACTACCCCAGAGAAATAAATCAACAAAGCCGGAATTCCCAACCAAACCTTACCTTCTATCAGATTAATGATCGGATAATTAAACAAAACGAACCCAAGTAACCCAAGCAAAAAATAGCTCGTTTGAATTTTGCGTTTATCCATCTCTTTTTTTAATCTGAAAAGATACAGCAATTTACAGGTAAACCATAAATTGTAGTGTCAGTTCGTTTTTATAATTAATACTTTCAATATCTGAAAAATCGGGTCGTGCCCGATAGTTAAATGTTATTTTCGAATGATGCCCAGCCAAGAACACATTTAGACCTGCATCAATTGTATTTACCGGAACTAATTGATCTGCAGCATTCCGTAATCCCACAAAACGAGCATGTGAAAACGCTCCGTAAACCTGAAAACGGGTTGTTAATTTGAAATCTGGAAGCAAATAACCTATTTGCCCATAAAAAATCTGCCCAGTCCCAATAGTTGGTAGTGCATTTCCACGGTAAGTCCCACCACCATCAGCCGTATTCAAGACTCCAATACTGCGCACATAATCTTTCCCGAAGTTATAATTATAGTAACTCCCATAAAAAGTAACCGCATCCTTGCGCTTGCTCAAAGGCATATCTAGAAACACATCTGCTCCTAACTGCAATTGATCCTGAGTAATAGTATCTCCATCTGAATTCCGATGCCACATTCCATTTTTCCAATGATCGAATCCAACCCCAATATTGAACACTTTCTTCGTTGCCAAATACGTTCCTACCATGAACGGGAGCAAGTTGCTTTCTTCATCTAAGAACTCGTAATGAATATAGCCAGCCGTGCTCCACGAACGATTGTAAGGATTGTAATCTGAAACATTCGTAGCAATTGCTTTTGCTTCATTTGCTTGGAATGGGTCATTTGCTGCTAAACGGTAATCCAGTTTGCCGATCTTACCTTTCGCGAAAATTCCTAAATAACGAGCAAACTGATCACTTTTATCAATATTGTACCAATTGAAAATAGGGGCATCTTGCGCCATAAAATTCAAGGTACTGGCATTTGTCATACGTGAAACGCCATTCCAGTAATGCAATCCCGCTCCAATGTTTAAAAACCGCTTGAAAACCGTATAATCAACGTATGCTTCGTGTAAGAATAATTGCGGCTTTTTTCCATTTGTACCGGAAGCCCCTCCACTGAAAGTACTTTGGTTATTAATCCCAAAATGAGTCAAAATCAAAAATCGATCACTGATTTGAGAATAAGTCAGGAAACGAGACCTTCTAATGGAAATGTCGTATGATTCATTAATTGGCTTTCCTCCCAAGGTACTTCCATCGTTATTCTGATTGTACTTAAGCCAAATCTGATGCCAGGTAATGAAGCGGATATATCTTGATCCGTCTTCATTCAATTTAATTTTTAGCCCGCCGTCATAACCGGGAAATCCTTGTCCAAAAGCAGAACCCATGAAGAGTGTAATAGCTCCAAAAAGTAGTAGATGTTTCATTGCTTGTTTGAATTTTCGTTAATACCTCGGATAGCTCAGCTAAGAGACGAAAAAGCAAACATCTTTCAAAAATAGATATAGTTAGTTGGTCATTATATATTTTTCTTTTAAAAATGGAATTTATAGAAGAAAATCAAAATGTAAAATTCAAAAATCACAAAATAAACCACATCTAAACACTTAAATTAAAAGGTTTTAATTGAAATATATTTATTTTGTAAAGCTATATCATTTTAGCAAAATTGCAACTTCAACTCTACTCAAAAACCTATGGTTCTGCAGGTTAATCATCCCAATCAGCAATATGCTAAGCAAATGGGCGGAGTAACCGGACATAAAAAAATCCCCTCGGCTTAGCTGAGGGGATTTCAATTAGTTATCAATTTCTGTTATTCATCAATTTTATACTTCTTAAAGAACGAATCCCAATCCCAAAGGAAATTGATCATAATCTGATCCATTCGTTTCAGGAATAACGGATTAGGAGATTGCAGGCGTTTAAAATATTCGTCTTGAAAATCATTCAGATCGTACTTTTGAAACACTGCCTTAGACATCGCATAAACCATATTTTTAGAAGGATGGTTGATCCGCTGCATAAATTTCTGATATTCTCTCACTTTCGCCTCTGCATCAACTGCTGAAACGCCCATCAATGAACCCATTTGCTCAAAAATGATCTTTTCAATTCTATTTGCCTGAACTGTTTCAAAAGTCGTTTCCAACGATGAAATATTTGCAACAACCACAATCATAGTGAATTGCCCGTTGAGCTCTACAGGAATAGAAGGAGAAGAAACAAAAGCTAAATCTTCATTGATTAGATCCACAACCTCAACGAAACCATTGTCAACTATCTCGAAGATCCCATTGAGGAAAACATTCGCTAACTGTGTGTCTGACAATCTTTTTTTTAATAGTGTCCCTAGCATAGGCCTGCATTATTCGTTACTTACAAATTTAGGTGGGAAGTCCTCGTTATTTTTAAGTCATGTTATTTAAATGTTAACTAAGTTATTAACATTATTTGTCCAAGTTTTCACAATCTTTAAACCTTTTCCTTTTTTGGTTGTACATTTATGAAAAGCACATTATGAAGATTATCCGATTTGTTGTCTTTTTACCAATCATATTCGTTCAATTTTCATGTTCCAATGAAGGTGAAAAAAATCCGAATGACTCTTCGGATAATACGATTACACTTTCCGGAAAACAACAACGCGATACGGTATTCTTAAATTTCAGCATTCCCAAAAAGACAATTCGTGCACAGCGAACCGGAAAGTTAGAACGTCTTGTTGAAACTCCTGAATTCAAAAAGAACAGCTTACTGGTTCAATTTGATAATTATGACGCATTCGTTGAATTGAGTGGTGAAAAAGAAGCATTGAAAGAAGATTTAACGAATATGATCAATGCCCTGCCTAAATCACTGCGACCTGTGGAAAAGAAATGGCGCGATTTTGCCAATAAACTAAGTCCTGATAAAATGATTCCCACTTTTCCTGCACTCGAATACAAAGAGGAAGTAGGACTTCTTGAGGAAGCGAATATTGAGGAAAAGTATAATGCAATCCAAAAGAAAGAATTAGCGGTTCAAAACTATTTTCAGGTAAGCCCGGAAGATGGATTCATCATCAAAGTGTATGCTCATACGGATGATTACATTAAAAAAGGGAAGCCATTGATCACTTATCATCCGAAAAAAGTTAAAGTTGAAGCGAAGGCATCTTTCCCTTTGAGCGAATTTATTCAAAAACAAATTAAAAGTAACTTGTTGGTTCGGGTTCCAATCAGCACTTGTAAAGCCAAACGTGTCTCTGAATCACAAATCAATTACACTCTGATTCTAAGTCAAAAATTTGAGACGAAATACTGCCCGAAATATGTAATCATTAATCAGGATCAAAATGTTTTTCATGTTCCAAAGGAATTTGTTGGGAAGGATAGAAAAGTGACTGTCTTAGGGAAAAAAACAACTCAAAAAGCCTATTACAAAAATGGTGAATATTTGATCTACAGCGAAAAACCCACATTAAAAGTTCAAAGAATAATTACGAATTCCTGATTACGAATTCTAAATTTGGTTTTGGTGTATCAATTCCAATTATTACTGAGATCTTAATAGCAATTACCAAATAGAGTATTCGCAGCGCTTAGAGAAGTACTATTCGTAATTCGTAATTCGTAATTCGTAATTCGTAATTCGCTACTTCTTCTTGATAAAATAATTATCCTGATATTCAATTGGATAACTCTGAATCACAATCGTGTCTCCCCGATAAAAAAGCGGTTCGTAATTGTTCTTAGCTCCAAATAGCACATGGTTTTCATCATCCAGAAAAGGCATTTTAGTTTCTGTGAAGTTCATTTTTCGCTCCTTCTTCTTATTCTTGTAAAATAAGATTTGGTCCTTCTTCGTAATCTTCACAGTAAAAGCATCCTTCCCATCTTTTGCATAAGAAACAGATCTATCTGCAACCGATTTATAGAATTCGTAGTCTCCTAATAATTCGGGATAGACATTTTCAATAAGACCGTCACCTTTGAATGAACAAACCAGGAAAGCAATTCCAATGATTAAAAAAAACTTTTGCTTCATGCTAGCGAAAATACCCAATTTATTTCATCCGTTATTCCTGTTTGATTGAAGTACAGCCATGATTGATTTTATTGTATATTTGATTCAATGAGAAAACTGAGCGATTACCTACTTATCGGACTTTTCGTAACGACATGCACTTTTCGGCTGGTTGCTCAGGATATCCATTTCTCGCATCTGAACAGACAACCCATTTATCAGAATCCAGCCAATACCGGACTTTTCGCAGGAGACATCCGATTAACAGGAAACTACAAAGATCAATGGAGAAGCGTTACGGTTCCTTTTCAAACATTTGCTGTTGCAGGAGATATGAAATGGAAACAAAAAGGAATCAATTTTGGTGCAATTCTCTTCCACGACAATGTAGGTGACGGATTTTATCAAACGGTGGAATTTTTAGGAAGTGTTTCCAAAAATCTAAAACTAACTTCCGATTCAACGCAGACACTGAGCGTTGGTATTCAGGTTGGGCTGAATTACCGCAAAGTGAATATGGATAAATTCTACTTTGACAATCAATTCAACGGACTCATTTTTGATGCCAGTCTGCCGACAAATGAAGCCTATCAAAATGACAGTCGTGCAAATCTCACAAGCGGAGCAGGAATCGTTCACTGTTATTACTATGGAAAAGGAAACTCACTGAAAACAGGAATCAGCGGACACAATTTAAACCGCCCGAATCAAGGATTTTATGGTGTGAAAGTTCCAAGAGATATTCGAATTAGTCTTTTCTCACAGTTAGATCATGCGCTCAATAAGCAATTGGCAATTGTTCCAGGACTCGGGTTCAATCTTCAGGGAAAGTATCGGGAATTAATCATCGGATCTCAGGTTCGCTATACATTGGTCAATAAATTAGGTACTTATCGCGCTGTCGACGGAGGATTATGGTTCCGGTCAAGAGATGCGGTTGTTGTGCGATTGGGATTAGCAATGCAAAACTGGTCTGTTGCCGCAAGTTACGATACCAATATTTCCAAACTAATTCCTGCCAGCACGGCTCGCGGAGGATTAGAAATTTCAGTTGAATACATCATTACCCGTTTTAAACCCAAAAAAGTCATTCACCGCATATGCCCAGATTATATTTAATCTTTTTTGCCCTCATCTCATTTACCGGCTACGGACAAAATATGCTGGGGAAATATTTGGATTTTGCAGATGAGCAATATGCAAAGGGCGATTACATTTATGCGCTTCAGTATTATGAAAAAGCCATGGAGTTGGATTCTAATACGGTCAGTATTCTCTGGAAATATGCGGAATCCCTAAGAGCTTACAAAGATTACCGCAAGGCAAGTTATTACTACAAAAAAGTCTATGAAAAGGAAGAAACGGCCATTTATCCGGGCAGTTTACTTCAATGGGCTTTAATGGAAAAGCAAAACGGAAATTACGCTGAGGCAATTGAATTATTCAAACGGGCAAAAAAGAAATATTCCAAAGACAAACGCACATACAATTACCTGAAATCCAAACGCGAATTAGAATCTTGTTTATGGGCACAAACTGCTTTGAAAGACACTTCTGATTTGGAGAAAATAGAACTTCCAAAAGGATTGAATACTGTCAATTCAGAATTTGGACACACTATTTCACAAGGCCAATTTGTACTTTCTTCCATGCGCAGCAAGAAAGAAAATGTGGGGGAAGAAATGTTGGACGAAAACTACAAAAACCGACTTTACTTTACAGCCTGGAAAGATAGTTTGAAAGAAGTCAATCCCGGATTATTGGAAGCTCTCAATAAAGCGGATGTGAATACCGGAAACGGCTGCTTCTCTCCCGATGGAAAACGATTCTATTACAGTAATTGCGGTGGTGATGAGAGTCAATTCAATTGTCAAATCTGGGCTTCTTCGTTCCAAAATGGAAAGTGGTCCAACCCGAATCCACTTGGTGAAATAATCAATGAACCGGGAACAAACAGTACAACACCAACAATTGCAGTGATTGAAAATGAAGAATGGCTTATTTTTTCTTCCAATCGTGAGGACGGAAAAGGAGGAATGGATTTGTATTACTCTGTGATCAAAAACAATGGAAATCAGTTTTCCAAAGTAAGACCGCTAAATGCTGCCAACTCACTTGACAACGATATCAGTCCGTTTTATAATGCCGATAAGAAACGTTTGTATTTTTCTTCTTCCTGGTTTGATGGTTTTGGAGGATACGATGTTTTTTATGTCGAATTAAAAAACGGACGTTGGGAAACTCCGCAAAACTTAGGTTTACCGATCAATAGTTCTGCAAATGATCTGTATTATTTTGAGGATCGCGACAGCATGTACGTTTCAAGTAACCGGATTGGAGTTCAATATGTGAAAAATCCTACTTGCTGTAGTGATATTTTCGGCTACAAACATCCGCGGATCATCATTCCGGAAACGAAAAAAGAGACACTTGCAGAGTTAAACAAACGTCTGCCGGTTACGCTTTACTTCCACAATGATATTCCTGATCCACGCTCAAAAGAAACCACTACCAAAGTCAATTACATCAGCAGTTATAACGATTACATCGCCATGCTACCTGAATACCGAAAAGAATATTCGAAAGGTTTGAGCGGAGAAAAAATCGTTGAAGCAGAAGAAGATATTGAAAGCTTTTTCCTTCAATACGTTGAACAAGGTGTGAAAGACCTGGTCTTGTTTCAAAGCCTTTTGTTGGAAGAATTGCAAAAAGGATTTCAAATTCGCTTGAATATTCGTGGTTTCGCTTCTCCTTTGGCAAAAACAGAATACAACGTGGCTTTGACTCAACGCAGAATTATGTCTCTGGGAAATTACTTAAGAGCATACGACAACGGTATTTTTGCTCCGTATCTGGACGGAACTTCTTCCAATGGAGGAAAGTTGGAATTGCTTGGAGTTCCTTATGGTGAATACACAGCAAACCAAATTACCAGTGATAATCCAAACGATGTCAAAAACTCAGTATTCTCCCGGGCAGCTGCCAGAGAACGCAAGATTGAAATTCAAAGTGTTAGCTACCTGGAAACGGATTCCATTTTCTTTTTTATCGACTGTGTACCAAATGTGATTACGCTTGGAAAAATTCAACAAGGAGAAAAAAGCTTCCAGTTTTCAGTTCACAATAATCACGAAAAAAGCCTGAAAATCAGTTCCATTAAAACCGAAGGTGATTTAATCAACTTTAGTTTCGGAAGCACTATTCCTGCAAAAGGAAGTGCATTAATTCAGGCTACAACTACAAAAAAATTACCCGATGGAATCTTTTCGTTTCCAATTCTCATTTATTTCGAAGGATATACTTCTCCGATTCGTCTGATGCTTCTGGGAGAAACGCCCAAGTAGATTTTATTGAATTGAATTAGTATAAAATGTATCTTTGCTCGTAAATCCAAACTATGTCAGTAGAAAATGGTGAGTTACCATTGGCGGCTCGTCCAAGATTGAAGTTTATAGATATGGCTCGTTCGATAGCCATTTTAATGATGCTTGAAGGCCATTTCACAGGTTCGGCACTTGCCGAAAAATACCGGGATGATAACAATTGGCTTTTTAGTTTCTGGCATAATCTGCATGGACTTACGTCCCCCCTTTTCTTTGCCGTAACCGGAGTTGTATTCGTCTATTTACTTAGCAAAAATACAGATGAACCCTTTTTCGGAAATGAGCGGGTAAAAAAAGGATTCGGACGCGTAAGAATGCTTCTATTCTGGGGTTACTTTATTCAATTCGACTTCATCACATTTATTAGAGATACCGGATACGGTTTTGAGGCATATGGAAAATTGAAGAACGCCAGTTTCTTTGACATGATTGGCTCTTGGTTCCACGACATCCTTGTTCCCTTCTTCCCAACTGCTTATGCAGCAAAAGCATGGATATTTACCTACCATTTCAACTGGTTTCAGGCGTTCCATGTATTGCAATCCATCGGATTTGGAATTTTCTTCCTGCTTCTCGTCTTCGGAATTTATAAGATCATCAAAAAAGGTCCGCTATATCTATATTATCTGGGTGCTGCCTTGGTCATTTTCATTATCTACGGATACCTGAAAGAACATATTAAATTGTACGGTATTTCAGAAGGAATTAAAACTCCGAAAGATCCAAGTGCATTTATTCCGCAGGGAGGCCCTAAGTTTATCCAGAACATGGTTTACGGTGAATTCTCAGATTTCAGCTTCGTGCGTTATTCCGGATATGTCTTGATGGGTGGAATGATCGGAGCCATTATCAGACATTATGAAAAAAATGTGCGTCTTTGGTGGTTTGGGGTTACATTCATTGTAATCGGATTATTCTTCAACATTGCCGGACAATCTCTTTTCCACGAATTGGATCAATTCACCAATTGGATAGGTGGTCACGGATGTTTTGAAAACAACACAACCGGTTTCGCCCGATTGGGACAAGTTGCAATCCTTTTAGGTTCTCTAATGCTGGTTGATGCAAACTTCAAAATCAACGCTCCGTTGTTCCTGAAAATGGGTCAAACTACCTTCCCGGTTTACATTGTTCACGTCATTATTTTATACGCCGGAATTATTGGCATAGGACTTGATCCTGAGCCGTGGTATCATCGTCAATTTAATCCGTGGCAGGCAGTTGCAATTTCAGCGTTCTTTATAACGGTTTTTGTCTTCATGGTGAAGTACATCGAACCTTTAACAGAATTGTATTATAAGGTATTTGGAATATTCTATCCTAAACGAAAAAAAAAGCTTCGTAAATGAATAAATTAGCATTATTCTTTTCTTTAATCACCAGTCTTAGTTTTGGTCAGCAGCCTGCAAATGTTCTTTTCATAGGGAATAGTTTTACGCATATGAACAACATGCCTAAGATCTTTGAGACCCTTGCAAAGTCGAAAGGGAAGAATGTTTATGCGGACTCGATTGCAGTAAGTGGTAGTACTTTAAAAGCACACAGTGAAAGACCAAGTACTTACTTGAAAATG
Source organism: Flavobacteriales bacterium UBA7666 (assembly GCA_002483265.1). Lineage (GTDB taxonomy): Bacteria > Bacteroidota > Bacteroidia > Flavobacteriales_D > Crocinitomicaceae > Fluviicola. The sequence goes on along the minus strand of DLHO01000022.1, from coordinate 3,804 downwards.
AAAACCAGAAAATGGGATTATGTTTTGATCCAGGGTTTCTCCAGAGAGTTTGCAGAAGATACTTCAGTGATTCTGAAGGAATCCATTCCTTATGCAAAAATATTGATCGATAGTATTCTTAAAACAAGTCCTTGTGCTCAGATCTATTTCTACATGACTTGGGGCTATGAAAAAGGATATCCTGAGCAAGAGGCAAACGATACCTACCCCAAAATGCAGCAACGCATTTGGAACGGATATATGATGATGAGTGACTCATTGCATTATCCGGTAATCCCGGTAGGAGCAGTTTGGAAAAACATCCGCGAAATGCACCCGGATATTGATCTTTATTTCACGGATAGATATCACCCGAATGCTTTGGGAAGCTTCACCGCTGCATGTACAGCTTATGCTTCTATTTTCAAGGAATCTCCTGTTGGAGGAACTGCCCCAAAAAGAGTAGACAGTACGTATTGGAAAGTCATTGAGCAAGCTGCAGCAAATGTAGTTCTGAAGAACCTGAATCAATACAAATTGAATCAAACCCGTGTTTTTGATAGCAAGGAAACTCCAGTACTGGATTTCAGAGTAAAAGAAACCTGGTTAGCTGCACAGTTCACCAATGAAACAAACGACAGAGGTGATTATTATTGGGATTTTGGTGACGGTATTACTTCCACGAAGAAAAACCCGAAGCATTATTACAAGACATCCGGGACATACACCGTGACACTTCACATGAGACAGAATTGCAATAACTTTACATTGAGAAAGCGAGTAACTGTTTCAAATAAAGTAAAAAGAGGAAACCAACCGAAGTAATCAGAATGAGAATGTTGAACAAACCTCATTCTGTTTCTCTCCTGATAGCTATCGGAACTGCTTCAATTGAATCCTTCAGATAAAACTGGAATTCAGGAGTGCGGTACTTTTTACCAACGAATTGTTGAATTCGAATATATTCTTCTTGATTTTGCATTGCCAACTTATCTGCCCCTTGCGGACTCTTTCCATAAATAGCCGAATACATGGTGCACGCTACCAGATAAGAACCCTCATAAGTTGGATGAGAATTGTCTCTGAGGTATAATTTGGCTTCAGGATATGCAACAACATAACTTCTCCAAACTTTTCCAACCGGAATTACAGGGATTTTGTACCTGTTTCGCAAATTGCTGTATCCAGATGCAATCGCATTCAACATCGAATCAGGATCTGAAAAGCGTTCGGTTTTTGGATCACCTTTGCGGTACGGCCAGGTCATGTAGAAATACACTTTCGCATCTTTTTGATTCTTCTGAATCATTCCCAGCATTTTGTCCAAAGCCGGATAAGTTCGTTCGTTGAATCGGGTAGAATCTCTCAACATATCTCTGGAAGAGCCCTGAAGAATAATGACATCCCATTCCTGTTTATGTAAAGCCCGGTACAATTTCTTTCTTTTCGAATGGAGATAAAAGGTATACTTTCCACGCGTAACATGAGATACTTCAATCTGCTCTCCTTTTGATTGAGCAATTCTTTCAAAAAGCTTGGGCATATTATTCCGATAGGTATAACTATTCCCTACAAAAAGTATATGAGTTGTTTTTTTAGATTCGGATTCGGAACAAGAAAAACAAACAAGAAGAAGGAGAACAAATAGATAACTACTTGTTCTGCCTAAATTCCATCTATGCATTTTGAATATCTTGTGCAATTTGAGTCAATTCTTCGGGGCTTAAAGTTAATTTTTCCTGAGAAAAATTCATATCAGCAATTCCATTTATCGGAATCAAATGAATGTGTGCATGAGGTACTTCCAAACCAATAACCGTAACTCCGATTTTACGGCAAGGAAATACTTTCTTGATTTTATGGGATACAGATTTAGCAAAGATCATCATTGCTGCAAGTTCTGCGTCCTCCATATCAAAGATATAATCTGTTTCCTTCTTGGGGATCACTAAAGCGTGTCCTTTTCTCAAAGGCATAATATCCAAAAACGCAAGAAAATCATCGTTTTCTGCAATCTTATAACATGGAATTTCTCCTGAAATTATTTTTGAAAAAATTGTAGCCATTATCGTGCGATATCCATTACCTCAAACTTAATGATACCGTTTGGCGTTTGTACGTCTGCAATATCTCCTACTTTTTTTCCTAAAAGTCCTTTTCCAATTGGAGAATCTATAGAGATTTTCTTCTCTTTCAGGTCGGCCTCACTTTCAGCAACCAAGGTGTACTCCATTTCCATATTGTTATTTACGTTTTTGATCTTAACGCGTGACAATATGAAAACCTTTGAGTTATCCATTAGTGTATTATCAATGATTCGTGCTTTAGAAACCAATGCTTCCATCTTAGCGATTTTCATCTCTAATAATCCCTGAGCTTCTTTTGCTGCATCGTATTCCGCATTTTCAGACAAATCCCCTTTGTCTCTAGCTTCTGCAATCTGCTCTGATATACGTGGGCGCTGCACCGTTTTCATTTCGTGCAATTCATCTTTCAACTTCTTAAGTCCTTCTTCTGTATAATATGCGAAGTCTGCCATAATTCTTTCTTTGTTATGAGCTATAAATAACAACAAGAGAGCCCAATGGACTCTCCTGTTACAACAAATATATGTTTTTTTATCTATCGAAACAATAGAACTTTCCTTATTTTAACTTGTTTTTCCTGCCAAATACGCAATTTGCAAGGGACTTTTCAACTAAATCAGTAGCTGAAAAATAAGAAACATTTGTCCAAATTATTTTTCATTCCGCTAATCAGAAATGAATTAAATTGTTTCCAGATCGACTTGGCGCATTCCTCCGAAGAACTTCACAATACGTTCGCCAATTCCCGGAACTTCCACATGGATCAAATAAACACCACTTGCAATCGGAACTCCAATTGTGTTCTTCAAATCCCAATCGATAAATGTAATCTCATTGTCTTTCTTGAACTGACGGATCAACTTACCACTCACATTGTAA
>DLHO01000022.1:0-674 GCA_002483265.1 Flavobacteriales bacterium UBA7666 | reverse complement strand
GATGCCAATACATCTCTACTTGCTCTTGTTGTCTGTAAGTCATTCATTGACCAAGAGTACATCGGACGACCTCCGTTCAATCCCGTTGCTGTGTAATCTGCATACTGCTTGTTCACTCGCAATTTCATTCGAACGTCTGATTCCAAGAAATCATGTCCTGCTGCTGTAACCGTGTTTGCGATCCACATCAAACTTGTAAACACTTTCTTGTAAGCCGCTGAGGTACCAATTTGGTACTGATCGTAAACCCAGTTGTTCACTCCATCATAGTAAGGACAACCCTCACCATTGATGTTTACTCCAAATACCCAAATCGGTTGGTTACCTCCAAATACCGGAAGTCCATTTCCGTCGAATTGTCTGTCGGAAGGATTCCAAACCATGTCGGCTCCATTGTCTCCACCCAAGAACGAGTTCTCGCCGAAAGCCATGTGCAAACGTGCGCCTGTTTCCAAGTCAATTGCATAACCCGGGAACCAGCCCATACCTGATGTTCCTGATCCGTCAGGCTGACCTTCTTTGTTCACCGATAGTGCAGCACGAAGTTCTCCCTTTTCTCCACCTCCTTGATTCAAGTTAGCGTCACGACCTAGTTCAACGACCACACAACGCGTCCATTTAGACTTGTCTGATGTAATCACGATATCCACACTTGGTAAATACTTGATAGATGC
>DLHO01000010.1:108141-179163 GCA_002483265.1 Flavobacteriales bacterium UBA7666 | reverse complement strand
AGGATTTGATTGTATAAAATGCCCGCTAGTTTGTTTCCCGCGGAGGTGCGCAGAGGGACGCAGATTTTTAAATTTTTTCTTGCTGGTGTTTTTTCAGTAATAATATAAAATAAGAAAAAAACAGCTAATAATCAATAGTTTAAGTGATTGTATTTCGAGAACATTCATTCTAATTTAGAGTATGAATGAGAATGAAATCAGTTATGAAATCCGCAAAGCGATTTATGAGGTTTACGACGAGTTAGGGCCTGGGTTGTTAGAATCTTCGTATGAGTTTGCTTTAAAACATGAGCTTGAAAGTAGCGGACTTCAAGTAAGATCACAAGTAGAACTTCCTTTGAAGTATAAGAATTTGTTTATACAAAACGCTTACAAACTTGACTTAGTAGTAGAGAATAAAGTAATCATTGAACTGAAATCTGTTGAAGCAATTCATAAGGTTCATCATAAGCAGTTGCTGACCTATTTGAAACTTTCTGACCTGAAGTTAGGAATCCTAGTCAACTTTAATACTGATTATCTTAAGGATAACATTTTTCGAAAAGTAAATAAACTATAGATTTTAATCTGCACCTTTTACAGCTTTGATACTAGTCTGTAATCTGGTTCCGAATGGCTATGCACTTTTCCTGCCAATTCTAATAAGCAGTTTTTTAGCACAGCGTATTGCAAGGTTTATTCTTCCGTATAATGTCTATACATACGGAATGAATAACGAATCTAAAAATGGGTTGATTTGAAAAAAAGGTGGCCGGTATAAAATCAATTAGCAGTGCAAGCTTGGTCGCTGGTGGCTTTTGCCTGACAAGCAACTGTAGCTTTTGCCTTGCTGGTTTCTTTTACTGTTCCGTTTGAAGAGCTGGCTCCTCCGATTCCATTTGTACAAGTGCACGAATATTCTTTTTTACAAGCCGATAACGAGAACAACAATCCGGTTAATACAATAGTTAATTTTTTCATGGTGTGTTTTAAGGTAAACTTAAAGAGATTTCTAAGTCAAGCAAAGTGTTTTTTGTAAAGTGTGGTCTATGTTTATTTATCTGTAATTGACTTCCTGTTATGGCTTTCCAAGTAAGCGTTTACGATTTTCTTTTGTGTTTTCCGATTGCGTTGAATGGAACGGTTGTAACTGTTTTCGGAACGGAGAACAAAAACTTGCCCTAAACGGATAAAGAAGCGCTGAATAGGAGGATGAATGCGCCACGAAGTTTTGGGAAGCTGCATTGTTTCACAAGATGCTTTTCCAAGAAAGTACCAATTATATCCTAAATGGGTATTATAAACTAAGCGCTTTTGCCATTTTTTGGAGGGGAAAGGCCCCTCGATTGGTTCTAAAGTCAGGGCTAAAGCGAGTGAGATGGTGTCTTTGTCTGCTGGCGCCTGAGTGATGGTCCATGCATAAATAGCGCGAATAGCATCGGATTCATTTTCGGGAAAGTAATTAGAAGGAGTTCCGAGCAGGGTTCCTACATATTTCCAAAAGTGAAATAAACCCTGAACTTCCTGCTCCGTTGGTTTCATTCCCAGTTTTCGCAATCCATCTAAAAAGATAATGGAGAAACCCAGATTGGTTGCCAGCATATCCCATTGGTTTAAGGGTGATCCCCAATCCTCTTCCTGCCATTTACCTTCTTCCAAAATACTTACACGTGCGTAAGCATGCATTAATCGGATTTTCAAACATTCTTTCAAGCCGTTTTGAGGACTTGTAATGGCGTTTTTTCCAACGATGCGAACCCAGAACTCGGTAGTTTCCGTTAAACGCTTAGCGGCGCCCTTTTTCAATGCTCCGGTAAACACTAAGGGTTTATTGATAGCTGAGGATTCGTATCCGCCCATTAAACAGTAATTGCGTAAAACCATTAATCCGAGAGAGCCGGATCTTCTGCAAAGCGTAGCTCCTTTTTCCAGCAATTCTTCATCTAACCAAGCTGGTTTACTTGTAATCTCTGAAATGATTTGTTCTAAGGAAGCAGGAACATTGACTACTTTCTCACCTTCGAGCAAGTCGTTAATCCATGCGTCGGCTTGTTTGAAACCGTGGACTTGGTAAACCTCGCGAATAACCTGATCTGCTAAGGAATCTGTTTCAAAAAGTCGTGGAACAAGATGCTCGATTTCTGCCTTGTCAGGAAAAGTTCCGGAAAGTCTTTGTGCCAGTTGCTTTCCATTTCCGCTTTCCCAATAAATGGAGAAGCCGGGTGAAGGATAGTAGAACCGAGATGGGATCATTATTTTTCGCCTTTATGTTTGAGAAGCAAATCCTTCATGGTATCCAGTTGGATCTTTTGCATTTCAAGTAATTCTTGTTGTTGATGAATGATGAGGTGGTCAATTTTATCGTGCAACAGACGGATCTCCACTTCAGATTTCAGGTTGATCATGTAATCTTTCTTAGCACGCTCTCTGTCCTTCTCTTCTTGTCTGTTCTGGCTCATCATAATAACCGGAGCCTGAAGTGCTGCCAAACACGACAAAATGAGGTTTAAAAGGATGAAAGGATAAGGATCAAATCCTTTGTTAAGTAAAATGAAGGCATTGAATGCAATCCAAATGAGCAAGAAGGTCATAAAAGAAATGATGAAAGTCCAGCTTCCACCGAATGTAGCAACCTTATCTGCTATTCGTTGACCGTATGTGTCTTTCTCTGCTTTATCCTCTAGTTGATCAGAAATCAATTTCTTTTCATTCAGGGATTCCAAAACGGTTTTATCCAAATCGGAAAGTTCACCCAATTGATCCTGCATCATGTTTGCAAGATACTTTTCTCGATAGTTATTGAGCTCATTAATAGAAAGATAATGGTTGTCATCAAAATCGGGATGGTCTTTTTTAATGAGATCAAGTACAGACCCTCGAATCGTTCTTGCTGAAATGCGTTCGGAAAGAGGGAATTCCGTATTGGATAAATCGCTGCGAAAAGTGCTCATATTTGAAATGGAATTTGTCTATGGGTGAATTTACGGAGAAGAATTTAATTCAACGAAAAATGCCCCGATCCGAAGATAGAGGCATTTCATTTCTAATGAAAGATTTATTTGATGTTTTTCAACATTTTTTCTTTTTATAATAAATCATTTGCAAGATTCGCCAACTCGGAACGTTCTCCTTTTTCCAAACGAACATGCGCGAACAGGTTCTGACCTTTCAATCTGTCGATGAGGTAAGCAAGTCCGTTACTGTTTTCATCCAGATAAGGTGTGTCAATTTGGTGAACATCTCCGGTAAATACAATTTTAGTTCCTTCACCGGCACGTGTAATGATCGTTTTCACTTCATGTGGCGTTAAATTCTGTGCTTCATCTACAATAAACAAAATGTTGGATAAACTTCTCCCACGGATAAAGGCAAGCGGAGTGATTAAAATGCGCCCGCTTTCTTCCATTTCCACAATGTGTTTGTGGCGTTTTTCATTTTCTCCGAATTGTGATTTAATGAATTTCAAATTATCCCAAAGCGGTTCCATGTAAGGGCCAATTTTATCTTTTGCATCACCGGGAAGAAAACCAATTTCCTTATTGGATAAGGGAACGAGTGGACGAGCCAGAATGATCTGTTGAAACAATTTGTGCTGTTCCAATGCGGCAGCCAATGCAAGTAGGGTTTTTCCGGTTCCTGCAACACCCTGAAGTGCAACCAGCTTGATGTTGTTGTTCATCAATGCATTGATTGCAAATGCCTGTTCTGCATTTTTGGGCTTAATACCGGAAGTGTATTCTTTTTCTACTCGTTGAAGTGTATCTGTATGCGGATCGAAATAAGCCAAACCGGAGCTTTTTCCATTTTTCAGAATGTAATATCCGTTTGCTATTTTCTGATTTCCAAGAATTCCTTCTTCGTCAATGGTTCCTTTCAGGAATAATTGCTTGATTGTTTCTGATTCGATGCCTTCGATCGTGGAACTGGACGTCTGTTCCAATTCGTGGGAATGTACTTTTCCTGTTTCGTAATCCTCTGCAAGTATTCCAAGCGCTTTTGCTTTGATGCGCAGATTGATATCTTTTGTAACAAGGATTACCTCCTTCTTGGGGTCTTGCTCTTTTACTGCAAGGGTTGCATTGATAATTTTGTGATCATTCTTTCCAACACCGTAAACGACCTCAGCATCCACCCCTTTTGGTTGTGAATCGAGCAGCACTTTAAACGAGCCCAAATTTGGCCCCAGAGTAATCCACTGTTGTAAACCTCCGTTTGCTGATATTCTATCAATGAAACGAATTACTTCACGGGCTGAGAAATTTTTGGTGTCATTTCCGATCTTGAATTTGTCCAATTCTTCCAAAACTGTAATTGGAATTGCCACATCATGTCTTTCAAAGTGCATGATGGCATCGTGGTCGTGTAATAGTACAGAAGTATCTAATACGAATAGTTTATTCTTTTTAGCCATGCTGAAGTATTTCTATTAAAGTACTTCTTTCTCAAATCTGTTACACGGCGCAAGAATCAAACTTATTGACAAAGATATGTGATTAAAAAAGGGAGCTTTTAACTCCCTTTTAATATTCTCTTTATCTTTCTATCACAAAGCGCTTCAGTGTTTTAGCGCCCAGTGAATGCAATTCTATGTTGTATACTCCCATGGCAAGTTTTCCACAGTCAATTTTAGTTTGACCCGGTACCAGAGTTGTAGATGAAATGATTCTTCCTGTTTGATCCAGGATTCGCGCTTCGATGAATTGACTGGAGGCATTGTCTACATTCAGGAAGTTATTTGCCGGATTCGGATAGATGTTCACTACCTGATTCAACATTTCTGAAACGGAATTCGGCTGTCCTGTTGAAAGACGGTTGTCACGGTTGGATCTTGTTGTATTGAAATCCTGAGCTGACTTAGTTGCATTACAAATACTTGGAGCATTTACCGTTACTACATAGAACAAACCATCTGTTGATGTTACGTTGCCATCAGTGTAAGTAAACAAGTTATTCGGCATAGTTTGAATGGTTGTCCAGCCATCCGCATCCGTATGTTTTTTTATTACAAAGTTCGAATAACTGAACCCTTCGTAGCTGTCCCAGAACAAGTTGATATCACCTCCCAATCCTTGGCTGATCACTAGGTGAATCGTTTTGTGGTTCAAGCTTAATTCGGATTCGGTTCCGCAATCGTCTACAGAAGAGATTTTATATCTCCATGAACGAACATTTGGTGATGCTACAATATCATTGTAAACAGATTCATCGGTGTAAAGCACCGAACCAACTAATTGGTACAAACCTGCCTGAGAAGTTTCCCGGTAAATATTGAAGTGATCAATCCCTGTTGTAATTGGTTTTTCCCATACAACTAAGTTGGTGTTTGTAACAGAATCAACAGTTACCAAACAAATTTCAACCGGATCAGGCAGTGTAGATTCAACTGTTCCACCCAAAACGGTAATACAACCTGAGATACCCGTAACGGAAACGGAGTAGTTGCCCGGACTTAAATTGGAAATATTTTGTGTTGTTGCACCATTTGACCACAAATAACTTTGAGGGCTTCCGGAGATCACTGTCAACTGGATTTGTCCGTCATTAGAACAAGATGATGGAACAATGGTATTGATTGCCAATGTTGGCCCGAAGTTGTTTGAAACCAATGCAGACGAACTGAATGTACATCCGCTTGCGTCTGTGATAGTGCATGTATAGGTTCCTGCCCCAATATTTGTAAGTGTTGCACTATTGGTGCCTACGCTTGCTCCCAAACTATTTACCCAAGCATATGTAAACGGAGAAGTTCCCCCGTTGAAAGATGCGACGACCTGTCCGTTTGTTGCAGAACAACCCGGTTGAGTCACTGTCATTTGGTTGGACATGATTTGCTGTGGTTCCTGAACGGTATAACTTGCAGTGGAAACACATCCCAATGCGTCTGTAATGGTCAATTCATATGGCCCTCCGACTAATCCTGTAATATCTTCACTTGTTGCACCATTTGACCAGGCATAAACCAATGGAGCAGCTCCACCTGTTACAGTCACATTGATTGCTCCGTTAGTTGTTCCGTAGCACGATGCTCCTGTAGGAACGCCAGCCTGAGAAAGTCCGTTAGACGCAACCATAGATGTTGAAGTAGAAAGACATCCGTTTGCATCTGTTACGGAAACTAAGTATTGTCCCGGAGCCAGATCAGAAACACTTGATTGCGTTGAGCCCGTGCTCCAGTAAATGGAATAAGGCGATTGCCCGTTTGTGATTGCTACCGAAGCCGATCCTGTATTTTGATTACAGTTTGAAGTGTCGGTGGTTACATTCAAATCGGGTGTTTGGTTAATTGTAAATGGTAAGGTGCTAGAACTTGAACATCCGTATTGATTGGTTTTGCTGTAAGTCATCACAACAGTTGATCCGGTAGGATAGGAAGGCTGGAATATATTGTTTAAAATTCCTGTTCCGGACCATGTTCCACCATTTGGAGTTACCCAGTTATTCAAGTTGATTGGATTTGCGTTTTCACAGACTGCATTTACAGGGTTTGTGAATGCAATGACCGGTTTTGGATTCACTGTAATCGGAATCAAAGCCGTTCCACATGAAACTCCGTTATCGAATAGCTCGAATTGCAAGTCAACGATAGTCGGTGAACTTACATCATTCGTATTGTTAATGTTTAATGAGAAATTCAAGGTTCCCGCACCAAACACATTGATTGCCGAGTTAGGAATAATTCCAACATTTTGGGACACACAGGTCATGGTTAAACCTTGCTGGTTGAAGTTTAATTCTGAACAGTAAATAGTGTTACTGGCTGAGTTATTGAAAACTGAAGACTCACACATGGCGAATACATCGTTATCCTCAATATTTCCCAATACGTTGTATTCTTTTACATAGAATTTACCTGCATTGACGTATGCAATCACGTAGATACCATTGCAGACTTCCATTCTCAGACAAGTTGCTGAAGAAGGTGCTAAAGTTGGTCCATTGGTAATATTACTTACCACCGGTATCGCTGCAGAAACGTTTGTTACTTTGTTAAAGAAGCAGGATGTTGTTTTGTAGAATACGTATGCGTCGCTGTTATAGGTATCAAAATCAAAATCGACCACTGCTCCGCTAGTGCTGACAGCAGTCTGTGTTCCAAAAGTTGTTCCATTGAAAGAACGCAGCCTTAAGGGGTACGGTGAAGAGGTAACAGACCAAACAGAGCTGGTAACAGTAGCACCATTGTTTTTCTCAATCAGCATTTTGTAAGCTCCATCCATATTATCCAGCGTATTGTTGGAGTAGGTTGCACCATTCACCGAAACATCCATAGGAATATAATCTGACATGTCTGCTTCTCCGTGGATTACATAAGTTGTATTCCCATCTACACACGAACTTAACTGACCTGCAAAACTTGTTTGTTCCAGATTTGGACTTGCTCCACCATGAACAGTTTGTGTAGTCATATTAATTGTGATCAAGGCATCATCGGGAGAGTAGCCGGTTGCCTGCTCATTTTCATTGAAGAATGTCAAGATCAAATTTCCTGCTGTATTTGCACGTAAGGAATACTGGTCATTGTAGTTGACCGTATTATAGCCACCAGGCCCCATCGTTTGGAAAATCCAAGAAGTTCCGTTGAATTTATAGATGTACAAAAATTGGTTTGGTAAAGCTCCCTGATTTGATTTTACAGCAAAAACAGGAGTTGTTTCTCCGATAACTAACAAATCGAGACCGGATGATGTTCCCGGGATGGTAGCTCCGGACATGGATACCCATGAGTTGGAAACAGTGCTCCATTTATATACGGTAACAACCCCAGCGTTAAGGGCTGCAGCATATAAATTTCCACCGGGAGTAGTTTCGATATCGACTTCAGTAGCATTAGCAATCCCGGCTGAACTTCCGATAAAATTCCATCCCTGAGAGAAAGAAAAAGTTGAAGCGAAAACAACTAGTAAGGTAAGTAGTTTTTTCATAAGTACTTTAATGTTAGCAATTCACAATTAGCAAAGGTAACCAAATATAGTTTGGAGGGTTGAAGAGACTCGTATGTTGTAATTCTCTTTGAGTGTTTTCGGTATTTCTACAAATGGTTGGTAAAAAAAAGAGCCCACCGTGGCAGACTCTTTTTTTACTAAATCAATATAGTTTAATATTTGCTGATTCGTTTTGTGATCTTAGAACTAGCAGTGCTTATTTCAACCAAATAGATACCAGATTGAAAATCATCTAATTGGATAGAAATTTTAGATTCTGAGCTGGTCGTTGTACTCACTACTTTTCCTGAAAGTGAGGTTACACGATAAGTAATTACTTCATTTCCAACCTGAACGAATGTTACATCTCCCTGAGTAGGATTCGGGTACATGGAGATCTCATTCAGGTAGTTTTCTGAAAGTCCGTTTGATGATGCTCCATCCACTCCATCTCCAGCAGCAAACTGTCCGCGTTCACGATTGGAGCGAGTGGTATTGAAATCCTGTGCTTTCTCAGCTGTACAGATTGAGTTCGTCAACATCTCGATGTAATAATCCACCCCCGTTGATCCTGCAGGGGGAGTGTCATTGTAGAAAGAGGTTCCCAATGCGATTGTTGAACTTGCTGGAGCCCAGTCAACCTGATCTGTTTTTCTCCAAACCACATAACCGGTTACGTTTCCGGAACCTTCGTAATCATCCCAAAGGATATCGAAAGATCCGTTACCTGTATTCAGGATTGTATTCAAATGCAGGGTTTTGTGTTCTGTTGAAATAGGACTTTCCGCACCACACGCATTTACAGCTGAGATCTTATAACGCCATGAACGGTTCATCGGTGAAGCAACTACATCATTGAAATAAGACAAGCTTGCTGCTTTTACCGTATCAATCAACAGGTAGTTTCCTGCCAAATCCGACTCCCGGTAGATATTGTAATGATCAATACCGGAAGTTTCCGTTCTTGACCAAACAACTAAGTTGGTGGTAGTGGCTGTATCAACAGTAACCAAACAAATAGGCTGTGCTAACGGTGCTCTTGTTCCTACAAAAACTGTTTTTTCAGAGTAGCAAGGCTGTGCTATCGGACCGCTCAAAGCAGTAATGGTATAAGATCCTTCCGTGAGGTTGAAATTGCTTTGTGTAGTTGTTCCATTTGACCATGACCAGCTGTGAGGCAAGTTTCCACCGTTTAGATCGGTAGTAAAGTTTACAGTAATTCCCCCGTTGCTTTGATTACATTGTGTATTTAAAACCGTGGTGTTAATATCGGCAGCAAACTCATCATCCAATTGGTGGCTAAATTGCTTGATACACCCTGTTCCGTCTGTTACTTTCAAAGTATATAAACCATGCGCGACACCTGTTAAGGTTAAACTGGTTTGACCTGTACCAATCCAATCGAAAGTTGGTGTTCCGGTTGCATTCACAACCGCTGTGATGCTTCCGTCTGTAGCGCCACAAGTTGGTTCAGTACCAAAGAAGTTTGCAGTTATCGGAGCTGGTTGTGTAATCGTATAAGAACCAGAAACCTGACAACCATTGTTATCCCACACGTTTACGGAATAAGATCCGGGTGCTAAATTGGAGATAGTTTGTGTTCCATACCCATTCGACCACAAAAATTGATATGCATTCGGATTAACGATAGTGATTGAAATAGATCCATCATTGAGTCCGTTACAGGATACGTTTGTAATTGTCGGTGTAATAGAAACTGCGGTTGCTTCAACGGATGTAACTCCGGTAAGGTGACAATTATAATCATCTGTTGTGCTGTAATAATATGGTCCCGGCACTAAATTGGAAATAGTTGTGGATGATTCACCAGTTGACCATTCCAAAGTATAATTTGTGGAAGCTCCGGCAGTAAATGTTACAGTAGCAGTTCCTGTTGCAGATCCACATGCACTTGGAGTAGAAACTACAGAAGTACTTCCAAGATTCGGGAATGTTAAAGAGGCAGATGTATTAACAATACAACCATCGATCTCATCGTCCAATGAAATTGATCCTCCGGTGAAACCCAATGAAACGACAGTTCCATCAATGGTAGTTCCCTCCACCGGATTTCCGTTGATTTTGAATGTTCCATGATCATAATAATTGACGTAGTTTGTCAGGTCAATTAAGTTGTCATTGTTGCATAAAGTCACTGGGTTGGCAGAAAAGTTCACCACAGGAGCGGAAGTTGTTCCTACAACAAGCTGCGGCATTATAACAGGGGTTATGCTATAACCATCGAAAAGCTGAAACTGGATATTGGCATTTCCCCCGGAAGGAATAAATCCGTAAATAGCATATTTCGTAAGGGAAGGGGATACGGTGTTGTCGAAATAAATCAATTGCGCGGTCATACCTGTGATTGTACCACTACCATCAGCCAAATTCAAAATTTTCAACGGTCCATCCTTATTATCATCGTAAAACTCCAACGCATGATAGATCAAATTTTGATGATTGAAACAGGTTCCTCCGGTTGCAACAATAGAAGATGGATTGATTTCAGGTTTCGTATTGTACACTTTATAATAGTAGTACCCATCATTCTGATAGTTGATAGCAAGGTGTTCGGCATTTTGATCCAGGGAAAGCATAAACAAATTGTTCAAACCTGCAGTAAGCGGAATTTGAATTCCTAATGTATCCCAGTCGCCTGTTCCCCAATCTTTTCTAAATACATATGAATCTCCGAGTGAAGCATTTCCTGCCGGACTAAAGTTGGAAAGGATGAATGAATAACTGGAGTTTTGAGTGGTAGCAGAGCGAATGGTATCAAAATTGAAAAACAAAGAAGGATCCGTTCCTGTATTTAACTGCACGTTTGCCGTTCCTGAAAGGGACTTTTCATATGTTGTCTGATTACCGTAGTTGCGCATCAGGATTTTAGGCGGGTTTTGTCCGTTTCCAACCATAAAGTAGCTTCCGCTTATGAAGTCGGTTCCTGTATTTCCTTTTAAACGACCATCATTTGATCCGCCGGAATTGTAGTAAGTCAGGGAATACGGTGCATTTATTGGTGCAACTGCGAGGCGATTGATAGCTGCTCCGGAGATACCGTAATAAATCGAACTGGATGAAAAGTAGATCAGGAATTTCCCGGATAAACTAAAGCCTGGATTAAGGATGGTATTTATACCGAATTCCGAATCCCACGTGTTTGTACCGGTGTTGAAAGTACAAATGCTCGTATTGGTATTCTCCGTGAACATGACAACGATTTTCCCTGATACCGGATCGGCTTTAAACTCCCATGCTCCCGGGCTCCCGGTAGCGATCAAAGAGTTGTACCCAACAATCGTATTTGTTGTAAAATCAAACATGTGTGCATACAAACCACCAAAACCACCAGTTACGAAGTAAGCTTTGTTCCCAATTACTTCACCTTCAATTCTAGTAAGGCCAGAAATGTAAGTGTCTTCAGCATCCAACCAGATCCAGGCTCCAATTTCCGGATTGTACATCGTAACACGAATGTAGTTCCCGATAGAATCACTGAAGTGATACAGTTTCCCCTGATACATGAGTGATTTTACCTGTCCGCCACTCGTGTAAGGATCTGCCGGCATGGCCGAAGACCAATCGTATGTTTGTCCTTGTACGTTTGAAATGCTGATCAGAAGGACAATTAAGAATAGAAGCTTTTTCATAATTATAGAATTAAATAGTGTTAGAAAAAAAATCATCGCACCTGAATGGAACAATGATTTTTTATACTTCGTTTATCAGAGCAGTTTAAAGTTTAACTACTCGTTTGGTAATTTTGATATCATTCATTTTCAGCTCAACGAGATACACACCAGCGTTTAGTTGGCTTAGATCAAGGACTGTATTTGTTTGACTGCTTTGGCTTGTTTGCATTAATTGACCGGATAGAGAAAGAATGTTGTAAGTAACTTGCTCATTTCCTTCTTGTACAAAAGTCAGTTTATCTGAAGTAGGATTCGGATACATTCCAATATTGTTCAGGTAATTTTCGTTGATGCTGTTAGATGAAGCTCCGTCAACACCTTCTCCTGTAGCAAACTGCCCTCTTTCACGATTTGATCTTACAGTATTGAAATCCTGTGCTTTTTCAGCAGAACATGGCGTCGTTAATTCAAATTCAACCATGTAATCCAATCCCGGAGTAGCATAGTCTACCGTATCAATGAAGGACAAAATAGAACTTGGAACAGTTCCTGCCAGCACCCAGCTGTTAGCAGTTGTATATCTCCAAACATTGTAAGCTGTAAATGCGGTTGTTCCTTCATACGCATTCCAGTTAACCTCTACTGAATTGGTTCCCAAATCTAATAGATCCAGGTGAATAGTTCGGTGAGCAATACTCAATGGGCCTTCATCTCCACAAACGTTTACTGCACCAATTTTGTAGCTCCATGAGCGCTCTGATGGCGATGCAATTACATCATTGAAAAGAGAAATATTATCGAATTCTACCGTGTCAATCAAGATGTATTCGCCTTGAGTTGATGTTTCGCGATAGATGTTGTAGTAGTCGATTCCAACTGTTTGTGCTTTTTCCCAAACAACTAAGTTTGTTGTTGTCACACTGTCAACAGTAATGATACAAATGTCTTGTCTCAATGGCTGTACAACCGGCATATTCCATCCTTTGATTGCTCTACAACCCGTATTTGCTACCGTTGCGGTACAAACATAATTTGCAGCAGGAACATTTAATAAGTCTTCTGTAGTTGCTCCGTTTGACCAAAGTATAGATTGTATTGGGTCAAAGCCGGGAATGTAAATGTCTACTAAAATCTTTCCGTCCGAAGCACCACATGCTGCCGGAATTACATCACCGGAAATATCAGCAGAATTGTTTTCACTCAAATAAACAGGTTTCACAGCCATACAGTTGTTTGCATCTTGAACCGTTGCAGAATAGATTCCAAACGCCAGGTTGGAATTGATTTCACCCGTTGTACCGTTTGACCAGCTTGTTGTATAAGGAGGAATACCCCCATTTTGACCCCAAACCTCAACTTCTCCGTCTGCAGCACCACAAGTTGGATTTACATTTACACCTGCCTCAAAAGTGATTTTAGCGGGTTGTGTAACCGTAATCGCTTTTGAGATCATACAATTATTAGCGTCGGTTGCATAAACAGTATACGTTCCTGCTAATAAACCTGTAACAGCTGTACCGGTGTGACCAGAAGTCCATACGTAAGTTACAGGTGTTGTTAAACCCGTTTGAGAGATTGTAATTGCACCATTTGCCTGACTGAAACAAACCACATCTGTAACTGTTTCATTGATGATAACTCCTACAGGGTCAATTGAAAATGCTGCGGTAGTAGAACACTGATTCGTATCAACAAAATAGTACATGTATTGACCGGCTGCCAAATTGGAAATATTTGCACTTCCGGTAACACCGTTAGACCAGCTTTGGCTTAAAACAGGTGCACCACCCGTTGCAGTTGCGACTGCAGTTCCGGTTGCTGCTCCACAAGAAGTTGGTGTTGTAGCAACAGAGACAGTTGGAGATATAAAAAGATTCAAATCTAAATAATCATAGGCTGTACAAACACCATTTGTCAGTACATAATTGATACCTACTGTACTATTAGAAGTATAACCCTCTTCGATCATGTTGAATTCGGCATTTGGGTAAACCGAACCGTCGTAATCAAAAACACCTCCTGCGGGGCTAACGAATTGATTCAAATCAACCGTTCCTTCACTGGAACAAATCCGGATATAACTATCAACTGTAATTGTTGGAGTTTCTCCTATAACAACTGTTGGAAGAGTTAGGAATACTGTATCGATACCATCTGTTACTTCGAGAGTGATCACAACCGATCCTGAAACCGGGGTACCATTTGTTGCATATAAATAAGTATTTAATGTTCCTAAATCAGAAGGAGTTCCCGCATAGATATCTGCATCCGGTATCATGGTTTGATTGGAAGAAGTAATTCCGACAATAGTAATCACATCGCCATCAAGATCTGTGATTTGTAAGGGTTGGAAAAGTTGAACTTCACTGTCATCACTGGAACAAAGGTATTGATTGATAACTGTTTGAGATAAGTTTAGTTCCGGTGGTGTGTTTACTGCAAAAGAAGTGAAACATAGTAGAACCATGCCGGTGATAGCTAATACTCTCATTATGTAGCGTTTTAATTTAGAAAGCTAAAATTAACTAAACTATTGCAATCGAACTCATTGGAATAAATATTTTCCAAGTTAGAGTGTGTGGCTTACAAAGTATCGATTGTTTTATGCGAATAATGCTTTTAAAACTTCGTCAATTCTGCTACATGGGATGAGTTCAATCTTGAAGTTGGACTGCTCAATTCCCTTGTTGTGTTTTGAAATAATGATTTTTTCGAATCCTAATTTTTCTGCCTCCCGAATTCGTTGATCAATACGATTGACTGGTCGAATCTCTCCGGATAAACCAACTTCTGCTGAGCAACAAATCAAACGATCAATTGCAATGTCTGCATTACTAGATAAAACTGCTGCTACTACCGCTAAGTCGATTGCCGGGTCATCCACGCGAATTCCTCCGGCAATGTTTAGAAAAACATCTTTTGCCCCCAACTTAAAACCACACCGTTTTTCCATTACGGCAAGCAGCATATTTAACCGGCGTGCATCAAAACCAGTGGAGGAACGCTGAGGAGTTCCATAAGCCGCCGTACTAACAAGTGCCTGAACTTCTATTAGTAAGGGCCTTAATCCTTCCAGTGTCGCAGCAATGGCAACACCGCTCAGCTTATTATCTCCTGCGGAAATTAAAATTTCGGAAGGATTTTCAACCGTTCTTAAACCAGAACTATTCATTTCATAAATCCCCAGTTCATTGGTGCTACCAAATCGGTTTTTTATTCCGCGCAATAAACGATAAACGTGATGTTGATCGCCCTCGAATTGCAATACGGCATCTACCATGTGTTCCAGTACCTTTGGCCCCGCAAGGGATCCTTCTTTGGTAATGTGGCCAATTAAAAATACAGGAACCTCGGTCATTTTTGCATAGCGCAAAAGCTGGGCGGTACATTCGCGAATTTGAGAAATACTTCCGGGAGCACTTTCAATCTGAGAACTAAAAAGTGTTTGGATAGAATCCACAATTAACAATTCGGGACTGGTTTCTTCTGCTTGTTTGAAGATGTTTTGAATGTTGGTTTCGGTCAAAATAAAGCAAGAATCATTCTTCTGACCAATTCGTTCTGCGCGCATTTTTATTTGCTGCTCACTTTCTTCTCCCGAAACATATAAAACACGTAAAGAAGTTTGAACGGCCAGTTGAAGGAGTAGAGTCGATTTTCCAATTCCCGGCTCACCACCGAATAGAATTAAAGATCCGGGAACCAATCCGTCTCCCAGCACACGATTGATCTCACTATCCGGAAGGATAATTCTTCTTTGACCATTTGAAACAATTTCCTGAAGCACTTGTGCTTTGGCAGTTCTGCCTGATGAGGTAGAAAAGGCAATTACTTGTGGCAATTGTTTTTCAACCAGCTCTTCTACAAAAGTATTCCATTCGTTACAAGAAGGGCATTTACCCAACCATTTCGGAGTTTCGTACCCACAATTTTGACAGAAGAAAGCTGATTTTACCTTAGCCATTGGTGAATTTTTGATCCGAAGTTAAAAAGAAAATCTATGTTTTCTATGTACCTATTTAAGCTTAAAGAATAAACCAAATAGAAACAGATGGACACACAGTTTAGCAAAACAAAAAACCCAGACGATAAATGTCTGGGTTCCCTGTCAATTTTATCAATTTACTTAACGATAAAGCTTTTTTGTGAAGTTCCGTCGTTGCTTGTTAATCGAATGAAGTACATTCCTTTTGCCAATGTACTTGCAGGAATTGTGATTGCATTCTGGTCAGATTGAATTGTTTGAATAATTTGACCGGTTGCATTGGTAATGTCTATCGATTTTAATCCTTCGGAAGTAATCTCGATCGTTAAGTTTTCACTTGTAGGATTTGGATAAAGTTTCCAGAAAGATCCGTATTCTTTAAGACCATTCGTTGATCCGGTGATACAGAAATTATCCGTGTGAGTTGCTCCAAAGTTTGCATTTGCAGCTGCAAGTTCAGCTAAAGTTGTGTTGCTTTGATCTTTAATGGTATAAAAACCATTTGGACAACCTGTAGAAACCATTCCGTCACCGAAATCATCTATAATGGTAAATTTGTAACAGCCATTACTTAAACAAAATGAAGGTGTAACTGTAGATCCTCCGGAAGTTTGAGTATATGGCCCTCCATCGTAAAATGTGGTGGTACCCGTATTATCCTGAAGTACCCAACTGATCTCATCACCATAACAATCCATGGATAAATTAAGGGTGATTATATTTCCATTTGTTACCGTAGTGAAAGAAGAAATAACCGTATCGTTTATATCATTTTCGTCTGCTGCAGCGTTTGGATTTGAAACGATTGCTTTAAACGAGTGGCTTCCTGCGCTTAATGTTGCACTTGGAAGGGAAACAACACTTGATTGATATTGATTCAAAGATCCGGACCAGTTATAAACTAAAGCAGTAGAGCCATCATAACCGTAATTAATGGTTGCAGAAGTTAAGACAGAAGTTCCTGAATTCACAATAGTAACTTGCGGAGTTACTGTTCCTGAACAGATTGTTCCCATTACTCCTTGCGGATTGGACATTGCTGCATCCAATGCATGAGTAGGACCGGAAGGATTATAACCATCAACAATTGTTGCTCCGGTATTAGTTGGATCCAACCATGTTTTCAAATGATTGGTACTGTTACTTCCTGCTGGATTCCATGAATTAGCTAATCGACCGTAATAATCTGAGGCAGTCAAGTTAGAGCAAGAAGCACCCCCTCCCCAGAGCTGACCAATGATGCGGTGATTCTGATCAAATAAAGGAGAACCGGAAGATCCACCTTCTGTTGTGGTATTTCTATCCCATTTTAAAGTCCAAGTAGAATTTGCTTCACTTGAACCCATTCCTTGTGAAATAACCAAAGGGTTATCATCAAAAGAGATCTTTTTGATATCTCCATCCGGATGGTGGATGCAGACTGCAGAAGTTGGGATTGCTCCGGTGTTATCCCAGCCGGGGAAGTATGGATTATAAGATGCGGGCACCGTACCACTAACTAAACCGCCCGTGATTTCAACCAAGCAGAAATCTGAAGGTGTTCTTCGTGATCTTAGAACAGCTCCGGACAAAGAAGAGAATGTTGGTGAACTTCCCGGATTTGTACATGCGGCAGCTTGCCAATTGAAACGGAAGATCCAACTTGTTGGTGTGCTGTAGCAGTGATTCGCTGTCAATACATAAGGTTTTCCATCGTTCATGGTATTGTTGATCAATGATCCGGAACAAAATCCATTACTTCCTGATACCAGCATAATTGCTCCATTGCGTTGATCTACCCAAGGCGCACCGTCTGTACAGTTTACATTCATGTTACAATTTCCAGAGGTTCCGAAAGCCTTTTCTTCGAATTCACCTGCCGTACGGTAACCATGTGTCACTGTGTTTACATTCAATGAAGCTGTTTGTCCTGCATTTTTTGCAGGAATATAATATTCAACGATTGCGGTACTTCCAGGAACTAATTCTGTTCCCAAAGTTCCTTCATATAAATGGTAAGCTGTAAATTTTCCAAGAATGAAAGACTTATCCGGATTGTAGACATACAATTCATTTCCTTCCGGAAGCGTAATGTTATCCAATGTTAGATTAACCGTTAGTGCATTTTGACATGTAATGGCCAATTGCCAGATTCGATCACCGTTTGAGAGTGTATTCCAGGTTCCGGAATTATTCAAGTTCAAGGAAGCAGGATTGTTGAAACCAAATCTCCAGGGAGCATTCCCGGCTTTATCCGTTACTTCATCCTCTGCTCTTAAAGCAGCGATATCGGGTTCGGAAAAGAATTTTTTATCGATTTGTTTGACAGAATGGCTAGCTTTTCCACTCTTAGGAAGACCGCCGTCACCCTGCTGTGCAACCAACGACAAGGAGAGCGTTAGTAAGGCACAAGTTAGTAGTTTTTTGTTCATGTTTATTTTGTTTTGGAGAGTTTACTTTTTAATGCGTTTAATGCTGCAGCCTCTTGGAGGTGTAGAATTAATTTCGATTTCCTTGCCTGAAGCGTTTGCTTCAATTGCATTTTTCAGGTAGTTTTCATCCGAACTTCTTTTTCCGTCTACTTTGTTGTCAATGGCTCCGGTATAAACCAATTCCATTTTGTTATTTAACAGAAAAACGTGCGGTGTTGTTCTGGCTCCAAATGCATCAGCTAATTCGGAGTTTTTATCAATCAGATAAGGCATGGTATACCCTTTGTCTTTTGCTCTCTTTTGCATTGCTTCCGGAGAATCATCGTCACCTCTTTTCGCCTCATTGGAGTTGACCAAGACCATTTTATAACCATGCTTGGAAGCATATTTATTCAACTCATTGTATTGTTTTTCCCATCCTTCGAAGTTGTCGCTTCCAACAACAAACGGACAAGTATTGCAAGAGAAAACTACCAACAAACCCTTTTCGCCAGTTGATGAAGCTAACTCCATCATTTTACCGTCCAGATTTTCCATTTTATAGTTCACCATCGGGACAGTTTGGCCAAGCGGAAGTATTTTCATTTCTTCATTTTGGGCAAATGAAAGAGTAGCTACCAAAACTGAAATTCCAGTCAGGATATTTTTAATTGTACGGGAGAATAACATATTCAATTGAAATATTTTACATTTATTTGCCAATTTACGCTTTATTCCTAATATGAAAAAATCTTTAATCATTCTTTTTACGCTAATTAGTGTTTCTATTTACGCCCAAAATTTTGAAATTCCACCGCTGAAACAGCCTTATTTTGACATACTTGAATGGAAAGGCATCGGTGCTTTGGCCTTGAGTCGTGACTTAACCTTGACTCAGAAACAAGTTGATTTAACAATGGTTTCAGGGGATGGGAAGAGTGCCTGGCAACAGGTCTATAATCCGATGGCGAAGGAAACATTCTTTATTTCGGAGGATGGAGGTAAATATGCTTACTTTCTTGAAAACCTAGAATTAAAAGACAACAAGGTTTTTATTCATCAATTAAGTGCTGCGGGTAATATCAAAGTCATGAATTTAACTTTTCTGACTCCATTGAAGCGTTTAGGAAGCTTCAGTCCGTCGGATTTGTACTTAACGGATATTATTACGACGGAAAAGGCTCTTCTTTGGATTTTCAAACACCGCGACAAGGAGAAACTAACTACTATTGCGGTTTCTATGACCCATCATAATTTCAATATGTATGCTTTTGTAGTATCAGAGAATGTGATTAGTTCTTCTAAGATTGAAGATCAGATTTCGTGGTATGTTGCCGGAGAGAAAGGGGAAAACATTTTGTTTGCTGCCCGTTTGCATGCGGGAAAAGAAGCCGGATGGAAAGTAAAGGAGTTTAATCCGAAGGGGATCATGGTTTCAGAACAAGTCTTGGAACAGAAAGGAACGAGTTTCATTGCACATACACGTGTTGGATTCGGAAGAAGGGGAAGTGCTTTGTTGAAAAGAAGCGAGCCAAACGAAAAGGGAACATTGGTATTTGCAAATGGAGCATATTATGTGGGCGGTCTTGAAATGAATGGTACAGCTGCGAATCTGATTAGTTACAAATTGGAAGAGAAAAGCAAAGTGTGGACTAAAGTTTGTACATCTGCTACTGCAGGCTATAATGCTAAAAAAGACCTGGAAGTGGGTTGTTTCAGAATGGATGAAGGTATTGGCTGGTATGTTAATTCAGGAAAGTCGGAAGGACATTTTCACAGCTTTACTTCCGATACGGGAATCGTCTCCGGAAGCATAGATCAGGCAACTTCTAACCCTAGTCGTTTGCTTACTGCGGAATTTCCAAGTAAATTTGTAGTTGAATTGAATACAAAATGGTTGGTTTTTGATACAAAGCAATTTCCAGCAAAAAACGGTTTAACCTTCGAATATATGCAGAAATGATTATTGGAATTTGTGGAGGCAGCGGATCCGGGAAAACAACTCTTCTAAAGCGCTTAGCGGCATTTTATGGTGAACTTCACCCTACTGTTTTTTCCATGGATAATTATTACCTGCCAATCGATGAGCAGCTTTTGGATGCAAGCGGGCACGTAAATTTTGACTTGCCGACAGCTTTGGATAAAGATCGTTTGATTGCTGATCTAAGAGATTTGAAGAAGGGAAAATCAATAGAAGTAAAGGAATATCATTTTAATGCTCCGCCAAATAAAAACGTATTGATTACACTTGATCCTTCTCCCATTATTATTGTAGAAGGTCTGTTTTTGTTTGAGTATAAAGAAGTAAATCAACTGTTGGATTTTTCCATTTTTATGGATGTTGATCCGGATGTGCAATTGGATAGAAGATTGTACCGTGATCAGGAAACAAGAGGATATTCGCGTGAAGCTATTATGTATCAGTGGAAGAATCATGTGATACCTTGCTACCGGCAATACCTTGAACCATATAAGTATTTAGCGGATTTTGTCTTTGAAAATGACCAGCAAGCAGATTTGGAGTTTGAAAGACTCATTCAAATGCTGACGCCCAAATTATTATGTTTAAAGGAATAATTCAATTTTTTGCAAAAAGAGGATATGCATTAATTCTAGGTGCATGTGTTTTGCTATTAATTGGTTTATTATTCAATTTAAAAAGATCGGGATTAGAAGATATTAAGCAATTCCAAAGTGTTTTTCTATCCCAAACTACCAAAGCAAAGAATCAGTTATACCGTATTCCGAAAGATTGGAAAAACTTAAATAGAAAGGATTTTTCCAAAAAATATAATAACCTGGAGAATACGCTTTTTGTGCATGTTTACAGGGGAGATTCGCTGGTTTTTTGGAATACAAATAAATGTCCGGTAAATCGATTTGCTGATTTGCACTTTCCCTCCAATGGGGTGGTTCAATTACAAAACGGTTGGTATTATACCCAATTGCAAAAGCAGGGTTCTGAAATTTTTGTTGTCACATTTGGAATTAAACGTGTCTTTCCAATTACCAATGATCAGTTAAGGGATTATTTTTTCAAACCTTTTCCTGCAGTTCATGGAATGGTTTCTTTGATAACAGAAAAGAATCGTACAATTTTTGACAAAAACGGGGAAGCGATTTTTGGGATCGATGAGGTAGACCAGAATCCGGATGACGAGCATTTATTGACGATTATTTTTGCCACTATTTTGGTCATTGTTCTTTTGCTTTCTTTCAAGATAAATACCTTCTTAAAAACCAACGTGACAAGATTGCTTTTCGTGTTTGGTGTACTAATAATTCGCTATCTGTCGTTGCGTTTGGATTGGTTTGGGTGGATGGAAAACACTTCCTTGTTCGATCCGGGTTTAATGGCATTGAATAATTGGATTCCGAATTTTGGAGAAGTACTTGTTTGGTTTGTTTCCCTGCTCATGATCTTTCCATCTCTTGGAAAATTAATTCTAAGTGCAAATAACAAACTCCTTGTTTACTTTTTACTGTTCCTGATCCCAGTTTTCATGATGGTTTATCCGCAAATCATCAAGTTGATCATTGTGAATTCTACCATCCCCATTCATTTAAGTGACATTCTGAAGCTGAACGTTTTTTCCATTGTATTCATTTTCATTATTGGTTTGAGTTCTTTGTTTCTGGTGCAATTTTACCTAGTGGTTATTGACAGATGGAAAAAGACCAATCCAAATAGAATAGAAATTTATGGAGTTCTGATAGCTTTATTTTCTTCTGTTGTTATCGCAAATGAATGGATCTTCCGGTTACATGGTTTTTGGATCATCTGGATGTTCGCTCTTTTTATTGTTTCCCTGATCATTGGTTTTCGTAAAACATGGAGTTTTACCTTTTATTTATTGGCAACTTTCCTTGTTTCTTTTGGAATTACGATGAACCTCGAAATGGAAGCCAAAAAGAAGGAACGAGAGGAGCGTTTGCTTTTTGCCAACCAGTTGGCTGATGATCGCGACATCAACGCAGAAGTTGATTTTACGAATACAAAGGCGAAAATGGTCTCAGAACCCTTCCTTAAACGCTTATTCTATCACGAAACGAAACCAAGTTTTTCCGAATTGAAGGAGGCCATGGAATACCAGGTTTTCAAAGGTTATTGGGATCGGTATGATGTGGATTTTTATTATTATTTGGAAGACAGCACAGGGATTCGATTGAATGGAATGTATAAAAAACAATTGGATGAACTCATTGAAAGACACGGAATTCGGTCTGAAATAGATTCCAGTTTGTATTATGTAAAAGATTATACCAGTCAGTTCAATTATGTGTTCTATCTGCCATTGGAACGAAATGGGGTGAAGGTAGATTTTTATGGAACCATGAAATCAAAACGAATTCCGGAGAAAATTGGTTTTCCAAGACTCCTGATCTCGAAACAAACCGCTGTTTTTGAATCCCTGGAACGGTATTCCATCGCGAAATATTATAATAGCCAATTGGTTCTGAATTACGGAGCCTACAGTTATCCGACAGATCTGAGAATTTTTGGAGATGAAAGTGTGGCCGGTCATGAATGGTATGAAAAAGATGGTTTTGAACACTTGATTTTTAAGAAATCAAAAACCGATGCAATTATTCTGAGTAAAACCATTCCATCCTGGTTATCTTATTTAACAACCACTTCCATTTTGCTGGTTTGCTTTGGTGCTATGCTGACGATTATTTTATTGTTGAAGCAATTGAATCAGGTGAAATTTTCCAACGGAATTTCCATGATCACCAAAATTCAATTGGTTTTGATTGGATTGATCGTGATCTCATTGGGTGGATTCAGTATTGCCAGCACAACCATGCTTAGTGGTCAGTATAGAAGTTACTCAACTGACCAGATTCGTGAGAAGGTGAAGTCCGTTATCAACGAAATCAATTCCAGACAACGTTTTATTTCAGAGAAGTTTAGTGACAAGAATCAGGATGAATTGGATTATCAGTTGAGGAGATGGTCAAAAGTGTTCCTGGCGGATATCAATTTATATCAGTCTGATGGAATTCTTGCCGGAACTTCCCGAACGAAGATTTACAACATGGGCTTGTTGAGTGAACAAATGAATTCAAAAGCTTTGTATGAGTTGCAGTTCAATATGCGTTCCGAGTTCATTCACGAAGAGAATATCGGGTCGTTGGTTTACTTATCCGGATATGTTCCGGTATTCAATCATGAGAATGAATTGTTGGGTTATTTAAACATCTTGCATTTTGACCAGCGAAATGTGTTTGAAGAGCAATTGAGACAGTTTTTTGTGGCAATCCTCAATGTCTTTATGCTTTTATTGGTTTTATCCATTCTGGTTGCCTTGTTGGTTTCTTCCTGGTTGACGGTTCCTTTGATGTTATTGAGAAAAAGTTTCTCTCAGTTTGAGTTGGGAAAAAACAGTTTGCAAATCAATTATAAAGCGCAAGACGAAATTGGTTCTTTGGTAGCAGAATACAATCATAAGTTGAATGAGCTTGCTGAAGCAGCTGCTAAACTGGCTCAATCAGAGCGCGAAAGTGCATGGAGAGAGATGGCCAAGCAAGTAGCACATGAGATTAAGAATCCGCTCACCCCAATGAAACTAAGTGTGCAGCATTTGCAACGTGTTTTTGATCCCAGTGATCCCAAATCAGGGGAGCGAATTGAGCGTGTAACGAACTCGTTGATTGAACAAATTGATGCTTTGACGCATATTGCCAATGAATTCTCCAATTTTGCAAAACTACCTCAGCCTGTTATCGCTGAAATCGATCTGGTAAGTCTAATTAAGGCCGTAGCCGCTTTATTTGATGGGGATGGAAATGTACGTGTTCATTTGGAATTGAATGCTTTAGAGCCAGCAATTATGATACTGGCAGATAAAGAGATGTTACTTCGAGTACTTAATAATTTAGTCTCAAACGGTATTCAAGCTGTTTCAATGAATCATACTGCGCAAATTGTGATTTCAGTTGAGACTGCTGAGGAACTGGTGTCAATTCGGGTTAAAGATAACGGCTCGGGTATTCCGGAAGATCAAATTCAAACGATATTCGAACCTTATTTCACTACGAAATCTACCGGGACGGGCTTGGGCTTGGCAATGGTAAAACAAATCGTAGAAACGCATCACGGGTCTATTGAAATAGAGAAAACTTCTCCGGAAGGAACGACTGTTTTGGTTACGCTCCCGAAATCGAGAAAATCATAAACGGTAGGGACGCGACGCATAGCGTGCCTACCGTTAGTAAAAATAGCGTGATTATTGAATTACAAATCGGATGACCTTTGTTCGGGATTGAAGGTAATAAGAACCTGTTCCCAGAGAACTGATATCAATTTGCTTGCTGATTCCTGCATCAACAGATTCTTTTCGGACAATGTTCCCAATCACATCGATGATCTTTAACTCTTGTGAGCTCGAAGACTGAATGGTCAAATTTCCTGTTGTAGGATTAGGGAATAAGGAAAGATTATCTATTTCATCCAATTCTTCCAGACCAACTGTAGTAATTGCAATACAGGCAGATTGTCTCGAGCAGGATCCAACCGTTGAAATCACAGCATAACTTCCATTTTGAGTAGCTTCATAATACGAATTCGTTGCTCCGGAAATCGGTGTGTTTCCTTGACAATTTACCCATTGATATCCGTCTGCACCGATGTCAGCGACTAAGGTCAAACCAATTTGCTGAATTTGAGAATCAATTTCTCCCTGAAAAGTTATAACAGTTGTGATGATACTATCGCAGTTGGAAACACCCGCAAGTGTGTCAATATATGTTCCGTTTAAGACATAAGTATGTGTTCCGATCTGATAGCTTTCCCCAAAACATTTGTCAATTACGCGAGTCAGGTAAATAGGGTTATGGAATAAAATCTGAATGGAATCATAACTATGGCAACCGATGTTATTGGTTGTTTGAACGTGATAAGTAGTGGTAACTGTTGGAGAGACGATTAATGAATCTGCTGTTGAATTATCATCCCAAATAGCGCTATACATGGTGTCTACTGTTAGTTCAGACCATTCACCATTACAAAGAATGGTTGCGGAAGCTTGTAAATTAGCTGTCGGTAAAGCTCCTACATTGAATGTGATGGAATCTACTCTGTTGAAACCGCATGCGTCGGTGATACTTACATGATATTCCATGGTGTCTGAAGGAGAAGCAATTGGTTGAAGAATTGTATCGTTATTGATTTCTGCTCCCGCCCATTGAATAGAAAATGGAGCCTGTCCTCCTAGAACCGTTAGTGGAATGATAGTCGAATCATTCAAACAGATAAAGGATTGATCCGCCATGCTCGTTTGAAAATGACCTAGTTCGTAAGTTGGAGCAGGAGTTATGTTTGTCTTTGTAAAGTACCAAAAGTCCGGAACCCCATAATGAATAGAATTCAAGTAATTTAAGGGGAAAGTGTTTTGATCACAGCCGTTGCAGTAGCGCATGTCAATATAGGTTAAATGCTCCCCGATTTGTGTGCTGGTTCCAAAATAATATCCATCAGTACTGGATTGAAACATTTCCAAAAGGTATTGTGTCCCTTGGGTCAACCAAATCGGGGATGAGATATTTTGATAGGAATATTGCGCTGCTGGACCTGACACTTGTGTCTGATGAATAATGGCCTGAGTAGCGTTGTCGAACAAGGTGATATAGCGTGTTGAACCGGTTGGTTCTCTTTTCCCGAAATCGGTTACCAATATGTCTTCGTTGGGATAGAATCGGAATCCACGTTGGCTGTCTCCTACTCCTCCTGGATTTCCGTTGGAAACACTGTCAGTTGAAGAGTGTGGTCCGAAGAATGTTCCGGGAATAGCGGAAATGGAAGTTGCTGAAGCATTTCCATAGTTCAAATAGATTGTTTTTCCTCCGTTTGCAGGAATACTGTCTATTTTGACCCAGATTTGAGTAGTGGTTGTATTCATTCCGGACTCGATCCAATAATTTAGATTATTTCCGCCATTACATGCTGTTGAAAAGCGAATATCGTCTCCGGTTGCTAACATTTCTCCATTCGAAATGGGAGTTTGTGTATCGATAGTAAGCTTGATTTGATAATTGGTAATCAGATTTCCTGTATGTTCTAGAATGGTTATGGGTTGGCTTTGATTCCATCCGGGTATTTGCGCTAATCCTGAGAAGCTGGTTATCAGTGAAAAAAGTATCAGTAAATAGTTCATAAGTATTTTTTTGCGAAGATAGAAATCAAATCGCAAGGACTAAAAAAAAGAGGCACAAAAAAAACCGATCTCGTATTTACGAGATCGGTTTTCTAAATTTTTATATCTGATTATTTAGATACAACCACATTGAAGCGGCTAGTAGTACCATTTGAATAATCTAATGTAAATACATAGTTACCAGAGTTCATTCCAGCAACAGAAGTTTCGAATTGACCATTTTCAATTTTAACTTGTTGCACAGAAACTTCACGACCAGCCATATCTACAATTTTCAATGTTGCATCACCTGCAGCGTTTACTTTTACAGTAATTACTTCTTTTGCAGGGATTGGGAATGCAGAAGCACCTACCAATTCATTTTCAGAAACACCTAAGTTAGTACCAGTTCTCAAAGCAATTGAAGGAACCGGAAGTCCGCTGAATCCAGCAGGAGTCCATGCACCAGCATCAGAACGCAATGGGAAACGAACTAAATCGTCTGTATTCATAGCAAGATCATAGTGATCAGATGTGCTGAAGCCCATGTATACCATAGGAGTATAATTGTTGATACATGCCAAGTAAGATTGACCATTTACCAATTGGTAATAAGGTGCACTAGTGATAGGCATGAAAATTGTTTTTTCCAATTCTGCATCAGCAGGATCCGGGTAAATGTATGAACCTTCAGCAACCGGACTTAAAAGATCAAATGTTCCAGCTGAAACTGTTTGATCAGCATCATTCCATGTATACAATGTCCATGTTACTTCAACTCCATCCAATGTTACAGTTGCTGTATCAGCAGCACCTACTGTCATACCACCATACATGATACCATCCATTTTAAGTCTTCCTGCATTCGGATCTTTTAAAACGACACATGTTTCAAATGTAGTGGTAGGCAAAGTAGCAGGACGGTAGAAACCATCCGCTTTTACAGTGTCCCCAGTAGCATTCAAGCCAGCCAATGACCATAAATCAGGACTTAAAGTGAATGTGCTTTTGGATACGTTGTCTCCAATAAATTCGTCAGTAGCCGTCATTGCAACAGTATACGTGATTTCATACAAACCTGCTGTATAAGAAGCAGCAGAGAACGTAGGAGTTGTGAAGTACACAGAATCTGCTGAACCAATAGAATCTGCTGCAGATGTTTGCGAGTAAATTTGTGTTCCGTTTCTTTTGATTACCGTGTTCAATGTAACGCCAGTTTGGTTATTGCTACCGTAGTTGTATACCCAAGTTCCCGGAGTTAAAGAAAACTCAGAAGCATTTTGAGCCAAAGCAAGTGGTTTAGAACCAAAATTTGCTCTTATTGAGCTCTTCTCGAATGTAGTTATATCGTCATTGTAGTAACCTGTTTTGTCACCAATGAAAGCAACAACAGGAACGTTGTTTTGAATGCGATTCAAGATAGCCTGACCAGTAGCCAGGTTCACCATTACGACAGGAATGTTAACTGCAGCACCTTCAGTACCACCCGCCATTGCAATTGTCGTTGCATCACGGTTTACAATAATTACTGCAAGCGCACCTGCATTTGCACACATTTGTGCTTTAACACCAAAACCACAAGCACCAATAGCCGGGTTTCCTCCATCACCACGGAATACCATAGCAATTTTTCCAGCCAAACTTCCAGCTGGTAATGCATTACAACCAGTAGCCGATGCAGGATTTCCCTGTGCATTTACACCAGGTGTCAGGTCATTTGCAAGAACAACTGTGTCAAGGACGAACATACCATCTAGAGTAGCTAATCCCCAGCTCGATCCGTCACCATTCGATTTAAAATCGTAGAATCCTTGAATAGATGCCGGAGCTTCCACTGAGAATATCACTTGTGACATAGCAGTAGAACCAACAAGCACTAACCCAAGGGAAAGTAAAAGTTTTTTCATAACATAAGTAAATTAAAGATGCACTAAATGTAAAGAAAATTTAACAAACAAAAAATTTTTGTTTGAATAAACTCATTATTACACAAATGATTTTGATGAATTAATTGCTTTTTCATGAAAGTTGAAACAAAAAAAGGCTTCTATCAGATGATAGAAGCCTTTTAATATAACGAGTGATAATAACTTAATCTGCAGCAACCATAGCTTTCAAATACTCGCGGTTCATGCGTGCAATGTTCTCCAATGAAATCTCTTTCGGACATTCAACGGCACAAGCACCGGTGTTTGTGCAGTTTCCGAATCCTTCTTCGTCCATTTGTTTTACCATGTTTAAAACACGTTGCTGTGCTTCAACCTGTCCTTGTGGCAATAAGGCCAACTGAGATACTTTCGCTGAAACGAACAACATGGCAGAAGCGTTTTTACAACTTGCAACACAAGCTCCACAGCCAATACACGTTGCAGCTTCAAATGCCTTGTCTGCTTCTGCCTTTCCAATTGGAATGGCATTTGCATCCATGGTACGACCTGAAGTGTTTACAGAAACGAATCCTCCAGCTTGTTGGATACGGTCAAATGCTGAACGGTCAACCACTAAATCTTTGATTACCGGAAATGCTTTCGCTCTCCACGGCTCCACATAAATGGTTTCACCGTCTTTAAATTTACGCATGTGTAACTGGCAAGTTGTTACTGCGCGATCCGGTCCATGAGCTTCTCCATTGATATACAACGAACACATTCCACAAATACCTTCACGGCAATCATGGTCAAATGCAATGGGTTCCTGACGTGAATTAACTAATTGCTCATTCAATTGATCCAACATTTCTAAGAATGAACTATCCGTTGAAACGTTGTCCAATTTGTATGTTTCCATACTTCCTTTTGAATTCACGTTCTTTTGACGCCAAATCTTCAGGTTTATATTTATTGTTTTTGATGCCATCTCTCAATATTTATGTTTCGGATGGGGATGTAGGTACGCGATGCGCCGTGAACCTACCAACCACCTAATTATTTATAATTTCTCGCTGCGATCTTAATATACTCGTAGTTCAATACTTCCTTGTGTAACTCGGATTGGTTGATGTCCATTCCTTTGTATTCCCAAGCTCCAACGAAATTAAAGTTTTCATCGTCACGTAAAGTTTCACCTTCTGCATCCTGGTATTCTTCACGGAAGTGTCCACCACAAGATTCATTGCGTTGCAAAGCATCTCTTGCCATTAATTGACCCAATTCCATGAAGTCAGCAACACGAAGGGCTTTCTCCAATTCCGGATTCAATTCATTTGCATCACCCGGAACGTAAACTTCTTTGTAAAACTCTTCACGCAATGCTGCAATTTCTGAAATAGCTTCTGTCAATCCTTGTACATTTCGACCCATTCCTACTTTGTTCCACATAATGTGACCCAAACGTTTGTGGAAATGATCAACAGTTTTTGATCCGTTGTTTGTTAAGAATTTTGAAATCAAATCCTTCACATGGTTTTCTGCTTCTTCGAATTCAGGTAAATCAGTAGAGATTTTCCCGGTACGAATATCTCCAGCTAAATAATCTGAAACAGTATAAGGCAATACGAAATATCCGTCTGCTAATCCTTGCATTAGTGCTGAAGCTCCTAAGCGGTTTGCTCCGTGATCAGAGAAGTTTGCTTCACCAGCTACGAAACAACCAGGGACTGTTGATTGTAAGTTGTAATCAACCCAAACGCCTCCCATAGTGTAGTGAACTGCCGGATAAATTTTCATAGGTGTTTCATACGGGTTCTCATCTGTAATTTTTTCATACATCTGGAACAAGTTTCCGTATTTCTCTTCTACCCATTTTTTACCCAATTTCAGTATTTCTTCCTGACTTGGGTTGTGATTTCCTGCAGTATAAGCCGTTTGTTTTCCTTTCGAAATAATTTCAGCAGAGAAATCTAAGTAAACACCTTCCATCGTGTCGTTCGCTTCGATCCCGAAACCAGCATCACAACGCTCTTTAGCAGCGCGTGAAGCAACGTCACGAGGAACTAAGTTTCCAAATGCCGGATAACGACGCTCCAAGTAATAATCTCTATCTTCTTCTGCAATTTCGGTAGGCTTCATTTTACCTTCACGAATTGCTTGTGCATCTTCTTTTTTCTTTGGTACCCAAATACGACCGGAATTACGCAATGATTCTGACATCAAGGTCAATTTCGATTGGTTTGTTCCGTGAACTGGAATACATGTTGGGTGAATTTGTACATAACATGGATTTGCGAAGTAAGCTCCACGTTTGTGTGCTTTCCAAGCTGCTGTTACGTTAGATCCCATAGCATTGGTAGAAAGGAAGTATACATTTCCGTAACCACCCGTACAAAGAATTACCGCGTGAGCTGAATGACGCTCTATTTCACCGGTAATTAAATTACGTGCAATGATTCCGCGTGCTTTTCCATCTACTTTTACTAAGTCCAGCATTTCATGACGGTTATACATCTGAACATTTCCCAATCCAATTTGACGTGAAATAGCTGAGTAAGCACCCAATAACAATTGTTGACCTGTTTGACCAGCCGCGTAGAAAGTACGTTGAACTTGTGTACCACCGAATGAACGGTTGTCTAACAAACCTCCGTATTCACGTGCAAACGGAACACCTTGAGCAACACATTGATCAATGATGTTTCCGGATACTTCTGCCAAGCGGTGCACGTTTGCTTCACGCGCACGGTAATCACCACCTTTGATTGTATCGTAGAATAAACGGTAAATAGAGTCACCGTCATTTTGATAGTTTTTTGCTGCATTGATACCACCTTGAGCTGCAATCGAGTGTGCACGGCGTGGAGAATCCTGAAAACAAAACGCTTTTACGTTGTATCCCATTTCTCCTAGCGATGCCGCTGCTGCTGCACCTGCCAAACCTGTTCCAACAACGATTACGTCAATTTTCGGACGGTTATTTGGAGCAACTAAGCGCAAGTGGTCTTTGTAGTCAGTCCATTTTTTTGAAATGTGACCTTCTGGTATTTTTGAATCTAGAATAGACATAAAGTACTTTTTTGAATGTTATCTATTTAAATAAATCATAACTGGTATAATCGCGAAAAGTAAAGGAACCACAATTGCGAACGCTTTACCGGTAAACGTAATTATTCCGTTGTATTTCTTGTGGTTCAATCCCAATGATTGGAATGAAGAAGCAAATCCGTGCCACAAGTGGAACATCAAAACAAACATCGAAACAACATATAAGATAACCGCAACAAGAGCCCATTCATTTGTTGGCTGTCCTTGTTCTGATTGACCAAAGAAGTTCATTACGACCGTATGTAAATCTCTATAACCTTCACCAACTTGAAGTTCAGCCTTCTTGTCATACAGATGTGTTCCTTCTTTCACATCCATTAACTCCATTTTTTGCTGTGACTGCGGATCAACATATGCAAATGGCATATAATCTCCTTTGGTTGTTAGAACGTAGTCGATTGGAATTACCTGTTTGATGGTTTGACCAGTCATTGGATTCTGCTGCTCTTCCGTAATTTCTTTGTGCAAAACATGTAATGGAACTGTTTCAGCAACCTTTTGCTTATACCAGAAGTTTGCCATGTGTGTGCAAATGAATACCAGAATGATTGTACCCAAAATAGCCATGTAACGTGAAGCCGCACCTGAGTTAGTTCCAGGTCTGTTGTAAGCGTAATTTTGCGGACGAGCTTTTTTGTTCTGCACAGCTAAGTACAATCCAATGCAAGCGTGAGCTAAAATAGAGAAGTAAGTAACATAAGCCAAGATCTTAATAAAGATGTTGTGACCCATGAAGTACGCATACTCGTTGAACGCGCGTCTACCTTCTTCTCCCGTTTTTGTGATTAGTTGAAGGTTCCCCAACAAGTGTCCGACAAGAAAGGTTATCAGGAAAAGCCCGGTAAGAGCCATCCAATATTTCTTTGCGAGTGAGGACGTAAATATTCCAGATTTACTCATAGTATTTTTAAAAAATGTTTCAAACGATACAAATTTAATAGCTAGAACGACCTAAATGAAGCTTTGCTCTTATTTAGAAACAATATAGATTATTTTAGAAAAATGAGAATTGGTGGGGTCTGGAGCCAAAAAAAGCGACAATGTTGCCGCTTTTCGAAAATATAATTCACCAATTTAATGACTTGCTGCATCGCTATCGAGCGAAATACCCTGCTTTTTGAGCAGTTTATTTACGAAGATTGCAAAGAAAGTGATGTAAGCAAAACAAACTGCTCCAACAATGAAAGAAGGTTGGATTCCAATGATGTCGGATAATTTTCCCTGGATCGGCGGGATTAGTCCTCCACCCAAAATCATCATGACCAGGAAACCTGACCCTTGTGCCTGATGTTTCCCTAATCCTGCAAGAGAAAGAGAGAAAATACATGACCACATGGTTGAGCAGAAAAGTCCTGCGCTTAAAAATGCGTAAATGGCAACCATTCCGGTTGTGGACAGACCTATGATGATACAGAGTAATCCCAGACTTCCGAAAATTGCCAGAGAACGTGCAGGTTTATCCTTGGTCAAATAAGAAGCTGCTATTTGGATCAGAACGCAGATGAAATACCAATAAAGTGGTTTTACATTGTATCCTGAAACAACCGAAACCGTTAAGCTCACTCCAAGAGCGATGAGAGGAACGATGAATTTCAGGATCAGCTTTGTTTGCTGGGAAAGATTGAATGCATTGATTGAGCCTGACCAACGCCCGATCATCAGACTTCCCCAGTACATAGCAATAAAAGGAGTGGTTTCAGATGAATCATAACCGCCAAATGCAGGTTGCTTTAACAGTTCGCTCAAGTTACTTCCTACGGCCACTTCTACGCCCACATAGACAAAGATGGCCAGCATTCCCAAACTCAACTGCGGATATTTTAATGCTCCCCAGCCATTTTCATTCTTTTTTGCAGAACGGTTGGCAAATAGAATGCCACCCAATACGCATAAAAGTCCGGCTGAAAGCCAAGCCATTCTATATTTTTCAAGAGGTTCCTGTATTTTTTTGATCTCAGCCCCGATTTCTTTTTTTGTTTCCAGCTGAGCAGTCGTCAAATTTTGGATCGGTTTATTATTTTCTCCAATTGTCAATTGCTCCAAATCCCCTTTTAATTCCGTTAGCTGTTTTGCTTCATCGGAGCGATAGCTATTAAGAACAGGAGAATAACAAGCAATAAAAACCCCGGTTACAACCAATAGGGTGACCATTGCTTTTTTAGCTTTTTCGGATGAATCACTAACATTTTGTTCTAATATTCCGGAGGGAAGTCTTTTTGAAAATGCAAATAATGCTGCTACACCGAGGAATAAACAGCCAACACATGCATACAAAACGACTACTTTATTCAAACCCAGAGACGCAATCTTTTCATCTTTGATCGCAGCAGTGGTCCCGAAAAGCGCAAGGGAAATTATGATCGGACCAATGTTAGTACCTAAACTGTTGATTGCACCGCCTAAATTAATACGGTTGCTACCCGTCTTTTCATCTCCCAATGAGATCATGAATGGATTAGCCGAAGTTTGTTGCAGTGAAAAGCCCAATGCGACAATGAATAAACCAAATAACATAGCTGCAAAGACATTCAGGTACACAGAGATGATCATCATCGCAGCACCTAAAGCAGAGAAAAGTAATCCCTGAACAATACTTTTTTTATAGCCCCATGTGGAAACCAAATCTCTTCCGGTAACTGTACTGAAAACAAATAAACCAAGCGCCCCCAAATAATAAGCACCGTAGAAAGCAAAATCAATTAACTGGCTTTGAAATTGATCTAAATCAAAGTAATGTCTGCAGAAGGGAATAAAAATATTGTTTCCTGCTGCGATGAATCCCCAGAAGAAGAAAACAGTGGTTAATGTGGAAAGTGCTCCGTAGTTTGTTTTTGTAGTTTGCATGGATTGCGAATTGGATTACCTGCCGAAAATAAGCAGAATTCCGAAACGAATACTTGAAATTCTAAAGTTCCACCTTTGAAGTGGTGATTAATCACAATTAACACCCACTAGTATTTTTTACCGCAAATGCACAAATTATTGGCTCGGCTACCGCACTCGCTTTTGAAGCGAATAAGTATAATTTATTAATGCTTATGGATATGGAGGCGACTGGTAAGCGCCTCAAATAGTTGCGCATTTGTGGTAAAACATGTGTTTTTGCGTCATTAATGTTTGTGAGGATTTGATTAATTTTCTTCCAGAAGCTTATGAATATCCCCAATCAGCTTATCCACTTCTTTGGAATTCGTTCCGTCATAGTATCCGCGAATTTGCTTTTTGGTATCTACTAAAACAAAGTAGTTGGTATGAATAAAATCCGAACCTACATCTCCTTGGTTAGCTGCTTCAGCCGGTTTCAGAACAAAGAAGCTTCTGCGTGCGAGTTTATACAAATCTTTTTTGTCTCCTGTCAGAAAATGCCATTGGTTGGGATCTGCTCCATGCCCGTCTGCATAGATTTTCATTTGTGCCACGGAATCTGTTTCGGGATCAACCGTGAAGCTTAAAATTTTGAATTGCTCATTTCCAATGAATGCTGCTTGAACGCGTTGCATTTCTGCATTCATAACAGGGCAGATTGTTCCGCAAGTTGTAAAGAAGTATTCAGCAACGTAGATTTTTCCTTTCAGATCTTTTGATCCGTAAGATTTGCCTGTTTGATCGGTAAAGGAAAATTCCTGAATGCGATGACCGAAGCCTTTTCGTTTTAGATCTTTATCAACCATCTCAGATTCCACGTCAATGGGATTATAGATTTTCAAGGGTTTCTCGTCACTTGGTTTCGTAAGGAAATAAGCAACGGTAACACCCGCAATAAAGATCAAAGCAACTATCAGGACGCGCATGCTGTTTTTTTACAAAAGTACGTGCTAAAGTCTTTCAGAAAACATTAATCACCTCCTAATTTCAGCGTGTATTGTAACATAACTGTTCTTGGAGCTTCGATTTTCAAAGGTCTCAAAGAATATGTTCTGTTTAGAATATTACTTCCAATAAGTGCAAAACGGTGTTTGTCTTTAAGTGAATAAGAAATACGTGCATCAAAAATCCAGTTACCAAAACGATGTGTGTTATAGTAATCCATATAACGTATGTTTGGGATAAGATTAATATTATTTGTCGTCTCTTCAAAATCCTTTATAACGGCATCCATATTTATAATTTTTGAATAATACTTGGCACTGAATCCAACAGATAATTTTTTTGCGAAAGTATATTCCATATCGATTTTTACATTGTGTAGAAAACGATATTTCAAAATTCTGGAATTAGAATCCAATGAAGTGGTGTTGTAAGTGAATTTACGATTTAATGAATCTGTCGCATAGAGGTAATCCGGGTTTAGGGTTTGTGGAACAATATAAGTATAACCGCATAGGAAAGTCAAATCTCCTTTTTTTCCGATGGCAACCGTTCCGGCAAGAGAAGCATCTATTCCCCGTACTCTTGATTTTCCGGTGTTCAAAAATTTGAATCCTGCACCTTTTGACATTTCTTCTAAGGATGAGAAAGAATGCCATATTCCGAACATGTACTCAATGGTGTTTTGATATTCCTGCCAAAAACCAGCGACATCGAAAAAGCTCATTACAGGCCCAATTTTGAAACCTTGTTTGATACCAAACTCTGCATTCCAACTTGTTTCTGCTTTTAATTCCGGGTTCGGGAAAACACCGAAACTTCCAACTCCTGTTTGGATAAAGCGCTCTGTGATTGTTGGAAAACGATAACCTTGACCGTAAGAAGCTCTAAGGAAGGTTGCTTTATGGATTTTGAAGTTGGAACCTGCTCTGAAGATTGGTTTTAATGCTGTAACAGTATCATTTAGCTGAAAATATTCCAAACGGCCTCCAACGGAAATTGTTAAGCGTTTCCAGAATTTTTTTTCTGCCTGAGCATATGCGGAAAGATTTAGCATTTGATTAACCGGCCTGCCCGAACCCCTGTACATGTTGGAGTAAGAATGCGTATTTTGAGCTGTAATTCCCCCGATGAAGTCAACAGGAATAATTTGCTTAATGGATGTTCTATATTGGTAGTCACCATAAAGAACGGTAGATTGGTTATCCAGATTGGCAGTCATCTCGTTTAGTGTTCTTAAAAGACGCGTTCGTAAAGAATGTTTGCCACCCGATTTGGTAGTGAAAAGAATATATGGGTCAATATTAAAAATCAATTGCTTTTGCATAAAGACAGCTCCGGGATAGGCACGATACAATCCACTCGTATCATCTAGCCAGGCAAGTACCATGTTGCTTTCAGCAAGCATAAAATTACCGTTTACTCCGTACACTACTCCCTTAATGTTTTTTGCTCTTCGTGATAAATTGAAATTAACACGGGCTCTTTTACTAACCATTTGTTTATTGGAGAAGTTTGTAAGTGTGTCTGCCCAAGCTAATGTGTCTTTATATTGAGGGGGACCCATATAGCCATGATCGTAATTCAAATTACCTCCAAATACCAAGTCCCATTGTTTGTATTTACGGGAATGTAAAAATGTTGCTCCTGAGATTAAAGGAGTATCATCATACCATTTTGAATCTTGTTGTGATGGCGTGCTATATAATCCGGAATACAGGATTACTTTGGTTAGTGGTTTGGATGTTGGATAAGCAGTACGGATATTAATAGAACCTGATAAAGCGGAACTACCGGAAAGTACCGAAGCTGCTCCTTTGATTACTTCCACCTGGCTGATGTTTTCAACTGGAATGAATCCCCATTCCGGACGTCCAGCATCTCCTGAAAGCATGGGCATATCATCAACTAGTACGGCTACTTTAGAACCAACTCCAAAGGTAAATCCACTTCCTCCGCGAATTTGAGGTTCCCCATCCAAAATGTTTAATCCCGGAGTTTGGTCTAATGCGGTTTCAATGCTTCGTGTATTCTTGCTTTCAATTAATCGGGGTTTCAGGATTTCCATAGAAACAGTCTGATCCTCCAAAGGTTTATCGAACTTTCCAACTTTTACTTCTACTACATCCAATACGGTCGAGATTTCTTCCATAGGGATATCCAATTCAACGATTCCGTTTTCGGTTACGTTGATTTGAATGGTATCTGTATTCATTCCCTCCATGCGGCAAATCAGGTTGTAAACTCCCACAGGAAGCTCCAAAACAAACTGGCCGTTTTCATCTGAATTCGCTCCGTAGAGTTGTGTGGTCCTTACAAAAACGGATGCGCCGACAACAGCGTCACCTTGTAGGTCGCGTACCTTACCGGTAATTCTACCTGTTTGAGCAAAAATAAAAGACGAAGTTGAAAGTATTAAGATGGAAAGCAAGTACTTCATAAATGTAGCTTTAAAAAGTGAACCACCATTCTATTAGATAGGATGGTGGTTGCACAACAAAGGTATGAAATTTTTATTTCTTAATGATACGGATAGTTTGAAGGCCTTGTTCCTGAGTTAATTGAAGAACATAGATTCCGTTTTCGAAAGAAGAGATATCAATTGTATTAGCTGTGTTTGAAACAACTCCGCTCAAAACAACTTGTCCTGAAACAGAAACAACTTTGAAAGACGTGTTTCCGATTACATTAGATAATGTCAGTTTACCATCTGTTGGATTTGGATAAACAGAAACTGTTGCGATGTCGTTCTCATTCAATCCTAAACACTCTTCCACATTAATTGTGTTTGTAGCTGTGTTCGAACAATTGTTTGCATCTGTAAAAGAGTAAGTGATTGTTTCAGATCCCAATCCAGCTGTTGAAGGATTGAAGTTTCCTCCACTGACACCTGTACCACTGTAACTTCCTCCTGCCGGAGTTCCACCAGATAATGCAAATGCCGGGTTGTATACACAAACGTCTGTAAATGTTCCTAAAGCAACGTTTGGCAAAGCATTTACAGTAATGGAGAATGATCCTGATGCCATTGGACAAGAACCGGATGCTGCGATGGTGTTTGTTACGGTATAGGTTCCAGCAGTACTTGCAGATAAATCAATTGCTCCCGTGTTGGAATTGATAGTCAATCCGGCAGTTGAAGAGAATACTCCCCCATTTGCACCGACACCAAATACAGGATCAGGATCAGTTGCATCAGCACAGTACGCGGCAAGTGGATAAGTAAATGACGCATCCGGGCTTGAAGTAATAGTGATAGTGATATTTGAAGAAGATCCGGAAGTTGGACAAGCGACAGAACCGGTAGCATCGTATGTTATTGTGTAAGTTCCAAGTGTGCTTCCAGCGACATTAATCTCACCGGTAGTTGTACTAACAAATACTAAACCCGCAGGAGTTGAAGAAAAAGTACCCGCATCAACTATCGTTGGAGTTTGATTAGACCCAGTAGCACAAATTGTGTTTGATGGATAAGAGAATGTAGAGTTTGCTGGAGGATTGATTGTAATACTTGTTGTTCCAGTGTTTCCACAACCTCCTGTATACGTATTTGTTACGGTATACATGCCGGGAGTGCTTGCAGATAAATCGATTGCACCTGTACTTGCATTAATTGTTAATCCTCCTGTAGAACTGAACGTACCCGCATTTGTAGCTGTCGGAACAGGATCTGTATCTGCAGGGCAATTGGTCGCTTGCGTGTAGCTTAATGAAGCATCCGGTAAGGCATTTACAGTAATTGTTGTTGCCGTTGAAGTCGTAGAGCCCCATTGGTTAGCAACTGACAATGTAACATTGTAAGTTCCTGGTGCTGCATAAGGGTGAGAAGGATTCTGAGTTGTAGAAACCGGTGATCCATCTCCGAAGTTCCAAGAATAGGATGTAGGAAAGTTTGTCGAAGTACTAGTAAATGTTACAGGTGAATTCGGACAAACAATATTACCTGATGTAGTGAATAACGCCTTTGGAACATAAACCAATTCCATATCATCAATTGCCAATGTGTCCCCGCCATTTCCTCCTCCCGGAGTTTGGTTGGTAGTGAATGTTGTAATGATAAAAGCTGCATTTGATGGAGTTCCTACGTATGTGAAAGGAATTGACAGGCGTTGCCAGTTTCCACCATTATATGAAATACTTGAAATAGCTGTAGCAACGGTATTTGCACCTGCTACGTCGTTCGGATCTTTGTATCCGTTTGTATTGTTATGTATTACACAACTAACTCTTCCTAATTTTGAAGTTGTAACAGGTTTGTGTTTTACCCAAACTACCAATGAATCCGGAGAATCAGTCATAGGATCTGAAAAATTCACATCAGTAGTAACGGATTTATTATGGTTCGCAGAATTGGTTGGAGAAATGTTTCCCATATTGATTTGCCCTGTAGTAACGTTTCCGTTGGCTGCAACCCCAAAAATACTGTTACACCATATTCTAACGGCATACGTTCCTGTTGAACCTGGTCTAATGGATGTAACCCTATCCATTTGTTGATTTGCTGCTCCGGCCAATCCACCGCTTGCTGTCATAAAACTATTCCAGTTAAGAGGTTCTTTGATCTCCGGAGATGAAGCACCTTCCCATCCTTCAAAATTGCTATTTCCTACTTGAGTTTGAGCAGATGCTTGTAGCGTAAGTGTTAATAAAGATAAACTAAGTAAAATTTTTCTCATAGTTTGTTGATTTAAGATTCATAGCAGAATCTGGTTTAATAGATCAAATTTAGTAGTTTTCTTTTATAGATATCTCGTTTTAACTCTTTTAGCTCATTATCAGGAAATTATTTATAAAAGCGGGGTTAGTGGTTTTCCTTGATTAGAGTTAAGGTTCATGCTGAAATTGAATTTTTAAAACCGTGTTTTGACCGCTTATTTAGTGATTTTTCAAAAATCCTGTGAAATCATAACTAAATCGATTCTTTCATAGCTTAACAGTTATTTCCCTATTCTTTAAACTGCAGATTGAACCAACACACCTGTATTTCTATTATTTTTGATGCAAACTCGAAGAAATGAATAAGAAACTCTTAGCCGAAATATGTAAAACTCCCGGTGCTCCTGGACATGAAGACCGCGTAAGGAAACTGGTGCTCCGTGAAATTGAGTCACTTTGTGATAAAGTGGAAGTGGATAATATGGGCAATGTCTATGGAATCCGTAAAGGAAAGTCTGACCGTTCTGTTATGGTTGGTGCGCACATGGACGAAATAGGCTTCATGGTTACTTACATTGATGACAAAGGGTTTATTCGTTTCACTACTTTAGGTGGTTTTGACCCGAAAACACTAACGGC
Source organism: Flavobacteriales bacterium UBA7666 (assembly GCA_002483265.1). Taxonomy (GTDB): domain Bacteria; phylum Bacteroidota; class Bacteroidia; order Flavobacteriales_D; family Crocinitomicaceae; genus Fluviicola. The sequence goes on along the minus strand of DLHO01000010.1, from coordinate 139,042 downwards.
TCAACGTGTCATTATTCATGGAAAAGAAGATGTGATTGGAGTAATGGCTTCCAAACCAATTCATGTGATGACACAAGATGAGCGAAATAAAGTCGCAAAACTTTCCGATTATTTTATCGATACAGGTCTTTCTGCTGAAAAAGTAAAAGAATTGGTCTCTATTGGTGACGTTGTTACACGCGAAAGAGAATTCATCGAAATGGGAGATTGTTTCAATAGTAAATCATTGGATAATCGGTTGGCTGTTTTTATTGCTATTGAAGTACTGAAATTATTGAAAGGAAAAGAGCTTCCAAACGATATTTACATGGTTTTCACCGTTCAGGAAGAAGTGGGAATCCGCGGAGCAAATGTGGCAAGTCTGAATATTAAGCCAACCTTTGGTTTCGGTTTGGATACAACCATTGCCTTTGATTTGCCCGGAGCAGCGGCTCATGAGCAAATTACCAAGTTGGGAGAAGGAACTGCGATCAAGATTATGGATGCTTCAACCATTTGCGATTCACGCATGGTGCGTTATATGAAAGAAGTAGCCGAGAGAAATAAAATCAAATGGCAGCCGGAAATCCTGACGGCTGGAGGAACGGATACTGCAGGAATTCAGCGCATGTCGCCTGGCGGATCTATTGCAGGAGCGGTTTCCATTCCGACAAGACATTTACACCAGGTAATCGAAATGGCTCATAAAGACGACATTCAGGCAAGTATTGATTTACTGGCTTCATGTTTGTTAGAACTGAACCAATTTAGTTTAGAATATTAAAAAATCAGCCAATTCTCATGAGAAAAATTGCTTTGTTTTCCATCCTTATTTCTGTTTGCTCCGTAAATGGATTTTCACAAAAAGAATCTAAAAAAGGTTCAATCCAGTCATTTCATGGCCGGGCTATCGTTTCTTACAACGTAGAGAATTTGTTTGATACCATTGATGACAAAGGAGTCATTGATGAAGAATTTCTCCCAGACGGAAAATTGAAATGGAATTCTGAAAGATACCGGGTGAAATTGGATCATCTGGTAGAAGCCATAACGATGAACCTTCCTGAGAATCCGATCGTAATTGGGTTGATTGAAATAGAGAATAAAGGAGTATTGGTTGATTTGAAGAAAACAGGCCGTCTGGCAAAAACAAATTACGAGATCGCCCACAAAGATTCACCCGATGCACGTGGAATTGATTGTGGGTTGCTTTACGACAAAAGCAGCTTCAAGTTACTAAAAATGGAGAACCTGAAAGTTTCAATTGATTCCATTCCGGACTTCAAAACGCGCGATATTTTATACGTAAAAGGTCAATTGCAAGGAGGAAAGATCGTTCATTTGTTTGTGAATCACTGGCCGTCACGCAGAGGAGGGGACGGTTCTGAAATCAGACGAATTGAAGCAGCCAGAGTTGCACGAAAGAAAGTGGATGAGATTCTGAAAGCGGATCCAAAAGCCAACATTGTTTTGATGGGAGATTTTAATGATCATCCGGATAACGTTTCAATTCAGGATATACTAAAAGCGAAGGCTGTTACGGACACGGGTGCTGACTTGGTTGATTTGTTTGAAGATGACCATAAAGCTGGAAAAGGAACACACAATTTCAAAGGAGAATGGGGAGTTTTGGATCATTTTATTATTTCAAAGGCACTTTTCAATGGAAGTAATGGAATTCAGCTTTCTCCAAATGATGGGAAGATTGTTTATGAAGAGAAATTGCTTTTCACTCAAAAAGACGGAAGTAAAAAACCTTCTACAACTTATGGTGGACCGAATTATTACGGAGGTTATTCAGATCATTTGCCCATTCAACTGATTTTAAAATAAGAGAAAGCACTGCTTTCGATAAAAGACAAGCGTTAGTGCAGTCATGAGCACTGCTTTCGATAAAAGACAAGCGTTAGTGCAGATTTAGAAATAAACGCACGGCTGATCGATAAAAGTAGGATCGGAAAATTAGCGAGGCCGGTAGGTTCACTTTTTTGCGCATTTGCGGTAAAAAGGAAAGCTGCGCCGAAGGTGGAGAATACCTTCTGTAATTTTAATGAGATAAAATTTGTATTTTCGGTTTCACATCTAAAAAGGTATGAAAACAATTTCCTTCACAACGTCGCAATTTGTTACAATCGATTACGAGCTTGCAAGCCCGGTTTATCGTGCAGTTGCTGCGTTTTTGGACGTCGTTTTTTTACTCATCTATTTGCTGATTGCAAGTTATTTCATTTCTGCCAATTTGCTTGATCTGGACATGAACTCCGTTCAAAATCGATGGTCACTTTTAAGTATTTTCTTATTGCGTTTGCCTTGGTTGTTATATTCTCCCGTTATTGAATATTTAACCAATGGCCGATCACTTGGGAAGCTCATAATGGGAATTCGAGTAGTGAAAAGCAATGGAGAAACTGCCGGGTTGAGAGAATATTTTACCCGGTGGATCTTTCGAGTAGTGGATATTTGGGTTGGTGGCTTTGGATTTCTGGCTTTATTGGTTTCCGGAACTACGGAAAAAAGACAACGTATCGGGGATATTATGGCTGACACGGTTGTTATTAAAGTAAAGGACACACAGATTTACAGTCTTAGAGATGTGCTTTCCATTAAAAATTCGGATAATCACGTTCCAACCTATCCGACAGTCGTGCGTTTTTCAGATGAAGACATGTTATTGATTAAGAATACGATCTTACGGGTTCAACGTTATCCCAATCAGTCAAACAAAGATTTTGCGATTGAATTGGCGGATGAAACAGCTCGCTTAATCGGATTGGAGCAAACACCTCAAAAGAGGATGGAGTTCCTTAAAACAGTGTTACAGGATTACGTGGTATTAACACGCTAAAAAAGAAATAGAATGGGTGTGTTATATGTTGTTCCGACTCCTGTTGGAAATCTGGAAGATATTACATTAAGAGCGATCAGATTGCTCAAAGAAGCAGAATTGATTTATTCCGAAGATACACGGGTAACGAAGAAATTACTCTCTCATCTTGAAATTACCGGAAAACACATTATTCCTTTTCATGCCCACAATGAACACAAGCAATTAGAAAGGTCTGTTCAAACAGTTCGGGAAAACCAATGTACCGTCTTGGTTTCAGATGCCGGAACTCCTGCCATTTCAGATCCCGGATTTCTATTGGTAAGAGCCTGTGTTGAAGCTGGTTTGGAAGTTACCTGTTTACCTGGTCCAACTGCTTTTGTTCCTGCATTAGTTGCGAGTGGTTTTCCCTGCGATCGTTTTTTGTATGAAGGATTTCTTCCCCATAAAAAAGGAAGACAAACCAAATGGCTTTCCATTTTAGAAGAAGAACGAACAGTTGTTTTCTACGAATCTCCACATCGTATTCTCAAAGCGTTGGAAGAATGTGTTTCCATTTTGGGTCCCGACAGACAAGTTTGTGTAGCGCGTGAAATCAGTAAATTCTTCGAAGAATTCAAACGCGGAACCGCACAGGAAGTATTGGATTATTACAAAGCAAACCCACCCAAAGGAGAAATCGTATTACTTATAAAAGGAAACGGATAAGCTTTTTCAAACCTATCCGTTCATTATTTTAAATTTTAAGGACTTTCAAGTCTTAATATCCTAAAGTTCTGAAATCCTATTGAGTAATAAACCCAAACTGCGACCCGGAAGAGGTATCTTCTCCATCAAGAGTCATCACAGGAATAGCCAGTTCGTTTTCTGCTAAACTCTGAACTAAATTGCTCGAAAACAGAGAGAAGTTATCTTGATAATGCGTTGCAGCAAGCAAATCTGCTTTTACTTCGCGGCAATATTCAATCAGGTTTTTCTCAAAATTGCTGGAATCCAACAAATGGATTGTTGCGTCTAAACCTTGCTCTTGCAAGTATCCGTTCGCTACGCGCAAATTCACTTCAATTTTCTGCATCAATCCTTCATCGGAATAACGCTGACCAACCAAGAACATTTTTGAATTAAATACTTGGGCAACCCTAGATGCATATCGTACAACCTGAACGCTTTCTCTGGCCAAATCAACAGTCATTACAATGGATTTGATTTTGTGGAATGAAGTGTCTTCTTGTGTTAAAATAATCGGCACGTTGCTATTCGATACAACCGATAAAGCAGGGCTTCCGAAGATCTTTTGCCAGATCGACGTACTATGTGTTCCCATAATAATAAGTTGCACACCGATTGAATCAGCAATGATCCCAATATCTCTTAAAACTTTTCCGATAACCACACGTGTCGAAATTTTTACTTCCGGAGAGTGGTATTTAGCTGCCAGATCAAGCAAATTCTTTTCAGCTGAAATACGTTCTTTCGTGTGTGAAATGATATGCAGTAAAACAATTTCACCTTTATTGTATTTGGCTGCATCCAATGCAAAAACCAAAGCGTTTTCAGTTACAGGAGTAAAATCAATCGGAACCAAATAGTGGAACGTTGTAGCCATTGTATCAAATTTAAGTTTGATTAAAAATAACATTTTTTCGCCAGACCCGTTCAAATTGAGACAAGCCCACGAAGTTTTTAAGTTAAATTTGCATATGAAACAAACCGAAGCATTTCATTTGGTAAAAAAAGGGATTGCTGAAAGTGCTTTTGAGCTGAGAAGCATTCGCTTACCTAAATTACAACACGATCAGGTTTTGATTGAAGTAGAAGCATTTGGCTTAAATTATGCTGATGTTATGGCACGTTTGGGTCATTACCGCGAAGCTCCACCAATGCCTTGTGTAATTGGTTATGAAGTTGTAGGAACGATTTCAGAAGTAGGAGAGACCGGGAATAAAGAATTGATTGGTAAACGGGTGGTTGGGTTTTGCAGATTCGGCGGATATTCCAAGCACGTTATCACAGAAAATCACGCAATTTCAGTTATTGATGAAATGGATGCGGGAATTGCATTATCACTTGCTACCCAATTTGTAACAGCCTACTATATGGTGAATAGATCTGCAAATGTGCAGGTCGGAGAGCGGGTTCTAATTCACGCTGCCGCAGGTGGAGTAGGAACCGCATTGATTCAATTGTGTAAATTGAAAGGTGCTCACGTCATTGCAAAAGTGAGTTCCAAAGAAAAAGAAAAGCTGGTTTTGGATTTGGGTGCTGATGAGGTAGTGAATTACAAGAAAGGTGATTACGAGAAGCAAGTTTTAACTCTTTTAGGATCAGAAAGATTAGATGTCAGTTTTAATCCGGTTGCCGGGGCAACTTTCAAAAAAGACTGGGCACTTTTGGGGACAGGTGGAAGGATGGTGTTATTTGGTGGCTCTGAATTATCAAATGGTAAGTGGGGAATCCTTTCAACGCTTAATTTTGTTAGAAAGATGGGTTTTGTTGTACCAATTGGATTAATGATGCGTTCTAAATCTATCATTGGAATCAACATGCTGAAGATAGCCGACTTCAAACCAACTGTATTGACTCAATGCTTAAATGAAGTAGTGCAAATGGTAAAACGAGGGCAAATTCATCCGGTTGTAGGTGGTGTCTATAAGCAAGATGAATTGAAAATGGCTCACCGTTTGCTAGAAGAAGGCAAAACCGTTGGAAAATTAATAATTGAGTGGGATGATAAACCGAATTAATTCTTTGTTTGTTATTACAAGTTCAGTATTGATCTTGAGTGGGTGCATTGAGCATAGAGAAGACACGAAAAAGTCTGGAGGGGTTACTCCTGTAAATAAAGAAGAAGAAAAGTACATTAAAGACAAGGATTACAAAGTATTCCGAATCTATGAAGGAGAAGTTCCTTGTGAAGATTGTGATGGCATCCAGCAACGCTTAGTTATTAAGGGCGATACGACCGGAATTTTCCGCCTGACCGAAACTTACAGAAATGCTACTGAGGATGGTGATGCAACCTTGGTTTGCAGTGGTCAATGGAAGCAAATCAAAGTGAAATCGAAAAATATTCTAATCCTTTCTCAAGGCGGGATGGAAGATTCCGTAAGAAGAATGGAATATGAATTTCACCCCAAAGAGATTGTTCAATTATCATTAGACGAAAATCATTTCAAAAATACGGGCGCTTATCACCTGAAAATGGTGAGAAAATCGAAGTAAGAGATCAGCCGTGCTGATTGATTCGATACAGACAAACGTCAGTGCGGTCGTAAAAGGGTTCGAAATAAGCAGGGGCGGAAAATTTTCCGCCCCTGCTTATTTTGTATTAGATATATTAAAGTTTAATCCCTAATTCCTTCAATTGTGCTTCATCAATCTTGGAAGGCGCATCGATCATCACATCTCTTCCGCTGTTGTTTTTAGGGAATGCGATGTAATCGCGGATAGAATCCGAGCCCCCCATAGTTGCTACCAAACGATCTAACCCAAATGCCAGTCCACCGTGTGGAGGAGCACCGTATTCAAATGCGTTTAATAAGAAACCAAATTGCTCTTGTGCTTGTTCGGGAGTAAATCCTAATAATTCAAACATGCGTGATTGCAGTGCTCTGTCGTGAATACGAATGGAACCACCACCCAATTCAACACCATTCATTGCTAAATCGTAAGCATTTGCTCTTACTTTTCCAGGTTCTGAATCAATCAGGTTGAAATCTTCCGGTTTCGGAGAAGTAAACGGATGGTGCATTGCATGGTATCGATTGTGTTCTTCATCCCATTCCAAAAGAGGGAAATCCAACACCCATAAAGGTTTAAATTCATCCGGTTTGCGTAAACCAAGTTCGGTTCCCATACGCAAACGCAATTCGTTCATTTGTTTACGTGTCTTATCCAAATCACCACTCAAAACAAAGATCAAATCTCCTGCTTTTGCACCCGTAGCTTCAGCCCATGATTTCAAGGCAGTTTCATCGTAAAATTTATCTACTGAACTTTTGAATGTTCCATCGAGGTTGCATTTCACGTAAACCAAACCAAGTGCGCCGATTTGAGGTCGTTTTACCCAGTCAGTAATCTCATCCAATTGTTTGCGTGTATATTCACTTGCTTCCGGAACGGCAATTCCAATGACTGCTTCCGCTTTATCAAATACCTGAAAATCCTTTCCTGCAGAAAGAGCTTTCAAGTCGGTAAATTTCATTCCGAAACGAATATCCGGTTTATCTGAACCATAAGTTGCCATAGCTTCAGCATAGGTCATCCGTGGGAAAGATCCTTCAAAGTTGATTCCACGAACGGTTTGGAACAAATGTTTGATCAATCCTTCGAACATATTCAAAATATCTTCTTGATCTACAAAGGCCATTTCACAGTCAATCTGAGTAAACTCTGGCTGACGATCGGCGCGCAAATCCTCGTCACGGAAACATTTTACGATTTGATAGTAACGGTCAAAACCGGAAACCATCAATAATTGTTTGAATGTTTGAGGAGATTGAGGCAAAGCATAAAATTCTCCCTGATTCATTCTGCTTGGAACCACGAAATCACGTGCTCCTTCAGGTGTTGATTTAATCAAATAAGGAGTTTCTACATCTAAGAACCCTTTTGAATCTAAGTATTTACGTGTTTCTAATGCTACATGATTTCTCAAACGCAATTTCTGCTGTACCGGATTTCTTCTCAAATCCAAATAACGGTATTGAGCGCGCAGTTCTTCACCGCCATCCGTTTCATCTTCGATCGTAAATGGAGGTGTTTTCGCGGCATTCAATAAGTTTAGCTCTGAAACTTTGATTTCGATCTCTCCGGTTATCAGATTTGCATTTTTGCTGCTTCGCTCAATGACAAGTCCTTTTACCTGAATGACAAATTCACGACCCAATTTTCTAGCCTGTAGACACAAATCACTATTTTCTTCCAGATTGAAAGCCAATTGTGTAATCCCGTATCGGTCACGTAAATCAACAAAAGTCATTCCTCCCAGGTCCCGGGATTTTTGAACCCAGCCTGCTAATGTTACTTCCTGTCCGATATGAGAGGCGCGTAATTCGCCATTTGTGTGTGATCTGTACATGTACTTGAAAATTGATTTGCAAAATTAACGATTGTAAGAGAGTTTAGCTTCTCAATTGATTATTTTTTTATTATCATAACTGATAAATAATCAAGTAGTTGCATATTATTTTAATTTTTTTTTGGATTTGCTGTAACAAAATCAGAGTTGAAAAGGTCATATGTTCGAAAAGCCCCAAGTACTTAGCTTGACAGAAAGCAATAAAAATTAGAGATATGAAAACAGGATTATTTATCACATTTATATTCTTCCTATTCGGTTACGCAAACAGCCAGGAAGAACCGGATACAACGCGTATCAAATTGGGAACAGGACAGATTTTGATTATCAAAGATAAAGGAGATGAGAAAAACGACACCATTGATGCTCAGCCGGATGAGAAAACATTGAAACACTTTGAGGCGCATTGGGCGGGAATTGAATTTGGACCAACTATGTTGTTGAACAGCGCAATGAAAAGCAGTTTTCCCGGAAACAAAGAATGGGAAAATGATCCGGGTAAATCCTTCAGCTGGAATTTGAATTTTGCAGAATATAAATTCAAAATCTATAAAAACTACATTGGACTTACAACAGGTTTAGGTCTTAACTGGACACAAATCGGGCTGAAGAATAATGTGTTGTTTGCCAATTCAGATTCACTTTGGGTATTTAAAGACACGGTGAATGATTTCCGAAAAAACAAATTGCGCGCAGTTTATTTAACCGTTCCCCTGATGCTTGAATTCTGTACCAATGGAGAATCTGACAGAGGATTTTACCTTGCAGCAGGTGTAATTGGAGGCGTGCGATTGGGTTCAAGCACCAAACAAGTGATAGAAGAAGACAAAACCAAAATTCGTACAAAAACAAAAGGAGTTTACGGTTTAAATGCATTCCGTTTGGATGCGGCTGTAAAACTTGGATACAAAGACATCGGAGTATTTGCAAATTACAGCCTATTACCACTTTTCGATACCGACAAAACAGTCGGAGTTTACCCACTAACATTTGGTTTAACGGTCAATTTTTAGTGATTTCACATCATAAGTAACAAAGCAAAGAAAAGGCGGTTAATTTTAACCGCCTTTTCTTTTTGTAGTAAAATCAGTTTAAGACGTTTTTTGCTAACTTTGAGCTAGAACTTTATGAAGTGTTTAATAATCTGTCTGGTCCTCATTGGTTGTGCTGAATTCGTTCAGGCACAATCGAATTGTGCATGCGAGCCCATGCAGGATTTTATTGCGCAGCGTGATTTCGACAGCACTGCAAAACACAAACCTGTTAATCTTTGGAAGTTTGCTAAAACACTGGAGAAAGATAAAAGTCCGAGATGTCTCGCTTTTTCATTTCAACTAAAAGCACAAGTTCAGATTAAAAATGGTCAATTTGATGATGCAAGAAAGAGTTTGGATCGTGAAAAGTTCATTTTAGACAGCATTCGCTGCAAGTCTGCCAGTTATGTTGAAAATAATCTGACTCTTGGAGAGCTTTTAATGCTTCAGGGAGACTATACAGGATCCATTGAAGCTTATTCAAAAACGGTAAGAATTCTTCAGAAATCCGGGAATAATACGATGCTCTCCAGAGCTTATTTGGGAATGTCGGGAAGTTACGGAAGATCTAAGGACAAAGAAAAAGCAAAGTACTACGCTAATCTGGCTTATCCTATCGTAAGTGTTCTATCTGATAACGAAGCAAAAATCGATTTGCTGGCTCAATTATCTTCCAGATACTACAAGCTTTATCAGCTGGAAAAGAGTAAGTTCTATTTGGATTCTGCACTAAATACGGTTTCCTTTTCTTATGTTCTGGCAAAGAAGATTCAATATTCGGAAAGCTATCTTCAGATTTATAATTTATTCGAGGATCACGCTTATTACAACCGGAATTTTCGTTTAGCGTTAAATTATCTGGATAGTGCCTTGATGCAGACGAATCCAAACTATCATTGGAAAGAACGTGGAGCAATCTACGGAGATATTTCTGACATTTACCTGGAATTGAAACGCTATGATAAGGCTTATCAATTTGCAGATTCCAATTTAGTCTATGCGCAAAAGATCGGTGATCCGTATGATGTGACGAATGCATTGGAATTGCTTTACAACTGCGCCAAGTTAAGCGGAGAATATGAACGTGCTCTGGTAGTTTATGAAGATTTGTCCAAAATGAAGGACAGTGTTTTACGAATTCAGAATGATCGTGCTTACAGCCAACTTTCGGAAAAGTACCACCGTGTTAGAAAGGAAAAAACCGATGCGGAATACGAGCAAGATAGGCGATTATTGCAACAACAGCAGCAAATTGGAAATCTCAAATGGCGGCTTATTTTAGTAGGAAGTATCATCTTCGCATTGCTTGCAGCTTATGTTCTCATGGTCTTCAGACAGAAATCGATTAAGCAAAAACAAAAGAGATTGGAAATTCAGCAGCGCTTAAACAGAGCCAGAATTAATCCGGATTTTATTTACAATGCATTGAATCAATTGCAAAATGCGGGCCTTACTCAAGGTGCAGATTACAAAAGACAAATCCAGTCATTCTCTAAGTTGCTGAAACAGGTATTGGATAGTACGCATGATGATTTCATGACATTGGACAGGGAAATCGAATTTTTGACTTTTTACCTGACTTTGCAAAGAGATCGTTCTAAAAACGCCTTTAATTTTTCCTTTGAAGTGGATGAGCATCTGGATCCATCCAATGTGTGTTTGCCCACAATGATCTTGCAGCCTTTTGTTGAAAGTACTGTTTTGGAAGGATTTTCTAATTTGAATCGGGTAGGGGAATTAACTATTCGCTTTAAGTTAAGAGGACTGAATGAATTGGCTATCGTTATTGAAGACAATGGAAAAGGCCTGAAAGCAATCGATTCGTCAAGGGCTTCGGAAATTATTAATGATCGCTTGTATTTACTGAACAAACTCAATAAAAGCAGTTCATCATACCTGATCCGTGAAAAAACGGGTGGTGGAGTTTCCGTGGAAATATTCATTCCTTTGATTACAAAAGCTTACGCAGAGGAATTGAAGAAAGAAGGATTTTGATTAATTGAAAGTTGACAATTGAAAAGTTAGAAGGAAATTAAATACTTTTCAATTATACATTGTTCATTTTCAATTGCTAGTATCCAAATTATCAACCAATTGTCGGTAGTAATTCTGAAGTTCTACTTGTGAACGAATCACCGCTTCTGTTCCGGTTGCTTCCTTGTAAGCATTTTTCTGATACTTATCAATGATACGAGCCTTTTCCCGATCGCCCCATTGAAAGGAAAATACAAGATTGATCTGATCCTTCAATGCTTTATCGTAGATCGGAGTACCAACTTCTATTCGTTTATCCAGGTTTCGTTCCATCCAATCAGCTGAAGTGATGAAATGCAAAGGTTTATCGTTGTTTCCAAAGATCAAGAAGCGTGTATGTTCCAAGAAACGATCCACGACACTCAAAATTTCAATGTTTTGACTTAATCCTTTGATTCCGGGAACCAAACAACAGATTCCGCGAACCATCAGCTTTATTTTAACGCCATATTGAGACGCCTCGTACAATTTATCTATTAATTGCTGATCGACCAGATTATTGATCTTCATATGGATGAATGCGGGCAAACCTTTTTTGGCATTTTTGGTTTCATTTGCAATCAGACTCAGGTATTTTTTTCGCGCATTGACAGGGGAAACAATCAGTGTTTTGAAATGATGATGGTGCAGCGTGTGTTCCATCAGATGAAAAACTTCGTGCACTTCTTCAGCAATTTTCTTGTTCACCGTAATTAAACCCATGTCTGTATATACTTGAGCGGATCGTTCATTAAAATTTCCCGTTCCTACGTAAGTAATCAACTGCTCTTTTTTGTCGGAAATGCGTTTGATTTGAATGAGTTTGGAGTGAATTTTAAGTTCTTCCGGACCATATAGAACTTTGGCGCCTTCTTCTTTCATTCTTTCCGACCAGAATAGATTGTTTTCCTCATCAAAACGTGCCTGAAGCTCTAATACCACTGTTACTTCTTTTCCATTTCTTACCGCATTGACAAGCGCGTTCATGACCTGTGAATTCTTGGCAACCCGGTAAATATTGATTTTTATGGAAACAACTTTGGGATCAATAGCAGCTTCTCTCAATAGATCGACTACATGATCAAAGCGATGGTATGGATAATGAAGCAGCACGTCCTTTTCAAGAATAACCTTGATCAAACTGTGTTGTTTGTGGAAAAGCGGATGGTCTACTGCCTTATAAGGCGAATAGATGAATTCTTTGTTCCCAAAATCCGGGAATTTCATGAAATCCTTGAAATTGTGATACTTTCCACCGGCTATGGTATTTATTCCCAAGGTTAAGTTCAAGCTTTTGATCAACATTTCCAGCAAATCCTGAGGCATGCGGTGGTCATAAACCATGCGCACCGGTTCTCCTTTTTTACGCTGCTTGATACTCTTCTCCATTTTTTCAATGAAAGACATCGATACGTCGTCATCCAGATTTAATTCGGCATCGCGTGTAAATTTGAAGGTAAATGCTTCAATCGTATCAAAAGAGAAGATGGTAAAGATATCTGCCAAATGAAGACGGATAATATCATCAATTAGAATGATCCCCTTTTCTTTTTCGGACTCCAAAATATAGAATCTGGAAATCAAATTGGGAACCTCAATCAATGCAAAGCGTGCTTTTCTTTTATAATCCCATTCCATGCGCACGGCTAAATAAATCGCTTTGTCACGCAATCTTGGGAAAGGCATTTTTTTATCAATCAGAACCGGAACAATGTCATGAATAACCGAAGAGAAGAAATAGTTCTTCAATTCGATTTTTTGTTTGTCGTTTACTGTAAGTTCATCGTAATGTTTGATTCCTTTCAGTTTCAATTTATGAAGAATGGAAGCGTATGCATGTTCAAACTTGCGTTGTTGCTTGATAACGACATTTCGAATCTCTTCGTATAATTCCTCAGCAGTTCCTTTATAACCGTCCACCTTTTGATCATCCAGTTGGATCATTCGTTTGATGTTTGCTACACGAACGCGGTAAAACTCATCCAGGTTATTGGAATAAATTCCCAAAAAGCGCATGCGTTCTACCAGTGGAACCCCGTCGTCCAAAGCTTCCTGCAAAACGCGATCGTTAAAAGCCAACCAGCTCAATTCGCGGTTGAAATATTTTACAGCGTGTAGTTTGGTTTTGGAGGGAACTGTTTCTTGACTTCTTACCATGGATTATTTTAAAACGACAAACTTACTAGGTAGGTTTTGATTCTAAGTTAAGAAAATTTTGACTTTGTGTTAAGTCAATAAAAACAAAAAAGGCAATCCGCCTAGGACTGCCTTCATTTTTTGCAAGCTGAGAGTTAGTTAAAAAATTTATTCTGAACCCTTTGGTTCTTTTATAAATATATTGGAAAAATCTAAATTCTCCAACGAATTTGTCTTAAAATTTCGAATACGGGAATTGATCATCGTAATAAAATCATCGTTGGTCAATGGAACAACCACTGCATCATCAACAATTTGCTGATCACATTCAACCATGATATCGGTGCGTTTTTTCGGATCCTGTTCTTTGTTCAAACGAATATACAAGTCATCGAATCGGGAATTTTTATACTTGAAAGGATTCATAAACTCCGAATCCAAATTGGCATATTTCCCATAGAAAATGCTCAAAAAGCTTTCTCCGTCCGGGTAATCCGCGATCCAGCCTGAAACCCATAAGCTGGCTTTCCCGGATTTTACGTATTCGTTTCGTTTCTCAAAATCAACCAATTCTACAGAAACGATCAATCCTAAATTCTCTTTCAATTGCTTAGCGATTCCTTTTGCCAGCAAATGATTTGCGGCATCCTTGTTACCACTTACGTATATAACCATTGCCGGAAAGCCTTTCCCATTTGCAAAACCTGCTTGAGCAAGCAATGCGTTTGCCTTGTTTACATTGAAATCCGGACCTTTTACTCGATTTGCAGGAAAGAATTCCGTGTTTGGAATAAAACCGTTTAAAACAGGATATCCTTCACCCTGTAAGGTATGATTCACCAAGTTCTCACGATCGATTGCATGATTGATTGCTTGTCTAACACGAACGTCTTTGAAAATTGGATTTCGTTGAGACATTCCTAAGAAAGTCACAGAAAAGGATTGTTTTGAATCCACTTTGTGTTTCACTGTTTTCCCTTCTTGTGCTTCTTGCAAGGAACCCAGAATATTATCTACTTCGTCTGTTGGAATTTCCAGAACCAAGTCAATTTTTCGTTCTCTGAATGCAATTAACTCGCTGCGTTTATTCTTGGTATAACTCAATTCAATCCCGGCCAAAAACGGAAGTTGATTTCCAAATTGATCTTTTGCCCAATAGTTCGGGTTTCGTTTCAGTTTCAAACCTTTGTCCGAAAATTCTTCCAACATGAAAGGCCCCGTTCCTACCGGATGTTTTTTAATGTCGTCTTTGTAGAAATCATATGCTTCCTTTGGAAAAACCCCGAAACCGGTATAACTCAATAATTTATCGAACCCTGCAAATGCCTCAATCAAATCAATCTGAACCTTGTATCTGTCCTTTACCTTGATCCCGGAAACTCCCCCTGCTTTGAATTGTGTTTTAGTAGCCTTATTAAATTCAGAAGCACCAACTACGCGATCATTTAGCATGAAACTGATCTCGTTTAACTTCAAACCACTGCAGGACATATCGAGTGTAAACTTTACATCATCTGCTGTAAGTTCTCTTCCTTCACCATCCAAACATTCATCGGGATGAAAATAGATGCCTTTTCGGATATTCAATGTGTAGGATTTTCCATCAGGAGAAACCGTAAAGCTTTCTGCAACCGAAGGAATAACTTTAGATCCCGATGCATCTAAGCGAAGAATGGGATCAAAAATCTGAGAGGTAATTCGTTGAGTGTAAAGTGTTGTAGCTTGAAGCGGAATAAGTGTTTCGATTTTTTCCGAAGACATGAATCGAAAAGTTCCTCCATACTTTGCGCCACCGATTGCTTTCAGGTCCTCAACATTCACAGAATCATCCGAGCAGCCGACAAACCCGACCGCAAGTATGGAAATAAGAACGAACTGTTTAAACATAGTAAGCGCGTTGCAGTGTTTTACAAAAATAACATTTAAAACAAATGTTAGTGGTTCGGAAGAAAGATACACCGTAATATTTAGTCCATTCCTCCTATAAAGGCAAAAGCCCCATAAGAGGAGCTTCAGCATGTTGGTTTAATAAGAGTAGTTTATGTTGGTGTAACATAAGTTGATTCAAATATAGTATTTTTTGATTAAACGGTATAGCCTATTAAAAATATTTTTAGTATCCAACTTTACTTCGAACACGTTTTAATGTCTCCTGTGCAATGATTCGTGCTTTGGAAGCCCCAATTTCTAAGGCTTTATCAATCTGAGACTTATCCGCCATCAGTGAATTATATTTTTCTCTTTCTGTTGAAAATTTAGTCAAAATCAATTCCAAAAGTGAATTTTTTGCATGCCCATAACCAAATCCGCCAGCTAAATAGTTCGCTTTCATGGTTTCAATCTCGGAAGGGGAAGCCAATAATTCATACAAACGGAAAATGTGACAGGTATTCGGATCTTTTGGCTCTTCCAATCCTTTACTATCTGTAACAATAGACATGACTTGCTTTTTCAGCTGCTTTTCAGGAAGGAAGACATTAATGACATTGTTGCGCGACTTACTCATTTTTTCACCATCTGTTCCGGGAACGATCTTGGTTGCATCATCAATGCGTGCGTCTGGCAAAACAAACGTTTCACCCATTTTCAGGTTGAATTTCACTGCTACATCGCGGGCAATTTCAAGATGTTGTAATTGATCTTTACCAACCGGTACCAATTCGGCATCGTACAACAAAATATCTGCAGCCATTAAGATCGGATAGGTAAACAAACCTGCGTTCACATCACTCAGGGTGTCTGATTTATCTTTAAAACTATGAGCAAGCGTTAAACGTTGGAATGGAAAAAAACACAATAAATGCCACATGAGTTCAGTCACTAACGCCACATCACTTTGTCTGTAAAAAGTTGTTTTTGATGGATCTAAACCACAAGCTAACCATACAGCGGCAGTAGAATAGGTGTTTTCACGCATCGTTTCCGAATCTTTGATCTGAGTCAAAGAATGCAAATCAGCGATAAATAAGAAAGATTCGTTTTTTGGATCTTTCGCCATCTCAATTGCAGGTAAGATCGCACCAAGCAAATTCCCCAAATGCGGAGTTCCTGTGCTTTGGATACCTGTAAGAATTCGTGCCATTTAAATTGTTTTTTGCGAATTTACTGGTTTCTTTCAGCTAAAAGGAATGAATTGAATAGAAATTCCAAGAATGAATTGTTTTTTGTAACTGATTTTTGACTGGAAGCGTTATTTTTGAGAAGTGAAGCAGTTTCTGGGAGTCTTAAGTTTATTTTATAAGTTATACGTTGGACTGATCTTCGTTGCAACCTTGTTGTTTTTTTATCCTTTCATTTGCCTGACGCTTTCCCGAAATTGCTGGAAAAAAGGGAGTTTCCCGATTAATGTGGTTTGGAGTTTCACCGTTCGTTTATTATGCGGAATTTGGGTTCATCGCCTGAGAAGAGTAAGATTACCGAAGGGGCCTTACCTGATTGTTTCCAATCATACTTCGTACTTCGATATTTTTGTGATGTATTCGATTTTGCCAACGCATCGCTTCTTGTTTATGGGGAAAAGTGAAATTTTGGGTTACCCTCTAATGAAAACGTTTTTCAAAAGATTGAATATTCCTGTTCACCGCAATGACAGAATCAAAGCAGCGAAATCTTTTATTCAGGCAAAGAATGCGGTGAAGGAAGGTTGGTCAATTGTTATTTTCCCGGAAGGTGGAATCCCGGATGAAAACCTGCCGGAGATGGGGGAGTTCAAATCGGGAGCTTTCAAATTGTCAAAGAATGCACAAATTCCAATTGTTCCGATCACCTTTTTGGATCACCATCACATGTTCTCAGATCCGGATCAGATTTTGGGTTATGCGCATCCCGGAGTTTCCAGAATCTATATGCATGATGTGATTTCTGTGGAACAACAAAATGAGATGACCGAAGCTGAATTGTCGGATCACGTTTTTGGAATTTTGGCAGGACCACTCAGAGAAAGAGGGTTAATGAAGAATTGATTCATTCAAATTTCGTAATTTTGCACCATGGAAAAGATTTCAGAAGAAACAATTGATCACATTGCACATTTATCACGACTTCGTTTTGAGGGAGATGATAAAGTGGCTATCCGTCAGGATTTGGATAAAATCATTGGTTTTATGGGGAAATTGTCTGAAATTCCTACCGATGATGTGGAACCTTTGATCTTCATGAGCGACGAAGTAAATGTGCTGCGTGATGATGTTCCTGAAGTGACCGTTACTCAGGCTGAAGCATTGAAAAATGCACCGAAAAAGGATTCCGATTATTTCCGAATTCCCAAAGTTTTAGATAAATAGGATTTTAACAAAAGGTGGGGTATCTATGCTTCATCTATACTTGAAAGTGGGAGTATTCGTGCTTAATTTATGCCTGATCTATAAGGAATCCCCGATAATTTGTTTGTGACACTTCATGCAGATGTTCGCTGCAGGTATTCCCGCTTCTTTTCCGTCGTTTTCTGAATTGTGACAATACTTGCAATCAATCTTGGCATGTACCTCATGTGAAAAATCAATTGCATGATCTGGTTTATAACCTTCTTCTACGGGTAAGATTTTAGGATCTGCGCTGTTGATGCATCCATTTGCAGACACTACTATGACTGCTAAATGGAGTATATACAGGAATCCGACAGCTTGAAAGTGTTTCATTGAATTTATAAGGAGTCTAATTTAAGAAGATTGTCTTATTTGAAGAGATAGTCATCATTTTCTTTCTTATTGTAGATAGAATGAAGTTGTTCATAGTTGATGCTCCCACTGAATTCATTACTGTAAATGATCTGCTCATTGATCAAGGCTTTCAGCCTCAGTTTTGTGGGATAATTCCCTTCATACTTTCCAATTTTAAAAAGGTAGATTTGATCTTTCCGTATACGGTCATAAGAATAGCTACTCCCGCAGTCGCTGTGGAAGTAATGCTCCAATGAAACCCAATTTCCGGATGAATCTAGTGCTTGCTGAACTGCCACGAGACGTGAATCCTGAATTTGTATGCCAAGTTTGTCTTCACCATAATAATGGATGGATACTTCAAGTGCTTTAATATTCCGACAACCGATGAATACGATTGTGTCAATATATCCGTCTGGGAAAGTTTCAAAAAGCGTGTCACTTGGGGAAAGCGTGCTGTGGAACTCGAATGTGGTTGTCTTTGTAGTGTCTACAAAAATGGTGATTTCCTCATTCGATTTTAAGGATTCATTCGCTTGTGATAAAATGGTGCCTCGTTCGTTTACTGCAAATAGGTTTTGGTTTGTGTTGAGAGTAGCCCCTTCCTGAGCGAAATCAAGGAAAGCAATTCCAATGCTGATTGCAACTGAAAGTATTGCTTTTTTCATATTTTAATTTCTTCTCGTTTTTCGTCTGTCTCCGCTATCCGCAATAAGGGCGTTTTCTGGTGGCAATGGTTTTCTTTTTGGCTGTTTTGGATCAACAGGATTGTTTTTGGGAACCTGTGCAATTCCTGTTTTTGAAGCGCTGTCCTCTTTTGGTTGATCTTTGCCAGAAGGAATATCCAGAGGAGGTGTAGGAATTCCATCGAAAAAAGGATAATGATCACCAACGAGGGCAATACTTCCTCCAATGTATTGATCACCAAACGGAAAAGCCCAAACCAATTTTGTTTTGTTCTTTTTGGGGTGAACCGATTTTTGCACAGAATCAACAACCACTTCTAAAGTTGAATCGGCTTCAACAACTGACAGGGAATTCAAAGAATCAACTTGCTCGGTTATGACCGGAATAGAATCCGTTTCCGTTTGAGCGAAGACGAAATCAGTGCCCAGTAAATCTGGTCCGAAACAAACCAATAGGACGACCAAAAACTTTTGCCAGAATGGAATATCGGAAACCAGAATGTTCTGATCAATTTCAATACGAATGCGCTCCACCTGATGTGTGTAGAAGTGGCCGCAAAGGTTTTCTCCTTGTTTCTCTTTCAGGAAAGCTTTGATCTCATCATCCGTTTTCGAACTGAAATCAATGACACTCTTCTGGCAGGATTGACAAAAACGCCCAACAGCATCCACCTTCATGGAATTCCAATTTTCGGAACAAGGATTTGTTAGAACAATTTTGGCTCGATTTGGTGTCATAATTAGCTTAAGTTTCTTGTTTGAATTTATATCGAAAATTAAAATTACTTTGAGGTAACAAAATAGATTTACAGTTAAAGTTTAAAAAGGTTCAACTAAAGTGCCCAACCAATTGTGATACCTGCATAAGGTTGAATTCTGACCTCCGCTTCTCCTCCTCTGAATAGAAATAAATGCTTGTTTGACACGTAGTTTACATGAGGCATCCTGGAAAGGAATAAATCTGCTCCCAGGAAAAGGTATTTGTTGATTTGTTGACGGAAATGGTATCTGATATAATAACCACCTCTGTTAAAGGTGTAATCCTTTGGTGCTCTCAGTCCAGGATTTTCTCCCGGAATCTTTACATAACCCTGCAAGTCATAATTTAGACCGTAGTATGCTCCTGCTGAAAACGTATGTTGTCTTTTTAATTTGATATTATTCGGATCTTCGACATTGTTTTCGCGCAGTATAAAGGAAAATCCAAGAGAAGCAGAAAGTCGGTTAATGCTGTTGATTACCTTGTAATTGCCCTGATCATCCAAGTCGTAGGAATAATAATCAGTTCTGACAGCTGCAAATTTGTAATAAGTTATGCCCAAATCCAAATGTAATAGTTTATGAATCCAGGAAGGCCGGACTTCTTCCGTTGGATCAACGATTGGTTTTTGTGTGTTTATCAATGTGATTCCAAGAGAGATGTCCGATAGAGAACTCTTCCTTTTCACGTTCGGATTTTTTTCTCCCACAGAAAAGATATCATAGACACCCTGATTGTGTCTTGCAGCAAGTGAAAGGTATTTATTAAACTGATAGCTTATTTTCCCCTGAATATTATATGAAAATGTGGAGTTTACACTCAAGTTTATAGGTGAAATTTCCAGTACGGGTTTATTCGTCTGTTGTTGTCCGAATGAAAGAATTGAAATAAAACAAAGGATTGGCAGGATTGCTGATTTCATGTTGGGTTTATTTGGTGGATTAAATCATCCTCTAATGTCATTCAGACAATAGATATAACGCTATTTGATTTCTAAGAAATAAAGAATAGTTGATTTTTAAAGTTCTAATTAGCACCACTGGCTAGTGAGCGAAAATTTAATAAGAGTTGATGAACAACGGATTTTAAAAATCGCCAACCTGTCTGAGCAAATTGGCGATTTCATCATTTTTTATAATGGTGATCTTAAGAACGAATCGCCTTAATTCCAGGTAATTCAATTCCTTCCAAATATTCTAACATGGCTCCACCACCAGTGGAAACGTAGCTCACTTTATCAGCCAAACCGAATTGATTGATCGCCGCAACGGAATCACCACCACCAATTAGTGAAAATGCTCCATTTTCCGTAGCACGAACGATTGCTTTTGCCACTTCAGCAGTTCCTTTTTGAAAATTGCTCATTTCAAAAACGCCCATTGGCCCATTCCACAAGATCAATTTGGATTTTTCAATGATCTCAGCACATGCTTTAATCGAGTCCGGACCAACATCCAATCCCATCCAACCAGCAGGGATTTCTCCAATTGGAACTAATTGTGTACTTGCGTTATTGTCAAATTTGTCTGCTACGATGGTATCTGTTGGAATGTATAAATTCACTCCTTTTGCTTTTGCCTTTTCCAATATTTCATTTGCAGTAGCTAAGAAATCATCTTCAACCAAGGAACTTCCAACCGCTCCACCTTGCGCTTTCACGAAGGTATAAGCCATTCCACCGCCAACAATCAGGTTGTCTACTTTTTCCAATAAACGCTCAATGATCGTGATCTTGGAAGAAACCTTTGCTCCACCAACAATTGCCGTAAGTGGTTTGTCGTCGCTGTTTAATACGCGGTCAACACTTTTGATTTCAGCTTCCAACAGGAAACCGAACATTTTATCATTCGGAAAGTAATTTGCAACAACCGTTGTAGAAGCGTGAGCTCTATGAGCGGTTCCAAAAGCATCATTTACATAGCAATCGCCATGTTTGGCTAAGTCTGCAGCAAAAGCTTCTGTTCCTGAAGTTTCTTGTTTGTAAAAACGAACGTTTTCAAGTAACAAAATCTCTCCCGGTTTCAAGCCCTTACTCATTTCAAGTGCACCGGAACCAATACAATCGGAAGAAAATTTAATGCTTTTTCCCAGCAACTCCTCAATTCTGTTTTTGATGTGACGCAAAGAGAATTTATCCTCAGGCCCTTCTTTGGGTCTTCCCAAATGGGACATTAAAACCACGCTTCCTCCGTTTTCCAAAATATGCTTGATAGTTGGCAATGCCGCACGAATTCGTGTGTCATCAGTTACTTCCAGTGTTTCTTTGTTCAAAGGAACATTAAAATCTACGCGTACCAATGCGCGCTTGTTTTGAAAATCGTAAGTTGCTATTGTTGCCATTAACGGTATCTTAATTTTGGGGCAAAGTTAGGTTAAAGATTGTAAAGAGCAAATTGAAATTCCAGACAGAAATGAAAATGGCGACAGGTAAACCGCCGCCATTTGTTTGAGTATCCTCTTAAAGAAGAATTAACCATTACTCAGACCACAAAACAAGATCTACAATAATGATACCATCTTCATTTACAATTGCATCCGATAGTGTAACTGTGTTTGAACTCGTTCCGCTCCAATATCCGTTAAATGAATCGAAGGTGTAAGTTCCTGCAGAAAGGAAGAAAATACCTGTGCTGTAATCGCGCTCATCTTCCGGGTAAAGGTATTCACCCGTTGCTTGATTATAAGCGTAATATCCGTGCAAATCATTTGTAGAAGTTGGATTTCCCTGTGCATCTACCAGACGGATTTCTACCGTGTAAACCGTTGTAACTTGTTTGATTTCTTCGATCGTTGTAATGATGTTTTCTGCAACATTTGCTTGGGAAGCAATCGCTGTACGAAGAGCCGGGATTAGTGAGTTTGCATCGTTGTAACGGTTTTCAACTACTGCATCTTTGATTTGGCTCGTCAGTACGATCACATCGTCGTTTAATACAACCAATTGTGCAGTAAGTCCGTTTACAGGTGCTGTTGAAAACGGAATCGTACTTTCATTTTGCGCCAAACTGATGAAGTAATCGATATCGTCAGCGTTGTTCTGAATGTGATTCACCAATACAAACAGATCGTTGTAAAATGCATCTGCATCTGGAGTACTTGTGATGTTCAATTCATAGACTAATCTGTCAATTGCATTTGAAGCATTTTGTACATCCTGCGGGATGTTTTCTGCGGTCTGAATCGCATTGTCAAGATACTGTTGGGCATTGTTTTGAGCGAAAGAAGTGCTCATAGTTGTCAGCAGAAGAGCTGCCGCATAAGTAATTAATTTTTTCATAGTGGAATTATTTTTTGTACACTTCGAAGGTAGTTCAAGTGTGTTTCCGGTTGCAGAAGAAGCGATTAAATAATGATTAAAAAACCGAGTAATTGAACCGGAAATAGAAATTCAGGATAGTAAAAACCAAAGCCCCATCAAACCCAGCGGTAATTCCCACATGAATTCAAGTCGCAGCTGATAACCTACCAAGAAAGGAATTAAGTGACCAACTGCTCCGCAAAAAACGGTGAATGGAAGCAGCCAATGAAATCCCAGTAAATGCGTTTGCATGGCAAGTGCACTAATCAGGAGTATCAACCCAACATATTTGGCTTTTTGGGTGCCGATCAATTGCGGAATAGTAGACAGGGATTTTGGATCGTGAGAAACATCCCGACTGTCGAAAGGAATGATTTGTGCAAAAACCGCAATAAAAAGAAGTGCAGGTATTTCCCACCCAATTGAATCTAAACACTTATTTGAAGAGAAGGGAATCAAAATGATGAGCACCCAGCTAACAGAGATCAGGATGTTTTTAGCAAAAGGAATATGGCGGATTCCATTGCCAATCCAAGAAACCGGAAGGGCATAAAGCGCAACGATTACCACATTTAATCCGGTCAAAATGAGTGCTTCTTCGGTAATTGGAATAAAAAACATACAAGCCAAACAGGAAAGAAAGTTTACAAAGAACCAACCTATTTGAAAAGTATACGTGTTTTGCATCCAGAGTAACCGTCGATTGGAGCGAACCGTATGCTTTAGATGTCTTAAACGAAATAAACGATGAAGTTGATAGGCACTTACTGTTCCTGTGAAACTCCAGATAGCGAATAGTTCGAGATGATCTAGTTGGAAATAACTTCCGATGCCGTAAACCAAACTTGTTACACACAAAGCAACCCAGCTATTTGTATAGATCAATATGCTGAGAATTGGACGCATGTTATTTTAGGATTTCGTCCAAAACGGATTCAACCGGAATTTCGGAAATACAGTTGCATTCCTTCTTTGCTTTGCACTTTTCGCAATTCGGATCGAAAACCAGCGTGGTAGAATGATTTCCCAAAGGTTTCCATCTTCCCGGATGAATCGGAATTCGTGGAGAAAATAAACCGATTGCTTTGGTGTTTAGAAAACCGGCAATGTGAAGTGGTCCGGTGCTGCAGGCAACCAAAGCAGCAGCGTTTTTGATCAACCAGATCAACTGGTCAATTGTTAATTGTCCGGTAGAATCATGGCAAAGTGGATCTTTCGGAATTAAATCCCTGAATTGTTTTCCTTCACTTTCCGTTCCGGTAAAAACAACTTCGTATCCTTTTACGATTAATTCCTGAGCTAAACTTGTGTATTTCTCAATGGGCCATTCTCTGGCACTTCCCTGGGATTTCGGATGAAGCACAACGTATTTCTTATTTAAAAGTGCTTCGAATGCTTCCGGAAGCTCCTGTTTTTCAATTCCAAAATGAGAAGTGTAGGTACTCACTTGCTCGAAAGAAGGAATCTCAGAAAGTCCAAACGGACGTAATAATTCAAAGTTTAACTGTGACTCGTGAAGCGGAGACTTTTTTCGGGTGAAATTGGGTCTTACATTACAGGTGTTCAAATGAAACAAACGGTGAGAAGTCCCGATTCGGGTGGGAACTTTTGCCTTTTTGAACAACTTTGCCAATTCCTTTTTAGGGAATACGTGAATAACGACGTCAATTCCAAGACTTTCAATAGCATCTGCTTGTTCGCTTTTAGGCAAAGTGAATAAATCATCCACTTTCACAATATCGTCGATTGCCGAATAGTATTTTACAATGGGAGCGGTGTAATTCTTGCAAAGAAAGGTAATGCGGCAAGTCGGAAACTGTTCTTTCAGCCAGGCTGTGATCGGAAGAGTTAGAAGTACGTCGCCAATACTGTCAACGCGACTGATTGCAATGTGTTTTCCGTTCCAATTCTTATTTTCCTTCACGATTCAGTCTTCTTAGTTCTTTGTACTTTAAAACGTTGGATTGGGCACTTATTTGGGCGATTTTGAAACCTTTCCAGCCATCCAGAAACCCTAATTTAATAAAATACATGGCAACAAAACGACCCAAAGCGCTAATTGCTGGTTTCAATGGCCCCACTTTTTTTCCTTTTGCGTGAAATTTCTTAGCAGTAAGTAACGAATATTTATCAGCTCTGGCTCTGTGATCTTCGTAGGAATAATACGAATAATGTTCCAAAACACCTTTGAATATTTTTACTTCAGAAGGTGGATGTACCAATTCTTCGTGAACAAATTCGCCAGACCAGTAAGATCCTTCTTTTGGAAATAAGCGTGGTTTGATATCCGGATACCAGCCGCTGTGACGAATCCATTTTCCCATGTAGTTCGTCATGCGATTGACAGAATAAGTTCCCGAAAATCCACTTTCTTTTTCTGCTTTGATCTCTTTGTAAAGTTCTTCACTTAGTGCTTCGTCGGCATCCAATGAAAGAATGTAATCGGAAGAAACCAGACTGTTCAGGTAATTTTTGCTTGCGGAATAACCTTCCCAGGCTCTTTGCTCAAAACGAACGGAATAGTTTGCACAGATCTCAGCTGTTTTGT
Organism: Flavobacteriales bacterium UBA7666; assembly: GCA_002483265.1. Lineage (GTDB taxonomy): Bacteria > Bacteroidota > Bacteroidia > Flavobacteriales_D > Crocinitomicaceae > Fluviicola. The sequence goes on along the minus strand of DLHO01000010.1, from coordinate 114,026 downwards.
CAGTAGAAAATGCATCCAATACAATGATTTCATCTGCCAGATCGCGAATAGACTTCAGACAACGCTCTATGTTGCGCTCTTCGTTTAAAGTGATGATTACAACTGAAAGCGAATTCATACGATATTATTTTACGCGCAAACGCTGTCCTACACGAATGCGACTTGGAGAAATTCCCGGATTTAAACGCGATAACTGATTCATCGTTAATCCATGTCTCGAAGCAATCTTGGAAAAAGTATCTCCGCTGCGAATAGAATAGTATTTCTTAGCAACTGTTGGTGGAACCGGTGGAGGAACCGTTTTATTAGTGGAATTCTGAATACTGTCTGCTACTGCTTCCTGATATTCTTCATTTTCTACCGTTGTGCTGACTTTGGTTTGAATTTTCAGCAATTGGTTTACTGTAATTCGCGCGGTAGTCAAATCATTCCAATCCATTAATTCCTGAATAGCAACATTGTATTGAGCAGCAATACTTCCAAGGCTTTCACCTGCTTTTACCTTGTGGTAGGTGTAATTAATCGTTGTAATCACTTTCGTTTTCGGAACATCAATTTTGTTGTTCACCGGATTTGAAATAACGAGTTGATCATTTTGCGGATCAACGGCAACATCTGTTGGCAATGGGTTTTTATAACCTCCGGTACCATAAATACGTTGCTCCAAAGCATAAAGTGAATCTTCCAGACTAACCAATAAACCAATTTTTTCGAGTGGTCCAGTCACACATTGTTTCGGGATAGTTGGTGGAATATAAGAGGTTTTATATACAGGATTCAAGGTTTGAACGTCTTCAACAGACCAGGAAACCAACTTTTCAATGGTTTGCATGTGAATTCCACGATTCAGACAAAGTGTATCCAATTGATAAAAATGCATTTTTGGTTCTGCAGGAAGCAAATTGTGTTCTGCGTGATAAGTCATTAAATACGTCGCAGCAATGAAATTGGGAACGTATCCTTGTGTTTCACGAGGCAAAAAGGGTCTTATTTCCCAATACGTTCTTTTTCCACCTGAACGGCGAATTGCTTTATTCACGTTTCCGGGGCCGGCATTATATGCGGCTAAAGCCAGATTCCAATCACCATAGATATTGTATAGTTTCTTCAGGTATCGACAAGCTGCATCTGTTGCTTTTAACGGATCCATGCGTTCATCCATGTACGAATTTTCCTTTAAGCCGTATTGCTTTCCGGTTGCGTACATAAATTGCCATAAACCAAGTGCTCCAGCTCTGGATTTTACCTGTGGTCTCAACCCGCTCTCAATCACTGAAAGGTATTTCAATTCAAGCGGAAGACCATATTCTGTCAGTTTTTCTTCGTATAAGTCAAAGTACAAACGACCACGACCCAATGCCACACGGACAAAATTCCGACGGTTTTGAGCAAAAAATTTAATAGTTGTAAGCGAAACATTGTTGCAATCGAACCCAAAAGTGGAAACTTCATTCAGTTTTGCCAATCGTTTGCAATAATCATCATCTGAAAATAAAGGAACGGTTCCGGCATCGTAATCCAAAGCGTCAACAATTGAATCGTAGTTTAACCCTTTTGCAAAGTCGTCGTAATAAAGGCTGAGACTTTGATCTACTATTCGGATAAATACTTCCCCGGTTACGGTATCCTTAACTGGTGGTTTGGTTCTGCGTTGCGCCAATAAGTTGGATGAATTCAGCAACGTGATAAAAAGCAAAAGAAGTACTATTCCGAATCGTTTCATAGGCAAAATGGGATTAATTATGCATGATTTGGTCAGCCAATGAGAAAATAATCTCTTCATTGAAATCGTCAGCCATAATTTGTAAACTCATGGGTAGTCCGTTGCTGTGTGTTCCTTGTGGGATCGCAATCGCCGGATTTCCGGTTAAGTTCGCATGTACGGTAAAAATATCTTGTAAATACATTTGGATTGGGTCGTTGATTGATCCGAATTCAAATGCAGTAGATGGTGTCGTTGGTAAAATCATCAGATCAAACTGACTGAAGATCTCTTTGGTTTTGTTTTTCAAAACGCGTCTTACCTTCATTCCTTTGGTATAAAATGCGTCGTAATATCCGTGAGACAATACGAATGTACCTGCCATAATACGTCTTTTAACTTCCGGCCCAAATCCTTCAGTACGGGAAAAGGTATAGGTTTGCTCCACTCCTTTTGCTTTCGGAGATTGATACCCATAATGAACACCGTCAAATCGGGAAAGATTGGATGATGCCTCTGCGGTTGTTAATACGTAATAGGTTGGAACTAAATATTCCAGGTATGGGAAGCTTACTCCTTCAACGGTATGACCTAAAGCACGCAAATCAGAAATGGTTTTTTCCATCATCGCGCGAACTTCGTTGTCAATACTTTCGTTTTCAAGAGCTTCCTTCAAATAAGCAATTTTCTTCTTCCCGATAGCAGGAATGTTTGTAGAAAAACCAAGTGGTTTCGAAGAACTGGTAGCATCCATTGGATCTTTACCAGCCATGATTTCCATCACCAAAACCGTGTCTTCCAGATTGTTTGCAAACGGACCAATTTGATCAAAAGAGGATGCGTAGGCAATTAAGCCGTAACGACTCACTCTTCCATAAGTTGGTTTGAATCCGAAAGTTCCTGTAAATGAAGCCGGTTGTCTGATTGAACCTCCTGTGTCTGAACCCAACGCAACAGTGCACATTCCTGCAGAAACAGAAACAGCGGAACCTCCTGAAGAGCCTCCCGGAACGTGTGTTGGTCTGAGATTGTTTTTGACTGGTCCGTATGCTGAATTTTCATTAGAACTTCCCATTGCAAATTCATCGCAATTCAAACGGCCGATAATAATAGCGTCTTCTGCTAAAAGTCGTTCAACAACGGTAGCAGAATAAAGTGATTCAAAACCACCAAGGATTTTGGAACTTGCACTCACTGCATGACCTTTGTAACAAATGTTATCTTTTAATCCGATAACCATTCCAGCCAATCTACCTGCTTTTCCTGAAGTCAGTTTTTGATCTACCAAACGAGCCTGATCTAATGCGCTTTCTGCAAATACTTCCAGAAATGCATTTAAATCTTTGTTCTTTTCAATTTGCTCTAAGTAAGAATGCACGATACTCTCCACAGTTTTCCCTGCGGAGAGTGCAACTTTAACTTCCGAAAATGTTTTATACATGTAGAATGGATTGTCTTAAATCTATTTTTTCTCTTCCGTTGTGGATGGAGCAGAAGAAGCCTCTTCGCCTTTACTAGCGTCTTTGAATTCTCTGATCCCTTTTCCAAGACCTTTCATTAATTCCGGAATTTTTTTACCTCCGAATAATAAAAGAACTACAGCAAGGATTAAAATAATTTCTGTTGCACCTAATTTCATAACATACTAATTTGTTGCAAAATTAAGGAAATATCAGATACGTTTTGTGTTAAAAATACGTCTGACGTGGTTTTGATAGAAAAATGGAGGGTTTTTTATGGAATTTTAAGAAGCTCTATTCTTTGGTGTAAATGAGCTTCTTTCCTGTAAATAAGGATACTTCCAAGCGTTCCCATTGCTCGAAAGTAGGAGCAAGGATGGCTACTTCTGAACCGTAACGCGTAATGGTGTTTACCTGTAAAATGGACTGGAATAGTGGCTGGTAGTTCAATTCGCTGTGAACAATCGTCATTTTTCCTCCGGCAAATGTGACGATGCTTGGTTCAAAATAAGATCCTTCATGGAAATTGATCACATATTTATTCGTGTTGATTTTGATAAATGTATTCGTCGAGCCTTCGCCTGCTATCATCAGTTTGGATTCGATCCCGTAATAGTAATTTTCACCTTCCAGTACGCAAGGAACGGAATCATTGACTTTAATTCCCAACAAATAGTTCCCCCTTACCTGCAATTTGGAAGATTCACGTACTTGTTCTCTGGTAATACTGGCAATGGCAAGCGTGACAATTGAAATGCCTTTTTCATCAATTACATAAGTCACTTGTGAATCGCTACTTTTGTATTTTCCAAAATGAATTTTGTCAGTAGAAAGTTGTGAACTGCTTCCAAAAGGAAGGGGATCCGAAAACTGAACGGTTTTTTGAGAAAAACCAAAAAATTGTACTAAAAGGGTAAAAAGAAGAAGAACTTTTTTCATAACTTATATTAGAAAACGGAAATTTATGCAAAAACACTGGTTTATCAAACAAACACCAAGTCCTGAAAAAATTCAAGCCGCGGTTGACGACTTAAAAGTGAGTCCGATCATGGCATCCATACTTATTCAAAGAGATCTTACAACATTGCCGCAAATTCGTTCATTCTTTACTCCGGAGTTGAGTGATTTGCACGATCCTTTTCTGATGTTGAATATGTCGAAAGCCGTAGAAAGGTTACAAACTGCAATTGAGACAAATCAACGAATAATGATCTTTGGGGATTATGATGTAGACGGAACAACATCGGTGGCTTTGGTTTCCAGTGTTTTAAAGGATTATGCCCCGGTTGATTTCCACATCCCGGATCGGTATGAGGAAGGTTATGGTTTGTCTTACAAAGGAATTGACATTGCTCTGGAAAATGGATGTGAACTGTTAATTGCCTTGGATTGCGGAATTAAAGAAGTGGAGAAAGTCAAGTATGCTAAAGCCAAAGGATTAGACATTATTATCTGTGATCACCATACTCCGGGCTCAGAAATTCCGGATTGCATTGTTTTAGATCCGAAACAAGCAGATTGCGAATATCCTTTCAAAGAGCTGTGCGGCTGCGGGGTTGGATTTAAATTACTTCAGGCCTGGTATTCGAAAACGAATAAAGATATCGTCGAGCTTTTTGAATACCTGGATTTGGTGGCAATTGCTATAGGAGCTGATATCGTTTCGGTGACCGGAGAAAACCGGATTTTATGTAAACAGGGTATCCGAAGAATGAATGATAACCCACGCGCGGGAATTTTGGCTTTAGTAGAACAGGCTCAACGCTCATTCCCACTTGATTTGTCGAATGTGGTTTTTACCATTGCTCCAAGAATCAATGCTGCTGGTCGTTTGAAAAGTGGCTCGAGAGCAGTTGAATTGTTATTGGCCGAATCAAAAGAGGAGGCGAAATCAATCGCACTGGAAATTGATGAATACAATTCGGAAAGACGGATTCTGGATGCACAAACAACTTTGGAAGCGTTGGATCTGATTTCTCAGGATGAACTTTTTGATGGCAGGAAATCGACTGTGGTTTTCCAATCCGACTGGCACAAGGGTGTTGTGGGAATTGTGGCTTCGCGCTTAATAGAACATCATTACAGGCCAACAATCGTTTTGACTCAGAATAAAGGAGAAGCAACCGGTTCGGCTCGTTCCGTTTCGGGATTTAATGTGTACGAAGCAATCACGGCCTGTGAACATTTGCTTACACAATACGGTGGACATCAGCATGCAGCAGGTTTGACTTTACCCTTGGAGAATATTTCGCTTTTCAGAGAACATTTCGATTCATACGTTCAGAAAAACATCCAGCCTTTGGATGAGGTGGAGGATTTGGTTATAGATCTGGAAATTGCGGCTTCCAATTTATTTCTTGCCGGTGAATCGGTACTTCAAGTGCCTCGTATTTACAGAATGTTGGAGCAGATGGAGCCTTTTGGTCCGGGAAATGACAAGCCGGTATTTTGCATCCGAAATGCCTATGCGAATAAGCAACGCATTTTAAAGGAAGCACATTTGAAGTTTGAACTTGTTGATCCTATTTCAGGGATAGAACTCTCAGCAATTGGTTTCAATATGGCGGATAAAGCTGATTTGATCGCTGCAGGTTGTGCATTCGATTGTGCATTTACGCTGGAAACCAATACGTGGCAAAACCGAACAACTTTGCAGATTCAGGTGAGGGATATAAGAGAAACGTTGTAAACAAATGATATTAATCAGGTAGGCACGCGATTAA
>DLHO01000010.1:0-108101 GCA_002483265.1 Flavobacteriales bacterium UBA7666 | reverse complement strand
TTAATCGCGTGCCTACCTGATTAAACGATTGATAATTACAATGGAATATTCCCGTGTTTTTTCTTCGGTAATGTTTCGGATTTTTTCTCCAATGATTTGAAAGCAGCAATCAATGTACTTCTGGTTTCTTCCGGAAAAATGACTGCATCAACGAAACCTCTTTCCGCCGCACGATAAGGATTGGCGAACATTTCAGCGTATTCCGCTTCTTTTTCTTTCCATTTTCCTTCTTTGTCTTCTGCAGCAGCAATTTCAGCTTTGAAGATGATTTCAGCAGCACCTTTTGCTCCCATTACTGCAATTTCAGCAGTTGGCCAAGCATAATTCAAATCGGCACCGATGTTCTTCGAGTTCATTACATCAAACGCACCACCATAAGCTTTGCGGGTGATTACTGTAATTCTTGGAACCGTTGCTTCTGAGAAAGCGTACAATAATTTTGCTCCATGGGTAATAATACCTCTCCATTCCTGATCTGTTCCCGGAAGGAATCCCGGAACATCTTCCAATACTAAAAGCGGAATGTTGAATGAATCGCAGAAACGCACAAAACGCGCACCTTTTCTGGAAGAATCAATATCCAGTACTCCAGCCATGGAAGCCGGTTGGTTTGCAATGATTCCAATAGATCTTCCGTCTAAGCGTGCAAATCCAACTACAATATTAGGCGCAAAATCAGCTTGAACTTCGCGGAAAGTATCGTCGTCGATTAAGCAATCAACTACTTCACGAATGTCGTATGGTAAGTTTGAGTTGTCAGGAATAATGTGTTGAATGCGGTTTAACTTTTCTTTTGCGAATAAAGCTGTTCCGAATTGTGGTGCCAACTCCATTGCATTTTGTGGAATGTAAGTCATTAGTTCACGCACTTTCCGTAAACACTCTACATCATTTGCAGCAGTGAAATGCGTCACTCCGGATTTTTCTGCATGTGCTTTCGCTCCACCCAAATCTTCGGAACTAACTTCTTCGTGCGTTACTGTTTTTACAACACTAGGTCCTGTTACGAACATATACGAAGTGTCTTCCACCATGAAAACGAAATCCGTTAATGCAGGTGAGTAAACCGCACCACCGGCGCAAGGCCCCATAATTACAGAAATCTGTGGAATTGCTCCTGAAGCACGTGTATTGCGATAAAAAATATCTGCGTAACCAGCCAATGAAACAACACCTTCCTGAATTCGCGCACCACCGGAATCATTCAATCCAATAACAGGTGCACCATTTTTCATGGCAAGATCCAATACTTTACAAATCTTCTGAGCGTGTGTTTCAGAAAGAGAACCTCCAAGCACGGTGAAATCCTGAGAGAAAGCGTAGACAACTCTTCCGTGAATCGTACCGAAACCGGTAATTACTCCATCACCCGGACTTTTTGTTTTTTCCAATCCAAAGGAAGTTGCACGATGCTCCACAAACATTCCGATTTCCTGAAATGAACCTTCGTCCATTAGTAAGGTAATTCGTTCTCTTGCGCTTAGTTTCCCCTGTGCATGTTGTTTGTCAATTCTTGCTTGTCCGCCGCCTAATTGTGCAGCGTCGCGTTTTTGAATTAATTCAGCATTCTTTTCTTTCATGAAAAAAGGTTTGTGGGCACCAAAGATACACTTTCAAGTTAAAAATCGGTTTTTGCTTTGGCTTAATTCGTGGAGAATAAGAAAATTTTTAACCTGTTTTTGGATATCGACTCTTTCCTGCTTTCGCTGCGTTTTTCGTATTTTGGATTCTGTTTTCTGAAGCATACTCGCTTCACCATTCGTATTCATGCAGTTTATAAAGCAAATTGAAAAGTTCTTTTCTATAATATCACATTCAGTGTTTAGCATGATTTTTAGTTTATTTTCTACTTAAGTTGCTCAATAACATCATTTTATAAAACCCAGAGAATCACTTTTAACTTTCTATTTGTTTATACTGATTCTAAATTAACAAACCTGACAGTTTTCTGACAATTCAAAGCGTGTTGTTTCCCAATTTTGCAGGCATAAGCTAGTAAGTTACCAATTGTGATTAAGCAACTCCATACAATAGCATTTACGCATCGAAATTTGGAAGTCTCCAAAATTGGAGTTTTGCATATCGAACAAGATTCTGTTCAATCACGTTTTCAAGCCCTTAAGGAGCGTTTGCACATTGATGAGATTATGTTTTTGTCGACGTGTAACCGGGTAGAATACTTCTTAGTGACCAATGAAACTGTTTCCCCTGAGTTTTTACATGATTTCTTTTCTGCTCTTTATCCTGAATTTGATGAAGAGAAAGTGAACTTTTTTGCTTCCAAGGCAATGGTTTATTCAAAAATGGAATCGGTAAATCATGCTTTGAGAGTTGCGTCTTCCATTGATTCATTGGTAATCGGGGAACGAGAGATCATTACTCAGGTTCGTCAGGCATTTGAGCAATCCCGTGATTTGGGTCTTTCAGGAGACACCCTGCGCATTTTGTTCCGCCATACTATCGAAACAGCAAAACGCGTTTATACGGAAACCAAGATTTCTTTGAAACCGGTTTCTGTGGTTTCCATTGCTTACCAGCGTTTAGTTGGGATGGACGCTCCCAAAGATGCACGTGTTTTAGCTATTGGTGCCGGAGTTACAAATACAGCAATGTTGCGCTTTTTGAAAAAACACGGAATGAATAATTTTGTGATTTTCAACCGAACGCTTGAAAAAGCAGCCATTTTAGCTGAAGAGTTAGGTGGAAAGGCTTATCCCTTAAGTGAATTGGAAAACTATTCGGAAGGATTTGATATTTTAGTTTCCTGTACCGGTTCTGAAGATATTATGGTGGGCGAATCCCTTTATTCTAAATTGTTGAATGGAGAAACAAGCCCGAAAATTACAGTTGATCTGGCTTTACCAAATGATATTTCTCCGGATGTTCATGCGAACCATCCAACAAGAACTATTTCTATAGAAGTGCTTCAACAGATTTCAGACGGTCATTTAAAAGAACGCTCTCAAGAGGTAATCCATGTAGAGCAAATTTTAGAAGAAGCGAATAATGAATTCCGTAGCATTGCCAAAATGCGTGCAATAGAAGTTGCCATGAGACCTGTTCCACAAATGGTCAAAGAAATTCGTGCAACAGCTTTCAATGAGGTATTTAAAAATGAATTGGATCAACTTGATCCTTCTTCCAAAGAGATCCTTGAAAAAGTAGTTGGATACATGGAGAAAAAATACATGAGTATGCCAATGATCATGGCTAAAGAAATCATGTTTAAATCTTAATTTTACTTCATGAGAAAAATTCGTATCGGTTCGCGCGGAAGTGATTTAGCACTTTGGCAGGCCAATCATGTGAAAACCCAATTGGAAGCTCTTGGAGCGGAAGTAAGCATTACAATTATTAAAACGCAGGGCGATGAAATTCAGCATTTGAGTTTTGATAAATTGGAAGGCAAAGGTTTTTTCACCAAGGAGATCGAGCAAGCTTTGCTTCAGGATACGATTGATTTGGCGGTACATTCTCACAAAGACTTAGAAACAAATCCCCCGGAAGGATTAATCATAGCAGCAGTTTCGGAAAGAGAAAATCCGGCGGATGTATTGCTTATCCACCCGAAAGCATTTGAAGAAGGTGCATTTTGGAGTTTGAAAGAGGGTGCGATCGTCGGAACTTCATCAGCTCGAAGAAAATCCCAATTGGTCGCTTACCGATCAGATGTTCAGATCAAAGATCTGCGTGGTAATGTTCCCACACGACTTCAAAAATTAGTGGATGGCGAATACGATGCAATTTTGCTTGCAAAAGCTGGTTTGGATCGCTTGAAACTGGATCTGAAAGGAATGCATGAAGTGGTTCTGGATCCGGAACAATTTATTCCCGCTCCTGCTCAGGGAGTTTTGGCTTTGCAGATCAGAGAGAATGATCATGAATTGTATAATTTCATGCAAGCTATGAACCATGAAGACATTCAATCTCAAATTGCTTTGGAAAGAACGGTTTTGAATCGTTTGCAGGGTGGTTGTCAGCTTCCACTTGGAGCTTATTGTCCGGAAGAAGGAAGATTATTGGTGTCTTTCGCGCATGAATGGGAAGAAGGAGCTCAATGGTTTGAATTTGAAGGTCCTCATGATTTAGAGATGGTTGATGTGGTACTGGAAGCCTTATTGACGGAAGAGGAAGATGAAGATTAAGAGTATATTTCTTAGTTCAAACAGTGATTCCTCTCTTCCAATAAGTGAATTTTGTCAGGAGAATGACATTCTCTTAGTTCGGGAATCGTTTATTTCCTTTCAGCAGATTCCTTTTCAAATTCCTGGGGGTTGGGAAGTCGTGTTTTTCTCCTCTCCACGCTCGTTTGATTTTTTTATCTCTGAAGATTTCAATTTAGAATCCAGTCAGCAAATTGCTTGTATCGGATTGGAAACTAAGAAACACATCGAGTCGAACGGGTATGTCGTCTCTTTTTTTGGTGAGAATGCCGGTAAGCCAAAAGAAATTGCGAGTCAGTTTAAAGATTGGCTTGGAAACCGTGTAGCTCTTTTTCCGCAATCAGCTAAATCCAATAAATCCATTGAAGCTAAACTCCCGCAATCACAAAAGATTCCACTTTTAGTTTATAATACAATCGAAAGCCCGGTTTTGCTCTCAACCCCCTTTTCACTTTATGTATTTACCAGCCCTTCTAATTATAAAAGCTTTATCTCTTTAAATGTTCTTCCGGAAGAAACAAAAGTAATAGCTTGGGGGAATGCCACCGCAGAAGCAATGATGGATGATGATGCCCCGGTTCATTTTATTCTGGATACCTCAACCTATTCTGAGCTTTTGCTTACCCTCCAAAAAATTATTGATTAAAAATTAGTTTTTTTTAACTAAAAATCATACTTTTTAGTTATGTTTTAGAACCGATCGCATCTAAAGTTGATTAACTTTGTAGCAGGTTGTAATAGAACAACTGAGTGCCAAAATTGACATATTCAAAAAGTAATACTCACTAATTTCTATTCTATGGAAGCTAATAATGAAAATTATGAATTCCGAGTTTATCCTGATGCAAAATCGCCTAAACTATTCAAATCACCCCTTCTGGAGGTCTTAACAAAAACAAAACTTTGGATCATCATTGTATTGTATAGCGCTGTAGCTGGCGTCTGGCTTTGGATCTATATGCACTATTTTCAAGGAACTGCGATCAACACGATTTTATTGTTCTTTCTTGGGTTTTTTGCATGGACATTTGGCGAATACGTCTTACACCGTTTTGTTTATCATAAGCTGAAAGATGCATCTTATGACACTGGAATGCAATACTTATTTCATGGAATTCATCATCAGTATCCGAGTGATGAAGATCGAATTATTTTGCCTCCGGTTCCGGGATTGGCCATTGCATGTGTACTTTTAGGTGTTTTTTACCTTCTTATGGGAGCTGAAGCATTTACTTTTGGCCCAGGCTTCTTAATTGGTTATCTGGTTTATATCAGTATCCATTGGATGGTACATAGCAAACCGGCACCAGCGCGATTTAACTTCTGGTGGAGACATCACAACATTCATCATTATCAACAGCACGATAAAGCTTTTGGAGTTTCTACACCGATTTGGGATATTGTATTCCGCACGATGCCCATAAAAGGGAGAAAGACGATCACCATTCTAAAGAAATAAACGACCTCGTTTCTTTAACCACAATAGAGCACATAGAAACATAGATGATTATTAATTGAAAACTGATTAGGTTCATTAATTAGGTTTAGTTCAATTGGGTCTTTTAGATCATAAAAAGAACTATGTATCTATGTGGTTTTTGAATTACTTCTGGATGAGAATCAAACTATGACGAATAGCGTCAAAATGATTATAGATCAAAATGGTGTGCGGCTGTGCTGATGCACCATTTTCTATTAAATGTTGTGCTTTTCCATTTAGAATCTGAACGGCTAAATAACTTGCAAATGCACTCACTGTGCGGTATTCACCAACTGATTTCTTGAAGTAGACTTTTGGTTTTTCTCCAAATAATTGTTCTACTTCCTGATACCAGGAATCGGTGGAAACGTCTCCGTTCTTTCCAAGTAATAGACAATCGATATCAGAAATAGTTAAGTTTTGTTCTTTAAGAAAGTCCGAAACAAAACCCCCGATTTCATTTTGGGAAAGGTAAGAAGACTGTTTGAATGCCGTAAACTTTGCAAGACTGTTTTCCGGATTGTTACTGATGTAAAATTGAGTAGAACCTTCACCACAATAAGAGCCATTCGTTTTAGAATTCAGAAGTTCGTTATTGGAAATCAATTCTTGTTTAAAGCGTTCTCCTAAGCGATCAATGTTGTAATTATAATCTGAAATTTCTTCTACCGCTCCAAGCAAAATGCTTTTTTCTTCTTCTTTGTGTTCGTCAAAGAAAAGTGAAGCATCCAATAAAGCGGATTCAAAAGCCAGAGATCCATTGACATGCGTCATATTGTAACCCATATTTTCAGAAAGCAATGCTACTTGTCCTGCTAATGCATTGGGTGTACTTTGTACGAAGTTTGTTGGAGTTAAAGTTCCTTCGTTGTATTCTACAATCTGATTTAGAAACTTGATACAGTCTTCCAATCCACCATTTGCCGTCCCGAAAATAATTCCATCCGGTTTTGCATTTCTTTCAAGAAGTGGCAAGGAAACACCAATTCCCATTCGAACAGCCTTCCCCATTCTTCTTAATTGAGCGTTTGGAATAATATCCTGATAGGAAGGTTCGATCGCTTTGTATATGTATTCGTTTAATATCAGCCAGTCTCCGTTTTCGAATGAACCGTCATGTGTTTTTTGTGGAGAAATAGCGTAGAGATCCTTTATATACATGCTGAAAAGATTAGAGAGGTGCAATTTCCTCCAAACCCGAATGAATTGGAAAGGACGTGTTGAATAGCGACTTCCGGAGTATATTTCAACGTAGGTTGGAAGGGAAAATCCGAAATAGGTTCTTCAACACGCAGACTTGGATACACTTCCTGATTTTGAATCGAAAGGATACTATAGATCGCTTCTAAGACGCCTGCAGCTGCTAATGTATGACCAACATAGGATTTGGTTGAACTAAATGGTGGAACAGTCTTAAAAAGGGTGGAAAAGGCAAAAGATTCTGTTAGATCATTGTTTGGTGTTCCTGTTCCGTGTGCATTGATGTATTGAATATCTTCGGGTTTCAGATCAGCTCGTTTCAAAGCTAATTCCATTGCCATTCTAGGGCCTCTTGCATCATCAGATGTTGCAGAAGGGTGGAAGGCATCGTTGCAGATTCCAAATCCTGAAAATACAGCTTGAATCTTTTTTGTATCCGAAACATCTGCTTTTCGTTCCAAAACAACATACGCAGCGGCTTCTCCTAGACTTAATCCTTCCCGATTGGTATCAAAAGGTTTACATGGTTCTTCGCTTAAAATACGCAGTGAATTAAAACCATTAACAGTAAATTTTGCCAGACAATCACTTCCACCTGCAATTACGCGATCCACTTTTCCGGTTTCCAGTAAACGGGCACCAAGAGCAATTGCGTTTGCAGATGAAGAACAAGCTGTATTGACCACATCGGTGATTCCTTTCATACCGTACAAACGAACAATTTGCAATGCATGATCTGAACCTTCGTAATTCTTTACGTATTCAGATGGTTTGCCCTGCATGTTTGCATCGTGATACAAATCATCCGTATAACACATGCCACCTACCGTACTTGAGCTGATGAAAGCAGTTCGGGTGGAAGCAAGATCCTCTAAACTGAGTTGCGCATTTGTAATTGCTTCGCGAAAAGCTTTAATGGCAATTAAAGTCGTACGCGTGAAACCAAGCCCTTTTTCAAGTCCCAATTCCTGCAGCAGTGACTCATCACTTTGATCAATCTCACCAAAGACCAATGAATCTGAATAGTGTGATTTGAAATGTTTGGCTTTTTGAATTCCCGAAATTTCATGTTTCAGGGAATAAAGGTTTTCAGCAATTGTCAATCCAATTGAACTGATTGCACCCATTCCTGTTACAACAATTTCAGCCATAGATCTTATTTTGTTCTATTCGCAATAATATAATCTACGATTGTATTTACGTCTACCAAAATTTGTCTTCCCTCGGTTGGGTTTTTGATCTTGATTCCATATTCACGATCCAATAAAACGATCAATTCAACAGAATCAATAGAATCCAGACCCAATTCTTCCCCAAACAACGGGACATCATTTTGAATATCTGCAGGAGCTAAATCCAACAAGTTCAAATATTTAATCAAATGTTCTTTGAACTCAACAATTAATTCTTCTCTGTTTGTAGTCATATTTTAAATATAATTTTGAATTCTCAACTTTATGAATATCAAGAGTTGACAAAATCCCGTGAACAAAAATAAGAAAGTTATAGTACCAATTAATTCACTCCATGCACCATTTTTCAAGAAAAGCGTGTAATATCCTTCCAAACACCATTTAAGCGGGGAAATATTTCCAATGGCCTGCATGTAATCCGGCATCACGAAATTAGGAACCCAGATTCCTCCGATTGCAGCAAAAATAATGATTGAAATTGCCCCGAAACCGTTTGCCTGTTCCTGAGTCTTGGCATAAGTACCTACTAAAACTGCATATGAAATTGCGGAAATGGCAGAAAGTAATGTAACCACCAGAAAGGGTAAAAATGCATTTGGCATGGCTAGTTGTGGCAGACCAATGTGCGGGAAAATGTAAATTCCCATCAAGAATAGCAACAATAATTGTGATAAGGCCACGAAAAGATAAACCAGAAATTTGGAGATTAAGGTCAATGCGAATCCGCGCGGAATGGTTTGAAGTCTCAGAAAACTTCCTGATAAACGCTCTTTTACAATATTTCCTCCAAGTGAGATTACCATAAAGAACATAGCAAAAATAGACCAGGCCGGAACATTGTGCTGACTCGAATTGGGAATCATTTCTGCCTCTTCATTTAAACTTGCATTCGCAATTTTCAATTTGGTTTGGCGATTCGTGATTGCCTGACGGATTTTTTTTGGAATCGAATCATATCCCATTTCAAGAAAAAGTTTGGAAACCATTTCTTCATTTTCGATTCCATTAGTGATAGACTGAATTCCATTGATGACCGAAATGCGAAAACTTTCCTGAACTACGGGGTCAAAGTAAATAGAAATCTCTTGTTTTCTGGGTTTGATCTTTGGCGCTTTTTCAATAACACCCATTTGCTCGAGCATCAATTTGGAAATATTGTCTGCATTGCTTGATAGTTTTTCACTAAAATCGCGGGGGATATAGATTCCCAGCATCGCATCTTCATCAATAGTTGTTCGTTTAACAGAAGGTTCAGTAAGGTGATCCTTTTTTTTGATTTCAAAACTCCCTGAATTAGTCAATGCCTTTATGAGTGAATCACCTAGGGAACCTTTATCATGATTGGAAATCAGAACGGTCAGCTTGTTTTCATTCACAATTTGAAACGCACTGTTTTGTACGATGGTAATAATGAAAACCAATAACAAGGGCATGAGATACATCAATAGCAACCCCACTTTGTCGTGGAGCACTAAAAGTACTTCTTTCAATATGGATGCCCTTAGTTTTTTCATCAATCGCGTAAAAGTGTTCCGGTCATCTTAAGAATTAGATCCTCCAGATTACCTACTAAATGCCTATTAAGTAAATTTGTTAATGTATCGTTTGCTATTATTTTTCCGTGATCGATTAGAATGATCTGATTGCAAAATTCTTCAGCTTCCTTCAAATGATGTGAGGTATAAATAATCGTTGTTCCTTGTTGATTCAGTTCCTGAAGTAAAGTCATAATAGCAATCTTACTTTGGACATCTACTCCAACGGTAGGTTCGTCTAAAAACAGGATGGATGGACTATGCAATAATGAAATGATGAGATTTAAACGTCGTTTCATTCCTCCTGAAAAAGTGGACACTTTTTGATTTTTCACATGAAAAAGCCCTACTTTTTGTAATAATTCATCCGTTTTTTGCGCTAATTCCTCTTTTTTAAGATTATATAGATTTCCGAAGTAGGATAAATTTTGTTTTGCTGTAAGCTCAGGGAAGAATGAAAAATCTTGCGGAACAAACCCCAGTTTGCTTCTTATTTCTTTTGGACTTTTTTCACCATCTGCATAATAAATTACCGAACCAAGAGTTGGGTCTAAAATGCTGCAAAGAATGGAGATGAGCGTTGTTTTTCCTGCACCGTTGGGACCAAAAACACCCACAATTTCTCCTTTAGCAACAGTAAAATCAATGCCGTCTAAACTTGGAACGGCACTTTTACCATAGGATTTATAAACTTTTGAAACATGCAAAAGTGTCTCCTGCATCTTGTTTAGAATTTAATTTTCGCCAGCTCTTGAAAGGCTTGTTTTTCTACTGCACTGATTTCTACTAATAGATCTGCACAAGCATCAAAATCTTTTTGTTCAGTTAAACGACCTTTGTAAATTCCGGACATTTGTAATGCGCTGTCTCTCCACAAATCACCTGCTTTGGTCATTGTTTCGGAAATACGAGCCAATTCTTCGTTTTGCATAATTACAGCTGCTTCCTCTAAGAATGCGGCATACAAGAAACGAAATCCACCACCACCGGTTCCGATTTCTTCTTGCATACGAACGATTTGTCCTAAGTGAAGACCAGCCTGACGCGGCCCTAATTTCTCTCTCCAGCCACGTATTTTCTTGGATGTATAAACAATTCCCTTAACTCCAGCGATAGATCCGGGAATCTTTAGCATATCTCTGCAATTGCGTTTAATTCCTTTTGCGATGGCTCTTCTAACCTGTTCTTGAGTAATTTCACCAACTTCAACCGGATAATAAATATGTCCTTTCGGAGCTAAGGCGCCTTTTGCAAAACGCACACGTTCTAATTCTTCAGTACTTAATGAAGTCGTGATTTCCATCACAGGATCACTTACCAAATAACGATCACCTTCTTTTCCAAAAACAATCAGGTTATGAGCATTGAAGTGAAAACGGTATTCTTTCGGGAAATAAGGTAAATGAAAAACCCCTACCTGACAACCAACTTTAATTCCCTGAGCGATTTTCTCATCCAGAAAACGGGTTGCTTCTTTTGGGTCTTTAAATTTTTTTCGTTCCACTTTGACATCCAACGCTTTACACGTACGCTTGAAAATAGCTCCAGGCATTGTTCTGAACGAAATAGCCGGACCATTGTTTACAGTCATAAATGGAATGTGAATGTAAAACAAACCTGAACCCATTCCAAAAGCGAGTGGCTCAGTAATAAAGTCCACCCCATGATGTTGCAATAAACTCATGGTTACCCCATTTTCACAATGGGCAGTTTGGTGATGAATAAATTCTGACACTAAGCTTTAAAATTTTTGAGTTCGTGAACGGATATTTCAAATGCATCTGCATAGCGTTTTAAAACGCTGTCACTTAATCTTTTGAATGCATTTGGTTTCAAATGTCTTTTGATCCGAAATTTCCAGATACCGGTGTAGCCGGATAGTACGGTGAAATCCATCAACTTTTCTTCCATGAAGTAAAGAATTGGACTTGCTGCGCCTTTTTTTATTTGTTCACGGGCATCAGAAGTTCTTCGTTCAATTTCCTTCCAAGCTTCATCCAGAGCAACCTTTTTAGCTTCCCAGCCGGTACTTAATTCCGTATCGTATTGACCGTCCTCGTTCTTTACGTAGCAAACTTCTCTTGTGAAATTTTCAAGAGCACTTTTATCTTGTGGAACTTCGGACTTTTTCATTTAGCAAACAGTTAAGTAAGCAAATACGTATGAGAATCTGGAGCTTTCAGGAACTGCAAGCAAAATGGTATCACCCGCTTTTAGCTTTCCGCTGTTAAATAGTTCATCTACCATTAAATAGATTGATCCTGCTCCCACGTTTCCATGAGTAGCCAGATTAGAGAACCAGCGTTCTTTCGGAATTTCCATTCCATTTTCTGCTAGTTGCGCATAAATCTTGTCTTCGAAGAAATAACTGGACATATGTGGTAAAAACCAAGTCACGTCATCACTTGATAAGTTATTATCTTCAAATTTGGTTTTCAGTTTGTTGAATCCTAATTTGACAATATGCTCATCCAATAACTTCACGTCTTGTTTGATACTCAGAATGGATTTTTCAATCATATCCTGAGGTTCGTAATCCATGTAGCTTTTCAGTGTTCCGTCTTCCATTTTATCGGCAGCCATGTACATACATGCTTCGATCTCATTTGCGAAAGAAATTCCTTCCACCCAATCAATGCGCAATGAAGGACCTTCTGTGCTTTTTTTATCTTCTAACATGAAAACTGCTGCACCGTCTGATAACATCCAGCGAAGGAAATCTTTGTCGAAAGACAAGTACGGATTTTCTTCCAATTCTGTCAGTTTCTGAATTTCTAATTCAAACTTATCGGAACTTAAAACGCGTGATAAACGCTCTGACCCGGAGGAAATCGCTTTTTTGCTCATGCCTGATTTGATTGCCATGTAAGCATATTTCATCGCATGCATTCCTGAGCAACAAACACCGGAAGGAGAAACTACTTCAATATTTCCGGATTCCGGTAACCAGCCATGAACCATTACGCCATGTGAAGGCATCATTTGATCCGGAGATGAAGTTCCACAGCTAAGCAGATCAACCTCTTTGATTTCTTGCGGATTTTTCTGAAACAAATTGCGAATGGCCAATGAAACCATTTCTGAATTTGTATGTGTTGCAGTTCCGTCTTTAAGAATTGCATAATAGCGGTTTTTGATTCCGTTATTGCGTAAAACAATTCTTCTCGATTTAGAAGCACGGTCGTTAATTAAACCTAAATAATCCTCCATTTCATCGTTTGAAACGGGATTATTGGGTAAAAAAGATGCCGTACGTGTTATATATACTTCCTTCAAGCTCATTCTTA
This sequence comes from Flavobacteriales bacterium UBA7666, assembly GCA_002483265.1. Lineage (GTDB taxonomy): Bacteria > Bacteroidota > Bacteroidia > Flavobacteriales_D > Crocinitomicaceae > Fluviicola. The sequence goes on along the minus strand of DLHO01000010.1, from coordinate 95,243 downwards.
TCTCAATTGAGTGCCTCTGTAATATGCTAATTCGCGTTTAATATGTTGTCCTTTAAAGGGGCGTACAAAGATATGATATATCGTTAAAACAATTGGTGAAACGATAAATAAAGCGAAAATCAAATAATATTTGAAAAAGTTAACCCAAAATTTTCGATTTCCTCCTTTAGCAGTTTTCTTCGTGATCAAATTTGCCCAAATCATAAAAAGCATTTTTGCCCGTGATTCGATAAAAAGAATCGAAATCGGGATAACGATTCCACCTTTTGAAACGAGTGCTTCCTGAAATTCAGCTGCTTGATTTTCTTGTAACTTCTCCTTCAACAAAGCTCCAGACTGACTCGCATTCTGAATGTCTTCGTCTGAAACTCCCGGTTTCGGAAAAATTCCCCACTTCTTGGTCTTTTTTCCAGTCAACATCCAATGTAAAATTGTTATAACACTGATCAAATTACTGGTTTTGTCAATTAACGGAACGTTTCCGATTAATTTTCCACCTGCAGAAGCAATCTGTTTTTTGACTGCTTCTTGTGAATTGATCCACATATTTCTGCAGCCCAGCACTGATACAATATTTGTACCATTCATGATTTTTCGGAATGTTTCATCCTGTAAAATAGCTGATGCCGGAAGAGAAGGAGACAAAAACCAAGGTTGGTAACCAAAAATAATCAAGTCATAATGCTCTCTTTCGAATTGCAAAGGTTTAATCGGAATTGGTTTTTCGAGAACTGTTTCGGGCATTGCATCAAAGAACGAAGCGGTCTTCCAAGGAAATGGATAAGGAGTTGCCGGTTCAACTTTAACCCATTCTATCGTACTATCAACAAATGGTTTACAGAAATTTTCAAGGATTTCTGTAAGCTGTCCTGATTGGGAATAATGTATAACTAAGATGTTCTGTGCCATAGTTAATTGGGGTCTGAATAAAAGTGTTTAACCTTTTACCTCTACAAATTTAACAAGGTTTTGTTTCTAAACTACTTTTTTGTTCTCTTTTGAAATCCCAATCCGTTGATTTTAGCAGTGAATTCTTGAAAAGTTATGATTAATTTTGTGCTCCATGGAATCAGGTCTGACATCAATCACAAGTATAAACGGTTGCGTAATTATTCCCACTTATAATAACGAACGGACCTTAGAGCGTGTTATTCGGGAGGTACTTGAATACGTTCCGTCGAGCTGCGTGATTGTTGTAAACGACGGAGCTACAGATTCTACCTCGGAAATTTTGAAATCTTTTGAGAACGTAGTTACGATTCTGGTCAATGAAGCGAATAAAGGAAAAGGTTATTCTCTTCGGAAAGCTTTTAAGTTTGCTCAGGAAAAAGGATACTCCAATGCCTTGACGATCGATTCTGACGGACAGCATTATCCAAGTGACATGATGATTTTGCTTGAACAAGCTGTTCAGAATCCGGGAGCTGTAATTATGGGTTCGAGAAATATGAATCAGGAAGGAGTTCCGCAGAAAAGCTCTTTTGGAAATAAATTCTCCAACTTCTGGTTCAAGGTAGAAACGTGGATCACCTTACCGGATACACAAACCGGTTTCCGGATTTATCCTTTGAAACCCTTGAAAAAAATATGGTTGTTTACCAATAAATTCGAATTGGAGATTGAGGTCATTGTGAAATTGGCTTGGCGTTTCGTTCCTTTTGTGGCTGTTCCTATTCAGGTGAAATATGATCCGGCAGAGCGGGTTTCTCATTTTCGCCCGACTCGAGATTTTACCCGAATCAGCATTTTGAATACGGTTTTAGTGCTAACGGCATTGATTTGGTATTATCCGCGAAAGCTTTTCTCTGTTCAAACCTGGAATGTAATCAAGCATGAAGCAATCAAACCGGAAGAATCCAATTTCAAGAAAGCACTCTCCATCGGATTCGGATTTTTTATGGGAATTGTGCCACTTTGGGGTTTTCAATTGCTGATCGGAATTCCGTTGGCTGTTTTGTTCCGGATGAATAAGGTGCTGTTCATTACTGCAGCCAATATTTCTATTCCACCCATGATTCCATTTATCATTTATGGAAGTTTTCTATGCGGACAGCTGGTGCTAACGGGTGAAACAAATACTGCTCAATTGGCTGATCTGAGTTTGGAATCAATAAAAATCAATGCTTACCAGTATATTGTTGGAGCATGTGTTTTTGCTGTGATTGCTTTTATTGGTTCTTTTTTGGTGAGTTTTGGATTGTTTAAAGTGTTCCGAAAGGAACCGAAAACAAATTGAAAGTTCACAATTTACTTATGTGGTAATTGAAACCACCTAGTGCATATAGAACACATAGGAAACACCCTGAATTGTTGTTTGAATAACAGAAGGATTATCAAAAAGAATCTATGTGGTCCAAAGAATAGGTGCTTTAGTAATAAATCCCTGAAAATTTCAAACAAACACCTTCGCAAGTGCTTAACTGCCCGGAAACCTTTAAGGTTTCGTCTTCCTGCTCAGTTACAGTCATTTTGAAAGTTGCCTCGGGTGTATTCACCGGATTCAAAACAGCTAAAAATTTGCTGGTAGCCAGAGTTTTTAATTGAATGGTTTTGTTGAACTGTGTTCCAAGAATTTCTTTCACTAATTCCAATTGTACAACTCCCGGTGTAACAGGATTGTCCGGAAAATGACCTTCGTAAATGGCATGTTTTGCATTGATTGAAATTCCTGCTTCAAGCACGTTGTCCTCAAATTTCAATGCATTGATCGTATAAAAAGTGTCTCTTAGTATCATCAGAAAGTGGTGAATTTTGTATCGTTAATTGTTCCGTTGACTTCCATGTTGGAAAAGCTGTAAACCAATTTGTTATCGCTGTCTGTCATCATGGTCAGTTCTTTGATTGTGAGTTCTTTTCTGCTGAAAATGAGGTTAATCTCGGAAACATAGCGTTTCATCTTGTCGCTTTTTGGGGTAAGAATCAGTTTGTAGTTTGATTTATTCTCAAAATAGCTGATTTTGAACTCTTTTTCATTTAGAAACTCACCGGTCATCATTTGCACCATCAAACTCTGGATTTTCTTCACGACGATTTTGGAAGAAGCGCTGCTTACTTCTTTCCCTTTTTCCTGAAGTTTCACGGCTTTTCCATTGATTAGAATGACCTGACTTTCCGGTTTTGATTTTTCCCAGCGAATTTTGTTTTCCTTCTTGTACCACATTTTTCCGGATCCTTTTTGTGCCGCGGTTAAAAGTGAAGAAGTAGTTGTTTCGGTAAAATCTGCCTGAATGGATTTTGTTTCCTTATGCTGCTTTTCCAAAGCTGCTTTGCATGCTTTAGGATCATTAATTTTCGTGTATTCCTGAGCAGAAATAGTTGTCGAAAGCGATAGGAAAAAGAGTAAACTACTTATTAATTTCATGAATGAATTTTTTCAGATTCTCTTGATTTGCAAAGATGATACCATTTGCTCTTGCTTGGATAATATAGTCTTCCAAAATATCCGCAGTTTGTTCTAAATTATCGTGCAGTAAAACAATACTTCTAGGTCTGGTTCTCATCAATCGCTTCATCAACGCTTCTTTGTTTTTAAAGGAGTCGTACGAACGAACACTCCAGGCAAGGATCTTCAGTTTCCTTTTTTTCAGAGCACGGGCAATTTTGGGGTTGGTATAACCAATGGGCGGTCTGAAAATGGTAATTTTTTCTGAGAGTAATGGTTCTATGTTTTGTGAAAACTGATCTATTTCTTCAGCCACTTTTTTGCTATGTAACATTGCAAAGAAAAGCGAGTGGTTTTGTGTATGATTACCAACCATGTGTCCTTCTGAAATAATTCGTTGAAGGATTTCAGGGTGCTCCAGAGCTTTACGACCAATTACAAAGAAGATCGCACGAATCCCGTGTTTGTGAAGGATATCTAAAATTCGGGGCGTTTGAACCGGATCGGGGCCGTCATCAAAGGTAAGAATGACTTCCGGATCGCTATTTCGGAAGATACCGGGATAGAAATATTGAAAACGTAGAAATACAATTCCAAAAACAAGGAAAACAATGAAATTAGAGATGACAAAGGAAATCCAAAGCCATAAGTAAGGACTGTTCCGGAAAATGAGAATGACTATCAGCAGTGTACTAAGCGCAACTGCAATATTAAGTTTATGCTTCCACATCGTTTCTGTGTATGAGCGTTAAGCCCAATTTATTTGATTCTAAATTATTCACGATCAAAATGGTTTTGTCATCCCCGTTTTTGATTAACCAATCATTTGCCATGTGCACTGCAAATGCAGAAGCGCTTTGGTAGAAGCCGCTGTATTTCAGAAAGGAGTAATGTTTTTTTGCTTGAGATTTAAAATCAGAACCCGCTTCAAGAATCAAGTCTAAATCCTGAAAACTGCAGTTGTTTGCAGCTAGAAATTGCTCCACTTGAGTTGCTTTGTTTTCGTTGGTGAAATACACTTCACATGCTTGAATGCAAGCGATAGAATTTCCTTTTTCACCGGATAAGACCAAGAAAGTAGCACCGGAAGTAAACGGGTGTTCTGTTTCAATCAATGAGCCACGCAGCCTTTCCAAAAATGGAATAGCTTCGTCTGCAGCTCCAACCAAAACTGAATTTTTTCCTTCATCAATGCACAAAAGACCGTCTTTCAAAGCTACTTCAAATGAAAGTGCGTTTTGCGTATGTGTCATGTTGTATGCATGATTCTTCAGATCTAATGAAATCTGTCCGGAAATAGTATTGTGTGTACTTTGAATAAAAGCAGTTGGAGAAAGGATGTCGCCACTAACAGTATTAATGGTTACCAAAAACTTCTCGGTATCCGTTAAACAACCCAATGCTGTTCCAACAGAAATGGAATCAAATTCATTGGCAACTTTCTCCTGGCATGCCTTGGAAGCAGTAATTCCCATTCGCAAAATGGTACTTAACCTTCTAAGCGCAGCAACGGGAATATAGTTTTTATAATCCGGAGAGATCAATTCGTTTTCGCCGGTTAAGGGTTTCAAATCGTTCCAGATGTTGTCTTTCTGAAATGAATCCTGATGCGTGATTGATTCGATATGTTGAATGAAATACATCTTAAATCGCGCTTAAAATGATGGTTGAATTATTTCCTCCGAACCCGAATGAGTTGGATAGTATATGCTTGATGGTATTTCCTTCAGAATAATTTTTAACCGGAACAAGTCCCGTTTCTTCAATGGCTTGCTTGAAGTTCAGATTCGGAAGTAAAATTCCTTTGTTTAAGGCTAAAATTCCAAAGACTGCCTCAATTCCTCCTGAAGCCGCTAAAGTATGTCCTGTATAAGATTTTGTAGAGCTGAATGGTGGAATAGTTGAGCCAAATACTGTTTTGATCCCGTGGGATTCAGAAAGATCGTTGTTTGGTGTTGCTGTTCCGTGTGCATTGATGTAATCGATATCACTTGGATCAAGTCCGGCAACTTTCAAAGCGCTTTTCATTGCAAGTGTTGCCCCGAATCCTTCTGGTGAAGACGCAGTTTGATGATAAGCATCGGATGCATTCCCCCAGCCTGAAAGAATAGCTAGTGGTTGTTTTCCGGATCTTTTGATGGTTTCTTCTGTTTCCAAAACCAAGAATCCTGCTCCTTCTCCTAAGTTGATTCCTTTTCGTGTTTCATCAAAAGGTCTGCACCATTCTTCGTCAAAGATCATTAAGGAACGAAATCCTGAAATGGTAAACTGAGAAAGTCCGTCGGTTCCACCAACAACTACACGATCCAGTTGTCCGCTTAAGAGCATTCGTGCACCAAGCATAATTGCATTTACTGCAGATGAACAAGCTGTAGAGATTGTATTTACATATGCGTCTATCTCCAATTCTTTTGCAATCTGTTCGCTGGTTGTTCCGCTTGGATGATTTTTGTAAATACTCAAATCATCGGTTTCACCGTTTAGAAAATCTTTGTAGGCAATTTCACTTACGTCCATTCCACCTACGGAAGTTCCTGAGATTAATCCCGTTCTGATATCGGAATTTAATGCATGTCCTTTGAAAGCTTCTTTTGCGGCGATCATACCAAGTATGGCTGTTCTGGAAGCTTCTTGAGTCAAATCAAAGCGTTGAACCAACTCTGTGTTTGTCCAACCGATTTCACCTACTTTGAAATGTTCTGAATAGGTTTTTTTTCCTTGCTTGATCCCTGTTTTTTCAGAGCGCAGAGCAAGTAATGTTTCTTCTACATTTTCACCAATAGAAGAAATAACGCCGTATCCAGTAACGTAGATGCGCATTTATTGATTTTTAGAAATGTAAGCTGCTAAGGTATTCACCGATTGAAAGATCTCTTTTCCTTCATTCGGATCTGCAATTTTAATTCCATAGTTAGAATCCAATAAAACGATGAATTCCAAAGCGTCAATTGAATCCAGTCCAAGTCCGTCATCTCCAAATAGAGGGGCATCATCTTGAATATCTGCAGGAGTTAAATCTTCCAGGTTCAATTGCTCAATAATTTGAGCCTTTAGGTTTTCTTTTAAGTCACTCATTTCTGTATTGTTTAATTAGTGTTGAAAGTTCAAGTTCGATTGAATGTTCGTCTCTTTCTGAATTAGTCAGCAAAAATAGGAAACATTCTTGTTCGCCATTCGTTTTTGCCTCTACCCAAGCGCATAAACAGCTGTTATTTCCTTTATTTAATCCCATTTGTGCCCAATCTGAAAAATGAGCAGGATTGAAAGCATCTTCCACGAAAAAGCAATTTTCGCCGTACCATTTGTGGCGAATGCATAATTCACCCGTAACAATGTTGGGTAAAGTATATACAAATAGGGAAGGGCTTGGGTTTTTTATCTGTTCGTAGCTTTCTACAAACAAGTTGTCTGTATTCTGACTGGCTGAACTGTTTGCAAAGATCAATTGAAGATCGTTTTCCAGATCGGCTCCTTTCGGGAAGAAGGGAAGCAGCAATTCTGTTCCGATAAATGCCATTTTCGAAAGCACATCCATCTTGTAAAACTTGGGGTATTCCACTCCCAATTGCTGGTATGCTGATTTGAGTGGATTCTCCTCTTCACTGGTATCGAAAAGCCGGTTTCCATTCAGATAAGTTCCTTTTGGACAAACGTAACTATGTGCTAAGATCTTCACGACTGTTTTTGTAAGATTAAACTTGCATTTCCTCCTCCAAATCCGGAAGCAGTCTTCAGAACGGTAGTCAATTCTTTTGATTCAATGCGTTGAATGATATTTAATGGAACCGAAGTTCCGGTCTCTTTAAATCCAAGATTTGGAAATAGTATGTTTTTCTCCATCGAAACAATGCTCATAATCGTTTCCAACACACCCGCTGCACCTAAGGTATGTCCAAAATATCCTTTCATGCTATTCAGTGGAACGTGATCCAGATTCGTTCTTCCAAATGCGATGCTTTCCATTTCATCGTTGAATACGGTTGCTGTGCCATGAGCAGAAACGAAATCAATTTTTGAAGCAGTTAAACCGCTTCGCTTAAATGTTTTTTCAATGGATCGAACCAAGCCTTCACCTGTGCGGGATGGTCCTGAAATGTGATTCGCGTCATTGGATGAAGAACCGCCTTTGTACAAAACAGCAAAATCACTTGGTTTTTCTATGGTAACCAACACAATTCCACATCCTTCGCCTAGTACGGTTCCATTTCTGGATTTGTCAAATGGCTTGCAGGTTTCATTACTCAAAGCAAATAGACTTTGAAACCCGTAAGAAACGAATTCCGAAACAGCATCTATTCCTATTACAACTACGTGATCGTATTTTCCTGCGAGCAAATAATCTGCAGCAGTATTAATAGCAATCACTCCGGAAACACAGGCATTGGAAATGATGAATGTGTCTGTTTTTGGAAAGAATTCGTGTATGATTGGTTGCGTACCTGCAAACGTGTCGCCGGGAAGTAAATCAATATTTCCTTTAGTGGAGCTTACAATAACAGCTGTTTTTCCGGATAATCCGGTAAATTTCAATTGTGCTTTTTCCAGCGCTTCTCTTAAAAGTGTATCGTAGCGGTTGGAGGTGATTTCGGTTCTTTTAGCCAAAGGGATGTTTGTGTCCTGAAAACCACCTTTCTCAATGATTTTAATTCCGGAAATACCGTTTTTAAACCCATCGAAATGCTGTTCAACCGTATTTCCAAGTGGAGTTACCAATGAAAGATGCGATATGTAAACCGGTTTATGCATCGATCCAATTTTGCTTCATTTCCCAAATTTTATAAAATTCAGGTTTGATTAATTCCAACGTGCGGTCAGAAACAAACATAAATACCTGCATGGTCATTCCGGTTGCTGCAACTTGTTTTGTGGTATCGTTGATTACTTTGTAGCGAAAGACAATCTTGGCAGAATCGTGTTGTTCCAAAATAATGTGTACTACTGCTTCTTCTCCATAAAAGATGGAGGCTTTGTGTGAGATCTCTGATTTTACAATCGGAATGAAGTAGCCTTGTGCATGTACATCCAGGTATTGAATCCCGAAATCTTTTCCGAACTGCTCGCGTGCATCTTCAAAAAACTTCAGGTAGTTTCCATGCCAAACAACACCCATGGCATCCGTTTCACTGAAACGAACGGGTACACGAATGGATGATTTCAGGACTTTCATGCAAGAACAATTTTCATTTGACACGTCAAAAGGACATTTCCGTTAGATTTTGCAGTTCCTTCTACTAAGTGAATCGTATCAAAAGTGCTCAGAACCTGAACAGATGTTTCTATCAGATCGTTTTCTTTTGCAGGTTTTTCAACGTTTACGTGAGTAACTGCTCCAATGAATCCCAATTTTGGTTCACCACCTTCCAGCAAGCTGTTCAAATAACCAAAACCTGCAGCACATGTCTGCGCAATGTTTTCAATCAATGCTGATTCTGATAAAACGGCATCCTCTAAAAACAAATTATCTGATGCGATCTTAAATTCGGTTTTGAAGCCCGATTCATCTGCTGTCAAAAGACTGTCAATCATCACAAAAGGAGCTCTTTGTGGGATGATGGATGTAATATTCTCTTTATTAATCAACATAATATTCAAAAAAGTTAAACCATTGGGTCGGGCTTGCCTTCACCTGTTCTTCCAGGTATTTGGCATAAGTTTCTGCAATTTTTTCAGGAGATTCAAACTCTGTGAGCGGATCCGTAGCACTTAATTCATAATGCGTACTTCCTGATTTAACGGCGTATACAAAGGTAAGCGGAACTTTGAATTTATGTGCCATAATAAAAGGTCCTGCAGGGAATTCCGCGAAACCATTCAAAAATGGCAAACGAAAGTTCTTTTGACCGGCTGATGTTCTGTCTGCATGTAAGGCGATCAATTCATTGCGTTTTAATGCTTGGTGGATCAGGATAAGGTGAGAAAGATCATCTTTGATCGGAATGAGTTGATACTGTGATTTTCCGGAAGAGTCTTCGATAAAGGCTTTAATTTTTTGAACTTCCGCATCGAGCATCAGAATGTTGATCTTCAATGTGATTCGTTCGCCTAGAAGGTTTCCCGCATTTTCCCAATTTCCTAAATGGGCTGAGAACAGAAATCCGCCTTTGCCGGCCTCGTTCATTTTGATTAAGGCTTCTTCGTTATTGAAACGAAAGGTGAAGATTCTTTTTCTAGGTGTTTTTAAGGCTATTCTGTCGATGAGTGTCTGTCCGAACAAATACAAATTTCGGGCAGTTGCCTTCACAGCTTGCCATTTAGAGTAATGAAAACCTTTTTGATAAAAGGAAATCAAAGCTCTTCGCGGTTTGCGGGAAAAAAGTAAAAAGTATCCGGAAACTCCAATACAAAAAAAGTAAGCAAATCGAACTCCTAAAAATCGAATCGAGTAGATAAAGAACTTATACCCCCAAAGCGAGCCTTTGGTTTTACCATCCCATTTTTGTTCCATTCACTTTTAAGCGTTCAAACGTTGTTCAACTAAATCGTAGAAATCGTTAAATGTCTCAATTGTTTTGAAATCTTCTGCAGTAGGTTTAATCCCCAGGTTTTCTTCAATAACAACAACCAAATCCACGTAATCCAAACTATCTAAGTCTAAAGTTTGTTGTAAGTTATTCTCAGGTTGGATTAATGTTGCGTCAACTTCAAATTCGTCAGATAAAAATTGTTTCGTAGTAAGAATGATGTCTTCTCTTTTCATATGTTTAGGTAACTCTTATTTTTTAAATTTTTTGATAATCAATGAGGAATTAGTTCCTCCAAATCCAAATGAATTCGATAAGAAGCAATCAATATTTTGTTCTTTGTAATTTGGAATAATATTGATCTTTTCCGAGTGTTCATCCGGATTTTCAAAATTAATATTTGGTGCAATAAAATCATTATTCATCATCAGTAATGAATAAACGATCTCACTTGCTCCGGCCATCCAACATTCGTGCCCTGTCATACTTTTGGTAGAACTTACAGGAACTTTGGAGCCCAGTACGTTGAAAATTGCTTGTGCTTCCGTTGAATCTCCGATTGGAGTTGAAGTAGCATGAGCATTGACGTAATCAATATCGTTTGGTGTTAAATTCGCTTGTTTCAAAGCCATGTTCAATGATCTGAACTGACCGTCGAAATTTGGATTTGAGATGTGATCACCGTTTGACGAGAATCCAAATCCTACGATCTCTCCGTAAATAGGAGCATTTCTTTTCAAAGCGGATTCTAAAGATTCAATGATCACCGTTGCTGCACCGCCTGATGGAACCAAACCGTCACGGTCTCTGTCAAATGGGCGGCTTGCCATAGCCGGAGCTGCATCTCTTACGGAAAAAGCCCCCAACCCGTCAAAACTTGCCATTGCATAGTCGTTGATTTCCTGAGCACCACCGCAAACCACGCGTTCCTGCAATCCTTGTTTGATCAACAAATAACCCATTCCAATCGAATGAGAGCCTGAAGAACAAGCTGCGGAAATAGTGAAATTCATTCCTTTCAATTTGTAAATCGTTGAAAGGTTCATATTCACAGTAGAGTTCATGTTTTGAAAGATGTCTCCACTTCCAATCAATGTCGTATTCTTTTTCGCACGAACTTTATCAACGGTTTCAACCACAGCACCTGCTGTTGAATCGTTTCCGAAGATAATTCCCGTTTCCGTTTTATCTAAGAAATCTGCATCCAAACCTGAACCTTCCATTGCTTGTTTGGTTGACATAAAAGCAAAGCGTGCGGGTTGATGCATTCCAATGCGTTGACGACGAGAAAGGAACGGGGTTAAATCTGGTTCGGCAACCATTCCGGTAAAGCAAGATCGGTAACCAAAGTCTTTACGCGGCTCATCGTAAATCACTCCACTGCGACCAATGCGCAAGGATTCCAGAACCGTATCCAGGTTTTCACCTAAACACGAGTAGGCACCAATTCCGGTAATTACTACACGATGTTCCATTTTAAGCGTAAATTCCTCCGTTAATATTAATAACTTCTCCAGTTATATAGGCTGCTTTTTCAGACGCCAAAAAACTTGCAAGGTACGCTACTTCTTCCACTTTTCCAAAGCGGTTTGCAGGAACCATTCTTTTTAATTCATTCATATCCAGATCGCTAGTCATATCCGATTCAATGAAGCCGGGAGCGATTGCGTTTACTGTAATATTTCGTTTTGCAATTTCCTGAGAAAGTGCTTTTGTTGCAGCGATCATCCCTCCTTTTGCAGCAGAATAATTAGTTTGTCCGGGAACACCCTTTAATCCGCTTAAAGAAGCGATATTAATGATGCGTCCGCTTCGTTGTCTCAACATCCGTTGTATAATTGCTTGTGTGCAGTTATACATCCCTTTCAAAGAAGTGTTCAATACAGCATCCCAATCTTCTTCAGTGACCCACGGAAACAAGTTGTCTTTGGTGATTCCTGCGTTGTTTACCAACGTATGAATAATGCCTTCCGGATTGGTAGCATACCAGTTTTCAACAGCGGCTTTCACGGCGGCACCGTCTTTTACATCGAAATGCAACAATTCACCCGTTCCACCACCTTCTTGAATTAATCGAAGTGTTTCTTCAGCTGCAGCTTGATTGGAAGCGTAATTGATTAAGATATGCAGGTTTAAATCCTGAGATAGTTGCAGTGCAATTGCACGACCAATTCCTCTGGAAGCACCTGTGATTAGAGCACATTTCATAGGGCAAGAGTTGTTTTCTTAAGGGTGTTTGTTACGTTTCGAATAGCTTCAAATTGTGGAATATCTTCGTTAATTGTCGGAGAAACTGCACGAATTTGGGTATAAATTTCTTTCGTTTTAGATGAAAGTTTGTTTCTCTTAGTTTCATCCAGTAAATCAATTGCCTGACAAACAGACATCATGTGGATGGCCATTACCTGAAAACCATTTTCAATGACTTTCTTAGTAATAACTGCACTGTTCGTTCCCATACTCACGATATCCTGATTGTCGTTGTTGTTGGAAATACTGTGAACATACATCGAGTTTGAAAGCATTTGACTTTCAGCGGTTGTTGAAGTTGCAGTAAACTGCATTCCCTGAATTCCGAAGTTCAAACCTAAAGTCTGCGTATTCAAAAATGGAGGGAAAATACCATTGATCTTGCTATTCAGAAGGAAGTTTAATTGTCTTTCTGCAAGCATCGTCAACTTAGTGATGACCAATTTGATCTTATCCATTTCCAATGAAATGTAATCTCCATGGAAGTTTCCTCCGTGGAAAACGTTTTCACGTTCCAGACTCACTACCGGATTATCATTCGTAGAATTAATTTCGTTTTCAATGATCGTTTTAGCAAAATCCAAGGTGTCTTTTACCGGGCCAAGAATTTGTGGAATACAACGAATGGAGTAATATTCCTGAATTTTTTTCTTGAATTCAGTTGTTTCTGCAGCTTTATCATCGGTGAAAAGCTCTTCACGTTTTTTGATCAAGGTACTATCTTTCAAGAAGTCGCGCATGGATTTTGCAATTGCTTGCTGACCAGAGTGCAATTTTACTTCATTCAAACCCACCGAGAATGAGTCATCATATGCTTCCACGATTTCATTGATCATAGTTGAGGCTGCGATTGCCCAATCCAATAAACGGTAGGAATAGATTAGATTGACAGAACCGATTCCAGACATACAGGAAGTTCCGTTCATCAGACCCAATCCATCGCGCAATTTGACTTTTAAAGGAGTAATATTTTTTTCAGCTAATACTTCTGAAGTTTTTCTGCGAACACCATCGATATAAACGTATCCTTCTCCAATCAGGTTCAAAGCCAAATGAGCCAATTGAACTAAATCACCACTTGCTCCAACACCACCGTGTTCAAAAATCTCAGGAATAATATCGTGATTTAAAAACTGAACTAATTTTTCAATAACTCCGTAGCTGATCCCGGAATTTCCTTGCATGAAATTCGTTAAACGCGAAAGTACAACTGCTCTTGCCGATTCTGCATCCAACACATTTCCTGTTCCGGAAGAGTGACTTCTGATCAGATTGTACTGCAATTGATTTAGTTTGTCTTCATCAATTTTGAATTGAGCCATTGGCCCGAAACCGGTATTGATTCCATAGATAATCTTATCGCTTGAAAATTCCTGAAGAAATGAAAATGATCTTTCCAGTTCCTTACGAACATCGTCGGAAATGATGTATTCCTTCTTATCAAGACTAAAGGATTCTATTTGTTTTAAATCAAGTTTGTTCATGTAATTTTAAGTGGAGAGTAACTTATTTCGGTAATTTAACTTCAAGAATAGTGTGGAAACGATCCATGTGAAGACGGTGCTCCTGAACAGTTTCGAAACCAGCTTTTTCCACAATGTATTTCATTGCAGAAGAGGAATACATTTTACTGTTTCCGTTTGCCAATGCTGTAAAATAAAGAGAAGTAGCAATTAAACTGAATTCTGCTGCTGGAAAACGTTGATCATCAATAAATGTTTCCATAATGAAGATCGTTGAATCCGGTTTCATGTTTTTCTTAATCTTCAGTAAGATCGCTTCAATTTCTTTTTCACTAAAACAATCCAAAAACTGGCTCATCCAATAAACATCAGCTCCTGCGGGAATATCTGAGTTTGGATCCAGCATATCACGTTCATTGAAATCTACACGGTCTCTGATTTCAGGAATTGCTTCAATATTTGCTTTCGCTACTTTTAATTGGACACCCAAATCAAAAATGCTTACACGCACATTGGGATCGTGTTGTGTGCTTGCAATGGCCCATTTTCCAGTGTTCCCACCGATATCATAAATGTGTTTCGGATTGTGCTGGAAAATGATTTTCAATGCTTCACCAAACGAATTGTCTGAATAATGGTGATCAAATTCAAACCAGGATGTTTTTAATGGTTCAGGTAGAATGGATAACCCTTCATAAATGGTAGCCCACGGACCAATTTCTTTTAGTCCTTCCGGTTTACCATTCAAAATTGAATCTTTCAAATGAAATAATCCCTTATAACAAATGTCTTGGGTAAACATCATGTTCACCTTTGTCATTTCATCTCTTGTTAGAAAGTAACCGATTTTGGAAAGGGTGTATTTGTCATCGTTTAGTTCCAGAATATCTGCAGCTTTAGCCATTTCAACTAAAACACGAACACCATATTCACTAATGTTTTTGCGTTTTGCAATTTCTTCAATTGTTAAACCATCTCTTTCTTCATACAGTTCGTCCATAATTCCAAGGCTGGACATGGTGTAAACAGTTTGGAATACAAATGGGCTAAAGGCAATTTTTTGCGCCTCATATAAAGAGTTTAATGCTTTCATGGGTTCAATCTATATCGAACTTGGGTTTAGTAACTTGCTGCTCGATCAGGGTTAATTTAAAATGTGGCGCCAAAGTTAGAAAAAAAAATAGTTTTTTGCCTGAACGATATTTCTTAGTAGCTGGCAATTTGCTAAAATCGTGAACTTTGAAGTGGTGAAAGCTCTATTTCATTAATTTTGAAGCCGAATGAACGAAGAATTTGACGTCACCATCATCGGCTCGGGGGTAAGTGGTTTGCTTTCCGCTGCACTACTATCCAGATCAGGAATGAAAGTTCTTGTGCTGGAAAAACATTATCTGATTGGTGGATATTTACAAGGGTTTGAGCGAAAAGACTTTGTCTTTGATACAGCAATTCATTGGCTGAATCAATACAATGAAAAAGGAACTGTTACCCGTGTTTTTAAAATGCTGGGAGAAGATTATCCGAAGCCTCAACTAATGAAACGGATTCAACGACATATTTCAACAAATCACGATTACATACTCACAAATAATCCGGATGAACTAAGAGATCAGTTGATTTTGGACTTTCCACATGAAAAAGCAGGAATTGTACGGTTTTTTAAAGTTGCCAGACGGATTGCGAAGGTTTCTCTGAGATTTGCTGAATTCTTTCAATCGGTTGAAACAAAATCTTCTTGGGAAATTCCATTCTTTCGCATGAAGCAATTGGGAATTATTTATCCTTTGATCCCTTACGCAATAAGTGGTGGTGGAGATGAAGGAGTAAAAAAAGGGTTGAGTAAATTCTTTACTGATCCGGATCTGCAAGAGTTGTTTTGTACTGAGCGCGATCTTTTGTCTTGCATCTTTCCAATTGCCTGGGCATATAATTCAGATTATCAAAACCCTCCTATTGGTGGAAGTCAGGTTATTCCTGCTTGGTTAGAGACACAAGTTAAACCGGATAATTGTGAGATCCGTTTAAGTTCTGAGGTCGTTGGTTTTGATTTTGACAACGATGAAATAACAGGAGTGCGTTATAAAAACAGAGCGAAAGAATATGCCGTGAAAACAAAATATGTGATCGCTGCTTGTGATGTCGATTTCTTATACCGCAAGTTGGTTCCGCCTAATTTGGTTCCGCCTAAATTCTTTGAAACGCTCAATGAATCTGAAATGTATAGTTCTTCAGTGACGATTTCTGTCGCATTGAATTGTACGGCAGAAAGCTTAGGTTTTGGCCATGAACTGACTCTAGTTTGTGAGGAATCCAGTACGCGTGACGAACACAGCTCCGGTGATCCGCATAAATCGGCTATTTCTGTATTGGCACCAACGGTTAGAGATAAAACACTTGCGCCTGAAGGAATGGGAACGGTCACCTTGTATGTTCCGGCTTGGATGGATTACATGAATAACTGGCAGACCGAAACGAATGCAAAAGGAGATTTCGTTCGAACGGAGGCTTATAAAAAGTTGAAGGACGAGTTTGCTCAAATCATTTTTGAACGTGTAGAAGCCAAAATGTGTCCCAATTTGCGTGAACATATTTTATTTTATGAAGTAGCGACCCCTATAACCTATCATCGTTACACCGGAAATAAGAATGGTTCTATGATGGGAACAAGGCCGGGTAAGAAGAATATGCAGAGTAAAATTGCACATTATCGCACACCGGTTAAAAATCTGATCATTGGCGGTCAATGGGCAGAATTGGGTGGTGGAGTTCCCATTGCGGTGAAAACAGCCTTCAATGCGTCCTTGATTATTTTGAAAAAGTGGGATAAACCGAGATTCAAAAAACTACTGAACGCATACAAAAACGGCGCAAAACTCACAACATGAGATATTTTTGTAGTTTTGCCGACTAATATTTCTCCTCTTCCCGAAACTAACACAAATGATCGGTCAAATTTGCGCTCGAATAGTTGAATTTTTTCTTAAAAAAAGACTTGTTTTTTGGGGAAGCTTCACACTTGTGGTCGCTTTTTTGCTTTTTGGGGTTTCGAAATTAAAGATCAACGAAGATTTATACGCCATCTTTCCTCAGGGAAAAGAGTTTAAGAAATTCAATGACATTGTTCAAAAGAACAAGCTCAACAAACAAGTTGTATTTTCTATCAAAGCTCAGGAAGACGAAGAAATCACTCTGGAGAAATTAGAAAATCTGAAGGCGGATCTTGAAAAACAGTTCTCAAGAGAATTAAAGGATATTGAAGTTGTAAAGACGGTGGATGAAGGAGCTTTGATTGCATTTCTTCAAAAAAGTTCCGTTCGCAATTTGACCAATGAAGATTATAAGCAGCTTCAGCTGAAACTTCAAACAGATTCTATTAAGAAAGGACTGAAACGAACAGCTGGATTATTGACCGGTTCAAATGCCTTCTTCATTAGTAAGTTAGCTGCAAATGATCCTTTGGGATTGTTTTACGGGCAGTTGAAGCAACTCAACCCGAATACTGATTCCAGTAATTATGTCGTAAAAGACGGGGTGGTTTATTCGCGTGATGAGCAATATGCTTTTTTCTTTGGTACAATTGACTTGAACCAGAAAGACACGAAGAAATTAGAGGCATTTGCAGATCGACTGGAGAAATTCAAAAAAACGAAAGCAAAAGAAAAGGAATTGGGGTTCGATTATTTTGGGACATTCCAAATTGCTGTTTCTAATGCAAAACAGGTCAAGTTTGATGCGTTTTTAACTTCCATAATCAGCATTTCAGCCATTTTGCTTTTGCTTGTTTTCTACTATAGAAGTGTATTGGCTCCCTTTTATTTCTTACTCCCGGGTTTTTTTGGAATTTTAAGCGGTGCCGGATTGGTTGGTTACCTGCATCCGGAGATTTCTGCCATTTCCTTGGCGACATCTTCTGTTTTGCTGGGAATTGTATTGGATTATTCCTTCCACTTCTTTACGCATTTAAAGCATTTGGGAAGTGTAGTAAAAACGGTGAAGGAGATCAGTTCACCAATGACCTTAGGAAGTTTTACGACCATTGCCGCCCTTTCAGCATTGCTTTTCACCAATTCGGTAGTTCTTCAGAATTTCGGATTGATTGCTCTTTGTACCTTATCAGGATCGGTGCTTTTCACCTTGCTTTTTCTTCCGGTGTTAATCGAAAGTTTGAAGATTAAAATTAAGGACAATAGAAATTATAAAAATAGTTTTAAACTAAATAAACTGTTCGTTAGAGTCTCGTTTTTATTGATCACATTGGTGTCTTTGGTTTTCTTATACAAGTCTTCCAATGTGAATTTTGATTCGGATATGAACAACCTTTCGTTTCATACTCCGGAGTTGAAACAAAAAGAGAAGTTTTATACAGGAATCAATCCGAATACGGATAAGAAACTGTTTGTTTTTTCGGCGGCTAAGACCATGGAAAACGCGCGTTCTCAAAACGATGCTGTTTATAACACTTTTGTATCCGCTAAAGAAGAATACGGAATTTCGGAGTTTATTTCCTTGTCGCCTTATCTTCCTTCGAATCAAACGTTAAAAGAATCTGAGAAGCGTTGGTCGAATTTCTGGAAAGCCAATCCGAATGTGGAACAGGAAATTAACAAACTTGCACCGGAAGTTGGTTTGAATGCGGAAGGTTTCCGACCGTTTTTCAATTCGATGAAAACCCCTTCTTTCAATAAGCTGGAAGGTCAGGAGTTGGTAAAAGAAATCGGTCTCAATAAGTTTGTTTCAGAGGATGAAGACTTGCATACCTACGTCACTTCCATTACAGTTAAGAAAGACAAACAGGATCAGGTGAAGGTGCAATTGAAAAAAATTGACGGAGTCTTTGTACTGGATATTTCGGAAATGGCTAAATCCATGTTGAATGTGGTGAAGCAGGATTTCGATTACCTCTTCTTATTCTCCTCTTTACTCGTATTCTTTTCCTTATTGGTTATTTACGGAAGAATCGAGTTGACCTTATTTGCCTTTTTCCCGATGGTTTTGGGATGGATTTGGATTTTAGGAATTGCAAGTATTTTTGACATTCCATTCAACTTCATCAATATCATTGTTGCAACCTTCATCTTTGGTCTGGGAGACGACTTCAGTATTTTCACAACAGATGGATTGATCCAACAAGCTAGAACCGGCGTGAATTCGCTTAAATCCACTCAATCGGGAATTATTCTTTCGGGTATTGCAACTATAATTGGAACGGGTGTTCTCATTTTTGCTCAGCATCCTGCAATTCACTCTATCGGAGCAATCAGTGTGATTGGAATCGGTTCTATTATGCTAATCACGCTTTACGTTCAGCCACGTGTCTATAATTTCTTTGTATTGAATAGATTGAAAAAAGGACGCGGACCAATTACCTTTTTCTACTTTATTTACAGTCTTTTATTGTTTTTCTATTTCTTCGTTGGAAGTTTAATCTTGAATATCATTTTGATCTTCATTTTAATTCCAACTCCAATAAAGCGAATTCACAAACGGAATATTTTAAATTTCTGCATCTCAAAATTGGCTAAATCTACTTTGTATGCTGGTGTTCATGTGAAGAAGAAAGTAGTTGATAAACATAAGCTAGATTATAAAAATCCGAGTGTCATTATTCCAAATCATACTTCCTTTCTGGATATACTCGTTGTTTTGATGCTGCATCCGAAGACGATTATTATGGTGAAGAAGTGGGTTTACAATTCACCCATTTTCGCGCCGTTTATTCGTTACGGAGGATATTTATTTGCAGAGGAAGGTGCAGAAGGTAATTTGGATGAAATCAAAAACCGCATTGATCAGGGCTATTCCCTGGTAATTTTCCCGGAAGGAACCAGAAGCGCCGATGGAGACATCAAACGTTTTCACAAGGGAGCTTTTTACATTTCCAAAGAATTGAATATTCCCATTCAACCCTTGTTGATTCTGGGGAATCACGAGGTCAATCCAAAGAATGATTTAATCATTAATCAAGGTCAGATTCTAATAAAACCCTTGGATAGATTGCATTCACTGGAGGGAGAATCTTACAGTGAGTTTTCGAAACGTGCCGTGAAGATCATGCGTGCGGAAATGGTTGAATTTAGAAAGGAATATGCAACTACTGCTTTCTATACGCGCAAAGTCCTTGAAAACTATTTGCTCAAAGGTCCGGTTTTGGAATGGTATGTTCGCGTGAAATGGGCAATGGAACGCAAGAATTTTGATTTCTATAACCGATTGATCGATACCAGAAAACGCATTGTTGATGTTGGATGCGGATATGGTTACCTTTCTATTTTCTTAAATTATTTCGATTCGACTAGAGATATAGTTGGAATGGATTATGACGAAGACAAAGTAGCAGTTGCCAATAACTGCATCAAAAAATCGGATGGTTTGAGTTTTCAAACGGCTGACATTCGCGAATGGGATATGCCGGAAGCGGATGTTTATTTCTTTAATGATGTGATTCATTATTTGCGACCGCAAGAACAACTGGACTTGTTGAATAAGGTCAATTTGAAATTGGGAAAAGACGGAATCATTGTCATTCGTGATGGAATCATAGAATTTCAGGATAGACTGAAAAACACGAAGTTAACAGAGATCCTTTCTACAAAATGGTTTAAATTTAATAAGACAACCAATGACTTGTCATTTTTGTCGGCAACTGAAATTGAACGTTTTGCAACTGAAAATGGATTTGGATTCGAATTGATTGAACATTCATCAAAGACATCCAACGTATTGATGATTCTTAAAAGACTTTAAGTTGAACTCAGGACAAAAAATAGTAGTGATCGGAAGTGGAATCGGCGGCTTGGTAAGTGGTTTGATTCTGGCTAAGCACGGTTATCAGGTTCAGGTTTTGGAGAAAAATCATCAGATTGGGGGCTCATTGCAAGTTTTTAGCCGCGATAAAAAAATATTCGATACGGGAGTTCATTATGTTGGTGGTTTGGATAAAGGAGAGAATTTGTACCGAATTTTCAAGTATCTGGAAATCTACGATGATTTGGACATGAAGCGGTTGGATGAAAATGCATTCGATATCGTTCGTTTGGCTAATGGTGTTACTGCAAGTCATGGAATTGGATACGCCAATTTTGGAAATCATCTAAAAGCAAGTTTCCCGGAAAACAAAGAGGATATTGATAAAATTGTACAAGAGATTCAATTGTATTGTACCTATTTTCCTCTTTACAACATTGAGCTTGAATCGGAGATAAATTACGTTGAACACAATGAAGTGCTGGAAGTTGGAGCCTGGGAGCACCTTGCTGATTTGACAGATAATGAAGATTTAATCAAAGTTATTCTGGGTTCTGGTCCGTTGTATGCCGGATTGAAGGGGGTTACACCTTTTTATGTCGTCGCATTAATCTTGAATAGCTTCATAAAAGGAAGTTACCGCTTTGTAAACGGAGGTTCTCAGATCGCGAAGTTATTGATGAAGAAGATTGCTGAAAATGGAGGAGAGGTCTTAAGAAGAAAGGAAGTGGTTAGTGCAAATTTCAATGAATCAGGAAATATTCAGTCACTTGTTTGCTCTGATGGGTCTCAATATGCCTGTGATTTTGTGATTTCCAATATGCATCCGAAAGAAACGATTCATCTTTTGGGAAGAGACCGCTTTAAAACGGCTTATGCGAATCGGGTGAGTGCACTTCCTAATACGATTGCGTCATTTATGATCTATTTGTCGCTTCATGAGAATACGCTTCCTTACTTCAATTCGAATTATTACGATTATTACACTGATAATATTTGGGACGATGAATTTCATTTTTCAGAATCTTGGCCGCAAATGACTTTTACCTCTGCACAGGTTTCTAAAAACACAAAAGAGTACGCAGAATCGATCTCAGTGATGTGTTATCTTGATTTTAATGAGTTTAAAACCTGGAAAGACTCTGTTCGCACCATTGTGAAAGAAGGCGTAAGAGAAGACGAATACGAAACGTTTAAAAAAATGTGTGAGGAACGCATTCTAAATCGACTCGAAGAACGCTTTCCCGGAATCAAATCAAAAGTGAAAAATAGTTATTCTTCCACTCCAATTACTTATAGAGATTACGTTTCTACGCCGGAGGGCTCAATGTATGGGATACAGAAGGATTTCAAACATACGAACAGAACGCAAATCAATACAAAAACACACATTCCGAATCTGTTTTTGACCGGTCAAAATATCATTTTTCATGGAATTTTGGGTGCGACCATTGGTGCTCTGGTAACATCTTTTAATTTTGTAAATAATAAGCAAGTAATAGAAAAAATCAAAATGTATGACTAAAGAAGTTGATGTTGTTGTAATTGGTGCAGGACCAGCGGGTTCTGTAGCTTCCTCTAAATTGATCAAAGAGGGTTTAAAAGTTTTGGTTTTAGAGAAAATGCAATTCCCACGATTTGTCATTGGTGAAAGCTTATTACCTCACAGTATGGATTATTTGGACGAACTGGGTCTGCTTCCGGCTGTTGAGGCTTTGAAGTTCCAGGTTAAAACAGGAGCATGCTTTTACCACGATGGTGAGCGTTGCGATTTCCTGTTTGAAAACCAGTTTTCAGAAGGATGGTCTTATACTTTTCAGGTGAAACGTGCTGATTTTGATCATGCATTGATTAAAGAAGTGGAGAAACAAGGTGCGGAAGTAGAATTTCAAGCGGAAGTAACAGATGTAAAAACATCGGCTTCAAAGCAAGTAGTTACTTATCGTGATGCAAACGGAGATATTCATGAAGTTCATTGCCGTTTTGTAATGGATGCTAGTGGTTATGGACGTGTACTTCCTCAAATGTTTAATCTGGAAGTTCCGGTTTCAACACCACCTCGAGGAGCTGTTTTCGCACACTTAGATGATACGAGAAGAACTCCTGAAGATGGAAGAAATATTTTTGTACATGCATTCAATGACAATACGGCTTGGATTTGGTCTATTCCTTTCTCCGATGGAACAGCATCAGTTGGAATTGTAGGGAATAAAGATTTTGTAGACGAATGCTACGCTGATGGCGGAAAACTATTCAAACAAAAAGTAGCTGAATTCCCAGGGTTAAACGGTCGTTATGATGGTGTAGAATTTATGTTCGAACCGCGTTTGATTGTAAATTATGCCGTTTCCGTAAAACAAGTTTATGGTGAAGGATATGTTTTGTGCGGGAATAGCACAGAATTCCTTGATCCGATCTTTAGTTCAGGAGTAACATTGGCTATTTCTTCCGGATACAAAGCTGCAACTTTGGTTGCAAAGCAATTAAACGGCGGAAAAGTAGATTGGGAAAAAGATTACAGCGTTGTTTTGAAAAAAGGAATTGATGTATTCAGAACCTACGTATTGGCTTGGTATGAAGGAACATTAGGGGACATTTTCTTCAGCGAAAAAGTAGATGAGACGATCAGACAACAAATTTGTTCGGTTTTAGCTGGATATGTTTGGGATGAAACGAATCCATTTGTTAAAAAGCACAGTACATTGGTGAATGCCATTGCACACATCGTGAAGATGTAATGAGATACTAATACAAATGTTTGGGCCGCGATTCATCGCGGCCTTTTTTATTTCCCACAAATGCGCAAATTAAAAAAGCGAGCCTACCGGTCTCGCTGGTCTTAGTGTCAATTTAAATGGATCCATTTTATACAACAGAAGAAGGCGACCGGTAGGCGTCTCTCAAAATTTGCGCATTTGCGGGAAAAGGGGAAGTGGTTATCGCGTCGCCAGGAGTTTTATTTAAACACAATCTTCTCAGGCTTCCGCATGTGATTTTTAAACACCTGACTTCTCAAATAATCCGTTTCCAGAAATACGAAATGTGGAACCACGCGCAATTTTGCCTTACAATCTTCAATGATCTGATTCATTACCGGAGAATGTTCAATCCGGTTTTCCAAAAGAATCGTTATTGTATCGTGGCCTAGGTAATCTTTTGCCACTTCGATTTTATAGCAGGTAATTTCTGATCTGCTGTCAAATATTTCGTAGATGGAAGGTGGAAAAATAGTCGTTCCTTTGAACTTGATCATTTGGTTTTTACGACCTAGAATGGGGCCGACTCTGGGAGAAGTTCTTCCACAGTTGCAAATTTCTCTGTAAACACGAGCCACATCTCCGGTTTTATAACGAATTAATGGAGTTCCTTCCGTTCCCAAAGTGCTCACAACAATTTCACCCTTTTCACCATGAGAAACTTCGTTTCCTTCGTCGTCCAATACTTCCAGAAAGATCAAATCTTCGTTTAAATGTCCGCCTTGATGAGCTGTACATTCTGTGAAAGCAGCTCCCATTTCCGTTGAAGCGTAAGTAGAGAATAATTCGATGTTCCAATCCGCGTGGATGCGTTTTGCAAGTACATTCTCCGATAAATCATCTTCCCGAATAGGTTCGCCAATGCATATAGCAGAACGAACGGAAGTTTGATTGATGTCAATTCCATTTTGCTTTGCATAATCAATCAGATTGATTAAAAAGCTGGGTACTGCAATCAGAATGGTTGGTTTGTTTTCCAGAATGGAATTCCACTGAAGAGCAGGAACTCCCGGACCAATGCGGATGATTCCTGCACTCAATTCCTGCACGCCTAAATAATAAGCTAATCCAGCCATGAATTGTTTATCAATCGTGGTCATTAACTGGAACAAATCTCCGGCTTTTGCACCAGTCAATTCAAAGGATTCTTTTTCATTTTTTGCCAAACGAAGCAAATCATTCTTTGTCAAATAGATTGTTACCGGTTTTCCGGAAGTGCCGGAAGTTGTTACGTATTCAGCAATTTGATTGGAAGGAACACATAAAAAGTCGCGATTACTTTGCGAAAGATCTTCTTTGGTGGTGAAAGGAAGAGCCCGAAAGTTCTCCCAATTCAGTTGATCCAATTGGTTTTTTGAGAAATGTTTTTGATAAAATGGAGCATGTTTTACTGCATAGTGAATGGTTTCAACTACTTGCTCAAGTACTTTGCTATTTTCCATTTTTTCGACATTCTTTGATCAAATTTCGCAATTCTTCTTCAATTTGAGGTGAAGCAACTCGTTTGGTAAGTGCAATTTCGAAATTAGAAATGGCTTTTTTGGTTTGCTTTTTCTTCTGAAAGTACTTTCCTAACTGCTCGTATGTGACGTATGACTCCGAATTGTTCGAAATGAATTCAGACACCTCTTTTTCAGAAAGAGTCAATGCTTTATCAAACATCAAGTAAGCTGAAATTTGCTGTTTAACCGTTTTAAATGCTTTAAACTTTCTGTAAGCCTCAGAAGTAACAAATGCATCTTGTGGAATCGAATCAACTAATTGAATCTGTTTTGTTTTGAAGGTTTTTGTCAGATCATATCCTAAAAATGTTCCTAGTTGGTAATCTGAACTGGAAATGAAATACATCCTGCTTTCTGGCTGCATAACAACACTGTGGTGCGCCTGCAATTGATTGATTGCTCTCGGATTTCCCATTCCAATGGTATCCCGGAACTTCCCGTCCAAAGATCCGTATTGATCTCTAAGGATGGAAGCAGCGTCGTAGCGATTCAGTTTATTTGATCCGCTTAATAAATGCTGCATTCGGTTGAAACGGTATTTAGAATCACTTTTAGCAATATTGTTTTCGTTTACTTTATCTTTTTTGAAAACATCCGATTGGTAGTGATTTGCACAGACCAAAACGTCTGTCTTACTTTCATAAACCCCCATTTTTTTCGGAGATTTTTCAATGAGCACTGCTTTTCCATCCGCTGCTGAAGAAACCATGAGTGTTTCAGAAACAAAGGTGTTTCGTTTTTTAGCAATGGCCACTGCTTCATCGATATTTTTTGCATACTGCAGAATCTCTCGTGCAAGTAATGAAATTGGCATTTTTGAACTCGTTGGTAAATCGGATTTTGAAGCATTGATGGTTACCGTTAAGCCTTTTTCATTCATTCCGGATGCAACTCCTGTGAATCCTGCCCAGGAATAAGAAGTAAACTTGTAACCTTTGCTTGGGTTGACAAAAATGATCAATTTGTTTTTTGCAAAATCATCACCCACGTAGAAATCAAAGTTTCTTCCGACCAATAATTGATTGTTCTCACTTTTTTCTCCCTTCACCACGAATGATGTACACCCAACTACGCTGTAATCATTCAAAGCGTGGCCAATATCGTGAGCGGCATGGTAATTCAGAATACGGGTGTATTTTGAAGCGATGTAATCGTATCGATCAGAAAATGCTAAAGAAATTCCATAAATCTCTTGCTGATTCTCCAGTGGAATATTCTCAGGCAAATCACTATTGAAGAAGCCAACCATCAATTTAATGACGTGTCTCCAAAGTTTATTCGGCAGGAAATTATTGATTTGTCCAACGAAAATATCTTCTTGCTCCTGAACCAATTCTTTGGCGAGTTTCCCGTAAATAACGCCTCTTTCGTACGGTTCTCCTTCCAGATACATTTCCCAAACGCCAAATTTGTTCTTTTTCAGGTAGGAGTTTCCAAGAACATAATGATCTTTTCCAACTTGTTTTCGTTCACCAACATGAATAGTCGGAACTTCGGGGGTATCAATTTGGGCATTGAACAGAACGATCGTAAACAATACGAAAATGAATGCAAAAAGTAACTCTGTGGGAATCCAAATGAGACGGAACAGGTATTTTAAAATGGTTTTGATCACGCGTCAGAATAATTGAGTACAAATATACGCTATTTTTGAGCTGAATCTGAGCGATTTCAACCCTGTAAACGATGATAAGCATTATTAACAATCCGAATTCTACGATAGCGTATTTCCGACAAGAAGACTACGATCAGATGATTGCGGGCGGAATAAATAAGCGTGCGGTAGAAAAAGGCGGGATTCAAAGGTTGCTTCAAGAACTGGGTTACGGTGAGCTGGAAATTGCTTACAAGGAAACAGGACAGCCCTATTTTATACAAGATCCGGAACTATTTTTATCTATTTCACATGCAAAAGGTTGGTTTGCTGTTAGCGTAGGTTCTAAACCTGTTGGAATTGACATTCAAACGTTCTCATCCCGATTGAAGCAAGGACAAGATTATTTTCGAAATGAGCGGGAAGGTTCGTTTTCTGAAGATGAAAATGCACTTCATTTGATTTGGGGAGCCAAGGAAGCATTCTATAAATTGAAAGAAGGGCAAATCCCGGATCTGAAAGAAGAAGTCAGCATGATGGAGATTCTGGAAAGTACTTTAATTATTGATTTCGAATCAAATAAGTACCGTTTGGGATATGCAATTCTTGAAAATGTTTTTCTTGTTTTCACGGGTTGAAAAAATACTATTCCCTTTAAATCCCGCAATAATGATAAATTTGCTATATTAATTATCTATCTATGAAAAAATTATCTTTTGGAATTCTGTTTATTGCCATTTTAGGTTCTTGTAAAAAGGATCACGACTGTTATTGTGAGTACTATTCGAATGGCGCATTGCAGACGACAAACATTACGACTTTCAATGAAACCAAAATGAAAGCAAAGAAGAGATGTAAAGATTTGAATAGTGAAGGAGGATTCGCTTGGGGAGGTATGTCCATTCAGAATGAAACAAGATGTACTTTGAAGTAAATTTTTGAATACTTTTGATAAAGCTGTTCGCTTGGGCGGATGGCTTTTTTTGAGTTATTATGAAGCATTTGATCTTTTCTATCGGTTTGTTATTGTCTTTTAGCTCCCGGGCTCAGGTTTTTCACGTGTCTGATACTTCTGCCTTGCTTGTGAAAACGACCAGTCAATCTCCCGCTCATTGGTACATTGAAGTTTTTTCTGATGCTTCGGTTGATACCATGCTTCGATGGAAAGCAACTCATTTTGACAATATTCCTCCGGAATGGGAAATATTGATGGATGATCAAACGGTTTCTCATTCCAACGTTCAAGTCGGTGATAGTGCTGACTTCAATTTATTGGCCAATCAACCTTTTGCAACTAAATTGATTATTGGAGGCATGTTAAACGGAACTCCGGGACATGGAATATGTTATTTCGACATTTATGATCCGTACAACCCTTCTGTATTTCAAACAATCAGTTATGAATTTATTGTTACACCCACTACAAACGGAATCGCTGATTTAAATGATGAGTCTTTTCTGGAATGGAAAGATGGTTTTCTGAAAGTGAAGGATGAACGAGATGCTGACTTTGAAGTGTTTGATCTTTCCGGAAAGTCAGTAGTAAAGAGCAAACTAATAAATAAGTTTGAAACTTCCTCTTTACCAAAAAATCAACTATTAATTATTAAAGTAAAACTTGATAATAAGCAAGCTATTATTAAGATAATCAATTAATTATTTTTTCAATCTTCAACTTCTAAAATTTTATCAGCCAAAACTGAACTAAGATTGTAGTAGCTTTCTGTTGTCCAACCACCAACATGTGGAGTCAATAATATTTGGTCTGACTCCAACAAGAAATTCAATTCTTTATTATCTGAATCTTCAAAGAATTTTTCGAAGGATTTTTTTTCAAATTCATTTACATCCAATCCCGCTGCTTTGGTTGTTCCTTTTAGAATAGAATCAATTAATGATTTAGTTTCAACTATTTTTCCTCTTGATAAATTTAATAGATAAATAGGTTTCCCCAATGCATCAAAAAACTCCTGATTGGCGAAGTAAATAGTTTCCTCGTTCTGTGGAATATGAAAAGAGATCACATCCGATTTTCGAAGAACGGCTTCCAAAGTTGCTTCAATCACAAAATCATCTCCGAAACCAGTTTTGTATTTGTCGTAAGCAAGAAGCGTGATATCAAACCCGCGCAATTTCTTTGCAAAAGCTTTTCCGTTATTCCCAAATCCAATAATTCCAACGGTTTTTCCATCCAATTCAACTCCTCTGTTTCCTTCCCGATCCCAAATTCCACTTTTCACATCTCTGTTTGCTGTGTGGATCTTATTCATCAGGGATAATAACATTCCCAAGGCATGTTCGCCAACCGCATTGCGATTGCCTTCCGGAGCGTTGTAAAGCTGAATTCCGCGTTTGGAGCAATATGCCTCATCGATGTTCTCCATTCCTGCTCCGGAACGAGCTATGAATTGAAGTGTTGGAGTAAATTGTAAAAAGGATTCATCCAGTGTGAAACGCGAACGGATAACAAGTCCATAAGCCTCCTGTAATTGAGACTCGCATTGTTCATTTGTCCAGTCATGAGCTTCGATACATTCGTATTCACCGCTTTGAGTGAGCCGTTCGGAAAGAATTGGATGCACTGTGTCGAGAAAGAATACTTTTTTCATGGGATGAATTTAGTACTCCGAAGTTACTTTTTATTCTTTTTCCTCAGACTTCTTCATGGCAAACTGTAAAATAAACTTTACAATTTGTTCTATCATAGAAAAAGTGCTGCGATTTCCTTCTCCAATATAGTCTTGGAGCAAATTCATTGGACGCAGGTTTTCACCCGTCTTTTGGACGCCCAATTTAAATTTTTGCGCATGAATTTCGCGCTCGAGTTTCAGGATTTTTAGATCCAGCTCAATTTCTTCAAAAGAAGAATATATTTTCGGCTTTTTTTCCATCAATTATCGAAGAATAGTTTTGAAAATCCCCGCAAAAATTGTCGTTCAACGAATTTAAGACGTAGAAAGCAGATTAAAATAATCACCACGAAGTAGGCTCCGGCGATTATTAGAAAACCCAGAGCAATACTGTCAATTGCGTTTCCAATAGCCAGTGCTGCAGCAATGGATCCAAAAAGGAGAGCAATCATCAAGAAGAAACCAAGCAGAAAAAACCGTACAATCATTCTGGTTGATTTCATTACTATTTGAAATCCCCACAGTTTGTAATATTGAACAGTACTTTCTACGTACGCTTTTGTTTCTTCTTGAATCTGCTGAGTACTCTCTTTTAATTCTTCAAATGCCATCCTACCTTATTTAGCTGTTGCTGCTGCTTTTTTAGCCCCTTTTTTCAAAAGTTCTAATTTTTCTTCTAAAAGTGAGATTAATTCATCTTTTTCATGGATTCCACTTGAGATAGCGTTATCTAAAAAATCGCTGATATCTTCACCTGCATTTTCTGCTTTACGATGGAGTAATTGAGCTAATTCGTGGTATTTATCCATCAAACCATCTTTTCCCTTACCCAAATTGTCTTTTAACTTTTGACGTGTTGCTGATCCCTTATCCGGGGCTAACAAAATCCCAACTCCTGCTCCAATTACTGCACCTGCTAAAAGTGCGATCATAATATTTCCTGTGCTACTTGACATGATATTTTGTTTTTATGTGTTCCTAATAAATGTAACCAAAAAATCGAGCTTACGGAAAAGTAGGGTGATCTTTTAACTTTAATTTTCAGTTTGGTAGAGTGGAGACTTGCCACGAATTCACGAATTCTTTGCTCGGTTAACACGCTCGCTAAATCTCAAAGAACAAAACGTTTGTATTTCAAACTATCTTCGTTGAAGTTTATCAAGAGTCCTAGTGGCAGGTCTGAAACAGCCAAATAGTTGATGACTTGTGCGTAATGCGCTTTTGTAAGTTGACTGACTGATTTCACTTCTAGAATAATAGAATCAAGAACCACAAAATCTGCATAAAAATGATGTGGAAGAATAATGTCTTTGTAGTGAACTTTGAACTCCTTTTCTCTAGAGAAAGAAATTTTTTGTGATTTAAACTCATATTCCAACGCATCTTTATAAACGATTTCTGAAAAACCTTGTCCTAAGTTTCGGTGGACTTCCATGCAAGAGCCTATGATTTCATAAGCTTCGCTTTATAATACTAATTGCCTCATTTACTTTAAGATAGTAAAAAAGTTCATTTGAAACAATCGAAAAAATAGGTGAAAAATGAAATAAATGCGAGCGCGTTAGCCGAGCTAAAATTCGTGAATTCGTGGCGACCTTTACTTCAGTTCTGACATGACGAAGCTGCTGTTTACTTGTCCGATATGTGGAATTCGTGCTAATTGATTCTTTAGGAAATCCTGGTACACCTCCATGTTTGCTACTTCAATCGTAAGCATATAATCGGTAGCGCCAGCAACATGATAGGCATGACTCACTTCCGGAAGTTCCCGGATCGCGCTTTCAAACACATCAATTCCTTCTTTTTCATGACTTTTTAGACTAACCTGGCAAACGACCTTCAAATCCTTCCCGATCGCTTTTCGGTTGATGAGAGCACTATAACCCTGAATAACACCCATGCGCTCCATGCGTTTGATCCGCTCAAAAGTAGGAGTAACCGACAAGCCTATTTTACTGGCTACTTCCTTGTTATTCATCTTCCCATTGGATTGAAGAAGAAGAATAATTTGATGATCAATGGAATCTAATGACAACATACATTTTGATTTTGAGAAAATAATTCTGTTTCCAGCCTCTGATTTGTTAAAATTCAGAAAGAAGAACATGTGTTTTATAAAAATACGGAATAATATTCTAGCATTTTAGATGTGAGCAAAATTTATGTTTACTTAGTAGTGGTATAAACGTATGAAATTCTTAATGAGACCAGAAAGTTTAATGATGAGTTATGGATACAAACCTTCTCTTTCGGAAGGGGCGATTAAATGTCCGATTTTCCAAACTTCCACCTTTGTATTTAACACGGCGGAAGAGGGAAAGGCATTTTTTGAAGTAGCTTATGGAATTCGTGAAAAAGGGGAGAATGAGGAGTTGGGATTGATTTATTCACGATTAAACAATCCGGATCTGGAGATTCTCGAAAATCGCTTGTGTTTGTGGGACGAAGCAGAAGATTGTGCTGTCTTTGAAAGTGGGATGTCTGCCATTTCTACTGCATTGATGGAGTTTTTGTCGCCTGGTGATTTATTACTCTATTCCCGTCCGGTTTATGGAGGAACAGATCATTTCATCAACCACTTTTTAAAAAAGATGCAGATCGACTCGGTTGGATTTCGTGCAGACGAGGATTTTGATACGATTGTTTCCCGACTTGAGGCCACTGGAAAGGCAGATCGTTTACGCATGATTCATATCGAAACACCTGCCAATCCAACCAATGCATTGATTGATATTCAAATGTGTGCGGATATTAAAAAGCGCTTCTCAAAAGCGGACACAGAAGTGATTCTTTCGGTCGATAATACCTACATGGGACCTTTATGGCAGCATCCTTTAAAACATGGGGCTGATTTGGTCTTGTATTCTGCTACGAAATACATTGGTGGTCACTCGGATGTGATTGCAGGAGCTTGTTTGGGTTCCAAAGCTTTAATGGCGAGGATCAAAGGATTGCGCACTTTTTTAGGAAACATGGCAGGTCCTTGGACAGGCTGGCTGTTGATGCGCAGTTTGGAAACCCTGAAAGTTCGAATGGAAGAACAAGCGAAGAATGCAGTTGAAGTGGCTCAATTTCTGCGTTCGCATCCAAAGATAACCCATGTGTACTACCTCGGATTCATTCCGGAACAAGGCACAGCAAACGAACAACGCATTTACAAGGAGCAATATACTTCTAGCGGTGCGATGATTTCTTTTGATGTCCTTGGAGGAGAAAAGGAGGCTTTCACGTTCTTGAATAAGCTCAAATTGATTAAATTGGCAGTGAGTTTAGGAAGTACGGAAAGTTTGGTGGAGCATCCTGCAACGATGACCCATGCAGATGTGCCTCAAGATGTTAAAAGCGCTATGAAAATATCTTCGTCCCTAGTTCGTTTATCCGTCGGGGTGGAACATTACGAAGATATTATTGCAGATATTTCACAAGCGTTAGACAACGTTTGAAGATTTTTCTCCGTCATAGATGGAGAGAAGTGGGAGTTTGAATTGATTTATTTACGTAAAACAAGAACCCCAACGCTTACGCTGAAGCTACAGCGAAGGCGCATAGACACCACAGTCTAAATTACTACTGCGTAAACCCGGTTGACGAAAATTCGACCGGGCTTTTTATTCTGAATCACCCCCTTTTGTAATCAATTTTCCCATTCTTTCAGAGAAACGTATGCTACTCTTGTCCAACCACTTGTAGTAAAAATGAGCAACCACAAATGAAACTGCCATAGAAACTAAAAATGAGATCACAAAAGGAATGAAATAGCTTCCGGGTTTCCAGAACTCACTGAAAACAAAAAATCCGAGAGAACACATTACGGCTAAATGCAGCAAATAGAATGAGAAGGAGATCTTTCCGAGATATAAAAAGGGTTTTATAGAGAAGAAACGAATGAAGTTTCGGTCAAAGCAAATTACAAATAGAATGCAAAAGGCACCTAGAACGTGGAAAAGGTCGTAGCCACTTGTCCAGCTCCAATCTAGTGGTTTCCAAATACTCTGTTGTGTGAAAACACTTTGTGGAAAGGAACTGAAATAAATTCCTGCTGTCAAAAGCAGACATTTTATAACGATGCCTTTGATTCCTTTTGGAAAAGAAAAACCGCTTACAAAAAGTTTGCTTATCAATGACCCGAGGATGAAAGCAGCATAGAATTTTTTGTCTGTAAGTAAAATAAGAACTGCCACAATGATATGAAGTAACAAGGTTTTTTTATTATCGCCGGTTAATGCGAGAAAAGAGAATAGCAATAAAGAACCCAGGAATTCAATCGTCATGGTCCATAATACGGGATTGTAGCGGTTATCGTTGTTTAAAAAAACATCCAAAACAGCATTCTTCAGAACATCGCCGGGACCCTTCATATTGGTGTACAAACCACCAAGCCATTCTGGTGATTTAGTTATGTTTTCTGCACTTTTAGTAGTGAAGAGTCCGAAAACATGAAGAAGGTAGCAAATGACTATTGATCCGGCAACCGGAATAAATAGCCTGAAATAACGTTTGGCGGCATATTCTGTTAGGAGTTTTCTGCTCCCCGACAGGTGAAATTTATAGCTGAGCACGAAACCACTTAAGACAAAGAAGATGGAAACTGCGAATCCGCCGTTAAAAAAGAGATTGAGCGGAGTTTTTGCAATGAGTAATTCTGCACCGCCATTTCCAAGGTGTATCTTCTCCGGATTCAGATAATTGATCGCAGGAAAAAATGCCAATCCGAAATGATGAAAAACAACTATGATCATAGCTATACCGCGCACACCATCCAGAAAACCCAGTTTGTTTTTTTGAGATTCGATATTCATGTGCGACTAAAGTATAAATAAAATGGTTGAGCGGGTTAAGTTATCGAGAGAAATGGGGTCAATCATTCGCAAAGCTTATGAAGACGCAGCAACGACAGTTACGAAATATGCGACGCAGGGGTAAACGTTAGTGGGTAAACAAAACTTAGTCCGCCGCGGCGGAAAGACTGAAGCCAGCCTGCAAGACATTGGCAGTAGGAAAACTAAAATAAACGCTAATTTCACCAATTAATAATTTCAGTTTTCAATTCTCCATTTTCAATTCTCTTAATTCTCCCTATCTTCGCATCACAAAATCTTTTCAATAATTACACAATGAATCCCAGTACTCCCTTGTTGATTTACAACAGTCTTTCAGGTGAAAAAGAAGTCTTTAAACCAATTATTGCCGGCAAGGTTGGGATGTATGTCTGTGGTCCTACACTCTACAGTGAGCCACACATGGGGAACATGCGTACCTTCATTAACTTCGATTTGATCTATCGTTACTTGATGCATTTGGGCTACCAAGTGAAGTATGTACGAAACATCACAGATGCAGGGCACATTACCAATTCGGCAGGAGAAGCAGTTGATTCTATTGGAAAAGCAGCGCGAGTTGAGCAGGTTCAGTCATTGGAGATCGTTTACAAATACAATGTAAACTTCCAGGAATTGCAGCGCATTTATAACTTACTGCCTCCGTCCATTGAGCCAACGGCTACCGGGCACATTCAGGAACAAATTGAAGTGATTGAGAAAATCATTGAAAATGGGTTTGCGTATGTGGTGAATGGTTCGGTGTATTTCGATGTACGTGCTTACGGCGAGAAATTCGAATATGGAATCCTGAGTGGTCGCAAAGTAGACGAGTTGGCAGAAGAAACACGCGAATTGAATGCACAGGAAGAGAAACGCTTCTTTGCAGATTTCGCTTTGTGGAAAAAGGCAAATCCGGATGATATGCAGATCTGGCGTTCACCCTGGGGTGATGGAAATCCGGGCTGGCACATTGAATGTACTGCCATGAGCACGAAATATTTGGGAGATCAATTTGATATTCATGGTGGTGGATTGGATTTGAAGTTCCCGCATCACGAAGATGAAATTGCACAAAGTTGTGGTTCGGCAGGAGTTAGTCCGGCGAGTTACTGGATGCACGCAAATATGTTGAACGTAAACGGACAGAAAATGTCCAAATCTTTGGGGAATTATTTCTTGCCAAAGGAAATTGTGGATGGAACGACGGAAGTCTTTGACAAACCTTATTCACCGCAAGTTATTCGTTTTTGCATGATGCAGGCGCATTACCGCAGTACTTTGGATTTCACTCCGGATTCACTAAATGCAGCTGAAAAAGGATTTACACGTTTGTCTGACGCATATGAGAAATTGGGTTCTTTGGAAATAAAAGACACGTCATCTCAAAATGTACAATCCTTGGTAGATTCGTTGTATAAAGCAATGAATGACGATTTCAATGCCCCAATGCTAGTTGCAGGGTTGTTTGAAGCGGTGAAATACATTAATACCATTTCAGAGGGAAAAGCAACGATAACAGCAGGCGATTTGGAATTATTGACCAAAGAATTCACTGGATTCGTGTTCGATGTACTTGGATTGGCTATTGAAAAAGCTTCTTCGGATAGCGCCTTGACTACCGTAATGGATTTGGTCTTGGAAATGCGCAAAGATGCGCGCGAAAACAAAGACTGGAGCACATCAGATAAAATTAGAGACCGTTTGGCAGAAGCCGGAATTGTTGTGAAAGACGGCAAGGAAGGTGTTACGTGGACGGTTAAATAGACTTTTAAAGACAGAAGACGCTAGACTTAAGACCACAGATGGAATTTAAGTCTTATGTCTCTGGTCTTATGTCTCTAGTCTTTAAAAAATGGAGAAATTCGGAAAAGCATACAAACTCTGTAGTCGAAAAATGATCGACCATCTCTTTCAGGAGGGAAAGCAGTTGCGTGCGTTTCCGTTGAAAGTTTACTATCTGGAAACAGAATCCGTTGAGAAAGTTCCGTTTCAAGTTGTGCTATCTGCTCCGAAGCGTCAGTTTAAACGGGCACATGATCGCAATTACGTGAAACGTTTGCTAAAAGAGGTTTTACGCAGAGAAAAACAACCTTTGGAAGCCATTTTGAATGAATCCGGTAAACAGTTAGCACTTTTCATTATCTACACGAACAAAGAAGTCATGACCTATCAGGAGTTGGAAAAATGTGTCCGAAAATTGGTAACGAAACTGGTAGCTGAATTAAATGTTCCCCAGTAAACTCAATTTGTGCTTATCTAAACGATCCACCATTCGTCAAAAAACATCAAAAAACAAGTCGGATTCCCAATCTTTCGGTATTTTTACCTTCTTAGATTCCATTTTCCGGAATGGTTTTTGAAAGTCATCATCAAATTTGATCAGCAATATGAAGCAATTCTTGCATGTTTTCGCCTTGATAACCATCCTTATTGGTTTCAGTTCACCAGTAAAAGCACAATCCAATGGATTCGAGGAGATTAAGTCCATGGAATTAATGGACCTCATTTTTCAGCAATTGGAAACCAATTATGTAGATGAGATCAAACCGGGTGAAATGAGCAAAACTGCTATTGATGCGATGCTGAAACAATTGGATCCGTACACGGTTTATTACCACGAATCAAACATGGAAGATTACCGCATGATGACTACCGGACAATACGGTGGAATCGGTGCATTGATCCGCAAAATGGGAGACTATACCTTTATTGCTGAACCTTACGAAGGAAAACCTGCACAACTAGCTGGTGCAATGGCAGGAGACAAAATTATTTCCATTGATGGAAAAGACATGAAAGGGAAACCAAGCGATGAGGTTTCTGATGGCTTGCGTGGACCAAAAGGTTCTACCATCCAGTTGCGTGTTGAACGCGCTGGACAGGAAAAAACAATTTCCATTACTCGTGACGAAATCAAATTGGCGGATGTTCCCTATTTCGGAATGATGAACAATGGAACTACTGGCTACATTAAATTGAACGGATTTACTCAAACAGCTTCTGCTGAAGTAATTTCAGCATACGGAAAGTTGAAGCAACAAGGAATGACCAATTTGGTTTTGGATTTGCGTGGAAATGGTGGAGGTTTATTAATCGAAGCGGTGAAAATTGTAAACATTTTCGTGAAAAAAGGTCAGACTGTCGTTACTACAAAAGGACGTATCCCGGAAGAAAACAGAACCTATGCAACTTCTGCAGATCCATTGGATTTAGCGATTCCTTTAGTAGTTTTGGTTGATGGAGGATCTGCTTCAGCTTCTGAAATTGTTTCGGGAAGTTTGCAGGATTTAGACAGAGCAGTCATTATCGGAGAGAATTCTTACGGAAAAGGATTGGTTCAACGAACCTTTGATTTGAAATACGGATCAAAAATCAAGTTGACGATTTCAAAGTACTACACTCCTTCCGGCCGATGCGTACAGCGTTTAGAATACTACGAGAAAGAATTGGGCGATAAGCCAAAAGCAATTGCAGATTCCTTATTGAAAACATTTACCACTGCGAATGGTAGAAAGGTAATTGACGGTCGAGGAATTGAGCCGGATATCGTAGTTGAAAAGGGTGATTATTCGCGTTTGCTTTTAATGTTGGTCAGCAATAATGTGATTTTCAATTTTGCGACTGATTACAAACGTTCGCATGAGACAATTGCTCCGGCTAAAACATTTCAATTAAGTACGGAAGACTATGCTGCATTCAAGGCTTATGCATTAAAACAGGAATTTACTTATTCAACAGCTTCCGAAGAACAATTGGAGCGTATGAAAAAAACGGCTGAGGACGAAGGTTATTTCGAAGACATTAAATCCGATTATGAACAATTGTTGTCAAAAGTGACTCCGTCAAAAGAGCGCGATTTGGATAAGTTCAAAGAGGAAATCACCGAAATCTTATCCAGCGAGATCGTATCGCGTTACTATTTTCAAAATGGGCGTGCGGAACTAGCGTTCCAATTTGATAAGGATATTCAAAAAGCACTGGAAGTTCTTTCAGATACTAAAAAAGTAAATACTATTCTCGGAAAATAAGCGTTATCGATTTATATAGCGATTACTTATGCTGGATAAACTGACCGGGAAGCCCGTTCATTATTATATTCAATTGGTTGCAATGATAGGAATTGCAGCAGGTTTGCCCTTTAGTAAGATTCCTCTTTCCATTGGAACGATGCTTTTAGGGCTCAACGTAATTTTGCTTTGGGATTGGAAGACCGTTTGGAAAAATTGGAGTTCGAATCGATGGCTTTGGCTGCTCTTTGCTTATTTTGTGATGGAGCTCCTTTCTGTTTTCTGGTCGACAGATAAACATGAGGCATGGAATATGATTCGTAGAGAATTGACACTCTATGCAATTCCACTCGCGATTGTTGCAATCCCCTTGACCGCATTCAAACACTACAAATGGGTGATATTAAGCTTTTTGATTGCTGTTTTCATAACCAGTTTCATCAACGTAGGAACTTACTTTCATTGGTGGGGTTCCAAAGTTTATGATGATATCAGAAGTCTTTCTCTGTTCGTTTCACATTTGCGCTATGCAATGATGATCGTTCTTGCTTTGGTTTTTTGTGCAGCTTGGTGGATCAGAAAGTTTCCGTGTCGATGGATTGCCGTTTTGTTAGCTGTTTGGTTCGTTTATTATACCATCCTTTCTCAAATTGGAATGGGCGTATTTACGCTTTCGGGGATTATTTTAATGATGTTCTGGTTTAAAGTCAAGTCGATTCGTACCCTTTGGATCAAACGGGCATTTATTGCATCATTCAGTGCATTCATTTTATTCGTTTGTATTTTTCTCTATATAAAATTGCAACCGATTCCGCATAAAGTTCACGTTAATACCGCTGATTACGTGAAGAAAACGGTAAACGGAAACGAATACACCTTTGATGTAATTTGGAAAATAAACTGGGAAAACGGATATCCTGTTCAAGCCTTTATTGCCGATGGAGAATTGGAAAAAGAATGGTCTAAATCTTCTGAGGTAGATTACCACAATGGAGTGGATCTCAAAGGAAATCCGATTCGAAATATTTTATGGAGATACATGACCTCGAAGGGCTTGCGAAAAGATTCGGTCGATTTTCAGAAAATGACCAAACAGGATATTCGAAATGTGGAACTGGGATTTGCTTCCATAGAAATGGCAAAAGGTGGAATTTCAGCGCAGTTATATCGCATGCGTGGTCAGTTGAATGATGCGGAAGATCCGAACGGGAAATCACTTCTGGAGAAAATAGAATCCTTAAAAGCCGGTATTACAATTGTAAAAACGCATCCAATCACCGGAGTTGGTGTTGGAGATATGAAAGAATCTTTTACAGAAGCATATCAATCCAATCATTCGAAATTGACCTTGGAAAATCAACATTTAACGCACAATCAATTTTTGACGACTTGGATTGCCGGTGGAATTATTTGTTTTATTGCTTTTATCGGGTTATGGTTTATTCAGCTTGTCACAGCTTTACGAATCAATGCTTTTGAGTGGACAGGTTTTCTGGTGATCACCATGCTTTCTTTTTTAATTGAAGACACCTTGCAAACACAAACAGGAGTTTCATTCGTGGCATTCTTCTTTGCTTATTTTATTACAGGAAGAAAGATGCTATATCCGGGAGATAGTTCAAATGTTCAAAAAGATTAATCGTTCAAAAAGGCTGAACGATTGTAAATTGACCCTTTGAACTTTTTCAACTTTTGAACCTCCTGAAATATTTAATATTTGCGTAATCCGGAATAGGTTGCTTCTTGGCTTTTAAAGACTTATTTTTGCACCAAAATTGAGTATCCATGCGTTTCGAACTAACGAAAGAATTTCTTGAGCGCATCCGACAAGCCATCTCGTCGGAGGATGATCAATGGATCAAACAGCACATTACCGATCTTCACTTTGCTGATATTGCTGAAATCATGGATGAATTGTCCATGGAGCAATCCAAGTACTTGTATTACCAATTAGACGAAGAGCTTCAAGCCGACGTTTTAATGGAATTGGAGGAGGAAGTGCGTGATCGATTCCTTGGTACCTTGTCGAGCAAGGAAATGGCCGAGCAATTGGAGAACCTGGATTCAGATGATGCTGCCGATATCTTGGGAGAATTGCCTGATGACAAGATTCAGGAGGTAATCTCTCAAATGGAAGATGACGAGGCTGCAGATGACATCGTAGACCTCTTAAATTACGACGAAGACACCGCCGGTGGACTCATGCAAAAAGAGTTTATCCAGGCAAGATTGGAATGGCCGGTAAATCGTGCTTTGGTGGAGCTTCGAAGACAAGCAGAAGATGTAGAGCAAGTATATACGATTTATGTCATTGATGATTTGAATAAATTGGTTGGAGTTCTTTCATTGAAGAAATTGCTTTTCGCCAGTCCTAAAACACCCATTCGGGATTTATACGAAGGAAAAAATTTGATTTTTGTCACCACGAGCGATTCTTCAGAGAAGGTCGCGAAAGTGATGGATAAATACGATTTGGTTTCTGTTCCGGTTGTTGATTTGCAAGGAAAATTAGTTGGTCGAATTACAATCGATGACGTCGTAGATGTAATCAAGGAAGAAGCCGATAAAGATTTTCAATTAGCTTCGGGTATCTCGGAGAAGGTTGAATCCAATTCGAGTGTTTTTCGAATTTCAAGAGCTCGTTTGCCATGGCTTTTGATCGGAATGTTGGGAGGAATCCTGAGTGCTCAAGTTATTTCGCGCTTCGAAACGAATATTACACATCTTCCGGCATTGGCATTCTTTATTCCACTAATCACCGCGATGGGAGGAAATGTGGGAGTTCAATCTTCTGCGATTATTGTACAGTCATTAGCGCGTGGAAACGATCCTTTTGACAGTATTCTTTCGAAAGTTGGAAAGGAAGCAATCGTCGGTTTGGTAAATGGCTTGCTTTGTTCTTTGTTGATTTTCGGACTTTCATATTTCTTCAATGATTATCGTCTGGCTTTAGTTGTAAGTATCTCTTTACTCACAGTTACCATTTTTGCCGCCATCTTCGGAACCATGATTCCACTGATATTAAATCGGTATAAAATAGATCCTGCATTGGCAACCGGCCCATTCGTTACCACAACGAATGATGTATTGGGTCTGTTTATCTATTTTACAGTAGGACTTTTATTGTTAAATTAAATAGCTGTATTTCAGCTTCTTGCAGATTTTTTTCAAAATAATTTCAATTTTTTTCGTTTTGTAAAAATCCAAAACTTTTTTCTGGTCGTAACTGAGTCAAAATTATTTAATTCAAAACTTAACGATTATGAAAAAGGGATTATTATCAATTGCGTTAATTGCTTCAACAGCAATCTTTTCTAACTCATTTGCTCAAGACAAAACTGTAATGGTTGGTGGAGAGTCCATGTATCCAGCAAAGAACATTATTGAGAATGCAGTCAATTCAAAAGATCATACAACATTGGTTGCAGCAGTAAAAGCTGGTGGATTAGTTGAAACATTGCAGGGAAAAGGACCTTTCACAGTATTCGCACCGGTAAATGATGCGTTTGAAAACCTTCCTGCGGGAACAGTAGAAACATTGTTGAAACCTGAAAACAAAGCTACCTTAGTGAAAGTGTTGACTTATCACGTAGTTGCAGGAAAAATGGATTTCAATACCATCGCAGCAGCAATTAAAAAAGGTGGAGGTAAAGCTGAAATGACAACTGTTTCAGGAGGTAAATTGTGGGCTATGATGAATGGTGATCACAACATTACACTGAAAGACGAAGCAGGAAACGTAGCAAACATTTCTACTTACGATGTGTATCAATCAAATGGTGTGATTCATGTTGTTGACAAAGTGTTGATGCCTAAAATGTAATTTCCACGGTAAAAAGTCTTGAATTAAAAGAACTCTGAGTTACAGCGTAAAAATAATTCAAGATAAGGTGCCAAACTCATAGCAGAGTGATCCCGACTTCCAAAGGAACGTCGGGATTTTTTGTTTTATTCTTTTTACTTTATTCGACTACCAGTTTTTCTTCTAAGGTGAATTTTCCTCCCGATAGCGATCGGGACTGAACACGAATAACATAAGATCCTTTTGTTAGGTTCAACTTGTTGAATGGAACAACCTGATTG
Organism: Flavobacteriales bacterium UBA7666; assembly: GCA_002483265.1. GTDB lineage: Bacteria > Bacteroidota > Bacteroidia > Flavobacteriales_D > Crocinitomicaceae > Fluviicola. The sequence continues at coordinate 53,551 of DLHO01000010.1, read as the reverse complement.
CCTTTCTCAAACGTATTCACTTGCTGAGAAACTACTTTTCCATCCGTTGAAGCAATCGAAATGGTATAAGCTCCGTTTTCCGGAACAGCGACACTTAGCGTGAAGTTCCCATTGCTTGGATTCGGTGAAATGGAGATTGCTTTGGAAGAACCTTTCCGCTCAATAGATCGGATATCCGACAACTTCATCTGGTTATTGATATCTACTGTTGCCAATTGATAATAGCTCACTCCTTCCAACGGATTTCTGTCCACGAATGAATAGAACTGAGCATTTTCAGAATCTCCCTGACTTAAAACCTGACCGATTTCTTCAAATTTCAAATCACTTCCTGCGCGTAAGATTGCAAAGTGATGGTTTTCTTTCTCAAAGCTCGATGCCCAATTAATTGCGACCTCTGCACCGGAATTAGCAACCTCAAAAGAGCTTAAATTCACTGCCAATGGGCACGTAATCGTAAAAGTTGCAGTTCGTATAGTTCCGCAGGCATCGGTAACAGTTGCCGTATAGGTTGCCGGGCCGTTTGGAACAGTCAATGTACTTGAAGTTGCTCCCGTATTCCAGGAATAAGTATATCCAGGAACTCCATATTGCGCGCCAGGATTCAAGAGTGTTGTCCCCGAAGCGCAAGTAGGTGCCGCATAAGTTGCGGAACCATTTCCGGTAGCTGTATTTGCTAAAGTTTCTGCATTTCTTCCCTGAACGGTAACAGTCCACTGGAGTAAAGAATTGCAATAGGAATTCGCATAATTGCACAGGTCATACCCGTAAAAGCTGGTACAGTAAGTACGTCTGCTGTTGAGTGTAAATGACATATTTTGATTACTGCAGGAAGGAGCATAACATTGAGCTAGCGATTGTGTTCCGGATGAGGCGAAAGGAAGTGTTGGATTCCATGTTCCGTAACTGTTACATCCTAAGCATGTCCAAATGGTTGCGGGTGCGCCGGCTGGTGAAATTCCTCCACAGGAAGAAGTAATCCAGACTTCTGCTTCAGATCTGTAGCAATCAATATAGATTCCGTAATCCAACAAATCATCTGCGCAGAAATCGGTATAAATATTCCAGAATGCTGAAACATCCCAAGGGGTTGTTCCTCCGGGAAAGGTTACATTGAGCGTGTTGGTGCAGGTTAATGGCGTTAGTCGTGATCCCATAATATTCGTAGCAGAAGCAATTGGTCCGACCACAGTTACCAAAGGATCAATAGTAATTGGATAAACCATCGAAGGGTTATTCAGTTGAGCAGAATCACATAAAATTTCTAGAATGTTCCCGTTCAAAGTGTAGGGATTGATCCAGGAGCGTTTACTCTCGGAAGCATCATAGCATCTTGCGCGATCGAATTTGATCTCCGCTTCACCGGTATGAATATTCTCAAAAATAACTGGGCCATTCTGAACCGTTTCGTTGGTATAAATGAATCCATTCAAATGAGATGGAATTTCTAATTGATCTACAAACACCAATTTTTTAATGTGTAAGTTTTCGCGAATGATGAAGTCAGATTCAATACCAGCTTCTCTGAAAACGATTTTCATATCGATTCCGGGGAAAACGTCCGTAATGTAGGCTCCTTCATTGCCAACAACAATCTGAGACCAGTTTGCCAGATGGGTTGTAACAGAGTTGTCATTATGAACCATTTTCAACGAGTAATGATTGAATTGAAATTCAGTTTCTCCCAATTGAATAACTGTTTTTTTATTTCCCAAATCCAGCTTTGTAGGACAAGGTTGTATTCCTGATTGATAGATTTGAGGAGAAACCGCATGAAGTGTTGGATCAATAGCACGCCAGATACCGTTTTGAAGCATATTGATCGGTTTACTTGATTGTTGAATATAGAAAAATGTGGGATCATTCAAATCCACATAATATCTGGAGTCGAAGGTTCTTTTGCTAATGTCCTCAACTACTGATTTACCATAAGGTGCGTCAAAGGTTAGCTTCCCGAAATCAGGGTGTGAATAAACACTTTCTGAATTGTATTTTTTTCCGGTTTCTGCAGAATAACTGCGCGGATTTATAAAATCAATGTCTGCAGACATTGGTTCAAAAACAGTTATTTGTGCATGGGACTGCATAAATAGAAATGCAGTGAAAATTACGCAAAGAGTTTGTTTAGTCATGGTAGTAGTATTTTGACTTCTCCTTAATTGAAATACTGTCAAGGAGTTAACGCAACAAATGTACATATTTTTTCATGTAGTAGTATAAAGTTTTTTGATTCAATTAAGTTGATATGTCATTGTTTTATCAACTAAACAGATTTAGTTTTCCCTTCGGAATTAACTGGATGAAAAGCCAATTTTTCAGAAAGTAGATAGCTTTCAAAGTATACAAAAATGGATTCATTACCTTTGTGAAAAATTTCCCTCATGACATTTCACGATCTGAATATCAAGAAACCGTTATTAACGGCTTTAGATGAACTTGAATATACTACTCCAACAACCATTCAGTCGGCTGGATTTTCAGTAATGATGTCGGGAAAAGATGTCATTGGTTTGGCGCAAACCGGAACTGGAAAAACATTGGCTTATTTGCTTCCAATGCTTTCTTTATGGAAGTTTTCCAAAGAACCACATCCGCAAATTTTAATCATCGTTCCTACGAGAGAATTAGTTGTTCAGGTAGTGCGTGAAGTAGAAAAACTAACGCCTCATATGAATGTTGCAGTTGGTGGAGTATATGGAGGAGCCAATATCAATACACAAGCTTCCATGGTTCTGCAAGGATTGGATGTTTTAGTTGGAACGCCCGGTCGGATTTTCGATTTGACTGCCAATGGATCATTGCAATTGAAACATGCCAAAAAAGTAGTAATTGATGAGGTAGATGAAACCTTGAATTTGGGTTTCAGACCACAGCTGATGCGTATTTTTGATTTGCTTCCTGAAAAAAGACAGAATTTATTGTTTTCTGCAACCCTTTCGGAAGAAGTAGAAACATTCCTTGGAACCTATTTCGATAATCCAATCAAAATAGAGGCAGCACGTGTTGGTACTCCGTTGGAAAAAATTAAGCAGGAAGCAATCGCAGTTCCGAATTTTACTTCCAAGGTTCATTTGTTGAAACACTTGCTTCAGGAAAATCAGGATATGACGAAAGTGCTTGTTTTTGTTTCCTCAAGAGTTTTAGCTGAAAAATTATTTGATGAAATGGAACCGATGTTGGGTGTCGAATTGGGAATTATTCACTCTCAAAAAGCTCAAAATTTCCGTTTTAATGCTGTAAACCACTTCGAAAGTGGAGTCTATAGAGTATTGATTGCAACTGATTTAATTGCACGTGGTATTGATGTAACGGATGTAACACATGTCTTCAACTTCGATATTCCGGATAATCAGGAAAATTATATTCACAGAATTGGTAGAACAGGTCGACAAGACAAAGAAGGTCATGCAATCAGTTTCGTTACTGAAAGAGATCAAGAGATTTTTGGTCACATTGAAGAATTCATGAATACGAAGGTTGCTATTCAGGAATTTCCGGAAGAAGTGGAATTGTCCCAATTGGTTTTAGATTTTGAGAAACCGCAGGTGGCAATGAAAAATACCTTGGTTAAATTGCCGAAAAATCAGGCCGGACCGGCATTCCACGAAAAGAAGGACAAGAACAAGAAGGTAAATGTTCGGTACGATCACAAGAAAGCCATGCAGGATAAATACGGAAAACCGAAAAAGAAGGGAAGCAAGAAGAAGTAATTCAATTGAAAATTTAAAATGGAGAATTGAAAAGGTTTAGAATGTCTCTTACTTTTTAATTCTCAATTATCCATTTTCAATTCCCTATCTTTCGTCATAAAAAACGTTAAGTGAATCGTTAATTTTAACATTTCGCCTACATTCGCTATTCTATGATTAAGATTCGGATCAATCTCGTAATTACAGCAGTATGGATTGCCATGCTTGCACTTCTATTGATTCAAATCTTCCAAACACTTCAGTTGTACGATCGAAAATCAGATGATTTTAAAAGTAAGGTCAATACAGCGCTTGAGCGAATCGCTATTCGTTATGAGAAAGTCGAAGACCTGCGCAGGTATTCAAGCCTGATGAGTAAGGATGTATCGGGTCAATACAAAGACGTACTAAAAGAAGAATTCCAAAACTTATTTGAAGTAAAAGAATCCATTTCGATTCGCGATACTGTTCTGACGGTTAAAGGAAAATTGGAGAACTACTTGATCGTAACCGGAAATAGTTATGATTCGATTTCCGGCTTGTATTCAAAGCAAGAAGTTTTAGCCAGAGATGTAAGACAAATTCACGAACTGTTTGATGGAGGAACAACCAGCTTGTTTCATAAGGATTCTGTTCGTGCAGCCTATCATTTGGATCAGCGTGTGATGCACAAGATTGTCAAGAAAGCCAAGTATATCAATGAATTGATGGTAGAGACATTCAGAGACAACATGTATTTGGATCCGGAAAAAAGAATTAATCTGAAGATCCTTGATTCGATTATTCGAAAAGAATTAGTGACTGATAAACTTCCGGATGATTTCAAGTTTGTAATCGTGGAAGAAAACAATGAGCCTGTTCAATTCAAACAAAACCTGGCGAATTACGATGTAAAGCTGGACACTATAAAGACGCAGGTTACTATGTTGTTTCCAAATAAGATTTTGGAAGATAAATTGTTGCTGCATTTGAATTTTCCAAATAGTAAGTTCTTCGTATTGAAGTCTATGGGAAGCTTACTCATCGTGAGTTTGATACTTGCAGTTTTGATTATTATCACTATTTCGTACATGTTCCGTACCATTTTGACTCAAAAGAAGTTATTTGAAATTAAAAATGATTTCATCTCAAATATGACGCACGAGTTTAAAACGCCTATTTCAACCATTTCTTTGGCTTGTGAAGCAATGCATGATCCTGCCATGATGGGAGGACAAACAGAAAATGCGGCTCCATTTGTCAAGATGATTCAGGAAGAAAACAAACGATTGGGTGTTTTGGTGGAATCCATTTTGCAAAGTGCGGTAATCGACCGGGGTGAATTAAAGGTCAGAGTAGAACAAGTTCCGGTCGTTGAAGTGATTCAATCTGTGGCGAAAACGGCTTCCTTCCGAATTGCTGGTTTAGATGGGGAATTAATACTTCAAATGCCTAAAGAAGAAGTGTTTATTGAGTCAGACCGGATGCATTTCACCAATATGGTTAATAATTTAGTTGATAACGCAATTAAATACAGTAAGGAGAAGATCCACGTGACTGTGAAACTGGAAGTTTTCACCGATCGTCTGGAATTGTCCGTGATTGATAAAGGAATTGGAATAAAACGTGAACATATCTCGAAAATATTTGATAAATTGTACCGTGTTCCGACTGGAAATGTTCACAATGTGAAGGGTTTCGGTTTGGGATTAAGCTATGTGAAAGCACTCTCAGATATGTTTGGGTGGAGTCTTCATGTAACAAGTCAGGTTGGAGAAGGTTCAGAATTTCGTGTAACAATAAAAAGATAATTATGGCTAAGCAAAAATCAATTTTATTAGCAGAAGACGACGACAATTTAGGTCAATTATTACAGACGTTTCTAAAAGCTAAAGGTTACCAAGTAGAACTTGCCCGCAACGGAAAGCACGCATATGAAAAATACACAGATGGACATTTTGATTTCTGTATTTTTGATGTGATGATGCCTGAAATGGATGGTTTTACCCTTGCAAAAGAAGTAAGACTGATTGATCCGAAAGTCCCAATTCTTTTTCTGACTGCCAAGGCAATGAAGGAAGATAAATTGGAAGGTTTTGAAAGTGGTGCAGATGATTATATGACAAAACCCTTCACAATGGAGGAGTTACTGGCACGTATCGAAGCAATTTTGAGACGAACAGGTCCTGCTGATACGGAAGAAAGCGAAATGCAGCAAATCGGAACGATTCAGTATGAACCGGTTTCGCGGATCCTTCATTTGAAAGAAGAAAATAAGAAGTTAACAACCAAAGAAGGACAATTGCTTCATTTGTTGTGTAAAAATCGAAACGAAGTCTTGGATAGACAAGCCGCCTTGCGCGCAATCTGGGGAGACGACAATTATTTCAACGGTCGTTCAATGGATGTGTACATCGCGAAATTGCGTAAGCTTTTGAAGGAAGATGAACGTATTGAGATTTTGAACATCCATGGAAAAGGCTTTAAATTGATTGTTCATGAATAAACCGAGAAGCAAAGCTATTGCTTAATTCAGGATAAAAACTATATTCGCTCCCGTGATGCGAAAAAGAAATCAAAAGACTCGTTATACCGATACTGATCGGAAGACGGGTCTTTTTTCGTTTAATCGAAAAATGGGCTTATTACTCATGCTCTTGGTGTTTAGCTCCCAATTTTCTTCTGCACAGGAAGTCTTTTCAATTTATTATCCAAGCGGAGACTACAAATTGTTGGATGACAACAAACAGGAGATCAACAAATACATTTTTGCTCATAATCTGAAGAAAATTGATAGCCTGCAGGTTATTGGATTTGCTGATTCCACGGGGAAAAAGAAATTGAATTTCAGACTTTCAAAAAAGCGTGCTGAAAAAGTGAAAGATTACCTCACGGAGATTCTTCCTGCAAAAACACTGATTTCCAGTTTTGCTCGTGGAGAGGAAAATGCACTTCGAAACCCGAATGAAAATCATCGAAGGGTAGAGATCCATTTGTTTTATGCCGGCAGAAGATTAGTAGAAGACTCTACGGAACTCTACGAATATTTTGGAAATACGAAAACCTGTTTTGTTCTTTCAGATTCGGTCATGAAAAATTGCAACATTATCCGATTCAACGATGGAAGAACAAATAGGATAATCCTGGAAATGGAACCACATTTATTCTCCAAAAAACAAGTGTATTATACGCTTACGAAAAATTCACAATATGCAAAGATTATTAAGTGGAAGTTGGAGTTGAGTGGAGATGGCTGGTGGCGTCATGAACGATACAGAGCAGATATAAAAGAATCAGACTTTGAGTCTTACGGGGTTTTGACTAAGAAGGATGTTCGTGTAGATTACAAAGAATGCATTGTTTGTGACAAAGACATGAACGCGCCGCTGAAGTTGAAATCCGAACTCTTACCTGAAGTATATGTCATGCAAAATTTGCAGTTGCGAAAGAAAATGCTCGAGGGTGAATACGTGTTGATCGTGCCACAGGATTATGTTTCACCATCCAGATCCTATTACTTCGACCGGAATTATGATCAACCAATTGAATGGCGCACAAAGATTGGGATCAGAAACAGACCTTACTATTTTGCCCTTGTTCCAAGTAACTATTTGAATAACAAAAATTGGAACATCTATTCCAACCGTTCTACTTGTGTTTCGGCAGGTGATTCCATCAAGATCAATTATCCGTTGGATACGCTGAATCCGCATCAATGTTTACCGGAATCCCGAGGTGGATTGAACGCATTGGAATATGGTCTGGAAGCGACTTACTGGAATTATGATTTTCGCGCAGCAACAATCTCCGGATATGTGCAATATACCGGAACACGCTTTGAATACAGTCTCAATGTAGGAGTGGATTTGAAAGCACGCATCATGGCAATGGTGAAGACGGATTATTTGATTTTTTCTTATGATCCGTTCAAACAAACGTTTATTGGCAATGCAAACCGATCCATGATTCACGATTTTCATCCAACATTGGCGGCTTATGCAGGGAGCAACCTGACCTTCATTAATGACCGCACCAATGCCGGATTGATTCATGCACTTTATATCGGTGCAGCCTACAAGAATAATCCCTTTTCATTTGCATTTGATCGTTTCTACACCAATCTGGGAATTTCTACAAATTACCTGAATTCAGCCGGTCTGAATTTTTCATTGTACCTGCAAGTGGGCGTGAAGTTTAAAATTTAAAGTAAACAGTGATTAGTCAATAGGCATTAGTTGATTCAAACTTTTGCCTTTTCACTTTTGCCTTTTCACTTTTAGCTATCTTTGTAATCGAAAAAATGAAACTATGATCCGTCTTCAAAACTTTATCAATGGCGAATTAATTGCACCTGTTAAAGGTCAATACATCGACAATTACGAACCCGCAACGGGTAAAGTATACGGTGAAATTCCAAACTCTACGGAAGAAGATGTTGAATTAGCGGTTCAGGCTGCTGAAAAAGCATTCCCTATTTGGTCCAATATGACCAATGAAGAACGCGGAGCGATTATGATGCGCATCAGCCTTGGAATTGAAAAACGCATGGATGAATTCGTTGCTGCAGAATCACGTGATAATGGAAAACCACTTTCATTGGCAGCTCATGTGGATATTCCACGGGCAGTTTCAAATTTTCATTTTTTCGCAACGGCAGTTGAACACTTTGCTTCCGAATCACATTACATGGAAGGAATGGGAATTAATTACACCACCCGCAAACCAATTGGTGTTGTAGGATGTATTTCTCCATGGAATCTTCCTTTGTATTTATTCTCCTGGAAAATTGCTCCGGCATTGGCTTCGGGAAATTGTGTGGTTGCAAAACCTTCTGAAATTACGCCTTACACTGCTTATTTATTGAGTGAGGTAGTCAAGGAAAGCGGAATGCCTGCGGGTGTTTTGAATATTGTACATGGCCTGGGTCAATTTGCAGGAGATGCGATTGTGAAACATCCGAAGATCAAAGCAATCTCATTTACCGGAGGAACTAAAACAGGCGAATACATTGCACGAACTGCCGGACCAATGTTCAAGAAATTGTCTTTGGAGCTTGGAGGAAAGAATCCGAATATCATTTTCGCAGATTGCGATTTTGATGACATGATTAAAACGACTGTGCGTTCATCGTTCGCCAATCAGGGACAGATTTGTTTGTGCGGATCGCGCATTTTTATTGAACGCAGTATCTACGAAAAATTCAAGACAGCTTTCATCGAGCGTGTAGAGAAATTAACTGTTTCCTTTCCTTCCGATCCGAATGCGAAGATGGGAGCTGTTGTTTCCAAACCGCACATGGAGAAAGTACTTTCTTATATTGAATTGGCGAAGGAAGAAGGTGGAACAATTCTAACCGGCGGAAACCAGGTGTTTTTGGAAGCTCCTTACAACGAAGGTTACTACATTGCTCCAACTGTGATCGAAGGACTTTCTTACGATTGCAGAACGAATCAGGAGGAGATTTTTGGCCCGGTGGTAACACTCACACCTTTTGACACTGAAGAAGAGGTGCTTATGATGGCGAATAGTACACAATACGGACTAAGTGCTACTATTTGGACGTCTGACGTAAAAAGAGCGCACAGAACGGCAGATAAAGTGCATGCAGGGATCGTTTGGATCAATTCCTGGCTGGTTCGCGATTTAAGAACACCGTTTGGAGGAGTAAAAGCGTCCGGAGTTGGAAGAGAAGGAGGTTGGGAAGCATTGCGCTTTTTTACGGAAGCGAAGAATGTGTTTATTCCGTATTAATTGAAAATGTAAAATGGATAATTGAAAAGGAGAAGCCTCCCTTTTTACTTCAGAATTTTTTCCAGATTTATCGTTTTCTGTTTTTGAGATTCATTCTCCGGGGTGTATTTTAATATCAGGTTATTTTTGACCATAAAAAGCGTATCCATGTGTCCGTAATTCCAAAAATTACTATCTGAAACATCAATTTTTAACTCTTTCCCGGTTTCGAAACTATGGATGATTAATTCCTCAAATTCTTCGTTTTCGATATGGGCAATCAAGTTGGGATTGTTCCCTATACGTTGACTGAATGTAAACTGCTCGTTTGCTTTTCTTTCTTTTGTGAAAACGAAAACCTGAGAATAACATGGGCCGCCGCAGGAAAAACCGACTACTGTATATTCATTAATACAATAATTAATATGTGCCCTTCCCGGAGGTAAATCTAAACGATGAGTAGTAACCTTTTTGAGTTCGTCTTTTGATTTAATCGTTAGAATGTAGCCATTGCTGTTGAGATTTACATTTTCTCGAAGTTCGGATACAAACGCATCATTCTCGCATGTGTTGATAAATTGAATAGAATCTGCCTGAATATTTTTAGCAATTTCCTTCTTCTCAGAATGATTATCAGCTTTCTTTTTAGATTTTTTTCCACTGCTGCAAGCTGCAGAAATGATAAGTGCTATTGAGATCAAAACAATAAATGAACCTTTCATAAGCAGTGATTCTTTTAATTGAAATGCAAATTTATTCCGTGAGATTGACTATAAGGTAATTCGCAATTATCTCTTAAGTTTCCCCCTTTTCAATAAGCTCGCAACTTCAAATTCCAAAGAACCATAAATCTCTTTTTTCTTCAGAGAATCAATGTGGAATAAGACATCAGTTCCACTATAATTCCATAAGCCATTACAAGAAGAACCGGTTGTTACTTTTGGAGACCTTCCGGCAGTATACGCACTGATACTTTTTGGTAGAATATTGAGGTTTAATGGTGGCGAGAACAAGAAATGGTAATATTTCCCTTGTTTGGTCACAATTCCCTTCGCAAAAAGCGCTGAAACGAATTTTTGTCCGCTTTCATTTACGGAGAAGAACAATGAATATCCGGGAACAGCCACTTGATTTGTTTTTCTGACCTCAATAGGGTTGAATTCTTCATCGTAGCTCATTTCTACCACTTCTTCATTGATGAGTTGTGTTCCACCCTCCTGAAAAGATAGATCACCGTCCCAGGCTTCAAAAAATGCTGCGGTAGGAAAACTTACCTTTTTCCCCAGTCCAACAATCCATTTGTAAAGTGGACTGTTCGGATCTTTCTTGAATTCGGAAATATCTAAGTGAATTTCCAATGCTTTTGTGGAATGTTTACTTCGTTCAAAGGCCATTCCTGAAACCTTCTCCTTTATTTTCAGATTTTTGTTTGAATGCAAGTAGGTTTTCAATTTGATATTTAGGGAATCACTGTCATGAGCAAACATCGCGTAATCAACTCCAAACTTCTTCAATCTGGGCGAGTTGGAATAAAGTACGATGTCTTCTTCCTTAAAGACTGGATTCTTTAGGAACCGTTCCCAGGAATTTTCAATATCTCCCTCATGTGCGAACAGCGCTTTCCCCATTCTTCTCTTGATCTTGGATCCTTTATAGATCAACAGATAGTTTTTGTCGTAGAAAATGTACAGATCCAAATCTTTGATCTTCTTTAACTTTCTATTGTAAATAATGGTATCGGAAACGTGAATATATTGTTCTAAGCGGTTCAATCCATTTTGGATCTTTGAACTATCGATTACGGTTAAAAAAGTTCCCCATTCGTCTTTCCCGTTCGAGAAGAAGTAACCGGTGCTTTGAATGTCAATCCCAATTCCCTTTGCCTGACTCAAAAGAAAATCATAAGTCATGTATTCTCTGAAAGGAACTTTGTTTTTAAACATCAGGGAGTTCGTTTCCCGCGCGATATCAAGTAAATTATACCTTCCTACAATTTCACTTTCAGGTAAGCGATCTAATAAACTAGGAGGAGGATCCGGAGCAAATAAACGCGGACGAATATAAAGGAACAATGCCAATGCTGCGCATAGCAATGCAATTAACATAACTTTATTTCCAACCCCTTCTGCTTTCATTTTAACGTGTCGTAGAGACCAGGTAAGCGGTATTTACTAAATCCAATAAATATTTACCGGCATTGTCAAAAGTACCGTCGAAACTGTAAGTCAAATTGTACGTTGTTTTTTGACGGGATGTTTTGCTAGAAATTACTTCCACTTCTCCTTTTTTACCTTTCATGGATGCCAATACATCGAAACGTTGATCATTTAAGATCGATTCAGGTAAACGACTGATCATGTCTCCTAAATTCATATACGCGTAAATTGATCCGCTTTTAGCAGCATTTTTCACTTGTTTTCCGGTAATAGCATCTACTCCATACCCATTGGAATGGTTCTTTGCCAAATCTTCATCATTGGTGAAAATGAACAACCCGTTTTTATTGATCATGTACAAGGGAACAGAATTCAAAATCGCTTCTTCGTACACCCAATAGTCTCCCATGTTCTTAAACTGAGAAGTAATGCGTGACATGTGTTTCAGGATTTTATTCGGAATATCCGGACGACCGGTTGTGAATCCTAAAGTAAAGATGGGCATGTCTTCTTCTGACTCGATTTCTTTTTCACCGTATTCGAAGGTCTCTTCATCGTAGAAGAACTCCACTCGTTTTGTTTTAACCCGTTTGATTCCGTTGAAAGTACCAAACATACTTCCTTTGTAGGTATTAAAAACTTCATCGGTATTGATGAAATCGTTTAACAATTCGATCGTCAAAACATTCGCAGAAATGCGGGCGTTTTTCTCTTCACTCAAGATCGGCATGATCACTTCATACGCTTTTTCGTAGCCTTTTTTCAGATCAATTTTATACGTGAAGAAACCGGTGTTGTTCTTTGGAATGTATTTCAATACATTCTTATCAAATTTAGCGCTGTTTAGTTCTTCGTAAATACTTCCCAATCCATCACCGTAATTTGCTTCCACTTTCAAATCAATGGATTTTTGATTCAAAATGATATCACCCAGCATTACGTTTCCGGTGTATAATTCATTCAAATCGTGGTATAACTCAGGAAACATTGCTTGTAAGTAGAACAAACTGTTTGTGTTTTTAAAATTACGACTGTTGTCCAGATAGAAAATTCCGTCGGAAAGATGGGTCAATTGAGCTGCCAATCGAGCATCCTGAGCTTTCAGATTGATCTTTTTCAGGAAAATCTCTTCGGTTATTATGAACAAACGTTTGCGGGAATACTCTGATTCGATACTGTCGCGTAACTCGTAATAATTTTTGAATAAATCACTCGTTTCGTCAACAGCAATCGGAGTTTCGTCCACTTCTTCTTCAATGATTTCTACTTCATCACCATCTTCATTTAAAGCGGGATCATCATCCATTAGTTCCTCCTCATCATAGGTGTCCATTTGTTCTTCATCGTAGTATTCGTCTTCCATCCAAGGAAGTTCAAATCCTCTGGAAATCCAGATTGAGTCAGTAATTTCAGTTAGTTTTTCCTGATCTGTATCAACGCGAATTAATAAACCGACATTTCCCTGAATCATTAAATGATTGAAGTAGTTGTTGTAATATTCCGTTCCAGCAACCAAGCTTTCTTTCCGGTCAAAATCATCAAAGACATTGAATAGTTTTTCTTTATCGCTGATTCCGAAAGTAAAACCCGAAATTTCAAATTCAGGATTTTTTCCATAGAAAATATTCATCTTCTGGTTGAAATCAATTCCGGCATCTTTAAGGGTTTTCCCCTGGGTAGAACCATCAAATAATTCGGACTGCAGTTCAGTCATAAAATCATAGGAAACCAATTCATCCATAGATACTTTCTGAAGAATGGAAATATTGTTCAGACTAAAGACGGTAACTGCATCTTTAGGAATAATATCTTCTGATTTTTGTCCCCATGAGATTGCTCCCAAAAGGGTTATCGGAATTAAGATTTTAATTTTCATAAATGAATGAATGAACGGATTCTACACGAAAGTAAAATCATTTTTTGAATTGAAAGGACTATTTGGTTTATCAACCGGTATTTGGTTGATAACTTGTGTTAAAATGAATGCTTTTTTGTGCAATCTGCAGAAACTAGTTAGAAACAACAAAGGTACTTTTCAGAAGTGAAGGGTTTGTTCCAACAGAATAGGTATTCGATTCAATTAAACCTGCAACTTTAGTTGGAGATATTCTTGCCTGTGGATTGTCACATTTAAGAATTGGTTTGTCAAAACGCGAAACGCAAGTATATTTTCCTTTTTTCAATTTTTCCTGATCTTCTGCATTCATTTTGTGAATGACGCTTTGGAAATTCGGAACCACTCGAGTTAATGTTTTTCCATCCCAAGTTAACCAGTTTTCATCCAAAGCCGGATCGTTTTTATCTTTGATTTCTTCTTTAATGATTTCGCGAATACCGTTTTGAAGATCCGCCACAGATTCAAAATCAAGGGTGATTTTAAAAATGAAATCATCGTAATTGGATTCCACTTTTACGTTTGAAATACCTTCTTTCTCCTCCAGTTTGTTTCGGTAGTATTCAATCTTTTCTTTGATCTCAGGGAGTTTGGGAATACGCTTTCCATCAACGCTATCTAAGGCCAGAATCGAATTGATCTTTATCTTACTTGCACTCATATTCACAGTGTACTTGTAAGTACCGCTTCCATCAGCATGAAGAGTGATGTCGTCCCAAATGTCTACACACGAGGAAAGTAAAAGAACTAAAAAAGAAATTAGAAAAATACGCATAAGGTCAATTTCAAGGTACAAAAGTACGGAACTCGACGAAGCAAAAACAGTACCAGAAAAGAAATATACTTATTGCTTAAAAGAAATGTGGTTTTCCGTAACGGTCAATGTGGCTTTCCGTCCACAGATAAATGCGCGGTTATCCGAAATATGACCGACTGGCGCTTCAAATGCAATAGGTAATGAGCGGTATTTGGTGTGTTCCAGAATAAGTTCTTCCACCGTCCATTCGGTTGGAGTAGCAGTATCTTTCATGTCTGTCATTCCGCCAACGATCAATCCGGCAATGCGATCAAATACACCGGCAAATCTGAAAGCCCAAAGCATTCGATCCAGATGATAGACTTGTTCACCAACATCTTCGATAAATAAAATGGCGTTTTCATAATTCGGTGAATAAGGAGTGCCTAGTAAGGAATAAAGAATGGACAGATTTCCACCAACTACATTTCCAGTTGCCTCTCCTGTTTTGTTTGAAGGTTGGGAGTTCCAGATGTATTCGTTTTGTTTTCCGCGAAGTACATTTAGAATGGATCCCAATGATTCGGGACTGTTTTCCTGAAAATTCAATGGCATGCTGCTGTGAACGGTTTCAATTCCCAGTTTCAAGCCTAAACAATGAAAATTGGTAATATCGGAAAAACCCAGAATCCACTTTGGTTCGCGCAAGAGATTCGCCCAGTTTACCAGATCAAATAAACGGATTGCACCATAACCACCGCGATTGCAAATAATTGCTTTTACATCCGGATGATCTATTGCCCACTGCAGATCACTTGCACGATCCATATCTGTTCCAGAAAAATAACGGTATTCTTTAGCAGCATTGATGCCCACAAGCACATTGAAACCTTGCTGTTCTAAATAATTCTTGGCAAATTCAATATAAGAAGATTCAATCGCCTTTGCGGGAGAAACAAGTGCTATAGTATCGCCGGGAATTAATTGAGGAGGACAAATCATGCCTTAAAAATAATGGAAAATTGAGAATGGAAAAATTGAAAAGATGGAACTGTTTTTATCCGGTTCAACAAATTTGATTCAAAGGACGATTTTCTCTATCCTTTTCAATTTTCAATTATACATTTTCAATTAACCGTTAATCGCTCCCATCACCACCATTTTTTCCATGGTTGGAGTTGGACTTCCTCCCATTTTTTCCAATGTAATGGCAAAAGCAGTAATATTTTGCGCATTTACATCAAATGGTTCGGTTATTTGGTCTACTTCATCATAAGTGAAAACACCTACAGAAACAGGTTT
Organism: Flavobacteriales bacterium UBA7666; assembly: GCA_002483265.1. Taxonomy (GTDB): domain Bacteria; phylum Bacteroidota; class Bacteroidia; order Flavobacteriales_D; family Crocinitomicaceae; genus Fluviicola. The sequence goes on along the minus strand of DLHO01000010.1, from coordinate 38,065 downwards.
TCCATCAGCAATGACCCACAATTGATATTGCATGTTTGCAGGTGGAGGAGTAATTTTATCGGCATGCATCACCGCTTTTTTCATGTCTTTGCTCCACATCACTTTCACCGCTGCTTCAGGTTCCATAGGGGTGCCTTTCATTATCACTGTGCGCATGCTTTGTTCGGCTAAAACTTCCTGAACAGTTTGTAAATGGTCTTTTTCAAGTGTCATTGCCTGAAGAATCTGATCATTTTTCAACTGATCCTTTTCCATGGAAGCCATGATTGCATCCATACGTTTTACTTCCCTATTGGAGATAACCCAGAGTGAGCCGATTCCGATAGTCAGAATCAACGAGGCTGCTGCCATCATTTTCCACATCGGACTTACGCCTTTTATTTCAGGAGCAGTATCGATAGAGACAATTTTCGCTTCTTTCTTAGTTGATTCAGGTGCTTTATCTTGCGGTGTTTCAGAGATCGTTTTTAAAATAGATGCGCGAATGGCTGAATCTGGAGCCACCGCACTTTCAAACATCATCTCTTCGCAACTCTTTTGAATGCGAATAAACTCAGCCTGAATTTCAGGGTAGATTTTAGATAGGCAAGCAACCTCCTGAACTTCCTGTGGGGAAGCAAGACCGAGTGTTACCGACTCCAAAATTCCTGACGCTATGTATTCGTTTATATCCACAATATCAATAATGTAAACCATTTTCTTAACTCCATCATGGCCATACGCGAACGGGTTTTCACAGTTCCAAGCGGAATATCCAACTCATCTGCTACTTCCTGTTGTGTGTACCCTTTGAAGTATAAGTACTCAATCATTGTTTGTTGCTCAGCCGGAAGGCGGTCTACCAATTGTCTTAAACCAATGGTGCTCACATTCTGTTGAACTGTTGTTGAGCTATTTACGGTTGTTTCCAAAATTTGGATTTCGGACTTGCCTTCTTTTTTTAATTTTCTTAATGCATCAATAGAAGTATTCCTTGCTATATTGAGCATCCAGGTGAAAAAACTTCCCTTTGTATCATCATACATTTGAATGTTTTTCCAAACTTTGATAAAGGTATCTTGAAGAACATCCTGCGCAATTGCTTCATCTGTGATAAAACGACCGATCACACCATTAATTGCCCCGCAGTAGCGGTCGTAAACTTGTGCAAAGGCTTTTTGATCCCCTGCTTTTACTTCGGCCACTAAAGCATTAATTTCTATGTTATTCAATGAATCCAACGCAACGAATTTAAGGAATTAAATTAATTCAAAATTCAAAATTCAAAATTATGAAGAGATCGGGGTTTTTCATTTTGAATTTTTCATTTTGAAATCCCCTTTAGGCTCTCGATCCTTTTTATTAAATTTGTAGTCTTTTTTTAGAGAACTAAAATTATTTAATACACAGACGAATGAGTCGTAAGTACGAAGAATATCAAGGGCTGAATTTGCCAAATGTTGCGCAGTCAGTTCTTGAAAAGTGGAAAAATGAACGCGTTTTTGATGCTTCCATCTCTACAAGAGAAGGAGCGGAACCGTTTGTTTTCTTTGAAGGGCCACCATCAGCGAATGGTTTGCCGGGTATTCACCACGTTATGGCTCGTTCAATTAAAGATATTTTTTGCCGTTACCAAACTTTGAAGGGAAAGCAGGTAAAGCGTAAAGCCGGATGGGATACGCATGGCTTGCCTGTGGAATTGGGTGTAGAAAAAGAATTGGGAATTACCAAAGAAGATATCGGGAAAAAGATATCGGTGGAAGATTATAACAAAGCATGTCGTGAAGCAGTTATGCGCTACACAGATATCTGGAACCGATTGACGGAAGAAATGGGGTATTGGGTAGATATGGAAAATCCATACATCACCTTTGATCCCAAATACATGGAATCCGTTTGGTGGCTGCTTGGTCAGTTGTATGAGAAAAACTTATTGTACAAAGGATATACGATCCAACCGTATTCGCCAATGGCAGGAACCGGGCTTTCAACGCATGAGTTGAACCAACCGGGTTGTTACCGCGATGTGAAAGACACAACAGTTGTTGCACAATTCAAAATTGCTGGCGGATCCAATTCCCCCTTTGAAAGGGGTGCAGGGGGAGGAAAATTCTCAGAAAATTCTTTCTTTCTGGCTTGGACAACGACTCCTTGGACGCTTTCCTCAAACACCGCTTTGTGCGTAGGTCCGAATATCGAATACGTCTTGGTTTCGACTTTCAATCCGTATACAGATGAGCCTGTTAAGCTTGTTTTAGCTAAAGATTTAATTACATATCAATTTGATAAAAAAACATTCTTTGAAGTTCCTAATCAAATAGATTTTTCTCAATTGACTCCCAAAATAAATGGAGATGATAGAATAGAGCTTCTTCTCGGAGAGAAATTAGAAAAGGAGAAGTTTGATGTGTTTTGGAATATTCTTGTCAATAAGAAGAATTCTGATGTAAAGGCAGAATTCGAAGGATTCGGATATGCTTTTGATGAGGAATTTATTAGGCTTTTAAAAGGAGCTGATATGCAGACCGCAAATGGAAAAATCGCTTTTCAGATTTTGGGTTCCTGCAAAGGTTCTGACCTGGTCGGAATTCGTTACGAACAACTTTTGCCGGGAGCTTTGCCGTTTGAAAATGCTGATCAGGCTTTCCGTGTTATCTCAGGAGATTTTGTGACTACTTCAGACGGTACGGGAATCGTACACATTGCACCAACTTTTGGTGCCGATGATGCGCGTGTTGCCACTGAATCTGGTGTGCCGGCTATGTTGGTGCTGGACGAAAAAGGTATTCCGGTTCCATTGGTTGATTTGCGTGGTCGCTTCCGCATGGAAGTTGCAGACGCTGTTTTTGGTTTGGGAGGAGAATATGTGAAAGCAGATTACCTCAGCGATGCTGAAACGAAAGAAGAATTTGAAAAGCAAAAAACAAAATTAAAATCAATTATTCCGGATTTGAAAGCATATATGTCGGTTGACGAACGCATTGCTTTGAAACTGAAAATTGAGAATAAGGCATTTAAGATTGAAAAATACGAGCATAGTTATCCGCATTGTTGGAGAACAGATAAATCGGTATTGTATTATCCCCTGGATTCCTGGTTCATTAAAGTGACCAATGTGAAGGAACGCATGGTGGATTTGAATAATACCATCAACTGGAAACCGGCTTCAACCGGAACAGGTCGTTTTGGAGAATGGTTGAAAAATGCCAACGATTGGAACTTGTCGCGTTCGCGTTATTGGGGAATTCCAATTCCGATCTGGTCTACAGAAGACGGTGATGAACGTGTATGCATTTCGTCGGTTGAACAATTGAAAATGGAATGTGATAAAGCAGTTTCAGCCGGATTAATGACTGAAAATCCTTTGGAAGCATTTAAACCGAATAACTTCTCGAAAGAAAACTATTCACAAATTGATTTGCATAAGAATTATATGGATGAAATCACCTTGGTTTCTCCTTCAGGTGCACCAATGAAGCGCGAAAGCGATTTGATCGATGTGTGGTTTGATTCAGGAGCCATGCCTTATGCACAATGGCATTATCCGTTTGAGAACAAAGAATTGATTGACAATAGCAAATCGTTTCCTGCAGATTTCATTGCAGAAGGAGTGGATCAAACACGTGGTTGGTTCTACACTTTGCATGCTATTGCTACGATGTGTTTTGATTCGGTGGCATACAAGAATGTGCTTTCCAACGGATTGGTATTAGACAAGAACGGACAAAAAATGTCCAAGCGTTTAGGAAATGCAGTTGACCCTTTTGAAACATTGTCGAAATACGGTCCTGATGCTACACGTTGGTACATGATTACGAATGCACAACCTTGGGATAACCTGAAGTTTGATACAGACGGAATTACAGAGGTTCAGCGTAAATTCTTCGGAACACTTTACAATACCTATTCATTCTTTGCATTGTATGCCAATATTGATGGTTTCAATTATTCAGAGGCAGAAATTCCGTTGAATGAGCGACCGGAAATTGACCGTTGGATTTTATCGAAATTAAATTCATTGATTGCTCAGGTAGATGAAGCATATGCTTCTTTCGAACCGACAAGAGCAGGACGTTTGATTCAGGATTTTGTTTCGGATCAATTGTCAAATTGGTACGTACGCCTTTGCCGCAGACGATTCTGGAAAGGGGATTATGAAGCAGATAAGATCTCGGCTTATCAAACATTGTATACTTGTTTGGAAGCGGTTGCGATCATGGGTTCACCAATTGCACCATTCTATTTGGATCAGTTGTTCTCTGATTTGAATGCTATTTCAGGCCGTCATCCGGTAAATTCTGTTCATTTGGCTTTCTTCCCGAAATCCAATGCGGAATTGATCGATTTGGAATTGGAAGCTCAAATGGAGATTGCTCAAAATGTTTCTTCATTGGTATTGGCGCTTCGGGCGAAAGAGAAGATCCGTGTGCGTCAGCCTTTGCAAAAGATCATGGTTCCGATTTTAGATAATCATTTCGCTATGAACATCAAACACGTTCAGGAATTGATTCTCTCTGAAGTAAATGTGAAGGAATTGGAGCTGTTGGATCATGAGAATAACGTGTTTGTGAAGTCAATTAAACCCAATTTTAAAACGATTGGTCCGAAATACGGGAAACAAATGAAAGCAATTGCTGCTTTGGTTGCGCAAATGGATCAACATGGGATTGCTGAAGTGGAAACCAATAAAGGATGGACTGGAATTGTTGATGGAGATGAAGTTGTACTGGACATGAACGATTTCGAGATCCGTGCGGAAGATATTCCCGGATGGTTGGTTGCTTCCGAAAACGGATTGACAGTTGCTCTGGATAGCACCATTACGGAAACCCTGCGCATGGAAGGAGTAGCGAGAGAATTGGTCAATCGTATCCAGAATCTGCGCAAAGACTCGGGATTGGAAGTAACAGACAAAATTAGATTGACATTGAAATCTTCTGAATTCATTCAGCTAGCTGCTGAAGCGAACAAGCAATTTATTTGTGATGAGGTGTTGGCAACTGATTTGAAAATTACAGCAGAAAGTTTTGAAGGTCTTTCAACGGATATCGAAGAAGATGCTGATACGTTAATCCGTGTAGATAAGATTTGATATTCTTGGTCAGTTCGAGTTTCCTGCCATTTATTCTCGATACATCCCGACTGAAGTGTCGGGATACTCGAATTGACAGGCAGGATGTATCGAGAACGACCGAAACAAATAATTTGAGAAATGCCTGTCTTCTGATGGGCATTTTTGTTTCAAAGAGTACTTTTCGAAGATTTATGGCCGGTTTGTTATTCGGTCTTCTTATTTTTAAGACCAGGAGAGGTGAAGAGGTATGAAGCTGTTAAGAAGATCAAGGAAGAAAGAACTGAATGAGCTGTTTGATGCGTTTTATAACGCCGCGGATTACACCTCCAATAATTTGGAATTTCTGATTGATTTGGTGGCACACTTTCGCCCGGAGAAGATAGAGAAAGACAAGCCCGTTAGCATTCAACCGCTTTTGGATTATTTGAATGAACATGCGGTAAGACGCTATGCAATGTCTATTTATCTCCGAAATGTATTTCAAAACCGCAAATTCACATCGATTTTAACGGATTCAGGAATTATTCGCGATGCTTACTTTCTTCGGGAAGTGCGTGAGCGTTTGATGTCAAAGATCTTGCCCGAACAACCGGAACCCGATACACTGCAATTTTTGTTGAACCAGGTCTTTTATAAGCAGAAAGACTTTGAATGGATTCAGGAAATTTCTCTTTTGGAGATCAACGAATTAATTATTCTGCTCGATCTTCAAACCATTTACGGGAATGAAGAAGAAAGTTCTAATTCGGCAGTTACAGAAATTATTAGTGGAATCAGTTTGCTGATTCAGCGAATCAGCGGAAGAGCGCTTGAGCAGGATGTATTAATCATGGTTCCGGAATATGAAAACGTGCAAAGTCCGTTTGAATCATTCGAAAAGAAATTGGATCTCGTTATCTCCAAGATTGTTGATCAGCGCAATTTTTCGGTTTCGACAACGGATCCCGATTTTCAGGATTTGATTCAGCTGCTTCAAGGGTGCCATGAAATAATTAATACTGCTTTTGACAATAGCGCGAAATTTGGGATTTCCATTCGTGTGAATCAGAGTTTATTGCGAATCAGACAACAATTATTTCGAATAGAAGCACTTTTGCCCTTGCTTGCAACGGATTCGGAAGAAGACAAGCGGGATAATTCCATCTATCTGGCAATTAAATTGATTAAATACAATTGCAGGAAGAATAACATTCGGCGATTAATGCTCGACAGCACTCAAACCATTGCTTACGAAGTAACGCAGCATACAGCAAAAACCGGGGAGCATTACATTACGCATTCGAAGAAAGAATACACGAATATGTTTCTAACTGCTTGTGGGGCAGGTTTGGTAGTTGGGTTCCTCTGTATTTTTAAAATATTGTTGGGAAAATTTCATGTGAGTGACTTTGGTCATGCCTTGTTGTATAGTTTGAATTACGCATTCGGGTTTATTCTCATTTATCTTTTGGGCTTCACTTTGGCAACCAAACAACCTGCTATGACGGCCGCTGCAATTGTTAAATCAATAGAAGCTGGAATGTCTGCTGCAGGCAATGAGGAGGATAGGCACCGATCGTTTGCCATTTTGTTTTCACAGTTATTTCGCTCTCAGTTTATAGCCTTTGTTGGAAATGTTTTCATTGCCTTTCCGGTTGCTTTATTGCTCATTTGGTCTTTACAGGGTCTCGCCGGATTTCAGATCGTGGACGAACATAAAAGCGCTGTTTTATTGAAAGACATCAATCCGATTGAATCTTGGGCAATATTCCATGCTTCCATTGCGGGAGTGTTTTTGTTTTTATCGGGAATTATTTCCGGATCTATCTCCAATAAGATCAAGCATAAGAAGATTTACAACAGAATCAAGGAACATCCTGTTTTAAAAATTTCATTGGGAAAAGAAGGAGCGCAAAAATTTGCCTCTTGGATTGAACGAAAATGGGCCGGAGTAGCTTCCAATTTGTGGTTTGGAGTATTTATGGGATCAACAGCTTCTATAGGTATTTTTTTAGGATTGAATCTGGATATTCGCCACATTACTTTTGTTGCCGGAAATCTGGCAATTGGTTTATTCGGTGAAGATTTTCAGTCAGGTTGGTACCCGATTTTAATGGGAATCATTGGAATTGGGGTAATCGGATTTTTCAATTTTATTGTTAGCTTTTTGCTCTCACTTTGGTTAGCCTTGCGTTCACGAGATATTCCAATCTCTGAGTTGAAATACCTTTTCCATTCAGTTTGGTTGTATTTTAGGTACAAACCCGTCTCTTTTTTCCTTCCATTGAAGGATTCTTGACAATATCATTTATTGTGGTATCAATTGTTAAAAATCAACTTAAACCTTGGTTTGAAATGTTAAATAATTGAGAAGTGAAGGACTGAATCGTTATATTCGAGCTACATTAATTATATTAACTTACTATGAAAAAATCATTAGTGCTGCTCTCGCTGTGCGCGGGAAGTATGTTTAGTTTTGCTCAGAATAAGCTTGGAATCGTTCCTGCTAATTCATCGGTGCTGGGGAATCGTGTATTCCAAATGCCTACGGGTGAAAAGTCTTTAACATGCGTAGATACTTTACGTTACACCCAAATCAAAGAACAATTATTTGGTTCTCCTGTTACCTTTTACTTATTTCCGTTATACACGGTAGACAATGAAGGATTATCAATGACTTATGTAAATTCCGGGACAAGTACAATTTCCGGAGTTGAATTTTTTGGAGCAAGGCATGCAAGTTCTTCTACTGCAACGATTACTGTCAGTGCATCTATTTATGCTGTGAATGGAAGTGGTAATCCTACAACACAATTGGCTACAGGAACCATTGATATTACGGGAACTACTCAGGGAGTGAGATACGTAAATTTCTCTACTCCGGTTACTGTTACAGGTAATTATGCAGTAGTTGTTAATCCGGTGAGTACAGGTGCAATTTTTAATATTTTCATTAATAATGATTTGCAGGGTCAGTCATATGATGAGACATTGGCTCGTTTTAAATCTACTTATTCAGGTTATGTGAGTTCAAGTGGTAACTGGATTTCTATTCCAACTTTCGTTGAAGAGGGGAATACTAACTTTGAGCCAATTGTTGCTCCGATCGTTTCTTACGGAATCAATACCGCATTTACTGCTTCTCCTACAACAGCTTGTTTAGGAACACCGGTAACTTTCACAAATACAACTACCCCTACCGGGCTTTTGGGAAGTAGAATGTACAACTATCAGATATTCAGAACATTCTTCGGAACAGCTCCTTCTGATTCTACCTATGTTTATGATTTTGATAACGGATCTCCATATGCTTGGTCAGGTAATACAACTTATACTTATCCGGCTGCTGGAACGTATGAAGTATTTTTAGGAACCAATGGTGGTTTTTGGGAAAGCTGTTTTGATTTCACAACTCAAAACATTACAATCAATCCTATTCCTGCTGCTCCAACGGTTACTCCCGGAGGGCCAACAACATTTTGCGCGGGTGGAAACGTAGTTTTAACTTCTTCAGCTGCAACGGGGAATACTTGGTCTAATGGAGCAACAACTCCATCTATTACGGTAAGTACTGCTGGTACTTATACTGTAACTGCTGCTGCATTGGGATGTACTTCACCAAGTTCTGCTGGAACAACAATTACAGTTAATCCATTGGATAATGCTACGTATGTTTACCCAACCAATTCTATTTGTGATGCTTCACCAAATCAAACTCCAACTACTTCAGTTACCGGAACATTCTCTGCTACACCTGCAGGTCTGGTATTTGTTAGTACAACAACCGGAGAAATTGATGTGAATGGGAGTACTAATGGAAGTTACTCCGTAACATACACTACGTCTGGAATGTGCCCGAACACGAGTAACCAAACAGTGGTAATCTCTGGTGCGCCGGATGCAACGTTTACATACGCTCAACCAAGCTACTGTACAAATGGAATAGATCCTAGTCCAGTATATGGTGCAGGAGCGAGTGCAGGGGCATTCAGTTCTACAACAGGTTTGGTAATTAATGCTTCAACAGGAGCTATTAATCTTGCTTCAAGTACTGCAGGAACTTACACAGTTACGAATACAATTGCTGCAAACGGTTCTTGTCCTGCGGATACTAAAATATTCAGTGTAACAATTGCTGCTACTCCAACTGCTGCTGTTTCTGGTGGCGGAACACAATGTGGAACAGGATCATTCCCTGTAAATATTGCTTTAACAGGATCAGGTCCTTGGAATATTACTTATACAGACGGAACAACACCAACAACTGTCAGTGCAGTAAGTGTTTCTCCATATGTAATCAATGCTACGGCTAACGGAACGTATACTGTATCAAATGTTACGATGGGAGCTTGTTCTGCAACAGGAACAGGAACAGCAACTGTTTTGTTCAACACAAACCCAACGGTAACATTTACACCAGTTGGAAATGTGTGTGATAATGCTAACCCGGTTACTTTAGTTGGATCACCTGCGGGAGGTTCTTTCTCAGGATCAACTGGAGTTTCAGGATCAACTTTTGATCCAAGTGGTTTGACTGCCGGTTCAATTACTTTGACTTATAACTACACGGATGCAAACAACTGTTCAGGATCTGCAACTTCAACATTCACGTTGAATGCTGCACCAACAGCAACACTTGGAACATTCACAGATGTTTGTTTACAATCCCCTTCATTTGGTTTAACAGGTGGTTTACCTGCTGGTGGAACTTATTCCGGAACTGGTGTAACAGGTGGAAACTTCAATCCTGCGACAGCTGGAGCGGGATCACAAACAATTACTTATACAGTGACATCAAACGGATGTTCAGATGCAATTTCTCAAAGCATTATTGTTGAAGATTGTGCAGGAATTGAAGAAGCAGCCGATTTCGGATTGGAAATTTATCCAAACCCTGCTAGCTCAATTGTTACAATCAAAACCGGAAAAGATGTTACTTTCTCTATGATCTCTGAGGATGGAAAAATAGTTTATTCTCCATCATCTTTGAGCATGAATACAGAAACACAATTACCCGTTTCTCACTTAGCTAAAGGAATTTACTTCCTTCACTTCACTGGTACTCAAGGAAACTTGGTACAAAAGGTGATCGTTAAGTAGACCGATTGATTTATTAAAAGTGCCGTTTTCGAAAGAAGACGGCACTTTTTGTTTTAAAGAATGAAGGGATGTGAAGCATTTTCGCTAATTTCGGAATTCATGCCAAAGAAATACGCAGCCATAGATATCGGATCGAATGCAGCTCGATTGTTAATTGGAGAGATTGCCAAAGAGAACGGACATCCCTATGTCAAGAAAATCTCGTATACGCGTCTGCCATTACGATTAGGAGGTGAAGTTTTTGATTCGGGTGAAATCAGTGTTCAAAAAGCAGAAGACTTCATCAAAACCATGAAAGCATTCAGTTTGATTGCGGATATTTTTGATGTTTCTGCTATTCGGGCTTGTGCTACGAGCGCCATGCGTGATGCCAAAAACGGAGTAGAAGTCATTCAGCAAATCAAGCGCAATACGGGGATCGAAATAGAAATCATTTCGGGAGATGAAGAAGCACGATTAATTTTCGGAACTTTTGCCTTACTGGATATTGAGCGTTCGGAATCCTATTTGGTCATCGACGTAGGTGGTGGATCAACAGAAATCAATGTCTTCGAGCACGGAAAACGTGTTGCTGCCAAAAGCTTTGATATTGGAACTGTCAGAATGTTAAAGAGCAAGGTCGAAAAACACGATTGGCGCGAATTGAAGGGTTGGATCAAGGAACATGTAGAAGACAATCCGCATTTGGTCTATGCAACCGGGGGGAACATTAATAAAATCCACAAGATTTTGGGTTTCAAAGAGAAATCTCCGGTTACTTTGAGAGCAATGAATAAGTTGTACAAAGAGTTGGAGCCTTTAAGTATTGGTCAGCGCATGGATTTATTCCAATTAAAGCCCGATAGAGCCGATGTAATCGTTCCGGCACTGGAAATCTTCCGCGTGTGTATGACCGCTCTTAAATGCAAGGAAATGTACGTTCCCAAGATCGGTTTATCCGACGGAATTGTTTACGATCTGCATAAGAAGAAAGTTTAAGCATTCTATTCTTCCGGAGAATCGCTGTCTCTTTGTTACTTTCCTCAAAAAAGGGAATTCTCAATTAAACAAATAAAACATGTATAAACTAATTCTCTTTCTCTTTGGTCTGTTGTTGATGTTTTTAGGACGTCGTTTTATAATCATGCACTGGCCTTATGCAAAAGTGATATTTTATTCGGGTTTAGTATTATCAGTAGTTATTGTCGTAGGTTTTATCTATCGAAAGGTCAAAGAGTTTAAATAAGAATCGGAAACCTGCAAAACAGAAACATGGAAAAAGATCTGGAATTTCTTCTTACCGGAACATACAAAGGACTTTCAATTGGAGATTCCATTGAGAAAATGAAAGAAACGATCAGAAATCCGTTTCAGAATCTATCAGACGGAGATACGGAAATCTATTCGGATAATGAACTTGTAGAATTCATATTTGTCAATAATGAACTTCATTCAATTAATTTGAAATCTTTTAAGAAAGGATTTCTTTCTGTTAGTTTCAAGAAAACAATCAAACGGCTCAATAAAAAGAAAGTAGAATGGTGTTTTAATAAGGATTTGATCTTTGACAAGCAATTGACTATTCGCATTAAATCTTCCTTGGTAGATCTGATATTCGATCTTGAACATCAGAATGAAGTGATTTTACAAAAAGTGATTCTTTCCAAACAGTTTGATTGAGCGAGGAATTCATTCTCATTCTCGTTCTCTCCCGATAGCTATCGGGACTGTCTTACCCAATCTGTATCCCCAACACCGTAATATCGTCAATCTGTTCGAAATCGGCACCATTTCCATACTTCCAGTTCTCGATCGCAGTATCCAGGATCTTTCCTTGTTCGGTCATGGATTTGTGGGAATTTTCGGCAAGGAGGTTTTTGAAATTACGGCTCATGAATTTTTTGCCTCTTTCACCACCAAATTGATCGGAATAACCATCTGTGAAAAGATAGAAGATATCTCCTTTGTTTGCTGTGATCTCGTGATTCGTGAATTCCTTCATATCCGGGTAGATCGAAATTGGGCGTTTATCAGGTTTGATCTCTTGCAGCTTATTGCTTTTCGAAGAAACGATATACAGCGGATTATTCGCTCCGGACCAATGACATTTGAAGGTCTTGTTATTGATCAAAAGCAGGGAAATATCCATTCCGTCCATTTGCTCTCCCTGAATTCCTTTTTGCTGTAAGGAATCGATTACTTTATCGCGAAGTTCATTCAAAATGATATCTGCCCGCGTGATTTCCTGTTGTTTTACGATCTCATTCAGTAAACTGATGCACAACATGCTCACGAAAGCGCCCGGTACGCCATGACCGGTGCAATCGGCAACTGCTACCAAAGTCCAATCACCTCTGCGGTCTACAAAGAAGAAATCCCCGCTGACAATGTCTTTCGGTTTGTACATCACGAAAAAATCTCCGGGAATGGTTCCACGAATCGTTTGTTCATTTGGTAAAACGGCATTCTGAATGCGTAAAGCGTACCGAATACTGTCAGTGAGTTCGAACAGGATTTTTTCGATTTGGTTTTTTTGTTCGCTTACAATTGCATGCTGCTCCGAAAGCTGAACGATTGATTTTTTGCGGTGTATCGCACTGCGGTATAAAATATATGCTGTTGCGAGAATCAAGAGCAGAACTACGAATCCCATGATCAGGATAACCCGCTGCATGCCCAGCTTTTGCAGTTGTTCGTTGATTTGTCCTTGTTGTGCTGCGATGTTTCGTTTCTGCTCAAATAAAATGTCTTCCTGATCAGAAATAGCTTGTGACTGACTTTCGAGTTTTTCTGCCTGCTCTTCCAGAATTGCACCTTGTTCATCCAACATTTTGACCTTTTCATTTAAGGTCATTTTCTGGTAATTGATCCGAGCCTTTTGAACTTCAATTGTTTGTTCTTTAGCAGCTACCTTTTCACGTTCTTTCTCAAGCTTTTCAGTCGATTCTGTGAGCAATTCTTCCCATTGAACAGTTCCTTCTATGTATTGTTCGAATTGATTCGTGAGTTTCAACCCGGCTTTTTCCATGTTTTCCTGATTGACCGTGAAATCGTCTTTTTTCAATCTACCGTTGAAGTTGACCATTACGTAATCGTCGTCTTTACAGGAATTAGTAACCAATAGCGTGTGATTTCCGGCAATTGCTTTTGCGATCTTTTCGATCTTTTTGTTGAACTTTTTATCGACCAAAAGTACTTGTGTTGAACTGACTGCGTCCTGATTTTTAAAGTGAACGACACTTACCTTTTTTCCTTTGAATGAAATTCCATCGTATTTTTTCCGGAGAATGCTATAAAAGGAAGTATCGCTGTCGAGCACACCAATTTGGAATGTTTGAAACGAAGACTGATTTTCCCACGTTGTATTCAACATGATGGGGTAGATGCTTGTAGCAACAGATTCATCGGATCGTGAAAATTGGGCAGAAGCATTGAATGCAAAGACAAAACACGCGAATAACAGCGCGAAAGTTTTATTCAATCGGTTTACGAATGAGCTGGTAAAAGGTATACTATTCATGTCCACGATCAAAATAATTTGTTCGAAACGGTTTGTTTAAGAGTTTAATTGCGACAAAGGTAGGAAAAACGCAAGAGTTCTGCTATTGTCGTTTTAAGATCAAATTATAAAATCGCCTAGCGCCCAACGATGAATCAATCGGAAATGGTTCTTTCGCGGGAATTAATGAGCAATTGTTCGTTAAAATTCACGCTTTAAATGAAATACGAACTAAAAATCAGATTCAGGTTATGGAATTTAACGGGTATCTATTTTGGGGAATTCAGAGAAATTGTTTTGATCTCTTTCTGAAATGAAACCACCATACTTTCCCGTTGGATGGATTTTATGATGATGCCGTCAAATATTTCTTCGTTCGGATATATTTTATACATCGTACCATCAATTGAAATCAATGCTCTTGGTTTTTTTGAACTTGTTTTCTGAACAATACCGTAATACTTAATTGCAGGCCAGAATACGGGTGGCTTTTCCTTCTTTTTGGGTGGTGGTGGTGCAATGTTTTCGTTATTATTATTCTGATTTGGCTTTTGAACAATTCGTGAAGCTTTCAGAAAGGGATCTTGATAATTTGCCTTTAAACGGAAACTTTTTTTAGTTCGAATATCATCTAGCTGCATTTGGTCCATTTGCGCAACTGGTGCATCCGTTTCATCCGAAATATTAGAACTAATGCGCACAAACAGTTTGAAGTAGATAAAACCTACAACAACAAGCAAGACATATGTGAACCGTTTGTTTTTCAAAATATGGTCAAAGTATAATACGCTGTAGCACCGGGAGTACTGATGTTGCCGGCTTCATCCTTTACAATTACGCGCCAGTAGTAGGTTCCAGGTGTCATGGTTCTCGGGTAAGTAGTGGCTGTCGAATACGGAATAACCTCTACTAGGTTTGAAAAGCCGGTATCGGTAGCAATTTCAAGCTTAGATTGGATAGGAGATTGGTTGGCTCCTTGCGCAGGAAGAGTCCAAGTAAAATCAACATTTCCTGCTCCAACTGTAAAATTATTTGTTGGTAAGTTAAGTACCGCTAAACCGGGAGCGGTTTTATCAATGTAAAATACCCTTTTAGAGAATTCCGTTTCACCACCGTTCACAAAGTAAGCCTTAACTCCCCAGCAATATGGGCCATCTTCAAGTTCTGTACCAACAGCATCCGGAACAGTGATTGCGGTTATTCCTAACTGATTAATCGGTTGACCAACATATGCTCCACCAAACGAATTGGTTTCGTGCAATTCAAAAGTATAACTGGAAACGGCTGTGGAAGTAATTGGGTTCCAGGAAAATTTTCCATCAAAAGACTCATTTTCGTAGACGTCTGCAGCTGGATTAAGCAAAGTAACCGAATTTGCTCCTCCTTGTGATGTTCCAACCCAAAAACGTTTAATGGCAGATGGTTTTGAGTTAAATCCGGCATTCATAGCCGTAATTCGGATTTCATATTGAGCTGAATCCAACCCGAAAAAGAAGTTTGTTCCTGTAACGATGGAATCCAAAGGAAAACTTTGAACATTCGCAAAATCGGGACTTACAATCTCAATTCGGTAATTTGTTGCACCTTCCAGTTCTTCCCATTTGAAATGTACCGGATTTGCGTTAATGGTTGCATTATTTGCAGGAAGAATCAATACCGGAGTTTCCTCAGAAATATTCTTCTCAATGAAATCTTTGCATCCGAAAAGACTCAAAGAAATAAAAAGCATCAAGAGCTTATTGATATATTTTTTGGACATAATTCTGAATTAATAATGTGGTTGTTAAATCTGTTTTACTCGTTACCGGATCTTTTTCTGAGCTCATTTGAAAATGAATCAAACGGGCATCTTCGAAAGATCCTTCCAGGTCATATATAAATTTCAACACTGAAATGAAATCACCTCTCAGTTCAATCTTAAAGGTATTGATTTTAAAATCAGGATGCTCAAATCCATATACTTCATCTATTTGCTTTACTTCAATTTTGGAAGATTTCTTCGCTAAGAAATTTAGAAATCCTTGTTGAACTTCTTCCACGGAAACATTCTCTTTTCCCAGCAATTTGTTCAACTGTGCAACATTTTTCTGCAGCAGACGAATTTCTTTCTGTGAATTCAGTGCTTCCTGTTTTTTAATCTCTAATTCGTTGATATAGGTGTTGGTTTCAATCGTTTTACTGAATGCCCTTTTATAAGACGCAGCAAAAAGCAGCACTGCAATAATCAGCAATGCTAAATTCTTTTGTTTGTAGCTATATTTTTCAAATAAGGTCATTCGCGAATATGTATGATGATATGAAAGATTGAATTGCGATCATCTAATCTTGAATAATTAATAACTTCTACACTCTGAATCCATTCTTTTTGTTCCAAATCTTCCATCCAGTCGTCCAGAATTTTACTGTTCATGGTAATTCCGTGGATAATGATTTTGGAATTGTCTGTTTCAACCTTGTGTTTGGGTTTCAGCTGCTGAGCCAATGGAAATAACTCCATTTCCGCGAACTGAATATCTTTTGGAACGGTAACGCCAATTTCGTCGGCATAATAGGAGAGCAGATTCCCGGATTGCATTCCTGAATTTTGGAATAAAATCAATTTTCGTTGCTTTTCCTGCTTTGTTCGGTCAATAATGGCAAAATTTTCCTGATAACCGGCTATTTCCTGCTCGTAATCCGCAGCGACCTGATTCAGGTGATTTACCAGAAAGTAATTGATAGTAAGTGTTACTAAAAAGAACGATAAAATACTTAAGCCGATTATTCTGAATTGTCTGTAATCTTTATATTCACTCTTTGTTTTTTTGAATGTTTCCTCATCTATTCCCTGATGGAACACATCTGAATTGGCATTCTTCTGATAGGTGTAATTGATAATTGCTTCTAAATAAGATGCCTGAACCTGTTTTTCGGACAATTCCTGTTCGTTCTTTGAAATCGTTACCTGATCTGAAGAAGGAAAAGAAAGCACATAATCTGATTGGATTGTATTCAGATTCTCCAATTTGAAAGGCAATATAGAAGGACCGATATACAAAGCCCAAATAAATCCTTTTACTGCTGCAATCGGATTTAAAAATTCATCCATGACATTCTTTCGGGCAAAAGAAACCAAAATGGATCCGGAGCGCTCGTAACTATTGAAATAGAACTCATCTTCTCTTCCTGAAACAAGCAATCTTTCTTTGTAATTCGGTGCGTTTTCAACACTGCGCGCTAAAATACCGGCACCTCTTACATGAATAATAAAAGGAATCTTTTTGTCAGCCTTTTTAAGGAGTTCCTCCATCGACTCAAATGAAGTAAGCTCATGTGCCATCGTTTGCTCGTTGATACAAGCAAAATGCAACAAGGCATTTCCCGACTGATTATGAATCAAGATCAGGTTATACTTCTTTGGGGCGCTATTTTGAAAAGGCAATTTCATTAATAAGTTACCGTTGGACGAATAATGATGTGCAGTTTATATTTGCGTTTTGTCTTATTTCTACTGCTGAATAGCCATTTAATAACCGGAACACGCGATAATAAAGGAACACCCTCACCACTGTTGTTATTTTGTTTTTTGTCCAAACCACCCAATAATACAACATCGCCATTTTGAACACGAATTACCGATTCAAATGTTTGTTTGGTTGCATTGGGCGGAGCTGTGGGATCCACTTTACTTCCATCAAAGTCATCATTGGTCAGTGTAATATCCATGGTTACATTTCCGTCAGAAGAAACGAAAGGTTTGATCTTCACTGTCAGGTTCGCATCTACTGATTTCCAGATTTTGGAAGTTAGCACTCCTTGATTAACGACTGTATTCTGGAAATTTACTTGTTGTTCCTGGTAATAAGTAGTTTGTCCGATAGAAACGGTTGCCAAATGACTGCTCAAAGTGGTGATTTTTGGTGTGCTTTCTACATCAATCATTCCATTTGATTCCAATAATTGAAGAGAGGCATAGAAATTTTGGGTTACAGCCCCTAAATTAACAATACCAAATCCATTGATCGTATTCAAAATACTGTTCAGCGTACTTGCTCCCAGATTTACATCCAGAGTAGGGAAAACGGTTCCGCTTGTTACTGTGGGTTTATCACCAAGTCCAAATTTCATTCCGCTTTTAACAGTACTTGATCGTTCGGAAATCAGAATCATCACATCAATCTGAACCAAAGGAACCACCACGTCAATCGAAGAAAGAAATGTACGTAATTCACTTGCTTTTCTTGCCGGACCGGTAACAATTAGCGCATTGAGTTCTGTAAACTCGTTGACATCCAAATCCTGGATCAATTCTTTCGGAATGGAAGCCTTTACATTTTCGATAGTCCTGTTTTCCATTCGAATCACTTCTGTTACACGAATACCTTCTGATTTATTTTCTCCGATCAGGAATAATTTGTTGTCTTCTTTATATGCATACTTGGTTCCAACAAAAAGCAGGTCCAGAATTTCGGGGAAAGTCACATTTTGAAGCTGAAAACTGGCTTTTCCATCCGGTTTATTGTAGAAAAAGTAAGGAGTCAATAACTCTTGGGATGCAAATTTAATGATGTCGGCTATTTCTGCATTGTTGGCAATCAGATCTAAGGTTCCAAATTCATTTTTCTTGATCTGAACCCCTGTTTGTTCAAAGTCGGTTGTTGGTTTGAACCCGGAATTGGCGTTTTGTCCAGCTCCAACCTTTTCAGGTTTAGCAGCAAAAATATAGGTAACACCAGTTTCATCAACTGAACTTTCCAATCCGTTCGCTTTTGCGGTCATTTCAATTACCTGATCATAAGGTCTGTTTAGAAAGTATCCGGTGATTGGTTTATCACGCACATCCGGAGAAATAACGATGTTCTTACCGCTCAAATAGCTGATTTCCTTCATTACTTTATACAGACTGTCATTTTTCAGGTCAACAGATAAGAATTCATTGGAAGGATTGAATTTTACATCGATCTTCTTTTCAACCTTTGGTTGCGGAATTTCTTTTCGAATCTCTCTTTTATTAATGGCCAGAATGTTTCCAACGAAACGGTATTCAATGTCGAAATGCTCGTAAAGAAACACCAACACATCCTTTACTTTAGCGTCAAAGAAATTGTATGAAACTGAGTTGTTCAAAACCGGATCAATACTGATATTGAGGTTGTTCTCCAATGCAATTGAATTCACCAATTCCGAAAGCGGTAAACCGGAAACATTTAATTGAAAGGTATTGTTCAGTCCTTTGGAAGTGGTACTCAAACTATCTAGTTTTGCGCGCAGCAATGGCTCAGTAAAATTTTGAGCAAGTGCAGTTTGTGATGCAGCAAGGCAGAATAGAAAGAGAATTAACAGGTGTTTTTTCATTAGATTTCAGTTAATATGGGATAAGCTTCTTCCAAAGAAGTCACTCCAGATTTGATTAATTCAAGTGCTTGTTTATTCAATGTTATGATGTTTCTGTCGACCAGTTTTTGCTCTACAGTTGATTCGTTGTTCTTAATGCTTTCCGAGAGTTCAAAATCGATCGGAATGACTTCATAGATTGCTGTTCTTCCTTTGTAACCGGTGAAATGACAGGTGTCACATCCAACTGCTTCAAAGACTTTCTCCGGAATATGTTGTTCATTAAAATTTCTAGGCCAGTCGAGTGGAGAAGTTTTCACTTCTTGCTTGCAGTCAACGCAGAGTTTTCGCAATAATCGCTGGGCAACCGAGGTATTGATCGTACTTGCAATCAGGAATGAAGGAACTCCCATATCAATTAAACGCGAGATCGTTCCCCATGCTGAATTGGTATGAATCGTTGATAAGACAAGGTGTCCCGTCAAAGCAGCACGAATTGCCATTTGGGCAGTTTCACCGTCCCGGATCTCTCCAAGCATAATCACATCCGGATCCTGACGTAAAAAGGAACGCAAGGCACTTGCAAAGGTCAATCCGATTTGTTCCTTTAACTGAACCTGATTGATTCCTTCCAATGTGTATTCTATCGGGTCCTCAACAGTTACAATGTTTCGTTTTTCATCGTTGAGCTGTTTCAGGGTTGCATACAAGGTCGTTGTTTTCCCCGAACCTGTAGGACCGCTGATCAGAACGATTCCATTTGGCTTTTTAATCCCTTCCAGGTAGTTGCGCAGGTCATTTTCGGTTAATCCTAATTGCGCAATATTGATTGAAGACGCATCTTTACCCAAAATACGCATTACGATCTTCTCGCCGTGCAAAGTGGGTAATATGGAAACCCGGATATCAAAGTTTTCGTATTGAATTCGTCCGTCCTGAGGCAATCGCTTTTCTGAAATGTCCAGATTTGAACGAATTTTCACCTTATTGATCAATTCCGAATATTCTCCTTTATCAATGGAATAGCGTTCAATTAGATGCCCATCGATCCGGATTCTTACACGTGCACGATCTTCGTAGATTTCAATGTGAATATCACTGCTTCCCAAATGGTTTGCATCCTGGATAATCCGGTCTACAAAATCAATGTTTGCATTGAAAACCAATTGTTTCTCCTGATTCGCCCTTCTGAAAAACTTACCCAATGCACGCTGAATAACTTCCGTATTTCCTGCGATCAATTCAACTTTCTTCCCCAGTAAGGCACTTAATTCTTCTTCTACATTTGGAAGATTCTGTGTTTGATCTGCATAGAATTTAGCTACATCATCTGTTATTTCCTGCGGAATAACACGGTAATGCCATGCCAGATCGGATGGAATCACTTGTTGCAATTCTGCAGAAACCTGTATGTTGTTCAAATCACTCATACCGCGTAGATAAAAGGGGTTATTTTGTATTGAACAAGTACCAAAAAAACGACGACACATCCGGAAATGTATCCTGCATAAGGAATGGACTTCTGAGTTTTAAATAGCGTCAGAATTAAATGTCCTATCAGACTTAGGATGGTTCCGCAAGTGAAAAAGTAAATGAAAAACGGAAATCCGAAAATGGGTGTAATGGCGAGTAGCACAAACACATCACCTAATCCGAAATACTCTTTGAATAAATTGTTGGAACCAAATCGAATACGCACATAAATTACCAGAAATGCAATCAGAATACCAATGAATAAAAAGTTAAAGAGGAAGTGTTCCCAATTCAGGATTTTCCATTTGTAAATAAATCCACCAATTAAAAGTAAGGGCGGAGTGAACCACCAGATCTCGCGGTAGCGGAAATCCTGATAGATAATTGTTGCCAGAACTGCTATGAGCGCAATCAAAATCATTAATCTACCTGTGTTTCTTTTGGTTGGCCTTCCTGGTCGATTTCCCAAATATTGTATTTTCCATCCCCATTAAAATCTTGTACGGCTTCTGCTTTTGCTTTGAATCCGGAAGGCGATGCTTCAATGATGCTGATTCTATAAAGGGCTGTTCCGCCTTCTGTAATGAGTTTATGAGGAATGTAATTGATTTCTTTTCCATCCAGCGAGTATTTGGAATACTGCAAAAAATAAGCGTATTGCAAATTGTGAATCATGCGTAATTCCTGCTGAGCCTCCATACTTTTGGTTCGCGTAGCAATACCACTTTGATTGGGAATAACCAACATCAATAGAATTCCCATGATTGCCAAAACAATCAATATCTCTGCAAGGGAGAATGCTTTTAGTTTTCTATGTTTATTCAATTTCATCATTTAATGACATTACTTAGGTTAAACATTGGCAAGTACATGGACACCATAATAACTCCTACAATCACACCAATTATCACAATGATCGCGGGTTCAATAATAGTCCCGATCATCTTTGTCCGATATTCAATTTCTTCGTTGTATTGAATTGTTAATCGATGGAAAGTTTGATCTAATTGATTGATTTCTTCGGCGATTTTAATTAGCGAAATTAATCTTTTATCTAGAATGTCGAACTTACTTAATCCTTCGTGCAGTGAATTCCCTGCTAAAATCTCCTCTTTTGCTGCCAAAATCGTTTGCTGCATCGGATAAAACCGGATCATTTCGGAGACTAAATCCAGGGCTTTTACCAATGGAGTTTTTGCTTCAAGTAAAAGTGCCATACTTTGACAAAAGCGGGCAATGTATATTTTCTGAATGAGTTTGCCGAAAATGGGAATTTTGAGAATGAAATTTCCACTGAACTTTCTAAACCAATCTTCGTTTTTTTGTGAGAAGAGATAAATCCCCGTTCCAATGCCGATTAATAAAAACCAGAAGATGAAGGATCCGAAATTTTCAGACAACCAAACGATTTTCAGTGTTAACCAGGGAAGTTCTTGTCCAAATTGTTTGAAAACATCTTTGAACATGGGAACTACAAAATTCAACATGAAATAAAGTACCCCGACTGTAATTGAAAAAACGAACGCTGGATAAGTAAAAACACTCACTAATTGTCTTTTCAATTTTACTTTTGAAGCAAAGTAGTTCGATAAAGAGAACAATACGTTTTTCAATCTTCCGGATTCTTCCCCAATTCGAATACTTTGATACTCGTAGGGCGTGAAATGAGTAGATTTCTGCATGGATTCCGAGAGCGAATTTCCTTTTATCAAATCCTCCAATAAGGTTTCTATGTGGCCGCGCACATTTTTTTTCTCCTGCTCATCAATAATTAATTGCAATGCCCGACGCATATCAATTCCACTTTCAATCAACGTAGCGAACTCGCCATAGAAATGCTCCTTGAATTTATCGTTTAAGGGTTTTCCCAAAACGATATCCTTTTTTAAAAAACTCGTTTTGGTTACTTCTGCCATGCCTTTTTATTAAAGTAATTGTTGATGTTGCTGCTATTTTGTTTCTGCAAAGGATATTTCAGTGAAAATTCAGTGTTTTTCCATTCCAATTTGAAATCGATCAATTCGTGTTGGTTCAAGTTCGTTTTTTCAATGGAAAGCGCATTAATACCAAACAAAGCCTGGTGATTTTTAGAAGAGCGACTTAATTGCTCATTTGTTATTTGATAGACAATTGAATCGTTTGTTCTAAAACAGGTTAATCTGTCTTTTGCAAGATCAAAGGAATCTGCTTTTTCCATATCCTGCCAAAAAGTAGCACGAAACTGGAAGAATTCGTTAAGCTCATTTTTAATAATGATCTCTTGTTGTAGTGATTTGTTGAAACTATTAACGGAAAGGAAAAAAAGTGAAATAAACAGGCCGGTTAAGGAGAGCACAACTGCCAGCTCCAAAATTGAAAATGCTTCTATTTTGACTTGTTTTCTCATTTTTTTCTCGGCCAGATGAATTCCTGGATCCAATTTGCTTTAATACTGTTCATCAAGGAGATTTGCTCGGTTCTGGATGAATCCTTTTCATCAATTATGGTTTCAACCGTTGTTAATTTATCTTTCCAAAGTTCAGGATCGTAAATGCTCGAATCCAGCGAGTAACTCGTAAACAAAAGCGATTGAAATTCAGATTGTTCAATTGTTTCCTGGAACTGAACGGTAGATCGTGCGCTTTGAATAAAGAGTCTGGAACCCAATGCAAAACAAATCGCAATAATGGATAAAGCGATTGCAATTTCAGCGATACTGGATGCTTTTAACTTTCTAGTTCGCATGAGATTACCTTTTTTCGTGAATGACTGGATAATTCGAGCCAGGCAGGACAAATAAAATCTTTTGGAAGCCGCTTGGTGGAGATAATAACATCCAATAAATGATTGGTATACGATCCTCCGCCCGCAACTGTCAATGTTTCAGAAGTATTTAAACTTCCAATGATTGACCCATAAATTTCTGTTGTTCCATGGTTAAAAACAATCCCTGCAACAACTGCATCTTTTTGAATGGTAAGTCGGGGTTGTTTTCTGAAATCATATTGTTGTGTTGTTAGTAAGATTCCGCCCAATACAGAACTATTGAAACCTAAGTAAATGGAATGTGGTTCGTAAGTTAAAGGGGCATTTTTTTCATTCAAAATGAGTGTACTTGGATACCTTAAAGTAACAGAATCTTCAAGCCGGATATATTCTGAGGCGTATGCTTGCAAGTTTCCTGTGAATCCCTGTTTAATATAGATTTTGGGAGCAATTAGAATGACATTTTCCAACTGAGCTTGTTGATGAACGACCAATGAATCAAAACTCTGAATGATGATCTTTCCATGTAGCTTTCCTCTCAATTGGATGGCATCTAACGATTGGTAATAAATTCCTTCTTTCAAAAAACTCACACTAGTATCTTTCGATTCGAATGGTTTTGGAAGCATATTTCCGGTAAAACTTCCGGTGGAAATATTTTGAAATGCTTTGGATAATGGAAGTTTTAATTCTTTTACATCTTCAATTTTTCCATAAACTAATTCCGGGTTCGAATAATTTTTTCCGCCAATATAGGCTAGTTCAACCCGTTTATTAGGTAGATAAGTAGTTCCTTCTATAAAGGTTTCACCACAGATTCTCAGTCCGTCGGAACCATTTCTCACGACAAGAGAAGGAATCGATTCTTCAAACTCGCTTCCGATAAGTGCTGATCGGGTAATACTTCGTTGGTTTTTAAATGTTTTGCTCGTTACCAAGAAGTAAGAGCCCCAAATGGATTTATGAATCAAACTGGTATCGCCGCTTAAATGGATGAACTGAAGGGAGTCATTTACTTTTACCTTTTGCAGACCTAATTGAATTCCCTGATATGAATCCAATAATAAATGTTCTTGTCCGGTATGAGAAATTTCTATCCGTTTTTGGGTGCTGAAAATGAAAAACACACTTGAAGCAAGAAGTCCAATAAATAGTGCGAAAACAATGGCATACGATATGGCAGAAGCGCGAATCATTTCGTACGTTTTTTCTTTTCTTTTGGCTGAGAAGCTTCTTTTTGTGTTTTCTTTTCTTCGGGTTGGGTGGTTTCGTTTTTGACCTTCTTTTCCTTTTTTGGTTTTGATTCAGTGGATTTCTCCTTCTTTTTGAACTTTTTCCAGAACTTCAACTTTTCCCAGAAGTTGCTCATTTTTTGTTTGAACGTAAGCTTTTCCGAACTTGCATTTTCCGTTTTTGATTTCCCGGCTTTTGTTTTTTCAGGAACTAACTCGCCCTTATTGTAAACGGTTTTAATCAAGCTGTCGTTTTGGTCTCTTGCTATCTGTGTGCCATCCAACTTATAGTTCGAGTAGCGGCTTTGAGAAATCAGTCTGCCAGTAGAATCGTTGATTGTTGTAAGGATTGTTTTTTTCGTTTTGACGATGGTTGTATCTCTTGCAATGATCTGGGTTTGGTTCGATTTGTAAACAACCGTTTTCTGAATCAATCCATCTTCGCTGTAGTACAATTGTTTACCGATTTGCGTTCCCTTAGACCAATTTTCCTGATGAATAAGAATTCCGTTTTGGTTCCAGAATTTCCAAACACCGTCCTTTAATCCTTTTGTGAAAAGTCCCTTTTCTGCTAATTGATTATTCTTGTAAAAAGACTCGTAATCGCCGTTTAACAAACTACCGGAACTACCTCCTTGCGTAATGAGAACTTTTTGTGATTTGAACCAGTAATAATATTTTTTTGAATTATACTTTTTCAATTGACTGTCGTCGGTATCCAATACTCTGAATACAATTGATTTGTCGTCTTGTTTGATATGAAATTTGTTTTCAATCTCAAATTTTTGAGATAAACCAACGAAAGAATACAGGAGTGTAAAAGCCAGAAAAATAAAGCGTCCTGACAGTTTATAGACTGTGAATTTAGTTGATTGGTTCATATTTTTTTTCATAAAAGTAGTTAAAATATCAAAAGCTTGATTATTTTTACCTTCCAGTGTAACATCTGAAACCAATTATCACATATGAATCTAAATCATAGAACCACTAAAATATGTTAACCCTAAATCGCTTTAAATCCACTAATTTCATGAAGAAAGTTCTATTTGGACTAATGCTTTTAGTATCTGGTTCCGTATTCTCTCAATTGAACAATATTGATTTTTCCATGTCGTTCGTAACGAACCCTACGTTTACTGCAGGTTTAGATCAAGTTTCACAACAAGGCACTATTTTTCAAGTGAAAGTTTCCTTGAATGATTTGAATGAGGCTGGTGAGTTGACAGTAATGGTTTACGATCGTGTATCCAATACTCCGGTTGCCGCAGTCCGATTGGGAAGAGAAGACTTATTAGGGGGTACATATACTCAAAATGGATTGATTATTTTCAATTTTCCATATTTGGATCCTTCGGCTAACTATAAGGTCATACTAGAAGCTCAAAATTCACAGCAGGCTTATCTGCCAAGAATTGAGAAGAATTTTCCAACAAACTAAATACTAACAGAACTTAAATTATGAAACAAATATTCGTATTGTTCACTTTTTTGTGTTCCTTTTTAGGGTATTCACAAATAGTTACTGCACCAACTTTATATTCTGTGGAGGATGGGCATACCAATTCCGGATCGACAGGGACAAACTATGGAACATTAGGCACGATGAATGTTTCAGTTGCTTCAGGCCCTGCTATTTACAGAGGTTTTATGAAATTTAATTTAACCTCAATCCCTTCTAACGCAGTAATTACTTCAGCGATATTGAAATTAACCCCCAGTGGTACTGAGAATGTTACTACAACTGGATCTACACAATTGTATTTGGATGTTTGTAATTCATCCTGGACAGAAACCGGAATCAATCATTCTTCGAATATTTCGAATAATACTTTGTTTGCTACTGTTACCACTTCCAATTTGGTTTCCTCCAAACGAGAGTTTCAGATTAGGGATTTTATTCAACCAATGGTTGAAGGGCGCTTGCCTAATAATGGATTTCGAGTTCGAAAAAGTGATGAGACTACAGTATTAAACACAACTTATTTCACAAGAGAAAATGGAACAGCTTCCAATCGTCCGCAATTGGTCATTCAATATTATTTAAGATCCTATGTTAGTGCAGCGACAGTTGTTCATACAAGTACATTGAGCAGTACGGATGGGTCAATCTCTCCAACAGTTACTAATGGCTCCAATACCACAATGACTTATCGTTGGTTTAACTCAAGTGGTACTCAAATAGCAACTACGCAGAATTTAACTGGTGTTGGAAAAGGCTGGTACGGGTTGAAATATTATGGTACTACAGCTGGTGATACTACCTATCAAGCATTTATTGTGGGTACAGAATGTGAAGATGTGTCTATCACATTTGATCCGGGACCAAATTACATTGATGACGCGCGTTTTGGTGATTTTGTGAGTGGATCTGGCACAGCAGCAATTAATTACCCTCAAGTAAATACTGGTGCGAATGCTGTGATGCTGCATGAACGATGGACAAATGGAGGGGTTTGGTACAACCATAGAGACATTATAAAATTCAGGTTGTGGGTTGATCCGGGATGTCAGGTCAATACTGCAGTTATGACCTTAGTTGGAAACGCACATAACCCTTTACAAACTGCGAATACCTCCGAATTGCGACAAGTGACATCTGATTGGTCAGAATTAGGGGTGGCTCATACCAATATGCCTACTTCTACAGCAACCGGATTAATCAATGTAGCCGGGATCGCTGCAGGAAATGGAAATGCCGCTATTGATATTGCGAGTTTCTTTAATACATGGAAAACGAACAACGTTACTAATTACGGTATGTTGTTTCAATTGCAGTCTTATGCATCTAATTTGTATACACGAATGCAGTTCCATTCATCAGATGCGACCACAGCAGCTAACAGACCGCAAATTGCCTTTTCAATTAAAGCAAATACTTGTGATTTGAGTAGAAAAGGAACTTCTGTTGTTACCTATGATGCAACAAATACCTATGGAGATGTTGCTGTAACAATTACACCACCTTCCTGGGCATTAAGTCCTTATCAATATATGATTTCGGAGCAACCGCTTCCTAATTTTGGGGATATTTACAATACTTTGAAAGATACAATTTTTGATGGAGTTTTAGATAGCGTGAAATTCTTTTTAGGAGATAATAATACCTCTTTAACGAATTCATTTACAAGCTTAAAACAAGGTCAGTATTACATCAGCACATTTGATAAGTTAGGTAAGCGTATTTATGATAAACTTGTTTCGATCAACCCGATCAATTATGAATCAAGTTCATCTATATCATTTGCGGATGATGTTTTCACAACATCTGCTGCTAATGGAAAAGCAGTAATGACTGATTATTTGACGGAAGCATCAGAAGCGGCATCGGTTACATTTACTGTTTTGGCTAATACCGGAGAATCTTTCTTTGGGTTTCAAAATCTTTCAAGCCCATTAGCCGTAAAAACGGATATTTATTATGGATTCCATGTTCAAAGTGGTTCAGCACGGATAATTAATGCAGGTGTTGTTGGCGGAACAGCCTTTGCAGTTACTGCTGCAGATGAATTTTCTATAATGAAAAAGGGAAATTATTTGAGACTATATATTTCCGGAGATTTGAAGGCTACAATTAGTGTGTTTGGCCCTTTTATTTATAAAACGGGAGTTTTTGCAGCTGGTTCTGCTACGAAAATCAAATACAAACCGGTTCATCTTTTTCCTTTTAATTTTGTAATCAATACCATGAATCCGATTGTTCCGGGGAGTTGTTTAGGTTCTTTCGGTCAGGTAAGTGGTACACTTTGGTCGCTTAATTTCACTACAAAGATTCCGGTTAATTTCAGTACTGTATTAAAAAACAGTTCAAATGTTGTTCAGACGATGGATGCAGGAGCTACTGCTACCAATTACAGTTTCTCCAATCTTTTGCCGGGAAATTATACTTTGACTGTAACATTTAACTGGCAGGTAAATGGTGTTGTAAATCCTACACCGATAGTCTATATCTATAACATTGTAGTGGCAAGCAGAATTTCCTGGGAGAATCAAGTTGCAGTTATAGATAATGAAGCAATAGCACAACTTCCTCTACCCTTAGTTGCTGCAACAGCTGGAGCATGGGGTCATGCAAGTTCTGTAAACAATGTAAACACATCGCCCACAAGTACCTTTGTAGATTTTACACCGAATGTTGGGGGCTATTTTTATGCTTCGAGTTCTTCATGGCCATTCCTTAATCTGATTACGATTGCCAGTGGAACAGGTGTTCTTGGCTTTGGTGATCCAACTGTGATGCCTCTAACAACAACAATTCCTTCAGGTTTTAGTGGTTATTATTTTTCCAAAACACTTCTTGGACCATATACGGTTTGCAGATTGGTTAATGGTGTAGCTGCTGGAGGCGTGGTAACATTTAATGCAGGTGATAAATTTAGAATGGTGTATAATCCAGCAGCGTCACCAAACACATCGCTTTATAAATACACTTCAGCAAATGTTCTGGGTACAGCAATTCCTAATTTCGGATTTAACTACAATCCGGTAGCCGTTAAGAAGTTAATTGGTTATGTAAGGGCAAGAAATAAAACCGGTTTTATTCATCTTTTAACCAATATGGCTTGTCCTGTAAATACGATCTATGCCAAATTGGAAAGAGATCTGAAAGGGGTGAAATATTCGGTTAACTTGAATAAGTTCTATTTCTTTTATGATGAGGAATATTCCTCCACTACTAGTTTGACTTACAATGTGTACGACAAGAACAACAATATTGTTTTAAAGACAGCCACTCAGGTTCTAACACAAACGATTTCCAATCAGCCAAATAGGGAACATGGTGATAACAGATATTATTTGGATGTTACTTCATTAGGTACAGGAAGCTATGTCTTGGAGGTAATTAATGAAAAGGGAGAGAAATTTTACTTAAGATTTATTAAATAATGAACAGGTATAAAATATTGTTTTTTGCATCAATTGTTGTCATTTCCGGATTAGTAGTTTGGGTTCTTCTAGGAAAGGGAGAAACTACATCTTCTGATAAACCGACAGTAATTATAGACAGTTTTAAGGTGTTTGAGGGCTTCCAGTTAAAGAAGGATTATGATATCAAAATTGAAAAGGAATTTGCGGGAGAAAAAGCGCAACTAGATTCGATGGGATATAAATTTAATACACTCAAAAATCCTTTGGAGATCGATGCTTTGAAGAAACAGTTTGTGATTAAGAAGCAACAGTTTGATGAAAAGTTCCAAGCCGTTTCTCAGAAATATACCAATGAAGTTTACGAACGTTTGAACACTTATATTAAAAAGTTTGGGAAGAATAATAATTATGGGATTATCATTGGCTCGAATGGTCAGGGTAATGTTATGTACAGAGATGATGCTATGGATGTGACAGAGAAATTGATCACATTTATCAACGAGAAATATTCAAAATAATGATGAACCGAATTCTTTTGTGCCTAAGTCTGCTAATTTTTATAGGATGTTCTGAAGCCCCCGGAACCGATAAAACACCTGGGAGCAGTTCCTCCGTTGAGATTGTAAAGCATCAGGATCCGAAATTAGTTCGGATGGATGAAAGTTCAGATAAAAGCTCTGCATGTAAAACTGAGAATGGAATTACTTACTCCATTGATTTGATGAGTGCAGTTGACTTCGTTTCCAGAAAAGGAGAACAGATTGAAATGGCTGATAGAATGGAACTAATGAAGGAAACTGTTGCTATTCTAACAATAGACCTTAACAATGCGAAAGAAACAGATGTTTTTGAGTCTGCTAAAATGACAATGGATAAAGAAGACGCAATGAATTATCTGGTCGGAAATATTGCTGCTGATGTAGAAATCAAGCAAGGAAAAAAAACAATTTCTCCTTCCGGAGTAGAATATGATGCAGGCATTTCCAAACCAAGCCAATTAAGAGTCTTTATTTACTTCAATAACATAAAAATTAATCAACCATCGAGTGTAGTTCTTTATGACCGTTTATTTGGTTCTGGTCTATTGCGCTTTAATATTAATAACAGAAAATAATCTAAACATGATACTTCGTATTCAAAAAAGTAGAGGATTTAAAATAGTTAGTGTATTTCTAATACTAAATATTTTAGCAGAGGTAGCAGCTCCAACCACGGCCTTGGCATTGACTGGAGGACCGGCTCAGCCTGAATTCGGATCATTTACTCCAATAGGAGTTTCTGATATGGTTGATTTGTCTAGTGGTGATATGAATTACAATATTCCATTGATGGACGTGGGTGGTTATCCTTTAAACATTGCATATTCTTCTGAAATTGGTATGGACGACGAGGCAAGTTGGGTTGGACTAGGATGGAATCTTTCCGTTGGTCAGATCAATCGAAATGTACGTGGATTACCGGATGATTTCAAGGGTGATATGATGACTTATGAAAACAATATGAAACCGAATATTACCGTTGGTGCATCGTTCAGAATAACTCCTGATGCTTTTGGTGTTGAGATCCCTTTGGGTGATTTGAGTGCTTCGTTGGGGGTAACAGCCACCTATAATAATTATGAGGGTTTTACCATGAAGCCAAGTGTAGGAGTTCAATTGGATTTGAGCAGTGCTTGTTCAGTTGGATTTAATGCGGAGAATGGTCCTGATGGATTGTCTATCTCTCCAAGTGTTTCTATCCATTCCAAAAAATCAAAAGCTGACGGGCGAAACTCTTCACTGACTGGAACGGTTGGTTGTACGATGAATTCCAGACAGGGATTAACGGCTACAACTTTAAGTATGAGTCGTAAATCCAATGCGAAAGCTGCAAAGAATGCCAATGCTCAACAAAAAAAGGATGCACTTGCAACGAAGGGAAATGGTTCTCTTGGATCTTCGATAGGCTTTACGGATGAATTGTATACCCCATCTAAAAGGGTTTCCATGAATACAGAAAGTTTTACGGTGAATGCTGCGCTGGGTGGAGAAATTTTTGGTGGTGAAACTCAGGGTCAGATTACAGCTTTTGGAACAATTCAATCCATTGCAAGTGAGGAATTAAACAAACAAAGAGCAGCATATGGGTATGAAAACACGGACTTAAGTGATCGTAATGGTATATTGGATTTTAATAGAGAAAAGGATGGAGCAGTTAACGTAAACTCTACGAATCTTCCTTTGACTAATTATACATATGATATTTATTCAGTTCAAGGACAAGGTGTTGGTGGAATGTACAGACCTTTTAGAAACCAGATAGGATACATTTATGATAGCTACGTCACTGATGGATCTACTTCTACCTCTTTAGGAGTCGAATTGGGAATGGGAAATGCAGTACATGGCGGTGTTGATTTTGAATCTACTACCATAAGCAGTGCTTCAGGTGTTTGGGAAAATGATAATGCAATTATTCAATACTTGAAGGAGAATTATGGCTATAATCCACGTTATGAAAAAGTTCATTTCAAGAATGTGGGTGATTTAAGTGTGGATCAGGAGTTTAATTTATTTGATCAGATCGCTCGCTATAGTCCGGTCAGAGTTCCATTTGTAGGGAATAAATTCCATAGAAGTTTGCCAAGTCAAATGTATTACAAATACAATGAATTAGCACAAGAATCCTCAATTGGGATAAGTTCTCCAACCAAACGGTCAAAACGCAAAACACGTAACCAATCCATTCGAAATGTTACGATCAAGGAATTGAGAAATGGGATAGGTTATGGTCCGTGTGTAAAAAGAACAGCTGTTGGATATGGCGATGTAGGTATCCCTGGGTATGCAAGAGATCATCATACTGGTGAAGTTCAAATTGTGCGAAATGACGGAGCACGTTATATTTACGGACTTCCTCTTTACAATGTGACTAAAAGAGAGGCTTCTTTTTCAGTAGATAAAGCCGGATATCATCCGGAAACAGGATTAGTTACATATAATAGTGGAGATAATTCCACATCAAATGACAATCACAATGAGAACTTTAACAGAACAACTACTCCTGCTTATGTCCATACGTATTTGTTAACTTCGGTTTTATCAACTGATTATCAGGATTTAACGGGAAATGGTCCTTCGGATGATGATTTAGGAAGTTATACAAAGTTCAATTATGTTGATAAACTTTCTGGAAATTTATACAAATGGAGAGTTCCAATGCAATCTATGCAGGCAACATTCAACGCCGGACTAAATGCGGATGAGGATGATGATGAGGCTAGTTATGTTTATGGAACAAAAGAACAAAAGTATATTAACAGAATTGAGACCAAGACTTACATTGCAATTTTTGATCTTTCACCTAGAAAAGATGCAAAAGGAGTAAATGGAGAAGATGGAGGGATGAGTACGAGTACGAATTCTTTCAAGTTGGACAAAATTCGTTTATATTCCAAGGCCGAAATTAAGGCAGCGGGGGGAAATATCTATAATCCTTCCAACCCGAATGATGTTGGGACAGCAAAACCGATTAAAACAGTCAATTTTGAGTATTCTTATTCACTTTGTACGGGTGTACCAAATAACAATATTGGGGAAGCTCTTTCTGCTAATGAAAAGAATAATAAAGGGGGTAAATTGACATTGAAAAAGATTTATTTCACTTACCGTGATTCCAATATGGGAAAATACACCGGTTATCGATTCAACTACAATGAATATGCAGATGGAAAAGATGAATACACAGGGGGGAATTTGGTAATTGGAACAAATAATATCCGAAATCCGAAATATGATATTAAAGGATACGATTCCTGGGGTAAATATAAACCAAGTGCTGCATTGACAACTGCTAATAATACGGATCCTGTAACTGCTTCTGAGTTCCCGTTTACTGAACAAAATCGAAGTACTCAGGATGAACGATCCAGTGTCTGGTGTTTGAGGTCAATTCACACTCCTTCTGGTGGTAATATATCTGTCGAATATGAATCGGATGATTATAATTATGTTCAGGACAAAAAGGCTTTGAGAATGTATAAAGTTGTTGGGGCAGGAACAAGTGCCACTCCTTCAATTTCAGGAGATGCGACAGGTTCTTTGTATACGAATACAATTGCTACGACCCCTAACGATTATCTATATGTACGCATTCCGGATGAAACATCTAACAGTCTAACAATTGCTCAGTATAAGGAAATGTTCCTGTCAAATCTGGAGAATAATCTGTTACAATTCCGATTTTTTGTGAACATGACAATGGCCGGAGGAAATGGTTCCGGAAATGTTAACGGTTTGCCATTTGAGTATATTTCCGGTTATGCTGAACTGGATGAAGGAAGATCTTGTGGGTTTTATGAAAATCTGGGAGATAATTCGAAGTATTTAAGTGTACCAATTAAAACAGTTAATATTGAAGGTGGTGTTGCTCCGAATCAACAAGTTAACCCAATTTCTAAGGGAGCATGGAATTTTGGTAGAAAGTACTTGTCAAAACAAGTTTATGGGAATGCTCCTTCAGGGAATTCGACCGCGATACAGAGTATTGTTGAGCAGATGTTATCTTCCAATGTGCTTTCTAATCTGAAAGAAATCTTTACGGGACCAAACGTAACATTAAAAAACAAGTTTATTGGAAGACGTTTTGTAAAAGATAAATCATGGGTCCGATTGAAAGTTTCAACCGGATCTAAATTGGGTGGCGGTTGTCGTGTGAAATCTGTTAGAATATCGGATGTTTGGGGATCCGAAGATCCAGCTAATTCAATGAATCCGACACAGGTAGATTACACTACCATGAGTTATGGACAATCATATAAATATAATTTATCCGATGATCCAAGCGATCCTTTATCCAAAGTTACCAGTGGTGTTGCAACCTATGAACCTATTGGAAATAAGGAGAATCCGTTTGTGATGCCGGTTGTTGCAACTACCAAGCATTTATTGGCACCAAAAGAAGAAAATTATATTGAAAAACCCTTTGGTGAGTCATTCTTCCCAAGTCCACAGGTAACATATTCTCGTGTGAGTGTGGCAAACCTATCTGGAGCAACCAATATTCCAAATGGAATGCAGGTTAAAAAATCGCATAAAACGGGTAAAGTAGTAACTGAATTTTATACCTCCAGGGATTATCCAACTATTGTAGATCAAACAGGTTTACAAGCGAAAGAAGATAAAAAAATGCCATTGGCTAGTTTGTTGAAGATTAAAATGAAAAAACATTTTACAGCCTCTCAGGGTTATGTTGTCCATTTAAATGATATGAATGGGAAACAAAAGGCACAATGGGTTTACGCTGAAGGTCAAACAAAAGCGATCTCAGGAGTGACATATCATTACGCTTCAAATGATGATTATCAGCCTAATGCAGGAGATTATAATAGAGGAACCTTGAATAATAGTGTTCGGGTAATTTTTCCGAATGGAGATGTAAAAAATCAAGTGATTGGTGTAGAATATGATATGGTACATGATCTGAGAGAAAATTCAAGTAGTACTCAAATTGTTGGGGTCAATACTAACCTTGCTGCATTCCTTGTAGGAGTAATTCCTGGATTAGTGCCAATTCCTTTACCGGATCTTACTAATTCCGAGGATCAATTCAGATCTGTCTCCACTACAAAAGTGGTTAATACATTTGGAATCCTTGCTGAAACAGTTGTTTATGATGGCGATACGAAAGTGTCTACAAAAAATATTGCTTGGGATGCTGTAACAGGGGAGGTCTTATCAACGGAAACTGTAGATGAATACAATGATAAGTACTACACATTTAATTATCCGGCTCATTGGTTTTATTCCGGAATGTCGCAAGCTTCATTGAATTTGGGAGTAAATGGTAAACTGGCAGCTTCGGGTATTTCTTATACGATGCAGGGGTTACCTTCTCCATATATGTCAAGTGACTTCTTAATGGAGGGTGATGAAATCGTGTATGGTCCAACAACAGCAAACTTTATAAGACCTCACGCTTGGGTTTCTGCCGTTCAGGGAAATACCTTCCGATTGATTGATGCTACAGGCGCTGCCGTAACTGGTTCTGCAAATAATGGAGACTTTACGGTTGTTCGTTCAGGCCATAGAAATTTACAGTCAGCCGGAATTATGAATGTGACTTTATTGCGTAATCCATTAAAAAATTCAAGTGGTGCTTATGTTGCGAATCTGGGGACTACATTTATGTCGACACCAACACCTGCAGTACCTGCAACAGATTGGGAAGTTTGGAGAATTGTAAATGCCGGAGCAGTTGACTACTCGGATAATTGGCCGGCTGGATGTGAATGCGGTTTAAGTGGTAACAATCCTTATGTTCGCAATGAAAAAGGTGTATGGAGAGTAAAATCATCCAGAACATATTTGACAGGACGAAATTTTCATACCGAAGTTACTCCGAGAAGGGACGGTTTCTTTACTTCCTTTATTCCAATGTATAAATTGACAAATTCAAATACATGGTATAAAGACATGAATAACTGGACTGCTGTTACAGAAATTTCCAAGTATAGTGCGAATGGATTTGAAATAGAAAACAAGGATGCATTGAACCGTTTTTCTGCTGCTCAGTATGGATATAACAATACCTTAACGATGGCCGTTGGTTCAAACTTGAAATACAGTGAAATTGCATTTGATGGTTTTGAAGATAGAGGCTTCAACGGTTGTTCCACTGATACCCATTTTAATTTCCCGGGTAATCTTAAGCTGATTGGTCAAGAAGGATCAGCGAATGGAGATATTAGTAGAAATACATCTCATACCGGAAAATACAGTATCCGGGTAAATGCAGGAAACAATGTATTGTTAAATAAGAAAATTACTTGTCCACAAACGGCACAACCTTAAACGCTTAAAATGATGAAAAATAGAATTTTTTTATTGCTGTTAATCTCGTTTTCCTTTTTAGGGAATGTGAGTCGCGCTCAATGCCCAATGGTATTGTATAGTTATGGCGCTTCTGTTACTTGTAGCAGTGGGGAGGTAAGTATGTCAATTATGGTTTGTCCGAATTCAACTCCACCGACAAGTTCTGTTGTTCTGGATCATGTTGAATGGAATTTCGGGGATGGGTCTCCCATTGTTTCGACCACTAGTTTGGGCTTAACTCATACCTATTCAACTTCGAATATATTTCATGTTGTAGCCGAAGCGTTTTTTACTGTAGATGGGGTTCCTTGTTCTACGATAGCAAAGCAAGTAACTTCTGGGGTCATGGTTCCAAACCCATCTGGAGCCTATCTTTCTCCGTTGGCATCAAGTATGAATGTTTTTTGTGAAAATGCCGGTTGGACTTCAAATAATTATTTGACTGTTCATGTCCTTTTATTCAATGTATCCTTATTTATGGATTATACGGCTCCATTAACATCTTCTACACCAATTACATTTAAAGGAGAGCTGGTTGGTACTGCACCAGGTGTGCCTGCTAATTATACGTTTACGCTTGATGGAAGTACCCCTGTGGCAGCTGCGGGGGCAGTTAGCGGTACAGGGGTTTTTACTATAAATACCTCACCAACTCCAATAGCACTTCCAATAGGCCAGCATATAGCAGAATTGACAGTAACAGATAGAAATACAACGACGTGTCCAATTACTCAAACATTGGTGTTTGATGTCTTGCCAACCGAAAAAGAACCGTGTGCCTATTGTTTTACATTTAGACCTGAACCAGGAAAAAGATATTGGGCAAGTGCATGGGTAAAACAAGATGTCACACAGGTAATAAGTTATCCGAATGTAGCACCTAATGCCATCTCTCTGGATTTAACATTTGTAGGCTCCGCAACGACTTTTAGTTTATATCCTTCGGGAGATATTATTGATGGCTGGCAGAGAATTGCCGGAGAGTTTACCGTTCCGGGTTCTGCAACTGAGATCAATATTAAATTGGCTAATGCGACGGGATCTGTAACTTATTTTGATGATATCCGGGTTCATCCTTTTAATGCAAATATGAAATCATTTGTAAATGATCCAGATACTTTTTGGCTGACTGCTGAATTGGATGATAATAATTATGCTACTTTTTATGAGTATGATAAGGAAGGAAAGCTGATTCGTATCAAGAAGGAAACAAGCAGAGGCATTGTTACAACTAAGGAAAACAGATCATCTAATCCAAAAACAAATTGATGAAACAATTGTTCCTTTTTTTAATTGCCTTGTCAACACATTCCTTGTTTGGGATGGAGGTTCCTGAACTGATTCACAAGATGCAGCAGGTTTATAGTGATAAAGCAACTTTTGAGTATCACTGTACTTATGAATTGTTTAAAGGACATAAGAGTGATGAAGTAGTAGAAAGTTACAAGGGCTATGTTTATCGAAACAAGTTGGAAGTATACCAAAAGATTGATGAAACGGAATTCGTTTATGCAAAGGATTTCTTCATTCAAATCAGTAATTCTGAGAAATTGATTTCCTTGGCGCAGCCACAGAAATTAATTAATACGAATGTTGATTTAAATCTTGCCTTGAAGAACTGTTCGAAAACACAACTGGAAGAAAAGGATGGTTATTATTCCGTTACATTAGTTATTAAGAATTCATCAGATTTACCGTTTTCAGTGATTAAGATGAGAATAGATAAGAAGAAATATTATTTAGAGCGTTTGGATATTTATTATTCTGACTTGATTGATTTTTCAAATGAGTCTAACAAAAAAGAAGAGGATAGATCACACTTGAAAATCACTTTTGATGCCCCGAAATTTAATCCTACTAAATCGGTCAATAACTTTACGCTGGACAAGTACATTACTAGATCAAGTTCTGGTATTTTAAGTTTGATTGACAAATATTCAACTTACCAATTAATAGACAACCGCATAAAATAAAT
>DLHO01000005.1:224323-266125 GCA_002483265.1 Flavobacteriales bacterium UBA7666 | reverse complement strand
AGCTCGTCGGGCTCATAACCCGAAGGTCGCACGTTCGAGTCGT
Organism: Flavobacteriales bacterium UBA7666; assembly: GCA_002483265.1. GTDB lineage: Bacteria > Bacteroidota > Bacteroidia > Flavobacteriales_D > Crocinitomicaceae > Fluviicola. The sequence goes on along the minus strand of DLHO01000005.1, from coordinate 266,082 downwards.
GTCCCCGCTACACAGGACGACAGGGCATCAGAAATGATGCCCTTCGTTATTTCTACACCTCCCGAAACACGCGTCACTGCTGAAATTCTCTGAAAAAAGATATTCACTCTTGATGTTCGATACTCCCCTTTTTTGAAGTCATACACCAAACCCTCGGGGAACATCATTTTTTGGATACGCTTTTTACTGTCTATATCATCGGAAGCCCACATTTTGGGAAGATCCAGGGCAATCTCAATCGCTTTTCTGATCGTTTTTTCAATGTTCGATAATTTAAAACTGCTTTTGGAAAGAGATTCACCAATTTTGTTGATCTTTGCCTCGAACTCTGCTTTAAATTCGTCGTAAACTTCTTTGTCTATTTCTCCGAGTGCATGACGACGTTTAACGGTTTTCAAGTCGGTTTCCAACTTGGAAAGGTGGTTTTCTAAGTTAGTGGTGGATACTTTGCTCTCTTCGCTCAATTCTTCAAATGATTCTAACAGGATGACCTTCATTGGTTCAATATATTTAGAATCCGCAAGTGTATATGTACTTAATAAATCAACGAACTGATTGTGAAGTTTCTCAGCGCTAATGTTTTCTTTAGCTCCATTTACATTGTTTTTGTAATAAGGTCGATTGTTTCTCGATTTTACAATGTATCCAGTGAGGTTTGTTTCATTCGTCGCAGATTTTACAAAACCTTTTAAAGGTAATTCGTCTTTGTTGGAATCGTATTGTAATCCTTTTTGACGACGTTCATCAAGGATTTGATTTATACGTTTAAAAATGTCTTGTGAGATTATTGGAGGGTGTTTAGCTTCGATAGCCTCACCAGGTATCAAAGATGAAACGATTACCCCGCAATAAACAGGATTACGCAAGTAGTCATGAAGGTTTTTTCTATCCTTTCTAAATCCTTCTTTACGAAGCTCGTTACAAATTCTTACGTTGTCCCAATCATACTTATATTTCAGCATGAATGCTTTACGGAGCAGTTTACCATCTTCGTTAATGACAAGCACAGGATCTTTTCCACGTCCGGGATTTATATTCGTATAACCAAAGGGAACACTTCCTACAATGAAACCGTTTCTCAACTTGTCCTGCATTCCTCCCACGGTTTTATCTCGACGCAGGTCATTATCGAATTTTGAGAAAAGCAGAAACAAATCTTGTTGAAATGTACCAGAGGAAGTTGACGAATCTACTTCCTGAGTTGCAGAAAGTGCATATACACCTTCCTTTTTAAGTTTTTCAAGTACTACAGACGCACTCATCCCTGAACGAGACAAACGATCATAAGAATAAACGATGATAAAACTTACATCTTTTCGGCGTTTGACAAATTCGAGCATTCGCTGAAACTCTTTTCTTTCGTCGGTTCGTGCAGACTCGTGGGTGCCTCCGAAGTATTCTACTACTTTAATATCTCGGCGGTCTGCGTACATATCGCAATACTTCTTTTGTGTCTCCAAACTACCGTTATTTTCGGCCTGTTCTTTCGTGGAAACACGGGTATATATCACAGCTCCATTACTTCTTCTTTGAGCTGGTAGCGCTTTCGCTGTTAAAGCTGCAAATGCTTCTAGTGACTTGTCCATTTTTCTTTTCATTACTAATGTGCAGAAGAGCTATTCTACAGAGCTCCCGCATGGTATCCAAAAATTGCTGTCTAAGTTCGATGCTCATTTTCTCAAATCCTGGATATGATTTGAGGCTTTCAGCATTCATTTTTCCAACACGATTTTTTTTGAAACTCTTGATTCGGGTGAGTTCTTTGCGGATATTTGCTATTAAATCCGTGACCATATTACGAGATATTTTGGTGGTGGTAAAGCCCTAAAGGGCTGATTTATGCTAAATTTTGCTAACTTTTGTTAAAACCCCTGAATGAACCTATTTTATACAGGTCAAAGACTCTTTTAAGTAGCTTATCAAAAACGTTCGTTAATCAACTGCATGGAGGGCATCTAATACTTCATGCTGTTTGTAATAGATTCTTCCACCCAAACTGTAAGCAGTTAACAGTCCTGCCTTTGTCCATTTACGAAGTGTGGGTTGAGTGATATGTAAAAAAACTTTCGTTTGTTCCCGGGTAAGTAATACTACTGATTTAGATTTCTTTGCTTTCATTGTCTATTTGTTGTTGAATAAATGCGCGTACCGGATCAATTAGGTTTTGATTTTGTGCAAGTGTCATAGCAGTACCCAAAACGGCCTGAAAATCTGTTTCTCCGAGTTCCTTTCTGTAATGTTCGAATACTTCAACCAATTGAGTGGTATCAAGACCATTAACGGGTGTTGGTTCATGGGCTGATTGTGCGGTTTGCTTTCGTTCTTCGCCCTTATTTAAAACACCATCCAGGAGAGTTGTTTTTCCAAGGCTTGTGATAAGGCTTGCAACCTGCCCTGAGGTATCATTTTGTTTTGCCTCAAGAGCGGTTCGTAGTCTTTTAATCGTCTTCTTTTGCTGCTTTACTTTATTGCGTAGCTCGGACATTTCTGCTCCTTGGGCATAATCGCGTTTGGTTCGAGCTATCAGTGCATCCACTTGTATTTGAGTGTAACCTCCTTTGTCGGTTTCGGGTTCCTTTAAAACAAAGGAGTATTTATCTGCTACACGGGATGAGCCTTTGTAAATCCAAACGCTGAGTTCCTGTGTCCATTCACCTAAACATGCTTCATAGCTAAAAAATATGTCTGTATTATCCGTTCTTGGTACAACTGTTAGGTAATCCAGACGAATTTCATAATCTCGGCTATTTCCTTGTCCGCGTAAAAAACACAACTGCTCGTAAAGGCGTTGAATGATTTCGGTGTTGTATGGTTGTTTGCTTTCCATGATCCGTCGGGTTACAAAAGAGACATGTCAGGTAGTTCATCATCTTCATAACCTGTTCGCATATCATCTTGAAAAGGTTCTCTCCAATTATCGGAGTTCCAATTTTCCTGTCTTTGAGAGTAATCTAATGATTCATCTCCCCAATCTTTGTTGAATGATGGAGATCCGGAAGATTTGGGGTTTTCATAACGATTGGATTGTTCTGCTACTTCATCGTTTAGTCCATGATAATCCAGTTCATCATCATCCCATTCCACCCCTTGAACGGATTCATTTTCGATAATCGGTTCAGGGACAACCTCAAATGACTTATTGCTTACCGTCGTAGGTTCTGTTTTCTGAGCTTGCTGCTCTTCCTCATATCGTTTGAGTAAAGCTGCATACAGCCAACCATCCTTCACGTCTTTCAATCGCTCGCCAATAGTCATTCCTGGATTTTTGCGGTATTCCTTGGATTTAGCAACACTATGAGCAAGGGTACTTGCTCCAACCACACGCAATAAACCTGATTCATCGCCCATATAATGCCCAGCACCCATTAACGCAATTGCAGCCGCAGGAGCCACTTTACCCATTGTGGCACTTAAAGCAGTTCCCAAACCCACTCCTGCAATATCTGCAACCAATTTCAATAAGGTATTCTGTACGTTATTTTTGGTTTGTTTCTCATTAAACCCTGCAAGCAGTTGTTTGATGGAAGAAGAACCAGACTCCTTAGACTTCTCTTCGTTTTTCTTCTTCTTTTTCTTGTCTTTTTTTGGGACTTCGTATGTGGAAAAATCATCGTCATCCAACAACTCCATCCGCTCTATTTTCCTACTTGTGTTCATCTTTTCCTTTTTTGCGTTTCTTGAATTGGGATAGTTCCCTTCTTTTCTTGCTCAAAAGTTACGACCCGTACAAAACGTGAGGGTGGGTTTGGGTGTACCCAACCTGATGAAAAAAATGAATTTTAGCCTTTTTGTTGGCTGTTAGACAGGATATGAATGTCCTTATCAATCAGATCAACGATTGGTTTATGGGGCAAAGCATCAAAAAACGGACGGATTAGAAGCAGATTTTGAATCATTTTTGAGGGACTTGAATGGTCAATTGGACGTTTTAGCTTTTTATAAATATCGGAATTGGCAATATCGTTTACTGGAAGACCTAAAAGTTGATGTAAAAGCATGGCGCAATCCGATATATTCGCTCCTGCTCTTGGGCGAACTCCCGAAGCAGTGAGCAGGTAATGAAATACTAGTGTCTGTTGTGAACGTGTGAACCCAAATTTTGGTTCAGGTAAAGAAGATTTTAGAATAATGGTTTGCTCCTTTTCATCCAGTTCTGTTTTAAACTGAATGAGAGCTTGATGATAGGCTATAAGTTCAAATAGGTCATCTGCGGACATATTCAATACCTTCTGCTCATCGGAGATAATCTCGGTGAGTGTATGATTTGAACTAAGTAATTCCCTGTAATATGAAGGTAGTCCATCGTAATGGCGAGGACTACCCATTGTCAAAGCCAGTAGCCCTATTTCGACATCTTGAAGACTTTGTTCCTTAAGCGTTTCGAACTGCTCATTAAACTGCCCAAAAGTCCATGTGCCTAATAATTGCAAATGATAATTTTGTAATCGTTTCAATGATTGAAATAGATGGGATAACTCCGGAATTTGTCCTTTTTGATGTTCAATTGAATCGTGGGTAAATTGTGTTGCATCCTTTGCGTTAATTGAACCCTTTAGTAGCTCCGAATAAGTGGATTGTAATTGTTGTAAATAGATTGCAGTTTTTTTCTCTATTTGAACAGGATGATGGTGATTTTCCATTGCAGAATGATTATATCCCGATAACGAAAAATATTTTTAGAAATTACAAAATGTTATACGTTTTATTGATATAAAGAATTCCAAGTTTGTTAAAAATCAATATCTCTAAAATTTAACCACTTTTTTAGTTCAGATTCACTTAAAGAATGTTTTGTAGTGTACTTTGAAAGTATACCACTGTACGTTTCAAATTCAAATTGGTTAAGTCTCGGATTTGCTATTATTTCAAACTCTATATCTCCAATTTCGGGAAGTTTAAACCTTAAACCGAAGACATTTAAATCTTCACCACAACCAACAATCCTATATTCTGTTTCGTGATTAAATGATAGGTGTTTTCTAAAAAAAGAATATTTTAATCTAGATTCCTTTTCCCTATTATGCATTTCATCAAAATTCTGATACTGTACAACCCCTACAACCAGTTCTTCTAATTTACTTGTTGGTTCAATTTGAAGTTGAATTGAAGATTCAATTAATGATTGAAAATATTCCTGTTCAAATTTTAGAGCAAATCCTGACCTTCCATAAATATCCCACATTGCAAACGATTCAACATCATTTAATATCCAGCAACTAACAAATATTTTTTGTTGCTGTTCTTTAATACTGTTCTTAATCTGCCGAAGATTTTCTCTAGTCTCATGAATCTTTGAAGCAATCGTTTCCTTCGAAATGTTTTCAGTCAGAGTTGAAGTGTTATTTAACACTTTTAAAAGCTTAACCTGCCCCACCAACTCAATTATGTCAAATGGGTCAATAAATTCAAGATTATCTTCAAAGCAATCGGCTCTTGAAAGATACAAACTAGAAGTCTGAAGGAAATCAACTAATTTTTCGATTGTTAGATACCTGTAAACATATTTTTGTTTTAGTCCCTCAGTCTTGTATGTTTTCCAATTCATGCAATTTTTATTTGAAGGGAAAATAACGCATTTTCCCTTATTTTATCAAAAGACCTTGTAACACCATTGTAATTATCTGTTCTTATACGTTCTTATCTGTGTTCAATCTGTTACAAAATCGACTTGCACGAGGGATTCGTTACAAACATTTACTGTTACTTTCATTTTTTTATCTCGGAAAGCTACAATTTTCTAAATGTGCAATGTTTTTTTCTTTTCCAAACAGATATTCCAAATCCCAATAAAAGTATTGTGTTTTAGGAGAACCCCCTGAGGTTTATTGTTTTTAGGGTAGGCATCTAATTAAAAATATTTATCTTGGGTTCATAAACACTATCATGAATCAAAAAACACTGAAACTTACTGTATCTTTTATGCCTAATGGGAGTGACGCTGAGGTAATCCGACTTCTCGACTACATGGCTGCTCCTTTTGAACCAATAGAACTGCTCATTAGACCAAAGAAGGGGGCAGAAATCTCAGATTGCACCAACATAATACAAGAACATATAAAAGAGAAGGGGGGCAAAATTGTTTATGGTTGGCAAATTTGGAAAAGTTGCATTACAGTTGAAGCTGAGTTTCATGCTGTATGGGAAAATAATAAGGGTGATTTAGTTGATCTTACTCCAAAGCCTAATGGTTTCACACATATTCTATTTGCTGAGGATGATAGAATCATATATGAAGGAAAGCAAATTGACACTATAAGATTAAACATAACAAATAATGTTTTGGTAGATCATTTCATTGAATGTTTACAGGCTCTTTATCGTTTGAATAATACTGGAGAAAGAGCTTTTCTTTATGATAAAGAATTTGAGGACTCACTTTCTGACGAAGAAAAAACACAAATAGTATCATGTAATCAACTTATTGGGTGGTTGAGTCTAATGATTGAATCAGGTGCAACACAAGAGAGTGTTTGCTTTTGTGGTGAGAATGTAGCTTATAAAGATTGTCATGGGAAAAACTTTACTGAGATAATAAATTCCTTGAGTCCTGCTATAGGCTAGCTTTCAAATTTAGAATATGATAAAGTCAAAATGTTACATGTGTGATCTTGAAGGGACATCCAAAGAACATGTTCCTCCATTATGTTTGTTTCCCGAACCAAAGGATGTTAAAGGACTCAACTTTAGAAACAATCTGATTACTGTACCTTCTTGCGAGAAGCATAATGCAAAAAAATCTAATGACGATGAGTTTTTACTTGTTGCAATTGCTGGGATTGTTGGAAATAATCAATTAGGATATATGCAAACGATAACAAAAGTCAATCGTGCATTAAGGAGAAAAAGTTCAGATTTCTTAGGGAAATCAATTATGAAAAACATTAAATCTGGGACAAAAAATATTAATGGATATGAATTTCCTGTTCTCTTCGGAAACCCTGACCATGAGAGGTTTTTGAATTGCTTTGAGCATATAGTATACGGGCTGTATTTCCATGAACATCAAAAAAGATTTGCTGGTGAAGTCAGTTTGCTTTTGGGATTCATTGAGCATACTCAAAAAGACAGTCAAACGTTCCTTGAATTTTGTAGAAAAAGATTTGAAATGGAAGACTTAAGACTTGAAGAAAAGGGACAAAATCCTGATGTGTTTAAATATCAATTTTGCGAACCTGATGTAGATGGTTTAATCGGATTTAAACTCACATTTTATGGAGGGACAGAAGTTTTTGGCGCATTAATTCCTGAAGGTAAAAAACCAAGTTACACACTTCAAGATCAAATATTGTCTATGGGACTACCTATTCAATATACATTGGGAGACGAAAAATTTCAATTTAATCAAAATCCCGATTCTAATGATAACTTACATCCACTAAAAAAGATCAATAAATAATCAAATGAAAAATATAATTAAAGAAATTCTTATACTTCCTAATGATAAATTGGATTACAATCTAATAATTGTATTAGTTGATTCTGTCGGTAAAGAGCGCAAATATCGATTGGGTGGCTTATTCGAAAATTTCTCAGATAAGGAGCAGTTCTTAGAAAAGATAAAATCCTGGAAGAGTCATTTTATTACTTGGGACATACGCCCCGACAAAGAGCTGGAAAATCTCGATTTGAAGGGGTTTCCAGGAATTAATGCAAATATTACAAACTGGCAACATTTATTAACTCAAGATGGAAAAGCAGTTTGTATATTTTCATTAGTGAGGTATGTTTTGAATGAAATGTAAATCATCTTAGGAAGCGACTATTAACTTGGAACCAGAGATATGGATAAACGACCTTTCACTCCTCAACAATGGATTGTGCCTAAACAATTAAGAAATAAATCTGTTATTTCCAGAGTATCACGGGAAATATTTTTTATTGATTGTTTAAATGATCTTAGAAATTGTGCAATTTATGGTTCTTCGTATAATCTTATTAGAGCGTCTGTTTTGCTAAGAATGTTATTGCTTGATAGGGGGATTTCAACAATTGCAAAAAACTATGAATTCAAACTTAAACTATTGGCCAATGCACACGATATGGGTGGTACAAACCTAACTTCAAAGCAAATCGGAGATGTATGGAATGTTTTGAAACCACTACAAAATAGGGCTCCAAGCCTTTCTCATCTCACATTGATTTATGAACCTTTGAAAGAGCATACTTTAGATCAATTTCTTGCAAGGACTTGTATTTCTTTTGGAGATAAAGAGTTTAATTTCTCAGTTGCCAACGTAATAAAACTGTTAGCAAATAATCACGGTGCAGCTCATTTAGAAAGTTCCTTTGATTCATCACAATTGGATTCGTTTCATCTTGATGATTTTAACCCTTTCAGTATAAATAATGGGAATAAATTTCTATTAAAAATCAAAGAAATTATAATGATTGTATTAGAAGCTCTCAAACCTTTGGCTAATGATGTTCTCATCCATTTGTATCAATATGACAAAAGTGAAATACAGCACAGTACAACCCATGAAGCTAGACTAATAAGTAAGGAAGAAGCTGAAAGGTTGTATGGTAAAAAATTAAGTTGATTTTAGATTGCTAACTAAAAAATAAAAACATGAATGAATTACCTAAAGAATCAGTAAATAAACTTACTAATGGGCTTATAAAATTCCTTGGGTTAATTGCCAAACCAGCGGCAAAAGAACTAGGTTTTTTACTTGAAGACAAAATGCGTTCATGGAGAATTCAAAACCAAGTTGACATCTTGATTAAAACCCACAAATACGTTGAGTCCAAAGGAATAAATATTAAATCTATCCCCATGAAAATTCTAGTCCCACTGTTGGATTATAGTTCATTAGAAGAAGAGGAAGAACTACAAGATTTATGGAGCATATTGCTAGCTAATATGCTCAATGCAAATGAAAACTTTCAAAACCACATCTTCCCGTATATACTTAGTCAAATGTCCATTGAAGATTATAAAGAGCTTTTAAATTTAGAAGAATCAGAAAAAAAATTTAAAAGCAAGCAATCTGAACTGGTCGAAGTTGGTATAAAAGAAAGGGCAAGGATGGATGCTGCTCTACTTGAAGGAACAACACTATTTCCCAGTTCAGAATATCGAGATCTATACAAAACAATAACAGAAATGGAGCAACGTGGATTTAATATGGATTTCCTTGAAAGGGATAATCTTGAAAGATTAAAGCTTGCAAGACAGGTTCCTCCTCGAATAATTATTGATGAAGTAGAAGTTGGTGGACTTGAGTTTGAACCGAAGTTCGGAAGGTCCAAACTACCGAAAGAAACCATTCAGATAAGCGCACAATATGATATATACGATTATGGATATAGAATGACAGATTTGGGGTTTGAATTCCTTAAAGCTTGTAAAATTGAGAATTAAATCTAAAGTATGACAAAAAAGCAAGAATTAGATTTCGTGGATTCAATAATTCAAATCAATGGATTTGGGGGGAATTATATTGGTTTCTGTAACCATATTCAATATACTATAGGGGTAGACACAGAAGAACTTCAGAATACTGTTAGAAAGTATTTAACCCTTAAATACATTGATGTAAACCACCAGCCAACTCAAGGACTTAGAAATTTTAGATCTGATTTAATTCTTCAAGTTCGGCAAGAACAAAGTGAAAACAAACGGAAAAAACGACATGAAGACGATTCTGCGGCCTTGACAAGTGTTCAACGTTTAACTTGGTGGATACCATTATTACTTTCTGCCGTAGCTATTGGGGTTTCCATTTATGGTTTACTTATGAAAAACAGTGACAAGGAAGCACATAAAGAAATTGATCTTTTGAAAAAAGAAATTCAAATAATGAAGAATAATTAATTGTATGACTAGTCCAAAGAAAAACAGAGTTAAAATTCCTGAAAAAACTGCAATTGATATAATGTTTTGGTCAAATCGCCAATGCTGTGTAGATCAAAAGCCTGGAGTCCATATTCATCATCTTGATGAAAACCCAAGTAATAACGATATTGATAATTTGGCCTTGCTTTGTTTTGAATGCCATGATGAAGCGTCAAAGCGAGGTGGATTAAGTAGACGATTGAGTCCTGGAGTCATTAAGCGATATAGAGAAGAGCACTATAAAAAAATCAATACAACTAGAAGTCATCATTTAGTTAACACAAAGAAACAAAGTTACAATGATACCCTTAATGCTTCAATCGAAGGTTATGTACTTGTAGAACTGGCCAAGATTAAAGCCGAATACTTTGAGAGTGTTTCAATGGACAGGAATAGTATCCTAAAAAAAATGGCAGCTTTCAAAGAATTTAATTTCCCTAGTATTTGCTTTGAACTTTATAAATTCTTAGAAAGAATCTCTTATGAAACAAGATCGGGTCTACCTTTTAAAATGATCGAAACGATTGTCAATTTAATTGAAGATTATTTTCCTGAAAAACATGAAGGAATAACTAAATCGGAATTGGAAGAAATTGGTAAATTATCAATTCAAATAGCATTCGGAATAATTTATGACACGAGTATTTATAGTCATAAATACTACAGTATGTCACTTGGATATGACTTGCTTCAATTCATTAATGAAGTATCGATTAGCATCAATAGTTCAGACTTGAAAAACTCATTGTCATTGATATTAGAAAATCTTGAAAGTACGTTAAATAGATCTGGCAGAGAAGATTTAGATATCGCCAAGCATATCTTTTACAGTTATAAAAAGCATATCATTGAAGGTGATTTTCAACCTCCAATTTTCAATAATGAAATACGTTTGCTTATGGATAATGAAAAATAGAACTAAAGTATAAGATGAATAAAAAAGAAATTTATAGAATAAGAAAAGGTAAATTAATTAAAGGGGAAGATGAAATTGAGATAGCATTCGCTTTAGTTTTCGAAACGAATGGCTTAATTTCTATTGAATTCTATTTTGATGAGGCAGTCGACCTTACAAATTTAATGAAGTCGATACCTGGAGGAGTATCATATGGAGGGGATCACTACTTATCTGCAAGCTGTGAAACGGATACAGGGATGTCTTTGGAATTTGAAGGTCTTGATTATAAATCAATAGACCCATCAAGATTTTTCATGGAAATGATTTGCTATCGACACGTTATTCACACTGAAAATGATTTGTTTAGCGATCTAAGATCAGAAGACGAGGCGTATACAAATTTAGACCCTAAATTACACTACCTTGTCTTAGAGGGTTTAGAAATGGAATATTGTTCTGCTACAAATAGTCAAAAGAAGAGTTTTGATCGTAAAATTGGTAAAGATAATGTTACATGGGATCATACTTCCTGTGCATGGAGTTGTAATTTTTCACTTCATGATATGGATTACTATAAAGATTCGGAGAGCGATAATGTTATTGTCGAATTTGGCAGTCAAACAACTTCAATAATGACATATGAAGATTTTAAGGAATTAAGACATAATTATATAGCTCTACTTTCGTTTCTTAACGGGGCTCCAGTAAAAATCAGAAAAGAATGTTATGGATCTTACAAAACAATAGGAGAACCAAAAGCTGAAAAAATGAAAATTTATTCGTTTGAAAACAAGAAAAATTTAAGAGCGAATCAATACATCCCTTTAAATAATTTGGCAAATAGGAGTTCCAATATATTGAATAGAGTAATGATTGAAAACTTTGGTAAGTTCAGCAATTGGAATCAAAAAATTGATCTTACTTCAATTATTTATTATTTAAATGGAGCAATACAAACGAAAAGTTTGGATGAGCAATTTTTCATTCTGATTATCGCATTTGAAAGACTAACTACTCTGTATGCGGAACTTCAATCGACACAAGAACTGCTGCATCCAACGAAAGAAAACTATACTCCAATAAAACGAAAGTTATTTGAAATTCTGAAGGAACATAAAGACGATTTTGGGGATTATTACGACAGAGCAAAAAGCGTAATTGGGGGATTGAATCTAGTACAACGACTATCTACAAAAGATAAAATGTATGGCATTTTGAACGATGTGGGTATCCCAATAACGGAAAATATTTCTTCATTGATTGATGTTGTTCGAAATGAAGTTGTCCATAAAGGAGAAATCGGTGAAGGAATTGATGGATATAGAAACGTTTTTCTGTTAAACGATTTGCTTCACGAGATTATTCTAAGGTTGATAGAATACACTGGACCTAAAAATAGCGTAGTTCTTTTTCGATAGAAAGTTTCAAAACAATTTCAAAACTGAATTATTTTGAATTGCTATTGTCCAAAATAATCTTCTTCACAATAAAAGAAATGGCAAATTCCATCGGAAAATTTTTCCGTTTTCTGTTTCCCTTTTATAAAATAGATTACCACGTAATCTCCTTTGCTTAAAGGAAAGAATGGAAATCGTATAAGTTGTTTCAACGAAAAAGTTCGACCAATATTTTTGCAGTCATACAAGTTTCCATTTGCAGTGACTAGGAAAACCATTCTATGTTTTGAAGGGTTTTCAATATCTAATTCCTCGATTAGTTCTAATATCATTGTGATTTAGGTAATTTCTTTATTTGGCTCTCTTTTTTTTCATTAAACCCATTAGGATTTCTTGCGCCATTTCATCAATCCTATTTATGTCCGTTATTTCAATATCTTGAATCTTTTCTATTTGTTGATAATACCAATCTCTTAAATCATCCAGTTGATTTTCGGTTCCAAATCCAGCCAATAAAAAAACGTCTTGATATAAGTGTGTTTCATAAGGTGATGTATCTAACCCGATTGTTGTAAACGCCTGAATTAATTTTCTTCCCTTCATGTCGGCAATTATCAAATGTAAAGTTGCTTTAAAAAACTTCTCTATCGTGGTCTCTGGAGTTTGCTCTTTCATTGCTTACAATGTTTCATTTGTGCTATAAAACCACCCTACATTTAATTAGGGTGGTGTATTAAAAGTTTATGGTTTGACACTTAAAGAATCCAAACGCAAGACCTCTGAAACAACTTCAGTGGTAATATCCGTACCGCCTGAAAAAAGTGCTGCTTCCTGGTCTATCACATATTGAAACCCTTTTTTATTTGCAATTGTCTTTACAGCATCTTTGACTATTGTATATGTCTTTTCGTTTAATGCAACGCTCATTTTTTGTATGGCAGAATTTAACTCCTGTTCCCGGCTTTGTAAATCCTGCTGCATTTTTTGAATTCGACTTTCTTCATATTGGTTAACAGTTTGAGACCGATCAGTCTTCTGATTCATATAATCGGAGTATACCTTCTGTAATTGCTTATCCAATTCGATAAGTTCTGCTTCACTTTGCTTGGTAATTTCCTCAATTTCCTTTAGGGCTTTTTTTCGGGAAGGAATGGTATCAAGTACTGTTTTAGTATTAATATGGGCAACCTTTGACTGAGCAAAAACTGTGTTACAAACAGAGCAAAGGAAAAGAACTATGAGAATAAAAAATTGTTTTTTCATGTTTATAGGAATTAGATTTTGGCGTGGGAAATACCTTACCGGAGTATAAACCCCGGTGGTATTTCCCTCTTCCACCAAAAAAAATGTTAGATTATTGTTTCATCATTTTTTTAGTTGCAACAACTTGTCCATCAGCAACTAAGGTATAAGTGTAAACGCCTGTACTCAAATCCGAACCGAAAACAGTTAAGCTTCCAAGTCCTCTTTCTGTTACCTCAACAGAATTCATGAAGCGTCCATTTCCATCATAGAAATGAATTTGTGCTTTCTGAACTGTTTCAGGAATAGAGAAGTTGATAATCGTTTGTTCTGCAAACGGATTCGGTACGTTTTGGTCAAGTACAATTGCACTGCGATTGCTCAACGTTACTGTCAAGTTTTTGCGAACCTCTTCTTGTGCCGCTGGTGTATTCGCTTGAATTGCACTGTTGCTCAATTGGCACAAGTATGGCAAGATCCCTGACAAACAATTTTCCAATTGAGTCAAACGATTATTTAGATCGTCAATTGTAGTTTGTTGATTAGAATTTTCAGTAATCAATACATTGATAATTGAATCTTTGCTTGCTACTTGTCCGTTCAATTCCTCAATTGCTTCTGCCAAGATCGGAACTACTTTTTCGTATTTCACATGCAGTAAGCTATCGTCAGCTACGAATGTTAATCGAGGATCTATCACTTGGATTTCTTGTGCAATAAAACCAACTTGGTTTAAGCTATCCAAATTCAATTCTGGATGCACATTGTGATTCCAATCGTAGGAAACCCCACGCATATCCAAAACTTTCGCTAATGAACCTGTCAAATCTTGCACGTTAGTTTTTATAGACTGATCTGAAAGTGATATTGCATCAACCTTTTTATTCAGTTCAATAATTGCTGCTGTGTTAACAGGAATGAATCCTAAATAGTTTAGTGACTTATAGTTTACCGCTGTATCAGTAACGTTTCCTAAACTATCATACTGAGCTTGGAAAGTACCATCATATACAAGATTAGGAAATACATTTGCAACATCTTGAGCAATGAATCCATATTGTAGCTTATCATCAAAACCGAATTTCGAATAATTAGCAATGTCCATATTGTATGAAACTGGCTTAAGTGCTGACAACAGTTTTAAACTTCCGTTCAATCCGTTAACGTTTGTCTTAAATTGTTGATCTGAGACAACAATCAACGGCGCTGTAGCTTCTAACTTACCTTGGAATTTACCCGCTCTATTAGTACCCGTATTTGGATTCGTAATAAAAGACCATACTCCAAGGTTTGTTCCACTTGTTGAAAGTACCCTACTTAAAATACCATAATTAGTATTTCCCGTTCCTGCGGTTTGTATACGGACACCTGCATTCTCCGCATTACCAGTAGCATCTACATTAATATTAACACCATAGTTAGATGTTGAATTTGTTGAGCCAATACCTTGGAAATTACCACCTGTATTAACGCGGGCATTTCTCGCGACACCATATACACCTATGTTTGAGACTGGATTGCCACCTACATAGGATCCACCGAATACACCCACATTGTTATTACTAGTTGAATTGCTCCCATTGATAAATGAGTTTACTCCTATTGTACTACCGGTTCCCGCATTCATCTCTACCTGAATACCATGATTTTGGTTATTAGTCCCAGTTACTTTGACGATTTGACCGAAGGCAATACCGCTTGATGCCGTGCGGTTATTAAGAACGTTCAGAGCGGTCGGGTTAGGAATATTCGTCGCCCCAGCAACTAATTGAACATCTAGCTTCGCAGTGGGTGCAGAAGTCCCGATTCCAAAGCGATTAGTTGTGCTGCTTGGTGTAGCTGAATTCGTGAACACAACATTATGATTGTTCATTGGAACTTCCCGGTCGCTCAATAATTGAGCAACTGTAGACCCCAGATCATTCCCGAACGCCACTTTAGTTGGATCAAGAATAGAAACAGAAGCTCCGTTATGCGCTCCTGCTGTTCCGGCTGGTCCTTGTGGACCTGTTGCTCCCTGTGGCCCCATTGGCCCCATTGGTCCTGTTGCTCCGATTGGTCCCATAGGTCCCGCTGGTCCTGCTACTCCAACTGCACCTTGACAATCACCAGCATCCGGATAACCATTGGGATTCAAATCCTCTGTAGCCACGTCAAATATGCCATCCCCGTCTAAATCCCAGCAAGAAAGGCCAGTTGGAGAATTACCCCATCTTAATACACCATTCTCATCTACCATAACAAATTTGGTTACAGTACTATCCTTCAAATAAACGGAATCTGGCAAATAACGTAAACGCGCATTTCCTACTACATCCAATTTTTGCGTAGGTTCTTGGTTAACTCCAGAAGCAGTAAAGTCTCCGACACCAACTCTACCATAGCTTTTTTCATTTCCAATCAATGTCCCTGCGGCATTATAAATTGGGTGGGTATAAACCGATGCAGGGTACATACGCATCATTTCCAATCCATTATAACTGGTAGATGGTGCGCTTTCCGGATTCGCATCAAATGGATGACCTGTAAAAACAAATCGCATATTATCAACCTCAGTAGATGCGGTCGCTAGTCTATCAGTTCCCCAGGCAACAACAGCATCCAATTTGTCATTTGTAGCTGTTACATAATCGATCGCTTCTCGCGGTTTCAACCCTATCCAGACATGATCTTTGTTATTACTTGCCAGCATTCCTAAATCCATCCATTTGCGGTATCCTTGCATTGCAATTAAACCGTCACCATAATCATATCCAATTTGCAATAAACTTTTCGGGCGGGTCAGTGGTGTTGCTCCATCTGCACTGATGGCAATCCGTGTTCTGTTTACGGGCGCAGTAATGCCACTATATCCAGATTCCGTATTAATCAATGCACCAATAGACGTAATTCGAAGACGTTCACCAGTTGCCGTACTGGAACCCAAACCTGAATAAGCTGTCTGCACAATGAATGGTGTATGCTCTTGCCATTGCAGATAACCATATACCCGGTTGCCCGTTGATGATACAAAGTTTTGAATTCCCAATTTTAAGCCATCCGTTCCGGCCTGTCCGGTACCAGGAAGTGAGGGACTGGGAGCATTTGAGATCTGCACAAAGGTAGCCAAGGAACTTTCTCCATTGATGTGCATGCGGTTCTGCGGCCTGTTTACGTCCGAGAAAAGAGGTCCTACCCCAATGTATCCCGCTGGAAAGTTGTTTTCGTTAAGCGGTCCGGCAGCGGTCATACGCATCATTTCATAACCATTTGCCGAGTTACCGATCAGCGGACTTACCGTACCAGGCAAGTTATTCTGCGTAGTATTAAAGAGAAATACCAGGTTATCCGGTCCTTCAGGACTGCCAATATCGTCTCCCCAGGCAATAGCAGCATCAACCCGGTTTGTTCCAATCGGTTTCATCCCCACGTACATAAAATCGGAGCTTTCCCGGGCAAACATACCCGTTTTCATCCATCCTCTTAATTGTCCTCCATTGAATTGAGGAACGTTGGTTGGCCCTTCCAAATGTAGCATGGTCAGCGGAGTGTTGCCAGCAAAATAGTTATTGAGACCAATTCCAAAATGGCCCTTGACATCTATCATATAACCTGTACCAAGGTAGTTAACCGTTTCATCGCCATTTAAACGCATTCGAGTGACGGCATTTGTGCGGAAAAATAAAGGATTGGCAACACTAGTCGCATTGAACCCTATATATTTGGTAGCCGCCCAATCATTTCCTCCAACTCCTGCCGTTGTACTTTGGGAGTGAAGATTTAAGGCTATTGAATACGTAAAACATATCAATAAAGTTAATTTGTGTTTCATAAGATTGTTTCATTATCTTATCAATTGAATGAAACCATTGAAATCAAAATTTTTGTCTCTTACTACATAGAAGTATACTCCGTCAGAACATTCCTTCCCTTCTCTAGTTTTTCCGTCCCAAATCCCATTTTCACAATCAACCACTACCTCTCCCCATCTATTAAGAATTTGTATTGGAAGATTATTAATTGGGAAACACCAAAAATCATTAATACCATCTCCATTTGGTGAAAATACATTTGGAGAATTTAAATCATCTAATTCACGCAGGACTACATTATCAATATAATAATATGCAAACGCTCCTTGGCTCGAATAATGTGAGTTTAGGGTGTCTGCATCCTGATTATTCTTGAAATATCCAATTGTTAAATATTTCTCTCCACCACTTGGTAAGTAAATCCCTTCAATTTGAATCCAACCATTTGAATCACACATATATGTTGAAACAGGGCTGGTGATTTGCGGTGCAAAAGGAATAGGATCCAGATATAATCCTCCGATCGGATAGCTAGAAAAAGCAATACCAATCTCCGAGACGCAAATGGATGACGAATCTGATTTATTAATGAAGCATGAAAAATGGTAAAATTTACTAGCACTTAGTTCTTCTGTCAATTCTACCTGGACGTATTCTCTTGAAGAGAGGTTTGAACTAGAGTCAAATATGGCTCCAAACCCTACATATGCATTTCCTTGCTGAGCTGTTTGATGACCAAAATAATTATTTGGAACATTTGCGTCTAATCCATTGCATGAGTTAAAGTAATCACAGGTACCCCAAGTTGGAGCGTACCAATCTGAAACGGAAAAGTCTGCAATTCCACCTGGACAACTTAACATCTCCTCAAAACTGGAATTCGGAACAAGGTTTTCTTGTGCTTGTGCTTTGTCAACAAACAAAAGAAACAAAATTATGATATAACAAATAGGTTTTATCAATTGATAAATTTGATTATAAAATTAAAGAATCTTTATTCAAGAACAGAGATTCAAAACGTCTACGCCTTGTAGACGTGCTTGTAAGTCAAAGGTTGGATTATTTTTTCATAAGCTCAATAAATAGGGTGAATAAAATAGTGATTACATTTCCATTCGGGTAATGGATTTCGAAGTTATTTGCATCCCACAAACAGAACTAACTTAAAGTTAGATGACTTCGCCAATGAATAGTTGGATATCTGGTTTTATAGTTTTGATTTAAAAATTTAATTCATAATACAAAAGTAGATTTTGAGTACGTAAACAATTTACGTTTATGGTGTTATTATGCATAAGTACTTAGATTTATTCGTCAACGAATAGTTTGAATTTCTGTTTTCAATAAATAGTTTTAAGGCAAGCCGAATATATAAACAAAATTTCAAAAATCGGATCTATATATCCGTTTTGTTTTCTGCCACAGACACACATTTGTATGTGGAGCAGGAACGATTAAAAAATGAGTTAAAAGATTTTGGTAACCGAGTTAAAGTATTGCGCGAACAACAAGGTTTAACCAAAACACAACTTGCTTTTGAAATGGGCACGGGTGAAAAATATATCCGAGAATTAGAAAAGGGAAATATTAATATAACATTCAAAAACCTTATCAAGCTTGCTAGTTGCCTGAACATTAAGCCTGAAATTTTGTTGGTAAAGGAATAATCAGATTTCATATAGAAATTCTTTCCTAAGATCATTTTTCTAAAACTCGCTTTTCCAATCGATAATGTAATCGTATAACAGCTAACTTGTTCCATGGTGCAATTGTTGTCTTCAAATATACAAAATATACTTATATGATGTATCTTTTAATGTTGTAACTATTTAAGTATTTTGGTTAGATTTTTGTAATGTGATTACAGAATCGAAAGAATTAGAAAAGATTGGCAAAAAGTTGGAACTTTTAAGGATCAAAAATGGCTTTAAGAGTTATGAAGATTTTGCGATTAAGAACAACCTTTCAAGGATGCAATATTGGCGTATTGAAAAAGGAAAGACAAATATTACGTTCAGGAGTCTTATTGTTATCCTTAACATACATAATGTAAGTCTTGAAGAGTTCTTTTCTGGAAATTTTGAAGAGTCGGACCCTAAAAAATAGTTTCAGTTTCATGTTTTGTCTTTATCGGTTGTAAGATTTTTTACACGCTAAATCTCGTGTTATTAAACTTAATCCTTGACAGTATTTTCCGCAAAACTTATTTCGGAAAACCACATTTTTTTATTAGTCTATCTTCCTTAAGGTGAGATTATTTACCTTAGGCATCAATATAACTATATCAAATTATTGTCTGAATTAAATAAGATATTGCATAGATTCATGAAATGTATTTTGAAAAGCGTAATCTTTATCGGTTTTTCATCATCGTGTTTTGGGCAAAATTTCATTAATCCTGATTTAGAGGGCAATATTAGTATCGCTTTACCTCCACCTGGGTGGGAGAATGTTCCATTCGGCGATGTGAATTGTCAAGCTTACATTGCGGCAGGTGCTACACCGGATATAACTGGGCTGTCAGGTCCAGTGCCTTCACTTGGAATTTTTGGAATACCTTATTCTGGCTTAACCTTTATATCAGGATTAATGAGTGGTTGGCCGGGTTCTTTATATCATGAAGGAATAATGCAAACAGTTTCTGGTTTTGTACCGGGTGAAACTTATCCCATAAGATTTTACCAAACGGTAGTAAAACAAGATAATATGTTAGACTCATCTGGCGGATGGGCTATTTATGTTGATAACACCCTAGCTGGAATTTCTCAATCAAGTAATAGTTCATTATCATACTTAGATCCCAATTTGATCTGGGATTTAAGAGTTATAAGCTTTACAGCTACCAATACTACGCATACTATTAAGTTTTTACCAATGGATGATGATCCTAGCCAAATAAACCCGGAAGAAGGTTTGAGAATGGGTATTGATGGAATTATACTTGTAGGTCATGGAAACTATGTAATGGGAGATACAATTTGTTTAGGGGAAACAGCAAGTTTAACCGCGAATGGTGCCATTACCTATCAATGGGCTGAAGAATCTAATCCCTCAATAATAATTGGAAATAGTGATACATTATTTGTCAACCCAATTACCACTACAAATTACTATTTGTATAGTGACATAGATACTAGTCTCGTTACAGTCAAAGTAATTAATCCACCTTCAATAAATCTTGGGAGTGACAAAAATATTTGTCAAGGAGATTCAATTGTATTGAATGTTTTCGCTGCTGAAATTTCTAACTATCTATGGAATGATTTATCAACTAATTATTCCTTGGTTGTAAATCACTCTGGTATATATTCCGTAGTAGTTGATAATGATTGCGGAATTAGTGCGGATACTATTAAAATTGAGGAAATTGAAATAATTAATTCTGATTTTGGTTATGATTCGACAATTTGCGCTGGTCAATCATTGATCCTTGGTAAATATTTCCCAAACACAAATTATTTATGGCAAGACAGTTCCAATTCTGCGACTTTAATGGTTAATCAAAGTGGCGAATATTGGTTGGAAATTAACAATAGCTGTAATCACTTAATTGATACATTTTCAATCCAGATTAATAATTGTGACATAGTACTAGACATGCCAAATATTTTTAGTCCCAATAATGACGGAATTAATGATATTTATACACCTACATATCTATCAAAAAATGTGAATCTATTTACCATAACCATAAGAAATAGATGGGGGCAGATAGTTTTTTATTCTGATTCTATTCAAAATGGATGGACAGGTCAATACAAAGATAACCCATGTAATGAGGGCATCTATTTTTGGAGTGTAAATTATATGGACCTGTATGGAGAAGAATATCAAAAGAATGGTTTTTTGACACTAATACGTTAGAATTGATGAAAAGCAACCTAAAGCCTTCTGAATTATGGGAAATGAGTCCGAGTGACTTTAATAAATGGAGAAGAGAAAACGATTTAAAAAAAATGCTTGAGTGTTTTCGAAAGCACCTCCCTCACTTTGAAGAGTGGTTACAGGATAATAATTTGGAAACCGACTTTATTCTTGAAACTGATAATCCAGGACAATTTTTTTATTGGACAAGTTATACATATTGCTTTAAAACAATAGCAGATGGTGGTTTTATAAGTTATTACTTTATTCCAACTGATGATGAAGAACATGATAAACAATTACAAAGCGTTGAAAATATAAGTAATGAGAAAGAGAGTTCTGAGAGTTTCAGATTCTTACCTTATTTTTCTTGGGTAAAGGAAAAATACAAATTGGATAAACCAATAAAAACAAAGTACAACGGTGACTTAGAAACGTTTAGGTATATTTTAGGAACTGCACCAGATGTTCCCGAAATGTGCAGTTGGTCTATTGCACCAGGTTTTACAGTATTAAAATTAGGAGGTATAAAAATTGATAGTTGGCTAGAATTGAATAATCGAAATCTTGATTTTACGAATCTTGATTTTTTAGAAATTGAAGGAAAATTAAGTTGGGATAGAGAAATTCAAATATTTTATTCTCATTGTGTAAACATTTCTACAAACAATGTTAATGCCCATTTCACTAAATTCTATCATTGTTCCTTTGGTAATCTTAAGGTTACAAATTCAAGATTTTATGGAATAGAATTTTATCGCTGTGATATATTCAAAGCATACTTTGAAAACAGTAGTATTTCAAATATGATAATTGAAGATTGTTCAGCAAACAGCTTCTCCTTTAATCGGGTAGAAGTTGAAAATATTGACTACAGACCACCGATAAAAGAATATCATTGTAAAGTAGTACACACATATAAAACCGTTGCAGATAATTACAAAAGATTTCGAATACTTTACCAGGCAAATGGTCTTCGAAGAGAATCAAGTGACGCATATTACAATGAGCGTGTTTATGAAATGAAACATAACTTATGGAACAGGAGTTTTGCAAAGGGCCTTTCATTAATTTTATTTAATGTAAAGAAGATAATTAAAAATCTTCCAGATTTGTTTTCTTACGTAATCTGGGGGTTTGGTGAGAGACCAACAAGAATTCTGATATCTTCAATTGCAGTTATAACAAGCTATGCCCTAATTTATTTCTTTTCCAATATAATAGATCTCCAATATGATATAATAAATTCATTTTACCTTTCAATAGTCACCTTTACAACACTTGGTTTTGGAGATATAACCCCAAAGGATCATAATGCATATAAAATCATAGTTGCTTCAGAAGCTTTGATAGGAGCATTTTTTATGGGGCTTTTGGTAGCGGGATATTCAAACAAATCAAAGTATTGAAGACAAACTCAATCCCCCTTCCTTATACCCTCCTTCAATAGCTTCGATTTTTTCAGCTATAGTATTTTTCACTAATATTGAACTAACTTTTCGCAAGATAGCTTTCCGGCCTTAATTATCAGTTTAAAGCTATTATTCCGAATAAGTATAAGAGACGTAGCAGCAATATAAATTACATGGGATTAACAATACCAACTGAAATACATAAAGGACCTTGGATTTTAAATCAAAATGATTTTGAGGATTTAGAAAATGTAATCATTGAAATTGAAAAGTATTTAGCACAATCTTTGGAGATAGAAATAATTGAATTTGTTGAAGCAGAAAATACAAAGGCAATGTTATCTCCAAATGAGAAACAAAGAAAAATTAACGAGGCCAGCCAAAGACATTCTTTCGTTAGAAGAGAAAAGAAAATCACTTTAATTTCGTCTGATGGTAAAAGACTTATTGGGGACTCCATCAGAGAAGTATTAAAAGATTCATCTATTGATTTATTTGACCCAAAAGAATTTCATGTATTCATAGAATATGGGAATAGTAATAATATCAAATTGGAAGTTCCAACCAACTTAGATGGAGAATTAAGATTGGATATTAATTGTTTTGATCTTAGTAAAAGCAATGATATAAGACTTGATTTTAATAATTGGTTGAGTAAAAGGAGACCTGAAAGAAAAATACAATTTTGGTGTGGGTGGGGGCAGGTTATGGCTGTTTTCTTTGCAATTCCAATTCTTATACTATCAATTATTGTTTTTACTACTGACTATTCAACCTATCAATCTGTTGTAAAGTATGAATCAAATGAATTATTAAAACAAGGCATCGATAGTAGTAATATCTATAAAGCAGTAGAGTTATTAGTTAAACAACAAACAAATTATGTTCCCAGTGATTTTGTTCCTCAAAAAATAGAAAAAGATCCAGTTTATTTGAGATGGCTTTGCATCACTGGATTTCTTTTTATTGTTTCAGCAATACCCCCAATTACGACAATAGGATTGGGTAAAAAGAAACGAAAAGTGGAATTCTACAAAATTTGGATCAAAATAGTAACTGTTACAGTTCCTGCTGCACTTATTTTAGGCCCATTTTGGGATTACATTAGACATTTACTTAAACTATGAATAGCTTACCATTATGAGAACATCACTACTTTTTTGCACATTATTCCATTGCTTTTGGGGATTTTCTCAATTGGAATGGGTAAAATGCACAACGGCGATGCAAAGTACCGACCGAATTACTTGTGAATCAATGGTCGCTGATCCCTTTGGAAACACATATACCTGCGGTAGTTTTTATGGAACAATAGACTTTGATCCGGGATCTTCCATTGATAGTCGTGTTGCTCTTAACAATTGGGATATATACGTTAGAAAATTGGACTCTGGCGGAAACATGGTCTGGACTCTTACATTTGGTGGAGTTGGAGAAGATAATGGATTGGGAATTGATATAGATCAAAACCAAAACATTTTGATTACTGGTTTCTTTCGGGACACGGTTGATTTTGATCCAGGTTTTGGTGTGTCTGAACTTGTAGCGCCAAACTCTTCTAATAGAGGGTTTGTTTTAAAGTTGAATTCGGGAGGGAACTTTATTTGGACAAAATCCTTTGAAAGTACAGTTGGCTCCATAGCACAAAAAGCAATCTTTACTTCCGGACCAGATTGTATTATTACTGGGAAGTTTAGTATAGATATTGATTTAGATCCGGGACCGGCAGTTGAATCTCATGTGAATAATTCGGGTGGTGGCGCGTTTATCGTAAAACTAGATGAGAATGGAAATTTCATTTTGGGGAAAAGCTTATTTGGCTCTATTGCTATTAATGATATCGATGCGGTTCAAGATGGTAGTTTTGCAATGATAGGAGAGTTTGGAAGCACTATTGATTTGGATCCGGATATTGGTGTTCATTCTGTAACCCCTAATAATCTGGGCGATATTTTTTTGCTGAAATTAAATTCCTTGGGGGAGTTCGACTGGGCCAGAACATACGGAAGCAAGTCTAATGATTATGGAACGGCGATTAAAGTATCTAGTCAGGGAGACTATTATTTAACTGGTAGGTATTCCGATACTATTGATTTTAACCCGTCTGGCGCATCTGAAGTATTATTGGCTTCTTATGGGAACACCTTTATTCTCAAGTTGAATAGTCAAGGAAACTTTCAATGGGTTAAACGCATTGATGGAGATGAAAATTCACCCGAAAGAATGATCATAGATCAAAATGACAATATCATTTTAGGAGGATTATTTTCGGCTCATGTAGCGTTTAATTTTGGATCAAGTCAAATTACTTTCGACTCTCCTTTGAATTCTGACGCTTTTGTTCTGGGTTTGAATTCCACAGGAGATTTTAATTGGGTGTTTACAATTCCCAGCAGTCAGATTTCTAGAATAGGTGGATTAGCTAAAAATTCAAATGGAAATCTTTATGCTGGTGGAGTTTTCTTTGGAACAACAGATTTTGCTCCTGGACAAGATGTATATGAGATTCCAGCACCACCTTACGATCCAAGCATCTACACTTTAAAATTAAATTCAACGCTTTCCATAAAGGACATTTTTGCTTTGACTAATTATTCAATTTTTCCGAATCCAGTAACTAATACACTTTCTATTTATTCCGAATCCGATAAAACTGAATCAATTGATGTCTATCTTCCTACAGGTGTTAAAGTTCTATCAAATCTGTATTCTGATTTACTTGATGTATCAGAACTAAGTTCAGGAACCTACATCCTAGTAAGGAATTCAGAGAAAGAAAACAGTAAGTTATTCATCAAGGAATGATTTTATTGGTTGCATACACTAAAGTAAGCTTATATTATTAATATCCTCAGCCAGTTCTTTGTTCGATAATGGTCGTGTCCCCGCTACACAGGAAAGGAATTCAGAAATGAGTTCCTTTTTTTATTGTCTAAAATTTTTGAAGGTCGCACGTTTCCACCGCAGCGAATGTCCCCGCTACAAAGAAAAAGTTGTCAAAACTTGACAACCTTTCATTCATTGGGTTATTGCTTATTTCCCTAAGCTCCTAATATCAATAAGAGTAAGAGCGCAAACCCTCGTCGCTTTATAACACGTTTCATTTTTTCCCTGAAAGAGGAACTGAATAGATATTTCAATACATATTCCATTCCAATAAGTTACGAAATCTAACAGACTTATGCTAATAGATGATATGATTTATCCTGTTATCCACGTAGATAAAGGCAGGATAGGGCATGGATTAAGCGTAGATCAAGCATAGATACTCCACCTTTTAACTTACGAAGCTTGTAAAGTGAAGTAGTGCTCGTAAATCCCTTACGACCTGCATCACTATTTTTGTATTCAAATCAGTAGAATCAAAAAAAACCACTAATTTTCAATCAGCACCTTAAACTATTTACAATGAAAACATTAACTCTTGCATTTGTGCACGGATACAGCGTCACAAACCTCGACACTTATGGAGAAATGCCTTTGCGGCTTGCCCAAGAAGCCGGAACCTACGGTTACGAACTCAAAATCGAACACATTTTCCTGGGACGTTACATCAGTTTCAACGACGAAGTGCGTCTGGAAGATATTTCCCGGGCAATGGAACAAGCCGTACAGGAACAAATGATTCCAGCTTTAGCCAAAGGAGAGCGCTTTGCTTGTATCACACATTCTACCGGCGGACCGCTTGTAAGAACATGGTGGAACAACTACTACAAAGATCAGAAGAAAGTTTGCCCAATGAGTCATTTGGTCATGCTTGCTCCGGCAAATCACGGTTCTGCATTGGCACAATTGGGTAAAAGCCGTTTAAGCCGCATCAAATCCTGGTTTGATGGAGTTGAACCCGGACAACGCGTTTTGAATTGGCTTGAACTGGGAAGCGGTGATGCCTGGAAATTGAATAAAGACTGGATTCTGAACGGACAAAAACACATCGGCCCGAATGGAATTTTCCCCTTCTCATTAATTGGTCAGGATATCGACCGCAAGTTATACGATCACCTTAATTCCTATACCGGAGAGTTGGGAAGCGATGGAGTTGTTCGTGTTGCATCAGCCAATCAAAACAGCCGATATGTGAAATTGACGCAAGAAGCTCCAAAATTGGTGGGCGGAAAGTGGCAAGCTGCTAATTTGGAAATTTCTGAATTTAAAGAATCACCTCAAACACCTTTCCGCGTGGTGACTTATAAATCGCATTCCGGGGCAGAAATGGGAATTATGCGCAGTCCTCTGAAGGATCCGAAAGATCCCCTGGGTACTGAAGTAGTCAATGCTATCTTCCGCTGCATCGGAGTTGCGTCGGATGCAGATTACAAAAAAGTGACCGCGGATTTTGCAAAAGAAACGGTGGATGTGCAACAAAAAGGTCTGGTAGAAGAAGACAAACGACTCTTTGGAAAGAAATACTACATTCACGACCGCTATTCCATGATTCTGTTTCGATTAGTTGATTCGGAAGGACATGCTTTAACCGATTTCGATTTAATATTGACAGGAGCAAATCACGACCCGAATGCATTACCTTCCGGTTTCTTCGCCGACAGACAATGTAATGGAGTCAATAAATCAACTGTCACTTATTTCTTCAATTACGATGTGCTTCATGGAAGAAAAGCCATGACTGTAAACGGCTATAAGTTAGATGAATTGAAAGGAATCAACGAATTGGGATTAATCATTCGTCCGCGCCCGGATGAAGGTTTTATTCGTTACATGCCATGTGAAATTCATGCTTCAAAAGAATTGTTTGATAAAGCCCTGCAGCCCAATTCCACAACGATGATTGACATTTGTTTGCAGCGAGTGGTAAGCAATGAAGTGTTCCGTTTTGAGAAAGTGAAAAATACGGATGGGGTACAAAACCTGAACTTCAAAAAAGCAAGCCCCGGAAATGGGATTGTAAAATGATAGTTTAACCACATAGTTACATAGCACAGATAGAAGATCTGTCAAGTTCTATTCTTTTCGGAATTTATAAACCTAAAAACTATATGCACTATGTTTCTATGTGGTTATGAATACTTATTTGGTTTTAGAAAGAAAAAGGCTGTCCTTAATGGGCAGCCTTTATCGTTTAGTATCTATCAGGTAATTATTTCCTCATCAACTTCATCACGCGCTGTTCTGCTTTGGATTTGATTGTTTCTGTTTTCTTGAAGGAATTTCCTTGCAGATCAAGCAAATATCCCTGAAAACTGTGACTCAGATAAATCGGAGATACATTGGTGCTCACAGAGAATGATTGTGCGCTATGACAAGAAAAACAATTTGCCAAATTTCCTGCATTGATCTGGCTGATATTCGTTTCAAAAGTTTGCGTAAAGGTTTCCATTGTGACATTGGCACAGTTCAAACTACCGCGCGCAAAGCTTCCCGGTGTTGCATTTCCAATGTTTCCTGCCAAACTATCAATCAATTGCGCTTGCTGCAACGGTGTTTTCCCATCTGTGTTTAACCAGATCGATCCGTTGTAGAAATAATTTGCCCAAACGTCATCCAATTGTGATTTCACACATTGATTGATCCCGTCCACATTTTGGAAATCAGCCGGCTCCTGTTGTGATGTGTTCATAAATGAACCATCCGAATTGCGTGGAATTCCGTATTGGAATAAATCGAATACCTGATTCGGAGTTTGTCCTAATTCAGTTGTTGAATTATACAGGATTCCGTTAATTCCGCTGGTATTTCCGCTTTTAAATAAGAGTTGGTCCGAAGCTGAGCTGGCAGAATTCGCATCCCAATCATAATCCGGCGACAGATCGTCGTGCTCAAACGTTGCCCAAATGAATTCCGGGTGATTTTGAACGATCCCAACTACGTGCATTCCAATCAAAGCAACTTCTGTGTTTGTAAAGGACACACCGTTGTTTGTGGAAAGAGATGCTGTTGTAGTATAATAGTCTGACTGCTTCGAAGCCGGAATTGCGGAAACAGGAACCCAAGCTACTTTCAACTCAAACGATCCAACTGGGAAAGAAGCTTCATTCGAAGCTGGTAACTGACCATTCTTAAGTTGGTTTGCAAAACCAAGTCCGGCGGTATACATGGTTGGATTCATGTGAATGGAATAATAAACCATTGCTCCGGTTCCATTGTTGTAATTCGGATTTGTTTGCAAAACAGCACTTTGGAATCCGGCTTGCGCGGTGTCTTGAAGCACGACCAATGCCCCGCTCGGTACAGATACAGCTCCCATGTGAGAGGTTACCTGTTTTACTTTGCTTTGATTCAAAAACAAAGGATTTCCTCCTGCATCTGGTTTTGTGAGCCAAAGGAATTTATTCCAGGACCATTGATGAAAGATCTGATTGGTTGTGCTGGAAGTATCGAATGGACTTCCTTGTCCTTCTTCAGGAGCGGGAGTTTGACTGTGAGGAAACCAACTTGGATTTACCAAACAAAGGGAATCCGGTGAGCTGCTGGTTTCATAGCCGGTCTTCTCGACTTTTTCATCCGTTCCGGAAGTGCAATTGGTGAGTACTGCTATACCAATTATAGCCAGCCCACCCAAGCTTAGGGTTAAAGTGTTCTTTTTCATGAATAGTGTTCTTTTAAGTTGTGACTAAGTTAGAATAAATTCGATACCCCGATCCGCTTGATGGTACTAAATTGGAAATAGTATTCACCAAATACCGAAAAACGGGTATAAACCGAATTGAAAACAAAAAAAGAGTATTCGCCTGCAGACCAATACTCTTTTGAATTCTTCTCTTTAAGAAGAAGGTTTTTATTCAATCAGAATTGGAATGAAACAGTAACTGGAATGACCAATTCACTCAGTTTGCGTGAATAGGATTCTTTCAGATAGAATTGTTTACTGAAGAATGGAGATAATCCCAGAGAAATTCGTCGATTCAATTGATAATTCAAAGAAAGTCCTGCTCCCGGTTGGAAATAACTGAATTTCTCTGAATTGGGTTCCTGAATATCAAGAACACGGATTTCTTTCAGCTGGAGAGATGAATAAACATTGCACGACAAACGAAGATCCACTGCAGCAGAAAACTTTCTGATTTTCAGGAATTCAAAACTGGTTCCCAAAGAGAGCAGCAAGGATTGTGTTTGATAACGAACGTGAACATCTTTTGCCAGAAAACAATTATTGGCACCATCATCTTGGATGTTTTCAAAAGGAACTTTTTCTTCATTGGCCACATAAGTGAAATAATCCGCTTCTGTGATCGCCAAATTGTAGTTGAATTGTGTTTGTTTTTGATTGAAAGCAAATCCGGCATAAACCTGAAAGCGGTTCCCGATTTTGAAACGGGCTTGCAATCCAAGTTCAAATCCGGAAGAGGCAAACGTGCGATTACTCAATTGTCCGGAAGTAAAATAGTCTTTAAAAACAGCGGAATTATACATGGATGGACCACCATAAATGCCAAGTGAGAAGATGGAATTTGATTTGGGTTCTTTCCATTCGTTCGGACTTTTTGAAAAATCTCTTTTGACTAATGCCAGAATATCTTCGTAGCTCAGATCGGTTCTAGTACTGGAATCTGTCTTTGTTTCAACTTCACTTATTGCTTCATCAACTTGCTCTTCAGGAGTTGACTGAGTGATTGGATTGCTGTCAGTTATCGGCACATTCAACTTGTTCAAGTGGTTTTGCTGCTGTTTTATGGAGGCAGGAAACGAATCGGTTTTTGTTTTTTCAGAAAGCAACTCCCCGGGACTAATGGATATCGACGTTTGGGATTTGGAATGCTTCTTCAATATGGATTTTGATGTTTTTTGATTGAAATGGGCATCCCGATAGCTATCAGGACGGGAATTGGAATCGGATGATTTCGTTCTTTTAGTGATGTGTTTGTCTACTTTGATGGAGGAAACACTTTTTGTTTTATGGAAGTTCGGGTCTGTCTCCGGTTGTTTATTCCGGATAGGTTTTTTATCTTCTGAAATAGAAGTAGTTGCTGTTTTTGAAACAGTAGTATGTGAAAGAGAAATATTCTGAGAATGGGCCTTTTCTCCTGAAAAAGAAATTCCAAGTAAAACAGCCATGCTCAGAAAGCAGAAAGCTCCAAAGAACCACCAGAAAAACCCGCGTCGCTTCTTTTTGGGGAAAAGTTCTTCCTCAATTCTGTCCCATACAAAATCCGGAACAGGTACCGATCCCTCTGACAACTGATCTTTCAGAAGTTGATCCAACTGTTTATGTTCGTTGCTGTTCATCCTTTTTCCAGTTTAAGTTTCAATGCAGCTTTTGCTCTGGCTAACTGAGAGCGGGAGGTGCTTTCTGTAATATTCAATAATTCTCCAATCTCCCGATGAGAATAATCCTCCAGAATTGCGAGATTGATAATGGTTCGATATCCATCCGGAAGTTCTTTTAACGCCCGCAACAGATTGGCTTCCGTTTCTTCCTTTTGCAAATAATCGGACTCGTCAGAAATGAGTTGGATTTGGTCGACAGAACTTTCCGATTGGAATTGTTTTTGATCGATTCGAAGTTTGGCCAGGCAATAGTTCACGGCAATTCTCCTAACCCAGCCTTCAAAACTTCCCTCGCCATTGAAGGATTCTATTTTCCGATAAGTAGTTACAAAGGTTTCCTGCAGCACGTCTTGAGCATCAGCATCATTTTTCAGATAGCGGAGACACACATAATAAAGTTTAGGAGAAAGTATTTTATAAATGGCATTGAATGCTTCAGGATCACGAGAATCCCGAAACACATCAACAGCCATATGGATAGAACTGAATTTCAATAGGAATGAATGGTAAAAAGAGAAAGCCGCTATGGCGGACTTTCCCTGTAGGATATAAAAAGGTTAGTAGTTATTCGTGTGCGACACAAAGGTTGCGCAATTCGGATTCAAACAAGTTTGCGCCGACTGTTACGGTTTCAAATTCAGGCCCGCGGATGATTATCGAATCGACCACTCCTGTAAAACTTTCTCCCGG
Source organism: Flavobacteriales bacterium UBA7666 (assembly GCA_002483265.1). Taxonomy (GTDB): domain Bacteria; phylum Bacteroidota; class Bacteroidia; order Flavobacteriales_D; family Crocinitomicaceae; genus Fluviicola. Next base: position 234,727 of record DLHO01000005.1, on the reverse strand, counting down.
AATTTGAGACATCCAGACCGGACCCGGTTGGAAATGGTGCTCCACGGTATACCCGTAAGGACTTAAGAAGTAATTCAAGGAATCAGGAATCGTAGAGATCAGAGGGGTTCCGGGAAACTGTACATTCACCAATGACGGGAAAGGGTTTGTATTGCTTGCAAAACGGGCATGTACAAAAGTGATTTTATTGGAAACACAGGCAAGCGTGCTTGCACTGTTGAACGCTATTGAAACGCCACCCTGAAACCCGTAAAAACCGGTTGGAGTTTTGCCTATAATAGGGCTCGGACCTACTTGTTGACCGTTTATAAGAAAGGGAACCTGATGTGCGTATGGAGTTGCAATGATGAGGTTGTCCGTTCCCAGTTCCAGCGTTTCCCCAAAACAGAATGAACAAGGAGAATCTTCCTCACAGTTGTTATTGACAGGTGTAGTTGGGTTTTGCTTTTTACAGGCAATGGCTAATAAAATGACTGCTGCAGAAGTAGCAATTGGGGTTAAAAGTTTTCTTTTCATATCAAGTATTTTAAGGTGTTCTTTTAATAGAGAACAAAAACGCGTTTTCGCTGCATGGGAAAAGAAACTTTTTTTGAAAAAAGCATGGAAATGTATCATTCATGTGGTAGTATGACGAATGAAAGAGGAAAGGGTGTGCATGAATTTTTTAATTTCTGGCACCAAAATTGCCTTTCGCTGCGTTATGAAAACAGTATTTCTTCTTTTATTCATTCTTGTTCAAACTCCGTTGCTCTTTGCGCAGTTGAATTGCAAAACAATGAAGCAAAGTGATGGCTCGGTAGTAAAGAAGTGTTTTCATAAAAACGGGAAAGTTTCAACCATTGAAACATGGGACAAAGACAAACGTAGCGGTAATCTAAAAGGTTTTAACAGTAAAGGAAAAGAATTGTTTTCTCACAGCTTAAGACATTACGGCGGACATGCTTCTGTTCAATTGACGTGGTTCAAAAACGGGCAAGTTAAAAGCATCTACTACAGCGATGCTCCCGATGGCGGAATTCAATATTATAATTCAACGACCGAATTCGACGAAACGGGAAATCAAGTTTCTTTTGATGAAAGAAGGCATGACGACGACTTGCACCTTAGAATTCCAGCACCTGCTGCACCCATAATTCGGGATACAGCCAAACCTCGGAAACCACTTGTGGAGATCAATCAGGTTCTGGAAGAAAAGCCAAAAGAAAAATAATCTGGTTATTTCGCAATTCGCATCCCGATAGCTATCGGGACGCAATTCGCAATAATCTTGTTTTAAACTCAATTTTAACTTGTTTTAGGCATTTTAATCTGGTTTTAATTCAAAATCAGGGCATTTTTCCTAATTTTAAGAATCATCACAAATAGGTTTTTTAGATAGAACCGCAAATCCATTTTTATGGGACATGTTCCGGAGTTAATTATTGATTTAGCGTTAATCTTGGGTGCAGCAGCCGTAATGACAATCATTTTTAAGATGTTACGTCAGCCGGTTGTTCTGGGATATATTATTGCCGGAGTATTGGTTGGGCCGTATTTTAACTTCTTTCCTACGGTTGTTGAATCGGACGGAATTAAAACATGGGCAGAAATTGGTGTGATTTTCCTTCTATTCGGATTGGGTCTCGAATTTAGCTTCAAGAAATTATTGAAAGTTGGCAACGTAGCCGTTATTACTTCACTCATGGGTGTTGGAATGACTTTCCTCATTGGCTATAATGTGGGTGTTCTCATGGGCTGGGGTATGATGGACAGTTTATTCATGGGTGGAATTCTGAGTATTGCCTCTACAACTATTATCTTCCGGGCCTTCGATGAACTTGGGGTGAAAAGCCAGAAGTTTGCGGGGATTGTATTGGGCGCACTGATCATCGAAGATTTGGTAGCAGTTGTCTTAATGGTAATTTTATCTACCGTTTCTATTAGCCGTTCGTTTCAGGGAATAGAAATGATCCTTTCAATTTCAAAACTCATTTTCTTCCTGATATTGTGGTTCGTTTCCGGAATTTTCTTCCTGCCAACTCTTTTCAAACGGTTAAAGAAATACCTGAATGATGAAACGCTACTCGTCGTTTCCCTGGCACTTTGTTTTATGATGGTCGTTTTGTCTGCTAAGGCTGGATTCTCACCCGCTTTGGGAGCATTTATTATGGGTTCTATTTTGGCAGAAACTCCAAAAGTGGAAAGAATCGAACATTTAGTGCAGTCAGTAAAAGACTTGTTTGGAGCAATCTTCTTCGTTTCCGTAGGAATGCTGCTCGACCCGAATATGCTGTTAAAATATGCACTTCCGATTGCCATTTCAACAATGGTACTTTTAATAGGAAAACCCATTTTTGCAACAATAGGTGCCTTAATTGCCGGTCAGCCGATCAAAGTGGCTGTTCAAACGGGAATGAGTTTATCGCAGATCGGTGAATTCTCGTTTATCATCGCAACCTTGGGTGTGACTTTGAAAGTGACCAGTGATTTCCTCTATCCCGTTGCAGTGGCCGTTTCGGTGATCACTACGTTTACAACACCTTATATGATTGGATTGTCGGGGAGAATGTCCGATTGGGTGACGCTGAAAATGCCCGAAAAATGGAAGAATCGCTTGTATAAATACAGTCAGGGAACACAACAGGTTACAGAAGCAAGCGATTGGAAAAAGTTGATCCGGTTCTATCTGATCAATACGGTTATTTTTTCGGTCATCATTATCAGTATTATTTTATTGGCCGACCGATTTCTGGCTCCATTTTTTGAGGAAAGTAAGTGGAAGGATTTACTGATCGTTTCCTTTACCTTATTGATGATAGCCCCGTTTTTGTACGCGCTTGCTTTCAGAAGAGGCCCTTCACAAACGTATGCGAGTATTTGGACAAGACCACTTTATCGCGGACCACTTTTGGCCTTGATTATTTCCCGGATTGCCTTGGCAATTTTCTTTGTGGGATTTGTCTTTGCAAAGTATTATTCTCCACTTGCGGCTCTTATCGGAGTGCTTGTCAGCGCGTTGTTTTTTATCACCCAAAGACACCGGATCAAGCGGTTTTATGGGCGTATTGAAACCCGGTTTTTACTCAATTTACATGAGCGGGAACGAGCTCAAAAAGAGAAACGTTACCTCGCTCCGTGGGATTCTCACTTAACAACTTTTACGCTTGATGCGCGCTCACCCATCATTGGGTTGCCTTTAAGCACGATGAAATTGCGTGAAACCTTTGGGATCAATATTGTGATCATTGATCGTGGGGATACAACGATTAATATTCCGAGACAAGAGAGTGTTCTTTACCCGAATGATGTGATCTCGGTAATCGGAACAGATGAGCAATTGACTTTATTTAAAGATCACATCACCATTTCAGAGGCAAAAATTGAATCAAAAGCTGATTCTTCTCAGGTAGGCTTGCATTCCTTCTCCATTCCGGAAGATTCAAATCTGATCGGACAAACCATGCGTCATTCCAAAATGCGCGAAATGTGTAAAGGAATTGTTGTTGGTCTGGAGCGTGACGATGATCGAATTGTAAATCCGGATCCGGATATCACTTTTGAAGCAGATGATGTGATCTGGATTGTGGGTTCAAACAAACGAATCCAAATCTATTTACGCGATATTCTCAAGAATCCATTAGATGTTCGAATCGATTGATGTGCGAATCTTTGGCAATTTCTTCTCCGTGAAGGACATGTCTTACTAACTCATTCATCAAAAGCGGAGCAAGCATATATCCTTTTGCACCCAAGCCGTTTGCAATGACCAACTTCGGATATTTTGGATGAATTCCCAACAAAGGTCTCCGGTCCAGAACTGTTGGGCGAACTCCTGCATGGTGTTCCAACACTTCATAAGGCTCTTTGCTGATGGATTTCAGGTTTTCAGTAATTGTTTGAAATCCTTCTTCCGTTGGGATTGTGTTGTCCGTATCCCAAACATAAGTAGAGCCTACTTTAAATGTATTGTTTCCCAGAGGAAGCAAAAAACATTTGCGATTCAATGATTCGGCAGAGTACATAGTCTCAGATTGAATAGTCAATACCTCACCTTTTGTTTGTTGTATCGGCAAATACCCGAAAAGTGGATTGTAGTTCGAATCTTTTCCTTCAGCAAAAATAATGTAATCGTATTTCGTTCCTTTATAGATTCCATTTTCAGGATCCAGTTCATCGTGATTGAAGTTTTCCTCGGAAAGCAAACCTTTCGACCGAAAGTATTCGCGATTTGCCTGAATAAAACCCTTCGCATCTACATAGGAAGCTTGTTTTACGCGGGCAGTTCCAAACGTGTTTTGTTCCAAAGGAAAATTCAGATCCTCTTCTGTCAACGTTTCCATATAGTCTGAATATTCCGGAAGGTCTTGCTTTTTCTTCCAGAACCCCAATTCCTGTTCGGAGGCAAATAAACGACGGATAACCAAGGGATGAAGAAATGAAGTGCCTGTTTTCAGTTCCATTTCACGGTATTTCTTGTAGGCAAAAGGAATGAATTCTGAAACACGCCAGCTCAGGGTCATTCTTCTGAAAACAATTGGATTGATGATTCCTGCAGCAACCGCAGAAGAAACATTCTTACCATTGTCGATGAGTTGCACTTCACAATCAGCCTGAAGCAATTCATGTGCTAAGCAAATTCCTGCAACGCCACTTCCTACAACCAAAATTTTCATGATACAAAGGTGTTGAAAAGTTTACACTTTCCGCTGTGGCGGACTCAGTGTCCTTAAATTTATGTTGAAGCTTCAAAGGTGGCTGAGCGGAGTCGAAGTCACTTTCTAAACTTCGTAAACGGAATAAATCGTGGGGTTTTTCGCTGGTAATTGGTGTAATCCGGGTATTTATCAGCTGTAAGTTCTTCCGAAAAATCAGAGCTTCCTTTGAATAAAACCACTAATAACAAGCATCCTGCCATCGACCAGTTGATCCATTCTCTTGTGGCAACCACACTGAAACCATAGAACAATAACCAAACAGTTTGTTCCATTGCATAATTCGGGTGACGAACCAATTTCCATAAACCAGTATCCACAAATCCTTTCGAATAAGCGCCTAAATCTTCTCCGCTATTAATTCTTCTGTACTTCTCCGTTTGAAAATCGTATTGTTGTTGATCTGCAATATATTCAATCACAATGGCAGCAAGCATAGCAACTGCGATTACCCAATCCCAAAGTTGGATATCAGCCGGTGCTGAATTACCTAAACCTGTTAACGCAGGAAGGGTGAACAGGAAAATAAGCGTGTTTTGGTAGGAGCAGATAAAGAATAAATTAAACAGCATCCAAACAAAGCGGTTATTGAAACCCGGTTTTTTGCGCAACACTTCCCAACGATAATCTTCTTCTCCTGTCCAAAACTTCCATTGATAAGCACCTCTTCGGGCAAAATTGTATGTTAAACGGGCTCCCCAGATAGTGACAATGACCGCCATTAAAACCAAACGTGGAGCAAAATCTCCAACATAAGCAATGTGCCAAACATAATAGATCGGAATAATACTCCAGATTTTATCAATCTGAGAATTGTTTCGGGTGATCTCTCCCAATAAAAAACAAACGCCGGTTACAATCGCCAAAACGATTCCCATGTCTGTGAGCACTTCAGTTTGTAGTGCATTTAAAGGAGTTCCGAAATAGAACGATACCAGTGGAACTACCACCAAGGTCAAAATCAGGATAAGTATAGTAATTAACATGGCCGAAAGTTACTATTTAATTGAAAATGCGAAATGTAAAATGCAAAAAACACCCTCAAAAAAACGTGAAATTCTGAAAAGTGAAATTTCCGCCGTAACGGAGTCGAAGCCACCAATTATTCTGCCACAGCAAGAACCGCAATACTAATCTTCGCGTTTGGGAACTCTTCTCTAAGAATCCGCACGCACGTTTCAAGGGTAGAGCCTGTTGTTACCACGTCATCCACAATCAGCAAGTGCTGGAGTCTAGCGCTTTTTATTCCCTGAATTTTGAATCTGTTTTGCATATTCTCCCAACGAGAAGATTTCCCTTTCTTGGTCTGACTTTCCGTAAAGGAAATGCGTTTTAGTAAGTCTTTTCTAAGTGCAACACCGCTGCTTTCGGCAATTCCTTTAGAAATTATTTCTGCCTGATTGTATCCACGGATAAACTCTTTTTTCGGATGAAGCGGTACGGGAACCAACGCATCCACATCAGAAAACTTGTTAATCCCTTTGATTTTCGATCCGATCTCCTTTCCAAAATGTTTTCCTATTTCAGGGTTGTTCCTGTATTTAAGTTCGTGCAGGATTTGTTGAGTGGAACTCTGTTGTTTAAATCGCAACAGGGCATAAGTTCCTTCCAATTGAATCCTTCCCCAAAACAACTTATCCAGATTGGTCACCTCGGTATAATCTTCAAAATGAGTATAAGCCAATTCGCTCGAACAAATCGGACAGATTGCCAATTTGGATTGATTGAATTCATTTTTACAAATCAGACAATTTTGAGGATAAAGAACATGGAGCAAATCACGCGTCCATTTGTTAAAATTCGACGAAAAATTTAGTGACATAGTAGTGTTTATTTGGCTTTGCTTAACTATCAACAACGAGCTGTTAATAGCATACTAAAAATAGGAAAAAAAGAGATTCAATTTTCACCTAATTTTATAGGAAAGTCGACTGAAAGTCTTAATACACTTGAAGTTGGACGAATCTGGTAAATTCTTCGATGAATTACAGATTATGTACTGTGAATATCTTTAGGGGGCATGTTGATAAACTCGCTAAGTGTTCATGTTAAAGGCTTTCAAAGTAGTGGTGTTGAAAACCTCAAACAATTGTGGATTTCTTTAATTGCGAAAGGAAAGAATTATGACAATTTTTGTAAGCCCCTTTGAGCCAAAACTTGTTGAACACACGCAACAAAATCGAAGGGGAAACTAACTGAAATTTGAATACCAAAACAAACTGATCCATGGTTGAAAAATGACCATGGCATAGGAATTATTGACTTTAAAAAAACGAAATTAAAAATGGCAAACGCAGAACCAATCTTATCGGAAAACAAAAACAGATTCGTGTTGTTTCCAATCCAACATGAAGATATTTGGTCTTTTTATAAGAAAGCAGAAGCAAGTTTTTGGACTGCAGAAGAAATTGATTTATCGCCGGATTTAATTGATTGGGAAACGAAATTGAATGATGATGAGCGCCACTTTGTAAAACACGTATTAGCGTTTTTTGCAGCGTCTGACGGAATCGTAAACGAAAACCTGGCAGAGCACTTTTTGGCTGAAGTGCAATATACCGAGGCAAAGTTCTTTTACGGTTTCCAGGTAGCGATGGAAAACATCCATTCAGAGACTTATTCGTTGTTAATTGATACATACATCAAGGATCAAAAAGAGAAAAATCATTTATTCAATGCATTGGATACGATCGATTGCGTTCGCAAGAAAGCAGATTGGGCATTGCGTTGGATCGATAACGGTTCTTTTGCAGAGCGCTTAGTTGCATTCGCTGCTGTAGAAGGAATCTTTTTCTCCGGTTCATTTTGTTCGATTTTCTGGTTGAAAAAACGCGGCTTGATGCCAGGATTGTCGTTCTCAAATGAATTGATCTCTCGCGATGAAGGTCTACACTGTGATTTCGCATGTTTATTGTACACAAAACATTTGATCCACCAACTTTCAAAGGAGCAGGTAAAAGAGATCATCTTGGATGCTGTTGAAATTGAAAAAGAGTTTGTAACAGATGCATTACCTGTGAAGTTAATAGGGATGAATGCAGATTTAATGGCACAATACATTGAGTTCGTTGCAGACCGTTTATTGACAGAACTTGGAAATCCAAAAGTGTTCAATACAACAAACCCGTTCGATTTCATGGATATGATTTCGATTCAGGGAAAAACAAACTTCTTCGAAAAACGAGTGGCTGAGTATCAAAAGTCAGGCGTTATGTCGAACAAGGAAGACCAAACATTTAGTTTGGACGAAGAATTTTAATTGATTATATTAATGTTACCAATAACAACAACCCAAAATAGAGCGCTATATGTACGTAATTAAAAGAGACGGAAGAAAAGAGGCGGTGAAATTTGACAAAATCACTGCGCGCATCATTAAGATGTGCTACGGGCTTGACCCACTAGTTTCCCCCGAGGCTGTTGCCATGAAAGTCATCGAAGGAATCTACGATGGTGTGACAACAACAGTTTTAGATAATCTGGCCGCTGAGGTTGCAGCAGCTAAGACAATTGATCACCCGGACTATGCTTTGTTGGCATCTAGAATCGCGGTATCTAACTTACATAAGGAGACGAAAAAGTCGTTCTCTGAAGTAATGGAAGATCTATACAAATATGTAGATCCGAAAACAGGACAACGTGCTTCATTGATCGCTGATGATGTGTTTGAAGTGATTCAAAACAATAGAGAAGTATTGGATTCAAGTATTATTTACGATCGTGACTTCCGCTACGATTACTTTGGATTCAAAACATTGACAAGAAGCTACTTGTTGAGAACAAATGGGGAGATCGCAGAAAGACCACAACAAATGTTGATGCGTGTTGCTGTAGGTATTCACAAAAGTGACCTGCCACAGGCTATCAAGACGTACAACTTGATGTCTGAAGGATGGTTTACACATGCAACACCAACATTATTTAATTCTGGTACACCAAAACCTCAAATGTCTTCTTGTTTCTTGTTAACCATGAAAGAAGATAGTATCGAAGGTATTTACGAGACATTGAAATCTTGCGCTCAGATTTCTCAATCGGCTGGTGGTATTGGATTAGCTCTTCATGATATCCGTGCAACAGGATCATATATCAAAGGAACAAATGGTACATCTAACGGAATCGTTCCAATGTTACGTGTATTCAATGATACTGCTCGCTATGTAGATCAGGGTGGAGGAAAACGTAAAGGTTCTTTCGCAATGTACATTGAGCCTTGGCATGCAGATGTGTTCGATTTCTTAGACTTGAAAAAGAATACAGGAAAAGAAGAAATGCGTGCTCGTGATTTGTTCTATGCATTATGGATTCCGGATTTGTTCATGAAACGTGTAGAAGAAAACGGAGACTGGACTTTGATGTGTCCGCATGAGTGTCCGGGACTTTCTGATACGTTTGGGGCTGAATTCGAAGCATTGTATACACAATACGAAACAGAAGGAAAAGGTCGTAAAACAATCAAAGCACAAGATTTGTGGTTTAAAGTATTGGAATCTCAAATTGAGACAGGTACGCCATACATGTTGTACAAAGATGCAGCTAACTCGAAATCAAATCAGCAAAACTTAGGAGTGATCAAATCTTCTAACTTGTGTACAGAGATTATCGAGTATACAGCTCCGGATGAGATTGCAGTATGTAACTTGGCTTCTTTAGCATTACCAAAATATGTAACAGAAGACGGGAATTTTGATCACAATAAATTGTTCGAAGTAACGTACCAGGCAACGGTTAACTTGAACCGTATTATTGATGGAAACTTCTACCCGGTTGAAGAAGCACGCAAATCAAATATGCGCCACCGTCCAATTGGATTAGGAGTTCAAGGATTGGCAGATGCATTCATCCTGATGCGTTATCCATTCGAATCGGAAGAAGCGAAAGCATTGAATCGTGAGATCTTTGAAACGATCTATTACGCTGCAATGACTGCATCAAAAGATTTGGCAATTACTGAAGGTCCATACGAAACATACGCTGGTTCTCCGGTTTCAAAAGGTGTTTTCCAATACGATATGTGGGGTGTTACTCCAACCGATCGTTGGGAATGGGATTTATTGAAAGAAGAAGTAATGAAGCATGGTGTACGTAACTCTTTGTTAGTTGCTCCAATGCCTACAGCTTCAACAGCTCAAATCCTTGGAAATAACGAATGTTTTGAACCATATACATCCAATATTTATACACGTCGCGTATTGTCAGGTGAGTTTATCATCGTAAATAAGCACTTGTTGAAAGACTTGGTGAAAGAAGGTTTATGGACAAAAGATATGCGTCAGAAATTGATGGCAGCAAATGGTTCAGTTCAAAACATCAATGAGATTCCTCAATACATCAAGGATCTATATAAAACAGCTTGGGAAATTTCTCAAAAAGCAATTATCGAGCAAGCTGCTGATCGTGGAGCATACATTTGTCAATCTCAATCATTGAATATTTTCATGGAGAATGCAAACTTCGGTAAGTTGACTTCTATGCACTTCTACGGTTGGAAAAAAGGATTGAAAACAGGAATGTATTACTTGAGAACGAAAGCTGCAACAGATGCAATTAAGTTCACAGTAGATAAAGCAGTAACTGAAGAGCCGGCAGAAATATCCGCAGCGGAATTGGAAGAACAACAAGCGGCAATCGCATGTTCTTTGGACAATCCGGATAACTGTGAAATGTGTTCAGGATAGAAAAAATAAACAAACACGTAGGGGCGCGATTAATC
>DLHO01000005.1:111261-224281 GCA_002483265.1 Flavobacteriales bacterium UBA7666 | reverse complement strand
GATTAATCGCGCCCCTACGTGTTTAACGGTGTTGTGATGTTAATAATTGTGCCGTTTTTATGATATCACACAGTGTAAATCCCGTAAAATTTTGCGGGATTTTTTGTTTTTGACTGGTTCCGCCCGAAACCATATTCGGATGTATCGAGAACAGATCGCTATTTTTTATAAAGTAAAAATCGGATTTATATACTAGCGTAGCACTTAAAACGTTAGTACTTTAGCATGATGCACGCTGTACGGGTTGGACTTCTATTGCTAAGCAGTATATTTTGTTGGGTTCATAGCTGGACACAGGAAAACGTGTACCGTCAAAAAACCATTGCAGCAACAAGCAGTACGATTCAATTAGATTCTTTAAGTATTGCGCCAAACTCACTGATAGTGCGCTGTGGAGGACAAATTATCTTACCATATCAATACCTCATTGATTACGCAAAAGGAACATTTCAATTGTTTCAGCCTTGCTCGGATGAGTTAACTGTTTCCTACCGCGTTTTGCCATTTTCATTTGCCAAAAGCTATCAATTAAGAGATACGAACATCATTTATACCCAAAATAAAGGAGATCGGGAAAAATACCTGATCACACCAACGGTAGAGCCTTTGGATTTGATGGGGGCAAACGGTCTTCGCAAATCCGGAAGTATTTCAAGAGGAATTACCTTTGGAAACCGGCAAGATCTCTCCGTAAACTCCTCGTTGAACTTAGAATTGTCCGGGTATATAGCACCAAATCTACAAGTGTTGGCTTCTGTGACAGATGATAATTTACCGATTCAGCCTGAAGGGAACACCAATAAACTGCAAGAGTTTGATCAGGTATTCATTCAACTTTTTAATGATCAGTTTAAGCTCACGGCAGGGGATTTTTGGATCAGTAAGCCGGATGGATATTTTTTAACCTATAAGAAGAGAGGACAGGGACTCACAGGTGAATATTTCTGGAAGAAAGATAAAACCGGAACCATCAAAACCCAAGTCAGTGGTGCTTTATCAAAAGGAAAATTCAACCGACAGATTATTCAGGGAGTAGAAGGGAATCAGGGGCCTTATCGCTTGAGAGGAAATGAGAACGAACCGTACATTATTATTCTTTCCGGAACGGAGCGGGTTTATATTGATGGAAGACAATTGAACCGCGGACAAGAATACGATTATGTGATCGACTACAACACTTCGGAAGTGACATTTACAGCTAAAAATCTGATAACAAAGGATATTCGGATCGTTATAGAATTCCAGTATTCGGATCAGAATTATGCCCGTTCGCTCTTTCAATTTTCAACTGCTGCCCAAAGCAAAAAACTGGATTGGTGGATCAATGCCTATTCGGAGCAAGATGCAAAGAACCAACCGTTGCAGCAGAATTTAACCAATCCACAAAAATTATTGTTATCAAAAATCGGTGACAGTTTGGAATTGGCAAGATACTCGGTGATCGATTCTGTTGGTTTCTCTGAAAACCTGGTGATGTACCAAATGGTCGATTCATTGGGATATGACAGTGTATTGGTGGCATCGGTAGATCAAAGTTTAGCATATTATAAAGCACAGTTTTCGTATGTAGGACCGGGAAAGGGAGATTATGTGTTTGAAAAATTCAATGCGATTGGTCGTGTTTACAAATGGGTACAACCTATTGGTGGAATTTCCGTCGGAGATTATGCTCCTGTTTCCTTATTAATCACCCCGAAAAGACAGCAATTGTTTACCGCCGGAGCAACTTACCGATTCAATGAAAATCTCAAAGTTACCTCCGAGTTAGGAATGAGCGGCTACGATCTGAATACCTTTTCTACACTGGATCGTTTTGATGATCGGGGTTATTCCATACGAACAAAGGTCGAACATTCGAATCCATTTGGAAAAGATTCTGTCCCCGCCTGGAGTTGGAAGAAACAAGCCGAAATAGAGATGCTGGATCCGTATTTCAAACCGATTGAACAATACAGAGCTGTAGAATTTGATCGCGACTGGAATACACGGAGTAGAGGTTATACAGGAAATCAGGTGCTAACAACTCTAGGAACAAGTATTGAGAATAGAACGTATGGAAAGATTGGGATTAATGCACAGCAGTACAAGATTGGTTCTGACTTTTCCGGATTGCGAACCCAACTCATTACTTCCTGGAAGCAACGTGGATTTAATATCAACATTGATGCGAGTTTTTTAAGTGCGAAAAATGAAAATGCTAATCAGTTTTTGCGTCACAAAGCAGATATTTCCAAACAAATAAAGAAGGTACGAATCGGTTTTAAGGATGACCAGGAATTGAATCGTTTTGTTCAGGGAGATTCCTTATTGAGTCTTCAATCCTATAGTTTTTTTGACTATCAGGGATATGTTGCTTTGGGTGACACTTCCTCCGGAGAGTTGTTGTTAAGCTATCGCGAACGCGTTGATGGAAGATCGGATAGTACACGACTTCGCAATGCAGCAAAGGCAAGAACCCTTCGAGCTGAGTGGACGAAAAACAATTGGAAGAATCAACGATTATATGTTGTGGCTAATTACCGCGAATTGAAAATTTTGGATACAACCTTAATTACTCAAGCTCCGGAAAACACAACCAACGGACGAGTTGATCATGACATCAAATTTTGGAAAGGTGCAGTGAATTTGACCACTTTTTATGAGGTTGGTGCCGGATTGGAACAGAAGAAGGAGTTTATATACATCAAAGTGAATGACGGACAAGGTGTTTATACCTGGAATGATTACAACAGTGATGGAATTAAAGATCTGAACGAGTTTGAAATAGCAGCTTATACGGATCAGGCAAGTTATATCCGGGTATTTACTCCATCAAATGATTACATCAAAACGTATTCAAATGAATACAATCAGTCTTTGACTCTGCGGCCGGAACGTGTGTGGGCAAATAGTACCGGTGTAAAAAAATTGTTGGCTCGATTTTCCACTCAAACCCGTTTCAGATTGCAGCGGAAAACGAATGTATTTGACGGTGCAAGAGCCTACAATCCTTTTGTGGGCAGCATTAACGACAATTCCTTGATCAGCACCGCAAACGTGATCAAAAACACCGTGTATTTCAATCGAACAAATAATATTGGAGGTGGTGATTACAGTTATGAAAGTTCCAAGACCAAAACATTACTGGCAACAGGTTTTGACGGAAGAACAAAGGAGTCTCATGAATTTAATGCACGAATAACGATCCTGAAGAAATTCAGTATTCAGTCCCAATTTGAAACCGGATTAAAAACATCTTCTGTTGATTACACTACAGGACGTAACTATCGTTTGCATTACTGGCAATTGAAACCATCCCTGATTTATCAACCGAATACATCGCTTCGTTTCAGTTTGGACGGACGTGTGGTCAAGAAAAAGAATGAGGAAAGTTTAGGAGCAGAGCAAGCGGATATCTACGATATTGGAGTGACTGGAAAATTCAATCAAACCCAAAAAGGGAGTTTACAAGGCCAGTTCAATGTGATCCGTATTGCATTTCGGGGAGATTCAAATACGCCTTTGGGATTTGAGTTATTGGAAGCATTGAAACCGGGGGTGAACTATGTCTGGAACTTGGGCTATCAACGCTCATTATCTAAAAACCTTCAAATTTCCGTTCAATACAACGGACGTAAAAGCGAAGGAAATAAAGTGATCCACGCCGGTGGAATGGAAGTGAAGGCATTCTTTTAAAAAAGTAGGGACACGAAGCTTCGCGTCCCTACCAGATCTTTTTTATATAATGTTCAATTAATGTTCTTCTTCTTCTTTCGGGAAGCCAGCGATCATTTTCTCGTAATCACCCAACAATGCTTCTGCATCTGTGCGTTTTCCGTGTGCAATATCAGCTGCATTGCTATTTCCGTCTTTTTTTGCTTTCTCTTCTTCTGCTTTATACTTCTCAATTGAATTCTGTAGATTATCTCTTAAGTATCCGATGTATTGAGGCATAAACATTTTAGTGTACATTCCTCCGGTTTTGTATTCGTTCTCGAAAATAGGCAAAGTACGTCTTTGAATTTTCGGTTCCTGACGCGAAGCAAAGAAAGTCATAGAGTTCATTACACCTAATTTATCAAATCCTTGTACCAAATTCGATTTGAAGATTTTCTCATAGTATGAAATTTGATCAGCATCTCCGTATTTTGCGTAGATCATTGCAACACCTGTCTGCATTTTACCTGAAGGCTCATTTTCCAAACCTTTACAAGCTTCTAAAGCTGCTTTGCTATTCACTTTTGAAAGTTGAAGTAAAGCTGCACTGATTACAGAATAAGATTTGTCTTTTTGAATGCTTTCAGTACATAATTGCTCCAATTCTGGTCCTGAGATCATTCCTGCTAATGCAGTAATTGCAGCTACACGAACAGCAGAAACTGAATCTGAGCTTGCTAGTTGTTTCACACGGTTGATGGAAGCGGTTTTACTGTCACTACTCATCTTCCCGATTTTCTCGATCGCAGTGACACGGATATCCCAGAACGGATCTTTTAATGCTTCCTGAGCAACTCTGTTTGCCTCCGTATTGCTGGAAGGAATTTTTTGCAGTGCATTTTTTCTGTGGATGTAATGTTTCGAGTTATTCCATTGGAATGCATACCAGGAAGCATCCTTTTTCTCGTCCATTTTGCATAAAAGTACCGCTGCAGCATCAAAGATTACGTTCTTCACGGTTCCTTGAGTTGGAATACTTACGGTTGTAGATTCATCGTTGAACCACTGACGTGTAGTAGTTGCTCCACGATCATCGTAAACAGTTACATCAACCGGTAATTTGAACAAACCGAATTCTTTCTTTTGTTTTTGATTCACAGTAATGGAAACCGTATTTGCTGTAGCATCTGTGCTGTAAGAAACATCCAATGTTGGATGTCCTTTACCTTGATACCATTGATTGAAAAACCAGTTTAAATCTTCTCCACTCACTTCTTCAAAAGCAAGTCTTAATTGATGGAATTCTGCTGCTTTAAATTGGTTTTGTTTTAAGTAATTTTTTAAGCCTAAAAAGAATGCCTCATCACCGATGTATTTACGAAGCATGTGTAAAATACGTCCTCCTTTGTTGTAAGAGTGTCCGTCAAACATGTCCTCACGCGACTTGTAATCGAACCAAACCAGGTTGTGATAACCACCTTGGTCTCCGGACGCGAAGTAACCCGCCGCTTCTTGTAGCGCTTGGTATTCTGCTTCATCCAAACCATGACGATGCTCATCCCATAAAAATTGCGAATAGTTTGCAAATGATTCATTCAATGTTAAGTTCGACCAGGATTCACACGTTACCAAGTCACCGAACCAATGGTGAAATAACTCATGTGCAATGGTAGAGTTATCATTATCATCCAACAACTCACGCTCTGTTTTGTAAGCGTAATCTCCAAAAATAACTGCTCCGGTATTTTCCATTGCTCCTGAAACATAGTCTCTCACAATGATTTGCGAGTATTTATCCCAAGGATATTCAACATCCAATAATTGAGAGAAGAAACCGATCATTGCAGGAGTTTCTCCAAAAATAGCTTTCGCATCTTTTTCCCATTGTGGTTCTACATAGTAGTTCACTTCCATGTTTGTTCCGTCGGGGCGCTTATAGGTGTCTTTTACTACTTTGAATTCACCAACTCCCATCATGAATAAATAAGGAGCGTGGGGCAAATCTTGTTTCCAGTAATCTGTTCTGGTACCGTCCGCATTTTTTGTAGAGCTCACCAATTTACCATTGGAAAGCGTTGCAAATTTATCCTGAACAGTGATGTAGATCTCTTGTTTCGTTTTAGAATTTGGAGAATCGATTGTAGGAAACCAAACGGAGTTAGACTCAGTTTCACCTTGTGTCCAAATCTGCGGCATTTTATTTGGCTCTTCTCCACGCGGGTTAATAAAGTAAAGACCTTTATCACTTGTGATTGCGTTTGAACCTCCTGTTTTGCGTTCATCCGGTTTCGCGATGTAATCAATCACTACCGTAAAGGTTTCATCACGGGTGTATTTTTTATCCAATTTAATGGTTAATACATCTTCTTTGTAATCATACTGAACAGTTTTACCGGTCATGGAAACATTTTTGATCTCCATTCCCTTTGCATCCATGATCAATTCATTAGAAGCATAGTAATGCGGTTTTGCCTGAAGCGTTTCTTTACCAATCAACCAGGATTTCGTCCAATCAAAGGAAACTTCCAGTTTTGTATTGATCAAATCCGTCAATACTGTTCTGGATGCGTGATATACTTTAGGGGAATCTTGCTTTATCTCGTCAATTTCAGCAGTAGTAGTTGACTTTGAGTCGTTGCTTTGACTTGCCGCGTGCTCAGTGTCAGAATGTTTAGGTTGACAAGCTACAAGGACAAGAGCAACCAAATAGGATATTTTCTTCATTTTCGGGCGAATATGATTCGTAAATATTTTGAAGAGCAAATATAGGAAACTATGCTTTTTTTGCAATGTTTTTCTAGATGAATGGACAAATAGTTCGTATTATTGTCGCAAAATTCTTACAGATGGAAACAGCTAATTGGACATCGGACGGAGAAGTCCTTCATGCTAACAGAGATGGGGTTCATATTCGTTGGGAAGACCAACAGTTTTTTACAATTACTTATAAAGGTCAAAAATTTCGGGGAGAGGTGATGTCAAACCGCATGGAAGAAGGTTTGTTGACCTTAAAATTGAATCATCGGGTTTTTGAAGTGAAGAGAGGCGGTCCTTTGGATGAATTGATCGCTTCCCTTGGAATGGACAAGCCAAAATTGAGAAAACTGAAGCAATTGAAAGCTCCAATGCCCGGAAGAGTGGTAAGTGTTGCCGTTACAGTCGG
Source organism: Flavobacteriales bacterium UBA7666 (assembly GCA_002483265.1). Classification (GTDB taxonomy): domain Bacteria; phylum Bacteroidota; class Bacteroidia; order Flavobacteriales_D; family Crocinitomicaceae; genus Fluviicola. The sequence goes on along the minus strand of DLHO01000005.1, from coordinate 217,482 downwards.
TCAATCTATAGAAGTTGGCGATCCATTACTTACGTTGGAAGCAATGAAAATGGAGAACGTGCTCAAAGCAGAGGGTGTAGGAATCGTTAAAGCCATTGCTATTAATCCACAGGATGTGGTAGACAAAGGTGGATTACTGATTGAATTCGAGTAAGCAACAAAGTATTTTTTTATAAAAGTAGATATAACTAAAAACGGCTCCAATTGGAGCCGTTAGTCGTATCAATAACTATGTCTTTTAACTTTTCTGTGGTGTAAATGCCTTATTAATTATAGACGGATACACCGCGCCAAATTCTTTCATACACCATTCCCTCAATCGTTGGATCTCCTCTGAATCGGACATCCATTTAATTGCCTTAGACAATTCTTTTTGGAACAAAAGTGGGTCAAAACTTACCCGAACCAGGATTTTTTTCGTCAGTTCAAACATGGGGTTCTGTTTATAATTTCAACTAATATAACGAACCATTTTCTTATTTGGTATGCAGAAAATGTTAAAAGTTATGTACAAAAAAAACGTGTGTCCGTAACCCTCAGACACACGCTACTTTATAGCCAATGTTAAATTTTTAGAGGAGACGTTTTTCGATTACCTGGTAGATTTCCTGCGTGGTTTTATCAATTACATAAATGTACAATTTCATGTTGTCTGCATTGTATTGATTCGGCAAATGGTAAGAATAACTTACAAAGTATTTTCCATTTGTTCCCAGGTCACTTGACGTTAAAACCTTTCCAAAAGTTCTTCCATCGATACAACCTCTTAGAATATCACGGTGAGTAAATGTTTCATTTATTCCATCAGAGTGAGACAGATCAGGATCTCCGGGAGTTCCATCCGGATCCCAGGTTGGATTCGCCAAAACTGTTTGTCGGGCAATTAATGAATCTTCTACCAAGCAAACAACGATGCCTAAATCGGACGTAATGGATGCGTCTAGTTTATCTACTTCAGTGTGCAAGAACAATCCGCGGGTAGACGGAAAATAATTTGTTACAGCTTGAATATTAATTTTTAAGGTACTTGCCAAGCTTGCATTAGCCTTGTTAGTCATTATTGACCCAGCATTTGAGGTAAACTGACTGTTAGCCAACATACGATTCACACAAAACGCAGAATTTCCCGCAAACGCAGAATTAGGAATATCTTGTCCAAAATACGTCCCTATTTCTAAGCCAGCATCGCAGTAAAGAATAGTTGGGAATGCTGCTGAAGTTTCTTGAAAGACTGTCAATCCACTGGGTCCCGTATGAATAGCCATGCCATATATACGAGTTGGATTTGTTGCAATCAATTGCTGCATTAAACCCGTTTGGGAAGGAGAATTCGGACATTGGTGACCTGTAAAATCCTCAATCAGCACATTGCGTTGGGTATTGCTATTAGCTGTAAATGTTGGCCATAATCCTTGAGCAACATAGTGAGCAGAATCGCCATCCGGATATAGGTCCCAATCCAATGTACTTGAAATAGCACTTGGTGGATCAGTATTTTTTACCTTATCACAAGAAGCGATCACTATTGCTAAGACTGCTGTAAGAATTATAAGTTTTTTCATCTTCTAAACGGTAATAGCCAATATTCGATTTTTATTGAATGTGCTGTTCGATAACTTGATAGATTTCTTCGCTCACTTTATCATAAACATAAATTAGATAATGCATATTATCCGGGTTATATTGAACCGGTAATTTATACGAATAATTGACATAGTATTTGCCGTTTGTTCCCAAGTCAGAAGCTTCTAATACGCGTCCGAAAGCTTTCCCGTCGATACAATCTCTTAAAATGTCTTTGTGGACGTACGTATCATTTCTGGTTAAGTTTGGCATCAGTTGCGGCCCCACCAAAGAATCTTCACAAACGTAAACCACCACCGCTAAATCGTTTGTAAGATTGTTGTCAACTTTATCCACTTCAACATGAAGGAAACTACCTCTGGTACTAGCGAAATAATTTGCGTGTGATTGGATATTTACGCGAAGAGGTTTGTTTAATTCAACCGTGGTTTTCGAAGTCCATGTTGCCGGTGCACTGGTATTATCCGTACCGTTTAATTGGCGGTTAATAGTTCCGTTTGGATTACCGACAAAACCGGTTCCCGGTTTGGATCCGAAATGGGTTCCTATCTCATAAGCAAACTCATTATATAAAACAGTCGGATAATAAGGAAGGGATATTTCCTGAAAACTAGATGCTCCAACCGGGCTGGTGTGAACTCCTACTCCAAAAACACGTCCCGGATTTTGTGTCTCCAAGGTGTGTACGATATCTGCAGCATTCGGGCAATTGAAACAACGATGTCCGGTGAAATCCTCAATCAATACATTGGTTAATGTATTGGTGTTTTGTGGGAATGTAGGCCAAAGACCTTGTGAAGCGTAAGTTGCAGAATCACCACCCGGATACAAGGACCAATCCAAGGTTGAATTTCCAACTTCCGCTGGAGGATAGGCATTTTTGACCTTATCACAAGAAACAATTACTGTTGCGAGGATTGCTGTTAATACGATAAACTTTTTCATGTTCTAAATTATTTGTTAATTAGAAACTTTGCGTTAATGAAACGGTAAGTCCATTAGACGCAGGAACAAATCGGCACACACCACCAACACAGAATAATCCAGCTCGTTGTCGACCATAATTCAAAGTTACGCGAGTTGCGTCTTTTATCCAACCAAAAGATCCGATAGCATAATGCACTCTCAAATCTTTGTTCGAATTACCATAATTATACTGATCCATAAAACCAAAGAACCAATTTGGAGAAATGGTATATTCCAGTACCAGAGTTACCCAATCACCTTTATCTTTTTCAGTTTGATAACTGAATCCGGCCATCTTCTTATGTGTGGTAAATAATGCTTGTAATTCAACTCTCAAGTTATGCTTTTTGTTGATTTTCCAACCAGCTTCCAACACTCCAATATGTGCATTGATAATTCCGTGTGCATCTTCAGATACTTTTGAAACATCATTGTTAATGGCAATGTTAAAGTAAGAACCGATTAGGTAGAAGCTTTTATTGAATTTATACGTCACGTTTACGTTGATATCCTGCCAAAGTAAGCTGTCAGACATATCGAATGGATTTCCTTTGTATGTGACACGGGTAGAATCTCCCGGCAATCCATATCCTGCAGTATGTCTCAAAGGTCTAAATGCCGTTGAATAATTGAAGTTGATTGGAATCCCGTATTTTCCACCACCTTTTCCTTTTGGAATCGTATAGAGAACTTCTGCCTGATATGCAATTTCACCCAAAGGTTGCGTTGCATAAGGATAAAGTGTCGCAACTAAGTTGTAAGTATGCGTTTTGTTCATTGCAGGTAAATAGTTGATGAACAAATCTGCCAACCCTTTTGTTCGGTCAGAACGGTAGCTCATATTATCTACAGACTTTGCAGAAAGCGAAATCCCTAATCCTTTTCTGGAATAGCCTAAGTTGATTAGAGCTGCATGACCCGGATTGTAAATGTATCCGTTATCGTCGCTTGGATCATTGTCCTTATGTGTGTATTCCCCGTTTAAGGTAAACTTCTTATAACGTAATCCAATTCTTCCGCTGTAAGCTGCAACATTCTCAGGAAGAATGTATGTTTCATTGTCGTCTTTCTGGTATTTACTCGTGAAAGCTCCACCAATAGTTACATCCAAACCGGTTGAGTCCATTCGTGGGAAAAGCTCATTCAAATGCAATTGTAAGTCAATTCCACGTGTAATTCCGCTAGATTTATCTACTCTTCCCCCCTGAAATGCATAACGCTGATTTCCATAAACTGCCTTTAGCTGCACACCTTTGTATGGACGTAAAATGACGCGAGCACCATCCATGGCATTATCATAACCTAAATTGCGATCTTCATATGCTCTGAAAATAGTTCCTGCACCAAATTGTTCATAGAAGTTACCTAAAGTAATATCGATGTAATCATTTGACCATCCTACATAACGCATTCCAAGACCTGTTCCGTCAAAACGATTCGGATATCCGTTAATTCGTGGTAAATATGATTCGAAGCGGGCACCAGCTTTAAAATGTGAACCTGAATAAAACACGTTCATATATGAATTTAGCAGACCACGTTCAGTTGGTTGGAGTGCACCAATTAATGGATCAGCATTAAGGTATTGAAAAGTAGCTTCCATGTTCCCCGTGATGCCTCCTAATAAATTGTTTTGTCCGAGTGCTGTTAACGACCCGGACAATGCACAGATTCCTAAAATCCAGTTTTTCATTGAAGTAGAATAAGTAGCTTATTTATTTACTAGTTTTTTGATTTCTTCATACAATTTTTCCTCGTCTCCGGGAGCATAATTGTTGTGAGAATAAACGATGTTTCCTTTTTGATCCACTAAAAATGTGTGAGGAACATTGTTTACACCCATTGCACGTTTAAAATCGCCATTCGGATCCATCAAAACCAGGTATTCCCATCCTTTTCCATCTACGTAAACCGGAACTTGGTTTTTTGTTTTCTCATCATCAATTGTTACGGCTACCAGATTCACACCTGTTTCTTCTTGCCAATCCGTGTACAATTCATGAATAGTATTTAGTTCACGCTTGCATGGAGAACACCAGGTTGCCCAAAATGATATAACAATAGGCCCTTTAAAACCGAGCTCAGCAGTATTTACGGCTTTACCGTTCATGTCTACTAATTTTACAGAAGGAAGCTGTTTAACAATTAAGGGTTCGTGGTCTTGAGCCATCGATAAGGTAGAAACAATAAGCCCTAACAATAAGAACGTAATTTTTTTCATAGTTTAAATTTTAGCATGGACAGTTCAAGTTCTGTGCCGAAATCCAAAGATACCTTTTCCTTAACACAATTTTAAACATGTGTTATTGGATACTCTTGTATTCCTAAAAAATGTTAAGGTGCTGGGAAAGATTGTAATCCTAATAATTCGGATTTTCCATAGAATCAGACCGTTTAATCCCGAAATTCGACACTTCAATCAAAAAATAACGAATATATGGGGTAATGAGGTTGTTTTTTCAATCAAAAAATTGTAATCTTACTGATTGATGTATGAATGTGACCTATTGTTTGAGAAATAGAACATTTATATATTTGTGAAAACTGAAAATGCGATTATGAAAAAATTATACTCTCTAGTTACTGTTGTTTTACTTGCTTGCTCCACTAGTTTCGGACAAGTAGAAATTAAGTTGTGGGATACAGGTACTCAAGCTGGCACAGGAAATGCTTTGAATGGTCAGGAACATGCTTATGTTGTTTCGACAGACGGAACTCATGGAGTTACAATAAACTTTAAGAATATATCTGGTGTTGCTAAAACATGGAAGGTAACACGTTATAGAATCACTGATGCTGCATTGTGGACGGATTATTTATGCTGGGGAGCTCCCGGAGATCCATTCGGACAGTGTTATAATGCTGCTCAAATGAGTACTAATCCATGGTCAAACCCGAATCAATATGATTTGACTGTTAACGCAGGAGGATCTGCAAATTTAGTGGCTGATACAGACACTGAAGGTGCGGGGACTGAAAAATACCGTTTCTATTTAGTAGAAGGTGGTAGCCGTGTAGATTCTGTAGATGTATTGGTTACTTCAGTATTAAGTGTTACCGATCAAAAACAAGAAGAAGTATCTATCGCGGTTTACCCGAATCCGGTTGCAAACAACTTAACAATTGCTGCAAATGGAGTTGATGGCGGATTTGATGTGAAGATGACAGATGTACTTGGAAAAGTGGTTTTGAATGAAAGTTCAAATCAGGTGAAAAAAGTAGTTGACGTTAGTAACTTCAAAAATGGAGTATACTTAGTTTCTGTCTTCAACAAAGGAGAATTGATCCAAACAAGAAGAGTGGTTATTAAGCACTAATTCAAAATATATTTTAAAAAAAGAGATGGCACCCCATCTCTTTTTTTATTCCTTATCATTTAAACTCCTAACAATGAAAAAACACTTATTTCTCGTTTTAACCACTTCTTTTTTAACGGGTTATTTAAACGCGCAAGTAGAGATAAGACTTGGCAATACAGGATCTAGTTCTGATATTTCCGGAACCGAACATGTTGAAATTGTAAGTTCTGATCAATTAGTCTCTGTTGTATTTCAAATTAAAAACACTTCCGGAGCATCTCATAATTATACTATCCGTAGAGATCGTTTGATAGAGATGCCGGTATGGACAGATTATTTTTGCTGGGCAGTGTGTTATCCTGAGTCTAATATGAATATCAATTCCTGGACAGCTCCTGATCCATTAGCAATTGCAAGTAATGGAACACAATTATTAATGGTGGATACAGACACGCATGGATCAGGAACGGAATTATACCGATATTATGTCATAAACCATGATAATTCAACATTACAAGATTCAATTGATGTTCGGATTACCTCCGTTTTGAGTGTTAATGATCAACACCAAGAAGAGATTGCTATTGCAGTTTACCCGAATCCGGTTGCAAACAGTTTAACAATTGCTGCAAATGGAGTTGATGGAGTGTTTGATATAAAGATGACAGACGTACTTGGAAAAGTAATTTTGAATGAAAGTTCAAATCAGACTAAGAAAGTAGTAGACGTTAGTAACTTCAAAAATGGAGTTTACTTAGTCTCTGTTTTCAGCAAAGGAGAATTAGTCCAAACAAGAAGAGTCGTTATCAAACACTAATCTTGTTTTTGTAATAAGACTGATGGTCGGAGGGTTTCCTTCCGGCCATTTTTATTTCTTAGAAGCGAGCGTGATTAGGCATTATCAATGCCCCAACATTTCTTTTATGAAAGCAATGGATTCCTGTGCGGTGCAATTTAGAAGTTTGAAATCAGTTGGCACCGAGAGTTTATCTGCTTGCGGGTCGACCACAATTTTAAGCGCGCTTTGAGGAATTGAATGAATCAGTCCGGCTGCCGGATATACTTGCAACGATGTTCCTATTACGATAACAACATTCGCCTGCTGAATCAATTCTGCTGCCTTGGATAGAAGTGGCACTTCTTCACCAAACCAAACAACATGTGGCCTTAATGGTAATCCGTCATCACACTGATCCGTCATTTTTAATTCATGACCATCAATTAAATAGTACTTCTTTTCTTTATTGGGTCCCGAGCTTTTTGCATATCGAATGTTTCCATGCAGATGAAGCACATTGGTACTTCCCGCACGCTCATGTAAGTCATCGATATTTTGTGTAATTACCTGAACATGAAAATGTTTCTGGAGTTCGCTGAAGTAATGATGAGCCAGATTTGGTTTTGCGCTTATAACATTCAGTCTTCTTTCGTTGTAGAATTTTTGAACAAGATTGGGGTTCTTTTGCCAGGCTTCGGGAGTTGCGACTTCCTCTATGGAATAATTTTCCCATAATCCATCGGCGTCCCGAAAAGTTTTTATCCCGCTTTCCGCACTAATACCTGCCCCCGATAGAATAACAAGGTTATGTTTCATATCATCTATTTAGCTTTCCAATAGTCAAAGTTAATTGAATCAAGCTTAGGTGGTTAAATAGTTGTTAAGTTATTGTCTTAATGTTAGATTTGGAATTCTAAAACGTTAAGATTATGAAAAAAAGTTTACTTGCTCTCTCGGCATTATTTGTGGCAGGAACATCGTTCTCCCAAATAATTGTCTCTGAGAATTTCGAAGGGATTACTGCTCCGGCGATTCCTGCAACATGGACGCAAACTACTTTAGCTACTGATGGTGGTTTTAAAGGTGGAACTGCGACATCTCTTTCAAGTCAATCATTCCCTGTTCCAGCAACAAATGCAACAAAAATGTTGGTTACAAATGATGATGGATGTAACTGTAATAAAAGTGCTGACAGATTAATTTCTCCGTCAATTAACTTAAGTACAGCTACAGCTGCAGTTATGGAAGCTGATTTATTCTACGCTGCTGGTACTTACCAAGGAGCAACTGAGTCAGGAAAAGTAGAAGTTTCTATCGATGGTGGAACTACTTGGGTAACAGCTCAAACTTTGACTGGATCAGCTAACTGGCAAACTGTAGGCGTTAACCTTACTCCATATGTAGGAAATGCAAACGTAAAAGTTTCGTTTTTATACAATGATAACGGAGGTTGGTTATTCGGTATGGGAATTGACAACTTCGTTGTTCGTCAGCCATCTGCGGATGATGCGAAATTTATTTCTGCTTCTGTAAACCGTTACTCTTTGACAAGCACAAACAACACACTTTCCCTTCAAGTTAAAAACGATGGAGCAAATCCGATTACAAGTTTGACGATTGATTGGAATGACGGTACTGCTCACAGTAGTGTTATCTCTACAAATATCGCGGTTGGTGCAACTGCAACAATCAATCACCCAGTTGCAGTAACTTATGCTACTGTTGTTGAGAGAACTTTGAACATTAACATTACAGCTGTTAATGGTAATACAGATCCAAATATGGCAAACAACACTGGAAGTAAGCCTTTCAACACAATTAGTGCTCTTTCTCAAAAAGTTGTTTTGTTTGAAGAAGGAACTGGTACTTGGTGTGGATGGTGTCCAAGAGGCGCAGTTGCAATGGAGTACATGGATAACACATACCCTAATACATTCGCAGGTATCGCGGTTCACAATGGTGACCCAATGACAGTTACTGCTTATGACAATGCTGCTGATTTCGCTGGATTCCCAGGAGCAAACGTAGACAGAGCACTTTTAGGAGTTGATGTTTCTAATCAGGATTTTGATGATTACTATCAGGATCGTAAAGATATCGTTACACCTGCAAGTATCGCTTTGCAAACAGGTGGTGCAGGAAGTGCAGTTACAGTTACAGTTAACGCAACTTTCCGTACTGTTTTTGCAGCTTCAAACTACAGACTTGGTGTGATTATTTCTGAAGATAACGTAACAGGAACAGGTTCAACTTATAACCAAACGAATTATTACAGTTCAGCTTCTCAAAATATTGCATTGAACGGGGCAGGACACAACTGGCAAACTGAGCCAGCTTCAGTTCCTGCTGCAAGCATGGAATACGACCACGTTGGTAGAGCTTTATTGGGTGGATACAGCGGTCAGGCTGGTTCAGTTCCTGCAGTTATTACAGACGGACAAGTAGCAACTTATACATTCAACTATACAGTTCCAGCTACAAGTAACCGTGCTAACATGCATGCAGTTGCTGTATTGATCGATCAAACTACAGGTGAGGTAATCAATGCAAAAGAAATTTCTTTGGCAACTTTAGGTTTGGCTGAGGCAACAACAATCAATATGGAAGTTTTCCCTAATCCTGCTTCTGACGTTGTAAACGTGAAGTTTGAAGGAAAAGGTGGAGATTACACAGTTTCAATCATTGATTTGGCAGGACGTACAGTTGCATCGAAAGTTGTTACTGGTGCTGGTTCTACTGCAGTTGAGGTTCCGGTTACAGGTTTAGTAGCAGGAAACTACTTAGTATCAATTGCAAATGAGACAGGTTCTTATACTCAAAAATTGATGGTGAAGTAATTCACACAAAATTAATAGTAAAGCCCCGGCATTATTGCCGGGGCTTTCTTTTTATCCGAACTTTTTAGTGCTCTTGTATTAAGATTTATTAACTTTATCGCCCCTTACAATCTCATTTATATGGCAAAAGTTCGCAAACAAGACGCGCTAGATTATCATGCTTCAGGAAGACCCGGTAAAATCGAGGTCGTTCCAACGAAACCTTATGCATCTCAGCGCGATCTGTCTTTGGCATATTCCCCTGGTGTTGCGGAACCTTGTTTAAAGATCGCCGAGAATCCGGCGGATGTATACAAGTATACAAGCAAAGCAAATCTGGTTGCAGTAATTTCAAATGGAACTGCTGTACTTGGATTGGGCGATATTGGCCCTCTGGCTTCCAAGCCTGTCATGGAAGGGAAAGGATTACTCTTCAAGATCTTTGCAGATATCGATGTGTTTGATATTGAAATCGACGCGAAAGATCCGGAATTGTTTATTCAAACAGTGAAAGCAATTGCCCCGACTTTTGGGGGAATTAATCTGGAAGATATTAAGGCTCCTGAAGCTTTCGAAATAGAACGTCGTTTAAAAGAAGAGCTGGATATACCATTAATGCACGACGATCAGCATGGAACAGCAATCATTTCAGCTGCAGCATTATTAAATGCTTTGGAACTGGCTAAAAAGAAGATTGGGAAAGTAAAGATTGTTATTTCAGGTGCAGGAGCTGCTGCGATTTCTTGTGCGAAATTATATATGGCTTTAGGAGCTTCAGTGAACAATATCTTTATGTTCGACAGTAAAGGGTTGATCCATGCCGGAAGAACCGGTTTGGATGAAATGAAGCAGATATTTGCAACACATAAAAAAGATTCAACTTTAGAAGAATCGTTCAAAGGAGCAGATGTCTTTATCGGTTTGTCAAAGGGAAATATTGTTTCGAAAGAAATGGTTGCTTCTATGGCAAAGAATCCGATTGTTTTTGCATTGGCTAACCCTGATCCGGAAATATCCTACAAAGACGCAATGGCAACTCGTGATGATATTATCATGGCGACAGGACGATCAGATCATCCTAATCAAGTGAATAATGTACTTGGATTCCCATTCATTTTTAGAGGAGCCTTGGATGTTAGAGCTACAGGAATCAATGAAGAAATGAAATTGGCCGCAGTAAAGGCAATTGCGAATCTGGCAAAGGAAACTATTCCGGAGGAAGTAATTGAGGCTTATGGTGAAAAACATATTTCCTTCGGACGAGATCAAATTATTCCAAAACCCTTGGATCCACGCTTGATCTATCATGTTGCGCCTGCGGTTGCTCGTGCAGCTATGGAATCAGGAATCGCAAAAAATCCAATTACTGATTGGCACGAATACGAAATGATCCTGAAAAAGAGATTGGGATTAGACAATAAATTGGTTCGACAAATCACCACCAAAGCACAAAACAATCCGAAACGGGTAGTTTTTGCTGAAGCGGATAACGTGAAGATTTTAAAAGCGGCTCAAACAGCTACTGAAGAAGGAGTTTGTATCCCGATTTTACTTGGAAAAAGAAGAGTAATCGAATCTTTAATTGTAGAATATTCAATTGAGATCCCGAATCTGATGATCATTGATCCGAAATCGGATACTGAAAAGATGCGTCGCCAGATTTATGGTAAATCATTCTTCGAAAAACGCAAACGCAAAGGCGTAACAGAATATGAAGCCATTCAATTGATGCGTGAGCGGAACCATTTCGGAGCCATGATGGTGGAAATGGGAGATGCTGACGCAATGATTTCCGGTTTGACTAGAAATTACAGAGATGTGGTTCGCCCGGCAATCCAGGTTGTTGGATTACAAAAAGACGTAAACACGGTTGCAGGAGTTTATATCCTGAACACGAAAAGAGGACCTATCTTTTTGGCGGATACGACCATTAACATGAATCCAACTGCTTGTCAAATTGCTGAAATAACAAATAACGTTGCGAAAACACTTAGAAAGTTCAAGGTCATTCCAAAGATTGCGCTTTTGAGTTATTCGAATTTTGGTTCAGCTCCGGGAGAGGATTCTGAAAAAATGGCTGAGGCAATTAAGATCCTTCATGACAATTACCCAACCTTGGTAGTGGATGGGGAAGTTCAGGCAAATTTCGCATTGAATAATGAGTTAATGAATGAAAAGTTTTCGTTTTCACAATTAGCTAATAAGGAAGTAAATACCTTGATTTTCCCCAACCTTTCTTCCGGAAATATCGCATATAAATTGCTTCAGGAAATGACTGATTCGGATGCAATCGGACCTATTTTGGTAGGTTTAAGAAAATCCATCCATGTATTGCAAATGGGTTCATCGGTACGAGAAATCGTAAACATGGTGAAAGTTGCTGTAGTTGATGCACAAACTAAGTAGAAAATAGAAAGCAATGATTACACATTTGAACGGACGTTTAATAGAGAAAAATCCAACCAATCTGGTCGTCGAATGCGGTGGTGTGGGATACTACGTTAAAATATCACTGAACACCTTTTCTGCTATCGGAGCATCAGAATCCGTGAAGGTTTTGACGCAACAAATTATCAGAGAAGACGCTCATTTGCTTTTCGGCTTTGCTACTTCCGAAGAGCGGGATATATTCAACTTATTACTGTCCGTTTCAGGAATTGGGCCGAATACAGCGATTTTAATGCTTTCTTCTATGTCACCAAATGAAATTGCCAATGCAATACAAACGGAAGATGTGCGTTCTATACAAGCGATAAAGGGAATTGGAGCAAAAACTGCCCAACGAGTTATTATCGATTTGAAAGATAAGATGTTGAAGGTGGAGTGGAATGATCCAACAAATATTTTTGTTGGAAACAATACAAATCGATTTGATGCGTTAACTGCTTTGATTTCTTTAGGTTTCGACAAAAAATCAGCAGAGAAAGCAATAGAAAAAATTGCCACTGGAGAAGAATCTGTAGAGGAATTAATTAAAGGGGCACTGAAAATATTATAAACCTTGGAAAAAATTTTGAACGCTAACTACACAAGAGTGATGCAACTGTTTTCAACGGTTGTTTTCTGTTTTGTATCGCTTGTATTCTGGGGGCAAACTCCGCCGGATACTACATTGCCATTTCCGATTACCAACCCGTTGGATCCGACTCAAAACAATACTCAAACGTTTGATTTGGGAGATCCGTCCGGAGTGAAGAAAAACATCGTTTTCGATCCAATTACAGGAAAATACATTTTCTCTGAAACAATGGGTAATTCCGGTTTGAATTACCGAAATCCTTCTATGATGACTTTGGAGGAGTATCTGGAATATGAACGTCAGAAATCATTAAAGGAGAATTGGAAAGATAAAATTGATGCGCAAACAGAAGAAGACAGAGCACTTGAATTTCCGATTAAAATACCATCTAAAGTCTTTACCAGTTTCTTTGGGTCGGATGAAATTACAATTCGTCCACAAGGATCGATCGAATTGGCATTTGGGGTAAATACTTCGCGCTACGACAACCCGATATTACCGGTAAAACAACGTAAAATCACCCGTTTTGATTTCCAGCAGCAGATTCAAATGAACTTGGTAGGGCAAATCGGAACAAAACTGAAATTGAGTGCAAGCTACAATACGCAGGCAGCATTTGATTTTGATAACGTAACGAAATTAGGATATTCCGGAGATGAAGATCAGATCATTCAGCGAATTGAATTAGGAAATGTTAGTTTTCCTTCTTTTGGTGCTTTGATTCCGGGTTCACAAACGTTGTTCGGAGCTTATGCAAAACTCCGCTTTGGAGACTTGACAGTAGATGCGATCGGAGCTTCGTCGAAAGGGAAAAGAACCGAAATTAACATTACAGGGAAAGCACAAATTCAACCTTTTGAGGTTACAGCAGATAATTACGAAGCCAATCGGCACTATTTCCTGAATTTGTTCTTCCATGATCAGTACAATGCTGCAATGGCGCAAATGCCGAATGTGGCTTCTGAGACTTACGTCACAAGAATGGAGGTATGGATTACCAATAGAATAAACAATACAGAAAACGCGAGAAACATTTTGGCATTTTCGGATTTGGGGGAATCTCAACCGCAAAATATTGAAGGTAATCCGGGTACTTTGTCCGGATCTCCATTACCAAGTAATCAATCAAACGGACTTTATAACTATATCACAACCGGTCCTGCCGGGAATACTATTCGTGGATTCAATGGAGCTGTTGCCGAATTGTCATCCCAAACGCTTATGCCTGGCCCATTCCAGCAGGCTGTTCACTACGAAAAAGTAGAAAATGCCAGAAAACTGAGCGAATCTGAATTTACTTACAATGCCTTATTAGGATTCATTTCCTTAAGTCAGCCTTTGAACAACGATGAGGTATTGGCTGTTGCGTACGAATATACCTACAGAGGGCAAACATTTCAGGTAGGTGAATTCTCTACAGATGGTATTGCAGGTCAAAATGCCTTAATGTTGAAGCTATTGAAACCGACGCTCACAAATCCTTCTTTGAAAATTTGGGATTTGATGATGAAAAATGTGTATTCGATCGGTGCGTATCAGGTGGATGCAAATGGTTTTAAGTTAAATATTTTCTATAACAACCCGGAGACATCGGTTTTGGCGCCTATTTTACCTTATCCAGGTTTGGATGACAAACAAATCATCACCCTGGTTGAGATGGATCGTTTGAATGTCAACAATCAGCAATTCTCGGATGGATTATTTGACTTTGTACCGATCATGTACAATGGTCAGAAAGCAGAAACCGGTGGGACAATCAATACCAAGAATGGACGGGTGATGTTTTCAACAACCGAACCTTTTGGGCAGGTATTGAAACAAAAGCTAATGGTGAACGGAATGCCTGAAACCATTGCAAATACAATTGCTTATACCGAATTGTACGATTCAACAAAAACCGCAGCTCAACAAATTCCGAGTAAGAACCGTTTCTTATTTAAAGGAGAATACCAATCCTCAGTCACTTCGGATATCTCTTTGAATGCATTGAACGTTCCGGAAGGGGCTGTTAAGGTTACTGCTGGAGGAATCCCGATGGTAGAAGGGCAGGATTATACCGTAGATTATAACTTAGGTCGTGTGAAAATCCTGAACACCGGAGTTTTGGAGTCCAATACGCCGATCAAAATTTCCATTGAAAGTAACTCTGTATTTGGTTTCCAATCCAAATCCATGGTTGGGACACACTTAAATTATCGATTCAATAAGGATTTCAACATTGGAGCCACCTGGCTAAGGATGATGGAACGACCGGTAACTCAAAAAGTCGATTTCGGAAGTGAACCATACAAAAACAATGTGATTGGTTTTGATATCAATTACCGAACGGAACTTCCGTTCTTGACGAAATTCATTGATTTATTGCCGATTCTTTCTACCAAGGAAAAATCCTTTATGACCTTTAAGGGTGAATTTGCACACTTGATTCCTGGAACACCAAAAGCAATCTCAAAAGCGGGAATTTCATATGTAGATGATTTCGAAGGAAGCCAGAGCACCATTGATTTAAGAACACAAAGTGCATGGCGAATTGCGTCAACACCTCAAGGACAAACAGATATTTTCCCGGAAGGTGCTTCGAAGAACTTATCCAATGGATTTAAGAGAGCGAAGATTGCGTGGTATTTAATTGACCCACTTTTCTATCAATCAAATAATTTAACACCACAGCACATCAAAGATGATCCTTCGCAGATTTACGACAGTCGTATGCGTCAGGTACTTCAAACAGATGTATTCCCAAATCAACAGTTAACTTACGGATCTATCCCAACCATTCAGATTTTGGAATTAGGGTATTATCCCAAGGACAGAGGAATGTACAACTACGATACCACTGCTACAGTGAATCCGGATGGGACATTTACAAATCCGGAAGATCGTTGGGGAGGAATTATGCGTTCATTAACTACTAATGATTTTGAGCAGGCAAACGTAGAGTATATCCAGTTCTGGATCTTGGATCCTTTCAATCAGGATGCAATGACAGCCACTCCGAATTTAACCGGTGGTGATTTGTATTTCAACTTAGGAAACGTTTCCGAAGATGTATTGGCAGATTCAAGAAAGAGTTTTGAAAATGGAATTCCTCCGTATGCCGGAGCCAATTATCCGGTAGTTATTACACCATGGGCCAAAGTATCAACTCAGCAAGTGGTTGTAAATGCATTTGACAATGATCCGAATTCTAGAATAAATCAGGATGTTGGAATTGACGGATATAAATCTTCTGAAGAAGCTACTTCCTATGCGGGATATGTGAATTGGGTTCAAAACTCAGGTTTGGATCCAGCTGTAAAAGCCAGAATGATTGCGGATCCATCGAGTGATGATTACAACTTCTACCGCGATGATGTGTATGATCAGCAGCAATTGAATATCCTTCAACGTTATAAAAAGTATAACGGAATGGAAGGAAACTCTGCTACGACAGAAATGTCTGATACCGTTAATAGTGATGGATATCCTACTCAGGCAAGAAACACCCCTGATTTAGAAGATATCAATCAGGATAATAACTTATCTGAATCAGAAGCTTATTTCCAGTACCGGGTAAGTTTACGCCCTTCGGATATGGTTGTAGGAAAGAATCACATTACAAGTGTGGTAACTTACACTCCGCCAAATTCAACAAAAACAGAAAAGTGGTATCAGTTCAAAGTTCCGATTAAGGAGCCGGAAAGAACAGTTAACGGAATTCGTGACTTCAGATCTATCCGTTTCTTCCGCATGTTCATGCGAGGATTCGATGAAGAAGTAATCGTTCGTTTTGCAAAATTGGAATTGGTTCGTGGAGAATGGAGAAAGTACTTGTTGGATTTAACAGCTCCCGGTGAGGTTATTCAGGTGGATCCAAACCTGACAACTTTCAATATCGGAGCATTGAACTTTGAAGAGAACAATGAAAAATCTCCTATCGGTTATCAAATCCCTCCGGGAATCCAACGTGAAATTGACCCGTCGCAGCCGCAACAGCGTCAAATGAATGAGCAAGCATTGACCTTAGATGTTTGTAACCTACAGGATGGTGATGCAAGAGCGGCTTACAAAAATGTTCAGTTCGACGTTCGTACATACAAGAAATTGAAAATGTATGTGCACGCGGAAGAAATTGTTGCGAATACATTACGCGATAAAGACGTGACTTTGTTTGTACGTTTGGGAACTGATTTCGTAGATAATTACTATGAATATGAACTTCCTTTAAATCTAACTGCATGGTATACCAATAATGCAGATAATATTTGGCTGGAATCAAATAACATGGAAATCATTTTCCAGGATTTATTGGATTTGAAAAAGCGTAGAAACAATTTATTGGGGCAACCTAATTCCGGAATTGCGCCAAATGTGGAATATGTGATTATTGATCCGCAAAATCCGGATAGAAGAATAAAAGTAAAAGGAAGTCCAAACTTACAAGGAATTAAAACGATCATGATCGGGGTTCGTAACCCGAGCAAAAACCAACCATCGCCTTGGGCAGATGATGGACTTGCTAAGTGTGTTCAAGTTTGGATTAATGAGTTGCGTTTGACTGACTTTGTAGATGATGGAGGTTCGGCTGCGATTGCTCAAATGCAAGTTCAAGCTGCAGATTTCGGTAGTTTTTCACTTTCAGGTAATTACTCCGGTGTGAACTGGGGGGCAGTTGACTCACGTGTTCAGGAAAGACAACGAAATCAAAAAATTGGGATGGATTTCCAAACCAACTTGCAATTAGGTCAATTCTTTGGGAATCGAATTAAATTGGCGGTTCCGTTTTTCTACGGTTATTCCCTTGGAATCGTTAATCCGGAGTATGATCCATTCAATCCGGATATTAAGTTGAGAGAATACGAAGCCGGACAAAGACAAAAAATTGCAAAAATTGCTCAGGATTATACCGAGCGTAAATCGTATAACTTTCAGGGAGTTCGAAAAGAACGGGCAGCTGGTAAAAAAGCTCATTTCTATGATATCTCCAACTGGATGGCAGGCTATGGATATAGTGAAAGTTTCCACCGCGACTTTAATACGAACTATGATCGGACAAAACAGTGGAAAGGTAGTTTGGCTTATGCTTATACGTTTGATAATAAACCATTCGAACCGTTTAAGAAGAACAAAATGATGCAAAAGTCCAAGTGGTGGGGATTGATTAAAGAAACCAGCATTGGATATTTGCCAAAAACACTTGGCTTTACAAATGACATACAACGAAACTATAACGAGCGTCAGATCCGTAATACGATTGACACTTCGGCAGGTGCATTTGAGTATAAACCAGTGTACGTTAAAAATTTCCAATGGAACAGAGGTTATCGTTTAGGTTGGGATTTGACTAAAAACCTGAAATTGACTTTCAATGCGAATAACAGAGCTATCTTTGACGAAAGTGATGGAGAGGTGAACCGCAGAGGTAATGACTCATTATACCGTCAGTTCAAAGATACCATTCGTAAACAGTTGGGAACTTTGGGTAAAACAATGGATTACACCCATGATTACACGTTCTCCTACAATGTACCGTTTAATTTAATTCCTGCTTTGGATTGGTTAACTGGTAATGCGAAATATACAGGAACTTATAACTGGCAGCGTTCACCGCTTGGTCAGGAGGATTACGGAAATATTGTTCAGAATAGTAGAACAGTGAATGCGACCCTTCAGGCTAATATGACCACTTTGTATAACAAAATTCCGTTCTTCAAAAAGGTAAATACCGGCGGTGCACCTTCAAGGGCTCCAATGAGGCAAAAAGCTGCCGGAGCTGATGAAACGGGTAAACCGGAAGAGAAAGGTAAAGAAACTGCAGTTTTGGAATTAAAACCGCCGAAACCATTGGATGAGATGACCAAAAAGGAACGCCGTCAATGGGAACGCAAGAAACGTAAGCACGAGCGTCAGCAAAAACGTAAGAAAAACAATAAAGTAAATCCTATTGCAGGTTTTGGTGCACGTTTAGTAATGAGTGTCAGAAACGTTTCAGGAACATATAGCCAAACAGACGGAACATTATTGCCTGGATACAACCAGCAAGCTCGAATCTTAGGATTTAACCCTGCATTCAGTTCGGGAATGGGTGGATTCATCTTCGGCCAGCAGTCTTATAGCGTTACAGGGAGAGAAACCGGCTATAATTTTGCTCAGACAGCTGCAGATAAAGGTTGGATGGTAGAGAATCCGGCATTGAACCGCCAGCATTCGATTACGCACAATCAAACATATACCGGGCGGGCAACGCTTGAACCGATGAAAGATTTAACGATCGATTTGTCCATGAACAGAACCATGTCTGAGAATACCAATGATTTCTTCAGATACAATGATCTTTCTCAGCAATTTGAATCTCAAAGCCGTTTTCAAACATCTACGCTTTCATACTCTACGATCTCTATCGGAAGTGCGTTTGAGAAGTTGTCAGCAGGTTTCGAGTCCGCAAACTTCAAACAAATGAGAGAAACTACGAAGCAGGTTTCTGAATTGTTGGGTAGTTCCAATGCAAATTCTTCCGGAAGTTCAGGTGGATACCGCGATGGATATAACCTTTCTCAGCAAGAAGTAGTGATCGGAGCATTTTTATCGTCTTATACAAATGGGAAAACGAACAAACGTTCGGTTAATCCGTTCAACTCACTGCCATTACCAAACTGGACAGTAAATTACAACGGGTTGGCGAAATTTGAGAAAATGAAAAAGTTGACTAAGAATTTTGTAGTCCGTCATGCATATTCTTCTACCGTAACTTTAGGACAGGTTCAGTCAAACTTAAATGCAACGTTTGATCAGAATGGTGGTGCAACAGCACGTGATTTGAATGGCAACTTCATCTCAGAAAGAAACATTCAAACGGTTACGGTCTCTGAACGCTTCTCTCCACTAATCGGGTTCGATGCAACCTGGAATTTGGGAGGCAAGAAAGCAGGAAGTTCGGGATTGATCACGAAATTCGAAATCAAAAAAGATCGTTCTGCAACACTTTCATTGAATAACAATCAGGTGACTGAAGTATTAGGAAATGAGATCGTTGTTGGTGCAGGTTATAAATTCCCGAAAGTGAGATTGCCATTCAAGATTGGTAAAAACAAACCGGAGAATCCATTGAATATCCGTTTTGACTTTACGTTCCGAGATAACCTGACAGTAATTCGCAAGATTGTTGAATCGACTGAGCAAGCAACTGCCGGACAAAAAGTAATTTCAATTAAATCGTCGATTGACTACAACATCGGTGCAAACTTGATGGTTCAGTTCTACTACGATCAGGTGATTACGAATCCTAAGATCGCGACATCTTATCCAACAGGTAACATGAGTACCGGTATTCGATTCCGCTTTAACTTAGGAGGATTGTAAGATGACTATTCGTGCTGCAAGAATGGGTGATGAGGAAGCGATTCACGGCCTGATTTCTGAATTGGCTTTGTATGAAAAAGCACCGAATGAGGTTACAAACACGGTTGAAAAACTGAGAGTTGATCTCTTTGTGGATGCAGTTTGCGAAGCGCTTGTTGTTGAAAATGATACTCTGGAAGTAGTGGGATTTGCATTGTACTATCAATCTTATTCTACCTGGAAAGGAAGATGCCTTTACCTCGAAGACTTTTACATCCAGCCTGAATTCCGCAGAGGAGGAATCGGTTCCGAATTGTTTGCTGAAGTGGTTGCGGTTGCCAAAAAATGGGACGTTAAACGAATGGATTGGCAAGTCCTTGATTGGAATGAGCCGGCAATTGAATTCTATAAAAAGCACCACGCTGTTTTAGATCCCGAATGGGTGAATGGCCGTTTGTTTTTTTGATTCTAAAATTCCCATTAAATTCGCGGTATGATATTGCGTCCGTTTTTGAGTAATCGTCCATTGGTATTGCTGTTGTTGATTCCAATTGTTGTTGGATTTCAACTCCTGAATGCGCAATTTCATTTTCATGCGTTGATTGATGTGGTGGATTTGGGACTTTGGGGGAAAACCGCCTTTCTTGGTTCCTGGTGGACTTCAATCATTGCCTCTGTCATTGTTTTAGTAAATGCTATTCAATTAAATTTCCTTTTCAATCAACATGAATTCTTAGACAAGAACAATTATGGACCTGCATTGTTCTATGTAGTCTTGATGAGTTTTTCGCATTCCTTTTATCAGGTCGATGCAGTATTGATCTGTCATTTGTTCCTGTTGCAATCAATACGTTTACTATTTCAGTTGAAAGGACATGAAACAAATCTAACATCTTCATTCAACAGTGCCTTTTTCATTGGTTTATCGGCTTCATTCCTTCCTCCAAGCGCCGCATTGATTATTCCGTTTTGGTTTTCTGCCTGGGCGCTGCATCCTTTTAGTTTTAGACAATGGCTCTTGATGATCATCGGCTTTTTGATCCCGATTGCGAATGGCTTGACTTACTGGTGGATTTCAGGACACACCATTTCCACAAGAATTTTACGTCACTCTTCACTGATTAAATATGAAGAGATCTTTTTCTATGGAACAACGGCAACCATCGTAGTACTATTCTTATTGAGTATTATCGGGATTCAGATTAGAGTGCGTGTGAGTAATATTCGATTTAAAAAATTGAATCGGGCTTTAGTATGGATTCTCATCGGAACATTGCTTTTAGGAGTAGCTGAAATCATTATTTATCAACAGTCAGAATGGGTCAGTATGCTCTTCATTCCTTTGAGTTTCTTCTTTACTTTTGCCTTTATCCATCGAATTTGGCAACGAGTTGCAAGCATCTTTTTTTACCTCACGTTAATTATAGCTGTTGCTAAATTTTTCCTCATTTCATACATGGTTGTCTGACTAGATTGACTAACTTTGTTGCCATTCATGAATTGACGGGCTTCCGTCGCAAAAATAGATCAATGAAATTTGGTGTTGTTACCTTTCCGGGTTCCAATTGTGATGAAGACATGGTATATGTCCTTGAAACAATCATGGGCCAACAAGTAGAACGTTTATGGCATAAAGATACCAGCTTGAAAGGGGTGGATTTTGTAGTTCTTCCGGGCGGATTCTCTTATGGAGATTATTTACGTTCAGGAGCGATTGCAAAACTTTCTCCAATTATGGGTGAGATTATGAATCACGCTGAAAAAGGTGGTTACGTAATGGGTATTTGCAATGGTTTCCAGATTTTGACTGAAAGTGGATTATTGCAAGGTGCTTTGTTGCACAACAATAACCAAAAGTTCATTTGCAAGAATGTGTACTTGAAACCGGCAACCACAAACAGTGCAATCACAAAAGGATTAGATGCCGCTAAAGCATATAAAATTCCAATTGCACATGGTGAAGGAAGATTTTACGCAGCAGATGATACAATGAAATCTATTTTAGATAATGACCAGGTATTGTTTCACTATGTGAATGAAGAAGCGCAAGTTTCTGAACTAAGTAATCCAAACGGATCATTACACCACATTGCCGGAATTTGTAACCCGGGAAGAAATGTATTTGGAATGATGCCTCACCCTGAAAGAGCTGCAGATGGAGCTTTAGCAAATGAGGATGGAAAACGTTTCTTCGAATCAATCTTGAAATTCTGTTAATATGCGCATTTTATTGTTGGGTTCAGGTGGAAGAGAGCATGCAATTGCCTGGAAAATTGCTCAAAGTTCTCATTTAGAGCAATTGTTTATCGCTCCGGGAAATGCCGGAACTCGACATCATGGAACAAATGTGGAAATTTCTGTATTGGATTTTCCTGCAATCAAGGCATTTGTGCTTGCTGAGAATATCAATATGGTAATCGTGGGGCCGGAAGATCCTTTGGTGAAAGGAATCCACGATTTCTTCCTTGCAGATGCTCAATTGAAAAGCGTTCCGGTTATCGGACCAAACAAAGAAGCTGCTCAATTGGAAGGAAGTAAAGACTTTGCAAAAGCATTCATGATGCGTCACAATATTCCTACTGCTAAGTACGCTACGTTTACTAAAGACACGTTGGAACAGGGATATAAATTTCTAGATGGAATGAAAGCTCCTTACGTTTTGAAGGCAGACGGATTGGCAGCTGGAAAAGGGGTTTTGATCCCGGAAACACTGGATGAAGCGAAAACCGAATTGAAAAGCATGCTTGCTGACGCGAAATTTGGAGATGCATCTTCACGTGTAGTGATAGAGCAATTTTTAAAAGGGATTGAATGTTCCGTTTTTGTTTTAACTGACGGAGATTCCTATAAAATACTTCCGGAAGCAAAGGATTACAAACGCATTGGCGAAGGTGATACCGGCTTGAATACCGGAGGAATGGGAGCTGTTTCACCGGTTCCTTTCTGTGACAAAACGTTCATGGATAAAATTGAAAATCAGATCATTATTCCAACCGTCAAAGGATTAAAAGCAGATGGAATCGTCTATAAAGGGTTCATTTTCTTTGGAATTATCAATGTGAAAGGTGAACCTTATGTTATTGAATACAATTGCCGTATGGGAGATCCTGAAACAGAAGTGGTCATGCCACGTTTAAAATCTGATTTGATTGACCTGTTGGAAGGTGTTGCTACAAACACACTTTCCGAATGTGATATTCAATTTGAAGAGAGAAGTGCTTGTACCGTCATGATGGTTTCCGGTGGTTATCCCGATGCTTACGAAAAGGGAAAAGTAATCAACGGAATCAACAGCGTAACCGACAGTTTGGTTTTTCATGCAGGAACTTCAAGTGACGGACCGGTGGTATTGTCTGATGGTGGCCGTGTTTTAGCAGTTACTTCTTACGGACGAAACCTGGAAGCAGCATTGGAGCGATCTTATTCAAGTATTGAGAAGATTTCTTACGACAAAGCATATTTCAGAAAGGACATCGGATTTGATGTGCTCTCTAAGTAAATTTTAGTAACTTCCTGCTTTCAGTAGCTGAATGGATCCTTCCGTCATTATTATTCTTGCATCACTACTATTTTCTGCATACTCTTCAGGAATGGAGATTGCCTTTGTGTCTTCGAATCGCTTGAAGGTTGAATTGGATCGCGGAAAAAACTCCTGGTACAGTAAATTATTGAATGTTTTCTACGGAAACGACGGTCATTTCCTTGCAACATTGCTGATTGCCAATAATGTCGGCATTGTCATCTTTGGGATGTACATGGCCGAATCGTTGGATCCTTTGATCGATTCGTGGGGTATCAAGCAGGAATACCTCATAGTTATTCTGCAGACAATTATTTCCACATTGATCGTATTGACCATCGCTGAGTTCTTTCCAAAAGTCATTTTCCAGATCAACCCGAATGGGATTTTCCGTTTAGGATCTGCTCCCATGTTTTTGATCTATTGGATCTTATATATTCCAACAAAGTTGATTGTGTGGATGAGCAACGGTTTGTTGCGCCTCTTTGGAATTCATGTCGAGCAATCAGAGAAAGTATTTTCAAAAACAGATTTACAGCATTTTGTTCAGGACGTGAATGAGCGTATGGAGGATGAGGCAGATCTTGGAAATGAAATCCAGATTCTTCAGAATGCACTCGATTTCTCACGGATTAAAGCACGTGACTGCATGGTGCCAAGAATGGAAATCGAAGCCATTGATGTGGAAGAAAGCATAGAAAATCTGTTGGCAAAATTTGTCGAAACGAGGCTATCGAAACTACTCTTATACAGAGATTCTGTCGATAACATCATTGGGTATGTACATTCCTATGAATTGTTCAAGAAACCAACTACTATTACACAGATTCTTCGTCCCATTTCCTTTGTTCCTGAAGCAATGCCCGGAAAGGAATTACTGGAATTATTCACCAAGAAAAGTCAATCCATTGCTGTAGTGGTAGACGAATACGGGGGAACTTCCGGTGTGGTGACCATTGAGGATGTAATCGAACAGATTTTCGGCGAAATTGAAGATGAACACGACGATGAAACATGGTTGGAGGAACAGATCGACGAAAACACCTACCGCTTTTCTGCACGTGCAGAGATCTCGTACTTAAACAGAACCTATGGTTTGAAATTACCGGAATCCGATTCGTATGAAACATTGGGTGGATTGGTGATTCATCAATTGGAAGCCATTCCACAAGGTGGCGAAGAAATAGAAGTAGAGAAATGGACACTCATCGTGGAAGAAGTGACCGACAGGCGAATTGAAATTATACGGCTTACTAAGGATTAATTGAAAATTGAAAAGATTTTGAGCGTGCTCTTCCTTGTCAATTCTCCATTTTAAATTCATAGGTCAGGATCTCTTTACCTCTGGCTTCTAATTCTCTTATTCCCCCTTTTTCTTCCAATTTTCCGCTCGAATCCACGGAATCTGCCCAGCCCCACCAAGGTTCAATACAGATAAACGGCGCATCTTTTTTTGTCCAGAAACCAATGGCTGTCCAGGAATCGCAAGTCATTTGAACAAGTGTTTCTCCATCGATATGTTTTAAGGAAACCGATCGAAATTGGGGATCTTTTAAAACGAACGCATCATTCTCAAAAAGTTCACTACTTAGATTCAAGTGAGTTGAAACACCGTAATAAGCTGATTCTCCAGAAAAATAACTTCCGGCTAATTCCTCTCGTTCCAGTTGGATTGCCTCATCAAATTCCAGATAGTAATTTTCCAAAGGCTCATCCAGTTGAAAGGCCGGATGTCCGCCTACCGAATAGAATAGGGCTTCAGTTCCGGTATTTTGAGTTTCATAGGAAACAGTAATTCCATTTTCAGTTAATGAATAACAGACATCTAACACAAAAGAAAACGGATAGACACCCATCGATTCAGTATCTGAAATCAAGCGTAATCGAACAGAAGATTCGGTTCGTTCCACGATTTCAAATTCTCGGTCGCGTGCAAATCCATGCTGGCTCATACGATACGATTTCCCCTGAAAAGTATAGGAGTCATTCACTAACCTCCCAACAATAGGAAAGAGATTCGGCGCCACACGATTCCAGTGATCCGTTTGTTTGGACCAGAGGATGTTGGTTCCAACGGAGTTTCTAAACTCCATTATTTCAGCCCCTTTCGTATTTATTGTCAAACAATTCCAGGTTATTTTCATCGCTGTTTTTTTAGAATCAGTTACAATACTTACTTTTGCAAGTATAAATCTAAAATTACGAATGACACCTTTAAATCGATTCCTTTTTCGTTTATCCTGTTTTTTCCTGGTGGTTAACACACCTGTTTCCTTTGGACAAATACAGTTGGCTAACCTGGATCCAATTAATTCGGATCTCTACATGAAATTCGGAAATGGAGCCGGGATCTATCGGGTGCATAAAGTATTGGAATTGTCCAATGGGAAATTGTTAATCGGAGGTACTTTTGAAACTGTAAATGGGTTTTCCGCTTTTGGCATAGCCAGGTTAAATGCAGATGGAAGTTTTGATCACACCTTCCATTCGGGATTTGCAGATCAATCGAATGTTCGGGCTCTTGCGGAGTTGCCATCCGGTAAAATTTTGGTTGGGGGAAGCTTCAACAATTACGATGGTTCCGCATGTGGGAATTTTGTAGTTCTGAATCCCGATGGAACTAGAGATATGTCGTATAGCGGAGTTGGGACAACATCGTCGGCTGAAATCAACGATATTCAACTTGCAGCTGGAAATAAGGTAATTGTAGCAGGATACTTTAGTAGTTTTAATGGAGTACTGAGAAACGGATTGGTACGCCTCACAAGTTCACTTCAGGTAGACACTTCTTTTGGAACCAACTATACCGGATCTTCTGTTGGGGAGTTTTATACCGTTTTAACTTTTCCGGATGGAGGAATTATGGTCGGCGGGGATTTTGAAAACTATTGGGGAAATTCAGCGAGTGGACTGATTAAATTAACAGCCACAGGGACTTACGATCCAAATTTCAACCTGTATACCCCGGGAGGTTTCAATGCAAGCATCAATAAATTAAAATTCACTGCAGATGGAAAAATTTTGATGTGTGGCAGGTTTACCAGTTATGGTGGACATCAGACATACAATATTGTAAGACTGAATTCCAATGGAGCAGTTGATAATACCTTTCAGAATAACACACTGATGTCAAGTGGAGCGATTAAGGATTGCATTGATTTTAACGGCCATGTCATTGTTGTAGGAGGACTTGACTTTCAGGGAGTGAATGTGAGCAACATGGCATATTTGAGCGATAGTGGCAGTCTACTTATTGGATTATCCGAATCTTTAAAATGTGATAGCGACGATACGATTGATCTGGTAGAAAAATTAGCTGACGGTTCGATTCTCATAGGGGGGAATTTCTATAAAATACTGGGAAAATACTCCCGGTCTTTGCTTAAATTTACTGACATAACTACCATTGAGAGAGATTTCTTTACTCCTCCAGCAAGTGATGATCATACCGCTCATAACTTTTCGGGTAACGGATCTGTTCGATCAATCAGCAAGTATTCCAATTCGCATTACCTGGTTAGTGGAAGATTTACCCAGTTTAATGGAGATACGATCAATGGTTTGGCGAGACTAAGTTCTAATGGTGAATTAGATCCTACATTCAATGCGCACTTCCCTGCGGGAGCGATTATTACCGCTTTTACGGTTCAGCCTGATGGAAAAGTATTGGTGAATTATCAAAACAATAATCAGGATTACACTCCGAAACTGGTGCGTTTGCATACAGACGGGAGTCTTGATGGCAGTTTCTCCTGCCCCCTGCATTATGTAGTAACAAGAATTCTATGGAGTAACAGCAATACGAGGATTATTATTGCAGGATATGATCAAACCTCACCGAATAAGGCAGTCAATAAACTCAATTTAGACGGAACACTCGATCCTGCATTTACTCCATATTCCTCCTCTGATATGCTGGATATTATCGAATTGACAAATGGCAAAATTCTTGTGGAAGAGAGGTGGGGAGGCGTAACAAAAATTAGTGCGACAGGAGTTTCAGACCCCTCATTCAACAATAGCTTCTCTCCATTCTCTACTCCTGCTACTGGTTTTGCACTTCAGTCGGATGGCAAGATCATAGTTTCAGGCTCTGGGGGAAACCGGATTTACCGTTTGAACGCGAATGGTACTGCGGATGCAACTTATCAAAGCGAATATAATGTGACAGCAAATTATCAGGAACCAAATGCCATTGAATTGCAGCCGGATGGTAAGCTACTTGTTTATGGAAACCAGGAAGTATTCCGCTTTAATATGGATGGATCGCATGATCCCAGCTTCAAACAACTGAAAGTAACCGGAGGATATGTTAGTGATTTTCTTCTGGATTCAACTAGGTTACTGATTGCAGGTGATTATACCTATGTCAATGGTTTTCCGATAAACGATTTAATGGGAGTTGACTATTCGAATGACAACACCGTTGGACTAAATGAATTTAATTCACTGATCGAAGAATCATTTCACGTATATCCAAATCCACTTGGTTCCGGAGAAAAATTAAGTTGGGAATTGGATGAAAGTATTGAATCAATATCCATTTATTCAATGGATGGAAGGTTTTTAAAAGAGATTGATGTTTCCTCAGAAGAAAAGGCAATAGATGTCAATCTTGCCTCTGGAAGTTATATTATCCGTGCGAATATTAGTTTAGGAAAATACAAAATTGCGAGGTTCGTGGTTCGCTTTTAAAACAGAGAAATTTGCTTTTCAATAAAAAACACCTATATTTGCATAACATTTAAGGTTAACAACACAAATGAGGGGACGCAAGTCCCCTCTTTTTATCTCATATGATTTCAAAACAAACAGTAAGAGAATTAGCAGAAGAACGGATTAAAGACCGCGATGAACGCTTGTTTATTGTGGAACTTACGATCAGTGCGGCCAATGTCATTCGCTTGGAATTGGATAAGACAGAAGGAAATGTTTCGATTGAAGACTGTATGTCTGTTTCACGAAACATTGAACATAATTTGGATCGCGAAGACGCTGATTTTGAATTGAGTGTTTCTTCTGCAGGCTTGGATAAGCCTTTGCGCGTTCATGCCCAGTATGTGAAAAATATTGGTCGTGATTTAGATGTGAAATTGAATTCGAAAGAAAAGGTAACGGGAACGTTAACAACTGTTGATGAAGCTGGAATTGTTCTGAAACGCGAAGAAAAACAGGCAATCGAAGGCAAAAAGAAAAAGGAACTGGTGGTGATCGAAAATAAGATCGCATTTTCAGATATAAACGAAGCAAAAATTGTTATTTCATTTAAATAAAAAGCTATGAACAGCTTGGAACTAGTAGAATCGTTTTCGGAGTTCAAAGAACTCAAAAGCATTGATAAACAAACGATGCAACACGTTTTGGAAGACGTGTTTCGTGCGATGTTGAAGAAAAAATTCAACACGGATGAGCACATCGATGTGATCGTGAACATTGATAAAGGAGACGTTCAGATTTTCGTAAACAAAGAAATTGTTGCGGATGGTGAAGTCGAAGATCAAAACACAGAAATCGCTTATTCAGATGCAATCAAAATCGAGCCGGATTTCGAAATCGGTGAGGAAGTGTCAGAAGAATTCCGTTTCAATGACTTTGGTCGTAGAAACATCTTGTCTCTTCGTCAGAACTTGATCTCCCGTATTCTTGAATTGGAGAAAGACCATTTGTACAAGAAATACAAAGAGCGTATCGGTGAAATTATCACAGGTGAAGTTTACCAAGTTTGGAAGAAAGAGATCATGGTATTGGATGATGAAAACAATGAGTTGATCCTTCCGAAATCAGAGCAGATTCCTTCCGATTACTTCAAGAAAGGTGAATCTATTCGTGCAGTTGTTTCGAAAGTAGATATGCGTAACAGCTCACCGGTAATTATCCTTTCACGTATCGCACCGGAATTCCTGGAACGTTTATTCGAATTGGAAGTTCCTGAGGTATTTGACGGATTGATTACTATCAAACGTATCGTTCGTGAACCGGGAGAAAGAGCAAAAGTAGCAGTTGAATCATACGATGATCGTATTGATCCGGTTGGAGCTTGTGTCGGTATGAAAGGTTCCCGTATTCACGGAATCGTTCGTGAGTTGCGCAATGAGAACATTGACGTAATCAACTTCACAAACAACCCGAAATTGTTCATTCAACGTGCATTGTCTCCGGCAAAAATTACCAATATCGAAATTGATGAGGAAGAGAAGCGTGCAAGCGTATTCTTGAAACCGGATCAGGTTTCTTTGGCAATTGGAAAAGGAGGTTACAATATCCGTTTGGCAGGAAAATTATCAGGATACGAAATTGATGTATTCCGTGATGGTGAATCTGACAATGAGGATGTTGACTTAGAAGAATTTGCAGATGAAATCGATAGCTGGATTTTGGATGAATTGAAATCAGTTGGTTGTGATACGGCGAAATCTGTATTGGAATTGACAGTGGCAGATTTGGTTCAGCGCACAGACTTAGAAGAAGAAACAATACAAGAAGTATTGCGTATCCTTCGCTCAGAATTTGAGTAAGAGAAAGCGTAGCTTTCGAAGACTGAGTATCGCAATGGTAAATTGCGTAATACGAAGGAAAAGCATAACTTTTATATAATAAATTAGGCTGAGATTTCGGTCAGGGAAAAAATACCTGACCGATTTTCACCTAAATCTGATCAACACTAACTATCTTTACACAGCAAAACTGTTCATTCGGATAACAATCGGGTGTACATTAATTAAAAAGAAGCAAATAATATATGTCTGGTAAAACACAGCGTTTAGGAAAAGCAGCAGGAGAGTTGAATGTAGGAGTCACTACGATCGTCGAGTTTTTGGCGTCGAAGGGACAAGCTATTGACTCCAATCCAAATACGAAGTTGGATCCGGAGCAGTACGACATGTTGCGCACTCAATTTGCAGCTGACCAAAATTTAAAGGAGCAATCCAAAATGACGTCAGTTAAAAGAGAGAAGCGTGAGACAATTACCTTACGCGACATCAAAGACGAACCGAAGTCTCAGGAAGACGAGGACGATTTTGATAACAGCGCGTCTGAGCAAGTAAAAACTGCACCTGTTGTTGCTCCAAAAGTTGAAACTCCAAAGGCAGAGGAGAAAGTAGAAGAAGTTGTTCCTACTCCTGCGCCTGTTGTTGAGAAACCAGCTGAAGAAGTGAAACCAAAGGTTGAAGAAGAGCCGGTTGCTCAATCAACAGATGGTGGAATTCAAGTAATTGGTAGAATCGACTTAGATAAGTTGAATACCAAAACAAGACCGGACAAACGCAAGAAGGAAGATGGACCAATCGATAAGAGTGAGTATCCAAAATCTCCGGTTGCACCAGTTGTCCCTGAAAAAGAATCTGTCGCGGAAAAAGCAAAAGAAACGCCAACTCCGGCTCCTGATGCGCCAAAAGAAATAGAAACGATTCGCGTTGATCGCACAAAATTATCCGGACCTACAGTCCTTGGGAAAATTGAATTGCCTGTTGAGAAACCAAAATCTGTTGGTTCTTCTCGTCCGGGTGATGATCGTAAGAAACGCAAACGCATTAAGAAAGAAATGCCTAAAACTCCTGGAACAAACCCGCAAGGTGGTCCCGGAGGACAAGGTGGGCCAGGTGGAAACCGCCCTCCAGGCCAAAGTGGTCCGGGTGGAAATCGTCCGGCTGGTGGAGGAGGATTCAACCGTGGTGGTGGAAGCAACTTCCGTAAAGGAGGTCCTGTTGACAGACCGGTTGCTTCTGAACAAGATATCCAAAAAGAAGTTAAGGACACATTGGCTCGTTTATCTTCACAAGGAGGTAAATCAAAAGGATCCAAAAACCGTCGCGCGAAACGTGATGATCGTGCACAACGTCGTGAAATCGAACAATTAGAAGCGGAATTACAAGAAAAAATCTTGAAGTTGACGGAGTTCGTTACCGTGTCAGAATTGGCATCGATGATGAGCATTTCTCCAACTCAGGTTATTTCGGCTTGTATGTCTTTGGGAATCTTTGTTTCCATCAACCAGCGTTTGGATGCTGAAACCATTCAAATCGTTGCTGAAGAGTTTGGATTTGAAACTGAATTCGTTTCTGCAGATGTTCAGGAAGCAATTTTAGAAGTTGAAGATAAAGAGGAAGACCTAATCGACCGTCCACCAATCATTACGGTGATGGGACACGTTGACCACGGTAAAACTTCCTTACTAGATAAAATCCGTAATGCAAATGTTACCGCTGGTGAAGCCGGAGGAATTACACAGCATATCGGAGCATACTCGGTTACGTTGAAAGACGACCGTAAAATGACTTTCCTAGATACACCGGGTCACGAAGCCTTTACGGCGATGCGTGCTCGTGGTGCTCAGGTAACTGACGTTGCAATTATCATTGTAGCTGCGGATGATGACGTGATGCCTCAAACAAAAGAAGCAATCTCTCACGCTCAGGCAGCAAATGTACCAATGGTATTCGCAATCAATAAAATTGATAAGCCAGGCGCAAATCCGGATAAAATCCGCGAACAACTTTCTGCTATGAATATCTTAGTAGAAGAATGGGGTGGAAAATACCAGTGTCAGGAAATTTCTGCAAAACAGAATTTAAATATTGATGCATTATTGGATAAAGTATTGTTAGAGGCAGAAATCTTGCATCTGCGCGCTAATCCAAATAAAAATGCGGTTGGAACAGTGATCGAATCTTCTTTGGATAAAGGAAAAGGATACGTTACAAACATGTTGGTACATGCAGGAACAATGAAAATTGGTGATGTAGTATTAGTTGGTCGTAACTACGGTCGTGTTCGTGCAATGCACGATGAGCATGGTGTTGCTTTGAAAGAAGCAGGTCCATCACAACCAGTATCTGTTTTAGGTATTAATGGTGCGCCTTCTGCAGGAGATACATTCCATATTATGGATGACGAACGCGAAGCGAAAACGATTGCAACGAAACGTGAGCAGTTGTATCGTGAGCAAGGTCTTCGTACAAACAAACACATTACTTTGGATGAGATTGGTCGTCGTTTGGCGATTGGAGACTTCAAGGAATTGAACTTGATCGTTAAAGGTGACGTGGATGGATCTATCGAAGCATTATCCGATTCATTATTGAGACTTTCTACTGAAGAAATTCAGGTGAATATTGTTCATAAAGGAGTTGGTGCAATTACCGAAGCCGATGTGAATTTAGCTTCTGCTTCAGATGCAATCGTTATCGGATTCCAGGTAAGGCCATCCGTTGCTGCACGTAAATTGGCAGAACAAGAACAAATTGATATCCGTTTATATTCTGTAATCTACAAAGCAATCGACGAGTTGAAAGCAGCAATGGAGGGAATGTTATCTCCGGATATCGAAGAGAAAGTATTGGGTACTGCAGAAATTCGCGAAACATTCGACATCACGAAAGTGGGTACAATTGCAGGATGTTACGTAACAGATGGTCTCATCAAACGTACTTCTAAAATCCGCGTTATTCGTGATGGAATTGTAATTCACACAGGTGTTCTTGGATCATTGAAACGATTCAAAGATGACGTGAAAGAAGTGAAAAACAATTACGAATGTGGTTTGAACATTGATAAATTCAACGACATTAAAATTGGTGACTTAGTTGAAGCTTACGAAGAAGTAGAAGTTGCAAGAAAATTGTAATTCAATTCATAGAGAATAGATAAACAAGTAGGGGCGCAAAATTTTGCGCCCCTACTTGTTTTCTACTAATTTATACCTAACTGCTTGTTCAAAACGAATTGAACCAACGAAATCGCGCTAGTTGCTGATATGCAATACAGCCAACGCAAATGCCAAAAATGGATTCCAAACTTGCAAAAAGGAGCAAAAATCCTCCAATAATGCTTGCGGAAGGAGAGTAGTCTAAGAATAATAAAAGAGCAAGAAACCCAACGACGAAGAAACCAACGGTAGCTGCAAATTTCTTAGGAGCTTCATTGGTTGCTTTATAACCCAGTTGAAAATGGGTAACTGTCTTCTGAGCAATGTATTTCAAAGGAGATATCTGGCCGAATCCAAATGCACGGAAGCCAAAATCAACCAATAATAAAACAGCAATGTATGGATTCTGGAAGTACAATGCTGTTGCACCAACAAAAAGTACCTGCATAGCTACCAGCCGAATAACAATCTCGTTGACCTGTTTGTCATTAACCGGACAACTTAAACCTACTTTTTCCATCAGATATTTGGTTGTGGAGTTAGACGTAAATACGGTTTTATCTCTTCAAATCCCTTTGGAAATTTTGCCGGAATATCTTCTGTTTTGATTGACGGAATGACAACCACATCTTCACCGTGATTCCAATCTGCCGGAGTTGCTACACTATACTTTGCCGTTAATTGTAAGGAATCCAAAACCCGCAGAATCTCTTGGAAGTTTCTTCCCGTTGAAGCGGGATAGGTAATGATCAATTTGATTGTCTTGTCCGGAGCAATGATAAATAGTGAGCGAACAGTCAATGTTGCCGATGCATTCGGATGAATCATATCGTATAATTCTGCGATACTTCGATCTTCATCTGCGATAATTGGAAAGTTTACCTGTGTATTTTGGGTTTCATTGATGTCTTTGATCCATTCGTGGTGAGAATCTACTCCGTCCACAGAAAGCGCAAGGACTTTTGTATTTCGGGCAATAAATTCATTTGCTAGTTTCGCTGTTTTACCCAATTCGGTAGTACAAACAGGTGTGAAATCTGCCGGATGAGAGAATAAAACTCCCCAGGAGTCTCCTAAGAATTCGTAAAGATCTATGTTTCCGATGCTAGATTTTGCTGTAAAGTTTGGTGCTGTGTCGCCGAGTCTTAATGCCATAATATGTGATTTAAATTCAAATAATATATATAATCTATAGAATTAGTGGGACAAATATAGTTTGAAATAATGAAACAAACAGACACTAAATGAAAATTTTAGTAGTCGCTATTCAAATATGCTTAACTTTGCTTCCATGATCGCTCCCGGTTCGAAAGGATGGATTGCCAAATACTTGCAGCTGATAGAGTCAGGTGAATTGTCTATTGACCTGCAAAAACCAGCTGATTTAACACGAGCAGAATTCAATCATTACACGCTTTCTCAAACAGGAATTATCTTCGGTTATCCGTCCAGGTTATTGTTCGGAAAAGATTGGGTCACTTCCAAATGGACGCATGATGAGCAGTTAACGGTTCTTCTTTTTGAATCACTTTTATTTACCCATATCAATATCCAGGGGAAAAAGAAGTTAAAATCGGAAGAGTTTTTGAACGATCTGAATATTTTCTATAAAAAACACCGAGTACAATCCCTTTCATCCGTTCTGACCTTCTTCCTGAAAGAAAGCGCTTCGGAGAAAATTGAGCGTATTCTGGATAAACGAACAGAAGTTCCAAAGAATCTGACGAGCACCAAATCCTGGATGAGTTATTTCAATAATTCATTCATATACTTAGATGTAATTCTTTTCGAGGATTTTCTGAAGAATAAGCGAAAACAAACCCTCGATTACCAGAAGTTGGCACTTTTGGCACTTGGAATCATTTCCATTTCTGCATATTCGGATGGGGAAATTCAGGAACACGAAAGAAATCTCTTCAACACATTTTTACTTTCTGCGGATCTGGATTCGGATGAAAAAGAATTGGCCAAACTGCGTTTCAAAGAGGCAGTCACTCCTAACGAGTTAAGTGGTGAAATGGTAGATTCATGGAATTTTAAGCGCTACTTGCTTGACCTTTCAGTACTTACAATGCACATGAACCAAAATTCACGTGAAACAGATCTGGAAACACTGATCATGCTTAAAAGATGGATGTCCTGTTCGGAAAGGGATTTGGATGAAGCCATTTATTGCACTGATCAGTTTTTATTGGAAAATAACCAAAAGGTTTCTTATCTGAACGATTCGAATTCCATGGAACAAATGATGGACAGTGTTTCCAAACGTTGGATCAAGATCCTGGGAAGAAATAAGGATAAACTGGCTCAGGAAATTAAACAGAGTAAGGAATTGGTTTATCTGATCCGTAAATCGACTAGTGAAGAGTTATCCAAAGAAGAAAAGGAAAAGGTCAAAACTCAGTTCATGGATATTGCGAAATCCATGCCTGCTTTGGCAATTTTTTTATTACCCGGTGGAGCCCTTCTGTTACCAATCGTTTTGAAGATTATTCCCAATCTGGTGCCATCTGCATTTAAAGATAACGAACTCGAAGAATGACAGATTACAAATCAATTTCTCATTTCAAAGGCTTGAATACCTTGCGCTTTATTGCCGCATTTTTGGTAGTGATTCATCATGCTGAATCGTTGAGAAAAGACCATGAACTGAAAAATCATTTGAAAGGTTATGGCTTGTTTGAGAATGGTCAGCATGCAGTAGGTTTCTTCTTTGTTTTGAGTGGATTTCTCATTACCTATTTGCTGTTGAAAGAACGAAAAGTGAAGAACGATATTTCTGTAAAACAATTCTACATCAAACGTATTTTTCGGATCTGGCCCTTGTACTTTTTAATGGTCATTATCGGTGCGATTATTCAGCCGTACTTCATTGAGTGGTTCAATATTCCGTATAAAATGCCTTATACCATTGGTGAAACATGGTACTACTTCATCTTCTTCGTTCCCGGAATGGTGAATTATTTCTTTGGAAGTAACCTGTTGGAACCACTTTGGTCGATTGGAGTGGAAGAAGTCTTTTACCTCATTTGGGCACCGCTTTTCAAATGGCTGAAAAAACACGTGTTGAAATTAATTCTTGGAGTCATCGCTTTTAAATTGATCTTAATTTGTCTCAACACCTTTGTGATTAATCAGTATAGCAGTGAGCTTGTGCCCGGAGTTTTAAGTTACCTAATCCGCATTCATCAGTTTGAGGCCATGGCAATCGGAGGTTTGGGTGCTTACCTGGTTTTCAATTATGGAAAGCAGATCAATACTTCGGTTATTTACAGTATTCCGGCTCAAATTGGTTTGTATTCTCTCCTTCTTGTTTTCATCGTTTTTGGAGCGAATATTCATTCAAATATCTGGTATTTCTTCTTTGAAAACCCAATCGTTTCAGCCATTGTTCCAAATGCATTGTTCCTATATTTGATTATTGGAGTTTCTGTTGTAGATAAGAATCTGTTTACGCTGGAAAACCGTGTTTTTTCATATCTGGGAGAAATTTCCTACGGAATCTATATGTTCCATTTATTAATACTCTCACAGATAATCGAACTGTTGAAGGGATTTGTTGCCGGTTCCGGAATGTTTTTGGAAACGCTTTTCTATTACGGAGTTTCCATTCCATTGATCATTGGTGTTTGTGCACTTTCAAAACACACGTTGGAGGCATTCTTCGAACGAAGGAAACAGAAGGTTCTTCAGAATTTAAAGTAAATCCTTATTTTCTCCTGTCAAATCGAGTGCGTAGCGTATCGA
Organism: Flavobacteriales bacterium UBA7666; assembly: GCA_002483265.1. Taxonomy (GTDB): domain Bacteria; phylum Bacteroidota; class Bacteroidia; order Flavobacteriales_D; family Crocinitomicaceae; genus Fluviicola. The sequence goes on along the minus strand of DLHO01000005.1, from coordinate 180,790 downwards.
GATTGACAGAAGTCATGTTGGGTCGTTCTCGATACTTCCTACGGAATCCCGATAATTATCGGAACGAATTGACCAGATTCTTCAATCCTTATGATAAAGAAAGTAGAATCCTTCAATATTATCGAGATACGCTCCGTCAAAACCGATATTCAATAGTTTTTTGGTGTACGAATCATCGTTTCCGTAAATGATTTCCTGCCATTCATCTTTCCAGAATTTCACCCAGATTTCGTCCTTGTACCCGTCGTATTTTTTCTTCAGCCACAACGGATGATGTAATCCCCAGGTCTTTTTCCAGTAATAGCGGTACTTTTCTGCCGAACCAATATTCATATAGGAAATTACCAAGCGCTGTCCGCCATTTAATTTGGTTTTGAGACTCGAAACGTCATCGGCAGTTAGCAAATCGTCTCCAAAAAAGGCATCAATGATCACCACATCAAAGTTTGTTTGCTGAATGGCAGAGAGGAAAGATCCTTTATCAGAATAATTATCTGTGCTGATGAGATACAGGTAGTTTTGGGCTTGTGCTAAGGTTTGAATATCGTTGGCGTTCTCATTGTGAACACTGCCCGGAATCGATTTGTAATCATAGTTGGAGTTCACTCTTGGAAAAGCGATGAATTGTTCCGCATCAGCAGTTTGAAAAGCACCGGCAGCATCTGAGTCATTACTCAGGTAATCTGCCACCATTACTTTCAAAGACGAATTGACTTTTCGCAGCATTCCCAGCCGGTAATCATCCGGAGCATACGAACCGCCATTGTAGAATAATTCCTCCACTCCATAACCATCGATTGCCTGAATTAAATCCGACCTCAATCCTTTTTCCGGATCAATATCTTCAAAGAGAATTTCTTCGCCGTTTTGAGGGATCAGGATGAAATTGGGATCTTGGGCACGTGCATAATTGCTGATCGAGATGATGAAATCCTGCATCTTGACACCAGCCTTCACCGTTTTCTTTTCCTTGCAGGCGAAACCCGATAAGCCAATTAAAAGGAATAAAACCGGTTTTCTCATACTTTCAGAATATCTTCTATAACGTTCCAAGTAACTTCCGCAGTATTATTCCATGAAAATAAAGATGCACGCTCCAAACTTTTTTGAGATAATTCTACTTGCTTTTGTTTGTCTGAAGCTAATTCAATCATTGCTTTTGAAACTTCATCCGTATCGAATGGATTGACATAAATTGCTGCTTCTCCGGCTACTTCCGGTAAACAAGTCAGGTTCCCCGAAATGATGGGAATGCCACAACGCATGGCTTCAACCAAAGGAATTCCGAATCCTTCGAAATAGGGAATATAAGTAAGCGCAAAAGCTGCGCCCATCAATTTGTTCAATTCAGCTAAAGAAACGTGACCCGAAAATAAGATGCGTTTTTTCAATGCTTCGGAAACTTCCGGAATGGATGAAGCTTTATTCGCCCACAAACTTTCGCCTACGATCAGTAAATCAATATCCGGATTCACCTCAGCAAACTTCCCGAAAGCTTCAATCAATCGCCCTACGTTTTTACGTGGATGAATGGCTCCAACGAAAATAAAATACGGTCGGCCTGCTGTTTTTTCACTGCGTATTTTCTGAATTTCTGCGGCTTCCAATGGAGCAAATGACTCGGAAGCACCGTTCCATGCAACCGTTATTTTGGAAGGTGAAATACCGTAAGACTGAATAATATCCTGTTTGGAATATTCCGAAACAGTTAAGATATGTGCAGCCTTTTTCGCAAATTTCGGAAAGTATTTGCGTAAATATTTCAACGGACTCGCTGGGATATCTTCCGGATGATGTTCAAAGTTCAAATCATGAATTACTCCGATTTGTGGAACAGGAGATTTCAATGACAAATATCCGTCGGGCGAATAAAAAAGGTCGATGTTGTATTTCTTGAGTGCGCGCTTAATGGAACGTTCGAACCACCAAACAAACAAAATCGGATGCCGGGCAGGAGGGAACAGAACCACCGGAGTTACATTTTTAGCAAAGACAAATTTCTCATCGAACTTTCGGTCAAAGAAGAACACAAATTCATGTTCCGGATGAGCTTCCACCATGCGTTTCACCACTTCATAAGTGTACCAACCGAAACCTTCCATTTTGGAAGAGAGTAAGAAACGGGTATTGATTCCAATGCGCATGGATTCGAAGTTACAAACTATTTATTATTTCTAAATGCTTTATGTTCTTTGCATCTTCGCGGTAGAATGAAAAGAATTGTTTTTCAGAGTTGAAGTGATTAACTGGAAAGAAGGTCCAAAATTTTAGTTCCATCTAATCTGAAAACAATACAGATTAGATCACTAATTACTCGTTTTTAGATCGGTGTGAGTAGTAATGATTGTCTTTTTGGAGCTTCTTTTCCAAGAATGACGGATAGATTTATCCAAAATATCTGGAATAATAAGACGCCTTCTTTCCAACTTTTCCTAACTTCGCGGCATCTTAGTGAAAATGAAGAACAGCGTTAAATATATTTTACAGAAATTGTTGGGTTTACACACCTATCTGTATGTCTTTGCGCTGTATAAAATCAAAACACTTCGTTCAGACAAAAAAGAGAATGACTTTTTCACCTTCTTGTCTTTATTGCAAGACGGTAAAGGAGATGTATTGGACATTGGTGCAAATTTGGGAATTATGACCGTTCATTTGGCCAATAAGCTTCCAAATACAACCATCCATGCTTTTGAACCGATGCCTGCAAATGTGAGCGTTCTAAAACGGATTATCGCAAAATTCAAGCTGAAAACGACTAAAATTCATGAAATTGCTCTGGGTGAAGAACCAGGAATTGCAAAAATGGTACTTCCTATAAACGGACAAACCGTTATGCAAGGTCTGAGCCACATCAAACACGAAACCATTACCGAGTGGAATGAAGGGAAAGAGGTTGATGTGAAATTAGACAAATTAGATAATATTTTAAACGGTCAGCCTATTCAGGCAATCAAGATAGATATTGAGAATTTCGAGTATTTCGCCCTGAAAGGTGCAAATCGAATCATTACATCTAATAAGCCAATCATTTACGCCGAACTTTGGGACAACGAAAACCGCTCCAACTGTTTCGAGTATCTGAAATCATTCAGTTATTCCATTTTTGTAGGAGAAAACAATCAGATCGTTCCGTTTGATTCTTCCAAACATCACACACAAAACTTTATTTTCATCGCAGAATAACACGGCTAATGCAAAAACTGTTTTTAAGAGGATTAGGCATTACGCTGTTATTGAATTTACTGGTTAAACCTGCTACGATTTTCCTGGTGGATATTAAAATGCAGAATGAATTGGGTCTCGATTCATACGGTATTTTTCAAACCATGCTCAACTTTACCTTCTTGTTTTCGATGTTGTTGGATATGGGTATCACCAATTTCATGACAAGAATGATTGCGCAGCATCCGCACATGATTCATAAGTACAGCAACCGCTTGTTTACTTTCCGACTCATCTTGGTTGTTGTTTATATTATTTGGACACTTTCCTTGTTTTTTATTCTAAGGTTCCCGGTCGAATGGCTTTGGGTACTTGGATTATTAATCATGCACCAGATAAGCATTATTACAGTGAACTATGTGAGAGCTTATACCGGAGGTTTATTGAAATTCGGATTAGATGCGGTTTTATCTGTTGTGGAACGATCTGTTTACTTTGTATTTGGAAGCATTCTCATTTATACCACATTTATAGAACCGGTTACCCTGAAGTGGTTTACGATTATTTTCGTGGGCTCTTCAACCATGTCATTGGTCGTTGCAACAATTATTTACTTGCGCATTGTTGCGTTGCCGCGATTGCATTGGGATTCGGATTTCTTCAAAGCAATTTTCAGACAATCTTACCCTTACGCTATTTTGGTTATCATTATGATGCTGACTTCTCGTTTGGATGCGGTATTTCTTGAAAAATTACATCCACAGGGAACAGTTCAGGTTTCCTATTACACACAAAGCTTTCGCTTGCTGGATGCTTGCTGGATGTTCGCGGTACTTTTCGGAAGTATTTTACTACCCGTTTTTTCGCGCGTTTTGAAAGATAACAGTTCCACAACCGGAATTATGACCAGCGCATTGAACATTCTGTTTTCAGGAGGAATCTTAATGATCACATTGACTATCGGGATCAAAGAATTCTTATTCGACAAATTATACGACGATGCGAATTGGTATTCTTACAATGCCTGGATCTTTCATTCCATCACTTTCGTTCCTATGTGTTTCACGGTTGTTTTCGGAACACTTTTAACCGCTAATGGATCGCTTAGAATCATGAATCAGATTGCATTTCTTTCATTGATTATCATGTCAATTTTGAATGTAGTTTTGATTCCTTTCTTTGGAGCAGTGGGAGCAGCAATTGCTTCTTTAGTGGCGCAATCCACGTTAGGAGTTTTGCAATACCTGGTTGTTCGCTACAAAATGAAACACCACTTGGCATCCAATACCTGGTTAAAATTGATGATTTTAAGTATACTCATGATTGCCGTCATGTTTTTGGAGATCAAGTTCCAATGGAATCAATTGTATTATGCCTTTGGAATTGGTTTGCTTTGGATGCTTCTTGTTTTCGGACTGAAAATTATTGATGTGGTTCAGGTTCTCAAAATGTTAAACAGCAAAGGGAAAGAGGAGCCAGTCGGGACTGACGATTAATCGGTCGATTGGTCTTTCCGCCGCAGCGGACTAGCGCTCCCTCGTCAATACCGCACTAACGTTTGTTATGCCTCAGTCTTCAAAAGCTATTGCTTTTTCTTATCTTTACAACGCATGATTGAAAACAAAGAAATTCTTGTTACTGGTGGAACGGGCTTTATCGGTTCACATACTGTTGTAGAGTTATTTGAATTAGGCTATACTCCAATTATTTTGGATAATTGCTCCAATTCCAGCCAATCAATTATCAAACAGATTCATTTAATTAGCGGAAAAGAATGCCTCTTTTATCAGGGCGATATGCGTGATAAAGAATTCCTTAGATCCGTTTTCAAAAAACATAAAATTAGCGGGGTCATTCATTTTGCAGCTTTCAAAGCAGTTGCTGAATCTGTTGAAAAACCACTTCATTATTACGATAACAACTTGGTTTCACTCATCAATTTATTGAGCTGTTTGGAGGAATTCAATGTAAACAAACTTGTGTTTTCCTCTTCCTGTACGGTTTATGGTGTAGAGAACAGCCTGGAACCATTAACAGAAACAATGCTGGTTGGAAAACCAAATTCTCCATATGGCTGGACGAAATGGATGGCAGAACAAATGCTGATCGACATTGCTAAAAAAACACTTTTAAGACCGGTGATTTTGCGTTATTTCAATCCGATTGGTGCACATGTAAGTGGAAAGCTGGGTGAAATGCCGCTTGGGTCTCCCAATAATGTCCTACCTTACATTACGCAAACGGCGGCCGGCCTCAGAAAAGAACTTACCATTTTCGGAAAAGATTACGATACTCCTGATGGAACATGTGTACGAGATTATATTCACGTGATGGATGTGGCAAAAGCACACGTAAAAGCATTGACTCATCAGTTTGATGGAATGTTCGATGTCTTTAATTTGGGAACAGGAAAAGGAACTTCTGTACTTGAATTGGTTCAGCTATTTGAAAAGGTAACTTCAAAACCCTTGAATTATGTGTTTGGTGTAAGAAGAGCAGGAGATGTGGATGCTTTATTTGCAGATGTTTCAAAAGCAAAGAAAATTTTAAACTGGAATACGGAAAGAACCATTGAAGATGCTATTTTAGATGCTTGGAAATGGGAACAATATCGCTTGGAACATGAAATTTCTTAAACTATTACCAGTTTTTTTACTGCTTTCTTTCCAAGGATTGGCTCAGCCACAGGGGAAAGATTCCATTCTGGTTTCCAGGCACCGTCCCGGAATTTTCTGGTACAATACGGGCTGGAGACCTGCCAGACCCGGTAAATTAAGAAAGTATGACCGCTTGATCATTGATTTAACTTACAATCAATTACTGAAGTCGGGAGGTATCAAATCCAATCCGTGGAGGTCTTTTGGCTGCAATATCAATACCATGTGGGATATTCCGATCACCAATGGAAATACGGTTTCTTTAGGAATAGGATTGGCTTACAAATACCAAAAAACAGGACCAAAAGGCTTGTTTTTTGCAGATAGTACAAACTCGGGTACACACTATTATGCCGATTCCAGTTATTCGGATTATCGCAAAAACACGTTCGGGAATCATATTTTGGCGCTTCCAATCGAATTTCGATTCAGAAGTCCTAAATGGCAGCATTTTAAAATGCATATCGGTGGTTCAATAGGTTACAGATTGCAGACTTTTCAAAAGGTCTGGCCGGAGAATCATCGCGCGGTCAAAAATAAGACATTGCCAGATAGAAATCCATTGGTTTATGGTGTTCATATGCGGATAGGTATCCGAAATTGGGCATTGTTTGCGGATTATACTTTGGCGCCTCAATTTAAGAGTAGTAAGAGTGACAAAATCAGCGCATTAGCTTTTGGAGTATCACTTTCAATTTTTTAAATTACATTGTCAAATAAAAATTCGTTTCATCCTTTAGAAAATCGTTTATCTAACTAATTTTGTGGTATGCGCAATTTGATTGCTTTTTTCAAACGATTTCAGATCTTTTTGGTCTTTGTGTTACTCCAAATTGTAGCACTTTCTGCGTATATCCAATATTCTGAGTTTGCACGATTGCAAGTTTTTTCCAGTGCTTCAAGCATAAACGGAAGCTTGTATCAAGTTCGAAACTCAGTAACACAGCATTTCAATCTAGAGGGCACCAATCGGAAATTGGAATGGGAAAATGCCCGTTTGAGAGAAAAATTGAAAGGTTCCAATTATAAAATTGATCGGGAATTGATCCAAATTGAGGATACGAATTACCATCAGCAATATTTATACATGGCGGCGTCTGTGATCAATAACACGTATGACAAGCGCAATAACTACATGACCATTGATATTGGTAAAAATCATGGAATCCAAAAAGGATGGGGAGTTATTTCGTCCAAAGGAGTTGTAGGAATTGTCCATTTGGTTGGAGACTCATATTCCGTGGTTAAAACTATTCTTTCCAAGAACATCAACGTGGATGTAAGTATGCGGGATGGCGGTGCTTTTGGATTGTTGAAATGGGATGGAATAAACCCAAAGATTTGTCAGATTGCGGGAATCTCAAACGATATTTCAATTAAGAAGTTTACGAAAGTAATTACGCGCGGAGGTTCCGGGATCTATCCGAAGGGAATTCCTGTTGGAGTTATTACCAAACGCAAATCCATTGAAGGGAAACCCTTGTGGGATTTACAAGTTCGAATTGCAGAAGATTTTAGATCCATTCAGCACGTTTATGTGATCAAGAATGTAATGTTGGATGAATTAAGAGAATTGGAAGGAAGAATCCCGCCAGATAAAGAAGAGGAGGAATTGTAAAGTGAATATTTTTGTTTTAAATAGCATTCGTTTCGTATTATTTGTACTATTTCAGGTACTGATTTTAAACAATCTGGAACCCGGATTAGGTCTTTACGCAATGATTTATCCCTTGTTCATTCTCATGTTGCCTTTCCAAATGGGAACAGTACCGCTGATGCTGGTGAGTTTCGTTTTCGGATTGATCATCGATTCCTTTTCCAATACTTTCGGGTTGCATGCATCAAGTGCGGTGATCATGGCTTTTTTCAGACCGATTATCTTCAAATGGTTGTCGCCAAGAGACGGTTATGACAGTGTGGAAGCTGTGAATGTTTATTCCATGGGCGGACGTTGGTTTTTATATTCATACGGAACGCTTCTACTGATTCATCATACTTGGTTCTTTTCTATTGAATCCTTTAAGTTGAATGAATTTGTCTGGATCTTGTTGAAGATCGGATTAAGCGTGCCAAGCTCTTTTTTATTAAGTTTATTGGTGCAATTTATTTTCATCTCTAACAAAAAGGCTGTACGATGAATTTGGATGGAAGAAAATACGTTATTCTGGTGTTTTTTATTCTAGTCGGATCAATTTATTTGATTCGTCTTTTCTTCATGCAGGTAGTAGATGATTCGTGGAAATTGAGAGCACAGGAAATTGCTGAGAAACGAAAAGAAATTACACCTCCACGGGGAATTGTTTTTGACCGGCGTAACAAGAAAGTGGTAACGAATAGAAGTTATTACAACTTGATGATGAAGGAAGAAGAAATTCACGATTTTGATACCGTAGCATTCGCGAAATTGGTTGGCTGGACTCCTCAGGAAGTGAAAGATCGTTTCTATCAGATTAAAAAAGGAGAAGGAAAATACCGCAATCCGAATACCGGAAAATTACAGGCAAATTATCAGAAACAGCGTCCATATCCATTCATCAAGGAATTGACCAATGACGAAATTACGCGAATTGCTCCGCATTTGGAGAGATTCCCAGGTTTTTATGAAGACTTAACCTCCATGAGAAGCTATCCTTTTTCGGGAGGAGCTAATATTTTTGGTTATTTGAATGAAGTTTCCAAAGAAGAGATAGAAGAAGATCGTTTTTACAGACCGGGAGATCAAATCGGAAGAGCGGGAATTGAACGTTACTACGAAAAGCAATTGAGAGGTCAGAAAGGGATTAAGTACATTGTAACTTCTGCTTTGAATAATGCCATTGAATCGTATGCCGGAGGAAAGTATGATACACTTGCTGAACAAGGGCCTGCTTTGCATTTAGGTTTGGATATTCAATTGCAGGTTTATGGTGAAAAGCTGATGCAGAACAAACGTGGCTGTATTGTTGCAATCGAGCCGAAAACAGGAGAAATTCTGGCATTGGTTTCTGCTCCAAGTTTCGACCCCAATATTTTGGTAGGGAGAAGAAATATTGGAAAAAATTATCCTAAATTATTACTTGACGAAGGAAAACCATTGTACCCAAGACCTTTGGCTGCAGAATATCCTCCGGGATCTATTTTTAAACTACTTCAGTCACTCATCGGTTTGCAGGAAGGAGTCATTACTCCGGAATCCGGATTCCCTTGTACCAAATCAATGGTTGGTTGCCACAATCACCCCAATGCTACGAATCTGCCTGACGGAATTAAAAACTCCTGTAATCCTTATTTCTACTATGTAATGAGACGGATTATTCAGCAAGGAAAGAAGAAATCGATTTTTGAGGATGCAGAACTGGGATTGAATGAGTGGTATGATTATATCATGAGTTTTGGTTTGGGAAGTCAGTTTGAAACAGATGTTACCGGAATGCGTTCAGGATTGATCCCGAATTCAGCCTATTACGATAAATGGTATGGACACAATACGTGGGCTTTTTCTACGATTCGTTCTATTTCTATCGGTCAGGGAGAGGTGAAAGTAACACCGCTTCAAATGGCCAATATTGCAGCCATTATTGCAAATAAAGGATGGTATTACACTCCGCATTTCGTTCGGTCAATCGGAAATAAAGGCCCACTTCCGCAATTCAAAACGGTACACAAAACAAAAATTGACGCTGCAAATTTTGAGCCGATCATTGAAGGAATGAGAAGAGTTTGTTATGAAGCTGGAGGAACCGGAAAACGAGCAGTTGTTGAAGGAGTTACTGTTTGTGGAAAAACCGGAACAGCGCAAAATCCACACGGAGAAGACCACTCTGTATTTTTGGCATTTGCACCAATGGAAAACCCGAAGATTGCAATTGCTGTTTTCATTGAAAATGCTGGGTTTGGAGGGGTTTGGGCTGCGCCGACTGCCGGTTTGATGATTGATAAATACATTCACAGACAAGTGAAAGATAAGGCAAAGGAACAGATGATTGTCTCTGCAAACCTGCTCAATATTAAAGCGAAGCCGAAAAAGAAAAAGTAAATGAGAAGAGAAGATTCCTTGACACAGCATGTGGATTGGTGGTTACTTTCAATTGTAATCATCATGCTGGGTATGGGAATTGCGAATGTTTACTCCGCTGCTTATAATCCGGATCATCCGAATATTTTTGATTTTTCCCAGAAATATGGGAAACAGATCATGTGGGTTGGAATTTCCATTTTCCTTGGATTTTTGGTATTCCTTATTGATTCGGATATCTACCGGAAGTTTGCGCTTCCAATCTATTTATTTTGTTTTTCCTTATTGATTGTTGTTCTGTTTACTCCTCCGATTAATGGTGCACGCGCTTGGTTAGGAATAGGTTCTTTGGGAATTCAACCGGCGGAATTCATGAAAATTGGTACGGCAATTCTGTTATCACGGTACATTTCAACAGTGAATGTAAAGAATCAAAATGTGCAGACCGTTTTGGTCGCATTGGCGATTGTAATGGTTCCAATGGTGTTGATCTTACTTCAACCGGATGCTGGAACATTTGTGGTATTTACTTCTTTTTTCTTTGTTCTTTATCGGGAAGGAATCACTTTCGATCCATTGGTATTAAAAGTGGTGAATTTGATTCCCGGAGTTCGTTTCAAAGATACTTGGGTTGGGAGCCATTTTATTCCGATCTTATTCTACGTCGTATTTCTTTCCATTGTAACCCTTTTGATGGGTAGTAATAAGTATGAGTTTACATTCATGCGCGGAGTTTTGATCCCCGGGTTTTATGGGGTCGTTACCGTGATCACTGTGATCGCTTTGATTGCATATTTGGTATTGCGTTGGATTTCCTCGAAGCGGGATCAAAGAAGAGTTCTCTTGATCATTATTTCGGGATGGCTTCTTTCGATCGCTGTTTCGGCAACGGTTAACTTCTCCTTTTCCAGTTTAGCTCCCCATCAGAAAGACCGTATTGAATTGGTTCTTGGTTTGCGCAAAGACGATGACGGAAAAGATTACAACCGCAATCGCGCAATGGCAGCAGTAGGTTCCGGAGGCCTATTCGGAAAAGGTTATAAGAAAGCAAGTGTAGCGAGTGTACGTTCAAACCACGTTCCGGAAAGTGAAACTGATTTTATCTTTTGCCCACTCGCTGAAGAATGGGGGTTTATGGGAAGTTTGGTAATTGTATTTCTCTTTATGGGAATGCTTTTCCGGATCATTGTCATTGCCGAACGCCAGCGCTCCACCTTTAACCGGGTTTATGCGTATTGTGTCGCCATGATTGTCTTCTATCACTTTGCAGTCAATATCGGAATGAATATCGGACTTGCTCCGGTAATTGGAATTCCATTGCCGTTCTTTAGTTACGGAGGATCTTCTTTAATGTCCTTCTCCATGTTGTTGTTTATCCTTCTGAAATTGGATAGCCAGCGCAGAGACGTACTTTTCTAAGAAGGTGACTTCGATTCCGCTCAGCCACCTTTCGAAGTGCCGAAATTTGAACTAGTTATTTCGGGTATTCAATATCTTCCTCCAATTCGTCGTCGTCTTTCTTTTTCTTCTTCTTTGCTTTTTTCCATTCAAAAGTATATTCTAAAGAAAGAATGTGCTCGTTGTAATTATTCTTGGTATTGAATTTTTGTCCGTAATAATAAGTCAATCCAATTTCATTAGCACCCGGTAAATCAAAATTCAAAGTCAGTCCGTAACGAACACGATTCCAAGTACGACCAAACGGACCATTGTTCGGATTATAGAAAAACTCTACAGAAGCTTCCGGTGTAACTTTTGATTTTGGTTTATCCCATTCAACGTGGGGCTTAATCCGGAATGCCGGATCCAAATCGCCTCCTGTTGAAGCAAACCCTCCGATGTACATCTGGTAACGCAAGCGTGCACCGAATTTAATTTGCTGCACTTTATGACGGAAATCGGCATTGAAATTCAAGCGGTGACTGTTGTCGTAATTTCTGCGCTCGTCATAGTTTGTTACAATCCGGTATTCAATAGAAGGTCTGAACCAATCTAACTTGGTATATTTTAAACTTGCTTCCTGATATAATGTCGCCAATTGACCATAATTGTTCAGACGCAAATTCGTATTCAGATTTACTTCCAGATCGTATTTGATCTCGCGCTTAATACCAGCACTAAACCAATATTGTCCTCTCGTGTTCTGATTCCAGGCCAAAAAACAGGGTGTAAGGAAAAGAACAGCAATGAATAAGGACTTCATTTAGTTTTTGATTAGCGTAATGGTACCAATATCTGCATTTTCTTTTTTGCCGATCGTTACCGTTTTACTTACAACCTCTAAAGTTTTGTAATCATCGTCGTTATTGGGAACATTATTTCCCGGATTGAAAATTTCACTGTATCCGAAAATCGTATAGGTACCCGGTTGCAGGAATTCAAATTTGAAAGATCCGTCATAAGAAACTTCAATTTTGTCATCATACATAGCATCGCCATCACCGTAAACAATATACAAATCTTCTTTCGCTCCGGCGTAGCTTACAGTATCCGTAACCACACCGTTTATGCGCAGCTTTTCATTTACAACAACATTACCGGATATAGATGCACGACCACCGTCACCTTCTACTTTTTTACATGCTGAAACTGCGGAGAGAAGAGCAATTCCAAAAATTAATTTTTTCATTAGTCTGGTTTTATAGAGTCACAATATTAAGAGAATTTTAATCAAATAAGTCCTATACAACAAGGAATTACAAAATAAAAATGAACTTTCTAGCTGCTTTTCGTAAAATAATACGTCTAATGTTTGGATTATAACATAAAAGATTCGTAAAATTAGACACTCTTTAAATGAAAACTACACATGAAATTGCTACCTCTCTTTAAAACGGCTTGTTTCCTGTTTCTAATTTTGCTGTCCTCCACGGCAAATTCTCAGGTCGTAATCAATGAATATTCATGTTCTAATATAGGCGGCCCGCTTGACGCATTTGGTGAAAATGAAGATTGGGTCGAATTGTATAATGCCGGTGCTGCTTCGGTGGATTTAACCGGTTACTATTTGTCAGATGATGACGGTAATCCACAAAAATGGCAAATCCCTTCCGGGTCGATTGCTGCCGGTGGTTATAAAATGGTTTATTGTAGTGGCCGAAATTTGGTTTCCGGGACCCAGTACCATCCAAGTTTTAATTTGGCTCAGACTAAAAATGAGTGGTTTATTCTCACAAGTCCTGCCAATGTAACGGTTGATTTCGTAGAATTAACTCAGATGACAAAACAAAACCATTCGATCGGTCGCCAAACAAACGGAGCCGCAACATGGAAATTGTTTTTAACTCCAACTCCCGGAGCCGCAAACAGCGGAGGTATTAACTTTTATACTCCAACACCTGTTTTTAGTGTTGTACCGGGATTTTATCCGGGAACACAAAACGTTACGATTACTTGTTCAGATGTAACAGCAACTATCCGTTATACACTTGATGGTTCGGTGCCAACTACAGGTTCTACATTGTATGCCGGTCCGGTTTCTATTACATCAACAAAAGTATTAAGAGCAAAAGCATTTTCTACCAATGAATCTAGCTTCACCATGTCTGGAACTTATTTCATCAATGTGAATCATACGGTTCCGGTTGTTTCTGTTGCTGGTTTTGGTGCTAATTCAGTAGCAACCTTGTTGAATGGAAACGGAGGTATCACGCCTCAGGGATTTTTCGAAGTTTGGGAAGCAGATAAATCATTTGTAGATAAAGGAGAAGGAGAATTTAATAAACATGGTAATGACTCTTGGGCATATGACCAGAGAGGTTTTGACTTTATCATGAAAGATCAATTTGGATATGACCATGAGATTGATCATCAAATCTTCCCAAATAAAACAAGAGACAATTTTCAACGTGTTATTTTAAAGCCGGGAGCAAGTGATAATTATCCATTTGAAACTGGTGGTGCACACATTAGAGATGCTTTTGTACATACCTTGTCTCAAAGAGCAGGTTTAAAATTGGATGAACGTACATGGAGACCTTGTGTTGTGTATGTAAACGGACAATATTGGGGAGTTTATGAAATTCGCGAAAAGGCAGATGATCATGACTTTACAAAGTACTATTACGATCAGGACAAATACAATTTGCAGTATTTGAAAACATGGGGAGGAACATGGGAAGAATATGGTGCTCCTAATGCACAAAATGACTGGGATGACTTAAGAAATTATGTCAATACCAACAATATGGCAGTTCCTGCAAATTTCAATTACGTAGATAGTTTATTGAACTGGGAATCATTAGTTGACTACTTTGTGATCAATTCCTACATTGTAAACCAAGACTGGTTAAACTGGAATACTGCATGGTGGAGAGGAATGGATCCGGCCGGTGACAAGAAAAAATGGCGCTATACCTTATGGGATATGGATGCTTGTTTCGGACATTATATTAACTACACCGGAATTCCTGATCCTACTGCAAATGCAGATCCTTGTAACGCGGAAAACTTACCAAATCCCGGTGGACAGGGTCATACCGATATTTTAGATAAACTAATTAATGAAAATCCGGTAGTTGAGCAATACTATATCACACGTTACATTGACTTGGTGAATACACATTTCTCATGTCCGTACATGAATAATTTGTTGGATAGTATGATCAATCAAATCTCACCTGAAATGGCACAACATTGTACCAGATGGGGAGGTTCAGTTGCAGGTTGGCAGGCCAATGTTTTGGCAATGAGAAATTTCATTAACCTGAGATGCACTGCTTTGAACCAAGGGATGATAGATTGTTACAATGTTACGGGTCCGAATGCGATAGTGGTTACAGTTAGCCCGGCACTTTCAGGAGAAGTAAAAGTGAACTCTGTTTGGGCACCCACTTACCCATGGAATACAACTTATTTCGGAGGAATTCAGACCAATTTAATTGCCAGACCACTAACCGGATATGTCTTCTCACATTGGGAACACACGGCTAATACATTAACTGCACCAATCGCTCAGGATACTAACTCAATGGATATTGTTGCACCGGTTACTATAACAGCTGTATTTATAGTAGATAATCCGGATATTGATGGAGATGGTTGTACAAATACAGATGAAATTTTAGCTGGAACAGATCCGAATGTTGCAGATACAGATGGTGATGGAGAAAACGATTGCGTAGAAATTGGTCCGGATCCTGCTAATCCGCTGGATACAGATGGAGATGGGATTATAGATGCTTTGGAATCCAGCATTACAGATCCGGACGGCGATGGTGTAAATGATGAAACTGATCCGGCAAATACAGATCCTTGTATTCCAAATCCAAATGCAGGTCCATGTGATCAGGACGGAGACGGATTGACAAATGCTCAAGAAGGAACTGCGGGAACGAATACAACGAATCCGGACACGGATGGAGATGGAATTAATGATGGGGATGAGATTACAAACGGAACCAATCCATTAGATCCATGTGATCCGCCAAACGCTACTCCGGCTTGTAACGTAGATACAGATGGTGATGGGATTCTGGACGGTTCAGAAGCTCAATACGGAACAGACCCTAACAATCCGGATACGGACGGTGACGGAATCAATGATGGCGATGAGATTACGAACGGAACAGATCCGCTTGATTCTTGTGATCCGAATCCTGTTGGAGAAAGTTGTTTCCTTGGATTCCATATGCCTACAGCATTCTCTCCCAATGGAGACGGATTAAATGATTATTTGGGGCCACGAGTTGGAAGAGATGTTGCATCATTCACATGGTATGTTTATGATCGTTGGGGGAACCGAATGATCATGAGCTCTGATGCAGCGTTCAAATGGGATGGAATCTTTAATGGCGTAAAAATAAATACAGGAGTATATGCTTATCAGGCAGATGTGACATTCACAGATGGCAGAAAAGAAACGTATACTGGTAATATCACTGTAACAAGATAATCATGAGAGGAGGGATTTTAACGGCACTTGCATTTTTGACTGGTTTGTCAGCAAGTGCCCAGGATTTTCATGTGACTCAGATTCTTCAATCCCCTAATTTGCTTAATCCCGGAGCGGTCGGAGTTTATGATGGATGGGAAAGAATTGCGATTCAACATAGAAATCAGTGGCTGGGTGGCGGCACAACTTATATGACAACCGGATTGGCTGCAGACGCCAACTTTTTCAAGAATGACAGAAAACCAAAAGCACATTTGGGGGTCGGAGTTCAGTTTTATAACGATATCGCCGGAAGTTCAGGATATGGACTACAAACTGGATCGGTAGCTGTTTCGGGAATTCTTCCGGTTGGAAATGGAAGCCAGCTTTCTCTTGGAATTCAAGGAGGAGTTGGAAATCGATCCGGCAATATGTCACGATTGATCTATGATTCACAATGGAATGGAAATAATGCTTATGACCCGGCACTCGTTAGCGGAGAAACAGGAAGCTTAAGCTCTTTTATTTACTTAGATGCTTCAGCCGGCCTTTTCTATCAGTTTGATGGAGGCCAAAGTTCATTTGCGCGAAATAATGACATTAAATTTCAAGCTGGTTTCGCCGGATTTCATTTGAATGCACCTGCTATGCGTTTCCGTTCAGGATCAGAAGAACAACTTGCCAGAAAATATGTCGGAATGGTGAAATATTCTATGGATATTCCAGGAACTAAAATGGCATTTGATGCGCAATTTGCGCAATTTGTTCAAGGTGGACACTATGAATCAATTTTAGGATTAATCTTGAGAAGACGTTTTCAGGACGGGGGTAAAATCACTGGTTTTAGTCAGGATGCTTTTATTGGCTTGGGTGTTTATACGCGTTTGAGGGATGCGATTTCACCGACCATGCAGATTGACTGGAGAGGATTCCATTTTGGAGTTTCTTATGATCTAACGTTGTCAGCACTCAGATATGGATACAAAGGAGGAAGCTTGGAGTTTTCTATCAGCTATACGAATATGAATAACGCCATATTTAAAACCCGAAGAAAAGGTTTTAGGTAATTGCATTCCAACCCGTTTTTTTCGTTTCAGAGATAAGTGTACACTTATCCTTCCTCTACCCGGGTAATTAATTAACGGAGTCATTTTCTTCGGAATTGTTGGTAATTAATTATCAATAAACTACAACGGTTTTCCATTTAAAATCGGTACTTTTGCGCCCTCGAATCAGGTTGATTAGCAAGGAACAAAGTTATGCATATGGAAAACACAAAAAAAATTACAGGAGCTTTAATTTCAGTTTATTACAAAGATGGTTTAGAACCAATTGTACGTAAATTGCATGAAGAAAACGTAAGTATCTATTCTACTGGTGGAACTCAAACATTTATCGAAGGATTGGGGATTCCAGTTATACCAGTTGAGTCAATGACTTCTTATCCTGAAATTTTTGGTGGACGTGTAAAAACATTGCATCCGGCAATTTTTGGAGGAATTCTACACAGAAGAAACCTTCCCGCTGACTTAGATCAGGCAAAACAATTCAACATTCCTACTATCGACTTGGTAATCGTTGATTTATATCCTTTCGAGGAGACAGTTGCGTCTGATGCAGATCATCAATCCATCATCGAAAAAATCGATATCGGTGGAATTTCACTGATTCGTGCAGCAGCAAAAAATTACAACGATGTAGTGATCATTCCGTCTGTAAATCAATATGGAGAATTTTTGACTATTTTGAATGAGCAGGGAGCTTCGTCAACTTTGAATCAAAGAAAGCATTTTGCAAAGAAAGCATTCATGGTTTCTTCTCATTACGATACGCACATCTTCAATTATTTTAACGAAGGAGAAGAAACTCCCGTTTTCAAACAAAGTATTTTAGAAAGCCAACCTTTGCGCTATGGTGAAAACCCGCATCAAAAAGGATGGTTTCACGGTGATTTTGCAGCAATTTTCGATCAATTACATGGAAAAGAGCTTTCGTACAATAACTTATTGGATGTTGATGCAGCAGTGCAATTAATGGCTGAGTTTGAAAACAATGATCCGACTTTTGCAATTCTAAAACATAACAATGCATGTGGTTTAGCTACGCGCTCAACTCTAGCTCAGGCTTATGCGGACGCACTTGCAGGAGATCCTACTTCTGCTTTTGGAGGAATTTTGATTGCGAACCGCAATATTGATCTGGCAACTGCAAATTTGATCAACGATTTGTTTTGTGAAGTAGTTATTGCCCCGGGTTTTGATGCAGATGCTGAAGAAGTCTTGAAAAGTAAAAAGAATCGCATTTTGTTGGTTCAAAAGAAAGTAGAATTGCCGAAACGTCAGTTCAGAACTTTGTTGAATGGTGTTTTAGAGCAAGACAAAGACATGCTTTCTGAATCAGCTGCTAATTTCGAATCAAGAACAAATTCCGTTCCGACTGCACAAGAAGTAGAAGACTTGATCTTCGCAAACAAATTGGTGAAGCATACCAAATCAAATACGATTATCTTGGCAAAGAATGGTCAGTTGCTTGCAAGTGGAACGGGTCAGACATCTCGCGTGGATGCATTGCGCCATGCCATTGAAAAAGCAAAATCCTTTGGATTTGATTTGAAAGGATCTGTAATGGCATCGGATGCATTTTTCCCATTCCCGGACTGTGTTGAAATAGCTCACCATGCAGGTATTACTGCTGTTGTTCAACCGGGTGGATCTATTAAAGATGAATTATCAATCGATTATTGCAATGCAAATGGAGTTGCCATGGTATTTACTGGAAACAGACATTTTAAGCATTAATTTAATTGATACTAAGATTAGTAAAGAGGCATTCGGTTAAATCGGATGCCTCTTTTAGTGTTTTTCTGAAACTGAAGCACAAGTAAACACCTGATTTTACTGGGTTTTAAGATACTTCAACACCTAATCTCTTGAATTTCAAATTTCTTTCTGTAAATAGAAGGGTGGTTTTGATTTTTTTTCGATTATTTAGTCTAATTTTGTAACACTTTCCAATAATTTACGAATAAGGAGGGGAAAACGCAAAAAGGAGCGCGCTAGATGGGATTGTTTAATTTTCTAACACAAGAAATTGCTATTGACTTAGGTACTGCAAACACACTGATCATTATGAATGACAAAGTAGTGGTTGATGAGCCTTCAATTGTAGCTAAAGATATTCAAACGGGTAAAGTTGTTGCCATCGGGAAGAAGGCACAACAAATGCACGGAAAAACACACAAATTAATTGAAACAGTTAGACCATTGAAAGATGGTGTAATTGCAGACTTTCAAAGTGCTGAACAAATGATTCGTGGATTTATCAAAATGATTAATCCGGGGAAACGACTATTTAATCCAACGCTTCGCATGGTTATCTGTATTCCTTCCGGAATTACCGAGGTAGAGAAGCGTGCGGTACGTGACTCTGCAGAACACGCAGGAGCGAAAGAAGTATATTTAATTCATGAGCCCATGGCTGCAGCAATCGGTATTGGTATCGATGTGGAAGAGCCAATGGGAAATATGATCATTGATATAGGTGGTGGTACTTCCGAAATTGCAGTCATTGCATTAGGAGGAATCGTTTGTGATAAATCTATCCGCATTGCGGGTGATGACTTCACTTCTGACATTGAAGAATACATGCGTCGTCAGCACAACATCTTGGTTGGTGAGCGCACTGCAGAACAAATCAAAATCGAAGTTGGTGCCGCCCTTCCTGAATTGGATAACCCACCTGCAGATTATGCAGTTCGTGGTCGCGATTTAATGACAGGGATTCCAAAAGAAATTATCATTACCTATTCCGAAGTTGCTCATGCTTTGGATAAAACGATTTCCAAAATTGAAGAAGCGATTTTAAGTGCCCTTGAGCAGACTCCACCGGAACTTTCGGCGGATATCTACAAAACAGGAATTTACCTTGCAGGAGGTGGCTCTATGTTGCGTGGTTTGGATCGTAGAATCAATGAGAAAACAAAATTACCTGTTCACATCGCTGAAGATCCATTGAGAGCTGTAGCACGTGGAACAAGTATCGCATTGAAGAACCTGGATCGTTTCCAGTTCCTGATCAAAGATTAAAAGAAACATACATAGTAGAAAAAAGTAGGGGCGGAAAATTTTCCGCCCCTACTTTTTTAGGTGAAAATCACAACCATAATTCGCAATTCGGCATTCGTAATTCGGAATTATCCTAAATTTGCTTGAAAACGATTGCGATGGAAATTCCGAATAATGCTCATAATTTGACTTGTTACTTCACCTGGATGGGTGAAGACGGAATAGCAAGAACGAAAGTGAAAAAAGGTTCGGAAGTGAAGTTGGAGCATGCACAGGAAAACTCGTTGGTGGTCAATAGCTTTTATGTGGATGAGAAATTCCCATTACTGATCGATGCTAGAGGAATAAAATCCATGGAGCGCGAGGCACGGGCTTTTTTTACAGCTAACGGTAGGAAAACTAATACACTTGCTTTTGCAATTATCATCGATTCCTCGGTAAGCAAGGTTGTCGGAAATTTCTTTCTCGGGATCAACAAACCAATAGTGCCTACCAAGTTGTTTTTGCATGAAGACAATGCGATCGAATGGCTCAATAAATTCAAGGTAAAATGAATCCGAATGAAGTCAAATATATTCAAGAACGCACCAATGCGATATTGGATGTAATTATGGCTTATGCACGTTTGGACTTCACTCAAAAAACGGAAATTACCGATCAAGGAGATGTTTTTGATGCAATTGCATCTGGTGTGAATATGTTGGGGGAAGAACTCGAAAACTCTGTAATTACACTTCAGGAACGAGAAGCATTGTTGCAAGAAGTTCATCACCGGGTAAAAAACAACCTGCAAATTATTTCCAGCTTGATGAACCTTCAGGCATCGTATACAAAAGACGAGAAATTTTTAGCCCTGATTCGGGAGTGCAGGAATCGGATTATTTCCATGTCGATGATCCATGAAATGCTGTATCGAACAAAAGATTTGAGTCGCATTCAGGTATTAGACTACATCAAAACATTGACTTTAAGTATCAATAGTTCCTTTTCAGGTTTTAATTCGGAGGTAGTTTTTGAGTATGAAATAGAAGAGGAAATTTACCTGGAAGCTGAACGAATGATTCCAATTGGATTAATTGTCAACGAAGCGGTAAGTAATAGTTTTAAATATGCTTTTCCGGATCGGGAAGGATTTATTCGGATCACTTTTACCAGTTCGGAAACACATTTCTACATGAAAATTTCAGACAACGGAATCGGATTACCCGTCGGAATTAAAACAGAAGAATTTGAAAGTCTCGGAATTCAATTGATCGGCGCGCTCTCAGATCAGCTTTCAGCAGACTTGAAAATCCTGCGGGAAGATGGATTGGGATATGAACTTCGTTTTAAAATTGACAATTGAAAATGTAAAATTGAAAAGGTTTTTAAATACTTGTCAATTATCAATTTTACATTCTCAAATCGAACTATCGGGGCGTTTCTACCTTTTGAACATTCTTTTCTGCTTCGACATTTAAGATAATCTTCGCAATATTTGTCGTAAACAGCTTCACTGCAATGGCGAGCAGAATAATTCCAAAAACCTTTTTCATAATTGCAATTCCTCCCGGACCAAGTAAGTGCTCGATTTTTTTAGTCAAGCGAAGTACGATATATACAAGCAGTACATTCAGTAAAATAGCCAATACGATATTGATATTCTGAAATTCAGCTCTCAAGGAAACCAACGTTGTCATTGTTCCTGCTCCTGCAATAATCGGGAAAGCCAAAGGAACCACACTTGCAGTTTTCCCGGATACCGAATCGCGAAATAAACGAACGCCCAGAATCATTTCCAAACTCATTGCAAATAAGATCAGGGAACCTGCAACAGCAAAAGATCCTACGTCAACTCCAAACAATTTAAGGATCGATTCTCCCAAAATTAAAAAGCCGATCATAATTCCAAGCGAAACGAAACTGGTTCTGGCAGGATGAATATCACCACTTTGTTCTTTAATCTTGATAATCAAAGGAACAGATCCGATTACATCGATCACCGCAAACAATACCATCGAAGCTTTAAAAAGTTCTCCCCAGTTAAAAGCCCAAAAATAGTTCATCATAACTTATTGATTTAAAACGGTTTGTTCTACAATGATAGGAAAATGTTTGTGTTCCAGTTGCTGAATTTTTTCTGCAAGGGAATCGGATGTGTCATTGAGTGACAATTCGGTTTCAAATTGAGCAAGAATTTCTCCCTGATCAAATTCCTCATTCACCAAATGAATCGAAATTCCGCTTTTCAATTCCTTTGCTCCGATTACCGCTTCATGCACGAACTTTCCATACATTCCTTTCCCTCCGTATTTCGGAAGTAGGGAAGGGTGAATATTGATGATGCGATTTTGGTATCCCCGAATAATATTCACAGGAATCTTGCGTAAAAAACCAGCTAAAACGATCCAATCAATAGCCCGGTAATCCAATTCCTGCAAAACCGTAAGACCACTCTCAAATTCTTCATTGCTAAAGACCAAAACCTCGATCCCTAAGGATTCTGCTTTTGCCACAACGGGTGCCTCTCGTTTGTTACAAACCAAAGATTTCACCTCAATTTGAGGGTGATTCTGAAAAAAATGAATCAAATTCACGGCATTTGAACCATTACCCGATGCGAATAGCGCGATGGATTTCTTATTCATGGCACAAAGTTACATAATCCAAATGACACAGCACAAGCGGATTTCAAGCTAAAAACAAGATTTCTCAAAGACTTAAAATATAATTAAGTCACTTTATATTTTGTTTTTATCGCATTTCCTATTTTCTTTGCAAGCTGAAAAACCTTATAAAAGAATTGAGATGTCTGATATCAAATCAAGAGTAATATCTATTATCGTAGATAAGTTAGGAGTTGAAGAAAGCGAAGTGACAAACGAAGCAAGCTTCACAAATGATCTAGGTGCTGATTCACTAGATACTGTAGAATTGATCATGGAATTCGAGAAGGAATTCAACATCGCTATTCCAGATGATCAAGCTGAGAACATTCAAACAGTTGGTGACGCAGTTTCTTATATCGAGCAAAACGCTAACTAAGAGATCTTAGTTTTCCAAGCATTTAAGAAAACGAATTAATTATTTATGGAGCTGAAGAGGGTTGTTGTAACTGGATTGGGTGCTATTACGCCAATTGGTAATACTGTTACAGAATATTGGGATGCATTACTAAAAGGAAAAAGTGGTGCTGCTCCGATTAAACAATTTGATGCCTCTAAGTTTAAGACGCAATTTGCTTGTGAGATTAAAAATTTTAATGTCGAAGATCACATCGACAAAAAAGAAGCACGGAAATTAGATCAATTTTCACAATACGCCATGGTCTCTGCTACAGAGGCCATGGTTGATTCTAAATTGATGGAGTCTAATCCAAATATAGACCGCATTGGTGTTATTTGGGGTTCTGGAATTGGTGGATTGAAAACCTTTCAGGATGAGTCTCAAAATTTCTTTGCAGGTGATGGAACTCCAAAGTTCAATCCATTCTTTATTCCTAAAATGATCGCAGATATTGCTGCAGGTCATATTTCCATTAAATACGGCTTACGCGGGCCAAACTACGTAACTGTTTCAGCTTGTGCTTCGGCTACAAATGCAATCATTGACTCGTTCAATTTGATTCGTTTGGGTAAAGCAGATGCAATTGTTACAGGTGGGTCTGAAGCAGCAGTAAATGAAATGGGAATGGGCGGATTTAATGCTTTAAGAGCTTTGTCCACTCGAAATGATTCACCGGAAACTGCTTCTCGTCCTTTCGACTTAGACCGCGATGGCTTTGTATTGGGAGAAGGTGGTGGTGCACTTATTTTGGAGGAATACGAGCATGCAAAAAAGCGTGGAGCTAAAATCTATGCAGAAGTTCTTGGTGGTGGAATGTCTGGTGATGCATATCACATGACTGCTCCGCATCCGGATGGAATTGGCGCAAGAAACACGATGATTGCTGCATTAGAAGACGCTGAGTTGGATGCAACTGCAATTGATTACATAAATGTTCATGGTACATCTACTCCGCTTGGTGATATTGCTGAAACAAAAGCAATCATGCAAGTATTCGGAGAGCATGCTTACGACTTGAATATCAGTTCTACAAAATCAATGACAGGTCACTTGTTGGGTGCTGCAGGAGCTATTGAAGCGATTGCATGTATTTTAGCAGTTCAAAATGATGTTGTTCCTCCAACGATTAATCATTTCACAGACGATCCTGAAATTGACAACAAATTGAATTTCACATTTAATAAAGCTCAGCACCGTACTGTGGATGTTGCCTTATCAAACACCTTCGGTTTCGGTGGTCACAACACTTCTGTGATCGTGCGAAAGTATAAAGGGTAAAATTTAGGTGCGGCTACGACTACCATTTTTTAAGCAAAACAGGTCTCAGGAAGACGTTGTATTCATTCGATTTTTTGTAAATCGTTTTGGATATCGCCCAAAGAATATCGACTTGTTTTACCAAGCAGTCACACATCGTTCAATTGCATATCACGGCCAAAAGGATTTTTCCAATGAACGTTTGGAATTCTTGGGAGATGCTATTTTGGATTCCATTATTGCAGAATTTCTATTCCAACGGTTTCCGGATGAAGATGAAGGATATCTGACGAAAGTAAAATCAAAGGTTGTTTCCCGCAAAACACTTTCAGAAATTGGTGAGGAATTGGAATTGCGTACCGTTCTTCGTTACAACAAAGGACGTTCAATCAACTTGTCTTCACTGGAAGGAAATGCATTCGAAGCAATTATTGGAGCAATCTATCTGGATAGTTCTTATGAAGTAACCAAGAAGATCATTTACAATCACATCTTCCGCAAATATGTCGACTTAAATAAGATCCTGGAAGAAGAAATCGATTTTAAATCCAAGTTGTTTATCTGGAGTCAAAAAAGAAGATTGAGCCTCGAGTTTGCTGTTTTACGTGAAGAAAATAATCACGGAACCTGGTTTTACGAGGTAATTGTTCAGGTAAATGGAACAAATTACGGTAAAGGCACAGGAAATTCTAAAAAATTAGCCGAACAAGCTGCAGCCAAAGAAACCTTGATTTTGATGGGGGAGATCTAAAAGAGCTCTTTTCCGTAATATGATGAAGGATTTCTTAATTAAATCCTAACTTCTAACTGATTGCCATTTGTAGGATAATGCGTACCTTCACGTAATAAATTTAAAGTGGATGAGCAAACAAAAGCGTCATGTACTTTCATTAGAAACTTCTGTAGACTTTGAACTAATCGGTATCTGTTCTCACCACAGTGACTACCGTTTGGCTTGGGGAATCAATAAAATTTTGGAACTGGAACTTACAAAAAGTGAAGAACCATTTGTGATTCAATCCAAAAAAGGCGCAATCGTTTCACAACACAGTTTTCATGTATTTATCGATGAGGTAGATCACATGGAATGGTATTTAATTAAGAATAAATCGGAAGGTAAATTCTTGATTCCTGAAAAAAACCAAATTGATTATTTTTTAATTCTAAGAGAAAACATCCTTCATGAATTAGACGATTTGGTAGAACGAATCCGGGAATCGAATAGTGTGATGGCAGCTTATGTTTTTGAAGCCGGAGCAATTCCTTCCGCAGAACTAATAATTTTCGAATGAAAAAAACAAAAATTGTAGCAACCTTAGGTCCGGCTACCGCAGATAAAGAAGTATTAAAACAAATGATATTGGATGGTTTGAACGTGTGTCGTTTGAATTGTTCGCATGGATCTCATGAAGACCATAAAAAAAGCATTGACATGATTCGTGAAATCAACCAGGAAACGGGGTTGAATGTTTCGATTTTGGCAGATTTACAAGGGCCGAAAATCAGAACGTACGAAATGGAAAACAATGGCGTGATGATGGAAGAAGGTTCCATTGTTACCATTGTAACAGAACGAATTACAGGTACAGCTGAAAGATTTGGGATTAGTTATTCCTTAATGCCTCGCGATGTACTACCAGGAGAACGCATTCTATTGGATGATGGAAAATTGCAAATGGAAATCGTATCAACCAATGGGGAATCTGAAATTAAAGCGAAAGTCATCCACGGTGGAATTCTTTCCTCTAAAAAGGGGGTAAATCTTCCGAATACCAAAATTTCATTGCCTTCATTGACTGAAAAAGACCGGGAAGATTTAGAGTTTGCTCTGAGCAATGATGTAGATTGGATTGGATTGTCATTCGTGCGTTCTGCAAGAGATATTATTGAGTTGAAGCACATTATCTCCAATCGTCAGGCTAAGGCGCTTGTAGTGGCTAAAATTGAGAAACCGGAAGCAATCGATGATATTGATGAAATCATTAAAGTAACGGATGCATTGATGGTGGCTCGTGGCGACTTAGGTGTGGAGATTCCTTACCAAAATGTTCCATTGATTCAAAAAATGTTGATCCGCAAAGGACATCA
Source organism: Flavobacteriales bacterium UBA7666 (assembly GCA_002483265.1). Lineage (GTDB taxonomy): Bacteria > Bacteroidota > Bacteroidia > Flavobacteriales_D > Crocinitomicaceae > Fluviicola. Next base: position 154,648 of record DLHO01000005.1, on the reverse strand, counting down.
GCATGCGAAACCGGTTATCGTGGCAACCCAGATGATGGAAAGTATGATTACCAACGTGACACCCACTCGCGCAGAAGTAAATGATGTTGCGAACGCAGTTTTGGACGGCGCAGATGCAGTAATGCTTTCAGGTGAAACCTCAGTTGGTAAGTTTCCGAATGAAGTCATTCGAACAATGGTGAACATTGTAGATGAAATGGAGAAATTTGACGGAATCTATCACAAGGATCAACTTCCGGATAAGTCACAGTCGCGTTTCATTTCAGATTCGATTTGTTTCAATGCATGTCGCTTAGCGCAGCGCGTTGAGGCGGATGCAATTATTACCATGTCTTATTCCGGATATACTTCTTATAAAATTGCCTCACAAAGACCAAATGCGCCTATCTTTGTTTTCACCGGAAACAAGCAAATTATTACGCAATTGAGTTTGGTTTGGGGTGTAAGAGCATTCTATTACGATAAAAAAGTAAGTACCGATCATACGATTGCAGATATCAAATACCTTTTGACAAAAGAAGGATTGTTGAAGCAGGGTGATTTGGTGATTAATATCGCTTCCATTCCGATCGAAGAAAATGGAAAGTCGAATATGTTGAAATTGAGTTACGTAGAGTAAACAACAAACTGCTTTTAAAAGCAAAACCCCAATGTTCTCAGAGAATCATTGGGGTTTTTTAATTAAAGGAAGAAGTTAATATCTCTTTCTAATGGAATTATTTTTCGAAAGAAACAGTTAGAATCTTCGCCTTTTTTATGCGTATAAGCTGACTCATATAGTCTGTTGGTGAAGTTTGAACACTGCTTCCCAAAGAAGGAACATAATTCCCGATTTGATCTTTAGTGAATACATCTTTTGACTTGCTGGTTCCATCTTTTTTATTGATCTCAGCCATCTTCAGTTTTCCTTCTTCTGAGAACACCACATAGAAATGATCTGCTACATTATGGAAAAGCATTTCTCCCGCCATGGCATTTGTTGCATGATTGAATTTCTTGAATCGCTCCACCCATTCAATATCTCCTTCTTTATTTGTTCTTACAGTAATTAAGTCAGCATGGATATAATGTGGTGTAGTATGTCTGTTTCCTTTGGAATCAGTATAGCTTGTTTCGTAATAGCGAAAACGTTCAGCTACCAAAATAGAACTTCCGTCATTATTTGGAATCACTTCTCTTACCAAATATTCATAAATGTCGAAATCCTTTCCTTTATTCATCTTCTTTTCAGTTTTGCTCTTTTGTTTTTCCGACATATTCTCAGTGATGAAATCAAACGTAAAAGGATGTACGTCTTCACTTAGTTTTTCACCGGATTTCGTATCATAGATTTGAGTAAAAACACCTCCCGAATCATTGGTTTTTTTAACACCTGAGCTGTAGAATCCGGAAATATGAAGTTTTCCCGAAGCATCCATTGCACACTCAAAATCAGAAATACTGTTACCGATGTCTCCAAGTGAGATTTCAAATTGCTGCAGATCTTCACTTTTTCGGTCAATTACGTAGAAGTCAAGCTTATCGGATTCATTTTTTCCGCCTTTTGTTTTACAGGTAAAAGCGATGGAATTTTCAGAAATGATGTAATCTCCGAAAGCTGTTTTGTCATATTCACCCACAACATCAAATTCTGTTTTCAGTGTTGTTTCCAGCTCGTTGTTAATCACGAAGAGAGTAGCCTTTGAATTATCAGAATTTTTGGACGATTGTACTACAAGTGCGAATTCCTGATTGTTTTTGGGATCGAAAAAAGCATTGACATCGTTTTTCTGTTTTCCTTTTTCAGGAAAAGATCCAACTTGAAGATTATTCGTTTGCTGAAGATTGTCTTTGTCGTATTCAATCAGGTAGATGCTTCGTGTTTCAGTTTTTTTATCCAGTGTGCTTACAGTTTGGATCAACCGGTTATCGATCATTTTCATGTCGAGTGGTGCACGATACATTCCAAGTTTGTAAATGTCGGTTTTCATCGGAACTTTTTGGGAAAGAACCCGATTCATTTTTGAGTCGAATTTATTGATGATGTATTTGAATCCGATCGGAATCATCATTAAATTAAGCCCTTTGACACTAAGAGAATAAGTATAAGTTCCATCGGAACCCAAAGTCATAAAGCCAAATCCTTTACCTTTTACTTCTTCAGACAGATTGAATTTTGCGTCAAATACCGTTTTTTTGGTTTGCCCAAAAGTGTGGAATTGAGCCGAAAAAAATAGAATTGTTAGGAACAGAATAGTTCGTTTCATTTAGATGGTGATTTAAATTTCAACGCAAAATTAGCTTTTTGCAACGTTATTTAATCACTGTGATCTCAGATAAATAGGATTATTTTAGAATAAATTGATAATGAATTACTTAAGCAGAAGGTTTAATCCAGTTTTCCCGCCAAAGTAAACCCTACTCGTTTCGCGAATTGCTTTCCACCACCTTCAACGGAAAAAGCTTCTATTACAGCAATGTAGATTCCGATAGGCGCTTTTTGATTGTTAGACATAACCCCATCCCAGGTAAAACTTCCCTGTTGACCCAGTAATTCACTTGAAAACAAGGTATGAACTTCGCGACCCTGATTGTCGAAGATTTTGAGTGTGGCAATCATTCCAATTTCAAAGTTGTATTGAAACAACAACACATCCTGAAAACCATCATTGTCAGGAGAAAAAATGGGTTCTGTTGTTCCAAATGTAGAAGAGACACTTCCGGATAGATACTGGGAATTCAATTTTCCCGGCGTTCCAAACCCGATTGTTTCAGCAGCAGTATGCCAATTAGAAGCGCTTGATGAAGCTCCTTCCGGATTAATACGTTCCAATGTTTTGTTTTCGGTATCGTCGATGAGCGACAAATGCCAATCTTCAGTATAGCTTACTTTATCAATTACTAATGAATTGTAGAGCAATTGAATGGTGGAAGAATCGTTATTCAAAGAAGGAAGCGAAGTTGCATAGAACCGTCCTGAAACTGCTTCCGGAAAAATACTTTTTTGAGAGTTGCTGTCAGGAGTTAAAACAATATATGATGCCGGATTCAGAAAATAATTTTGAGTCAATTGAACCGTATCACCACTTGCATTGGCGATAAACAGATCTTTTAAATTAATGACCTTGGAAGAACGATTATAGACCTCTACAAAATCAGATCCGCCGGTTGCAGGGTCAAATAGAATCTCGTTAATGACCAAATCTCCAGTTTGTGGAACATCAGCCAATGCAAAATTCCCCAATAAAGTTGTAGTATTTAACCAGCAATCACTAACAGAGCCATACGAAAAACTATAATGCTGACTTAAAACAAGGTTCTCATTAAAAGTAATGGTTGCCTGATTACTGAAAATAGACGGAACAGCAATAGATTGAACCGTTAGATTCGGATTTGAAGTGAAAATGGCATTGACCAAACTCACAGAATCCATTCCTTCTGAAAAATGAACTTCCAGATAATTCGGGCTTAAAGCGACTAAACTCGTTAAGGTTGGAATTTGAGTATCCGGAGTGATGTTGTATACTGAATTTTGAGTTCCGGGAGTTCCTCCGGAAGCACTGTTAGAAGCAATCCAATTAGAAGCATCAGAACACGGATCAGTTGGATTAATCAACTCCAGCGTATAACCACCGGCTTTTTTAATCGGATCTTGATACCAGGAATCAGTGTAAGATATTTTATCAATAATTATTCCTGAATTGTCTTTCAAAACCACATCATCACTCGAATTATTGTAACTGGGAAAACTGCTCACCGAATAAGAACCCGGAAATTCCGCTATGCTTGAAGTAGCACAAAGAATTTTATACTGTCCGGGACTAATGAACCCGGATAGAATGGTTCCGTCACCGCTTTGGTCTCCCAATTTCCAATTGGAAAGATCAATGTATTTGGTGCTCTTGTTGTAAATTTCAATAAACTCTAATTCAGGTAAGCCGATTACCGGTGAAGGATCTACCATCACCTCCGAAATAACGACATCCCCGTTAACGGCAGCTTCACCAACTAAATAGGTAAAATTTCCTGTCAAATTAGAGGAAGTATTTCCAAAAGCATCTTCAATACTTGCAACCGTAATGGTATAGCTTTGACCATTGGTTAGTGTTGTTCCCAAAATAAGATGAAGTAATGCGGCATTTGTTCCGTCAACAGACACATTAGAAACAGGAATGCTCGGATTTAGTGAATAGTTGCTCGTTTGGAGCATAGTAATTCCACCAACCGGCTCACTAAATAACAGATCGATCTGAGAATTTGTAATGACAGTTGAACTTACAAGAGTCGGGGCTTGCGTGTCAACAATTTCATCTCCGATGTAGACATCATCATAATAGAATTTATTTGCATTTGAAGCGGTGTATGTTTGAGAAACTCCGAAATGAGTTCCAATAAGAGCGGCGGCATCTGTTCCTGTGTAAGCACTTCCAAAATTTGTTCCGCCACTTGCGTCCACGTACAATTGCCAAAGACCGGTGTTATCTCTTACAACTTTTACTCTAGTGGTAAATGAAGCAGCGATTTGTCCGTCCGGTGAGGCACAGATTTGAGTAGAAACTCCGGAAATGATTTTGAATAATCTTACGGCATCTATTGAACCAGCTTCCCCAAATTGCAGGTAAAATCCATCCGGATTGGTGCTTAGATCAGCTGAACTGGAAGTAAGATAAACCCTTCCAAAATTACTGGAACTTGGAGCAAAGGTTTGGCGAACCAACAATTCCCACTGCTTGTTATCTAAAGAAGATAAATTATGAGGAGTTGACAAATAGGAACTTGCTGCAATGGTATTACTTAATTGTAATTCCTGACCCGCGTTTACTATGTAAGTTGAATTGGTGCCATTCCAGACAGGATTCGAAGTGAAATCTCCGTCCGAAAAATCATCCAGTACCTGATTCCAACCAAGAAGGGGAAAAAGTAGTGTAAGAACAATGAAAAGTGTCTTCATAAAAATTAAGTCGGACTAAATATACAAAAGTCCGACTTTCTGAAGAAGTAAATTCAATAGTTTACATTGAAATTTCTGAATATCACAAGTTTATTTCAGCTTTCGCTCAGGAATTTGCTGATTGATTAACTTCTGAATCGCTTTCAAATTAGCCTTTTCCTCGCTTGAGCACATGGTTAATGCAATTCCGCTTGAACCCGCACGACCTGTTCGACCAATGCGGTGAACATATGTTTCGGCTACTTCCGGAATTTCAAAATTGATAACATATTCTAACTGATCAATGTCGATACCACGAGAAGCAATATCTGTTGCGATCAAGAAACTTACCGTACGATTTTTGAATCCGGCCAAAGCTCTTTCGCGCGCATTTTGAGATTTATCTCCATGAATTGCTTCCGCTTTATGTCCGGATTTTGTCAACTCTCTTGCCACGCGGTCTGCACCATGTTTAGTTCGTGTAAAAACAATTGCATGAGAAATATTCTCGCTTTTGATCAATTGCTTCAAAAAAGTTCGTTTTTCCGCTTTTTCCACATAATAAACAAACTGTTCAACGATTTCTGCCGTGGAAGAAACCGGTGTTACACGCACATTTACCGGGTCGAATAAAATAGTTCCTGCAAGCTCCATGATTGTTGGAGAAATGGTCGCAGAGAAAAAGATATTCTGTTTGTTTTTAGGTAAACGAGGAAGGATCTTTTTAATATCATGAATGAAACCCATGTCTAGCATACGGTCCGCTTCATCTAATACAAAGTGTGTGATTTTAGACAAGTGAATATGTCCTTGATTCATTAAGTCCAATAAACGTCCTGGAGTTGCAACCAAAATATCTATTCCGGCATTCAGTTGATTGACTTGTTTGTTTTGATTCACACCGCCAAAAATCACCATAGATCTTAGCTTGGAAAATTTCCCGTAAGCTTTAAAACTATCGTTGATTTGATTTGCTAATTCTCTTGTAGGAGCCAAAACCAAACAACGAATAGGTCTTTTTCCTTTTATTTGGCCATCCGGATCCAAATGTTGTAAAATTGGTAATGCGAAAGCGGCTGTTTTTCCAGTACCGGTTTGGGCGCAACCGAATAGGTCTTTTCCTTCTAATAAACTGGGTATCGATTGTTCTTGAATAGGTGTTGGAGTAGTGTATTCTAATTCTTTTAGTGCATCCAATAAATGTGGAAGCAAGTTTAATTCATCAAATTGCATGAAATTGTTCTGTAAAATTGTCCGAACTGATTGTCACGTGTGATGAACTTTTCCTCACTTCAAATCGGCAGAAAATGATTTTTTCCAGTGCAAAGGTACGACAATCAATTGAGAAGTTAAAAGAGAAAAGATAAAATGGAGAATGGATAATTGAAAAGTCACAGAGTCAGTTAAGGCTGATCGGGGTTAGCATTTCAATTTCTTTAACTTTTCAATTCTACATTTTCAATTTTCAATTGAAGTAAGAGTTATTTTTGTGTAAAATTTTTTGGTTATGAGAGTAGCAGTTGTTGGAGCAACAGGTATGGTTGGAAATGTAATGATGGAAGTGTTGAAAGAACGCTCCTTTCCGATTACAGAATTGATCCCGGTAGCTTCAGAAAAGTCGGTTGGTAAGAAAATCGAATTCGGTGGTTTGGAATTTCCGGTTGTGGATCTGGCTACTGCTGTTACAATGAAACCGGATGTTGCTATTTTTTCCGCAGGTGGTGAAACTTCCTTAGAGTGGGCTCCTAGGTTTGAAGCAGTTGGAACAACTGTGATTGATAATAGTTCTGCATGGAGAATGCATCCGGATAAAAAATTGATCATTCCTGAAATTAATGGAGATAGTTTGACCGAATCAGACAAGATCATTGCAAATCCAAATTGCAGTACCATTCAGTTATTGATGGCACTTGCACCTTTACATAAAGCTTACGGAGTAAAACGCGTAGTTGTCTCAACCTATCAATCCATTACCGGAACCGGAGTAAAGGCAGTTCAGCAATTGGAAAACGAACGTGCAGGTATTTCAGGAGAAATGGCTTACAATTACCCAATCGATAAAAACTGTATTCCTCATTGCGATTCATTTTTGGACAATGGATATACCAAAGAAGAAATGAAATTGACCAATGAGACCAAAAAAATATTGGATCCTTCCATTTCAGTTACTGCAACTGCAGTGCGTGTTCCGGTTGTTGGCGGACATTCAGAAGCTGTCAATGTGGAATTCGAAAGAGAATTTGATTTGGCTGACGTTCGCAAATTGCTTCACGAAACTCCGGGAATTACTTTAAAAGATGATCCGACAACAAATTCGTATCCAATGCCTCGTTTTGCACAATCTAAAGACGATGTATTTGTAGGAAGAATCCGAAGAGATGAAAGTCAGGAGAAAACATTGAACATGTGGGTAGTAGCTGATAATTTAAGAAAAGGGGCGGCAACAAATGCAATTCAAATTGCGGAGTTGTTGATTAAGAAAGGGATTTTAGTTCCAATGACTGCCGGAACACACAATTAATCGCATCCAAATTCGTTATATCCCTATGCAGAACAGAATTCTGATTTTATTGCTTTGTATGTTAACTTCTTATTCTTGGAGTCAAAAGGCGCACAGACATAATGGTTTGTCACGCTCTGAAGTTGGCTTCATGGTAGGCGGAAGCTACTATATCGGTGATTTGAATCAGGCGCATTTCAAGCATACAAATATCGCAGGACAATTACTCTATCGCTATAACATTAATGCGCGTTTAGCCTATCGTTTGAATTTTACTTACGGGAAAATTGAAGGATATGACAGCGAACAAAGCAATGCATTTTTTAAAAACAGAAACCTTTCCTTTCAATCCGATTTGTTTGAGTTTGGAACAGGTATTGAAGTGACTTATTTCCCCTTTGAAATTGGGAATAGAAGATACAAAGGTACGGCTTACCTATTAGCTGAATTATCCTTGACACGAATTAATCCGATGGCTAATTACAATGGATCAATGATCGAATTGCAGCCGTTGGGTACAGAAGGTCAGGGAACAGATTTAGCCGATAAAGGCAAATATTCCAGAATTCAATTGGGAGTGCCGCTTGCCATGGGAGCGCGCATTTCCATTACAGAAAATATCGGATTGAATGTTGAGTACGGGATCCGGTTTATGTTTACAGACTATTTGGATGACGTAGGCGGATACCGTTATGCTGATCCGGTTCTTTTAGCAGCTCAGAATGGCCCTACTTCTGCGGCATTGAGTAATAGAAGCTTAGACGGAAACCGCTTTGCACAAAGAGGAAACCGCGCTTCCAGAGATTGGTATACTTTCTTCGGAATAGGTCTGATGCTTCGAATGGGTGGAAAGAAAAGCTGCCCGCAACCCTGAATAAAAAATCAAACCCACTTTCTTATTTTCTAACGAGGACGACAAATTCTATCCGGTTAGTTTAATCACACAATTCGGAATTCGTAATTAGTTAATGCGGGTAATATGGAGAAATCATAATATAAACAACTACTCCACTTGCAGCAACATAAAACCACAAAGGCCAGGTGATTTTAGTCCACTTTCTGTGTTTATCGTATTTTCCTTCCCAGGCATACAAATAAGAGAAAAGAACCATTGGAATGACTGCAATGCTTAAGATAATATGCGTGATAAGGATAATGTAATAGGTAATTTGACTTGCAGCTGATACGTTCAGCGCTTCATATTTATCCAGTTTACCGCCGCTTCCATTCAAATCTCCATAAACTGTTGGATCTGAAGTCATGTGATAAGCAATGTAAAGTAATAAGAACAAAACAGAAAGACCCATACATACTTTGATGATTCCTTCGTGCAGACTGACTTTTTTTTGTTTAATAGCAATAAGTGCAACAACCAAAAGAACAGCTGTCAGACCATTGATACACGCATAGATTGAAGGTAGAAAATGCCAATCGTATCCTTCAATCTTCACTTTAAACAATGCTGCGACTACAATTGGGATAATGATAGAAAGCGTGATAATCAGTTTACGAATTCCGGGTTTAGTACTTTGAGTTGATTCCATATTCAATTTCTAATAATTTGCGTAAATCTTTATTCAACTTATCTACTTCCTGAGTTTGTGTACCGCGATAAATGCCTCTTACGTATCCTTCCCGATCAACCAAAACCATTCCGTCACTATGCGCAAAACCGCCGGCTGCCATCGGATCTTTATCAGCATGAACCATGAAATGCATCACACCCAAACGATGAGTTTTCGCTTCATCACCCGTGAAAAAATACCAGTTTTTACTCTGAATCCCGTTGTTTTTGATGTAAGATCTTAACACGTATGGCTGATCAGTCTTTGGGTCGATACTGAACGACATGAATTGAACTTCTGAAGCCAAGTCTTTGGTTAGAATATTCAAACGTTTCATTTGAGAGATCATCGGTGGGCAGATACTTGGGCAACTAGTGAAGAAAAAATTGGCGATCCAAACTTTGCCTTTCATTGACTTCGAAGTGATTACAACAGAATCCTGATTCAGGTAAGAGAAAGCAGGAATTTTGGGAAAGATTGTGTCTACCGATTGAACACCATCTGTTTCAGAAAAAACAATATCGTAATTCCCAAAATAAGGAAGTGCTTTTGGTTTCTTATCCGGATCTGTTTTACAAGCGGTAATCAGGATCAGAATCAGCGCGACATGTATGATCTGTTTCATTTTTCTTTCGCTTTCCTCTGTTTGAATGCTTTGATATCGTATTCTTTTTCTAAAAGTGCCATGTGATCGCGCATTGTACGAATAGTACCTTCTGTTTTTCCGGGCAATACCATTCTAAGATGATTGCTTTTGTCGGAAAGCAGCATGAGTTCCTGAAAACCAAATCCACCGAAGTATTTTTTATCTTCCTGAAGTAAGGTTTGCCCATTGTGCCTCATGTTGTAAAGTGATTTAGCATCTCCGGAAACAATGATCCAGAGTGAAGGGTCAAATCCTTCCACACGGTCCTTCAACATGTATTGTACATCTTTGATTCGCTTGTCGGGATTCCCGGCACCATCTGTTAAAACAGAAACCAATTTGACATGATTCAAGCGTTTCTTGTTTTCACGAAGTCTTTGATAAATCAATTGGTCTAAATGCCAGATAGTAATACCACAGGAGTCCGGACAAGAAGGTTGGATGGTCGTATAAAGGACAATCTGGTTCTTGAAGGAATTATTGGTATAAACTTTCCCTTTCGCATCTGTAAAAGAGAATTGGGGGATTGCCCCGTAATCATCCAGCTCTTTGAATTTGTGTTCGCAGCCCCGAGTGGAAATGAATATTAAAATAAGAGCCGGTCCGAATAAAAGCAGTAGTGCGAACACTGATTTTAACGAACCGGCCTTAGAATTTGACTTAGCCATTGGCTATAAATCGTTTAAATGAACTATCCTCCGTATGTTTCCCAAGCTGAGTGGACTGCATTAGCCTCAGTCAGCGCAATGAAAATCAGATAAATAACAAAAATAAAATAAGGCACTAAAATGCAATACTTCAATACTTTTCTTTCATCGCCTAAGTGCATAAACACTAATACGATGTAACCAGCTTTCAACAAGGTCAAAGCAATGAATAAGATTTTAACCATCCACCACATTGGGTTGTCCTGGTGAACCATTGCACCTACAGCAACTTCAAATGCTGTAATTACAGTAAGGATCGCTGTTACTAACCAAATCTTGCGACGAATCTTTTTACCAGCTTCTTCGCTATGGTGAGCATCTAATGAATATTCAATAATATCGTCTCTTTCCATGATCTATATCTTTCAAAAAATTAAACTAAGTAGAAGAATGTAAATACGAACACCCACACTAAATCGACAAAGTGCCAGTACAATCCTGTTTTCTCAACCATTTCGTAGTGCCCACGCTTGTGATAAGTTCCGCGAGAAACTCCTAAGAAGATTAGGATATTAATCATTACCCCTGAAAATACGTGGAATCCGTGGAATCCTGTAATGAAGAAGAAGAATTGTCCGTATTGAGAAGGACCGTATTCGTTGCTTTGTAAATCAGCACCGTAAATGATAGCTCCTTTTTTCCCTGAATTAACAGATTCCCAATATTTCACTTCAGCATCTTTTCCATGAATCTTAGTCACTTTAGCTAAAGAGTGCTCATTTCCATCTGTTTTGACGATCAACTCCATATGCTCATCGTTGTGCTTTTTCCAAGTAGCAACAGAACCATCGTGAAGGGTGATTTTTCCATCTTTCACTTGTCCATTCATAACCGCAGTGCGGAAATGGTGGAACAACTCATCCGGAGTTTCTTTAATTACATCTCCAACTTTATGGTGTTTTCCTGCCTGAACAACAGTAAAGCTTTCTAAATCTCCAAAATGACCCTTTACAATGGCACGAGATCCAGTGTGTTCACCAGACAAAATTTCAACACTTCCGAAGTGAGAACCGTGAATAAAGTGAGACCACTCCCAAGCTTGAGAACCCAAGAAGAAGAAACCACCGATGATCGTAGCGACCATCCACTTCATTACACCTTTTTTATCCATTCGGTGACCAGCTTCAACAGCCAATACCATCGTAACAGATGATACGATCAAGATAAAGGTCATCAATGCAACATACATCAACGGATAACCATGACCTAAGAAGGGTAAGGAGTCAAAAGTCTCTTCACCAATTGGCCATGCCGCTTGTGTTGTGTGGCGTGTATAACCATAAGCAACTAACAATCCACCGAATGTCAATGCATCCGATACCAAGAAAAACCACATCATTAGTTTTCCGTAACTTACGTTAAACGGAGAAACCTTCCCGCTCCAAGCGGTTGCTGCGTCGACATGTGTTGTAGCGTGTCCAGCCATTTTATAATTTTTTGTGCAAGTTTAATGAATAAAAAGCAAAAAAAGCAACAAATAGATCCATAATACGCCTAAAAAATGCCAGAAAATAGCAAGGGTGCGTACAGGAAGGAAATTATCAGCTGCTAATTTACCTGAGAATGAACGAATTGAGGCTCTTAATACAAAAATCAGTGTAACCAAAATATGTAATAAGTGTAAAAAAGTCAAGATATAAAGATAAGAAGTCGCGGTATCGGAAGATGAATCCATTTTCAGCTGAAGTGGTGCGCTTAAAGGAACTCCCTTGAAATAAAGCGTTCTGTCTTTATAATCTAACTCTTGTTTTTTGTAATAAATCCGAAAGTCTTTTCCGTATTTTCCTGCGTGGAAAAAGTCACCCCGACCATCGCGAATATGCCATGAGAATTCTTCCAGTCGAATTAAATCAACGTGTTGTAATTCAACCGTATCTTGTACAAAGAATTTTCCATCTTTTAAACTAACTGCCTGATGCTTGTATAAAAGCGTGTATTTGTTCAAATCGGCAATCTTTGGATTTTTTTCTTTGGTAATGCGTTCAAATTGTTTCGCAAACGCACTGATTTTCTTTTTCTGTTCCTCAGAAATAATTTTTCCTCCAATTAAATAGTCATTACCGTCTACTTCCATGTACTTTCCATCTACCTGAAGTTCATAGTATGATCCGTAACGTCCTTCGGAAACAGTTATTCTTGAAGATAAGAAAGCGCCGTTTTGATACAATTCTTTGTATCCTTTAAACTGAAAATAAGCAAAACCAATCCCAAGAATAAGCGTTAAGGGAACAATTGTTTTAAGGATTGCAGCATTTCCCTTTTGAGCAATTTTAATACCTACAAAGAGGATAATACTGCTTAGAATAATCAATGCTGTTGAAATGTAGAATGCAGGCGGAAAGTTATACTTTACCCAAAATGTATCTCCTGCACTTACAATGTAACCGGAAGATAAACCGGCAAACAACATCATAATCCCGAAAATCCCTACATAAATGAGGTTTTTTTTCATTTTCTCCCGAACCTCAGGAGTTAATTCTTTATGGTAATCGACTTGAGACATATGTTTTTAAAAAAGTGTACCGTGTTTCCATAAAGCCTCCATGATTTCAGGAAGATTTCTGTCGAACACGTATAAAAATTGAACAACCGGTAACCAGATAAAAGATGCAAACATCAGTTTTCTAGCATCAGCAATAGTAAGACTTAAGAAAAGTTTGTAGGATTGAAGGAAGAATAAGATCGAAAAAATTCCCGCAATAATTAAAGTAATATCGCTTGTCCACCCCATTAGCCAAGGAAGTAATGAAAATGGAATCAATGCCAGTGAGTAAATCATGATCTGGAAAGCAGATCCTTTGGTTCTTCCTTGTTTGGAAGGTAAAAGGGAAAATCCTGCTTGTTGGTAATCGTCGTAAGAAACCCATGCAATTGCCCAGAAATGTGGAAATTGCCATACAAATTGCACGAAAAATAGAACTCCTGCTACCAAACCAAAACTGTCAGATCCGGCAACAGCCCCGATCATCGGAGGTAGGGCTCCTGGAAATGCCCCAACAAAAACAGCCCATGTGGAAATGCGCTTCATTGGAGTATAAATAAAAGCGTAAGATACAAATGCAGCTAAACCAAGCAACATGGAACTCAGGTTCAATTGGTAAAGCATCCACAAACCGGGAAGTAAACAAACAGCTACCACAATAACCCCTTCATTTACAGACATTTCACCCATTGGAAGCGGTCTTTTTCCGGTTCTGTTCATGAGTACGTCTAACTCACGTTCCCAAATTTGATTGGATCCGTTTGAAGCAGCAGTTACCAATAAACCACCGAGCATTAAGTAGATCATTTCCAACCAGTCATTACCTCCAACAAACAAATATCCGGAAAGTGCAGAAAGAATAACAAGGGCTGAGAGTCTGAATTTCGTGAAACTCATGTACATCTTCACTTTTTTGCCGATACCCATAATTACTCTTTTTAAAGATTGTGCAAATGTAAGCATCAAGTCGTGAAGTTGTACTCAACTCGAATTCAAAATTTCAAATACGGGTTAAATTAGATTGATTTTAGATAATGATTATTTCAAGTATTCTTTAAAATGAACCAAATGTTACTTCGTTCTTACCTCTTATTAATTTCCGCGTGTTTGATTTAACTTTAAAGATACCTTTGTTATGTATCAGGTTATGAGATCCTATCTTGGATACTCAAAAATCGGGTCATAGGTGTGTTAGTTTGAGGGAGGAAGTGGTAAGCCTCCCTCTTTTTTTGCCCTAAAAGTTGATTTTTCAATTTGAAAACCACCTTTTCAAATTGAAGCACTTAATACACTACTTATTACTTCAGCACAATTTTGTTTTTTTTCGAAAACCCTTGTATTTACGGATGAACCGCGGTTGTTTCAGGTTTGCACCAGCTCCTTTGGCACAAACTTCGTTTACCCGTTTCCGGATTAAAACACAATTATGAAAAGGATACTGGTATTTACGTTGTTGGTTGTTTGTGCGGGGTTCACTATTCAATCATGTAAAAAAGATAACAAAGTCTCTCAAGGACAAATGGAAGTAAGAATGACCGATTCGCCTGGCGACTTTGTGGCGTTGAATGTTGAAATCCTGAAAATTGAAGCTTATTTGGAAAATTCAGGATGGGTTACGATCAATGAAACCTCTAAAGAGATCAATATTCTGGATCTGACTAATGGAGCAGAAGTAACTATTGCAAGTGCTACGACTGTTCAACCCGGAACATACACCAAATTAAAATTGACTTTTAGTGGTGAAAACAGCTTAACATTTAATGGATCCAATGGTTCAAATACGGTGAATCTATCCTTTGGATCCAGTTTTGCCGGTCAAATTGAAGTACCGATTCATTGCCAGATAAGTGGTGGAATAACTTCTAGTATTTTGCTGGACTTCAATGTGGGATCGTCCATTTCACAATCAGGAGGAGGTTATATACTCAATCCGGTGATCTCAGAAATTGTTGATCCAACTACTGGTGTTCAAGGAAATATAATCGGTACGGAAAAAGCAGCAATTAGTTTAAGTAACGCTTCTCACAGCGCAAGTACTTATACCAATGTGAATGGATATTTTATGATTAAAGGAGTTCCGGATGGAACGTATCTTTTGAAAATTGAGGCAAAAGGACAAGGTGAAGTGTTAGCATCCCAAAAGAGCATCCAAAACATAACGATTGTGAAGGGTCAGATAAAAAGTCTGGGCTCAATTCAGATCTAAGCGTTAGTGAGGTGAACAATAAATAAATTAACAAAGAGAAAGGGGTACTGAGTTAGCCGCGGCTGATTGAAGTATCCCTTTTTTATTAGCGAATTTTTCGTTCGTTGAATAGATTACTCCGCACCCCCAAGCAAATAAGCGGAGTAGTACTCGTTCCTATTTCACCCCAACTGTATTGCATTCCGGCTTGAAGATAGAGTTCCAATTGCAGTTTATTTAATGTAGTAGAAGCATTGACCTGAAGTGAAACAGCACGTTGGGTAATTCCCTGACCAATGGTGTTTCCAAATTCCTTCGGATGAGAAGTATAGCTTTTGTAAATGTCACCACCATAGCTGATTGCAGAATCGTCATATCCTTTCAGATAGAAAGAGGAGAAAAGCGATAACTGAAAGTTCTTGAATGGAATTTGAGCCGTTGCAATGAGTTCGGCAAAATTACTTCCCAAATAATGGCCAAGCGGTAGACCAAGAGAACCGTTGTTTTGACCAGAGGAAATGTGAGAGAAGGTATATGGCCGGACAAGATTTCCTTCCAATTGATACGACCACTTCTTGAATTGTCCCTTTATTCCCAATTGCAAACCATATTTATTTGCCCACCATTTAGAACGTCTTCTGATTTCTTTCAAAACAAATTCATCCAAAGGCAATTGAAAGTATACACAATGTTTTTTATGGGAGAAGTAATAAGATGATTGCAAGGCAAGCAATACGTTGTCTGTAGAACCCAAACTGTATTCCTGCGGGCGAAAGAACACAAACGGATTCAAGTATTCAACTTCGTAACCTCTTTTATAAGTGCTGTCTTTAGACTGGAAAATCACAGATTCCAATAACATGATATTGAAGTTCGAACCAATGTTCATGCTCAAATAATGCGTGGTATTGTATTTCCAGTCGCGTGTTTTATTAGCGTAATTATTATCATGCAAAAATTGGTAAAGTAATCCGTATTCGAGGTTCCAAAAATTTACCCGGAACTGGACAAAGGGATTTGGAGCTACCTGATCTCCCTGAATCAATGAACGGTATCCTTCACCAAAAAACTGGTTGTCAATTCCGGCACTGATATGAAGCATTTCATTGGGGGTATAACCCAAGCGTGTTCGAATATCTGTGAACCAAAATGAATTCCGATCTTGTAATGGAGAAAATGCCACATGGGTTTGTGTATAATCTTCTCTTAAACTCCAGCCGGAAGTTAACAAGGTGCGATTGTACCATTTCCCCCAGGTCTTTTCAAAGTTAAATCCGATCGCTGCCCGATAACTAACAGCAGTATCGTACTGAAAATAACTGTCTGTTGCCGGAAGAATTGCAAAACTGCGATGCAAACCTTTTGGACTGAAACGCGCATTGAAAATACTCGTGTCTCCATCAAAAATGAGGGTGTCTGTTTTATAAGATGGCGTTGGTTTCTCTGATGTGTATCGAATCAACGGTTGAACCGAATGATGGATCGTTTGGGAAGATGAGACATCCGGTTTTAGATTCAAATGACGAATGCGATCAATACTTCCCTGTGAGTAGCTCAGAAAAGCAAAAAAGATAGCTGCTATGAGAATGGATACCCGCATCAGAAGTCGAAATAATGATTGTTAAGTGCGGTTCGAATTCCTAGGTTGATCCAATAAGATTGTCCGTTTTGAATGGGATTGTTTACCAGGCGCAGTTTAGCTGATCCAAAAATCTCTAATCCATATCCGTGATTGAAACTGTATCCGAGTTCCAGATTTTCATAAAAAACGGATTGATTCATTGCTGAATTCGATTCGTAAACCGGCAGTAATTGGCGGGAATTAGTTGATTGATTGAGGTAGTAATTGGTAGAAGAACTAATAAATAAATGATTCCATTCCGCTCGCAGTCTGATAACCACTTCATCCACTCCAGCGCCCATCGGATGCCCGATCGGAAGATTGAAATTGCTGTAATTGAGTCGTGGATTCGAAGATTGATAAGCGTTAGCAGACGTGTGATTGTATTCTAAATGAATCAAATAATTGGGTGATTTGAAAGGCCAGTAACGAACTCCAATCTGACCCACGTCACTGGATTTAGAGAATGGATTTCTTCCATATTGTCCATATAAAAGCACTTTCCAGATTCTCCAATTCACATCTAAGCCCAAATACGCGTAACTTTTACCATTGATCCCCTCCTGGATAGTTGCTGCCCCTGGAATTGGAATGTAGAATCCACCCTCAACTGCTTGCTTTTGGATAGAATCTCCCCGGGTCCAGGTTCCGCCTTCAATCAGTCCGATTCTAAGATGTTCGGTTGGCTGGTAGTAAATAGATCCGATACTCAATCCTTTTCGTTCATATAACGCTTCACCATTGCTGGAATAGGGAACACGAAGCATGTTCAATCCCTGCATTCGGATCAGTTGAAAATTCCATTTTTTGCCCAATGAATAATTCATGCGAAAATTCATGGTTGGAAGTGAATTATCAGAATAGAGAACGGAGCGATAGCCGCTTCCAACAAAAATCGGATTATTTCCCACGGAAACAGATAGACTTTTCAATACTTGCCATTGAACCATTCCGGTTGCATAAGCATAATCAAATCCATTCGTTTTAAAGGGTTTTGTACGGGCACTTCCCGGAATTACTGCATTCAATTGGTTATAACTCGAATCTGCGCTGTTTGGATAAAACTCGCCTCGATTTGTTACGTATTGCTGAGCATAATAAGGTAAAATGGCTTGATTTTCATAGAAGGAGCCTGAGAAAAAGACTTTGTTTTTCATACTTCCTTCAATTCGAAGTCCGCGAACATTTAAGTATTGACGCATGCTGGTATCTCCACGTTCTGCGCCCATTTGGATATCTAAAATCGGGCTTACCCAAATAGCACCATTATTTTTAACAAGCTGAATAAGTTCGCGTTGGTAAATGTAATAGCCAACGTTTGAATAACGAACCTTTTGTTCCTTGGATGCACCGTAGTAATTCACTTGATTGTCAGTTACAGGGAAAACGGGTGCAAAAGAGGAATCGGTAAAAAAAGAGACATCTTTGAAATAGGATTCAATGGGTAAAACGCGGTATTGCTGTCCAAATAGTTTGGAAAACAGAATGAATGAAAAAAAGATATTTAGTAGCAGCTTCATTTATTCAATCGCTCAATGATGGATTTGGTTTTCACAATGAAATATGGATTGTACAGGTTTTCTTTATTATATATAAGTGACTCGTTCGTTTCAGGATGCAAGACAGTTCCTCCTAATGCTTCAATAATTGCTTGTCCGGCTGCGATATCCCATTCCATTGTGGGTGCAAATCTCGGATAAACATCTGCTTTTCCCAAAGCCAGATCGAAAAATTTTAAGGCGCTTCCTTTTTGAATGAATTCCACCTCTCCAAAAAATTCCCGCATCGATTGATTGAATTTCAAATCGTTTGGGGAATGATGGGATCTGCTTCCTGCAATTTTAAGCGGGTTGTTGATCTCATCTTTGGGATGAATTGTTTTCCAGTTTTCAGCTTGATCCAGTTGATCAAAAGCAACTAGTTTTACAGGTATTCCTTTTCCCCCAAAGATGATTTCTTCCTTTACCGGAGAAACAATGAAACCCAGAACAGCTTGGTTTTGTTGGACGAGCGCAATACAAATGGCAAATTCCCCATTCTTTTTGATGAATTCCTTTGTTCCATCTAGCGGATCGACAATCCAAACACGTTCCCACGTTTTCCGGATTTCAAACGGAGAGTTGATACTCTCTTCCATAATAGTTGGAATTCCCGTTTTTTCCAATGCACTTTTGATAATTGCATTCGAAATCAGATCTGCTTTGGTAACTGGACTTCCATCACTTTTTAATGTAGGGTCAAAATCGGTTTCATAGATCTGCATAATGGCTTCGGAAGCTTCAACACAAGCTTTAAGAACGAGCGGTATAAACGTTTGAAGGTCTGCAGTAATCATCGGTTAAAAGTAATGAGAAAAGGGGAATTGAAGAAAAAAATAGTTTCAAACTATCAGTTCGAGGACAGATACAAGGATAAGTGGAAGGATATCCTTCTTCTACCCGGGTAACAAAACGACTAATTCCTTTTAGTACTATTTCTTCATCAAATTTAATCGCCAGTTAATTTCCTATCAGTATCTTTGAGTACATCACATTCATAGGATATGAATAGAAACAAAACAGTCAAAAACATACCTGATTTTAAACTTTCTCCGACGGTTGATAAAGTTGGTGTGGAAGAGCGTGTGGCACGTTTTCAAACCAGAAGTATCAAGAACGAATCGAAAGTGCAGGGTTTGAAGTTGGTGCTGAACATGATTGATTTAACCACTTTGGAAGGAAAAGACACTCCCGGAAAAGTGCGTCAATTGTGTTACAAAGCGCAGCATTTACACGATTTGCAGGAAGGATTGCCAACTGTAGCGGCGATTTGTGTTTATCCAACCATGGTTGCTGAAGCAAAAAAAGCATTAGGCGATTCAGGAATTAAGGTCGCATCCGTTTCTACAGCATTTCCCAGCGGACAATCCACAATGGAAATTAAATTGCTTGATACGAAGTTTGCGGTAGATAATGGAGCGGATGAAATTGATATGGTCATTTCTCGTGGTAAATTTTTAGCAGGAGATTACAGTTTTGTGTTTGATGAAATAGCAGCAATCAAAGAAGCTTGTGGGAAAGCCCGATTGAAAGTGATTTTTGAAACGGGGGAATTGGCATCTTTGGATCAGGTTCGAAGAGCAAGTGATATTGCCATGTACGCCGGAGCAGATTTCATTAAAACATCTACTGGGAAAATTCAACCGGCTGCAACCATGCAGGTAACTTACACGATGCTGTGTGCGATCAAAGATTTTTACAGAAAAACAGGAGTAAAAGTAGGAATGAAGCCTGCGGGTGGAATTTCCTCTTCCAAACTGGCATTGCACAATTTGGTCATGGTGAAAGAAACCTTAGGAAACGATTGGTTGACTAACGAATGGTTTCGCTTTGGAGCAAGTTCATTGGCAAATGATGTGCTGATGCAATTGGTAAAACAAGAAACAGGGCATTATCAAAGTGCCGATTATTTTTCGATAGATTAAGGAAAATGACAAAAAAAGACAAGCATAAAGAAAAAGCAACTTTCGACTTCAACGGAGGCTGGGATTATTCCCCAAGTCCGGAGAGTACAAGTCATGTGAAACTAAAAGAGCGTTACGATCTGTACATCGATGGGAAGTTTGTTGCACCGAATTCGGGAAAATACTTCCAAACTACGAATCCTGCAACGGAGAAAGTGTTGGCGGAAGTCGCACAGGCCGATGAAAGCGATGTCGATAAAGCAGTGAAAGCAGCTCGGAAAGCTTACGAGAATGTTTGGTCAAAATTATCTGCAAAAGAGCGTGGTAAATACATTTACCGCATTGCACGTCTGATGCAGGAAAAAGCTCGGGAGCTGGCTGTGGTTGAAACATTGGATGCCGGAAAAACCATTCGTGAATCACGCGATGTGGACGTTCCTTTGGCGTGCAATCATTTTTTCTATTACGCAGGTTGGGCAGATAAATTGGAATACGCTTTTCCAAACAGAACGGTAAGTTCTTTGGGCGTTGCCGGACAAATTATTCCCTGGAATTTTCCGCTTTTAATGGCAGCATGGAAAATTGCTCCGGCTTTGGCCGCAGGAAATACGGTAGTCTTGAAACCAGCTGAAACAACTCCGCTCACAGCAATGCTATTGGCAGAGATCATTCATGAATCGGGATTACCAGCTGGCGTAGTAAATATTCTCACGGGTTATGGAGATACGGGAGCAGCGATTGTCAATCATCCCGATATCAACAAAATTGCCTTTACGGGTTCAACCAATGTGGGCAAAATTATCCAAAAAGCAGTTGCCGGAACAGGAAAGAAATTGACCCTGGAGTTAGGCGGAAAATCGGCAAATATTGTTTTTGAAGATGCTCCGATTGATCAGGCTGTAGAAGGAATTGTAAACGGTATTTTCTTCAATCAGGGACATGTTTGCTGTGCGGGCTCACGTTTGTTTGTTCAGGAATCTGTGGCTGAAGAAGTAATTCAAAAATTGAAAGACCGTTTGGACACCTTGTATGTGGGCGATCCGTTGGATAAGAACACAGACATTGGTGCAATCAATTCCAAAGAACAATTGGAGACGATCCGGAAATACATTAAAATTGGTAAAGACGAAGGAGCGAACATGTACGAAAGTTCCTGTGAAATTCCCAAAAAAGGATATTTCGTTCGCCCAATCTTATTCACGGACGTTGCTCAATCGAGCAGAATTGCTCAGGAGGAAATCTTTGGGCCGGTTCTGACGATTCAAACTTTTCGCACCATTGATGAGGTCATTCAAAAAGCGAATAATTCACCTTACGGACTAGCAGCTGGAGTTTGGACAGACAAGGGATCACGCATCTTTAACATGACATCAAAACTACGCGCTGGAGTAATCTGGGCAAATACATACAATAAATTCGACCCTACTTCCCCTTTTGGAGGTTATAAAGAAAGTGGATTTGGAAGAGAAGGAGGACTTCAGGGATTGGGGGCTTATCTTAAAATTGAAAGATAATTATCAATTATTAATTGATTAATTATCAAGACAGATAGGTCGAAATTAGTTGAATAATTTGGTTTTTGAAATGACAATTTTGGTTAACTTAAATAGAAAACAAGACCAAAATGATCACTACAAACCAAGACATTAGAGAAAGAAGTTTTGACTTCGCATTGAATACAGTAAAGAATTGTAAACGAATAAAAGAGAAACACAAAGAGTTCATTTTGACAGATCAATTGGTGAGATCATCTACATCAGTTGGGGCTAATATGAGAGAAGCAAGAAATGCTGAAAGCAAAGCAGATTTCATTCATAAGTTAAGTATTTGTCAAAAGGAATGCGACGAAAGTATATATTGGTTGGAGCTGTTAATGGCCTTATTGAGTGAAGAGAAAAAACAACTTCTCCCTATTCATGATGAAGCCATTCAACTTCTTAGAATTATTAAAACGATTAATGTCCGGACTAAAGAAAATTCGAATTGGAAAAAGCGTTAATCCTCTTAATAATTGATAATTATAACATTGATAATTTCAAATGGAAAGATTGGAAATACTAAAAACATACAAAATCTTCATCGGTGGACAGTTCCCGAGAACGGAATCAGGAAGATATTACACCCCGCTGGACAAAAAAGGCCAGCCTTTGGCGAATATGTGTCTGTCTTCACGTAAAGATTTTCGAAATGCAGTAGTTGCTGCACGAAAAGCAGTTGGATCCTGGTCCGAGAAAACAGCTTTTAATCGCGGGCAGATTTTGTACCGCATTGCAGAAATGCTGGAAGGCCGCAAAGCACAGTTTGTAGAAGAATTGGTGAAACAAGGAAGCACAGAAGCAAAAGCAAAACAAGAAGTTGAAGTAGCAATTGATCGCTGTGTTTACTATGCAGGTTGGTGCGACAAGTACCAGCAGGTTTTTAGTTCTGTGAATCCGGTGGCTAGTAGCCATTTCAATTTCTCGGCTTTGGAACCAATGGGAGTTGTAGGAATCATTGCTCCGCAAGCAAACGGATTGATCGGTTTGGTTTCAACTATTTTACCCGTCATTGCCGGAGGAAATACCTGCATAGTTTTAGCTTCGGAAAATTTGCCTTTATGTGCGATCACCTTTGCTGAAGTTTTAGCAACTTCCGATCTGACAGGTGGAGTTGTCAATATTCTCACTGGAACAGAAAAAGAATTGGTAGAACAATTCCATAGCCACATGGATGTGAATGCAGTAGTTTATGCAGGTGGAAATAAAGAACATGCCTTGGCTATTGAATCGGGTGCTGATTGCAATGTGAAACGCGTCTTCGTTTACGAGCATGATTTTACCAAAGCAACAGACGAGAATCCTTATTACATCACCGATCTACAGGAACTCAAAACTACCTGGCATCCGATTGAAAATGTTGGTGGAGCAACGAGTACGTATTAAGTTGTAAGGTCATTGAGCGTAGTCGATATGAAAGATAACTTCTCACATAACTCAGGCAATTACGCACAGTTTCGTCCTTCGTATCCGGACGAAGTGTTCACTTTTTTGAAAACGATCCTGATTGGAAAAGAGCGTGTTTGGGATTGTGCTACGGGAACCGGACAAGTTGCACAAAAATTGGTGGATTTGTTTGATGAAGTAGAAGCAACCGATTTAAGCGAAAATCAATTAAAAAATGCGGTTTCTCATCCAAAGATTCATTATTCACAACAGCTGGCAGAAGAAACCAATTTCCCGGATCAATACTTTGACTGCATTACAGTAGGTCAGGCAATTCATTGGTTCGACTTTGAAAGATTCTATACCGAAGTAAAGCGCGTGCTAAAACCGAATGGACTTTTAGTTGTTTTGGGTTATGGAAATATCCAAGTCGAAAATAAAGAAATTCAAAAAGTCATTGAGAAATTGTACTCGGAAACCTTAGATGGATATTGGGATCCCGAACGGCATTTTATTGATGAAAAGTACCAAACTATTCCTTTTCCATTTAAAGAAATGGATCATCCTGAGTTTTCCATTCGAAACACTTGGAACCGGGAACAGCTTTTGGGTTATTTGAAAACGTGGTCAGGAGTGAAACATTATACGGACAAACACGAAATTAACCCGATCGATTTAATTTTTCCTGAATTTCCAGAGTTTGAATCAACGAATGTGTTATTTCCGGTTCTGATCCGTATAGGAAAGAATCATCAAAATAAATCAAATGATTGACATTGATCCAAAAAACATTCCTTTCCTTATTCTAATTATCTTCTCTATTCTGCAAGTCATTTATTTCATGATTTACTATGGTCGATACAGTCGCTTGAATCAAAAGTTGGCGAAGATGGATCGCCTGGAAAAATCCGGATTAGTTGCTCAGACGAGTATTGATCTTACGAGAACAAATACGCATTACCGCATTTGGAAAATAAGAAGGATTTGTTACCTGCCAAATGGGATTCTTCTTGTAATCCATTGGGTTTTTAATGGATTTTTCTTCGGGAAATCTTTTGAAATCGACAATTTTTTGGAACCAATTTACATTGCTTTATCCGGAGCAGTTCTTATCTTACTTGGGAACATCACCAAAGGAGCACAAATCTTTGATCCGAATAGAAGATTCTTTAATAGAGGAAGATTCTAAAATACTAATGAACAGATTGAACCTTAACGGATTTATTGAATTGTTCAACTGATTTGATAAAAGCTTTTGGATTCTTAAAGTAAATCGAAAAATGAACTTTTGCTCCCTTGTCATTAATGAAGTAAATAGTTGTTTCACTTCTTCTGGTCTCGATTCCTTGAATATCCGTTAGTGGAACCTGATGGATTCCATTTACGATGGCAGCAAAAGGAAAAAACGGAAGAAAGGGGCGGATCCACAATTCCTGATCAGTGACAACTACTTCCAGAATGTTTTTATAAGTACCCATTATTCCACTGGTTCTTCCAGTAAGAAAACGCTCACGAAAAAGGATATTGACTGAAATGATTTTTGGAAATCGGGGAGACTTTCTTATTCCGATAATCGTAATAATCAGAAATACTGCCAATGAAAAGGAGATAGGATAAATAAGATTCATGATCAATTTTTTCAAAGATACACATTATTCATTTCTTCATTTCGAAGTCTATTTTTTCATTTTGAAAAATTTTCACATATTTTTTCATTTTGAATAAAGCGTCTTAATCGATTGCTATATAAGTGTTTGAAGGTTTTTTTTATTCGTGGCACATCCATTGCCTTTGGTTAAGCGAACCAAAAAAATTGGAAATCATGGAAAGGATGAAAATTAAGAACTTGTTTGCAATCGGGACGATGGTAACAGGATTATTATTAGCAGCAACGCCTTCTTTTGCCGGAAATACGGAAGGTTCAATAGAAGGTAACCGATTTTTAAATCGTAAAGAATATAAAGACATGAAAGCATCCATGTCACGAATTGAAAGAGATCGGGAACG
Organism: Flavobacteriales bacterium UBA7666; assembly: GCA_002483265.1. GTDB lineage: Bacteria > Bacteroidota > Bacteroidia > Flavobacteriales_D > Crocinitomicaceae > Fluviicola. Next base: position 129,663 of record DLHO01000005.1, on the reverse strand, counting down.
TATTGCTTTTCACAAAGCTGCATTCAAAACCAATAAAGAAGCAGGTTTAGTGATTGAGTCACACATGAGTAAAAAAGAACTTCGAAAAGCGAAAGCCGATTTAAGAAGAGATAAAAAGTACTTGCGTATTGACAAATGTGACTTACAAGCCGACCAGTCTACAGCAATTCATCAGGCAAATTTAGAGACTAAAGCAACCAAAAAAGAATTGTGTGCGGCGAAGAAAGAGTTGCGTAAAGATACACGTCAGGGAAATACCGCCGATTTAAGAGGTGATGTAGCTTTGATTGAAAACTTAGAGTTGAAAAAAGAACTCAAAGCGAAACAAGCTGAGGCATTGAAAGATGATGTATATGCATTCTTTATTTACCTCGACGAAGAAATTGATGAAGTTGTTTAATTAGTAGCAGATTAAACACATAAATCGGGGCTGTAGGATAGGGACAGCCCCTTTTTTTATTCTATTAACCCGTTAAGTCTGCTATTGGATCATTCTGACACAAAAAAAACAGAATCGGAATTAGTTCAAGTTGAAATTTACCGGTAAAGAGATAATAATTGGAACTGGAACTCCTTTATGAGTAGCAGGAATAAACTTGGGGAAACTCTTGAGGCATCGGAAAGCTTCTCTATCTAGCAGATAATCTGCTCCTCTCTTAACTTCTATACACGTGATACTTCCGTCTGCCTCAACGATAAAAGTCAAATAAACCTTACCCGTTATTCCCAGTTCAACCGCAGCTTGAGGATAAATAATATGCTCACTTAAGAATTTAGACATGGCATAATCTCCTCCTGGAAAAGAAGCCATTGAATCTATCGCAAACACATCAATGTCTTTTTTACTCGACCCGGTACAGGTATTTGATTGTTCTGTTTTGAATAATTCCAGATGCCTCTTTTTCGCTTCAGGGGTAATCTTTTGGAAAACATATTGTGAAGGATTATACTTCGAAAAAGAAATATCAGCCACTGTTAATGATTCAAAATCAGGATGTTTAATAATGAACGGGCCTTTTTGTTCAGACGAATAACTGAAATTGCCATCTTTATCAAATCGTCCCAGGACTTCTTGATTGTAATGAACGATAAATTCGCTTTTATCGTAACCATAATAATCCGCATCGCCAGATAAAACAAGTGTTCCTGTTTTTTGCAGAAAGCTTACAAAAGGAATGAAGGTGGTCAATAAAATTAAGAGCAGTTTCATTTTTTCCGCTTCAATATAAACGGTTCCACATGAATGACATCACTTTTATAATAACTATCTATCTTGCTGTCATCAATGGTTACAACATAAGATTCGGTAGTTTCGCCTGTTTCCTCGTCAGTATCTGTATTGACAGTAACCTGAGAGAAGAAAGGTTTCAATTGATCAGCAGTAACTCCTTCTTTTGCATTCATGGAATGAAGCTCCAAATCTTTTCCTTTTTTGATAACCTTGAATACATTCAATACGGGCTCTTTCCCCATGCACAAATAATATTGCTTTCCAAGTTTGGTAACGGAAATCGAATCATTGATTTTCATGTGTGAATCACCCTCACCACTGTTCATAATCAATTCATCCGATTTGATTTCGATGATTGTTTTCATTTCCGTACCCTCCATCATTCCCTGAAAACTTTCTGGATAAATTAGTTCATATTTCCCCAACATGGATTTAGGAAACGTTTTTTCAGGTTTTCCAGGTGCATTTGTTGAAGTAATAATGGTGCAGGAATTCAAAAAGATCAACAACCCGGTGATATATAACGCTATTTTCATCAGACAATTTTTTTGTGAAAGGTACTATTTAATTTAGTTTGGAATCGGGGAATTCAAAAATCATGCCCAAGAAAACAGGTTTTTTATTGAACCACATAGATCATAGATCATATAGCATGAGTGTGGGCTCAATGAGTAAAGATTCCCTGAAATAAGCAACCAATTCATAAAACACAAATTATATGTGCTATTTATCTATGTGGTTAAAATGATAGCAGTAGATATAAAAAAGCCCTGATTTCAACAACGAATCAGGGCTTCTAGATATTTTGATGTGTTTATTATCCTACTAAAGCTTCGTATCCGGCAGCGTCTAACAAACCATCAACTTCGCTTGGATTGGTCAATTTTACTTTGATCATCCACCCGTCTCCATAAGGATCTTTATTCACCGCCTCAGGATTTGCTTCCAAACCTTGGTTAAACTCAATAATTTCTCCAGAAATTGGCATGAACAAATCAGAAACTGTTTTAACTGCCTCAACAGAACCGAAAACTTCTTCCTGATCCATTGTTTCACCTACTGTTTCAATTTCAACATAAACAATATCACCTAATTCACCTTGAGCGAAATCAGTAATACCGATTGTTGCAACATCACCTTCAACACTTACCCACTCGTGGTCTTTTGTGTATTTTAAATTTGCTGGAATATTCATCTTGTAATTCGTTTAAAAGTCTTTTTCTCGGTGCAAATGTAATTTTTTTCCGCTAGGAAGGCTAAATACTTTATCTCTTTTTACGATCTCTTTTCAATTCTACCATTTCAATTTTCACTTTTGAATTTTGCCTTTTGAATTTTGAATTAACTTTGCGTTATGGTAAACAATGACCAACTCAAGGAAATTAATCAGCGCATTGAAGCGATTGCAATCTATTTGAAAATTCCTGAAAAGGAAATGCAGTTGCGTGAAAGTGAATTGAAAACACAAGACCCGGGTTTCTGGGACGATCCGAAAAAGGCAGAAACGCAAATGAAAGAAATTCGCGGACTGAAATTTTGGATCGAATCATATACACGTCTGAAATCTCAAGCAGATGATTTGGAAGTGTTGATTGAGTTCGTGAAAGAAGGTGCAGCAGAAGAATCGGAATGTGATGATGCGTACCAATATTTGCTTACGACGCTTGACGAAGTGGAATTGAAAAACATGCTTTCAGGTGAGGAAGATGCTTTAAGTGCTGTAATTCAGATTACGGCAGGTGCTGGTGGTACGGAAGCGTGTGACTGGGCAGGAATGCTGATGCGTATGTACTTGATGTGGGCCGAAAAAAGCAGATATAAAGTGAAAGAATTGAACTTTCAGGAAGGTGATGTGGCTGGTATTAAAACCGTAACGCTGGAAATTGAAGGTGAATTTGCTTTTGGATACCTGAAAGGTGAAAACGGAATTCACCGTTTGGTGCGTGTGAGTCCTTACAATTCACAAGGAAAACGCATGACTTCGTTTGCTTCGGTATATGTTTATCCTTCCGTTGATGATACGATTGAGATTTATGTCAATCCTGCAGATATTAGTTTTGAAACCTTCCGTTCTGGTGGTGCAGGTGGACAAAACGTAAACAAGGTAGAGACAGCAGTTCGTTTGCGACATGCTCCTTCCGGAATTATTATTGAAAACTCCGAATCGCGTTCCCAATTAGCGAATAAGGAAAAAGCGATGCAATTATTGCGTTCTCAGTTATATGAAATAGAATTGCGTAAGCGCGCTGAATCAAGAGATGAAATTGAAGCAGGAAAGAAAAAAATCGAATGGGGATCCCAGATCAGAAGTTATGTATTAGATGATCGCCGGGTGAAAGATCACCGAACAGATTATACTGTGAATGATCCGGATAAAGTATTGGATGGTGAATTATTGCCTTTCCTGAAATCATATCTGATGATGTACGGAAGCTAATTAAGACTAGAAACTCAAGATGTAAGACAAAAGACTTAAATTCTCTTTTAGTCCAAATTTTGTCTTGAGTCTTGAGTCTTATGCCTTTTTTATGAAAACAATCATATACCATAATACCCGTTGCTCAAAAAGCAGAGAAGGTCTTTGCATCCTGGAAGAATTAGGTGCAGACATTGAAATTCGGGATTACCTTCTGGTTCCGCCAACATACGAAGAATTGGATGGATTATTGAAGCTACTAAAGGCAAAGCCTTTGGAGATTATTCGTCAGAAAGAGGAAATTTTTCTTGAAAAATATGCTGGAAAACAACGTACCCGAAAGCAATGGATTCAGGCAATGATGAAATATCCAATTTTGATTGAGCGGCCAATTGTTGTGCGCGGAGATCAGGCCATAGTTGGCAGACCGCCTATACTAATCAAAGATTTACTTGATAAAAAATAAACCGCAAAGACGCGAAGAACGAAGGGTTAGAACTTCTCTTTGCTTCTTTGCGGTGAAAAATAGTAATTCTGTATTTCTATTCTTTGATGATTCTTTGTTTAAACGCACCTGCTACTGTAGAAACCTCAACAATGTAAATTCCTTTAGGAAGTTCAGAGACGTTTAACCACGCTGAATCACCTTCTACAGAATAATTTAGAATCACAGATTGCCCCACTGAATTCAATAGTTTTATCGCTTCAATTCCCGAGTTGCTCTCGATTTTCACCACTGATGAAGCCGGATTTGGAGTAATGTGAAGGGTATTATTTGTTAATTCATCCAAACTCAATGTGGAATTGGTGTACTGAATAGAATCACACGAAATACAACCGCCATTTATTGCCGTGGTCATGATGCAACAGAAGAACTTATTGGAAGGATTGGAAGCTCCTGGTGTATAAGTAAGAATTGTTCCCGGCCCCATATATGGTATTCCTTGTCCCTGACCGTTTCCGTCTGTCCATGTTACGAATTGATTTGTGATCATCCATTGTGGAATGGATGACATTAAGGTAAGTGAAACCTGATTTGGTCCAACTATCGATGAATTAAATTGGGAATAACACGGATAAGGAACCTGCAATGCTGCAGTATCAGAAGAACAAGTCGTGCAGTTGTTTGCATCTGTCATACATAGTTGATAGATTACACAGCCATAATTGTTTTGAAGTGTCATCGCATCAATCGTAATACTGTCCCCATCCCAAGTGGAAGTGTACATTACCGGCATTCCGTTACCATCCGTTACTGTCCAGTTATAAACAAAAGGTGCTGTTCCCGTTGCGTTCACCGCATTCAGAATATAATCGTAATTGCTCAATAAGCTATCGTTTACTTGTACGCTGCACTGAGCATACGAAAAAGAAAGAAATCCCAAAGTCAGGGAAATGCTAAGTAGTAGTTTTTTCATGTTTAATTATTTAATTGTAAGGAAGACGCTGCATGATTCATCTCCGTTGCCTTTGGAATGAAAAGAAACCAAATAGAAAAGAAATCATTCGTCTCTGAAATGATTCCTTTCGGTGATAATTTATCTTCTCCAATTCCTGTCTCAGGATAATAATTGGTACGTTTTTGCTTCTATAAGCAGTTTGAATATTCCAAATAGTAAGTTTCTGGGTAAGTGAAAGCGGAAAGCTTTTGCAATACCGCTTTTCTGGGATTTCTTAATCAGAAGGAAGAATCTTTTCAGTATCTTTAAAAGAATGAAAACAGGGCAATTATGGAACAACAACGGAATTACGAAACAGTGACTGAAGCGGTAAACGACTTAAAAAAGCGTGGATACACAGCCGATTTGTCCATGGAAGCAGAAAAAGATTGTTTGTTTGAAAAGTCATCGGCTACCCAATTATCTCCGGAAGATTTCACGATCGATGAGGTTTATCGTTTTGAAGGAATGACTGATCCGGGGGATGAAATGATTGTGTATGCGATTTCTTCTACGGAGAAGAATATCAAAGGAATTGTTGTGAACGCTTTTGGAATGTATTCCAGTTATCGGGCATCCAGATTAGTAGAGCATCTGACCAAGCATCACAACTAAAACTTTTCTGAGTATAATTGTGTCATGAAATGGTTTTTTCGTACATGTATTTTATTACTTGCAAATCAAGTATTTGCCCAGCAGACTGGTTGGGAGAAAGTGTTAGGAAGCAATGTCGCTGATTTCATAGCACGTGATGCAGTAACTGATTCTAAAGGAAATGTGTATATCGTTGGGAGATATGAAACCGGTTTGGCTTTTTTTAAAACAGTCAAAGGAGAAACAGTTTATGCGGACACAACTTTACCCTATGGAACACATCCTTTCGTTCAAAAAGTAAGTTCCGACGGAAAGCTGTTGAAGCGCATTTTTCTTCCCGGAATTGAGGCGCAACATGTTGTTATATTGCATGATAATCAAATTGCTGTTTGTGGATTCATGAACGATTACCGCGAAAAAAATTATGATCGAGATCGAGGTCAGGGAGTTTTCAGCGCTTTTTTAGATTCCAGTCTTCGCCTAAATTCCTATACAGAATATCCTTCTTTTTATAATTCCACACCTTTTGGAATGACTTTCGATTCCAAAAATGGGTTAGTCATTGGAGCATCTTCTTTTACTACACCCGATCCGAACATGGGCTATCGGGATGAATACTCCTTACGTTTAATCCATACTGATGAAAAAGGATCCGCCTTGCGTGATACGACTTATATGCGGCCGGTTTGGTTCCTAAAGAATAAGTACAATGCAAAAACTTTTGATGCGGTTGCTTTGGCTAAAGGAGCCAATGATTCGTTCTGGCTTTGCGGAGAGGTTCGCGGAAGAGACAGCACTTATCGGGAAAACAATCCAATGGCTTTGATCCAATTTGACTCGGAATTTTATAGCATGACAACTCAGGTTTTTACGCACAGGGATAAATTTTTGTCTGAAGTGGGTGCGTGTTTGAATGACTTGGTTGTTTCTGACAAATATGTTTTCTTAGTTGGTCAGGACTTGCATGAGAACCCTCAAAGTTTTGTTTTTCTTTTTGATCCGAAGGGAAATTTTCTTTATAAAAAAGGATTCAACGGTGATTTTGGCGATGAACCAGTTGTTGCACAAATAGACGAAACACACTGGGCAGTATTGAATGTCAGTAAAGCAGACGAATTCGTAATCAGTTTTTTTGATCTGAACGGCTTGGTAAAAGAAAAGCACTTCAAAACCCGAAAATACTGCGCACCCAAAGCATTGATTGTTCACAATAAGGAGTTGATTGCAATTGGCAGAATTAAAGAAGGAATCGCAGAAAAAGAGATTGAAAAAATGTGGATTTCAAAGGTGATTTTGGATTGACAAAGTGGCTCAAAAAGACTCATTTAAAGTACTTGTCAAGAATACTTCTTGGAAAAGCGAACCAATTTTTAATTTTTTACCAGTCACATCCCAATCTTTACTCTAAATTTGCACCGAATTATTTAAGGAATAATTTGGTTGGTTTTAGAACTTTTAAGAAAGATTTCCGTAGGAGGAGTGCAACGTGTAGCGAATGAGAACAAAATACATTGACCTTATCGATCAGACATTTGATTTCCCACAAGATGAGTTTCACTTGAGAGAAGATCGTTTGATGTTCCATGGTATTGATTTGATGCGATTAATTGAAGAATATGGCACGCCATTGAAATTCAATTATTTACCTCAAATTTCTCACAATATTCAACGAGCCAAAGGCTGGTTTCGCGAAGCAATGAACAACTTGGGTTATTCGGGAAACTATTATTATTCTTACTGTACAAAAAGTTCTCACTTCTCCTTTGTTCTGGATGAGGTTTTGAAGAACGATGTTCACATTGAAACATCTTCGGCATTTGATATTGATATCGTAAAGAATGTATTGAACGCAGGAAAACTGAAGGAAGGAAGCTATGTTATTTGTAATGGATTCAAACCGCCTCAATACATTCAGAATATTGCAGATTTGATCGAAGATAAGCGATTGAATGTGATTCCGGTGGTTGACAATACAGCTGAAATCCATGATTTAATTGCCGCAACGGGTGAAAATGAATTGAAGATTGGAATTCGGATTGCATCGGAAGAAGAACCGAAATTCGAGTTTTATACCTCGCGTTTGGGAATCCGTTACCGTGAGATCGTGCCGTTTTACAAAGCATTTATTCAAGATAATCCACGTGTGCAGATTAAAATGCTTCACTTTTTCATTAATACCGGAATCAACGATACCTCATATTACTGGAATGAGTTGACAAAATGTCTGCGCATCTACTCCGATTTGAAAAAAGTGTGTCCTACTTTGGATTCACTGAATATTGGTGGTGGTTTCCCAATCAAAAAGTCCCTGGCATTTGATTTTGATTATGCATACATGGTTCGCGAGATCCTGATGCAGGTAAAACGCGTGTGTTCAGATAACGATATTCCGGAACCGAACATTTATACGGAATTCGGATCATTTACTGTTGGTGAAAGTGGTGGTGCAATTTTCAATGTTCTGCATCAAAAGCAACAAAACGATCGCGAGAAGTGGAATATGATCGATAGTTCGTTTATGACAAATCTTCCCGATACTTGGGCAATTAATCAACGGTTCATTATGCTGGCCATCAATCGCTGGAATGACGATTATGAACGCGTACTTCTTGGAGGTTTAACCTGCGACTCGGATGATTATTATAATTCGGAACAACATTCGAATGCCATTTATCTTCCCAAGTTCGACAAAAATAAACCGCTCTATATTGGATTCTTTAACACCGGAGCTTATCAGGAAACAATTGGTGGATATGGCGGCTTAAAACACTGTTTAATTCCGGAACCTAAACATGTACTTATTCAGCGTGATGAGCATGGGAAAATCGTGTCAGAGCTGTTTTCAAAGGAACAGACAGCAGATGATTTTATGCGAATTCTTGGTTATCAACCATAAAACTGACTAAATCGAATTAGTTATTTAGTTTTAGGTTTTTAGTTGAAATTGTTGTATTTTTCAAGTTGAATAGGCTTTGCAGTTAATTATTTCAGGATCAAATGCTTTCCTAATTATTGTACTGCTAATTCAAATAAAAAGCGGAATTAATTCAATTTTAAACAGAGTTTACTAAAAGTTTACAGTATTTTTGCACTCTCTTTTAAGAAACGTAAACGAAAAATAACAAACAAGGGAAGAATGACGACACATATTCAGACCATTTATACCGAAGACAAAACACCGTTTGCCGATACCGTTAACTCTTGGTTGGTAGGATTAGGCTTTCATGTTTTGCCATTTCAGGAAAATGATGAATTAACTGAAAAAATCGACGCCGTTGTAATTTTTCACGATAATCATAACTTCGATAAAAGAACTGCTGAGTTACGCGATTTATTTGAAATTCATCAGGCGCCAATCCACAAGATCGATTTAAGCGGAACAATGAATGTTGCTTTATCTCATCTGTCTTTATTCTTCGACCGTACAAAATGCAAAGACGTTTTGTTTATTGGTAGCGAAGGAGTAAAAGACCATCCGAAAATGGATTTCTTTAAGGAAAAGTGGAATTTGTAATTATCAATTACTAATGGAATAATTATCAAGAAAATTTCTCCTTGATGAATTGTGAAATTGATAATTACTTCTCTTAATCTTGTTTCTGGATCAAAATATACTATCTTTTCTAGTTTCGAATAAGTTCATTAGTAACAGAAAAATACGAATTCCTTTAGTGAATTAATTGTAAGAGAGGTTTTCCTTTGATAATTGATGAATTAAGTAATTGATAATTACTTAACGTAGTCCTGCTTCAAAACCAAAACATACTGATCACCATCCAGTTTCGAATAACCTTGTTCGTAACAGAAAAAATACGTGTTCCCTTTTTGAGTTTGATAGGTATTGGTGAAGTAGTGGAAATTGAATCCTTCTTCAGCCAGCGTAATTGCATCTACTGTTCTTTTTCCGGTTGGATTCAAGCTTGCTAAAATACGTCGGTTCTTTCGTAAAATATTGTTGATACGCCTTACATACTTGGTAGCATCTTCATTCAGTCGGTTATTATACGTATTTCTACAGTAGTCAGAACAAAACTTCTGATCCTTTCGACCACTCAATTTCTGTCCGCATTCCAAGCATTTTCTTATCTCCATAGCTCACAATAGTAAAGCAATGTTAACATTAATTAACAGCATTTACAAAGCCCAAAGAACATTCTTTCACATATTTGCGACCTTAGGCTAAAACTATGATGGACATACCTAATTTATCTCCTTCGGAGCAGTTGCAGGTAATTGCAAATGATATCAAAACGGAAGGACTGAAATACGATTTATTACGTCGCGAAATTGGAAAAGTAATTGTTGGGCAAGAGAACATGGTTCGGAGTCTGTTAATTGCTTTGCTTGCAGACGGACACGTACTATTGGAAGGTGTTCCGGGCTTGGCAAAAACCTTGGCAATTCGTACGCTTTCAAGTGCTGTTTCCGGCCAGTTTTCACGCATTCAATTTACTCCTGATTTACTTCCTGCAGATGTTACAGGAACACTGATCTATCAGCAGAAATCGGAGCAGTTTGCAGTAAAAAAAGGACCGATCTTCGCCAATTTCGTTTTAGCGGATGAGATTAACCGTGCACCTGCGAAAGTGCAGGCAGCTTTATTGGAAGCAATGCAGGAACGTCAGGTTACAATTGGTGATTCCACATTCGAATTGCCTAAACCATTTTTAGTACTGGCAACTCAAAATCCCATTGAACAGGAAGGAACTTATCCCTTGCCGGAAGCGCAGGTGGATCGGTTTATGCTAAAAGTATTCATGGGATATCCATCCAAACAAGAAGAACAACTGATCTTGCGCTCCAATGTTAGACCTGAGGGATTAGAAAAGATCTCGCATGTCATGCATCCGGACGATTTGATCAAAGGAAAGCACTTAACAAGATCCATTTATCTGGACGAAAAAGTGGAACGTTATATTGTAGATATCGTTGATGTGACGCGCAATCCCGCAACAGCCGGAGTTTCCGAAATTTCAAAATACCTGTTATACGGAGCATCACCAAGAGCATCCATTAATCTGGCATTAGCAGCAAAAGCAAATGCATTTTTAGAACAACGTGGTTTTGTAATTCCGGATGATGTGAGAACGGTTGCCATGGATGTATTGCGCCACCGTGTTGGCTTGAACTATGAAGCAGAAGCGGATGGTGTAAAGCCGGAACAGATCATAGAACGTTTATTACAGCGTGTAGAAGTTCCATAAATTATCATGGATAAAGAAGCCTTACTGAAGCGCATTCGTACCATCGAACTTCAAACTCGTGGTATGACTGAACAAGTGTTCGCAGGACAATATCAATCTGCGTTTAAAGGCCGTGGCATGTCTTTTAGTGAGGTAAGATCTTATCAGGTAGGAGATGATGTAAGAACAATCGACTGGAATGTGACTGCACGTTTCAGAGAACCATTCGTAAAGATCTTTGAAGAAGAAAGAGAGTTAACTGTTCTTTTGATTATCGATGTTTCTGGTTCCATGTATTTCGGACAAGGGAAAGATTCCAAGATTTCTTTAGCAGTTGAATTAGCAGCAACTTTAGCATTTTCGGCAGCAAAGAAGAACGATAAAGTAGGCGCCATTTTTATTTCCGATGAAGTAGAATACTATGTTCCGCCCAAAAAGGGTTTTGGACATGTTCATTTTTTGCTGCGCAAACTCATTAACCTCCAACCAAAATCCGGGGGAACAAGTCTGGATATGGGTCTAAAATATGCCCGGAATATTTTCCGGCAACGAAGTATTTGTTTTGTCATCAGTGATTTCTCTCAATTGGAATTAAGCAAAGAAGGATTTGCAAACACAGCACGGAAGCACGATTTGGTTGCTTTGGGTGTAAGTGATCCGGGAGAATCAAATCTTCCAAATGTGGGATTTGTCCGCTGGGTAAATGCAGAAACCAACACGACAAATTGGATTGACAGTTCTTCCGCACAGGTGAGAAGAGATTACGAAAAAAAGGATGCCCTTCGAAAAGAAAAGAATGAAGCCTTTTTCCTGCAATTAGGAATTGACGCAGCTTTTTTCGAAGTAGGAGATCACGTTTATTTGCCCTTACTTCAATTATTCAAACGCCGCAAATGAAGATTCTGTTATCCATAGCGGCATGTTGGTGTTTTGGAGCAGGATTTGCACAAACAAAACGCGTTTATTGGGCAGAAGATTCCGTTCGTATCGGTGATAAAGCGCAATTGACCATTCTGGTAAAGAACAAACCGACAAAATTTGATTACAATCCGATATCAGATGTTTTTATTTGTGATTTGAACCACAAAGGAGAAACCTTGTGGAAACCGGGAGGAGAATTGGAAATCGAATCGTTTAAAGACACATCATATACGCAAAAAGGAATTAAATACTGGAAAGGAGTATATACATTAATTGCCTGGGATTCGGCTAAATACCGTTTGCCGGAATTGTGGATTACCTGGAAAGATTCTACCTTTTCATTTCGGGCACCAAATCTTTATGTGGGCTTCGTTAAGAAAAAAGTAAAAGACGGAATTGATGAAATATCAATTGAACCAGAATATGATTATTGGAGATTAATCAAAAAATACTGGTGGGTTCTGCTCATCGTCGCTGCAGGTATTGCAATTGGAATTGGTTGGAACAAACGCAGAAAAATTCAAAAATCGGAAGAGTTGAGTTTAAGAGAACGGACTTTACTCGCAATAAAACAATTGAGAAAGAAAGAAGATTGGCTTCACGACAAAACAAAATCCCATTACGTGGGTTTCTCAGCCGTATTGAAAATGTATTTAAGTTCGCGCTATGAACTAAACCTCATGGAGCGTACAACTTATGAAACAATCTCCCTGCTGAAGCTAAAAGGCCTCGATTTGAATATGATCAGAAGAATAGAAGTGCTCCTGAGAGAAGCCGACATGGTAAAATTCGCAAAAACGGAATTGAATGATCTGCACATTCGATCCAGTTTGTTTCGTTTAGAGGAAATCGTCACAGAATTAAGTCCCTTGGAAATCCCGGAATGAGTCGCTACTTCAACATATGCTTTTGGGAATATGATTTCTACAATCCACACATGCTTTGGTTGTTGTTTGCTATCCCTGTACTCTTGTTTTTTTGGGAATACTTGCAAAAAAGCCGCGTTGGTCAGTTGAAATATGCGAATTCCGAACAAGAACAACTTTCGTATTCAATTGGCTGGGTGCGTTACATCCGTTGGGGTATAAATACATGCTATGCACTCTCCATGGCTTGTTTGGTTTTAACACTGGCTGAACCATACAATACATCCATTGATCCTCCAAAAATTGACTACAAAAACGGGATCGATATCATTTTGTCTATTGATGCTTCCGGATCGATGCTGGCTCAGGATTTTGACCCCAATCGATTGGAAGTAGCTAAACGCGTAGCTAAGAAATTTGTGGATTCTAGAAAAGGAGACCGCGTTGGTTTAGTCGTTTATGAAGGCGAAGCTTACACAGCTTGTCCTGCAACACTGGATTACAAATTGTTGAAAGAACAAATCACGGCTATTGAACCCGGATTTTTGGAGCCCGGAACTGCCATTGGAAGTGGTTTGGGAGTTGCTGTTACCCGATTGAGGAGCGATAGTTTACCATCTAAAGTCATCATTTTGTTGACCGACGGAAGTAGTAATACAGGTCCGGATCCGATGGAAGCAGCCGAATTAGCAAAGCAGAAGAAATGTAAAGTATACACCATTGGTGTAGGAGCTAACGGAATGGCACCAACTCCGGTTCAAACACCTTTTGGTGTTGTTTATCAGAATGTTCCGGTAGAAATTGATGAAGTCATTCTGAAAGATATTGCCAAGCTCACCAATGGAAAATACTTCCGTGCCCAGGATGAGAAATCACTGGAGAAGATTTACATCGAAATTGATAAATTGGAAAAGCGAAAAATGGAAGATCAACATTTAGGTGTAGAACCGCCGTTAACCTTGTTTCCCTTTTTCATTTGGAGTATTTTGTTTTCAGCTATTGCTTGGGGAGTTCAACGTTTGAAATTCAAACTGGATGATTAAAGAAAAGAATACATATAATCAGTTGGTGAAGCTCTTACTCGTTTCAGAAGCAATTTGGTGGTTGCTTGTGCTGATTTTATATGTGTCTGTTCCTTTCAGTGACTGGGGCGTGCACCTCCTTCATTCTGAAATGCTTGGTTTGTGGGTAGTCATCCCAATTTTGGCTGCGTTATCATGGATTCAATGGAATTGGAAAGCACGAATTTATAAAGAGTATTCCGGTTACGGCTCAACGCGCATGCTGTGGGTGAAATTCGAGCCGGTAAAAGCATTTTTGCATTATTTTTTACTTCGAAGCACCTATTTTTTTGTAGTTCTGGCTATGGCACAACCTGTAGCGGGATCCCGGAAAGTAAATGGCTCAAAACGCGTACTTGATTTGGTTATCTGTCTGGATATTTCAAATTCCATGAATACCAAAGACATGGGAGGAAATGAAACAAGTCGATTAACAGCAGCAAAACAAGCAATCGGAGAATTATTAAATCAATTGAAGGGTGAACGGATTGCAGTCGTCGTTTTCGCCAATGATGCTTACACACAACTTCCTCTTACGATGGATTACGGAGCTGCAAAATTGTTTGTTCCGGATATTGAAACCTCCATGATATCTGATCAGGGAACAAACATTGGAAGAGCATTGGAAGTGGCTCAGGAGCAATTTAAAGATACCGAATCGGGTAAAGCAATTCTCGTAATCACAGATGGAGAAGATCATGAAGCGCTTTGGAAACAGCAGCTTGGAGAATTGAAAAAGAAGAACGTGGAATTGGCTTATTTGGGTCTTGGATCCTTAAAAGGAGGTTTAATCCCCAATAATCCATACGATGAGTCGGAAGGATATAAACGTGAAAATGGACAGGCGGTCGTATCGAAACTGGACAAAAAAGGATTGACGCGCATGGCTGGCGAATCCGGAAGTATTTTAGTAACTTCCGATAGTCCGTTCCCGAATATCTATGACATCGCGACGAATTATAAAAACACAAAAAATAAGCAAGTCATGAAAGTAGAATTTAAAGTAGATAAAAACTATTTTTACATACCTACAATATTGGCACTCTTGTGTATGATTTGCTACTTCTTTTTGCCCATTATTATTAATCCCAATAAGTCATGAAAACAGCATTGATGATCATTTCGTGTGTTTTGACTTTCAACTCTTTTGGGCAGGAATGGAAAGATACACTCAACGAAGCCAGAAGATTATACAAAAAAGGAAACTACAAAGAAGCGTTAAAGTATTATAAAAGAGCCGAAAGATTAGCTCCAAATGATGTAGATTTGTCTCAGGAGATAGGTCAGACTGCGTATCGTGCAAATGATTTTGGAACAGCTGCAGAAAACTTTGAACGTCAAGCAAATAACGCTGAAACGAAACAAAAAGAGGTTAGTGCCAGAACAAGTTTGGGAGAATCCCGTATGAAACAGCAGGATTTTCAAAGTGCGGTGGATACTTACAAACAGATCCTGAGATTAGATCCTGATAATGAAAAAGCAAGACAGCGATTAGTTGAGGCGAAAAGATTATTAGAACAGCAGAAAAAGCAGCAACAAAACAAACAAGACAAAGAGAATAAAGAACAGAATAAAGACAATCAAAATAATAATCAGAAAGATCAGAAAGATCAGAAAGATCAGAAAGATTCAAAGGATAACCAAAACCAACAAGATCAAAAGTCTCAGGAACAGAAGAGCGAACAAAAAAAACTACAAGACAAAGAAACCGAGCGCAAACTCGATGAGTTTAGCAAACAGGAACTGAATACAAAGAAAAGATTGGATGGTTCAAAAGGTACTACAGGTGGTAAAAGAGCAAGAAAAGACTGGTAATCAATGGCAATTATTGTTGCTTTTGTTCACATTTGTGAGCCAGATCTCTGTTGCCCAAAAACCGCTGGTCGCCCTTACATCCGATAAGAAAGAATTGGGTGCAAATGAGCACCTTAGTTTCACAGTTACTGCGAATGTAGAAGGCTCAATGAAAATTGATTTTCCTGTAGAATTTGAAGTGGATTTGAATATCATGCATGGAATGGAGCAGAAAATGGATCCAAGTGGTAAGATCAAAACTTACTATTACATGAATCAAACAGGAACTTTCAAAAAAGAAGGAACCTATTCATTTTATGCTTATACCACCTATAGAAATAAAGTTTACCGGTCAAATAAAATCACCATTAAGGTCAATGAAGCTTCGGAAGAAGATAACAAAGTGAATTCAAATGACCCGGTTTTTGGTTTCATCCAATGTAAAAAAACATGTGTATATGAAGGAGAACCGATTTTGCTAAAAGCAAAGGTCTTTTCATACATCAACATTGAATATTTAGAAGGATATTCTGATTTTAAAGCAGATATCTCAATGGAAGAGCATGCGTTCCCGAATGGCCGTGTGGAAGTAGAACAAACCCGCGTTAACGGAAAAGACGCCTTAGCGTTTGAATATGGGAAGCAGTTGTTGATTCCTGTTGGAACAGGAAAATGCCACATCAAACCCTATGAAATGGCTTTGCGTTGCCATGGTTCTCTTTTTTCCAAAACAATGCGTTTTCGGTCTTCAGGACTCTGTATCAATATTAAACCCTTGCCGGGAAATGCCCCGAAAGATTTTATTGGAGCTGTAGGCGAGTACAGAC
This sequence comes from Flavobacteriales bacterium UBA7666, assembly GCA_002483265.1. Lineage (GTDB taxonomy): Bacteria > Bacteroidota > Bacteroidia > Flavobacteriales_D > Crocinitomicaceae > Fluviicola. The sequence continues at coordinate 113,331 of DLHO01000005.1, read as the reverse complement.
TTTCTCAAAAGAATCCAACCAAGGAAGTAAAAGAAGGAGATGTTTTCACACTTGAATTGATTATTTCCGGAGTGGGGAATCTTCACAATTCCAATACCCCGAAATTGAAACTGCCTAAGGGCTGCTCTATTTATGGAGATCCGGAACGAATAGAAGACATCGAATTCACCGAAAGCGGAGCAGAAGGAATGATAACCTATCGATTCAACATTCAGGTATTGGAAGGTCATGATCTGGCATTCAATGCACCTTCAATTAGTTATTTTGACCCGGAGAAAGAAAAATATTTATCTATCAGAGGAAATGCATTCAAAGTCAATGTAATTCCGGATAAGAGTTTCAATCCGATTGTTCTGTCAGATCCAACGTCCGGCACACATACCGACATGGTTGATTTGAAAACTCAAAAAACAACCACATCGAAAACAAAAACAGAATCCTCTTCCAAATCCAAATTATGGGTGGGTATTGTAGCTCCCACAAGTTTATTGGGAATTTTGTTCGTGTTTTTAGCAGCAAGAAGACGTAAGAAAAAGGAAACGGAAGAAATAGCAATTTCTGATTTGGATGAACTTCCGAAAAAACCAATTTTCTTAAACGAGACAAAAACAGAATCTCCGGTAGAAGCTATTGACTATTGGAAAGATGTTGAAAGACATATGGAAGACCCAAGTGTATTTGCAATTCTGTTACCAAAGGCGATTATTCAACGAATTGAACAATGTGAGAAATGCAATTTCCAGTCGCGTGAAAAGGCTTTTGACCGTTTAGTGGATACAAATCCGGATATTGCAAAAGGCTTGCGTGAAATTATCGAGATGTGCGACCAATACCGTTACGGATTTGGTGCTGAGCATTTAGAAACGAAAGAGATTTTCGCAAATGCTGAAAACTTATTAAGCCAATTACCTTCCTAAATTCTTTTTTGACAGAAAAGTTGTTTCAAAGAGATTAACTTTTGATTTTTTTACTACTTTTACCCCACAAAACACAAATTAATATATCATGAGCGTTTTTGGTATCGTATTGTTTCTTTTGATCGGAGGTATGGCATTTTGGATGTTACTATTCTTAATGGGCTTTGTTCTTCCTTTTTGGATTTCATTGGGAATCAACCAACAAATGCGTCCAAAACGAGTGTTTGAAAAAGAAGAAGATTCAGAAGCAAAGTAATTTGCACCATAGTATTTAAGAAACCCTGACTTCGCTTGCGAATGTCAGGGTTTTTTTATGCCTAAAAATCCAAATACTTGTTTTGAGCGTATGTACACCATAACCTTAAAATAACAAGTATGAAAAAGTCAATTTTAACATTTACAATTGCTGCTTCTATGACAGCATTTGGAGTATCAAGTTGCGGAGGAAGCGAAGAAAAAGTAAATGAGGACACCAAAACGGAAGAATCGAAAGACATGGCTGAACCTGAAATGGAAGAAGAGGCTTTTGTCATGGTGGGTGGAGCGAAAATGGTTCCTTCTAAAGACATTGTAGATAATGCAGTGGGTTCCGCAGATCACACCACATTGGTAGCAGCTGTAAAGGCTGCAGGTTTAGTAGAAACGTTAAAGGGAGATGGTCCGTTTACGGTTTTTGCTCCTACAAATGAAGCATTCAACAAGTTACCAAAAGGAACAGTTGAGAATTTATTAAAACCAGAGAATAAAGGAAAGTTGACTTCCGTATTGACTTACCACGTTGTCCCTGGAGCAATTAAATCGAGTGATTTGAAAAATGGTCAAACGCTTAAAACAGTGCAGGGTGAAAACTTAATGATCACCGAGAAGGATGGAAAATGGTTTGTAAACGGTGCTCAAATCGCTATTGCAGACGTGATTTCCTCAAACGGAGTAACCCACGTAATTGATGCGGTAGTGTTACCTAAAAAAATGTAATTGAATTAAATCCTAAATAATAACTTTTGCGTCGAAAGCCGGTCCGTTCATTCGAGCCGGTTTTTTGTTTGTGGAATGAACACGGTCATAGGATATTATTCTTCTTAGAGGAAGCAGATTAGTTGATGCCAATAGGTATGATGAAGCATGGATATTGAATGGATATTGAATGGATATT